>JBFONS010000017.1:0-107292 GCA_040779355.1 Colwelliaceae bacterium BS250 | reverse complement strand
AGCGCGAAGATAAGTGCGGTTATATAAATCCTAAAGAATACCGAATACTAGCTTCTATTGGTATTGAAGAAGATAATTGGATTGCCATTACAGAGCATTTTGAAGAATATTTTAAAGGTGCCGTTGGCGCACCAGATTCTTTAGATGAACATATTCATCAAGCCCATCTAAAACGAAGGCCAAATAATAAAAACAGCTCAAAATATCTAGTTTAATTTATCTTCCATGCACTCAGTGTATGGATTCACTGTGTCCAAAACTTCATAATCCTAATCAATTAAAGTCCAAAATATAGATTTTTAAAATTAATCTCACTTTTCAAATATAGTATTTTATCCACAATAATTAAATACGGTGACTTTTAACTAATTACAATGGGTGGCTTTATAAAAATATTATAAAAATACTGTGATGTTTAAATAATTACAGTGGGTGGCTTAGTAAAAATAATAACGTTGATTTTGTAACTATGATGTCATACGGTATTTGTTAATAATAAAAATAAGGATTATTTAATGCGTTTACTGCCTCACCTTTTATTTCTACTTTTGTCTTTTTCTGCTGTTGCTAATGAAAACTTTGACAAGGGTAAGGATGAATACCGAAAAGATAATTACCCCGAAGCTATCACTCTTTTTAAAATAGCGGCAGAAGAAGGCAGTGCTCGCGCTCAAAGCTACCTTGGTTACATGTATAACAAAGGCAAAGGGGTTGCACAAGATCACAAGCAAGCTCTTGAGTGGTATCGACAAGCCGCAGAGCAAGGTAATGCAAGAGATCAATACAACCTTGCGATGATGTATGAAAAAGGCAAAGGAGATACTCAGGATTACACACAAGCGATTGAGTGGCACACTAAATCAGCAGAACAAGGCAATCCAAGAGCTCAATATCATCTTGCGCTTATCTATTATAATGGCAAAGGGGTTACACAAGACTACAAGCAAGCGTTTAAGTGGTACATCATGGCTGCGGAGGACGGAAATGCGGGGGTTCAGTACAGCATTGGAGTTATGTATGAAAATGGACAAGGTGTTGATCAGGATGATAAACAAGCTGTGGAGTGGTACACCAAAGCTGCTGAACAAGGCGACGCCAAGGCTCAATATCACCTTGGCCTAATGTATGCCAGTGGCAAAGGCGTTACACAAGATCAAAATCAGGCCACTGCTTGGTCTCAAAAAGCCGCTGAACAAGGTTATACAAGCGATAAGCATAACGCTTTATAATTGATTCAAAACTCCTAACGATTAATTTTTAATTATATAGTCTGCACCTGGCACAAAAGTGAAGTAAAAGGTGCGGGTGTATTTCTAACGTTCACAAATCAAAAGGCTACACATTGGACTTAACCATTTTCGCAATATTCATCCCTACCTTTTTCTTCGTAAGTATCACCCCAGGTATGTGTATGACACTCGCGTTAACATTAGGCATGAGTATTGGCGTAAGACGCACTATGTGGATGATGCTAGGTGAATTACTCGGTGTGGCTATTGTCGCGGTGGCGGCTGTTGTCGGTGTGGCCGCAATTATGTTGCAGTTCCCTGCTATATTTTCATTATTTAAAATAATTGGTGCTGGTTACCTTGGTTACTTAGGTATTCAAATGTGGTTATCAAAAGGTAAGATGGCAATCACTCACAATAAAGAATCTTTTCAGAGTGTTTCTCGAAAGGCTCTTTTTAATCAAGGCCTTGTTACTGCAATTGCTAATCCTAAAGGCTGGGCATTTATGATTTCTTTATTGCCGCCTTTTATAAATCCTGAGCAGTCAATTCATCTGCAATTAAGCATTTTAGTGGGCATTATTTTAATGTCTGAATTTACTTGCATGATGCTTTATGCAACAGGCGGTAAAACGTTAGGCTTGATGATAGCTAAAGCTGAAAATGTTCGGTTAATGAATAGAATTTCAGGCAGTTTAATGATCGGCGTCGCTTTCTGGTTAGCATTAGGTTAATCGTTCAACTCCAACTTTAGCCTGACATGATCATGCTCAGGCTAATTAATACCGTTATGATTGGCTGATAAAATCAAAAAACAATAACTGCTCCACCCCAGCAACTTCTACTACAACCACCATTTTCCAAATCATTTGCTCTTCGGTGCAAGCGCCAATCATAGTGTCTGCGTTAAATGTCATTGCAGTCATCAAAATTGGATCTTCTAAGTGAGCTGTACTAGTATTATTCAGAGCTTTCGATGACGATACTTTTTTGAAAAATAACGGTATTTTGCCCATAAACATATTTTTGCCTTCTAACCATGCAGATTTAATAACAACGGCATTGCTCGAAGTAAAGTTTAAAGAAAAACTAATTTCAGTTTCAGGGCTAATAAGTTGAGGTTTGGTGATTAATTCTACCTCACCTAAATCAAATGTTTGATTGCATGTTGAACTGGAGAAATCACAACTATTTAAAGTTCTGTTATTAGGCTCATTACCACCGTTATCGTTGCTAATTAAAGCGACTACGACTAAAGAGATAATAACCGCTGTAATAGTATAAAAAACGCGCATAATTAGTTACTTATGTTAAGAGAAAGAATGGTGAACATATGCATTTTGAACAAATTGATTACAAATTCATACATTTTATTGATCCAAGTCATATTTTTACATAACTAGGCGTGACATAAGCGCTGCTAACCTTTATTATTCACGCCGAAAAGCCAGTTCCTGTAAAGTGCTGTTTTTTTGAACTATAACTAATAGATACGAAAATTTTGAAAGCGCTTACCGCAGCAAAAATAGCAGTATAGAATACTCACATCAACTTAATAATTATAAATGTGGAACCTTTAAATATGAGTCAAAGCAATCTAGCAGAAATGGATTACAACTATAAAGTTGTACGTCAGTTTACTGTAATGACTGTAATTTGGGGCATTGTTGGTACCTTAGTAGGTGTTTTAATTGCCGCCCAGTTAATCTGGCCAGCGTTAAACTTTGATACACCTTGGCTAACATACTCTCGCTTACGTCCTCTTCACACCAATGCAGTAATTTTTGCATTTGGTACCAGTGCCCTATTTGCCACGTCGTACTACGTAGTACAACGTACCTGTAAAACAGCATTATTTGGTGGCAAGTTAATCCCATTCACCTTTTGGGGATGGCAGGCTGTAATTGTTGCTGCAGCAATCACTCTACCTATGGGATTTACCTCTTCAAAAGAATATGCCGAGCTAGAATGGCCAATTGATATATTAATTGCTGTTGTTTGGATTTCTTACGCTATCGTATTCTTTGGTACGTTAATGAAGCGTAAAACGTCTCATATCTATGTTGCTAACTGGTTCTTTGGCGGTTTCATTTTAACCGTTGCCGTATTACATATCGGTAACTCTATGGTTATCCCATTAACTTGGACAAAGTCCTATTCAATCTACCCTGGCGCCATTGATGCAATGATGCAGTGGTGGTATGGACATAATGCCGTAGGCTTCCTTCTTACTGCTGGTTTCCTTGGTATGATGTATTACTTTGTACCTAAACAAGCAGAGCGCCCGGTATATTCTTACCGTTTATCTATTGTGCATTTTTGGGCATTAGTATCGCTATACATTTGGGCTGGTCCGCATCACTTACACTACACGGCACTTCCTGATTGGACGCAAAGTGTTGGTATGGTTATGTCTATCGTATTATTCCTACCTTCTTGGGGTGGTATGATCAACGGTATCATGACGCTATCTGGTGCTTGGCATAAACTTCGCCACGATCCTATATTACGTTTCTTAATCGTTTCATTATCTTTCTACGGTATGTCTACGTTTGAAGGACCAATGATGGCGATTAAATCAGTAAACGCACTTTCTCATTACACTGATTGGACTGTTGGTCATGTACATTCTGGTGCTCTAGGTTGGGTTGCTATGGTTTCAATTGGTGCCATGTACCACTTAATTCCAGTGCTATTTAATCAAGGCCGCATGTACAGTGTGAAAATGATCGGTGTGCATTTTTGGTTACACACAACAGGTGTTGTTTTATACATCGTTGCTATGTGGATTTCTGGTGTAATGCAAGGTTTAATGTGGAGAGCGGTTAACACCGACGGTACATTAACCTACAGTTTTGTTGAAAGCTTACAAGCTTCATACCCATTCTACTTCATTCGTTTTGTTGGTGGTGTATTAGTAGTGTCTGGTTTCCTACTAATGGCTTATAACATGTTTAAAACTATGGGTGCTAAAGACCACAGTTTAAAACAACTAGAAGTAACGGCGTAAGGACAGAGCTATGTTAAAACATGATAAAATAGAAAAACACGTTGGTTATTTCTTTATATTTACAATTATGGCTATCAGCATTGGTGGCCTGGTTGAAATAACTCCGTTATTTTTCCAAAAAGAAACAACAACTCCTGTTGACGGTTTACGTCCATATACAGCGTTAGAAATGGAAGGTCGTGATATTTACATCCGTGAAGGTTGTAATAACTGTCACTCGCAAATGATCCGTCCATTGCGCGCTGAAACTGAGCGTTACGGACACTATTCAGTTGCTGGTGAGGGAGTATGGGAGCATCCATTTTTATGGGGTTCTAAACGTACAGGACCTGATTTAGCTCGTGTTGGTGGTCGTTATTCAGATGATTGGCATTATGCCCATTTAATGAACCCTCGTTCAGTTGTTCCTGAATCTAATATGCCATCGTATTCATGGTTAGGTGAAACAGCAGCATCAAACGAACTTTCGGCCGATAAGATGGAAATCTTTAATATGTTAACAAAGAATCGTAGTCATAAAGATGAAGAAGGTAATTATATACCACTTTATTCAAGTGACGACATTGCTAACGCAGGTAAAGAATTCGCGAGCACGAAAAGTATTACTGGTAAGGATAGTTTGCAAGAAGTTGACGCCCTTATCGCTTATTTACAATCACTTGGTCATGCGTTGAAATAATTATGGATTACGGCACCTTACGAGGCATATTTACAGTTTTAATCTTTGTACTATTTATTATCATAGTACTTTGGTCTTACAGCAAAAAGCGTAAGTCGTCTTTTGACGAAGCTGCTACGTCTATTTTTGACGACAACGAAATTGACAATAAAAAAGTGAATAATAAACAGGAGACTAATAATAATGTCTAGCTTCTGGAGTATATGGATTTCCGTTTTATCTTTAGGTACCTTAGTTGGTTGTTACCTTTTACTGCGCTGGTGTTTAACAAACTTCGCTGGCGTTGAAGAAGGTGAACCAATGGATCACACCTTTGACGGCATCCAAGAGTTAAACAACCCACTACCAAAATGGTGGAGTAATTTCTTCTTAGCAACTATTGTTTGGGGCTTTGGCTATTTATTGCTTTACCCTGGCTTAGGTAACTGGGAAGGTTTACTCAAATGGAAAAGTTCAAACCAAGACATCATGAGCCTTGCTGATTCTGAAGCCCAGGTAATTTCGGCTAAAGAAGCGGGTATGCTAGTACAGTATGACCGAGAAGTTGATCAAGCGAATGCTAAATACGGCCCAATTTTTGCCGAATTTGCCAAGCTAGATGTTGAAACATTAAGTACCAACAAAAAAGCCCTTAAAATAGGTCAGCGTTTGTTCTTACAAAATTGTTCTCAATGTCATGGTTCTGATGCTAAAGGTACCACCGGCTTCCCTAACCTTACTGATAAAGATTGGTTATACGCTGGCAATGGCGATGCTATTGAGCAAACACTTTTACATGGTCGTAAAGCAAACGGTATGATCGCTTGGAATACTATGCTTGGCGACGAAGGCGTTAAAGAAGTGGCGGCTTATGTATTAAGCTTAAACCCAGACAGAGCAGCTAAAGTCGATACAGCTCTTGCAGCTAAAGGCGAACCAAAGTTTGCAATGTGTGCGGCTTGTCATGGTAGCGATGGTACAGGCAGTAATGCCATGGGTATTCCATTAGGCGCGCCTAACCTAACTGATAACATTTGGTTATACGGTGGTTCTGAACGTAAGGTTCAAGAGTCAATAGCGAATGGCCGTGCGGGTGTTATGCCAGCTTGGAAACACATTTTAGGTGAAGATAAAATACGCGTGATCAGTGCATACGTATACAGTTTATCTAACCAGCAGTAATTAACACAAACTAATCAAAACCCTGTTTAGCATTGCTAAACAGGGTTTTATTTTATTTACCACTGAATAATTAATATACGATTGCAGGTTTTTACGTTTTTAAGCATGTAATCGCATACTATTTTAACAATAACGCTTTGTCGTTTTCTAAAAAAACGATAAAATAGCGCCAATTTCATATTCGAGTAAACATAATGCATACACCTTGGTACAAAGAGCCGTGGGCTTATCTTGTTTTTGCCCTACCATTAATTTCAGTGTGCGTAGGTACAACTGTGTTTTTTATTGCTAATACCAACCCTGATTCAGTAGTTGTCGATGACTACTATAAAAAAGGTAAAAGTATTAACCAAGATATCCGTAAATTTAAACTTGCGCAAAAACTCGGTGTGCATTTTGATATGCAAGTGACCAATAACGAAATCATCCTCAAACCTACTGGTATTGACAAAGCATTTCCTATGCTTAATGTTAACTTTCATCACTCGACGTTAAGTGAACGCGATTTTTCATTAAAATTAACAACCGATGGTAATGGCTGGTTACGTCAAAGTTTTGACAACGACATTAACGGCAAGTGGAAAATTTCAATCACGCCTTTTGATGATCAATGGCGTATGCAAACCACCCTAGCCTTACCTCAGCAACAATTTAGAGACTTTGAACTGCAATTTTAATATGACTGATGATTGTTTTCATTGTGGCGAAGTTATCCCACAAGGCTTAGATTTAACCGTTACTATCAACAACAAATCTCAGTCTATGTGCTGTTATGGTTGCCAAGCTGTGGCCAGTGCTATTGTTGAAAACAATCTCGGTGACTATTACCGTTTTCGCAGCGAGAAAGGCAATAAAGTTGATGCCAGTATTCCAGATGCGCTTGCCAGTAATCAATTTATCGATGATGAAAATTTACAAAGTGAATTCACTTTTGATGTTGACGATTGCAAAGAAACCATACTGTCAATCGACGGTATGTCTTGCGCGGCATGCGCTTGGTTAATCGAAAAACAACTCTCTAAAAATCCTAACATTGCCAAAATTCAAGTCAACGCGACCACTCAACGCGCCACTGTTAGTTGGCATAATGACCAATTAAAGCTCAGTGAAATTTTAACAGCTATAGGCCAAGTGGGTTATCAAGCACTGCCATTTAAAGCGAACATGGCCGAGCAAAATAATATTAAGCAGAGTAAAGCGTTTATCCGCCGTTTAGGTGTGTCGGGGATATTAACCATGCAGGTGATGATGATCGCCTTTGGTTTATATTTTGGCGCATTCAGTGACTTAGAAGCACATAACTTAGCTTATTTGCGAGGCACCAGTTTTGTCTTAACGCTACCTATTGTTACCTTTGGCGCATTACCTTTTTATCAAGGTGCAATCAGTGCGTTAAAAGCAAAGCATTTATCCATGGATGTGCCTGTTGCAATCGCTATTATTTTAGCGTTTGGTGCAAGTACCTGGGCAACATTCAATCAATCGGGTGAAGTTTATTTTGAATCTGTCGCCATGTTTACCTTCTTATTATTGATTGGTAAGTTTTTAGAATTTAGAGCTCGCGCTAGAGCGGCTGAAGTGTCAGCAAATTTATTAAAGCTTATGCCGTTAAGTGCCATTAAAATAACCAACAACAGTGAACAAATCATTAGCGCTAAACAGCTGCAAGTTAATGATACGGTAATCGTAAAACCTGGTGCAACAATACCTGGCGATGGCAACATTATTGCCGGTAATTCAAGTGTTGACGAGTCTATGCTTACCGGCGAACACGCTCCTGTATCAAAAGAACTTGGCAGTCGTGTATTTGCTGGCACAGTGAATAGTGATGGCAACTTAACCATTAGCATTACTAAAACTAATTCAGATAGTTTTTTAACTAATTTAATTCGTTTAAGTGAATCGGCACAAGCACATAAACCGGCGATAGCTAAGCTTTCAGATCAAATTGCCCAATACTTTGTTGCGCTGATATTACTTACCGCTATTGCTACCGCTGTTTATTGGTCTATAAATGACCCTGATGAAGCATTTTGGATAACAATATCGGTATTAGTCGCCACTTGCCCTTGTGCACTGTCACTAGCAACACCAACCGCCCTTACCTGCGCGACTATTCGTTTGAATAAGGATGGCATCATGATCAAAAGTGGTCATGTGTTAGAAACAATCTCCAAGGTTGATTGCTATGCCTTTGATAAAACCGGCACCTTAACCAACGGTAAATTTAGCTTAACCAATGTTGCTATGCTCAACGTAACCGTAAACAGTTTACCTAGCGCCATTAATTTAGACGAACACCATGTTTTAGCAATAGCTGCAGCACTAGAAACCCATTCTGAGCATCCTATTGCCAAGGCGTTCCTGAAGTATAGAGATCATAATATTAACGTCAGTGACGTTAAGGTGGTGCCTGGTTGCGGCATTACCGGTAACTATCAAGATGTAGAGATTAAAATTGGTAAAGCGTCTTGGTTAACAGAATTTACTAACATCAGCGCAAAGCATCAAAGTGCGCAATGTTTGCTGATCATAAACAATCAACTCATCAGTGCCTTTTATTTAGATGATGCACTGCGCGATGACACCAAACAAGTTATCGAAAATTTGCATAATGCAACAATAGAAACCTTATTAATCAGCGGCGATAACAAAGCCGGCGTTGATAAATTTATTGATAAAGTCAGCTTACAACAGACCTATGACAGTTGCAGTGCCGCTGATAAGTTAGACATTTTAGCGAGTAAGCAACAATCAGGTAAAATTGTCGCTATGGTTGGTGATGGCGTTAATGACTCACCGGTATTTGCCGCCGCGCACGTGGCTATTGCTATGGGCAGTGGTACTGAAATAGCCAAAAGTGGTGCAGATGTAATTCTCCTTAACAATCGTTTATCGAGTGTATTAAAACTACGCACAATTTCGCTAAAAACTGCTCGCATTATTAAACAAAATTTTGCTTGGGCGATGATTTATAATGCCATTGTATTACCACTTGCGGTGTGTGGTTTCATTACACCTTATTTTGCGGTGTTAGGCATGTCAGCAAGTTCTATCATTGTAGTCAGTAATTCATTAAGATTACTTAAACAAGTTTAAAGGCGAATACTGTGAGTGTTATTTATATTTTGATCCCTGTTGCTATCCTCTTTACCGCCATTGCCATTTATTTGTTTTTTTGGGCGGTAAAAAGTGAACAATTTGATGACTTAGAAAAGCAAGGCATGAGTATATTATTTGAAGATGACGAATCTAGCCCTAACGATAATAGCAAAACTAATGCTAATGATGAAAATACAACAAACTCCGAAGCTGACAAATCTAACCGTGATACAAAAGTAAATAAGAGCGAATAATGAGCCTCGATTTTCTGTCCGCGTTTCTCATTGGTATTGCGGGTGCCGGCCATTGTGTTGCCATGTGTGGTGGCATTACCTCCATGCTTACTGGCGCAATTAATAAACAGCCAAAATCAGCCTTTGCTTTAATACTCAGTTATAACACTGGCCGAATATTATCTTATACCCTTGCGGGTGCTATTGCTGGTTTTACCGGCTCATTAGCGGCGCAGTCAATTGGTATTCATATTGGTTGGTTACGATTAGTTGCCGCCATATTTGTGATTTTACTTGGTTTATATATTGGCCAATGGCTATTTGTGATCAACAAAGTAGAAGCCCTAGGTAGGCATTTATGGAAGTTTATTCAACCATTGAGTAAACGTTTCATTCCGGTCACTAACATCAAGCAAGCGTTATTTCTCGGCGCAATTTGGGGTTGGTTACCGTGTGGTTTAGTCTATTCAACCTTAACGTGGAGCTTAGCCAGTGCCGATTGGTTAAATGGCGCATTAATAATGGCAGCCTTTGGTTTGGGTACTTTACCGGCATTATTAACATTAGCCGCAGGTTTTAAATTTATAACTGATACCTTAAAATCGCCTCTTACGCGCAAAATAACCGCCGTTTTACTGATTATTTATGGTATCTACTCAATGGTTATTGCCCTTAAACTGATATTTTAGTAGGATCATTACAATATTTAACGGATTATAAGTCAGTATAAAAATGCCATTAACCATAGCTCACCCAAACAGCAATAATATCAAATGTCAAAGTTGCAGCATTAGTGAACTGTGCCTGCCATTTAGTCTTAATGATACTGAATTAAATTTACTAGACGATATAATCCAACGTAAAAAACCTATCCAAAAAAACACTCAAATATTCCAAGCTGGCGAACAACTACATACGCTGTACGCAATTCGTTCAGGTACATTTAAAACCTATATCATTTCTGAGCAAGGTGAAGAACAAATCACCGGTTTTCATTTGGCGGGCGATTTGATGGGCTTTGATGCCCTAGGTCATAAAGAACATCCAAGTTTTGCGAAAGCATTAGAAACGTCTATGGTGTGTGAAATTCCGTTTGAAGTGTTAGACACCTTGTCTAATAAAATTCCTAAGTTAAAAGCTCAGATAATGAATTTAATGAGTAACGAATTGCACTGTAATAGTGAAATGTTATTGCTGTTAAATCGAAAAAATGCCGAACAAAAACTTGCCACATTCTTAGCAAGCTACGGCAAAAGATTAGGTGCTAGACATTTATCTACTATCCAGTTCAACTTACCTATGACCCGCAGTGAAATTGGTAACTACATAGGTTTAACTATAGAAACCATCTCAAGACTGATGACTCGCTTTCAAAAAGAAGGCCTGATCGCGGTTGAAAATAAATTTATCACTATTTTAGATAAAGATGGTTTATATAAGCTTGCTGGTCTAGTTAAGTAATTCAAACACCCAACTCAAACAAATAATTCAATTAATGGTAATTATATTAAAATTGATTTTAATCAATTAGTTACCATTTATCTCATTTCTTTTTAATTTATTCACCAACAAATTTGAAACAATCGCAATATAAGATTAAGCTTAATCACTAAGGTTTAATTTTTTGGTGAGTAAAATGGAAAGCTATCAAAACATACTTGTGGTTATTGACCCAACGACTATAGAACAAAAAGCACTGAGTAGAGCCTGCACCTTAGCCGGTCGCACTGGCGCTAAAATTACCGCGTTTTTATCTATTTACGATTTCTCCTATGAAATGACCACCATGTTATCTGGCGATGAACGTGAAGCAATGCGTGCCACGGTTGTTAATGGCCGAGAAACATGGTTAAAAGACCTTGTTGAAGATTATAATCAAGAAATTAACTGTAAAGTTGTGTGGCACAACCGTCCGTTTGAAGCAATTTTACAGGCAGTGAAAGATCATGATTTTGATGTGGTACTAAAAAACACCCATGATCACCCTACTTTACAATCTGTTATATTCACTCCCACTGACTGGCATCTTATTCGTAAGTGCTGGGTACCGCTATTACTTATAAAAGAGCACCAATGGCCTGACAACGGCCATATACTCGCCGCAATTAATGCCGGTAGTGAAGAGCAAGAACATCAATCGCTAAATAACAAAATTACCGAAGAAGCTCTTAATCTAAGTAAATTGATTAAAGCCGATACCCACTTTGTTAATTCATACCCAGGCACACCAATCAACATTGCTATCGAAATCCCTGAGTTTGATGCCAGTGAATATAATGACACCATGAAAAACCATCATTTCGAGGTAATGCGAGCCCACGCTAAGAAATTTAATATCGATGATAAATTTTTACATGTCGAAGAAGGTCTCCCTGAAGATGTCATTGAAAAAGTGGCCAACAATATTGATGCAGAGCTTGTTATATTAGGCACTGTCGGCCGTACCGGTTTATCTGCTGTGCTTATTGGTAATACTGCTGAACATGTCATTGACCGCTTAAACTGCGACTTATTAGCATTAAAACCTGATGGCTATCAATCACCATTTTTAAAGTAAATATTCGCTTATACCAAGTGACATAAATATCTGATCATTTTTGCTGGTTAAAATGAATAACTACTGCGTTATAAAATTTCAAAGTAGAACAACTACTTATAAAATTTCATGCCTTGTATTTATCCCTTTTCCCTCAGCAAAAAGTAGATCACATATTTATCTCAATTGGTATTAATATAACATTGTCGATAATTTTGTAGATATTGCGCTTTTCTGTCTGCTCAACCGCAGGTATAATGCGCATTTTCCATACTAGGTATCTGCAATGTTAAACGTTTTAAACAATGAAGAGTCGTCGCCAACGCCAACAAGCGTCGATAAAATCACTAAACAGCAGCTTGCTAAGTTAGAAAAACGTTTTCGTCACCATGTAGGTAAAGCAATCTTCGATTATAATATGATTGAAGATGGCGACAAAGTCATGGTCTGTTTATCTGGCGGTGCTGACAGCTACACCATGTTAGATATTTTATTAAAACTGCGCCGCTCTGCCCCTATCCATTTTGATATCATTGCCGTTAACTTAGACCAAAAACAACCGGGTTTCCCTGAACATATACTGCCTGAATATTTACAGCAATTAGGTATTGAGTACCATGTTATCGAAGAAGATACTTACTCAATTGTAATGGATAAAATTCCTGAAGGTAAAACCACCTGCAGCCTTTGCTCAAGGCTACGCCGCGGTATTTTATACAGTACAGCTAAAAAATTAAACGCCACTAAAATTGCGCTTGGCCATCATCGCGATGACATGATTGAAACCTTACTGTTAAATATGTTTTTTAATGGCAAAACCAAAACAATGCCAGCTAAATTAGTGAGCGATAATGGTGAACATGTGGTTATTCGCCCATTAGCCTACTGTAAAGAAAAAGAAATTAAGCAATACTCTGCACTAAAACAGTTCCCTATTATTCCATGTAATTTGTGTGGTAGTCAGCCAAACATGCAACGTCAAAACGTCAAAAAAATGCTCAGTGACTGGGATAAGCAATTCCCTGGCCGCGCTGAATCAATATTTACGGCGATGCAAAATGTAGTACCTTCGCATTTATGCGACCATCAACTGTTCAACTTTAAAGATGTTGATTTAACTACTGGCGTAATTAATGGTGGCGACTTAGCGTTTGACAGCGAACCTAGCGCAACAGATTTTTCGCATTCAGTAGGCATTAAAGTCGATGATAAAGATTTATTAAATATAATCGAAATCAAATAAACATCAAATTTAGTGAAAATTAGCAGATTTTAGCGACTTATTTCTGTTAATTAGCCACTAATTTACGTAAAATTGCTTTACCAAATTAATAGTTGCAGTTTATTTATTTTAACTAATACCGTTTGTAAAATCGGTTTAAATACTTTCAATTCTTTTAGGATCACAATAAATGTTTGAAAAACTATTCAAACTTGCAGAGCATAACACCAATGTTAAGCAAGAAATTATCGCTGGTTTTACCACCTTTCTTACTATGGCGTACATCATATTTGTAAACCCAACGATGCTTGCTATGACGGGTATGGATCCTGGAGCGGTATTTGTAGCAACATGTTTAGCCGCTGCATTTGGTTGTTTAGTAATGGGCCTATATGCTAATTACCCAATCGCTCTAGCACCAGGCATGGGCTTAAACGCGTTCTTTACGTTTACTGTTGTTATGGAGCTAGGTTATAGCTGGAACGTAGCATTAGGCGGTGTATTCATCTCCGGTGTGGTGTTTACTCTATTAAGCCTATTTAAAGTACGTGAATGGATAATTAATTCAATTCCGCATTCATTACGTTTTGGTATCGCAGCCGGTATTGGTATGTTCTTAGCGCTTATCGCGTTAAAAAGCTCAGGTGTGATTGTTGGTAGTGATGCAACTCTTGTAACCCTTGGTTCTATTACCGCATTTGAACCGCTAATGGCAGCGCTTGGCTTATTTCTAATTGTTGGCCTAGTGAGTTTAAATGTAAATGGCGCAGTAATGATTTCTATATTAGTTGTGACTATTTTAGGCATTATCTTTGGTAACGTTGAATACAACGGCATCATGTCAATGCCACCATCACTAGCACCAACCTTTGCGCAACTAGATATAGCAGGTGCATTTAACGTTGGCATGATCAGTGTTATCTTTGCGTTTTTATTCGTTGATTTATTTGATACTTCAGGCACCTTAATTGCCGTTGCACAGCGTGGTAACTTACTTGATAAAGAAGGTAACCTTCCGCGTTTATCAAAAGCACTTTTAGCTGATTCAACAGCGACTATTGCTGGCTCGTTAATGGGTACATCGACCACAACCAGTTACGTTGAAAGTACTGCTGGTGTTAGTGCTGGTGGTCGTACTGGTTTAACCGCCGTAACGGTTGGCGTATTATTTTTAGCGGCATTATTCTTTTCTCCATTAGCAGGTATGATCCCGCCATATGCAACTGCAGGCGCATTATTCTTTGTTGGAGTATTAATGGTTGCCGGTCTTGTACACGTTAAATGGGATGATTTAATGGATTCTGTACCAGTCGTTGTAATACTAGTGACTATGCCATTAACATTCTCAATTGCAGACGGTATTGCGTTTGGCTTTATCAGCTACGCAGCGGTTCGTATATTCAGTGGTCGATTCTCAGAAATCAGCCCGAGCGTACTGTTTTTAGCCGCATTGTTCATAGCTAAATTCGCGTTCATGTAATCAGTCACTCAAATTTACTTGGTATTCAAAGGGTGGAGAATTTCCACCCTTTATAAATCATCAGTAAGGCATATTCTAATAATTAGTCTGCTTAGCCATGATTAAAACCAGTGATTTAATAGCATTCATAATAAATCACTTAAAACATAAAAATTTAATACATACACTTATCTCATTATTTTTCAGGGAAAATCATGAACAACACTTTTAAAGCTTTATCTTCTGTGGCACTTGCTGCTGCATCACTTATGTCATTTAGTTCGCAAGCAGAAATGTTATGGAGCGATAATTCTATCTCTTTATTAAAGAACCTAAGTGAATACGAAGTATCACCTAATGATGACGTAACTGTTGTGACGTTAGAGCATGCATCGGGCCATAACTGGGGCGATTTATTCTTCTTTGCAGACCGTTTAGACTTTAAGGAAGATAGTAATAACCCAGCGATTGATGAAACTTATTCTGAATTATCACCACGTTTAAGCTTAAGCTACTTAACAAATAGTAAACTAGAGTTTGGTATTATCTCAGATGTATTTATTGCGACGACTTGGGAACACGATACATTATCATCACAATATTTCTCAAACAGCTTTGATAACTATTTAGTTGGTGTTGGTGTAGATTTAAAACTTCCTGGCTTTGCTTACTTTAACGCAAACCTATATCAAGCCAACAACGAGCAAACAGACAATGATCAACAGTTAACGGTTGTTTGGGGCTTACCATTTAGTTTAGGTAGTGCAGACTTCATGTTTGACGGCTTTATTGACTGGTCATCAGCACAAGACACTCACGCTTCAGATTTTCACTTTAACCCACAGCTTCGTTTAGATGTTGGTAAATACTTCGGCGTACCAAAGAAATTTGAAGCTGGTGTTGAGTACTCATATTGGCATAACAAATTCGGTATCTCTGGCTTAGATAACGAATCAGTTGCAAGCTTAATGGTTAAAGTGCACCTGTAAATTTTTGCATTAAAGCTTTGCGTTACTGCTTTGAAATTTAAGCATTAACCAATACCTCAAAACACCGCTAAGGCGGTGTTTTTTTTGTCTAAAAATCAATCTGTAGACGAATATTCAAGCGAGGACTGCAGGCGCATTTATTCGCCTGAATGGTGTTGGTTGGTCCGATTATAAAACGGCAACGCTATGCACGAAAATGACCATCGTCCTTTTCTACTTTTAACTAATGCCAGCTGCAGCGGGTTATTATTGGACGTTAAATTGAGTAACGCCGCTAAAAACAATTCTAATTTTCAATTTATGTTCTACATTTAATGTATCTCTATAAAACATTGATATGTCGTGTTCAGGTTTACTATTGATATACATTAACAGCCTGTCTAAGTCTTGTTTTCCAAATAAACTAGCCACAATGCTAAAGATAAGGAAACAGTGATGAGTATAAATTTTAAACGTTATTTAATAACCTTGTTGGTGGTTTTTTTAAATTTCAGCTTTCAAAGTTTCGCTAAACCTACAGAAAAGCGACACTCAATAAATTTACCTTCCGTTAATGATGCCTCTTGGCAACTGATTCAAAGTGAAACAGAATGGCAAAAAAGGGCCGGTTTACAAGTTGTAAATCATCGCGGTCAATTTTATTTAATGGGCGGACGCAAACCTAAATTTGATCCTCTATTTGCTAATGATAGTGAATTATTTGGTGACGTCTGGGTTAGTTCTAACAAAGGCAGCAGTTGGCAAAAGATATTAGACACTGACGATCAAAACCATTGGCCTGCCAGAGCATATTTCAAAGCCGTAAGTAAAGGTAACTACATTTACGTTATTGGAGGGCAAAATTTCACACCTGTGTGTGTAGCACCAACCCCAGACGGTTGTCTTGCCTATGCACCTGAATCAGAATTTTTCAATGATGTTTGGCGTAGTAAAGACGGAAAAAATTGGAATAAGATGACTGGTAGCGCCCCTTGGACTGGTCGAGCCGGTTTAATGGTTGAAGTGTTAAATGGACGTATTTATGTATTTGGGGGATCAACTAATGATGATTGTGCAATTATTCAAGGTGAAGATTGCAGTGGTCCACCAAGTCGTATTTATTATAACGATGTATGGAGTTCATCTAATGGTAAAAATTGGCACAAAGAATCGGATGCCCCATGGGCGAAACGAGCCGGTGGCGCAACATTAGTTAACAATGGATACATATACCTATTAGGCGGAGAGTTTGGTTTTTTACCTGATCAGTTCGGTAATTTCCCCTATTTAAACGATGTATGGCGAAGTCGTAATGGTAAGGATTGGCAAAAAATAACCGATGCCGCACAATGGTCAGCGAGACCAGGGCACCAGTGTGGTGTGATGTACGAAAAAATGGTCTGTTTTGGTGGTTTTGGTATTCCATTCAATCCCACTAAAGTTTGGGTAAGCAATTACGGTAAACAATGGCAGCCGTTGGATGCTGGTGCATGGGGAGCCTTATATTCGGAATTTGATCCAAGTGCTGGTTCTGAAGCGATAAAATATGACTTTGATATTGTTGAGGTCAGAAACAAAAAAACTGGTGAACAAAGTATCTATACTTTTGGTGGCGATAGAGAAGTATTCTTTTTACCTCCAGGTATACCTGGATTACCAGAGCCTGGTACACCTGAATACCAAGAATATTTAGCGCTATTCAATTTTGGCCGTGTTGAAAATGATGTTTGGAAGTTTGGTTTTTAATAATCTTGGTTTTTAATCGTCTTGGTTATTCCGCCCTAGATGTCGTTTGCGTGTCTTGGGCGTAATTTTTATTAGTTAATTGATGCGGTAAGCATTTTTCATTATTGATGCTGATATTTAAGTCATAGTAATAATTACGACAACTAATCGTCTGCAATCCAAGGTGAAATAACCATAGGTGCAGGAGCAAAAGAAATCGCTTTATTGGTAGATTCATTGTCCATATCTACCGCTAAATTACACTTATTGTCGGTGCAGTTTAAGCCAGTATTTAAATCATCGGCGATAAAAGCAATATCATCGGTACTCGTCAAACTAATATGCAAACCCGCAACATTTGGCATCATGAACCATAAGAACGAACCAAAACCATCAACTAAGTCTTGCATTTGAGCGGTCAATAGCGCGAGTTCTGCGTAGCTATACTCGGTCTTTGTTTTGTCTTTGCTTTGAATTTGCATTTGCAAAGTACAGTTTTGACGAGGCTTAGCTTGCTCTACTCTTAAAAATGCAAATTTATCATAAAGATCTTCAGAATAAGGTACTAACAATTCGCCGTCAGCGGCAATATCTATATCCATCGCGGACATATCTTTAGCAAGCATAGTTGCCTTGCTCAATTCACAGCGATCTCTTGTTTGATAATCAACCAAATAAAAAGCCATGGTGATTTGGTCTAGCTCATTATCATTAATAAGATCTAAGCGTTGATAAAAGCCTTTGTATTCCATATCTACTGCTTGGCTTGATAGTGATACTAGCGATAATGCGCCAGCAATTAGTATGTTTTTGATCATGGTTGGATAAACTCTTTAGATAAATTGAAATATTGTGCTGACATTCGTTGGCTTGCCTAAATGCTTTAATAAATGAAGTCGTTAGGTTTTTATATAGCGCTGGTTATGTCGCATCATGGCATTGATTTCAACGATATAATCCATGCCTCGTTCAGAATAAGGCAATAAACCTGTCGCCAGTATTTGTGGAGACAAGGTTAAATCATTGTCGCGTAATTGCTCGCGGATGCTACGAAATAAATTGTAAGCATTGTGAGTGTTAATATTGTGAAAGTAATGCCCTACCATGCTATCGATACTCGAAAATGAAGCAACTTCATGGTTTAAACCAGAATCTCGGCCTTGTGGTACCAGTCCACAACCTTGTTTGAAACACCACATACCGAAGAAGTTTAGTCCTATACGTGCAAATCTAGAACTGCCCCAGGCCGATTCATTCGCCGCTTGTACAAGTACTAACTCTTGCGGTATTTCATCAATTTTATTTAACAGTGCAGTTATTTTAACGCTTATTGGTAAAGAGCTCTTTACCTTGTATTTAGCCGTTAATTTATTTAATAAGGCTTGCTGTTTTTCAGACACCATTTGCCACTCACTATACGTTGCTTGTAGGGCTAACACATCAATTCTAAGCATTTTTAAGCGGTTATTTTCTTTGGCGATTGCGGGTTTTAAAAAATTAAAAAATTCGTGTTTACGAGTCGGTATATGTGATATTTTTGCAAAATCAGGTAAATCGACATCATGCAGTGGTTGCTCAACATCAATAACGATAGGCTTAGTTTCAATAATTATGTGAGAAACGTCTGTTTGCGTTTTAGTCTCATACAAAAAAGGCATTATCATCATGATAATGACTGACATTAATAAAAAGCTTTTAAATAAAATCCATTTCATTGTTATACCCTACTGTTATGCTGAAAAATAAGTTTCAGGCTTGTTGCCGGTGCCATTATCGACCACTTGCATACGTACGCCAAAAATTTCGCGATACAAAATGCCTTTAATATTATAAAAAAGTGGTGCTAACCAAACCATTGCGCCGATAAAGATCCCCGTGGCAAAGACCGCAGGAACGCCAAGTAACGCAGGGATAAAACTGGCAATTAATAAGGCCATTAATATTGAATATATCTGAAATAGCTTAAACCACTGGAAACGAGTCGATTTTAAAGACATTACAATAGCGGCCATTGGTGACATGTTCTTCTCAACAATCAATGGAATAGTTAACGATAACGCCACAGCTAAATAGATACCTGGTACAATCAAAGAAAAACCAAGAGAAGTAAAGATAGCAATAATTAACGCCGCTAAGGCGGTATAAGCACTACGTTTTAGAAATGCGAAAATAAAACCGGTGCGAGTTTTTATGCCTACAGCATGCGAAATACCCATCATTTCGACACCTGCCACAAATGGCCATAAAATAGCGGTGGCAATTAAATTAATGCTCATTTGTTTTTGTGGGTCTTTTATTACTTCTTCCATACCGCCCAGATATTCACTAGCAGTAAGGGTAAACGCAATGCCAAGCAGCAGGATCATCATTAATCCTGTAACAATCGCTTGTTTGTTGGTTTTGGTTAGTTGCCAGCCTTCTTTGAAAATAGCGCTTACATCTAATTTATAATCGCCTTGCTGAGCTTTTTCTAGGCTGCCACCTATTTCGATCAATTTTTTATTTTCCACAAATACACTTCTATTGGAACTATTTGCGTAAATTATAATAGATAGTGCTCTATAACTCACGCATTGGTTATTAATATGCGACTAAATAGTGATTATTTATTGTAAACAATCATTAAACAATCGCTAGACCATCTTTAAATTAAGATGCTGATAGCTAATAAGATAAGCACTACACCCATTATTCGATCAAAGATATAACCTTTGGCGAGTAACTTTGCTCGTACTCTATCAACCGTTAATATGACTGATAAAAACGAAAACCAAGCTGCGGTCGCAATTGCCATGTAAATGCCATAAATACTTTGTACTATTATGGGGGTCGATGTTGATATAACTAAAGAAAACAATGACACAAAAAACAATGTCGCTTTAACGTTTAAACCATTGACTAAGAACCCCGTTAAAAACGCTTTCCCTAAGGTTTGTGTTTTTGCTTGTTTATTCTGCTCTACAGTATTATCGGTGCTTGGTTTTGCTCTTATACCCTGTACGCCAATATAAAAAAGGTAAGCGGCGGCAACATAAGTAAGTACATTAAATAGCTTAGGGCTATTGGCAATTAACAAGCCAATGCCTATCAATGAATAGGTTACATGCAACAATATGCCACAACCAATGCCGGCACTCGTCATTAAAGCGTGCTGTCGACCACGGCTAATGCTCTGTTTTACTATTATTGCAAAGTCAGGTCCTGGACTGGCAACAGCCAAAAAATGTACCGCGGCAATCAGCAAAAATTCAGTTAAATAAATACTTAAAGAAGCTTCAGTAGTCATAATGTTATTTTTTTAATGCCTGTAAAAAAGATTGAAAAAAGCTTAAACCTTTGGCATGACACACCGCAATATTTTTATCCGGAATACCTTCAGGATCAGGGTGAGCGTTTATCGCTCGCTCTAAATCATCTTCACGAATAAGGTGCAAGATAGGAAAAGGTGCACGATTGGTATAATTACTGACATCATTTTCATCAACACCAGCAAAGTAATAATCAGGATGAAACGTAGCTATTTGATAGATGCCTTCATAACCTTGTTTAATTAGCTTTTTTTCGGCGACATTAACTAAATGCAAAAAGTCTTCAAAATAACTAAAATCTTCGGCAAAGATTAATAACGCGGTAGTGACCTCATCATGTTCATCTAAATGTTTACAGTGTTTAACTAATTCAGTAACGGCCGCGTCAAAATCAACATTACGCAACACTGGGTAAGCAATTGAATTATTCACAAACTCTTTTTTAGCAAACGGACAAAAATTAAGCCCAATAATTATTTTGTCTAGCCATTGCTGGCACTGCGTAACGACTTGCTCGTCAGTAAACATGATGAAAACCGTATAAAGATATTAATAAGGTAAGAGTTTAACTGATTTGCTATCGTTGTAGTTAGTCACAGTGTAAATTATTTATTTAGATAACCAGAACGAATGTCTTAAATTTCATTAAGCTTTTGATTTTTTGGTACTTTGCTTTATGATTAAATAATAGCATCGCAACTAATACCAGTTCTCTTAATTAAGCGTTCTACTTTTTCATGAGGAAAAATGGATAAATACAAGGCATGAAATTTAGTAAGTAGTTATTCTACTTATAAATTTTATAACGCAGTAGTTATTCATTTTAACCATTAAAAATGAACAGTTAGTTATGAGGATTGGTATTATGGATAGATTTGGAGAGTTATGTTACGTTTTTTAGTGCACACTTTTGACAGAATAATGTTCGCGGTAAACTTTATCTTAGCGGTACAAATCCCAAGTTTTATTCACCAATACACCCAGCGTTTATCAGGGCATCTAGATGAAGCTAAATATCAATTAAGTAATTATCAAGTGATTGCCGACCAGCATTATCAAGGCGATTTATTGTTACTCATTAAGCGCTACCAAACCAATAGTGAGCCAGGTATCCGCGCTTCAGGCAACTTAGTGATGGATTTAGTCGATAGGGTAACCGCGCTATCAGAACAAGTGAGTCAATTAATTAACAATGATTATTTAACGATGATTTACTACTTCGTGGCTAATATCGATTTAAGCATAGCCAAAGCCACCCTTTATGATTATCAATTATCTGTCCCTATTGAAGTAACCGCTATTTCTACCGGAATTGTAGTGGCAATAGTTGCTAGTATGATTGCACATGGCACAGCAAGTTTATTCAGAGCTAAAACTTAGTGGTTTCATAAAAAATATCAATACATAGTAAATAAAATAATCACTCAAGCACTTGTTAGCGATTAAACAGTAATAACTTTGGTGTTAATAATCAACTAAACAAAAACAGCGTTAATTTCAAATAAATAACAAAAAACACTTAACCTTTTGCTTAATTTGTGTACATTAGTAAGTAGGATGTTAATTACATTTGGACGTTGCTTTGAAAAAAACAGATGTTTCTAAATACGATCATTTTCTGAAGGTTGTTGATTGCCAACAAGCTTGCCCCGCTCATACTCCTGTACCTGAATATATTAGACTTATCAGCGACAAACGCTACACCGAGGCCTACTTAATTAATTGGCAGTCCAATGTTTTTCCTGGGGTGTTAGGCCGAGTATGTGACCGGCCTTGTGAACCCGCATGTAGGCGTGGCCGTGTAGAAGAAGAGCCCGTGGCCATTTGTCGTCTAAAACGTGTTACCGCAGATTATAAAAATGATATTAGCGAACTCCTACCCAAAGCCCCCAGTTTAAAAAATGGTAAACGCATTGCCTTAATAGGCGCAGGTCCGGCATCACTCACAGTCGCAAGAGATTTAATCCCGCTAGGCTATGACATCACCATTTTTGACCGTGATGCTAAAGCTGGCGGTATGATGCGCAGTCAAATACCTGCCTTTCGCTTACCTGAAACAGTACTCGATGAAGAAATAGGTTACATATTAAATATGGGCGTTACCTGTCAGTTTGGTACCCCCATAACCAGCTTACATAAACTATTAAATGATAACTACGATGCTATTTTTGTGGGTACTGGCGCTCCGAAAGGTCGAGCAACTAACATTAAAGGTGTAGCCAAAGCCGATGCCAACATTGCTATCGGTATTGATTGGTTATCAAACGTTAGTTTTGGTCATAATGATAAAGCGCCAAAACGTGTTGTGGTGTTAGGTGGTGGCAATACCGCAATGGATTGCTGCCGAACAGCTAAACGCCTAGGTGCTAGTGATGTAAAAGTTATCGTGCGATCAAGTTTTGCCGCAATGAAAGCCTCCCCCTGGGAAAAAGCAGATGCGGCCGCCGAAGGTATAGAAATTATTGCCGACCACACCCCGAAAGAGTTTATTGTTAAAGACGGTAAATTTATTGGCGTTGAGTTTGATGAAGTAAGTTCTTGTTATGACCGCGGCGGTAATCGCGTATTAAGCAAGACCGGTAACACCTTATTAGCTGAGTGCGATTTGGTGTTAATTGCTATTGGCCAAGACACTTCATTTACTTGGATTGAACGAGACATAGGGCTTGAGTTTAATGAATGGGAGCAACCTGTACTCGAGCCAGAAACACTGCAATCAACTATCGATAAGGTGTTTTTCGGCGGCGATGCAGCTTTTGGCCCAGAAAACATCATTACTGCGGTAGCGCATGGTCATAAAGCGGCTATTTCCATTGATTTATTGTGCCAAGGCGTTGACCCGAAAATGCGTACTGACAGCGACTTTAACCTTGCCAGCCAAAAAATGGGCATGCATGAATGGAGCTATCAAAATATTACCGACCATGATGTACGCCACGCGGTACCTCATATTAGTTGGGAAAAAGCAGTGCAAGAACTGGCCGTTGAAGTTGAGCTTGGCTTTGATGAACAACTCGCACTTGATGAAGCCAAACGTTGTTTAAATTGCGATGTGCACACAGTATTCACCGAAAGCACCTGTATTGAATGCTCGGCTTGTGATGATATTTGTCCTGTTGATTGTATTAATTTCATTGCGGATATCGATGACGATACCACGCCAGTGCAACAGCTACTCAAGGGTAAGCTTAATGTTGATAAAGCCTGTGATGAACAAGATTATTTGATATCTGACAAATTAAAAACCGGCAACATCATGGTAAAAGATGAAGATATTTGCTTGCACTGTGGCTTATGTGCAGAGCGCTGCCCTACTGGCGCGTGGGACATGCAAAAACTGACCTTAACCAATATAGAGGCGACCATCAAATGATAAAAGCGGGTGTAAATGATTTTGTCATCAAGTTTGCTAATACCAATGGTACAGGCTCGGCGAGCG
This sequence comes from Colwelliaceae bacterium BS250, assembly GCA_040779355.1. GTDB lineage: Bacteria > Pseudomonadota > Gammaproteobacteria > Enterobacterales > Alteromonadaceae > Thalassotalea_A. Next base: position 83,221 of record JBFONS010000017.1, on the reverse strand, counting down.
CAAACAACATGTTTGCCAAAGCGATGATGCGTATGGGTATACCGGTAAGTGCCAAAAATATATTTCCGTCTAATATTCAAGGTGCTCCAACCTGGTATGAAGTGCGAGTAAATGAACAGAATTTTCTCGGTCGCCGCGGCGGTAAAGTCGATATTATGGTGGCCATGAATGCCCAAAGTTTTGTCGCCGATATTGAAGATGTCACTGATGGCGGCTATTTAATTTATGACTCATCGAAACAATTACCTGAACATTTAATTCATAGCAATATCAATTATTTAGGCATCCCTATTTCGGCAATTTGTTTAAAAGAATATCAAAATCCAAGGCAACGACAGTTATTTAAAAACGTCATTTATGTTGGAGCTCTAGCGGCATTATTAAGTATTGAATTTCCGGTATTAAAAAAATTAGTGGGTGACCAATTTAAAGGTAAAGAAAAACTGATCACACCCAATGTTTATGCGCTTGAATTGGGTTATCAATATGCCATTAACCATTTTAGTTGCCCATTGGCAGTAAAAGTAGAGCGCCGTGACCTTATTGGTAATCAAATAATGGTCGATGGCAACACAGCCAGTGGCCTTGGCGCGGTATATGGCGGCGCAACGGTTGTCGGTTGGTATCCTATTACGCCATCGACTTCTGTAATCGAAAAATTTGCCAGTTACTGTCAGCGTTTACGTATTGATCCCGCGACAGGTAAAAAGAACTTTGCCATAGTCCAAGCAGAAGATGAACTAGCCGCTATCGGCATGGCCATTGGCGCGGGTTGGAATGGCGCTCGTGGTTTTACCGCAACGTCTGGTCCAGGTATATCGTTAATGGCAGAGTTTCTTGGCTTAGCCTATTTTGCTGAAATCCCGGTCGTGTTAATGAATGTTCAGCGCGCCGGCCCATCAACGGGTATGCCAACACGTACTCAGCAATCTGATGTTTTATCTTGTGCTTATGCGTCACATGGCGATACTAAACACGTGTTACTCTTTCCATCATCACCATCAGAATGTTTTGAATTTAGTGCCCTAGCCTTTGATTTAAGCGACCGATTGCAAACCCCAGTCATTATTATGAGTGATTTAGATTTGGGCATGAATGAACATTTATCTAAGCCATTTACTTGGAATGATAAGCAAAAATATGATCTAGGCAAGGTACTGTCAATGCGCGAGCTTGACTCTATTGATAACTTTGGTCGTTACCAAGACATTGACAAAGATGGCATTTGTTATCGGACTTTAGCAGGCACTCATCCCAATAAAGGCGCCTTTTTTACCCGCGGCACCTCTCGTAATAGAGATGCCGTATATACCGAAAAATCTGCCGATTATGTTGATAATATGCAGCGCCTTGAACGAAAATTTGCCACTGCCGCAACTATGATGCCCAAAGCTGAAGTTTCAATAGGCATAGCCAATACTAAAATAGGCTTAATTTATTACGGTACAAGCACTCAAGCGATTAATGAAACTCGACATTTACTGCAAGAACAAGGTATTCCAGTTGATTTAATGCGCATTAAGGCATTTCCATTTGGCAGTGAGATCAAAAAGTATATCGATGCCCATCAACAAATATTCATCATTGAACAAAATCGTGATGCCCAAATGCGAAGTTTATTAGTCAATGAACTTGAGCTTAATCCGGCACTTCTTAAACCGATATTATGCTTTGATGGCCTCGCGATTACTGCAGAATTTATCTGCACAGAAATATCAACCGAACTGCAAAGTAAATCAGCTGTGCAAGATGCTAATCAAGAGGTAGGTTAATCATGAGTTTTGCAAAATCAACATTCAAACACAAAGATTTACCGGTAAATGACTTAGGCTTAACGTATCGCGATTATGAAGGTGCTATTTCAACCCTTTGCGCCGGTTGCGGGCATGACTCCATATCATCCGCCATAGTGCACGCCTGTGCAGAGTTATCAATTGAACCCCATAAAATTGCCAAAATGTCGGGCATTGGCTGCTCGTCAAAAGCGCCAAATTACTTTTTAAATAATTCCCATGGTTTTAATACCGTCCATGGGCGTATGCCATCGGTTACCACAGGTGCTAATTTGGCCAATAAAGATTTAACCTATTTAGCGATGTCGGGCGATGGCGACAGTGCATCAATAGGTTTAGGGCAGTTTGCGCATGTAGTAAGACGTCAGCTTAATATGGTGTACATGGTGGCTAATAACGGCGTATATGGCTTAACTAAAGGGCAATTAGCAGCAACATCAGATAAAGGTGTTAAGAATAAAGTCGGTGATATAAGCTTATTTAATGACATTGATTTATGTGTCATGGCACTACAACTTGGCGCTTCATTTGTGGCTAGGTGTTTTTCTGGTGATAAAAAGCAATTAGTGCCGATCATTAAAGCAGCCATTGCCCATCAAGGTTTTGCCTTTATCGATATTATATCGCCCTGTGTAACGTTTAATAATCATGCCGGCTCTACTCGCTCATATGATTACGTACAAGAACATGTCCGCACCGGTGCTGTCACTGACTTTATTCCAATTAATGAAGAAATAACCGCAGAGGTGCCTGAAGGTACATTTGAAGATGTATGTTTACATGATGGTTCATTGATACGTATTCATAAGCTTAAAGCTGATTACGACACCACAAATAGAATGAAAGCGATGATGGACATAGAAGAGCATAAAGAACGAGGCGAGATATTAACAGGGCTGTTGCATTTAGACCCCACAGCAAGGCATTTTCATGAGATAAACGATACTAACGACATACCACTAAATCAGTTAAAACAAGACATTCTGTGCCCTGGAGAGCGTGTACTAAGTACCATTAACGACAGTTTCCGGTAAACGTGAAGTTATTAAGATACCGGCCTCGGCTCTGGCATCCATGCTTCGCTCTACCTCCTAGGTCCATTTAGTCGTTCGCCGGTATGACGTGTAGTGTGGATACCGTCCCAAAAAGTGTGCTGAAGTTCTGTAAAGTGTGCTGAAGTTTTGTAAAGTGCCACAAGCAAAAGCGAAACGCACCGTCATCCCATCACGAGCATTAGCATCCCATCACGAGCACCATCATCCCATCACGAGCACCAGCGAGATGTGGGACCTCCCTCAGCGCATTGAGCATAGATTAAGTATTTGAAGGCCGTCGATTTTTTACCATGACATATAGGGATTGTATTAATGCCACGATCACATGGATGTGAAAGAGCGGTCCATGGTAAATCGACATACCTTCATGACGTATAAGGATATACTAATGCCGTGATCACATGGATGTGAAAGAGCGGTCCCTGAAGGCAAAAAAAATCAGTGGCGATAAGCCACTGACTTTTTATAAGGCAGTTAATCTATTTTAAAACGGTCCAGCTATAACAGTTACTTACCGTCGTTAGCTTCTTCAACTCGAGTTTTTAATTTCTGACCCGGTCTGAAGGTGACCACTTTCCTTGCAGAAATTGGAATATCTTCACCTGTCTTAGGGTTACGACCCGGACGTTCATTTTTAATGCGCAAGTCAAAATTACCAAATCCTGATAATTTAACCTGATCACCACTTTCTAAACTGGTTCTGATCTCTTCGAAGAATTCTTCGACCATCAATTTTGCATCACGTTTACTTAAACCGAGTTTTTCGTATAAGTGTTCTGATACTTCTGCTTTGGTTAGCGCCATTTTGTTAGTCTCTTAAAGATGCGTCAAGCTCATTTTTTAAGGCATCAACCACTGTATTTACGACTTCTGAGATATCCTTTTCTTCAAGGGTTCTCTCAATGTCTTGCAAAGTCATGGCTATTGCCAAACTCTTAAATCCAGGTTCGATACCTTTACCTTGGTATACATCAAACAATTCTAGGCTAACTAAATGATTTGTGCCAACCTTTTCAATGAGTTGTAGCACTTTATTTGCACTTATTTCATTTTTAACCACTACAGCGATGTCTCTGCGGTTAGCCGGGAACTTAGAAACGTCAGTAGCTACAGGGATTTTTTGCTCTAAAATTTCGCTCTGAAGTAGTTCAAAAACTAATGTGCGACTATTTAGCCCAAGTTTACGTTCTAGCTCAGGATGAACTGCTCCAACATAACCCACTAAAGTTTCACCGCGGAAAATTGCCGCCGTTTGACCAGGGTGTAATGCAGCAATATCTGCCGCTCTAAAGTCGTATGCTGAACTATTAGCCGTTAATGCTAACAATGCTTCAACATCACCTTTAGCATCAAAGAAATCAACTGCTTGTTTCTCTAACTGCCAATGTTCACCACTTTTTAAGCCAGTGATAACACCGGCAATCATCGCTTCTTGGTTAACACCATTTTCACAGTCTGCATCGGGTAGGTAACGTAAACCACATTCAAATAAACGTACACGACTTTGCTGGCGGTTTTGGTTATAAACAACCGATTGTAATAACCCAGTCCAAAGACTCACACGCATTACCGACATTTCTGACGAAATTGGGTGTGGCAAGGTAAGCACTTCTTGTTCAGGGAACAATGTGCCTTGAGTTTTAGGGTCAACAAAACTGTAAGTAATGGCTTCTTGGTAACCGCGATTAACTAACGCATTGCGGAATTTAGCAATTTTAATTTTTGCTTCATTGTGAGAGCGCATGCTTAACGTCGCTTTTGGCGATACATTAGGAATGTTGTTGTAACCGTAAACACGGGCAACTTCTTCGGTTAAGTCTTCTTCAATTGAAATATCAAAACGATAAGCAGGAACATTGGTTGTCCATACATCGTTATTGAATTCAACGCGCAAACCTAAACGAGTCAATATTTCAGTCACAGTATCGGTTTCAATATGAATACCAATACGTGAATCTAACTTAGTACGTCTTAGCGTAACCATTTTTTCTTGTGGTAAATGTTGAGCAGATTCTGCCACAACTACAGGGCCAGCTTCGCCGCCAACAATGTCTAATAACAATGTGGTAGCACGGTTCATAGCAGCCATTTGCAACGTTGGGTCAACACCGCGTTCATAACGATGCGATGCATCAGTATGTAAGCCGTACTGGCGCGCTTTACCTAAAATAGCTAAAGGTGCGAAAAACGCACTTTCTAATAAGATATCTTTAGTGTCTGATGTAACACCAGAATCTAAGCCGCCAAAAATACCGGCCATTGCTAACGCTTTGTTATCATCGGCAATGACTAAGGTGTCTGATTTAAGCTTAACAATCGCGCCATCGAGTAAGGTTAACGCTTCGTTTTCATTTGCGAAACGAACCGTAATACCACCGTCAATTTTAGTTAAATCAAAGGCATGCATAGGATGGCCTTGCTCTAACAAGACAAAGTTAGTGACATCAACAACAGGGTCTATTGCGCGAACGCCACAACGACGTAGCTTTTCAACCATCCATAAAGGCGTTGTTGCTGTTGCGTTAATGTTTTTAATCACACGTGCTAAATAACGAGGACACGCAATACCTGCATCAATCGTTACCGTTACCGCATCATCAATAGTTGCTGGTGTTTCAGTAATTTCAACTTCAACAACAGGCATGCTATTTAATACGCCAACTTCTCGAGCGATACCTTTAATGCCAAGGCAATCACCACGGTTAGCCGTTAAATCAACATCAATAGTGACATCGTTTAAATCTAAATATTCACGTACACACAACCCAATTGGTGCATCATGTGGTAGTTCAATAATGCCGTCAGCACTGTCTGCTAAGCCCATTTCAGATTCACTACATAACATACCGTGTGATGGCATGCCGCGTAGTTTGGCTTTTTTAATTTTAAAGTTACCCGGTAATACCGCGCCAACTTTCGCAACAGCAACTTTTAAACCTAAACGACAGTTTTTAGCACCACAAACGATATCGACGATTTCATCGCCAACATTCACTTTGGTTACTTGTAATTTATCGGCATCAGGGTGAGGACCACATTCAACCACTTCACCAACCACTATATTGGTAAATTCGCCAGCAACAGCATCTACGCCGTCAACTTCAAGGCCAGCCATTGTTATTTGATGGGTTAAGTCATCAACAGAAATAGCAGGATTAACCCACTCTCTTAACCAAGATTCACTAAATTTCATTATCGGCTTTCCTACTTGAACTGTTTTAAGAAGCGAAGATCATTTTCAAAGAATGAACGTAAGTCGTTTACGCCGTAACGTAACATGCTTAAACGTTCAACCCCCATACCAAAGGCAAATCCAGAATACACTTCAGGATCAACGCCCATGTTACGTAATACGTTAGGGTGCACCATGCCGCAGCCTAGTACTTCTAACCATTTACCGTTTTTACCCATAACATCAACTTCAGCCGAAGGTTCAGTAAATGGAAAATACGATGGACGGAAACGAATTTCTAAATCTTCTTCAAAGAAGTTATGTAAAAAATCGTGCAAAATACCTTTAAGGTGAGTAAAGCTCACATCGGTATCTATCATCAAGCCTTCAACCTGATGAAACATTGGCGTATGCGTTTGATCGTAATCGTTACGATATACACGGCCCGGAGAGATAATACGAATTGGCGGCTTTTCTTTTTCCATAGTACGAATTTGCACACTTGATGTTTGCGTACGTAATACTAATTTAGGATTAAAGTAAAAGGTGTCATGATCAGCACGAGCTGGATGATGCGAAGGAATATTTAACGCATCAAAGTTATGATAGTCATCTTCAACTTCAGGGCCAGCTTTAACTTCAAAACCTAACTCACCAAAAAAGCTTTCAATGCGTTCAATGGTGCGAGTAACCGGGTGCAAACCACCGTGTTCGATAGTGTTACCTGGTAATGTCACATCAATAGATTCACCGGCAAGTTTGGCTTTAATTTGCTCAGCGCGGAGCAGTTCACCACGTACATGAATTAGCTTTTGCACTTGCTGTTTAGCTACGTTAATTAATTGCCCAGCTTTTGGACGCTCTTCAGCGCTCAATTTACCTAAGCCTTTTAACTGCTCTGTCAGTTTGCCTTTTTTGCCTAAATACTCAACCCTAACTAGGTCAAGAACAGCTGGCTCCTGTGCGCTTGCAACAGCTTGTTCAGCTTGCAAGATTATGTCGTCTAAATTCATGGTCTCCTCGCGCGATTGCATATCATCGCTATTGAGTCTAAAAGGCGCTATTGGCCTAGATACAAAAAGGGGTAATTTTACAGAAAAAATTACCCCTAACATAGTGTAAATAGTGATTAATTGTTGTTTTTTTAGCTAATTATGAAAATAAATCTAAAAAACAACGGTTATTCGCTTGTTTTAGTACCATATGTGCATTTCAGCAAAACAATAATCTCACTTTATCTAAATAAAACCGATTCTTTATTAAACCAATACACACAAAATACAATCGACACTAAAGCAAATAACCCCGTTGATGCAAATATAGGTACTAACAGGCTGTAATCTATGGTGCCTTTCAATAATTCTTTAATTGCTAACGCCACATTGGCAATTGGCACTAATGCCCAGTTAAAGGTTAAGCTTATGCCTGGCGTCATCGCCACAATTACCGGGAATATTACAAATATAGATAATGGCCCCATATAATTTTGCGCTTCTTTGTAGCTACTGGCATAAATTGAAATCGCCAATAAGGTGGCCGAAAAAATGGCCGACACAGGCAGCAACAATAATATAATCAAGCCATAATCTAGCCAATCAACTGATTTCAAAATAGCAGAAACTTCAGTTACATCAAATAGTTGACCAATAATAAAGGACCAAAACACCATACTAAAGATGGTAATTAAGGCTGTCATCATTGCCGTGGTGGTGATACATAAAAACTTACCTAACACTAACGAAAATCTCGAAATTGGGGTAAGTAGTAAGGTTTCTATAGTGCCTCGTTCTTTTTCACCTGCGCCTAAATCAATGGCTGGATACATAGCGCCAGTTAAGCACAGCGGAATGAGTATATACGGAATAAAACCGCCTAATTTCTCACCAAAACTTTCTCGGTCATCAGCGGTATCAATTTCTTCTATTTCGATTGGCTTTATAAACACTTCAAACCGTTCTATAGCAAAGCCTGAGCGCACAAACATATCTGCTTGTAGTGTCGCCACATACTCATTGATTGCTTCTTCAAACTTGTTTTTTGTGGCGCCAAATAAATTTGAGCCATTGAAATATATTTGCCACGCTGATTGCTCTGACTTAGCAACTCGGTCTTTGAAATTGTCATTTAATTTGATCACTAAATCGACTTGATCGTTGGTAATGGCGTTTTTAATGTCGTCATCACTAGTTAATTCCAAGGTCACTTGTTTAAAATCACTGTGATAAAACAGCTTAGAAGCAAAGTCAGGTGCTACATCACCGTTTACCAGCATATAGCGCACCACTTTATCTTGCTCATTCATCGCCGCTTTTGAGCCCACCATACCTATTAGGCCAAATACCACAGGAAAAATCACCATAGGCAAGGCAATAATAAAAAACAGTGTTTTACGGTCGCGAAGCAGTTCAATTAACTCTTTAATATAGACTTGCCACATTCGCATCTGCTCCTTGTAAAATATTCATAAATGCTCGGCGTAAATCTAATTCACGACTTTGTTGTTGAAACTCACCAATGCTGCCATCAAAACAACTCGACCCTTGATAAATAACCGATACTCTATCGGCAAGTAAAGCAACCTCATCTAAATGATGGGTTGAAAATATCACGGCGGTGCCCTGTTCACGCATCAATTGGATAAACTCCATAATGATCTCGGTCGCCATAATATCTAATCCAGTCGTGGGTTCATCAAGCACCAATACTTCCGGCTTATGGATAACTGCCCTAGCGATAGATACCTTTTGCTGCATCCCAGTAGACAGATGCTCGACCCGTCTATCTAAAAAATTAGTAATGTCTAAACTTTGATAAATTTCATCGGCATCATTGTTTAAAAACTCGTTACTGACGCCGTGTAACTTAGCAAAAAACTCTATATTTTCGCGCGCTGTCAAACGCCCATACAAGCCTGTTTTACCTGACAAAAATCCTATTTTTTTCTTTGCAAGCAATGGATTTTTAACCACATCGATACCATTAATCATCACCGCGCCAGAGTCGGGTTTTAAGGCGGTGGATAAAATTCTTAACGCGGTGGTTTTACCTGCGCCATTAGGCCCAAGCAAGCCTAACACTTCACCTTTATCACAATGAAAACTGACATTATTTAATGCTTTAAAGCTAGAGCCTTGTTCTCGAGGGTCTTTAGTGTTGGATTTTTCATGTTTTTTGTGTGCTTTTATCGAAAAGCTTTTACTGAGATTTTCTACTGAAATCATCTAAATCCCGTTGTAATATAAATACCTAAAATATAAGAAGAAAAACTGCGATATTAATCAAAATATCATATTAAAGTGTAATACCCTTCGTCAACAAAGCAATACAAGTATTAACAGTATGTAACAATTGCTGTTATTTGAGCACTAACAAAGGTAAATTAAACTGTTTTTAATTTTCCTTTGCTTGTTAATATCTATTAATGAGCAATTTAGACAAGAGTTAATATGAATAAATATAATAAAGTGATAACACTACTATTAGGTGCAAACCTTATGGTGGCAACAACAGCTACCGCACAAACCTTTGAAGAGGCTTATGCGGGCATTAACGACAAAGATTTACACAAGCATGTAAAAGTGATTGCATCGGATGAATTTGCCGGCCGCTTACCCACTACAGCAGGTGAAACCAAAGTATTAGATTACTTAACTAAGGAATTCACTAAAGCCGGTTTTAAACCAGGCAATAACGGTAGTTTCTTGCAACCGGTTGAATTATCAGAAATAACCGCATCAGATGATACCTCACTTACCATTAAAGGCAATGGTAAAACTGATAACCTAAAATACTTAACAGAAATGGTATTGGGTACTTCACGAGTCAGTGAGTTAGAAACCATTAAAGATTCAGAAATTGTATTTGTTGGCTACGGTATTAATGCCCCAGAATACAAATGGAACGACTATGCAGGCTTAGACGTTAAAGGTAAAACAGTGGTTATGCTAATTAATGACCCAGGTTTTGCCACGCAAATTCCTAGTTTATTTACCGGTTCAGCAATGACCTATTATGGCCGCTGGACATATAAATATGAAGAAGCAAGTCGCCAAGGCGCTGCTGCTGCAATAATCGTTCATGAAACAGCGCCGGCGTCTTATGGCTGGTCTGTGGTTAAAAATGGTTGGTCTGGCCCACAATACAAATTATTTGCTGCCGATGGCAATAAAAGTCGTGTGCAAATTGAAGGTTGGTTAACGCTGAGCGCTGCCACCGATTTATTCAGCCAAGCAGGTTTAGATTTTAACACCTACAAAACCAAAGCAATGCAAGGTCCTATTAATAAGTCACTGGGCTTAACGGCTAACGCTTCGGTTAAAAGCACAATAAAACGATCTACATCGCATAATTTCATCGCCACTTTACCTGGTAGTAAAACACCAGATGAACACATATTACTCAGTGGTCATTGGGATCATATGGGCAGTGATGACGAGCTTGAAGGCGACAAAGTTTATAATGGTGCCCATGATAACGCTACCGGTATTGCCGGTATTATAGGTATTGCCAATGCGTTTGGTCGTTTAGATACAGCGCCAAAACGCTCGATTACTATTCTCGCTACTACCGCAGAAGAGCAAGGTTTATTAGGCTCTAAATACTACGCAGAACACCCTATTTACCCGTTAGATAAAACCGTGGCAGTATTTAACTTAGACAGCTTAAATATTCTCGGTCAAACAACAGACATGATTGTTAAAGGTAAAGGTAAATCTGAAATTGAAGATTACTTAAAAGTTGCCGCGCACAAACAAAAACGAACATTGGTTAAAGAAAATAATCCTGCCGCGGGCAGTTATTATCGTTCAGATCACTTTAACTTTGCCCTGCAAGGCGTTCCTGCAATTTATGCCGGCGGTGGCGGTGAGCCAATTAATGAAGAAGTAGCAGCATATCGCGCCAAAACACTACCAATAATGAGTCGTTGTTACCATCAAGTATGTGATGAATACAATCCAGAATGGAATTTTGTCGGTGCAGCTCAAGATTTACAGGTAACATTTGACGCTATGTATCAAATTGGCAATTCAACCGATTGGCCTAAATGGTTAAAAAGCAGTGAATTTCAGCGTAAAAAATAAATCAAAACGAGTGTTTAGCCCTTATTTAGACACTTATTTGTAATTATTTGAATAAATAGTCTAATTTATGCTTTTTCAGTATTGATCTTTAGCGCTAAATATTAGATTCTCAAGGTGAGCATATGTAATTTAATTACATGCTCGCCTTTTTTGTATAAGTTTTAAAGGTTACTCCTGCAATATGTTACTTGGTATTACATTGCCATTGCTTAGTATTCTTATTAAATTTTACTGATTTCGATTTTGATTAATAATGAAGTGAGGTAACACAACTATGTGTTCAATTTTTTGTATACTGGATATCAAATCTGATGCCAGCAAATTACGTGGCAAAGCGATAGAGCTTTCACGTTTATTAAGACACCGTGGACCCGATTGGTCTGGTGTTTATTCTAATGACAATGCCATTCTCGTTCACGAGCGTTTGGCGATTGTAGATACCGAAAATGGCGCACAACCTCTATATAATCAAAATCGAAATCACGTGTTAGCCGTTAATGGTGAGATCTACAATCACAAACAACTCGAAGCTAACTTGACTGTTGACTACGAATTTCAAACTAAATCTGACTGTGAAGTGATTTTACCTTTATACGAAGAATTTGGTGTTAACTTTATTGATAACCTTAAAGGCATGTTTGCCTTTGTTTTATACAATGAAACCGATAACAGCTACTTAGTCGCTCGTGACCATATGGGTATTATCCCTTTATATATGGGCCATGACGAACACGGTAACTTTTATGTTGCGTCAGAAATGAAAGCACTAACGCCAATTTGTAAAACAATTAGTGAGTTCCCTCCAGGACACATGTTAGATAGTAAAGACGGTGAAATTAAAGCCTACTATAAACGTGACTGGACAGATTACGATGCCGTTAAAAATAACACTACCAGCATCCCTGAATTACGAAACGCCTTAGAAGAGTCGGTAAAAAGTCACTTAATGACTGATGTGCCATACGGTGTATTACTTTCTGGTGGTTTAGATTCATCTCTAATATCATCTATCACCCAAAAATTTGCAGCGCGTCGTATTGAAGAAAACGGCTTGCAAGAAGCTTGGTGGCCAAAAGTGCATTCATTTGCTTGTGGTTTAAATGGCTCTCCAGATTTAGCGGCGGCAAAAAAGGTTGCTGATTCAATTGGTACCATTCACCACAGCATTGAATTTACCGTACAAGACGGTATAGACGCCCTTAAAGAAGTTATTTATCACATTGAGACCTACGATGTAACGACTATTCGTGCATCGACGCCAATGTACCTTATGGCTCGTAAAATCAAAGCTATGGGCATTAAAATGGTCTTGTCTGGTGAAGGTGCTGACGAAATCTTTGGTGGTTACTTATACTTCCACAAAGCGCCAAACGCTCGAGAATTTCATGAAGAGTTAGTTCGTAAGCTTGATAAACTGCATATGTTTGACTGTTTACGCGCCAACAAATCAATGTCAGCTTGGGGTATTGAAGCGCGTGTACCATTTTTAGATAAAGACTTTATGGACGTTGCAATGCGCATCGACCCTGAAGATAAAATGTGTAAAGACGGTAAAATTGAGAAGCATGTATTACGTGCATCGTTTGAAGGTTACTTACCTGAAGAAATTTTATGGCGTCAAAAAGAACAATTCTCTGACGGCGTTGGTTACTCTTGGATTGATAGTTTAAAAGAGCTAGTAGAAACAGAAGTGACAGACAAGCAATTGGCTAATGCGGAGTTTAAATTCCCATACAACACGCCAGCAACGAAAGAAGCTTACTTCTACCGTACTATTTTTGAAGAAAAGTTCCCGTTACCGTCTGCAGCAGAATGTGTACCTGGTGGTAAATCAGTTGCCTGTTCAACTGAAGCGGCACTTGCTTGGGATGAGTCATTTCAAAACATGGCTGACCCATCAGGCCGTGCAGTACAATCGGTGCATAACGAAAGTTACTAAACTCTTAATTTAAAGCGTTTACCTAAACAAGGGCTGGTTTTTACCGGCCCTTTTTATTGGCTAAAATTTAACTACAACTACAGCTATCAATTCATACCAAAATACTACAGTCATACCTCAACGACTATACGGCACACCTCAACGACTACCCCTCATACCTCAACTACTACACGTCATACCGGCGAACGACTAAATGGACTTAGGAGGTAGAGCGAAGCATGGATGCCCGAGCCGAGGCCGTTATCAACTTTTTTAAGCTATCATTTACCAAAACTTAACAAACAGCGATTAAACGACTAATGGATCATTAGTTGGCTAAAGCGAATATGTTTGGCATTAGCAGTAAGTTTTTCAAAGCTATCTTTGTTAATACAAATCAAGCGTTCGTGATCGCCAGCCTCTAAATACACGTCCTCTAACTCATCGAGTGACTTATCACACACCATGCCCATATTATAAGCTTGTGCAATTGGTGGCACTGCGCCATGTTCGCAATCATTAAATAGCTTATACACTTCATCTTCTTCAACTAACTGATAGCTGCCCATCAGCTCATCATTAATGACCGACAGATTAATTTTATTGTTACCGGGTAATACCGCCATCATGTATCGGTCTTGATGGTCTTTGAGTATTACCGCCTTAGCGATATGATCCAATGGTATATTCGCCGATATGGCACTACTGATTGAATTGACACTATGAAAGTGTGGGTACACTTGATAAGGAATATTGTTTTGTACTAAGTATGAACTAACTCGAGCAGAAATAGACATAATAACCTCCACGTTTGCTACGCCTAACTACAGTATAGTCAATGACTGGGCGTTATGAGATGTAGTTGCTAAAATTAACGCATAAAAAAGGCGTATAAAATACGCCTCTATTGATAACTTTATCTATACAAACTAGTTATTCAGCAAAGTACCACAAACCACTATCAAGTTGCTCACCAATAAAACTGATGAAATTTTCATTATTGCTAAGTTCAGAAATACAATTAGGTGTAATCGTCACTTGGTCACACATAAGCTTAACGCCATCAATGATCTCAAGTTCAACCGAGATTTCTTCACCATTAATATAGAAAGTGCCAGAGTCGACCGTATCGGTAAAGTAAAATGCTTTCAGGCCACCCAAGCGCATTAAATGATTACTTTGCAATAGCTCTGTTATTTGCGCATTACTAAAATGTTCATCACTTTCTTGGATGTCTAATTCATGCTTAGCTTGGCTTAAAAAATTACCGGCAAATTGGCGAATTAAATCGTCATTATCGAGCATTTTTTGCAGTTGATTTTTCACTAACAAATAATCACTATTAGTGATTTCACCACTATTTTTGCAAGCTGTGCGCTGCGGGTCTTCGATTAACTCCCCAGCAAGCTCCTTGTCAATTAAATGGTCGGCTAAACCGCTGACTAAGCTTACCGTTGAGTTCGTTCTAAACCCCACCGAAAAGCTCAGTGAAGTTTCAATGGTGACGCCATCATGTGGGAAACCTGGCGGGATATATAAAATATCACCTGGTAATAACTCAATATCAATAATCGCGTCAAACGGTTCAACGTGGAGCAAAGCCGCATGCGCTGGAAACTCAACATGTTCGCCTCTATCCCCTACTCGCCAATTACGCTTACCCGTGCCTTGGCAAATAAATACATCGTATAAATCAATGTGCGGACCCACGCCACCTTCAGGCGTTGCAAAGCTCACCATTAAATCATCTAAGCGCCAGTTGGGTATAAAGCGAAACGGCTCAATCATTTTAGCGGCGTCTTCAGACCAATGATCAAGGGCCTGAACAATTAACGACCAGCCTTTATCACCCAAACGCTCGAATGAATCAAACGGACCGAATTCAGCCTGCCATGCTTCGCCTTCTTTATAAACTAAACGAGACTCAACCTCAGCCATACCGGCTAAACCAGCAATTTCATCCGCTTCAATAGGTGCAACAAAGTTTTTAAAACCTTGACGAATAACCACTGGTTTTTTCTGCCAATAATCTCGTAAGAACTCTTCTTGGGTAAACTCAGATAAATTTAACTCGTACATACTCGCCATTCCCTTTAATCACAGGTACTTCTAATGGCGCTATTAAAACAAAAAAGTCGCCAAATAAATAGACGACTTTTGTTAGTGAATTGTTAACACAAGATTACATATTCAGTAAAAAGTATTTTAATATATCTAATCTCGATTTAAGTAATGAAACCTTACTGTGACAGGTAAGCCTTCGGGCATGACTGTTGGCGCAGGGGTAATATCTAATGTCACTTTAATCGCCGCTTTATTTGCTTCAAATGGTCCCGATAAAATTGCCGGTAGTTTTTGCGTAAACTGTGCAGGCTCATTAATAGTACCTCGGTATTTATCGCCATTAGGCAATTCAATAATGGCGGTTTGGCCAACCTTAATATAATCCATTCGCTCTGGTGCTAAGTAAACATTAACCACAGGTTGTTTTAAATGTGATAATGCTACAAGCTTATGGTTGGTGAGGCTTTAACCTCACGTCACAGTTTAATGAGGTTCATGTATTTAATTTTTGTAGAGAAGTGACGATCACAGCCTTTACACCACAACGACCTTTTAGTTATAGTTTGCTGCCAACCTAAAAATCTAATAACGAAATAGCAATGACTCAAACAACAATTGAACTAACATTCGAAAAAGAAACAAAAAACTCAGTACGTTTTCAAGAAGTACCTGAAGCCGGTAAAGCCCCTATACTAGGTACAGTGTATGTACAAAAATGGTATGCAGGTGATAGCAAAAATATTACTATAACCATAGATAAACAAGATTAATCAGCCATTTTTTAATGTTAAAACACCCGTTAATATAATTAATAATTAAATAAATTAGTAATAACCATACTTAGGTGTAAAATACCGACTCTTCTATCAACCCGCGTTGATTAATTAAGGAATTATTTTGAATTCATTTTGTGGCCTCGATTTTGGCACGTCTAACTCTACTTTCGGTACCACTATAAATAAAGATGGTGAACACAGCCCTATTCTTATTCCTTTAGAAGATAATAAAGTCACCTTGCCTAGTGCGGTTTTTTTTCATTTTGATGATAACTGCGCTTATTACGGTCGCGAAGCCATTAACGAGTATATCGAGGGTGAGTTTGGCCGGTTAATGCGTTCATTAAAAAGCGTACTTGGCACACCGTTAATGAACGAAAACACCCAAGTAAAAACAGCAAATTTACCGTTTGTTGATATTGTTAGCGCGTATCTTAAAAACATGAAGATGCAAGCAGAGCAAAACTCACAGCAAACATTCTCTCATGTTGTTATGGGTCGGCCGGTACATTTTGTTGATAACGACCTTGAAGCCGATTTATTAGCACAAGACACGTTAGAGCAAGCCGCCATTAGAGCCGGTTTTGATGAAGTATTATTTCAATATGAACCAATAGCCGCTGCGCTTGAATACGAGCAGCAAGTTGATGATGAAGAAATTGCTTTAATTGTTGATATTGGTGGCGGTACCGCCGATTTTTCCGTGGTAAGAATATCACCTGAACGAGCCCAACACGCAGAACGCAAAGACGACATATTGGCCAATGGCGGTGTACATATTGGCGGTACTGACTTTGATCGTAAATTAAGCCTAGCGTCGGTTATGCCTGAGCTTGGTTACAACAGTTACTTTAAAGACAAAAACGCCACAGCAAATTTTGAGAAAAGCTTTAGTATTCGCAAATCAGTCAGCAGTGACACGTATACCGAATCAACCAAAATGATGATGCCAAGCTATTATTATCATGACTTAGCCACTTGGCATAAAATCCATACTCTGTATGAACGCCCTATTACTCACTCACTCAAAGACATTGCTTATCGCGTTGAAAATAAGCAGCTTATTGACCGTTTAATTCATTTAATTCATCACCGTGAAGGTCATCGCTTAGCCATCGACATTGAACAAGCTAAAATAGACTTAACCAATGCAGCAACGGCGCACCTTGATTTAGATTATGTTGAAGATGATTTAACGTTAGAGATCAGCGAAACGCAATTACACGATGCGGTTAAAACTGAAATAAGCAGCATTCAAGCACATGCATGGCGCACAGTACAAGATGCGGGTCTGGTGCCAACACAAATTACTAAAGTATTTATGACTGGCGGCACTACGGCAATCCCTATTGTGAAGCAAGCTATTGAAGCAATATTCCCACATACCGATATTGTCCAAGGCGACCAATTTGGCTCTGTTGGATTAGGCTTGGCGATAGATGCGAGTCGAAAGTTCGGTTAATTTTAAAAATATTAACCCCGATTAACTTATATAAAGAAACATAAAATACAGGAATGTCTTTGAAACACTTATTAATACTTTGCCTAATACTTATTTGCAGCGCTTGTGCGAACACTGGCGTAGACAAACCCACCACTATTGCCGAAGTTATTTCATTGTGTAATGACGTTAATGAATCGACAGATATTCCGGTTAAGTGCAACGCCGAATACATTAAAGACAAAGCCGTTATCACCATAGTATTTCCAGACCTAGACACAGCAAAAGAATGGGATGGCAAAGCCATTGAATACCTTGGCGCACCATTTTGTAATGCATCAAATAGCGTCAATCGCCAATCGTTTTTAATCTTTGCCATAGAAGACATTGCCAAAGGTAGATACTATGAGTGTGAAAGCCAAACTTACAGTGAATGGTTTACCTTAAACCCTGAAGATATCCCGCAAAATTACGAGATCTCAGAAGATAAACAAACGCTGCTAAATAAAACACTCACCACCTGTGAAGAATTACATACGTCCAAAGAGCTCGATTTAAGCTGTACCTTCGAATTAGTTGAAAATAAGCCTATGATGTACCTAGCTTTTCTTAACAGCAATAGCATGGCAAACAACTCAATTAACGTCAATAAAACCCTATTAACACCGCTGTGCCATGTATTTGAGCACTTAGACACAGGCGCATTCTTTTTCATCATCAATGTTGAAGAAGACGAAGGCCTGCTGTACTCCTGTAAAATTGACCAATTCAGTGATTGGTTCGATATAAACAGCAAAATGGATGATGCGAAAAAGAAACTCAGCATGTAACTGTAGAGGCTGATTTACCTGCTTGAATATGATTTTATCGGCCTGAATATGGTGAGATATAAACCAATTGTTACCTAACCACTATTGGTTGGTGAGGTTTCAACCTCACGTTATGGTTACGCAGTAACTACCGTTTGGTTTGCCCCCATAACCCAAGACTAAAGTCCCATTTAGGGACTTGCCTATGATGTTTCAATTAATATAAAGCTGTCTGGAACGTTTAACGCATCAAACTCACTTCATATAAAAGTTTACTAATGCTTTGCCTGCTATCAATTACTGCCAATAAGATAACGGTGTTAGTTCGCTCGTTAACGCTAAAAAAAATCAAATTGTGTTTATCAACGACAAGCTGCCGATATTCTTTTATACCAAGATCTATAAGCCTTTGGCTAATAGGCACAGCAAAAGGGTTAACTTTAAGCTTATTGTCTATCGCTAATTTAATCGTTGTTTTAGTTTCTTTAGCAACAGTAGCGGAATATTTTTTGCTTAAAAAGTAAGACAATCGCTGTAACGATAAAACGAAAGTTGGTGTAGCAACAATGTTATACATTGCAACTACTCATCTGAAAATGCATCTTCAAGGCTTATAGTAGTTTCATCATTTTTAGACAAGGTTAGCAACTTCAGTAATGCAATCGACTCTTGCTGATACTCATAATCAGCAACATCTTGCACAACATATTTAGGCTTGCCATTTTGCGTGATCACTAAAGGCTCTTCAACATTTAAGTTGCTGGCATTTTCTTTTAAATAAGTAACGGTTTCAGCTTTCATAATGGCACACCAAGTGAATGGATTAGTATAAATTTTCTACGTAACAGTAATTATAGACTAAATTAAGACCATATAAAGCCTAAATTTAGTCTATTCATTAATGGCACTTAAAAAGTCATCTATCCTGATATTGATAAATTTACCGCGACAGGCAATTTACCTGCATCTTCATTGCTATAAATAACAAAACAAACTTAACACTTAACACCCAAGTGAAATGCCTGTTAAAGTAACGCTATTAATTAATAGTAACCTGGTAGTTCTTTGAATTCTTCAGCATCATTACAAGTATTGCAAAACGTTTTTGGCTATTCTGAATTTCGTCATCAACAAGCAGATATCATTGACACCATAACCTCTGGCCGTGATGTCTTTAATTTAATGCCCACCGGCGGCGGAAAATCACTTTGCTACCAAATCCCAGCACTGGTATTAAATGGCGTTGGCATTATTGTGTCACCGTTAATCGCCTTGATGCAAGACCAAGTAAGTGCTTTAAAGTTACTTGGCGTTCGTGCAGAGTTTATTAACTCCACACAAGAATACGCGCATCAGCAACACATTGAGCAAGCGTTACTTAACGGTGAGTTAGATTTACTGTATATAGCGCCTGAGCGCTTAATGATGCAGCGGACACTGTCTTTACTTGAAAGTGCCAACATTGCCTTATTCGCCATTGATGAGGCGCACTGTGTGTCTCAATGGGGTCATGACTTTAGACCTGAGTACCAACAATTATCAGTATTACCGTCTCGTTTTCCCAATACACCACGAATTGCCTTAACTGCCACAGCAGATGAACGTACCAGACAAGAAATAATCGAGGTACTGCAACTGCATAATGCCAAAAGCTTTGTGCACAGTTTTGATCGACCAAATATTCAATACCGTATAAACGAAAACGGTGCTGGCAAAGAAGACTTATTGCGATTCATTAATAGCGAGCACGCAAGTGATGCCGGCATTATCTATTGTTTGTCACGAAAATCGGTTGAATCAGTCGCAAAGTGGCTAAGCAGCAAAGGCCTAACAGCCCTTCCTTATCATGCCGGGCTTTCAACCCAAGTGAGAGAGCAACATCAAAATCGTTTCCTTCGCGAAGACAGCATTATCATTGTCGCAACCGTAGCGTTTGGCATGGGTATAGACAAGCCTGACGTGCGCTTTGTTGCCCATTTAAACCTGCCTAAAAACATTGAAGCGTATTACCAAGAAACCGGCCGTGCCGGTCGCGATGGTTTGCCAGCAACCGCTTGGATGTCCTATCGAATGCAAGACGTTATTCTGTTAAGGCAAATGGCTGAAAACAGTGACGGCAATGAAATGTTTAAGCAACTCACCCAACGAAAATTAAACTCGTTATTAGGTTATTGCGAAATTAGCAGCTGCAGAAGACAAGCAATATTAAAATACTTTGATGAAGATTACCCAAAGCCTTGTGGAAATTGTGACAACTGCCTTACCCCACCTAAAACCTGGGATGGTACATTAGCCGCTAAAAAAGCCCTCTCAACAGTATTCCGCTCCGAGCAACGCTTTGGCGCATTGCATCAAATTGATATTTTACTCGGCAAAGCCACAGAAAAAATCAAACGCTTTGGCCACGACCAAATATCAACATTTGGTATAGGTACCGAGCACACCGCGAAAGTATGGCAAGGTGTTTACAGGCAATTAATCGCGATGGGATATTTGTCAGTTGAAACAGAATACGGCTCGTTAAAGCTCACTGAAAAATCACGCAACATATTGCGCGACATCGACACCATTCAATTTAGAGAAATAGCCGAAACGACTAAAACCAGATCATCAATTAAAAAACCTAAAGCCGCCAAAACAAATCTATCGAGCGATGATGAAAGTCTATTTCAAAAACTAAGAGAGCAACGTACTGCCTGGGCAAAAGACAAAGGCGTACCACCATTCGTTATTTTTAGTGATGCAACCTTACAAGCAATCGCCATAAACAAACCAACAACATCAGCAGAATTTTTAGCGATAAATGGTGTGGGTGATAAAAAGAATGATTTATATGGCGAAGGCATGATGAGCCTAG
The DNA here is from genome assembly GCA_040779355.1 of Colwelliaceae bacterium BS250. Lineage (GTDB taxonomy): Bacteria > Pseudomonadota > Gammaproteobacteria > Enterobacterales > Alteromonadaceae > Thalassotalea_A. Next base: position 62,255 of record JBFONS010000017.1, on the reverse strand, counting down.
TTAGAGAGGGTTAGGATCAAAAAAACCGCTTATCAGTAGCGGCTTTTATTAGTTAATGTCAGTGGCATCGATGATATGAGTAAATCATCTTTCCCCAGATCACCGACATTAACTTGGTATTAGTATTACTCTAACAAATCAAGCATAAAGGTATACATTAAAGCGCGCAGTTCATAGCGCTTATAACGACCCGATGCACCGCCATGTCCAGCGCCCATATTGACGTTAAACAACAATTGATTGTTATCAGTTTTCATATCTCTAAGTTTTGCTACCCACTTGGCGGGTTCAAAGTACTGTACTTGAGAATCATGTAAGCCTGTGGTCACTAACAAATTAGGATAATCTTGCGCCGTTACATTATCGTATGGCGAATAAGACAACATGTAATCGTAATACTGCTTTTGTTTAGGATTACCCCATTCGTCAAACTCACCTGTGGTTAACGGAATAGACTCATCTAACATAGTGGTGATCACATCAACAAATGGCACGGCCGCAACAACGCCTAAATAAAGCTCAGGTGCTTGATTAACAATACCGCCCATTAGTAGGCCACCGGCACTTCCACCTAAAGCAAATATTTTATCTTTTGCGCCATATTTTTGTGCCACTAAGCCTTTAGTCACATCAACAAAGTCGTTAAAAGTATTTTTCTTAGTCAACAGCTTGCCATCTTCATACCAAGCTCGGCCTAGCATTTCACTGCCACGTACATGCGCAACGGCGTAAACAAAACCACGGTCTAATAAACTGATCACGCTGGTACTTAAATAAGGATCATTAGTTGAACCATAAGAGCTGTATGCATATTGCAATAATGGATTAGTGCCATCTTGTTTAAACGATGATTTTTTATAGAGAATACTTACCGGTACTTGTTTACCGTCACGTGCAGCAAGCATTATACGTTTTGACTCATATAAGCTAGCATCGTAGTTATTAACCACATCTTGTTTTAACAACGTTTTCGATAAATCATCTAAATTAATATCGTACACCGATGACGGCGTGGTCATGCTGTCGTATTCAACCCTTACAGCGGTTGCTGCAAAGTTATAATTAGCGCCTAAGCTAACGGTAAATAAGCTGTCATCAAATGCAACATTCGATACTTTACCGGTACTTAAATTTAACGAATGAAAGCTCATCAGCCCTTGGCTGCGCTGCGTATACAAAAGCGCATCTTTAAGCACTAACATATCGGTGATCAAAGTATTTTCATCATGCGCAATAACATCTTGCCACTTACTCTTATCGGCAACATCGGCACTACTGGCTTTTGATATTTTAAAGTTAGTAGCGTTATCGTTATTTAGAATATAAAAATCATTACCGTGCGGCGATGCAGAGTACTCTAAGCCTTTTTGCAAAGCATGCAGCACCTTAAATTCACCATTAACATTATCCGCACTGAGTACCGACATGCCTTTAGATAACGTAGAATAATGAACGATAACAATGTACTTATCGTCAATCGACTTGCCTAAATAGGTTGAAAAGGTATTATCGGTTTGTTCATACATTAATACATCATCACTTTGCGGCGTACCTAAGGTATGACGCATCACTTTATAACCGAGTAAGGTTTGTAGGTCTTTTAATACATAAAATACGGTTTTAGAATCATTCGCCCAAATCACCTGGCCATTGGTGCCGGCAAGTTCATCACCTAACAACTCACCAGTTTCAAGGTTTTTAAAGACAATGTTATAAATACGGCGACTTAAGGTATCAACGCTATAAGCCAAAATATTATTATTGGTGCTAACGTTATAATCACCAATATTAAAATATTCATGCCCCTTAGCTAACGCATTACCATCAAGCAATACTTCTTCAGCAGCGCCGGCAACATCTTTAACGCGCACATTAACCGCATACTCGCCGCCCGCAATATATTTACGTTGGTAGTAATAGCCATTAATTAATACAGGTACCGAGCTTTCGTCTTCTTGCAAGCGAGACGTCATTTCATCAAATAAGGTTTTTTGTAAATCTGCGGTATGAGCAAGGGATTGCTGCAAGTAGTCTTCTTCGGCTTGTAAATGCGCTAACACTTCAACATTGGTTCGAGAATCATCACGCATCCAGTAATAGTCATCAACGCGAGTATCACCATGTACGGTCATCTCATAAGGCACTTTTTTAGCAACAGGTGCAGTTAAAGCAACAATAGGTTTAGCCGAGGAGTCAACAGGCGTAACCTCTTTTGCACAACCACCAAGTAAAACCAAAACACTCAACACAACACCCGAAACAGGCATAAACTTATTCATCATCAATCCCTAACTTTTTATTATTAAGCATTAAATTTAGCTGAGAAGTATGAAGTTAGCAAGGGTGTGATAATTACCACTATTTAGAAGAAAATACTCGCAACTCTTTGCTTCTAAGTACATTACAGCTCAAATATTCAGTATTTTAAATTATCAAACACTTAAATTTGAGTAATAGATGTTTAAGTTTTAAAAAATACTTAACTACAAACTATTACTGTGTTTTACATTTGGTTAACGGAACTTTTTTAGAAAACAGGTATCATAAGTAACAGTTAACTTTCATAGTTTTCCTCCCTGAAATATATTTTTTATGCTACCTGATTAGGTGGCATTTTTTTTGTCTGTAATTTATGGTTTATTGAAAAGTTTGCAATGACAGGCATGGAGCGTAACGCTAGTAACTCAATGAAATAGAATCGACCTATGCCCTATTTCATTCTTACAGCTAAACCAATGTAGCAATTTAAAAATAAAAAAAATTATGATCTATATTTTCAGTTCGGTCGTATTAATACTTGAAAGCTGATTTATATATTTATTTTACCTTTCCTTTTATCTATTTCACCTCCATTTTTTGGAGGTTTTTTTTGTCTTAAATTTATGGTTTTAGCATAAAATAACTTAAAGGCTTGGCATGCTGTTAGTGATGTTCAATGTAACAGCGATATATAGGCCAATCATTCATAATTTTAAAATACCCCTAACATTGAGTTAACAACAAACCATTACTATGTTTTACATTTGGTTAACGGTATTTTTTCTTAAATGCTTTAATATTAAACACAGTTAACTTTCATAGTTTTCCTCCCTGAAATGCTATTTTTTATGCCACCTGATTAGGTGGCATTTTTTTTGTGTTTTTTTAGTGAGTTAAGATACCGGCCTGCGCCGACATGACAGTGATGATGCTCTGGCATCCATGCTTCACTCTCGGCACAAGTTCCGGACAGTGCTCTACCTCCAATATCCATATCGTCGTACCTCCTAAATCCTTTTAGTCGTGCGCCGGCATGACGATGAGAATAGGCATGACTATTAGGTCAGGCATGACGATTAGGCTAGGCATGACAGTGTGAACAGCCTATGACGATATAGACGACCTATAAGGTTCGTTTGGTGATTACGTTTAAAGTGGATAGTAAGTTTGATGTTGACGTTTACGATGGACGATGAGTGTGGATTATCGAGTTAGGTTTAAAATAATCTGAGCTGATTCATTTGCCAGGCTGCGCTGGCAATGAAATTTTCTTTATTCGTTAAGCTCTTTTTGCTTTAAATTTAAATGGTACTAGCATGCCGTATTTTAATGTCAGTATATCTAGCGCTTTATTACACGCTAATGATTTGGTTAAAGCATGGCAAAAATGAGAGGTGACTATGTTGTTATTTATATCTATTGCTTCAACATGGAAGTAGAAAGGTTTTTTAATTAAGTTAACCAAGTTGTTCACGGTTCATTATCTCTATTTAATTTTTACATCTTGAGAGTAGTTTATCATTTATACCTATAAAAAACCCTAACTGTTATAGGTTAATTGCATATATAAAAGAAGATAAAACATTCCTGCAAGGCAGTTAAATTGTCACTTCTGAGCCATTAACAAATACTTAACAACAAATTATTTCAAGGTTTTACATTTGGTTAACGGAACTTTTTTAGATAACAGGTATCATAAGTAACAGTTAACTTTCATAGTTTTCCTCCCTGAAATATTATTTTTTTATGCTACCTGATTAGGTAGCATTTTTTTTGTGTTTTTTTGTTGCTCTTTAGTTATTGCTTTTATTGATTTTATTGCAGTAACTGCTATAAATAAGTGAAATAAAAAAAGGATCTTGTATGAAAACAACAATAATAACACTCGGTATTATAGGTTTCACTAGCTTTTCGGCACTTGCCAGCACTTCTTATGAACGATCACCTGAACAAATAACTAGCAACTGTTCAGCTTACATAGATAACTTCAATGCAAAAATCCATAACTTAACCGTTATTAAGTCTCGCCCTAATTATCAAACCGTTATGCAGCCTTTTGATAATTATATGGTGGAATTTACCGATCAATTACTGCACGACTACTTAATGCAAAACGTTCATCCTAATGAAGATGTTCGCAAAGCCAGCACTGACTGTACCCTTAAAGGTTTTGCTATTTTTAATGGCTTAGGTATGAACCAAGGACTCTACAGTAAAATGTCACAAGTGAGTACTAAAGGGTTAACCAGTGAGCAAACTTATACAGTGAATTATTGGAAGCAACAGTTTGAAGCGTCTGGTGTGGGTAAAGATGAAGCCACACGTAAAAAAATTAAAGCACTTAATGATGAAATTACAGTAATAGAAAACACCTTTGCGCAAAACATTACCGATGACGTGCGTGCAATCACGGTAAAAGCTGAGCGTTTAAACGGCGTACCAGAAGATTATCTTGCCAGTCACCCTGCCGATGCCAATGGTATGGTAACTATCACCACAAGCTATTCAGATATTGGCCCTATATTTAAGTACGCACACGACCAAGCACTTCGTAAAGACGTAGCATTAATGTTTAATAATAGAGCCTACCCACAAAACAAACCTGTGCTTATGGACGTTTTAAATAAGAAGTATCAATTGGCGCAATTACTCGACCATGACAATTTCGCTCAACTTAATATGCTTGGCACTATGATGAAAAAACCTCATAACGTTGAACAATTTACCAATAAATTAAGTGCGGCGATTAAAGATGGTGTGAAGTCTGAAAAACACCGTTTATTAGCACGCATGCAAAAACTAGATGGCAATGCTACTTCAGTTAATTCTTGGGATTCGTCATATATATCTAATATTGTTAGAGAAGAAGACTATCAATTAGATGCTAAGCAAGTGCGCGAGTATTTTGACTACGATAAAGTGCGTGATGGCATTCTTACCTTAGCAGAAGACTTGTTTACCTTAGACATTAAACCATCAAAAGAGGCTAAATGGCACGACACGGTTGAAGCCTACGAAGTGTTTGAAAATAACAAACTCATTGGTCGTTTCTTTTTTGACTCCCACCCTCGCCCAGGTAAATATACTCATGCAGCGCAATTTGGCATCAAGTTAGGCAAAAAAGGCGTCGAAATTCCAGAAGCCGCATTACTGATGAATTTTCCTAAAGGCTTGATGGAGCATGGCCAAGTAGAAACATTTTTACATGAGTTCGGTCATTTACTGCATTACATATTCGCCGGTCAAAATGATATAGGTTTTAGTCGTTTTCAAGACGAGTCTGATTTTGGTGAAGCACCTTCGATGATGTTGCAAGAATGGGTGTGGGACTATGATACTTTAAGCAAATTTGCGACCAACGCTAAAGGTGACGTTATTCCAAAAGCGTTAGTTACTAAAATGAATAAGGCGAGATATTTTGGTCAAGCATTAGGAACGGCGCGCCAATTAACGTTTACCGCAATGTCATTAGAGCTATATAATCGTGCACCTAAAGGCATTGAACTTGATCAGTTTGAGCGTGATATTTATAAAAAGTACTCGCCATTCGAACTTGCCGAAGATACTCACCCTTATGCCTCATTTGGTCATTTAACCGGTTATGGCGCTAAATATTATACCTACCAATGGTCTAACTCTATTGCTGAAGAGTTATTATCAAAGTTTAAACAAGATGGCTTACGTAATAAGAAAACCGCAAACGAGTACCGTTTTAAAATATTAGCACGAACCGGTACAGAAACAGCCGGTGAGCTGGTTAAAGATTTCTTAGGACGTGACTTTAGTGTTGATGCTTATGCTGAGCGATTGAGCCGTACAGAAGAGTAAATAGATTAAACATTTACTTAATAACAAATTATCCCAGGTTTTTATTTGGTTAATTGAACTTTTTGAGTTAACAGACATCATAAGTATATCAACGTAATGCAGGACTGGTTCCAGTATTACGTTCATAGATTTCTTCCCTGAAATACTAGATTTTTTTATGCCACCTGATTAGGTGGCATTTTTTTTGTGTTATTTTTAGATACCGGCCTCGGTTCTGGCATCCATGCTTCACTCTCGGCACAAGTCCCGACAGTGCTCTACCTCCAATATCCATATCATATTACCTCCTAAGTCCATATAGTCGTTCGCCGACATGACGGAAGATAAGAGCGGCCACCTCTGTTTCACTCAAGTTCACATGTTTCGCGCATGAATGAGTATCTAGTTTTTCCTCCTAAGTAGCCTTACCTATTTATTTTTTTATGGTCTTCACTTTATATTTGTGATCTTTTTTAGATTAGATGCGTATTGTTAAGTGAGACTGCAATCATCCCAACGATTGTTCTTTGCCTTCTATACTTTAGAAGGCTTTTTTTTTGTGTTTTTTTGGTTGGTTTTTATACTTTTATGACAAAAGTCAGGCGAATGAATTAGCCCTACTAAGTGCTTACAGGCGTTACTATGGTGGTTGAGGCATTTAGGGGGTGGTGAATTGGTTTATGCTAATACTCTTCATGAGTAACAAGTAAAGGCATACCTGTTTCATCAATCCATACATAGGCTGCTTGGTTGTATTGCTTGGCTATTTTGCTGGCTTGTTGTTTGTTGATGTTAACAATTAATACACTGTCTTCTTGCGGCCAGGCGCCATCTTGGTCAATGGCAAAGCCCTTTAAAAACGTGACTGAGTCTTGTTGCAGTTGTTTCAATAATTTGGCTTGCTGTTGTTTGTTTTGGCTTTCTTTACAACGTTTACTCATAGGGTTAAACGCGGTAATAAATGCAGCGGTTGGTTGCTTAAACTTATGCAGATAACTGCTTAACGGTTTATCCATTTGGTCGATGTTAATCATCCACATACCTAACGTGTCATCAATAATATAATCGGTGGTTAAATAGGCGTTGATTAGTTCGTTATCCATTAGTGCAACTTAGTGTCTTAAAAATTCAACTCTAGTATATAGGTTAGTGGCTGGTAATGTTAATAAATATCATTTACTTGCCGCATTTAAAGCGGTTTAAACAATTATTATGCATTTATTACCAGGCTTTAATTACCACGCTTTAATAAGCAATGCGATACCGGTAACAATAGTCATTGACTCAAAAGTCCTTTTTACTAACACATTGCCCTTAGCAACAGCTAAATGCGCACCTAAATAACCACCAACAAATGAGCCAATCAATAACACCGGTAACCACGACCATTGTACGGGTTCAATTAAGGCTAAGGTTATTGCGCCAGCGCCATTCCATAAAATACCCACCATAACCAAGGTATATGACACCGCTCGCGCATAGCTCATACCAAACCAATGGATTAACCACATAGTCACGAATAAGCCGGTGCCCGAGGTAAGTGAGCCATTTAATATGCCAATTAAAAACAAGCCAAGTGCGCCAATGAGGTAACCGCGCACAGATAGGTTTTTTAATGAATCGTATATGCCTAAACTAGGTTTTAAAATTGAATAGCAACCTAAGCTAATGGTTAAAACACCCAGTGCGAGCATCGCCACGTTAGCAGGAATGGTTAAAATAACATTAGCGCCGAGTACAACCCCAGGTAACGCGCCGGCGATCATAATGGTGACGAGTTGCCAGCGGTAACTTGCATTTCTAAGGTGTTTAATTGATGCACCTAGGCCAAGAGCAACTGCGGCAATTTTATGGGTCACTAGCGCAGTGCCAAACGGTAAACCCAGAAAAATTAATGCGGGCAGTTGCAGTAAACCTGCCCCGCCACCGGCAAGTGATGACAACGTATTGGCAACAAGACTGACAATAAGAAGTAAAAGATGATCGAGCATGAACAGTGCTTTAATGATATTGATAAATGATTAGGTAAATACTATCATTTTCCCAAATGGTTTTACATTGGTATGCAAAACAGATCACCAGTAACTACTTTTAACCCTAAAAAATCATCTTCAATTAATTAACCAATCTATATTTCATCAATAACTACCCTACACAACCGGCTTAATTGACTTTTCATTAACCTAGATCAACAGTTAGCATAGGTAATAAATTAAATATTCAACTAAACTTAACGGAGCGATTATGTGGGGTATTTACTATGTTACGTTGGATTTTAGGGTTGCTATTGATATTTAGTCTGTTGTGCACAGCATCTACGGGACCGGCTCACTCGGCCCTACCGGTCAATAATGTGCAACACATTCCCCTACTCTCCATTGATGGCGCTATTGGCCCTGCGGTAAGTGATTATTTAGTTTCAACAATTATTAACGTTAACCAAGCAGCAAGCGCACCATTAATTATCATCACCTTAGATACTCCGGGAGGGTTAGTAAGTAGCTTACGTGATATTAATATGGCCATTATGGCGTCTGATATACCAATTGCCTGCTTGGTATATCCTCAAGGTGCAAGAGCAGCAAGCGCTGGCACGTACATTCTGTATGCCTGTCATATTGCGGCTATGTCTTCGGCAACAACACTTGGCGCTGCGACGCCGGTAAGTATTGGTCCGGCAACGAGTGATGACAAAAAAAACAACCAAGCGTCAAGCCCAACCGCAATGGAAAAAAAAGTACTAAATGATTCCATCGCCTATATTCGTTCATTGGCACAATTACGAGGGCGCAACCAAGAGTGGGCCGAATTAGCCGTGCGCGAAGCCGCAACACTCACCTCGGAAGAGGCATTAGCGAAAAATGTTATAAATTTATTAGCGGATAGCCCCACTAAGTTACTGCTAAAATTGGATGGATATCAGTTAGAGATAAATAACATACAACAGCAATTACAATTAAATAATGCGCAATTACAACCGATAGACGCCGATTGGCGTAATAAATTTATCGCCACAATCACCGACCCAAATATTGCCTATATTTTAATGCTAATCGGCATATATGGCTTGTTGCTCGAATTTTACAATCCGGGCGTTGGTATAGCGGGTATCACAGGTGCAATCTCGTTGGTTATTGCCTTATATGCATTTCAACTATTGCCCGTTAATTTTGCAGGAGCCGCATTATTAATTCTTGGCATTATTCTTATGGTCGCTGAATCTTACGCGCCGAGCTTTGGCGTACTCGGTTTGGGAGGTATTACCGCATTCGTTTTAGGCTCAATATTTTTAATTGATACCGAACAAAGTCATTTTCAAATATCGATACCTTTGATAGCCGCGGTCACTGTTACCTCCAGTTTATTCCTGGTGTTCTCGCTTGGCTTTTTATGGCGTGCTCGGCACAACAAAGTCGTCTCAGGTCAAGAAGAAATTATTGGTGGAGTCGCGTATGTCGAGCATGACTTTACGGGTTCAGGTTACGTAATATTTAATGGCGAACGGTGGCGAGCTTACTGTCCACAAAGCTTAGCGCAAGATCAGAGGGTTAAAATAACCAGTATTGACGGCCTAACGCTAACTGTTTCACTTATGATTAAGGAAAAGGAGTAATATCATGGAATTTTTGGTTTACAGCCCACAAATATTTTGGATGAGTGTCATTATTTTGGTATTACTGATTTTGTTCAGTATGTTCAGAATTTTACGTGAATACGAACGCGGGGTGATTTTTTTACTTGGCCGGTTTTATAAGGTCAAAGGCCCAGGTTTTATTATTGTCATTCCACTGATCCAACAAATAGTCAAGGTAGATTTACGTACGGTTGTTATGGATGTGCCAAGTCAAGATGTGATCAGTCGAGACAATGTCTCAGTGCGCGTAAATGCGGTTATTTATTTTAGAGCGATCGATCCGCAAAAAGCCATTATCAATGTTGAAAATTACCTCGAAGCAACCTCGCAACTTGCGCAAACAACCTTACGTTCAGTATTAGGACAACATGAGCTTGATGAAATGTTAGCCAATCGAGAAATGCTCAATGATGATATTCAAGTTATCTTAGATTCACGTTCTGATGCTTGGGGCATAAAAGTCTCTAACGTTGAAATTAAACACGTCGACTTAAATGAAACCATGATCCGCGCCATTGCACAACAAGCCGAAGCTGAACGCACCAGAAGAGCTAAAGTTATTCATGCCAGTGGCGAAAATGAAGCATCGGATGAATTAGTTGAAGCGGCAAAAAAACTCGCCAAAGAGCCAAATGCCATTCTGTTAAGATATTTACAAACATTAACTGAAATTGCTAGTGAGAAAAATTCAACGATTGTATTTCCTTTGCCGTTAGATTTAATCAGTAATTTGACTAAAAATTTACAGAAAAAAGATTAGTGCTATGGCGATAAACATTTAGCCAACAACAGCCTATTTCAGTATTTTACATTGAGTTATCGAGCTTTTGTTGATCACAGCGACCATGAGTAAATCATCGTCATGTCGAACTCGTTGCGGTATAACGCTGATAATGTTCCTCCCTGAAAGATTATACTTTTTATGCCACCTGCTTAGGTGGCATTATTTTGTTGTTGGTTTATTAGCTGTTTCATTAATTGCGAGCAGGACCTGCGGCGTGTGTTCTTGACAGTTCTTGGTTGGCGGGACTTTAGTCTCGCGTTATTAGCCTAGCTAAAGCTTATTTGCTCACTGCGTGATCATTACGTGAGGATAAATCCTCACCAACCAACCAAGCAGTTATCTTTAGCAATCAGTAATATCTGCACATTCCTCATTAATTCTCCACAGTTTCTTCACAGTATTAAATTATGGCGATGATAGAGTTATTGTTAAGCCGTATTAATAATTCAAATAATGAGTGCTATTAACTATGAAGACTCTTTTAATCAATGCAATATTATGTGTTTTTATCGTTTCGTGTGGCGGCTCAGGTGGAAGCGCCGACGTTGAGGAAGCGCCTATCGAGGTTATTGTGGATGACAGCACAACAGATAACTCGGATAATTCGGATAATTCGGATAATTCGGATAATAACGCAGACTCTGGCGATGAAGATACAAGTACCGAGACGGCAGTAAATATCTTATTAATTATTGCTGACGATCAGGGCGTTGATGCCTCGGCGCAGTATAACTACTCTAACGATGTACCAAACACAGCAACCCTCAACAGCTTAGCACTGCAAGGCGTTGTCTTTGATAATGCTTGGGCAACCCCTGCTTGTACAACCACACGCGCGACTATGCTTACCGGCAAACATGGTATTAGTAGTGGTGTAACTTATGTACCGGCGTTACTTGATACTTCTTTAACAACGCTGCCTAAATATTTAAAGGCCAATTTAGCCACAAGCAATCATCAAATGGCGGTATTTGGCAAGTGGCATTTAGGCGGTGGCAGCTCACTTGCTAGCCATCCCAATGATAGTGGTGTTGAACATTATGCTGGCAACTTAGCAAACTTAAATGATTACTATAATTGGCAACTCACGGTTAACGGCACTACATCTACAGTCACAGACTATCATTCAACCAAGCTTACCGACTTAGCCATTGATTGGATTAATGAACAAACTCAACCTTGGTTTGTTTGGCTTGCTTATTCAGCGCCGCATTCGCCCTTTCATTTACCGCCAGGGCACTTACACAATAGAGCACATTTGTCGGGGACTACTGCAGATATCGCCGCCAATAAAAGAGAGTATTATTTAGCGGCTATTGAAGCAATGGATGCTGAAATTGGTCGATTAATTAGCACTATTCCAAGCGATGCTCGTGATAATACGGTGATAATTTATATAGGTGACAATGGTACACCCAAGGCAATTATTGATGTCAGCACCTATGATAGTAGCCACAGCAAAGGCAGTTTATATGAAGGCGGCATTAGAGTACCTTTACTTGTTTCAGGTAAAGGCGTTTCCCGTAGTAATGAAATGGAATCGGCATTAATCAATTCTACTGATATTTTTGCAACCATAAGTGAGTTAGCAGGTAGTACGCAAACAAGTGTTTTTGACAGCCATAGTTTTGCCGGATTACTTATTGATCAACCCATAGAGAATGAGTCAGGCCTTAGAGAATATAATTATTCAGAGTTTGAGAATAGCAATTATAAAGGTTGGTCAGTGCGCAATGCTAACTTTAAGCTTATTCAATATGATACCGGTGAACAACAATTATATAACATTGAAAATGATATAACTGAGCTCGATGATTTATTGCTTAGTGGTGACAACTATAACGATATTGTTGCGCTATTAACTGAACAAGCCCTATTGTTTCGCAAGCAATCATCAACCGGTACTGAAGATATTACAGACAAAATTTTTACCGCTCGCAACGCCAACTGTAGTGACTACGTTAACGGCTATAACTCTAATGTGCTTGATGTAAATAACAGCACAGTATTTATGGGCGACTTAACCATAACAGCCGCCAATAACAAATGCAGTTTTCAAACTAATTCAATACCTAATCATGACTTTAATGATGGTGATAATAAATTTCCTAACGATGTATCTGCGCAAAATGATGTATTTGAAATAACCAGCAGCCCGGCTGTTGCAGCAACAACGACGGCAATAAGTTTGCAAACCGACAATGCACTATTACTCAATGGCGTAAAAGTAGATTTACTCGCCGCCGGTTGTTTTGGTGTAGGTAACGGTAAAGTGGGTTGTGGTGATATGAGCCAACCTTGGCGTTATGATCCTATGTCGCCATTATCGGGTTTTAATGTAGATAGCCATAATGCTCATGCACAACCTGATGGTACTTATCATTACCATGGTACACCTAATGCTTTTTATCATGCCGAAAACAATGACAGCGCATCGCCAGTTGTTGGCTTTGCCGCCGATGGTTTTCCTATTTTTGGCCCGTACTTCGAAGACAATGGTACCGTGCGTAAAGCATTACCAAGTTATCAAATGCAATCTGGCGAACGCCCAACAGACACAGGTTCTCCCGGTGGTTACTATGATGGTACTTATCGCGACGATAATGTATATGTGCAAGGTTGGGGCGATCTAGATGAATGTAATGGTATGACGGTTGATGGTGTGTATGGTTATTATATTACCGACACCTTCCCTTATGTATTAAATTGCTTTAAGGGCACCCCAGATACTTCATTTAATAAGTAATCGGCTAAATACAGTTAACTGCTTAGCGGGATTTTAGTTTGGTTTTATTCGCCTAGCTAACGCTATTTGATTACTACGCAATCATTACGTGAGGATAAATCCTCACCAACCATAGAGCGTATATCTATCGTTATGCTGGCGTAACCGCCATACCGACGTAACCGACGTAACCGACGTAACCGACGTAACCGTCGTATCGGCGTAACCGCCATACCAACGTAACCGACGTAACCGTCGTATCGGCGTAACCGCCATACCAACGTAATCGTCATACCGGTGAAGGCCGGTATCTTGCTGTTGCAGTAAATAAGATCCCCGCCTGCGCGAGGATGACGACGTAACCGCCATACCGACGTAACCGACGTAACCGACGTAACCGACGTAACCGACGTAACCGACGTAACCGTCGTATCGGCGTAACCGCCATACCAACGTAATCGTCATACCGGCGAAGGCCGGTATCTTGCTGTTGCAGTAAATAAGATCCCCGCCTGCGCGAGGATGACGACGTAACCGTCATACCGGCGTAACCGCCATACTGGCGTAACCGTGATACCGGCGTAACCGTGATACCGGCGTAACCGTGATACCGGCGCAACCGTCATACCGGCGCAACCGTCATACCGGCGAAGGCCGGTATCTTTGGTTAGAGGGACTTTAGTCCCGCGTTATTGCAACGTCTATAAATGGCAATTTAGTATATTTTTGCTAGGCTTTAGAGGTTAAATATTGGCTTAGATGCCTTTTGAATTCATATTTTGCTGTTATGAGCTTTATCAAGGTGCATGGCTATGGATAAAAAAGCATGTAAGGATGAAAAAATGAGTAACATAATATTAAAAACTTTTGCCGCAAGTTGCTTGATAATAATGCAATTGCTGCTCAATACCGCAACAGCCGCAGATAAACCCGACTCTCTCGCCGATGTATGGATGATGGTGCCCAACGCTGGACAACAGGCTGAATTTGAAGCCGCCTTTAAAAAGCACCTTGCTTTAAGAACCCAAAAAGGTGACCCGCGTAAGTGGAATACTTACACCCCCACGGTAGGTGATAATTTAAATTTTTACGTTGTACGCTTTTGCTGCACTAAATTTAAAGACATTGAAGCTTACAAAAAATGGGAGAGTGATAGTAAAGTCCAAGAAGATTGGAATAAAAATGTGAATCAATACGTAGCTAAATACCAACATAGCTTTAGCCGTTTAGATTTTGACAACTCTAGTTGGCCAGAAAGTAATGATGGCTTAAAATACTTTGCGGTAACAGATTACAAAGTAAAAATGGGCCATGGCAAAAGCATTGAAGAAGGTAAAAAGGTTCTCAGTGATAATGCCAAAGCCATGAAATGGCCTTATTCATGGTCTTGGTCATGGCAAATTGGCGGTCATGAAAGGTTAAGTTTAGTGGTCCCATATAAAGACTATGCGGGTATGGCGCCTCCTGATAAATCATTTTCGAGAGTGTTAGCTGAACATTTAGGTGATGAAGCAAAAGCCGAGACAATATTTAAGAGCTGGAGTGCTAATTTCCATGCAACAAAATATACCGTTTATGTTTTACGAGATGATTTGTCTATGTGATGTAATCAATACAATGTAAATTTCTTTGTCAAAGCCAATGCTCCATTGGCTTTTTATTTTATGCCATTTTGCTTTATCTCAAAAATACCAACAATTTAATTCCTAATACCGGCCAAACAACGTAATCTAAAACCATAAATAAAATCTAAAACAATTAACTTTAAAGTGACACTATGAAACTTAAACACTCTTTGATCGCAACAAGCTTGCTCAGCGCGCTATTTTTAACAACAGGCTGTGATAATAAAGCGGTTGTGGAAAAACCATTAACCGGTGCTGAACTTGCCCAAAAATATATTATCTTAGATGGTCATATCGATGTACCTTACCGTCTTGAAGAGAAATTTGATGACGTTAGCAAGGCAACCGTTGACGGCGATTTTGATTACCCTAGAGCAAAAGCTGGCGGTTTAAATGCGCCATTTATGTCTATTTATATTCCAGCGGTATTGCAACTTACCGGTGGCAGTAAAGAGTTAGCGGACAGTCTTATCGATTCTGTAGAAGCAATTGTTGCTAACGCGCCTGATAAATTTGCCATTGCAACCAGTGTTGCTGATGTTAAAAAACACTTTGCAGAGGGTTTGATATCTCTGCCTATGGGCATGGAAAATGGTAGCCCAATTGAAGGCAAACTTGAAAACTTAACTCATTTTTATGATCGCGGCGTGCGCTACATTACTTTGTCACATTCAAAAGCAAACCATATCTCGGACTCGTCATACGATCCACTACGTCCATCAAAAGGCCTTACCAAATTTGGACAAACGTTAGTTACTGAAATGAATAACATTGGTGTGATGATCGATGTATCGCATATTTCTGATGATGCTTTTTATCAAGTTATGGATATTACCAAAGCCCCAGTTATTGCATCTCACTCTTCTGCACGTTTTTATACGCCAGGCTTTGAGCGTAATATGAATGATGAAATGATCAAACGCCTCGCTGAAAATGGTGGTGTTATTCAAATCAACTTCGGTTCAACGTTTATATCAAAAATTTCTCGTGAGCACTCAGATATTCATAAAGCCGCGGTAGCGCAATTCGCTAAAGATAATACAGTAACGACTGAAAGTGAGAGTGCTAAACAATTTTCAGAGCAGTATTTGCTTGAGAAACCATTTCCATTTGCCAACTTGAATGATGTACTTGATCACTTTGATCACGTAGTTAAACTTGTGGGCATTGATTATGTAGGTATCGGTTCAGATTATGACGGTGTTGGTGACAGTTTACCTATCGGCTTAAAAGACGTTGCCAGTTACCCTAACCTAATTGATGGTTTACTTGAGCGTGGATACAGTGAAGCCGACATTGAGAAGATATTATCGGGTAATACATTACGAGTATGGTCTGCGGTTGAAGAATACGCTGCTGCGCATTAGTTAATAAGGCAGTAATCCTCGCTTAGGTGGGGATTTTATTTACTGGAAAAGCAAGATACCGGCCTCGGCTCGGGCATCCTGCTTCGCTCTACCTCCTAAGTCCATTTAGTCGTGCGCCGGTAGACGGTTACGTTCGTATGACGATTAGGCGGGTAGATGATTATAACGGTGAATAAATTAATGGTTGGTGAGGATTTATCCTCACGTTATAGCGACTAAGCTACAGAAAGCAAAAAAGCTCTATTTTATAGAGCTTTTTTATTATTCAGCATTGGTAACAATAATATTAAAGGCTATCGACGATGCTTTTAATCAGCTTAGGGCCTTCGTAGATGAAGCCTGTATAAACTTGTACTAAGCTTGCGCCGGCATCTAGCTTTTCTTGTGCAGAGGCGGCATCGTTGATTCCACCCACACCAATAATCGGCATTTTACCTTGCAGTGCTTCGCTAAGAAGTTTGATCACTGTAGTGCTTTTATCGCGAACGGGTAAACCACTTAAGCCGCCCATTTCAGCGCCGTGTTCTAAGTTTTCAACACCTTCACGACTTAACGTTGTATTCGTTGCAATAACACCATCGATATTATTTGCTAATAAACATTCAGCAATACCGGCAATTTCTTCTGCCGTTGAATCTGGAGCGATTTTAACCGTTATAGGTACATACTTACCAAATTTTTCAGCAAGTACTGTCTGCTCGGCTTTAAGAACGCTTAATAACTCATTTAACGCATCACCGTATTGTAAATTACGTAAACCAGGAGTATTTGGTGATGAAATATTTACCGCAATGTAAGAAGCATGCTCATAGACTTTACGCATACAAAAAATATAATCGTCTTTTGCATTTTCTTCTGAGGTGTCTTTATTCTTACCAATGTTAATGCCAAGCACGCCTTTAAAGTTGGCTTTCTTTACTTGGTTTACTAAATAATCAACGCCGTGATTATTAAAGCCCATACGGTTAATAATGGCTTGAGCGTCTGGTAAGCGGAAAATACGTGGCTTAGGATTACCCGGTTGTGGGCGCGGTGTCACCGTACCTATTTCAACAAAACCAAAGCCCATAGCGGCGAAGCCATTAATACATTCACCATTTTTATCTAAACCGGCAGCAAGACCAACGGGGTTAGGAAATGTAATGCCCATTACTTCAACAGGTTTGTCTTTTACTTGCGCACCATATAAGCCTTTTATAGCCAAAGATGCCGGGAGTTTCAGCATGTTGATGGTAAGATCATGTGCTTTTTCAGCACTGAGTTTAAATAATAAGTTGCGAGCGATTGAATAAAGCATGTTGTTCCTGGATATTAATGCGGTAGTAACAAGTTTTGTTTAGCTGATGGTATTTCAGGCAAAAAAAAACTCCCCAATTGCGGGGAGTTTATCATTAAATAGAATTAAAAATAAGCACAGTGATTATTTTTTCACTCTCTGTTTTAGTCGTTGTAATGTGACAATGTCATTAACTCACGCAATGCTACTGAGAACTTAGCAAATTCATGGGCTTTAGTGGTTCTAAAGTCAGCTAACACTTGCTGCCAGCGTTCAAGTGGTTGTGCGCTTTGCACTTCCCAGTTAGCAAACATTTCAGCAATGTCTTTACTGTCAGGATTGGCACGTAAAATAACCGAGGTTAATGCACGTTGTTGCCAATCTAACTCTTCTCTAAATGATGCACGAGCAAGTGCTTGCCAATGATTTTCAACCGGCTGTTGGGTAATTTGATCTAAGAACCAATGCAAGTCTAGATTAACACCAACACTAAAGTACAACTCAGACACAAACTCAATTGAACGACTGTCTTGGCAAGCAACTTGCGCAATGTCCATGGTTGAGAATAGTGTTGATAATTGTGAAATACGACATGCAATTTTAGTTGGCACGTTTTCTTTCAATAATTTGTCTTTTAAGGCACTTAACTCACGCGCTTCTGAATCAACTAAAAATTTATCTAATTTAACCGCAAGCACTTTAAATGCAGGACGGTAAAAAGCGATACACTCTTCAATGCTCATTGCTTTGTTACGATGACGTAAGAACCAACGTGTAGCACGGCGCACAGTACGGCGCATTTCATGCAACATCTCAGTTTGAATAGACGCGGATACTTTATTATCAAGCAGTTCTATTTGTCTCCACATAACTTCAAGCTCGAATATTTCAGCACTTACGGCAAAACTTTTTACGATTTCAGCAATGCTCGCACCGGTTTCTTCTTGCATACGATAAACAAAATTAGCGCCCATATAATTACATAAACTATTCGCTAAACGAGTCGCAATGATCTCAGCCTTAAGCGGATGGTTTTGCATTTGTGCACTGTAATCTTGCTGTAATTTAACCGGGAACGCAGCCATTAGTAATTTGCCTAAGTAGCTGTCATTGGTAATTTCATCAATAACCAAATGCTCTTTAAGGACCATTTTTCCGTAGGCAACCAATACCGAAATTTCAGGACGCGTTAAGCCTTTATTATTGGCCATGCGTTCTGCAATTTCTTCGTCGTTAGGAATAAATTCTAAACCACGGTCAAGCTTGTCTTCACGTTCTAAACGATGAATAAAGCGTTGTTGCTCTTTTAATTTACTGGCACCGCGCGATTCTGAAATTGAAATTGAATGGGTTTGACGGTAACAATCTTCAAGTACAATCACTTCAACTTCATCGGTCATGTCGTAAAGTAACTTATTACGTTGCTTAACCGTTAAGTCGCCACTGGCGACTAAACCATTCAGTAATATTTTAATGTTTACTTCATTATCTGAACAATCAACACCACCAACGTTATCAACAAAATCGGTATTCATACGGCCGCCATTGGCAGTATATTCAATACGACCAAGTTGCGTACAACCTAAGTTACCACCTTCACCAATCACTTTAGCTTGAACTTGGTTACCATTAACACGAAGAACATCATTGGCTCTGTCGCCAACTTCAAGGTGAGTTTCTTTTTCACCTTTAATGTAGGTACCAATGCCGCCGTTCCAAAATAAATCAACCTTCATCATAAGCGCGGCTTGAATAAGTTCATTTGGCGCCATGCTGGCTTTTTTAGTGCCCAACATTTTTTTGATTTGCGGTGTTAACTTAATTGATTTAGCTGAACGTGAGAATAAACCACCACCTTCAGAGACTAAATCTAAGTTGTAATCATCCCAGCTTGAGCCAGGTAAATTAAATAAACGATCACGTTCAGGGTAACTGGTTTTCGAGTTTGGTGTAGGGTCAATAAATATGTGCATGTGGTTAAATGCCACTTGCAAACAAATGTGTTTAGACAACAGCATGCCATTACCAAATACATCACCCGCCATGTCTCCTACCGCTAAACAGGTAAAGTCTGTGGTTTGACAGTTAATGTCCATTTCACGGAAATGACGTTTAACTGACTCCCAACCACCTTTGGCGGTAATACCCATTTTTTTATGATCATAACCAACACTACCACCTGAGGCAAAGGCATCGCCTAACCAGAAGTTGTATTCGTCAGCAATACCATTGGCCGTATCAGAGAATGTTGCCGTACCTTTATCGGCAGCAACAACTAAATAAGTATCATCTTCATCAAGGCGTACCACGTTCTCAGGGTGTACAACTTCACCATCAACAATATTATCTGTAATATCTAACAATGCGCGGATAAATGTTTTGTAACACTCACGGCCGGCTTCAAAGATATCAGTACGAGAGCCGCCAACAGGTAATTGCTTACAAAAGAAACCACCTTTTGCGCCAACCGGTACAATTACGGTGTTTTTCACTTGTTGTGCTTTTACTAAGCCTAATACTTCAGTTCTGAAATCTTCACGTCGGTCTGACCAACGTAAACCACCACGAGCCACTTTACCACCACGTAAATGCACACCTTCAAGTTGCGGTGAATACACAAAAACTTCATACTTTGGTAATGGTTTTGGCATATCTGAGATAAACTCAGGCAACATTTTAAATGAGATGTACGATTTATCTTGTTGCTGTACATCTAACTGGAAGTAGTTAGTACGAACAGTGGCATTAATCAGCTCAACATAGCGGCGAATAATACGATCATCATCAAGACTTGATACATTATCAAGTGACGATTCAATTTCAGCCAATACTTTAGTAATGGTTTTATCGTTATTTTTGCTATTTGGAGTGAACTTAAGTTCGAATAAGTTAATTAATAAATCAGCAAAATTAGGGTAACTGGTGAATGTTGATTCAATGTAACTTTGTGAGAACGTACTGCCAATTTGTTGTTGGTATTTAGCGTAAGCACGTAAAATAGATACTTCACGCCCAGCTACACCCGCGCCTAAAATTAAACGGTTAAAACCATCGTCTTCTAAGTCGCCATGCCATACTTTAGCAAACGCATCTTGGAATAAATTTTGTACCAGTTCTAAATTGAAGCTCTTATTGTTGGTTAACAACATTGAGAAATCTAAAATCCAACACATTTCACCGTCATTACTGCGCACTAAATAAGGGCTTTCACCAATCACTCGTAAACCGAAGTTTTCGAGCATAGGCAATACATCAGATAAATGTAATGGTTCACCTTTATGGAACAATTTCAATTTAACGTGACGACTGTCTGATTTCTCTTCAAGTGGTTGATAAAACAACATTTCAAGAGGCTTAGTCGCAGATATCGCTTCTAATTTTTCAATATCAACAATTGCAGTACCGGGTAGTACTTCATCTTTGTATGATTGTGGGAAGTTAGAGTATTTTTGACTTAGGGCTTTACCTAAAACTTCACCTTTATTTACTTTTAAGGCGTCACTAAATTTATCATCCCAGCTACGCGTTGCTTGGTTTAAGTTGCGTTCAATTTCTTTCACGTCAATATCTGCTTTAGTTGAGTCAACTCTGACTATGTAATGAGTTCTTGCTTGTACAGATTCAGAGAAGAAGGTATTAAATTCAACTTCACTGGTACTGCCAAACGCTTGTTGTAATATTTCTTGAGTTTCAATACGTAACTTGGTGTTATAACGCTCACGAGGTACATATACCATACAAGAAAAGAAACGATTAAAGGCATCACGGCGAACAAATAAGCCAGTGACATCACGCTCTTGCATTTGCAGAACGCCTTTAACGGTAGTAATTAATTCGTCTTCGTTTGATTGTAAAATTTCATCACGAGGAAACGTTTCTAAAATATTGATTAATGTTTTGAATGAATGTGAACCGGCAGCAAAACCCGAGTTATCACAAACGCGCTGTACTTTATTGCGAATAATCGGCAAATTAAGCGCGCTGTTATTGTAAAATGCAGAGCCAAACAAACCGACAAAACGTTCTTCACCAATGATATTGCCTTTTTTATCAAAGAGTTTAACGCCAATATAATCAAGGTGAGCTGGGCGATGTACGCGTGAACGTGAATTGGTTTTGGTTAATATAAGTAAATTATTGCCTAACGCTAACTCACGAGCTGATTCAGTGTATTTTGAAATTAAACGCTGCGTAGTACCGTTTGAGTTTTTCAGCAAACCTAAGCTCGACGTTAAATCAGCATTTAATGCCGTATCACCTTTCACTTGATCAACCGTATACGAGCGATACCCCATAAAGGTAAAGTTATTATCGGCCACCCAATTTAAAAATTCTTTTGTTTCAGAAAATTCAGTCTCGTTAACATGCTTGCTGGCACTATCTAAATGCTTAATGGTGTCTGAGAATTTAGCACACATAGGTTGCCAGTCAGTCACAGTTAACATTACATCTTCATATACTGAGTGTAATTCTTGAGTTAAATCATCAAGTTGTGATTGCCCCGTTAAACGGTCAATTTCAATAAAGAATATGGTTTCGGTAACACTGTCTTTTAAGGTTTTATTGCCAGCAACAAGTTCAGTAACCGCACCGTTATAACCACGGACAATATTGATTGGGCAATTTAAAATTAAATGCGGAGATAAACCTAGGCGATTTAAGGCAATTCGAGTTGAATCAACTAAAAATGGCATATCTTTTATAATCACTTCAATAACCGTATGACTAGACTTCCAGCCATGTTTAGCTACTTCAGGATTGAATACTCGAATAAATGCCTTGTTATCTTGTTGGGCATTCAATGCCTTCCATAGACTTAACGTAGCGCCATATACATCGCTGTCGTTACGGCCAGCAAGATCATCTTTAGAGATGTTACTGTAAAGTAAGCTGGTGAATTGTTCTACTAAAGGTGCCGTTTCGCTTGGCACTTTCTCTTGAATAAGCTTTGCAACATTTTTGAACAGTACAGAAGATTTATTATCTAATGACGCCATGTGTTTACCCTCGGTTTAAGGCGAAATGTAATTGATTTATGAAACTTTCAGCTTATAAATCAAAAATAAATTTATTTTCTAGCTTTAGAATAGTCTATGGTGCGGATTCTATTAAGAAATATTACACAATGCGAGGACTTTATTAGAGTAAAAATACCAATAAGTTAAAGGATGTTGCTACTTTGTAAGTGTTTATTCAGTCTGCTTAAATAGAAAATGGCCTTTCGGCCATTTTAGTGATTATTTATGCAGTTTTCTGAATGAGCAGCTGAAAAATTTATTTTCGCTGATCATTTAGAATTGTAATTTTTACATCAACATAGTCACTATTTTTTAGTACGCCATAAGAAAGTCGACAGTGCCGGCAAAATAATAATCGCCGCCAACATGTTTACTAAAAACATAAAGGTTAACAGTATGCCCATGTCTACTTGGAATTTCAGATCAGAGAAGAACCAAGTTGAAACACCTATCGCTAAGGTTACGCCGGTAATTAATACGGCACTACCACGCTCTTTCAATGCAGAAAGATATGCCTCGGCCATAGTTTCACCTTGCTTCAAACGCTCTGACATGGTCGATAAAATATAAATACCATAATCAACCCCAATGCCCACACCTAATGCGATAACCGGTAGCGTTGAAACCGTAAGACCAATATCTAAAAAGGTCATTAACGCTTGGGCCAATGTTGATACCACAAATAGCGGTAAAATAACCACAGTAGTCGCACGTATCGAACGGAAACTAATTAAACATAAAATGATCACCGCGCCATAAACATACAGCATCATGGGCAATTGTGCTTCGGCTACCGCTTCATTAGTTGCAGCCATAACGCCAACAGGGCCAGAGGCTAATTTAAACTGAACTTGATCTGTGCTTAACTCTGCTGCATTTTTCTTAATAGCAGCAACAATGCGATTGATGGTTTCAGCTTTATGATCTTCCATAAACAAGATGATCGGCATCGCACTACAATCAGTATTTAATAAACCACTGGTCGATGGCACACGAGAGATAGATTGCACTAAGCTCGGCTGGTTGCGAGACAGTATTTGCCAGCGCTTATTGCCTTCGTTAAAACCTGAGTTAACCTTTTTAGCTATGGTTGCTAAAGACACCGCAGATTGCACACCTTCAATATTTTCTAAACGCCATTGCATGGTGTCAATGGTATCTAGCACTTCATGATAAATACATGAGTCTTGATACGTCTCAACCACAACAGATAGGTAATCAACACTAATGGCATATTTGTCAGTAATTAAGAAAGTATCTTGGTTATAACGAGAGTCTTCATGCAATGATGGTGCGCCCGCATGTAACTCGCCTATTTTTAAGAATTGACTCTGATAAGTACCCCAAGCAAATAATACTGCGGTTACCGCTAAGATAATTCCGGCCGCTTTTGGTGATGTAACAATAGCCGCTTTGCGCCATAACAGACGATTCATTAATTTATGATCAGCATTTTCGATGATGTGCTTTTGCTCGGTTTGATCAAAGCGTACAAACGACACCAAAATAGGCAATAAAATTAGGTTGGTAAAGATAATTAAACCCACACCTAGTGAGGCAGCAATGGCTAACTCGCGAATAATACCAATATCAATAGTCAGTAATGTTAAGAAACCAATGGTGTCTGACAGTAAAGCAATACCACCTGGCACTAATAAACGGCGGAAACTTAATTGTGCGGCTTCTTTGGGGTTGTGACCTTTAGCAACTTCCTTGGAAATCGCATTGATCATCTGCACCCCATGGCTAACGCCAATGGCAAACACTAAAAATGGCACCAAGATAGACATGGGATCTAAACCAAAGCCCAGTTGCGTAAGCAAGCCCATTTGCCAAATAACAGCGATTAATGAACATAAGATAGGCAGTAAGGTTAAGGTGATTGAATTACAGAATAAATACACCATTATGGCGGTTATAACGATAGCAATGGCAAAGAAGGTCACTACACCTTTGGCGCCATTGGCAATATCACCGACCATTTTTGAGAAACCAATAATATGTATGCTGGTTTGTTCATTTTCAAACTTGCCGCGAATTTCATCTTCGAGTTGTTTAGCAAGCTTTAAGGTATCAAGTTTTTCACCGGTTTGCGGATCGTTCTCCATTAGCGAGGTTTTCACCATGGCACAGGTATAATCATCTGACACTATGCTACCGACAATACCGGCTTTTTCGATATTACTTTTAACAATCGCTAAGCCATTCTCATCGGGATAGAAGTTGGCAGGAATAACCGGACCACCAGCAAAACCATCTTCAACAACCTCAACAAAACGGGTTGATGGTGAATATAATGAATTCACTAATATGCGGTTAACACCCGGAATAAAGAACAGTTGGTCGTGCACACCTTTTAAACTGGTAAAAAAGTCGGCATTAAAAATATCGCCATCTTTGTTACACACCGAGATCAGCACATTGTTTGCACCACCAAAATCTTTTTGGTGCTTTAAATAGGTTTGCATGTAACTGTGTTGCAGCGGGATGTTTTTTTCGAAAGAAGCATCGAGTTTAATGTGCAACGCTTGCGCTAACAAATAACCAGTGATAAATATGAATAAGCCTAGAACGCTAAAGCGAAAACGAAATATATTACGCTCTAGATGGGAGAAGAACTTTTTAATAGCCATTATTGAATATCCACTACTTTAACGCCTACTTCAGAGGCTACAACAAGTTTATTATTAAACCAAACACCAGCAAGCAACGCTTTGCCATCGGCTTGGGTTGAAAGAGAAAAGTCAGTACCGTTAGTACTCGACAATATTACCCCTGAGTTTGCTAAAACAAACACTTTACCCGTGTCGGTGGTGACAATATCATTGAGTAATGCGGTGCTGTTGTTTGGTATTTTTTGCCATTGCTGACCATTATCATTACTGATAAACATATTACCGCGCAGTCCAACGACCAGCAGTTTATTATCAGTTAGCGCTTCAATATCAAAAAATGAACCCATATAAATTTCATCAAGTAATTGCCAAGTGATGCCTTGGTCATTGCTTGACGATATCATACCTAACTCACCCGCTAAAAATAGCTCATCGCCATTAGCGGTAACTCGATTAAAGTGCGGTAAAATGCTCGCTACTTCTTCAAGGTATAATTGTTCATCTTCTAACTTAACGTCTTCTAAATAAAATCTATCGTCTTCATTTAATAGTTCTAGGTGGAACTCTTCTTCCCATGTTTTACCCGCGTCCATAGTGCGGTAAAATAACCCATATGCACCGATGGCAAAACCATGATTTTCGTTAAAAAAATGAACATCAAAAAATGGGCGTTGTTTTTCTGGTTGATAGTTTTGTAAAGTCCAGGTATTACCACCATCTTGAGTGTTTAATATAGTGGCGTCATGGCCTACAGCCCAACCTAATTGTTCATTGATAAATGTAACTTTGGTTAACGCTGAATTGACTGGTGACATTACTTGTTGCCAAGTTTCACCATCGCTAGATAATAGAATATGACCTCTATCACCTACCGCAATAATTTTTTGTTGGCTTATTTTGAATATATCTAACATCAAAGATTTAGATGCTAATGGTAATATTTCAGCCTCTACGGGTTGATTATTAGCCGACGCCGAAAGAGAGAATGCCATGGTAATATAGGCATAGGAAAAGAATATAAATTTGCAGACGCGATTCATAAGAGTCCAAAATTGAAAAGGTTAAATGTGATTTTTATTAGTATAGCTGTGAAATTGGTGTAGTTAAACGTTTGTAGTTAAACTCTTGTTCTAAAACAAAAACGGTTGGCTTAGCCAACCGTTTTTAATTCATTTAAAGCGTGCTTAACGACGACCTGAACGACGTAACGCCGAAGAGGTAAAGTCACGTTCTTTATGCTTTGGGGCAAAATCGTACATGTTGTGTTCATTATCTAAACCAATCGCAATATAACGACGAGATTGGAAGTCATGATACACTTCAAGTGTTGACCATTGTGCAGGCAACTCGTAGTAATTTAAACCATGGGCAACTGCCACTCGGTATAATTCATCACGGTTATCATACATATCGGCAACCGATACTTGCCAGCTATCTTCATCAATGTAGAAGGTACGTTTTTTATAAACATGACTTGTGCCTTCTTTAAGTTTCGCTTCAACTACCCAAACACGATGTTTTTCGTAGCGAATTAAATCAGGATTAATGTGCCCTGCTTGTAAAATGTCATCGTACTTAACTTTATCACTATGTAACTTATAGTCATTGTAAGGAATAAGTAATTCTTGCTTACCTTTTAATTCCCACGTGTAACGATCTGGAGCACCGTTAAACATATCGAAATCATCGGTAGTACGTAAACCATCTGACGCTGTACCTGGTGCATCATAAGCAACGTTTGGCGCACGACGTACACGACGTTGGCCAGTGTTGTAGGTCCAAGCTAAACGTGGCGTTTTAATTTGATCCATCGTTTCATGTACCAACAATGCAGTACCAGCTAAACGTGCAGGCTCTGACACTTGCTGTTTAAACTTGAATAAAATATTCGATTTTTCAAGGTCAGCAGATTTAGCGCCTTTAACGCCGTAAGGAATAATTAACCCTTCATCAAAACCAATATAGGTAAAGCTACCCGATGCTGTTGGCGCCGCTTGGCCACCTTGACGAACAATGCTTTCGCCGCGATAACGCAAACTATGATTCCAAATAGCCTCTATACCACTTTGAGGAATTGGAAACGGAACACCAACCTGTGCTTGCTTAATACCATTACCTTCACGGATAAGCTCACTACGACTCGCATTAGCAATTGTTTCATCATAAACATGTTGCGGATATGATGCACTGCGGCGTGTTTCGTAAACATTCATTTTGAATGTTTTAGGGTAGGTATCAAATAATTTTTGTTGACCTAAGCTCAGTAAATTTTTGTACTGTGCGTAATTTTCTGCGGTAACCGTATACTGAATTTTATCCGTAGGAAATGGGTCTGGGTGATGATCACCTGTTTTATATCCTGCAGGAGGTGTTGTAATACCACCGGTCCATGCAGGGATAGAGCCATCGCTATTAGCGGCGACTTCTGCCCCCATAGGTGTTAATTCTTTACCAAGTTTAGCGGCTTCTTCAGGGCTAACTTTGGCAAATGAGGCTGCCGATGTTAACGCTAAAGTAATAGCTAACGAAATTGCTGTAATATTTTTCATCTATGCTATCCCTTAGATTGAATATTTAATGTTGAATGACACAAAGTCACGATCTTCAAAACGGTTAGTCGTGCCGACACCATCAAAGAATGAGTTGTAGCTAAAGTCTGCTGACCAAGTGCTTTGATAATCAAACCCAACACCAACTGATACTGATTTTTTGTCTTCTACAAACATGAATAAAGGATCTGGTGTGATACCTTTAACATCGTGTGAAAATATTACGCGAGGTTTAACGTTTACACCTAAAAACACATCATTGTAATCAAGTTTAACAAGTGCACGGTAACCCCATGCAAACTCAGTTGGGAATGGGTTAGTTTCAGTGCCGCCTTGCACTAGTAGCATTAACGGGTCTGTTGAGCCAGAACGTGCGCCGCCTGGACCATTTAAGCGTAATACATCTTCATCAGGCATATCTTGAATGTTAATACCACCCACTTCAATTAAACCAGTTAATTGTCCTGCGCCAAATGTTGGACCAAATAAATGCGTCAAGGTCATTTGTGCTTGGACAGTGTCAGATAAAATAAAGCCTTGTGCGGTTTGTCCTGGGGCAACAGGATCAAACTGAGAAATCGGATAAGGTAAACGTCCAGATTGGTCGGCAACCGCCGCAAATAACAACTCTACGTCATCAATTTGCAGAGGTTCATCTTGACGGTAAGTAATTTCACCGGCAACAGAGGTTAATCCTATGTTGGTGTTAAAACTTAAACCATATAAAGCAATATCTTCTTGGTAACTGAATACCGCAGTAGCGAAAGCTTCTAAATCGTTTACGTTATCTTTAGTAATACCACCTGGTGTACCGGCTACACGAGCTATATCTCGGCCAACAGCTTCAGGAGTAAAATTCGCAACTTGCCCAGAAATAACTGGACGACGCGAATGATAGTTCATGTAGTATAAACCTAACTCAGTATCGTTTAGGTCAGGAAAGAAATACCCTAAACGTAAACCGTATTGACCACCATCGTCTGGATCAATTTGGCCTTTTTCATTTTCAGGTGTTAGTGTAGCCGATCCAGCTGTACCGGCATACGCACCAATAAGCTCGGGACTAACACCCGTTGTTCTTATTTGTTCGCCGATAGCATTAATATTAATTAATAATTGCTCTAAGTTAATATCTGGCGCACTACCAAAACCTAACTGCACGTTATTGGCATAACCACCAGAGCCAGCAAAATCATTTGTTGCAAAATAACTGCCCGGTGCCGGTAAAATTGATTTTTCCCAGCGGTATTGGTAAAAGGCTTCAACGTTAAAGTTTTCAGTAATACCGACTTGCGCATAAATAGCGCCAAACGGAATAAAGGCTTCTTTTAATTCAGCGCCAGGTGCACGTAAACGAGCGATGTCTACAGGGTTTAATTCACTAATACCGTGTGGTATTAAGGTACTTTCACCCCAACTGATGATTTGATCACCAACACGTATACTTACCGGTGTTTCGCCAACATAGAAATCAGCATAAGCAAAGGCATCTAATAAGCGTACATCACGACAAATTTCATCTTTGGCATCATCGTCATCACAAGGATCAGTTGCTTTACCGGTAAGGGGATTAGTATATGAACGGTCGTTGTCCATCATTTCGAAATCGTAAAAGTACATGCCACGT
This sequence comes from Colwelliaceae bacterium BS250, assembly GCA_040779355.1. Taxonomy (GTDB): domain Bacteria; phylum Pseudomonadota; class Gammaproteobacteria; order Enterobacterales; family Alteromonadaceae; genus Thalassotalea_A. The sequence goes on along the minus strand of JBFONS010000017.1, from coordinate 32,969 downwards.
ACAAAGATACCAAATTCACCGACATCATTTGTATAATTAATGTCTAGCTCATGGTTGCCTTTGAACATTCTTGAAAAGGCTTCGCCAGAGTCGTAATTTAAGTTACCTAAATCACCATTGGTAGAATAGCCACCAGGCATTTGCCAAACCTGACCAGCACCGAGAGGATTATTAATCCAATCGATGTTGTTATTTAAGTTATTAGATTTACCTGTGTAGTCACTCCAGTTTCTATCTTCAACACGGTGTGCTTCACCGTATGAAAAAGTTGAATCGAAACTGACTTGAAAATCTCCTAAGTCAAATTTTACTGCATGCGCTTGCGTTGATGCTAGCGTTAATAAACCAATAGCTACACTTTTAGCGAGTGGCTTTTTACAAAAACTTACCATGGAACGTGGCTTCATTTTTCTTTCCCCAGAATTTATAAACGTTTTAGTTTTATTATCGTTTTAATTATTATACTAATTATTTTTTGAATAATTTCAGAACTAAAACAATAATTACATCATTTTAGACAGTAGGCAATAGCAAACAGGGGTCTAAAATCACAAGTAACTTAAAGCCTTACATGGTTTTTAAACAAATCTTAAACACATCGTTTTAAACAAGCGTTTAAAACTGGGCGGCTTTATTCTACAGCCTGTATGTATAAGGTATGTAGTTAAACTGTAATTACTTGTAACTCAAATTCAATGGTCGGACCACGTTTAAAGTATTAACTCTAAAGTAATAAATAAAAATTAAAAATAAATAAAAAAAATGCCAAAACAGTCGTTTTGGCATTTAGAATATTAGGGATTTGCTCGTTTACAAAGTTTAATAATTAGAGTTTAGGCACTGCTTAAGACAGTGCTGCAGTTAGCTTCTCTTGTAAATCACGTGAAATGTTAGGCATGCTATTTAAACTTTGCAACTGTGCTTTCATCATTTTTTGGTGGCCTTCTGAAAAGGCTTTAAACTGAATAAGTGGGGTTAATATTCTTGAAGCGACTTGTGGGTTAATGATATTTAACTTAACAATTTGCTCGCTTAAAAATTGATAACCTTGGCCATCTGCTTGATGAAAGTATTTGGCATTATGAAATGCAAAAGCACCAATAAGCGCGCGTGCCCTATTCGGATTTTCTAAACTGAACTGAGGATGAGTTAACAATTCAGTGACTCGGGCAACAACTTTAGGGTTATTGTGTAGTGCATTTATAGTAAACCATTTATCCATAACTAATGTGTTGTCATGCCACTGATGAGCAAATTCTTGCATAACGTTTTCAAAGCATTCTAAATCATGAACCGCAGCCATTTTTAAGGCCGCAATTTGATCTGTCATATTATTCGCTTGGCTAAATTGTAACGCCACCCGCTCGTTTGCTACTTCATCGTTATCGGTTTTATCATTAGCTAATAGCGATAAATAATCTAAACAAATGTTTTTAAGCGCCCTATCACCAATAGCCTTACCGTCTTTAGCAAACTCAATCGCGCAACATTGCTTATATCCGAATGCAAACTCAGCGTTTAACTGCTGAGCAATATGCATTTTTAAACGAGCAATCGCAGTCACTAACGCTTGTGGCTCAACTTGGTCAACAATATCGCTCATTTCATCAAAGCTAGGCAGGGTAAGTTGTTCGGCTTTTAGGGCGTTATCGGCTGTACTTGTTAAAATATTAGCGATTGCGGTGGTAATACTGCTATCAATAACTGCGTTAGCATTAACCACTAACCGTTGAATATAACCACTAAATAACTTTTGCCCTGCGTCCCAGCGAATAAATTCATCATTCGCAGTGGTCATTAAAGTAAGTAACTGTTGTTCATCATATTGAAAATGTAATTTAACCGGTGCACTGAAGTTGGCTAATAAAGCAGGCACTGGCTTTGCGTTAAAACCATTAAAAGTCCATGTTTGACTGGTTTCTTTAAGCTCTAATAAACGGCTATCGGATACTGAATTATCCTGAACATTAATTAATTCAATATTAATCGGAATATGTAAGTTATGTTTTACTTGGTTATCATGAGTAGCATTATGACGTTGCTTAATGGTAAGGCTATATTCACCAGTGCTCGTATCAAAGCTATCGTTAACTAAAATATCAGGGGTACCTGATTGGCTGTACCATAATGAAAACTGACTTAAATCAACATCCGTCGCATCGCTTAATGCCTGTACAAAGTCATCACATGTTACTGCTTGGCCATCAAAACGTTTAAAGTACAAGGCAACACCGGCTTTAAAACCGCTATCACCTAATAGGGTATGTAACATACGAATGACTTCAGCGCCCTTCTCATACACGGTTAAGGTGTAAAAGTTATTCATTTCGATTACTTTTTCAGGACGAATTGCATGTGCCATAGGGCCGGCATCTTCAGCAAACTGTTGAGCACGTACCAAGCGTACATTTTTAATACGGGTCACCGCGCTTGAATGCATATCGGCACTAAATTGCTGGTCGCGAAATACCGTAAGACCTTCTTTTAAGCTTAACTGGAACCAATCTCGGCACGTTACTCGGTTGCCGGTCCAGTTATGAAAGTATTCATGAGCAATAACAGCCTCAACATTGAAAAAGTCATCATCGGTTGCGCTCAAATCATCAGCGAGTACAAATTTAGAGTTAAATACGTTTAGGCCTTTATTTTCCATCGCGCCCATATTAAAGAAATCAACGGCAACCACCATGTAAACATCTAAGTCGTACTCAAGATTAAATTGTTGCTCATCCCACAGCATAGATTTTTGCAATGAAACCATGGCATGCTCAGCCTTAGTTAAATTACCTTTATCGACATAAAACTCTAATGCTACGTTACGCCCCGATGCTGTTTTATAAGTATCGGCTAATAAATCAAAATCACCCGCAACTAAAGCAAATAAGTAACATGGTTTAGGGAATGGGTCATGCCAAGTGACAAAGTGTTTGTTGTTGTCTAAATCGCCCTGTGCAATTTTATTACCATTGGATAATAAATACGGAAATTCACTTTTATCGGCGATAACTTTGGTGGTAAATACCGACATATTATCGGGACGGTCTAAAAAGTAGCTTATGCGGCGAAATCCTTCAGCTTCACATTGCGTACAATAGGCATCGCCTGATTTATACAAACCTTCTAAAGCAGTATTTTCGCTCGGCGCTGTTTCAGTCACTATGGTTAATTCAAAACTCGACGTTAAACCCTCTATGGTTAAGCTGTTGTCGGTTAACTGATATTGCTCTGCACTTATTACCTGTTGGTCAATCAGCACTTCTTTTAACGTTAAGTGTTCGCCGTCAAGTTGCAGTGGTTTATTGTGTTTGCCGTTGCGCTCAATGGTCATCACACTAGTTACAATAGTGGCTTGTTCATCAAGCTCAAAGGTAAGGTTTACAGTTTTAATTTGGTAATGAGGCGCTTGGTAGTCTTTTAAATAGCGGGGAGCAAAATCGGTCATAAGTATTAGCATCTGCAGAAATTGAAAAATAATGACTTCAGAGTAAATTGAATTACTTATTTTATCAATCTTTACACACTAACAAAGCACAAGAACTGGGTGGTCGTAAAGTTATGCCCCAAAATTGAAATACAGTTATTGATGTGGATGGAGTGGTCTCTGAATCAAAAAAGCCAGTCAAATGACTGGCTTTTTACTAGTGAGTTCGAGCCAGCTTACTAAGCGATTTTTACTAATTTTTTGATCTTAAAACCAATAAAGCCATAAACCACTGCAAGCACAGGGTTTATCAAGTTAAAGAAACAGTAGAAGATGTAATCTAGTGGGTTAACCGCGAGTACCGAGTACATGTAAGCGCCACAAGTGTTCCAAGGCATTAATGGCGATGTGATAGTACCAGCATCTTCAAGTGTACGACTTAACACTAACGGGTCTAAACCACGACGTTCATATTCTTCTTTATACATACGACCTGGCATAACAATGGCCATATATTGATCAGCAGTTACCGCGTTAGTACCAATACATGTAGCAACTGTACTGGCAATTAAACCGCCGGTTGATTCAACTTTTCGTAAAATAACATCCATAATTTTACGTAACATACCTAAATGCTCTAATACCGAGCCAAACGTTAACGCACAAATGATCAGCCATACGGTATTTAACATACTCGACATACCACCGCGACTAATTAAATCATCAAGCTTAGCATTACCACTATCAAGTGATACACCATCAAAAAATGCAGTCCATACAATGGTAATATTCGCCGTTAAGGTATCAACACCTTCACCAGCAAGGCTCATGATAAAGTCTTGTTGGAAAACAATTGCCCAAACGGCACCAGCAATGGCGCCAATCGCAATAGAAATAAACGCCGGCACTTTTTTAATGGCCAATGTCAGTAGTAACACCAATGGCAGTAAATTGAATATGCTAATGTGAAAGTGCTGTTCAAGCAAACTATTAATACGTAAAACATTTTCGCTGCTGTCAGTCACATTTTCAGATAAACCTAAAAACATAAAGATAACTAATGCGGTAGATATCGATGGGATTGTGGTCCACAACATATAACGAATATGATCAAACAATTTTGAACCGGCAACGGCTGGAGCTAAGTTAGTTGTTTCTGACAGTGGTGAAATTTTATCACCAAAGTAAGCACCCGAAATAACGGCACCGGCAGTAATTTCTGGCGATAAACCTAATCCAGTGGCAACAGCGATTAACGCTACACCAATGGTTGCGGCTGTTGTCCATGAGCTACCAATTGACATAGACACTAAACCACAAATAATACACGCCGCTGGGTAAAACCATTGTGGATCTAATATTTGTAGACCAAAGTAAATCATGGTTGGTACCGTACCCGCTAACAGCCAAGTACCGATTAATGAACCAACAGCTAACAGAATTAGAATTGCGCCTAAGGAAATTGAAATACCATGCACAATGGCTTTTTCCATATCTTCCCAGACATGACCATTCTTAAAACCAATAATTAAGGCAACACCGGTGGCCATTAATAGTGCAATTTGATTTGGCCCATACGAAGAGTTGTCACCAAAATAGATTACCGCAGAAGTCAGGAAAGCGATCATCACCACTAATGGGATCATCGCATCAATAAAGCTTGGTAATCTACTTGAGTTGTTTGTTGTCATAACTAGGTGTTACCTATATTTTTATGTGAAAATTTTGTTATCGATTCTAGCACACCAATGTTCTATTGAAACAAACGCCAACGATATTATTTAGCTTGTACTGAGTATATACCTGCTTATGCAATAATAACGAATAATTAATCGCCCTAATTACACTTTAAAACAGCTTGCAACTTATCATTGACAAAGACTTAATCAAATTATAAAAAAAGTTAGATTGCGGTTTTTTATTTAAAAATAATTCAGAGCAATGACTGTTAATTTACGCCAACTCGCCCATTCAGGCTAGTTCGAAACTGATATTAGCGCTTTGGTATGAGTATTTAGGTGGGCCAAGATTAGAGAAGTCAGCACAGAATTACGGCGATTATAATGGATGATTAGAATGCAAAAAACGCCATGAAGGTGATGTTGGCTGTTTCGTCTGAGTATTTAGGTGGGTCAAGCTCAGGACGTCAGCACAAAATTAGTGCTATTATAATGGATGATTAGAATGCAAAAAACGCCATGAAGGCGTTTTTTATTTAAAATGATTTCTTTAAAACTAGTTCTTTAAATAGAAATTATTTTTTCGCTAACTTACCTACTTCAACTAAATCGAAGGTGATGTTCGCTGTTTCGTCGAGAAACGGGTCAAGCTCAGATAATTCTTCAGGTATGTCATCAACTGTTTTAACAACCTCTTTACCTTGCGCCGTCAAACGTAAATTAGCACGATTTAAACGTCTCGTTTTATTGCTTTCACGTTCCGCTTTACGTTCATCATAATTTAATGATGCCGACTTTTTATCTTTGTGTTCTTGATAATATTCAATATCTTGTGCTAAATATTTAAATTCATCATTGGCTTTAATGCGTTCTTGATATAAAGAATCTAAGTAAGATATGTCTTGAGTAAAGTCGTGCATTTTAGTGTAAGACGCTTTATTAATTTTATCCCACTCTAACGCATTTTCTTCTTGGCTCTCGCCCCAATCTTTAGGATCAACAGCAGAAGGGAAGCTTATATCTGGCGTTACACCTTTATGCTGTGTGCTACCGCCATTAATGCGGTAGAACTTAGCAATAGTAAATTGAATACTGCCTAATGGGTTTTCATATAAGTCGTATACACGACCTAAACCACGATGCTGCTGCACGGTACCTTTACCAAAGGTACTTTCACCAATGATAATCGCACGCCCATAATCTTGTAAGGCTGCGGCAAATATTTCTGATGCCGAAGCACTGTATCGGTCAACCATAACCGTTACTGGGCCATCGTAATAAGTTAAACCATCAGTATCTTTATTAATATCAACTCGATTTGCACCGTCACGCACTTGTACCACAGGACCTTTATCAATAAACAATCCGGTAAGTAAGGTTGCTTCAACAAGTGAACCGCCACCATTACCGCGTAAATCTATAATAAGGCCTTGGACATTTTGCTCTTTTAATGAGGCTATTTCTTTGGCGACATCACGTGATAATTTATTGTAAAAACTTGGGATGGTAATTACACCAAGCTTTTTAACATTATCGGCGTTTTCATCACCAGGTAATTTTTCTAGATAAACTTCAGACTTTGCCGCTCGGTCTTCAAGTTTAATGGTGTCACGAACAATCTCAACGATTTCAATTATTGGATCGTCTTCACCTTTTTCGACTTGCAGACGAACTTTAGTGCCTTTCGGTCCTTTGATTAAGTCAACTACGTCATCTAAACGCCAGCCAACAACATCTTCAAAGTCGCCATCGTCTTGGGCAACACCAATAATTTTATCTTTAGGCTTTATTTTATTGCTCTTATCGGCAGGACCACCGGTAACCACACTTTGAATAACAGTGTAATCATCTTCAGCTCTAAGCACTGCACCAATGCCTTCTAATGATAAGTTCATTTCCATTTGGAAACGCTCAGCATTACGAGGAGAAAGATATGAAGTATGTGGTTCTACAGTACGAGAGAAAGCATTCATAACCACTTGAAATACGTCTTCACTCTCACCTTGGCTTAAGCGCTTAATGGCAAAATTGTAGCGTTTTGTAAGAACTTTTTTGATTTCTTTCCAGTCTTTACCAGCAAGCTTTAAATTTAATGCGTCAGATTTAACCTTATCGCGCCACATTGCATCTAACTGGGCCGTTGTTTCTGCATAAGGCTCATCTTCTCGGTCGAAAAGGTATTGCTCTTTTTTGCTGAAATCAAACTCGGTTACAAGTAAAGATAATGCATATTGATAGCGCTCGAAGCGACGTTGTACATTTAAATTGTAAATATCAAATGCTGGCGTTAACTTACCAGAGGCGATCATGTCATCAAAACTATAACGATACTTTTCTATATCAGCAATGTCTGATGCTAAAAACACTTGATGAGAATAATCGAGTTGTTTTAGGTACAGATCAAAAACATCTGATGACAGTTGATCATTGAAACTAAATTTTTTGTAGTGTTGACGAGAATATGTGGACGAAATACGTTTACTTGCCGTTTTGTGCTGCATTTGTTGCATGAGCTTTGGCAAGTCTTGCTGTTCAACCTTAGGTTGTTCGGCAAATACTGACAACGACGAAAATGATAACGATACCGCTAGGGCTATCCGACAAATATTCTGCATTTAACTACTCCATTCTTATTTAGTAAAGATTTTATCAGCCTGTGTTTTAACAACCATACCGGAAATTAACTGTACGCTAACATCTTTACCCGCTACTTCTGTAATAGTAGCACTTAGTGGTGAATTCCCAACTTGAACCATAATCGCCATACCTACTGATAAGGCGTTAGCTTCAACTTGAGTTAATTTAACTTTCTCTTTAGCAGGAGCTTTTTTAGCTTTTACTGCTTTAAACTTTTGCTTAGTGGCTTCTTTAGTAGAGCCATTATCAGTAGCTTTAGTTCCTTTATAAGCTTTATTTTCTTTTTTGTCTTGAGTTTTTTTGTTACCAAATTTGTCTTGGCTCTCTTTTAACGTTTTTGCAGCAAAATTTGCTTGCTCTTCGTCAATCAATTCAGCGTCTTCACCGGCAAGGTTAATGCGGTGGCTACCTAATTTAATAGACTTAAGGTAGCGCCAGCTAGATGTGTAATGGCGAAGTGCTTGTCTAAGCTGAGTTTTACTTACTTTTTCATCTTCTGCTAAAGCTAATGCAAGCTCTTGGAAGATACCAACTTTTAAAGGTTTAACAGCACCTTCAAGAGTGAAACACGCTGGGAATTTTTCCACTAAGTGCGCGATAATTTCTTTGCTAGTGATACGTTTAGTTTCCATAATATTTTTTACTTCAATTAATTAATTTTCTTGGTCAAGATATTGATCACGGTTTTCAAGCACATGCTTACACCAATCATATATCTCATCATGTTCTATATCGGCTAGGTGCTCTTGCCCTATCCAATGGTCCCAAACTAAATCAAGTAAAAAACTTAACTCATCTGGATTGATATCATCTTCAGCAAGCTGATAGATGGTATGGTAAAATTCGTTTATGTTTTCAGCGACCGTTTCTTCTTCGCCTTCCCAATCACCGACAACAGCTTCAGAGACTAAAAAATCGTGTATAACGACAAACTCTTTCATGTATTACTCTTATCTTGTGGGTGTAAAATCATCAAAGTAACTGGCATTAAGCCAATTGCCCTTCTAATGCATTAACTATAGCCTCTAAGCCATGTTTATCTTGTTCGTCAAAACGATTATAAGATGTACTGTCGATATCTAATACCGCAATCACCTCATCATTTTTAAATACCGGGATAACAATTTCCGAGTTACTGCTTGCATCACACGCAATGTGACCACTAAACTGATGAACATCCCCAATCAATTGCGTTTGTTTATCACTTACCGCAGAGCCACAAACACCACGTCCAACCGGGATACGTATACAAGCGACTTGCCCTTGAAATGGCCCAAGTACTAACTCATTATCAATAACACGATAAAAGCCCGCCCAATTAACATCGTCATAAGCGTTAAATAGTATCGCACTAATATTAGCCATGTTAGCAATAATATCAGCTTCGCCACTAATAATGGCTTTTACTTGCCCTTCGAGGCTTTGATAAAAGTCAGTTTTACTCATCGATTTAAATACGCCATTTAAAAAGCGCCTAACATACCTTGTTAGGCCACTAAATTAAAGTAATACTGACTCTTTTTGCTAAATAATTAAGCATTTAGCAAAGAATTAGCATTCACTTTAAGAATTTAGCTGAATAATATTATTTTTTACTCTTATTCTGTTGTTTAATGTAGTCAAGAAACTGCTGTTTATCAGCTTCAGATGCTTGCTGCCACCAGTATTTTAGCATATCAATTGTTTCAGGGCTTGTTTTGGTAAATGCGCCATCATCTTTGGCATCTAAACTTTGCTTCACCACTTCTTGTCGACGCGCTAACGTTTGTTTCATCACCTCATCATTATAATTGGCAAGTGATTGATTAATCAGAGCTAAAGACTGGCCATTACTTTGTTTTATGGTAACAACAGGCTGCTTCGCGTACTGAGTAGCGCTTTGTTTATCTATTGACTTAGGAAAGCTAAAACTAAGTTTGTCGTTTGGGCCGACAGAAAACAGCAAGATAAATGGTTTTGATTTTACCGTGATGGTGTTATCAGACAAATCCTCTTCAAACATTTCAGCGTATTGAAGCACTAATACATTTTGTCCTGTAGGCAAATTAACTTTAGTGTCAGATAAAAAAATAGAGGTTGAGTATTCTTCGCCATTAACGCGCATAACGACAAACTCGGGTGGCAAAGTTAATTGCGCTGCAATGGTGGATATGGGTAACAAAGTTAACAATAAGCTTAAAAATACTTTCATCGAATCGCCTACTAACGTGTTGATTATATTGATATCAGTATATAACAAATTTACTGATGTTAAAGAATTTGTTTTCCTGCAATATAAACTCAGTTATTTGGACTGCCTCATATTAAATATTTGCGGCTTAGATGCTCTTTCCGCTGTCGATATTTATCGAATAAGGTACGGCACCAAGCGCCAACAGAAACTGTAAAATTAAAAAATTACTTGCAAGAGCAAGCATTAACAAGTTCATTAGCAATAAACTCTGCAACTTGTAATGATCCACATCCATGTGGCGTTCGGGTAATAATCAATGGCTTGTTTATTAATTCGCTAAATATCGCGGTAGGCAAAAATATATTTATCTCAGTACGATTAATTTATCTGCAAGTCGGTTAATTGGTACGCAATGGTACTGTTCCAACCAGCCTCGCAAGGCAATTCCAGCTCAAATTGATATTCAAACAACAGTTCTTTATTTTCATTCACACCTTGAATAATTGCCAATAATGGTTCGCCATTCAAGCGATTCACCGCAGAATAATTTATCAAATAATCACCGTCTTGATTTTGTTGATCTTTATATACACTTGAACAAACGTCACTGTATATGCCTGCGTCATATAGCCATTCTGCATTAGCCATTTTACTTGCTTCATTAATCTTATAGCGCACTGAATGACTCGAGGTGAGCACTTTTCCTTTGGGCGCACCTTCGGGCTGGTTAAAACTTAATTGCCCGTCGTTAAACATCATTAAGTCACCATCAATAAGTGATAACGCATGCTGGCCAATAGGCTTAGTATCTACAGAGGTCAATGATAACGGTCGTAAAGCCGGATAATTTTGGTACCAATACTTGCTTTCATCGCCAAATAACCACTTGATTTGGTGACTATCATAATCAATTTTCACAACAAAATTCTCTCGACTCGAGACAATAATACTATTATCTTGCGGGTCATAAATAGCTGAATTCATATGAAACCAGTCGATACCGTTGCGAACAAAATCGCTTGGGTCTTCGCCACTTTTAAGCAGGTAGTCAACAAATATTTTTGCGAAATCCCATGTTTTAATCACATTGCCATAGACATCAACTTCCATTAAAATTGACTCTATATTCCTTTCACTTTGCCCCTCATGATCCGCATCAACTTCAACTAAATAGCCAACTTTACCGTTCGCTAATTCATGATGGACAGTAATATTGGTTAAATATTGGTGAGTGATAGCCACCGTTGTTTGGCGTCCATCCAAATGTAACGTCTTCAGTAGATTCGCCGTCGCTATGGTAAAATCTCCATCGTTAAAAACCACTGATGAACCATTAAAATATTCGTTTTCATTGAGATAGGCTTGCCAGCGTACATTGCCATCGACATCCATAATCACTGGGCCATATTGGCTGGTTTTCATAATAAAATAATCATAACTTGCGGTTATCGACGTAGCCAACTTTTTGGAAATAGTATAGCCATTAAATGGATTTTCTTTTGGTTCAATCAAAGTATCGGTTGTCACTGTGGTATCAAGGTATTTAACCGAATCATCGGTAAAAGTAATTGCAAGCTCAATTTCATTTTGCTGACCTCGATACATACCAAAAATCGGTAAATTAACACCATTTGTTATCTTTTTAAGCTTGTCTAAGGCATATGTCGCTTTAATGGGTTTAGCCGTAGCACCATCGATTGCTTTAATCTTAAATCCTACACTAGTGATTTGGCTTGGTTCAATGACTATATCAAGTGAACTGATAAATATTGAAGAGTTAGTATCATTTTCGCTAATGTCTGAGTCAACAATTGCGCTTAACTGTGCTAAAGACTGAGTGCTAACAGCAAATGAAACTAATTGGCTCACTTGTGCATCTTCATTGTCAGTAACAGTGACTAAAAATGAAAATGTTTCGCTATTGCTTAGTTCAGGCAACAAAAATGTAATCGTCGATAATGTTGGATCGACTATTTTCACTTCGCTTCCGGCTGTTTGTTGCCAGAGGTAATCGGTAATTATGCCATCATTATCCACCGCGGTTGCCTGTAAGCTTAGTTGCTGTTGCTCTTTTACATCGCTTGGCTGAATAACCGTTAGAGTAGGAAGTTGATTAACATTTTTTACCAAGATGCTAACCGTTTCGGTTGTTTGATTATCAGAATTATCAGTAATCACTAGAGAAAACTCTAAAATTTCATCGTTGTTGATAGCGGGTGCTGAAAATGAGGCCGTTTCGCTATCACTACCGGTTAAATCAACGGCAATTCCAGATATTTGTTGCCATTGATAAGATTCAATAACGCCATCACTATCTATTGCTGTTGCTTGTAAAACCACACTGCTTGATTCATTTACTACAGTTAATGCTTGGATAGTTAATGTTGGCGGGGTGTTTGGTGCTTGCTCATCATCACTACACCCGCCCAACCCGATAATAAATAATGAAAGTAGCAATATATTTTTAGTTAGTTGAAGCATGTTATAAACCTGAAATATCAAATAAAATTGTGGAAGTTAAATTAAAAAAGAGAGGGGGGAATTCCCCCTCGCAACTACTCATATTAAGGATTAACGCTTATGTTTGCGTATTGCCTTTGTTGCCGTATTGGCTCGTCACATGAATAAGGCTCTGGTTAAACTAATTCGAAAAAATGAATTATTGTCGCTGTAAATATAAATATGAAGGGGAAAGTTTCCCCTGCAAAATATTCCCTTCAGTGTTTACTACTAAAACCTCCGTCTTAGCACTGTGGCTAATCCAGCGATTAACAGCAATACAACGCCTGTTGAACCGCCACCTGAAGATTCTTTTACCGGCTCTACATTAGCCACGGTAATGGTAACTTCGGCAATGTCACTAGAGCGACCATTACTTACAGTAACCTGATAGCTATAGCGGCCTGTAGCAACTAAGTCAGTTGGTGTTGTAAATATTACTTCGGCAGTTTCTGCAGTACTTAACGCGAGCGTTGTACCACTTGTTTGTATCCAACGGTAAGTCAATACATCTGCGTCATCACTAGCAACACTTGCTAATGCCGAAAGGGCAAGCACACTGGTACCTTCGTTAACAGTGATACTCAAATTTTCACTATCATTAATCATCGCTTGCACAGGCATTTCAATGAATACTGATTGACTACCTAATGAAATCACTTCGCCAGCATTAACGGTATATTCGGCAAACACTTCATAATGACCCTTTACCATAACGCCAGCACTCGCAAACATTAAATCAATACTTAGCAGTTCAGCTCCAACGTCTTGGATAACGCTGAAACTAATAAGGTTATCACTTTGCGTTGCAGCAACCGTTGTTGAAACATCTGAGAAACCTTCAGGTAAAGTCATCGTAAACTGATACGTTTGTGCTACAGCCGACCTATTTGCAGGTACTTCAATCATGTATTCAATGGTTTCACCAGCAACTACTTGCTCGATTGAGCGGGTAAATTCAGCCGCGTTTTCGCTACCAGTCACACTGATAAGGGTTTGGCCGACGTTACGCTTAAGCTGCATCGTTGTACCAATTTCAACTAAACCGTAATATTTGTCTCCTGCCTCGACTTCGTTTAAGCCGATATCACTGACAATTCCAGTCACATTAAGGTTAATATCAAATAGCTCATCTTTGGCAACAACGATAGGTGCGTCAATATCAAATGATGGTGCATCGCTATAATGAATAACGCCTACTTCCATCGATACATCATCCATCGCGCCAACAGCAGTTCCTGCATAGTTATGAGCAAAAATCCAATACGTTCCCGCTGGAGGGTTAGTTATCTCACAATGCTCAACAGAGTCTTGATTACCACTAATACACAAGGTTGAATAGTACAATTCCCAAACATTCGGAACACCATTATTGTCTTCATCAAGACCGACAAATAAATCCATATCAGGCGATGTCGACGAGACAATATCGACAATAATGCGCTTGGTATATGGTGGAATAATGACTTTAACTGCATAGATCGTTTCTAAATTTAAATGCGGTTCTTTATCACTATTTGATGGACCCGCACCCGCGGCTTGGCCGCTATAAGATTTAACTTTATATAATCCATGACCACGAACTTGCAGATCATTAGACCCTGAGGTCATTACATCTTTAATGGTTAGGGTTTTATTAACGTTGTTAACCATACCGGTAATCGTTGGAGTGGCGGTACCGGCAACAAAATTAGCTAATACTTGTAAGCGACTAACACTGAGGTTTGCCTCGCTTGGCGTTAATGCAACAAAACTGTGAGTCCATTCATCAACTAAATCGATATTGGCAGAAGCCGTGATAGTTAGGACTTGGCTGGCACCTGCAGTTAAGGTAAATGTTGCTGGAGTAATGGTTACATCAACACCAGGATTAATATATTCGTAACTTGCTGTCCAGGTTGCATCTGTCGTAGCAGTAACCGTTCGAGTCCAGACACAGTTACTAATACATTTATCACCCACCATTGATGAGGTATTCAATGCAGATGGGTCACCATTACTGTATGGCGCAGGATCCGCAGCCATATATTCTGCTTTAGTAACATTGAGTAATAAACCAGCTTTAATCGCAGCATCAATTCGGATACTACCTGCACCTTGGTCAAAAAAGTCTGAACGTTGAGTTATACCATCATAGTCGTCATCTTTTAGGGTATGATGTTGCGCTGTGGTCATCAATGCCGATTGCACTTGTGAAGGTGTCCAATCTGGATGAACTGCATAGATTAATGCCAATGCACCCGCCACATGTGGGCTTGACATTGAGGTTCCGCTCATCGTTGTGAACGGCGTTTCTGTCACATCTTCAGTCCATGGGTGGTCTTCAGAGTTAGCGGCGTAAATATTTACCCCTGGACCAGCAACATCTGGAGCAAATATTGTTGCATAGGGAAGATTAGGACCACGTGAGGAAAAGTTCGCAGCAATATCACCTAATGACTCACCTTTAATAAGCTTGGATGCGGTAAGTGTCACTTGGTGCTCACTACCCGTTGTTAACCAATCAGCTAAAATATCACCACTAGCTGCGCTAATATGAATTGCTGGTAACACATGGTTATCGGCATCAAGTGTCGCTGAACCACCTGCTACATTTGCAAGGATCAACCCACCTGCACCACCTAGTTGCACGTTTAAACCTTTGCGCACTCGGGCAATGTCACCACGTTGACATACAACGATTTCACCATTAAAAGTATCTTCAGAAAATGGTTCATTACACATTGCATCACCATAATCTGAAGCCAAAACAAGCTTACCAGTATAGGCTGCAGTTGCGGCTAGACCGGAGATGTCTGCAGGTATACTGTCACCACCGCTAAACTCGGTGATCATTTTTTCAGAAAAAGCACGGTCATGAGTATAAGCGGCAACGGTGGTGATCCACGGCGCATTACCCGGTGCACCAATAGTTTCGGCATTTGGACCACTATTACCAGCAGATGTTGCAACATGAATACCCGCTTCACGAGCGTTTAAGAATGCTACTGTATCAGCCGAACTCCACGGGTCTCTAGCGCCGCCACCAACAGAATAGTTTAATACATTGACACCATTTTCAATGGCGTGTTCTATCGCCAGAATCGTTAGTTCAGGATAACAACCTCCGTCATTACAGACTTGGTACGAAACAACATTGGCGTGTGGTGCAACACCACTTATTTGTTCGAATTTAAAATCACTTTCTTGAACAATGCTACCAATGTCATCAACAACAGATAAATAAAATGGAACTTCTTTTAAAATATTACCTGCCACAGTCGAGGCAACATGACTACCATGGGCATTAAAGTCATAACCAATTTTAACTTTATCTTCAAGATCTAGATAATCTTCATTAGTGACAGGGGCACGTTGGCTGATAATTTGCGGGTAACTAACAATACCAATCAACTTATCATTACAAAATTTTGGATAGTCCTGACAATCTCCGGCTAAATAATTGCCTTGACCCAATGGATTAGTATGATCATAACCATCAGCGCCAATATCAGCAAATGATGGATGATAAGCATTTATGCCGGTATCGATAATACCAACAACAACGCCCTCGCCTTTAGTACCCTCATAATCATTAACACCATCCCATACATTTTTAGCTTTAATAAATTCAGGGCCGCTATCGGTTTGAATATAATGCATACCTACTTTTTCAACTGACTTTACCGATGGCTGTTTAGCTAAAAGTTTAGCTTCTTGTTCAGACATTTCAGCCGCAATAGCATTGATAACTACTTTATAGTTATGACGTACATTTAAACTACGTTTAAGGGTATTGTTTGCTTGGCTAATAAATTGTTGTTGTTGGCGGTTCAAATAAGACAGATAATTTAAACTAGATGATGATTTTACATCCAATAAACCGTTGCTTTTAGTATTTTTACCAGCTGTAGCGTTAAGGCTAGTTGCCTTGTAACCTGAAACATCACCACTATATCCGGCTAAAGGTTGATCATTTAATTGAATGTAATAGAGAGAATCTTGACGAGCTTTATGGGAACGAATTGATTTTAGCTTTTCTTTGCCAACGATAGGCTGATGAATTTGTTGACCATCATTTGATGCACTAGCCATTGCACAATAAGCTAATACACTAGATGTCACCATTGAAAGTAATATTTTAGAAGACTTCATATTTGTCCTGATTTTTTAAAAGAAGGTAAACCATAAACGGCCTACCTTTTACTTTATTTACTTTAATTAGAGTAAGCCCTTAAGACTTACTCTCTTAAATTAAAGTTATTTACGACGACGGAACATTGATAAACCAACGAACGCTAGTATCCATGCACCAAAACTACCACTGCTTGACGTTGTTTGATCTTCTACAACAAGGTCAAAACTAGAACTAGTTTCATTGATACCATCAGACCCAGTTACAGTAATGGAGTAAACACCTTCAACATCTGTAGAACCAGTGATTATGCCATCGGCATAAGTAACACCTGCAGGTAAACCAGTTACCGAATACGTTACGCTGTCACCTTCAACATCTACAAACATATTGGTCAGATCAATTGCAATAACTGCATCACTATCATTGGTAATCGCAACTGTTACTGTCGCCATTGGAGCGATAACTTCAGGCGCTACATCGTTCATATCAGTAATATGAACAATGACCATAGCCGGTTGAGATAAATTCTGAGAATTTTCTGAGGTTTGAATTAACACCTCAAATTTAGTGCCATTTTCATAATCAATGGCATCTGGATTGGCAACAATTAGCTCAAACGTTTCTTGGTCAATAGTAAATGGTGTACCCGGTAACGCATTGATAATGTTCATTGAAAGTTCCGAATAGCCGGTATCACCAATGCCGAAAAAACCCATTTTATCGAGTTTGATTACACCAACAACCGTGCCATAGTCAACGTTTTCAGCAACACTAAATTCTTGGTTGCCTCTAACGCCAGCAGTAACACTGCCACCATCTGCATCGATATAACTGGATGCTGCTTGAACCGCAAAGTTATCATCAGTACTAATCACCATGAAATCATCATTAACACCACCAAAAACACCTGCAGTAACCGCAACTATTGTCGCTTCTTCATTTGGCTCTAAGGTAATAGTGTGACTAAACTCCGCCGTTTCTAAAGGGTTATCCGCACTTACTTTGGTAAAACCAGAGTTTACACTGCGATTAATAGATATAATTTCACACACGATGCCAAACCAACCATCAACACACACTTCTTCCGGTTTAGAGTAAAAACCATGGCGTATTGGATTAAATTGTGCAACTGCCTCATATTTACCGCTCATTGCATCACGATCTGTTTCTATATGAAAACCAAAATTTTGATCGAAATAGCCCAACAGTTCATTAACACCTGGCATACCGCGCTCAGTGTTTTCAACCATAGAAGCTATACGAGCACCGTTTTCATCTAGGACATAACCTTCTGCATCCGAAAAACCAGTGCTAGAGCTACAGTAACCAAACCAATCATTTTCAGAAGATCCACCCCAGCCAATTATTTCTTCCAATGTATAATTTCCACATTGAAGCATTTCATTGATTTGCATACCGAATTCGTCTAATTCTGGCACCATAGCAGGTAACGTTGGATCATCTACAGCATCACTAATGTCATCATGGGCTAAATCTTCAATACAAATCTCTGAAACAACATTGGTACCGTTTGGCGTCATACGCACGGGTAATTTAGATTTTTTAACGCGGGTTGGTCCTTGCCATATGTATTCCATACTTAAATCGATATAGAAAGTAGACGGTTGCCCGTTTTCATCAATATCAACCCAGGTTTGTCCTAATAAAACAGACTCACCACCGACAACATCATATTGACTAATACCTGTAAAACGTTCAGCTTGACCGGTTTCGTTTAGTACTGCTTGAGAAAACATGTCATAGAAGAACAATGGGGTACCAATTTTATCAGTCCAGTTTGCCATTGCATCATGCGCAGGCTCCCATAAGTTAACGGCTACACTCAATTTTTTGCCGGTCATTTCACAACGCGCATCTTCATAAATACCACCACCTACTGTCTTAATTTTATGGCCGTAAGTTTGAGATTTACTTTTCGGTGGTGTCAATCTACTGACAATAACAGGGTAGGTTTCATAAGTTGTTGTAGTATTTGAATCATTGCTAAATGTCGATGTTAGCGCAAAATAATCAGGGCTTATATCAAATCGTTCAGGATAAAAATTTTCAGCCCAAGCAAGATTTATCCAGTCTGACTGACCTAACTCTGAGTTCCAGCCAAGTGATTGTGGAAACTCAATAGCAACAACATCTTTGTCTAGCGTACTGCTAGGTCGAGCTTGCACCATCCAACCAAGATTTAACTCTGGGTGACCTTCAGCAGTTAATTTAAAATAACCATTTAACTCAGTTTCGAGCAATTTTTCGTTTACGTAATCGTCGCTAGAAACGATTGGCCATTGTGGCAACATGGTGCCATCAATCGTCATTTCAATTTGTACCATAACCGACTGTTTAGCAGGAATTGACACATTTGTTGGATAATTTACATTAAGTGCTGCATAAGCTTCTTTATCACCCGTTTTCATGAATTCTAAAGAATAGGTTTGCGCAGTATCCGAAAAGTTACGTAAGGTTATATATTTTCTGATCACTTTTTCATCAGCAACCTCATGAAAACCAAATTGCACGTAAGGTTGGTTATTTTCAGTATTCCATACTGCTACTGGAGAAGTTGTCGCGGCGTTAATGTTCTCAACACCATGACCTATATGAATAAGCTCTGCTTGTTCTAGTACTTCACCGGTTACAATATCGACTTCTTTGATATTATGATCTGCAGTGTTTGCTAATAAGGCTTTAAGTTCAACAGGTCCAAGTTCAGGGTATATGGACTTAAGTACTGCAACAGCAGCTGCAATTTTAGCGGAAGCAACAGCTGCATCACTGCGAGTCGACATTGTTGCTGCCATTTCATCAGCTTGACTAATTAAACTAACCGGGATGTCGGTAGCAAAACTCATCACTTCTGGTTTTAAATCGCGACTACCACGGACAGGTCCTATAGGTGACCAAGCAGCAGGAACGATGGTCTCGCCATCATTTGCAGTCGTTACCGAACCAACAGTTATTGCCGCTGGTGCTGAACCTTCCCATGAAATCCAGTTACGAAGATTGGTGTCAATTTCTTGACCAGTTGGCGATAAATGTCCCCCTCGGCCCGCATGAGTGACAACCGTCATACCAAGCGCTGAAGCTTTTTGGATCATATTCTGAGTCATAATAGCGCCAGAGCCTGAACCTTCATATTGATTGTAAAATGCTGCTGCGCCTCCGGCGTCAAGCAATACAACATCAACATGATCGCTAATATCGCCATCTTGGTTAGGATCTAATGCGTGCTCCATAGCTTCTGCGATGTTAGCTTGACTAGGCCAGCGGCCGTATGTTTCACCACCGTCATCACTAACATCATAAACTTTATAAGCATATAACTTGGCAGCTGGTGCTAATTGATGAACGATACTGGCTAATTGAGTCCCCATACCAGTAGGAAAAAGAGCACCATCTCTATGGGTATAATCTATATTTTGATCAATTGGGTTACCATCGTTACCCCAATTTTCAGCTTGGAAATCCCAACCGCCAACAACAACATCGGTAGGAAAACCATCGAAACCTGGGATTGCGTCCATTGATTCGTCAATGTCAGGTGTTGACGGATCGTCTGCAACAGCTGGAATTGTGGGACCAACAGCGCCATTTTCAAGTGCATCCAAATAGCTTCCAGCAACCGGCGGGGTTTCATCATCGCCATCATCACCGTATACGCCATTACCACCAAAAATTGGTAATGTATAATCGATACCCGTTGAAATAATTGCAACAGTTACACCTTCACCAGAGTTTTCTGAATTCAAATAAGGCGACATTAATTGCACTTCAGCAGATTCGTCCTCGCCTTGGGCATTAATTTGCACATTTACATTTAACGATTTATCGGCAAGTACCGTACGTGAATGTTCTGCCATGGGAAAAATCGCACTAACGCCAGTTAACACTTTAACATGTGCCAACGCATCAGCACTTAATTGTACTGTCATTAAATTAGATAAAAGTCGGGTTTGGCCAGTTAACTTAGCCAGTGGATCTAATGCTAATATTTCTGCAAATAAACGGTCTTGTTGTTGCAGCACATTTTGTGCATCGATACGATAGTCGGTTCGATTAGTGACGCTTTTTTGCAGGGCTGCTTGACCCGAAAGTTGGATGACATAACTGCTCGTTGCCGACGTAGGTACTGAGTAGACAGACTTAGTATCTGTAGCAGTTTCAGCTAGTGCAGTTGTTGCGAATATCGCGGTACTGACACATAACGCGAGTGTGCTCTTTCTATATTTCATCTATTGTTGATCCTTTAAATTTATCAGTTACGTGCCTATTTATGTAATTATTTGTAACTATGGCACTGCAAAATTTATAAATAATATCAACACAACAAACAAGACTATAAAGCTCAAATAGATATCAAATTTGCAATTTGAGATCTCAATAAAACATCAAAAAAACATCTAATGGTAATAAATACAGATAGTTATAAATACAATTGAACATAAAGTTAAACTGTTATGTTTAACTTGTTGAACAAGGATTTCCTTTAAAAAGTAAATAAGTTGGCCGGAGGAGATGTTATAGGTAAGTCATAGCTTGATATTTGCACTGGCTCTAGGTTAGTTGAACCATAAAAATACAAAATATGTTTAATAACCACTGCATTATCAACCGAGATCAATTCAAGTAAATTCCTACAATGAAATTTTACTTATAGGAATGACAGACTAATACCAAACAGAGTGTTATTTAAGGTACTTGCACAGAGAATATATCTGCTTCGTTGGTGAGTTTTAATGTTGCAATAATACTATTACCTGCAGCGGGCGAAATGCCAAAAGATTTCTTTATGGTATTCGGAGGGAATGAAACCATAACAGATTTTGAGGAATCCGCATTTACGCGAATGACTTGATCAGCTTGTGGGTCTCGATGTAAATAATAAAGTAGGCCATTTTGCCAATAAAAAGCAGCATAATCGTATGCTGCCAGATCATCAATTACCAACGTAGTTGTTTGAGTTTTCGGGTCAAGTAACCAAATACCATTACGATTCTTGATAGAAACAAACAATTTGCCGTCATCACCTTCAATGGCATAATGCTCGCCCTGAGTAGACAGTTGTTTAATTAGTTTGGAAGATACATCTAACGAATATACTCCGGTATTTTGTTCAGTACTTGCGTAAAAGAAAATCACGTTACCATCATTGGACCAACTTACATTATCAGTTGTTAGTCCTGAAGTTGAAATTTGTTCTAAATGACCATTTTCCATATTGCCAATATAAAGCGCATTTTGATTATCAGTTTGCTCATGTGAATTTATATTCACTGCAAAGTATTTACCATTTGGCGATACCGCGGGTACCGTTGCATTGCCTAATTCTTTACTTATATTGACACTACGAAATTTGTTATTCAACCACAGAGACCAGTTTTCAGAACGATTGGAAAGAAAAATAATATCACCTGAACCTGTTACATATCTACCATACAGATCGCGAGAAGAAGAAGATATTTTTCGGACGATCTTATTCGAATCAAACATTATTTGCGCAATGTATTCTTTAGTCAAATGACTAGACAGAAATAATTCTTTGCTATTTTGCTTATAAGTAATAATGCTCGGTAAACCACGATCACTAATAAGCACTTCATCTTTAGTCTCAAGTGATATTTTTTTTAACAAGTATTTGCCATTTTCAGCATAATTAACATAAATATTGTTTTCTTCAATATCCCAATCAAAATCTAGAATACTGACTTTATTTTTTAATATTAACTGATGTGTTAGATCTTCGGTCTGTAAAATCAGTTCAGCCTGTAACGCATTTTTAGTTCTTATAAACGCTAATGTTTTGTTATCCTTAGACCAATGCGGAGCAAAATCAACGCTATTCCCGGTAGGAAAAGTTATTTGCGTAATATCTCCATTACTAAAATCGTATCTAAATAGTGCGGTACCGTCGTTTACTTTTTTTGCATAAACTAAACTATTATCGTTATTATTGGACCAAGTGACTACCCGCATAAATGGCAGGTAATAACAGTCGTTATCGATAAATACGTCGTTTTTTGTCAGAAAATGAAATACCCGTACCTGACAATTATTATTCTCATCGAGTTGAACATACGCCAAAGATTCATCGCTATGTGACCAAGCTGGCGCTGCATCGGATCCTGTGCCCATTGAAATGTAATGCAAAGGATTAGCATTATTTTCCAGGTCTTGAATGTACAACTTGCCTTTTTTGCCTTCGCTGAGCCATTGAAATGCCATTCTTTTGCCATCATGAGAAATGGCAGGATGTTCTTCTATCCCTTCAAAATTGGTAATATTTGTATGGGCTGCGTTATTGAATACTGTTTTTAATGCAATGTCAGGCTGTTCTTGCTTGGGAGCATTGGCTTGATAACTTAACCAAACGATTATAACCAACATGGCAAACACTATCGCGATGGCAAGTAATCGTTTGAACTTCAGCGCTCGTTTAAACGCGGGTTGGCTAATATCATTCGTTTGTGGTTGCGTGATGATGCTAACTGTCAAACTTAATTCATAGCCGACTTTTGGCAGAGTGAGGAAAATTTCTTCATCAACACCTAACTCTTTAAAGCTTTTTCTTAATGACCAGATAGCGTTAGTGAAACCTCGCTTACCCACGCCCTCATTTTCTAACCAAATGATCTCTATAGCTTGTTGTCGACTGACAATATGTTGTTCATTACTGAGAAATAAAATTAGAAGTTCAAACACTTTTGCAGATAATTTGCAGCTGTTGCCATTTCGTACCAAACACATTGTTTGGCAATCAAGTACACATTGGCCGATTTGGTATTGAGCAATATTCATGTATTGTCGTATTTACACCTTGAAATTTTTATTCATGAACTGAGAAATCTGATCGCAGGACATAATAGGCGAATACCCACCACTATATCAATAGCGAATGTTGTTTTAAAAAAAACTAATAACATTGAATATTCATAGACTGGAAATTATTGTTAACAGTAGATCCTAACAACTCCATTCTGGTTACTTTTATGTTACTTCTCTGTTACATGATTACGCTTAAGCACAAGATTTTTATTTTTATGATATTGATATTTCAGAGAAATAAAAAGGGGGCTATATTTTAGCCCCCCCTTTTTATATTTCTGCCAAATATTCGATTAACAACTACTAAAAATACCCTACTAAAACGAATCACCAGGAATACCAAGCCAACCTTCCATTAATACCCGAACACTGCGGCTCTGATACTATCGCGCTTTGTTTATATGTTTAAGTTCGACATAAAATATAAATATAAAATGAGTAATCTAAAATAAGTAGTCTAAAAACAATCACCAGGAATACGAACCCAACCTTCCATTAATACCCTCGCACTGCGACTCATGATGGCTTTGTTGACTATCCATCTTCCGTCAATTTCAGCTGCTTCGGCGCCTACTTTAAGGGTTCCTGATGGATGACCAAAAGTAACAGAATTACGGTCTCCACCGCCAGCGGCTAAATTAACTAGCGTACCAGGAATTGCCGCAGCAGTGCCAATAGCAACGGCTGCAGTACCCATCATCGCATGGTGTAATTTGCCCATAGATAACGCTCGCACGTGTAAATCTATTTCAGCCGCGCCAACATTTTTACCACTAGAGGTGGTGTAACCTTGTGCGTGTGCAACAAAAGCAACTTTTGGTGTATGTTGACGGGCTTTAGCTTCTTCGATATCACTGATTAAACCCATTTTTATCGCACCATAGGCGCGAATAGTTTCAAAACGAGCAAGTGCTGCATCATCGTTATTGATAGCATCTTGAAGCTCAGTACCGCTATAACCAATATCTTCTGCATTTAAGAAAATGGTTGGAATACCCGCGGTGATCATGGTTGCTTTAAATGTACCGACTCCTGGTACTTCTAACTCATCAACAACATTACCTGTTGGGAACATAGCTTCTGAAGGGTCAACAGGGGCAATAAATTCAACCGGTACTTCTGCAGCAGGGAAAGTAACACCGTCTAATTCAAAATCACCTGTTTCTTGTACTTCACCGTTAGTGATTGGTACTTGCGCAATGATGGTTTTAGAAATATTTTTCTGCCAAATGCGAACTGTACAAACGCCATTTTCAGGAATTCGAGATGCATCAACAAGGCCAGACATAATCGCGAAAGAGCCAACAGCAGCGGTTAAGTTACCGCAGTTACCTGACCAATCAACAAATGCCTTATCGATAGCGACTTGACCAAATAAGTAGTCTACATCGTGATTTTTAACGTTACTTTTCGCTAGGATTACTGTTTTAGATGTAGATGACGTTGCACCACCCATACCATCAGTTTGCTTGCCGTATGGATCTGGAGAACCGATCACACGCAACAACATATTATCACGTGGCGCACCCGCGACCTGACAACGCTCAGGCAAATCAGTTAAGTTAAAAAATACACCTTTCGATGTGCCACCACGAATATACGTAGCGGGTATCTTTACTTGAGGAATAGAACTCATGCGTTTTTCCTTTTTTCATAACAGAATTTAAACTATCCATAGCAATTCTAAATGAATTAAAACATTAATAAAAAATGGCACATTATCTTCCATAAGAAAATGTGCCATAAAAAAATCAATTAAATCAACGTATAACTCAGGAATTTGATTTTAGAGCAAGGCGGTGGCGCGGAGCTTGGTTTACCAAGTGAGCACCTCCAACGAAGCTATACAATCAAATAACCAGTTATGCGTTTGATTTAAGGAAGTCTGTGGCGAATTTTTGTAGGACTCCGCCGCCGTCGTATACGGACACTTCTTCTGCTGTATCTAAACGACACTTCACCGGAATTTCAATTACTTCACCGTTAGCACGCGTCATAACAACTGTCATAGCAGCACCTGGTGATGTAGTACCAACCACATCATAAGTTTCACTACCGTTAATGTTATAGGTATGACGTGTTTCACCATTCGTAAATTCAAGAGGCAGAACACCCATACCAACTAAGTTAGTACGATGAATACGTTCAAAACCTTGTGAAACGATAACTTCAACACCGGCTAAACGAACGCCTTTTGCGGCCCAATCACGTGATGAACCTTGACCGTAATCAGCACCAGCGATGATAATTAATGGTTGTTTGCGTTGCATGTAAGTTTCGATAGCTTCCCACATGCGAGACTCAGTACCTTCAGGTTCGATACGTGCTAATGAACCCTGCTTAACTTCGCCATTTTCGTCACGACACATTTCATTAAACAATTTAGGGTTAGCAAATGTTGCTCGTTGTGTAGTTTCATGATCGCCACGGTGAGTTGCGTACGAGTTAAAGTCTTCTACTGGTAAACCCATTTTATGAAGGTAAGCACCAGAAGCACTGTTTAACTGAATAGCGTTTGAAGGTGATAAGTGATCCGTTGTGATGTTGTCACCAAGTACAGCTAATGGACGCATGCCTTTCATGGTACGTTTACCCGCTAAGGCACCTTCCCAATAAGGCGGTCGACGAATATAAGTACTGGTAGGATCCCAGTCATATAACGGGCTTTCAGCAGGTTCAAACGCACCTAAATCAAACATTGGTGTGTAAATTTTCTTGAACTGCTCAGGCTTAACACTTGCCGCGACAATTTTATCGATTTCTTCATCACTTGGCCAAATATCTTTCAAGGTGATGTCATTGCCGTTTTGATCTTGTCCTAAGATGTCTTTTTCAATATCAAAACGCATGGTACCGGCAATAGCGTAAGCTACTACTAAAGGCGGTGACGCCAAGAATGCTTGTTTTGCGTGTGGATGAATACGACCATCGAAGTTACGGTTACCAGATAATACAGCTGTTGAGTATAAATCGCGGTCGATAATTTCTTGTTGGATTTTAGGGTCTAATGCGCCCGACATACCGTTACAAGTAGTACATGCGTAGCCAACGATACCAAAACCTAATTTTTCCATTTCAGGCAATAAACCTGAATCTTCTAGGTAAAGTTTCGCTACTTTTGAACCCGGAGCAAAAGATGTTTTAACCCAAGGTTTACGGTTTAGCCCTAACTCGTTAGCACGTTTGGCAACAAGTCCGGCAGCAACTACGTTGCGCGGGTTTGAGGTGTTAGTACATGAAGTGATAGCGGCGATAATTACCGCGCCATCTGGCATTAGACCATTAGCTTCATCTGTTTTACACGCGTCTAAGTCTTTAGCGATATCTTTTGCTACTAAGTCGCTTGTCGCTAAACGACGATGCGGATTAGAAGGACCCGCTAAGTTACGACATACCGTTGATAAATCAAACTCGATAACACGAGGATATTGCGCATCGACTAAATCGTCAGCCCATAAACCAGTGTGTTTCGCGTACTGTTCAACTAAGGCTACTTGCTCTGGTTCACGACCGGTAATTTTTAAGTAATCAATAGTTTGTTCATCGATGTAGAACATACCCGCTGATGCACCATACTCTGGTGTCATGTTTGAGATAGTTGCTCGATCACCAATGGTTAAAGTTTTAGTGCCTTCACCGAAGAATTCTAAGTAACTAGAAACTACTTTTTCATTACGTAAGAATTCAGTGATTGCTAATACCATATCGGTAGCAGTAATACCTGGTTCACGTTTACCGGTTAACTTAACACCAATAATGTCTGGCAGGCGCATCATAGATGGACGACCAAGCATAACCGTTTCAGCTTCTAGGCCACCAACACCAATAGCAATAACACCTAAGGCATCAATATGTGGCGTATGGCTGTCTGTACCAACACACGTATCTGGGAAAGCGACACCATCACGCGCTTGAATAACTGGTGACATTTTTTCTAAGTTGATTTGGTGCATGATACCGTTACCGGCAGGGATAACATCAACGTTTTTAAAGGCGGTTTTAGTCCACTCAATAAAGTGAAAACGTTGTTCATTACGTCTGTCTTCAATGGCACGGTTTTTCTCAAACGCTTCAGGGTCAAAACCCGGCGCTTCTACTGCTAAAGAATGGTCAACAATAAGTTGTGTTGGCACAACTGGGTTAACTTTTGAGGGATCGCCACCTTGCTCAGCAATAGCGTCACGAAGACCGGCTAAATCAACTAAGGCTGTTTGGCCTAAAATGTCATGACAAACTACACGAGCAGGATACCAAGGAAAATCTAGGTCTTGCTTACTTTCAATGATTTGCTTTAACGAATCAGTTAACGTTTCAGGATCACAACGACGAACAAGTTGTTCAGCTAATACACGTGACGTGTACGGTAATTTTGCGTAGCTACCTGGGGTAATGTCTTCAATCGCGGCGCGCGTATCGAAGAAATCTATATTTGCGCCTGGTAGTGGCTTGCGGTATTCATAGTTCATAACGTTATCCAAAGAATAATGTTTAAAGGAGCAAAACCAATGTGGGTCTTGCTCTTTTTAAGTTTGAGTAGGAACAGGCTCAGTAAAGACGCCTGTAAATTTCCTTATCTTTCGCTGATAGGTCCAACAGTGCGTGGCTCGCTGCCGGTATAATCTGCACTTGGGCGAATAATACGGTTATTTTCACGTTGTTCCATTACGTGCGCTGCCCAACCAGTTAAACGTGAACACACAAAGATTGGTGTAAATAGTTTAGTTGGAATACCCATAAAGTTATAAGTAGAGGCGTGGAAAAAATCAGCATTACAGAATAATTTCTTGCTATCCCACATAAATTCTTCACACGCTACAGAGATATCGTATAAAGACGTGTCGCCATTTTCTTTAGCTAATTTTTCAGACCATGCTTTAATGATCACATTACGTGGATCTGAGGTGCGGTAGATTGCATGACCAAAGCCCATAATTTTTTCTTTACGTTCAAGCATGCCAGCCATTTGCTCTTTAGCGTCCGCTGGTGATTTGAATTTTTGGATCATATCCATAGCAGCTTCGTTAGCGCCGCCATGCAATGGACCACGTAAAGTACCGATAGCGCCGGTAATACATGAGTACATGTCTGACAAGGTAGAAGCACAAACACGAGCCGTAAATGTAGACGCGTTAAATTCATGCTCAGCATATAAAATTAATGATACATCCATTACACGTTTATGCTGCGCTGATGGCTCTTCACCATTAAGCAGGTGTAAGAAGTGACCACCTAAAGACTCTTCATCGGTAACACAGTCAATTTTTACGCCGTCATGGCTGTAACGGTACCAGTAAGTCATAATTGCAGGGAATGCGGCAAGTAAACGGTTAGCCGCAGTACGTTGCTCTGAAAAATCATTCTCTGGCTCTAAGTTACCTAAGAAAGATGCACCGGTGCGCATAACATCCATAGGATGTGCGCTTTGAGGAATAAGCTCTAATACTTTTTTAAGCGCTTCAGGTAAGTCACGCATAGCAAACAATTCAGCTTTATACGTCGCTAATTCTTTTTCGTTTGGTAACTCACCATTAAATAATAAGTAAGCTACTTCTTCAAACGTTGAATTTTCAGCTAAATCAGCAACATCATAACCACAGTAAGTTAAACCTGAACCAGATTGGCCTACTGTACATAATTTTGTTTCACCGGCACTTTGACCACGTAGACCTGCACCACCAACTTTTTTATCCGACATAATATTCTTCCTATTCTTTGCTCAATTCATTGAACATAGTAAATGTTTTATTTTAATTTCTAGTTTGACTCTTAATTAAATCAAGGCTTACTTATTTTTGCCTTCAGAGAACAATGCATCTAGCTTTTGCTCATAATCGTGATATCCAAGGTAGTCGTATAAGTCCATACGAGTTTGCATGTTATCAATTTCTGATTTTTGGTCACCATCGTCTAATAATGTACGGTAAACTGACTCAGCAGCTTTGTTCATTGCACGAAATGCTGATAATGGGTAAAGCACCATAGCGCAGCCCCACTCGCCTAACTGTTCTTTATTCCAAAGCTCAGTTTGACCAAACTCAGTAATGTTCGCTAATACTGGAACATCTAAAGCCTCAGTAAATGCACGGTAATGCTCTTCCGTTTTAACAGCTTCAGCAAAAATACCATCAGCGCCGGCAGCAACATATGCTTTGGCACGTTCAAGTGCGGCTTCTAAACCTTCTTGTGCGAATGAATCAGTACGCGCCATGATGAAAAAATCAGGGTTAACTCGAGCATCAACAGCAGCGCGGATACGGTCAGCCATTTCTTCTGTTGACACGATTTCTTTATTTGGACGATGGCCACAGCGTTTTTGCGCGACTTGGTCTTCAATGTGAACGGCAGCAGCGCCGGCTTTTTCCATATCACGAATGGTTTTAGCAATGTTAAATGCACCGCCCCAACCGGTATCGATATCTACTAATAACGGTAAGCTCGATGCCGACGTAATACGTTGTACATCAGCTATTACATCATTAAGTGACGTCATACCTAAATCAGGTAAACCGTAAGATGCGTTTGCTACACCGCCGCCTGATAAGTAAATAGCTTGATGACCTAATTGCTCTGCCATCATTGCGCAATACGCATTTATAGTACCTACAACTTGTAGAGGCTTATTATTTTGTAGCGCTAAACGGAATTTAGCACCTGGAGATATTTGAGTTGTCATATTAGTTACTTTCCTGTTCAAGTTTTCGTTCGATATTTTTACGCGAAGCAGCAATATGACGACGCATTAGCATTTCAGCTAATTCTCCGTCTCTGTCTGCAATCGCATTTAGAATGGCTTTGTGTTCGTCAAATGCACGGGTTGCACGCGGGCTGTTCATCCCAAATTGGCAACGATACATGCGTACCAGGTGATATAACTCACCACAAAGAATATTAATAAGTTGTTGATTGTTACTGCCTTGAATTACCCGATAATGAAAATCTAAATCACCTTCTTCTTGGTAATACGCAACACCATCTTGTAATTGTTTTTCTTGACCGTGTCCGGCTAAAATTTGTTGTAGTTCGGCAATTTCAGCATCTTGCATTGCACTAGCGGCTAATCGACAAGCCATACCTTCTAGCGCTTCACGGACAATGTAAATTTCTAATAAACCTTTTACCGTACACTCAACCACGCGAGAGCCAACATTGGCTTTACGTTCAATTAAATGACATTTTTCTAAACGGTTTAAGGCTTCGCGCAGAGTAGAGCGACTTACTTGATATTTCTTGGCAAGCTCAGGTTCACTAATTTTGCTCCCTGCCAATATTTGCCCTTCAACGATTTCACGTTGCATGGTTTCAAATATTTTATCAGCCGTTGTTACCGGTGCTTGTCTTGCAGGGTTCATTGAATTCATTAGTAATGTAAATCACTTTTATTATATTAATGATTAAAGCAATTGACGAATATTGTCGACACATTGCAGCTATGCATTAAATAATACGCGCATTAATATTCAAGTCAAGAGGATAATGAGAGGATTGTCGACAATTAGACTAAAGGATAAGCTTTTATTGCAATTAAATTACATTTAATTGACGAATTGTACGACATACACCTGTTTGAATTGCAGTAAACAGGTGCATTAAGTATTGCCAATACCCATTTGATTAACTTGGTATCTGTTTAGCCAAAGAACCAATAACACACGGCAATACCTGCGGTAATACCGGTAATGTCAGCGATAAGGCCACAAGTGATAGCATGACGGGAGTAGCGAATACCAACACTACCAAAATAAACGGCCAGTACATAAAAGGTGGTTTCAGTAGAGCCTTGAATAATTGACGATAAACGACCACTAAATGAATCTGCACCAAAGGTGTTCATGGTTTCAACCATCATAGCTCTAGACCCAGAGCCACTTAATGGCTTCATAAATGCCGTTGGCAAGGCATCAACAAAGCGGGTGTCACCACCAACAAAAATAACAAAATGGCGAATACTGTCGACAATTATGTCTAAAGCACCACTTGCTCTGAAAATGCCGATGGCACATAACATTGCTAATAAATAAGGGATCAATTTAACACTTACCTGAAAGCCCTCTTTAGCACCTTCGATAAAACAATCGTAGACAGTGATTTTTTTAAAGTGACCGATCACTAAAAAACTAATGAGCGTAGTTATTATCAAAAAATTGCCCATTAATGATGATTGTTGCGACAATTCACCTGTCGTTAGTTGCGTCAGATACACCACTAACGCGGCAACACAGGCCATTGCGGCGCTCAAATAGAGTAAAATGACACCTTTATATATTGGAATACGTTGGAAGCATGCAACACTAATGAGTCCAGCAAGCGTAGAGGCAAAGGTGGCTAACAAAATAGGGATAAATACATCAGTGGCAACCAAAGCGCCTTGTTGTGCACGATAAACAAATACACTGATAGGAAATAAGGTTACCGAGGACGTGTTAAGGACCAAAAATAATATTTGCGCATTACTGGCGGTATCTTTTTTCGGGTTAACGTCTTGTAAGTCTTGCATCGCTTTTAAGCCAAGTGGCGTTGCAGCATTATCTAAGCCGAGAAAATTAGCAGATAAGTTCATGGTGATAGAACCAAAAGCAGGATGATTGGCAGGTACTTGCGGCATAAGCCGAGAAAATAGTGGTGATATTGCTTGTGCGATTTTAGCCACGATACCTGCCCGCTCAGCAACTTTCATCATGCCTAACCAAAAACTTAAAATACCAATTAAGCCAATGGCTATCTCGACGGTAACTTTTGACATAGCGATAACACTATTCAGTAATTGCTCAAAGATACCGGCATTACCCAAAAACAACCATTGATATAACGACATTAAGAAGGCTGACACAAAGAAAAACAGCCAAATAAGATTAAGCATAACAGAGTCTTTTTACGTTATTATTTTTATAAATATTACAATATCATAAACTTAAGCTGGAGGTTAATAGGTAATGAAAAAATCGCTTAAAAGCAGCTTAAAAACCGCCAAACCCAGACTGTGTATAAGCTGTGACAAAGCTGTAACAAAACACTTAACAACCCGTGCGTAAAAAATCCAATACACCCACTAAGTAACTGATTTTAAAGTGATAAAAATTAATTTATTTTTTTACATGTTTTGACTGGATTTTAATCAGTTCTACACTACAATTAGTAATTCATGTAGCAATACAGTTTATGTTTTTAAATTTTATTAACCTTGAATTTATTAGCGCAGGCTCATACCATTTGAGCCATTCCCCTGAGCCCGAAGCGTCAATCGCTACGGGCCTTTTTTTTTGCCCTCAGGGACGAGGGTATGCAAATCACCATGGATGGTTTTTAGATTTGTAGATGTAGATCAATCACCTCATATATTCACTTGATCTAGGCAAAAAAATCGACTCCCAACGAACAACAAATTCAAAACTAGCTGTACATCATAGGTTTTTAGATTTGTAGATGTAGATCAATCACCTCATATATTCACTTGATCTCTTCTGCACTTTGATTGAGATCCCACCCAAAAGTGAAGTGCCCCCCAATAGTTGGACAAACAACTATTAGGAGGCTTCTTATGGCCAAGTACACTAGAGTGTTAAAACTCTTTATTTCCAAACAAGGTATTGAGGGAAAATCTTCTCGAGATCT
>JBFONS010000016.1:0-108264 GCA_040779355.1 Colwelliaceae bacterium BS250 | reverse complement strand
AACTCAGAAGTGAAACGCAGTTGCGCCGATGGTAGTGTGGGGTTTCCCCATGTGAGAGTAGGTCATTGCTAGACTCCCATTCTAAAAGCCCTTTGCTAACGCAAAGGGCTTTTTTCATTCTGAGTCTATACATAACCTACTCGTAGGTCACCGTTCATTGCCATCCATGGCATCACGGCATTTGAACATCCATGTTCATCATTGCTAGACTCCTATTTAAAGAAAGGCTATCCTAACGGATAGCCTTTTTTGCTTTAAATTCCCGGCGCATGACCAGTAGGTCGCCACTCTTTCGCATCCATGCGACCGTGGCATTAGTGCATCCATGCACGTCACCGATAAAAGCGTTCATCCATGAACTTATCGGCATTCGAACATCCATGTTCATCATTGCTAGACTCCCATTCTAAAAGCCCTTTGCTAACGCAAAGGGCTTTTTTCATTCTAGTCTTTAACTGACCCACTCGTAGGTCACCACTCATTGCCATCCATGGCATCGTGGCATTAGTGCATCCATGCACGTCACCGATAAAAGCGTTCATCCATGAACTTATCGGCATTCGAACATCCATGTTCATCATTGCCAGACTCCTATTTAAAGAAAGGCTATCCTAACGGATAGCCTTTTTTGCTTTAAATTCCCTGCGCATGACCTGTAGGTCACCACTCTTTCGCATCCATGCGATCGTAGCATTGAATTTGATGCTATCACCGTCATCCCATCACGAGCCCTAGCGAGATGTGGGATCTCCAGAGGCGATCTGTGATTTGAAAAAATCATCCGCTAAATAATATCTGAATCTAAATCATCCCAGTTTGTGTTTGCTTTACTAACGGTTAGTTGGCCGATACATCAAAGCCCTTATTTCATTTATTATTTTATTAATAATGTATCTCTCAGGTTTACTTGCTAAAATACGGTTAACTTATCTTTTTAAAAAATTATTATGGCAATTAACTGGTTTCCTGGGCATATGCATAAAGCCCAAAAAGAAATAAAAGAAATTATTCATCAAATCGATGTGGTTATTGAAGTGTGTGATGCTCGCCTACCGTTTAGTAGTGAAAATCCAATGATCACTAGCATACGAGGTGATAAGCCGTTAATTAAAATTCTTAATAAAAGTGATTTAGCTGATCCTGTACTAACAAAAGTTTGGTTAGAGTATTTTCAAGCTCAACAAAATGTTAAAGCTATTGCCTTAACCACTGAAGAGCCAAGTGGTGCCAAACTCATTGCTGATCTCATTAAAAAGCTAGCACCCACTAAAAATGAGAGTGGTAAACAAATCAATGCCATGATCATGGGCATTCCTAATGTTGGTAAATCAACGTTAATAAATACCTTAGTAGGAAAAACTAAAGCTAAGGTTGGCAACGAGCCAGCGGTAACTAAAGCTCAGCAACGTATTCGTTTGGAAGAAGGTGTTTATCTTTATGATACCCCAGGTATGTTGTGGCCAAAAATTGCTAATGAAAACAGCGGTTACCGTTTAGCTGTTTCGGGAGGCATTAAAGATACAGCCTTTGATCATGAAGACATCGCATGTTTTGCTGCTGAGTACCTTGTTACTGCTTACCCTGAGTTATTAAAAGAGCGTTATAAGATTGATGACTTACCGCTACAAGAAGTTGAGTTTTTAGAAGAGCTTGGCCGTAAACGTGGTTGTGTGAAAGGTGGTGGTCATGTTGATTTTCATAAAGCTGCTGAAATTTTAATTAATGAAATACGTGATAAAACCATAGGTAATATTACTTTTGAAACGCCTGAAATGGTTGAAAAAGAGAATATTTACTTTGAAGAGCTGCAAGCAAGTAGAATTGCAGAACGCGAAGCCAGAAAAGAAGCACGTGGCCGTGGCCGTAAAAATAAACCGAAAAAGAAAAAAAGCAGTAAATCTTCTTAGGTATTAGTTAAGGAACGATTATGAATGAAGTATTTGAATTACATGCAGACTTACAAAGAGATGGCATAGTTATAACAGATTTACCTTTATGCCGGTTATTACTTTGTAACGACAGTAATTATCCATGGTTTATTATGGTGCCTCGCCGTGAAAATGTTAAAGATTTATATGAGCTGAATTGGCAAGACCAACAACAGTTTTTAAATGAATCGAGTGCATTATCTGAAATATTAATGCAATGTTTTAATGGTGAAAAAATGAATGTTGCGGCTCTTGGTAACGTGACGCCACAATTGCATATACATCATATTGTTCGTTTTAGTCATGATCCTGTCTGGCCAAAACCTATTTGGGGGCAATTACCACTGAAACCTTATAGTGATAATGAAGTGGCATCTATTAAAGCTAAGCTTTTACCAATGTTACAGCAGGTTATATCGGTATAATTTAGTTTGAATAGTTTTGTTGTAGTGCTTGTATTTGCTGATAAAGCATAGAGTTAACTGGGGTAGGAATATTATATTTCTGCCCTAATTGTTTGATATAACCGTTAATGTAATTAATCTCTGTTGCTCTACAATTCCTCACATCTTCACGCATCGAAGAACTATTGTTTTTAGTTTTCTCTATCACCAATAATACTGAATCGAGTATTACATTATTATCTAAATAAATGTTTTCGGCTTTAGCCACAGTAATCACTTCTGCAATAATCTGAACTAACAACTCTCTAAATTGTTGTTGAGCAATATCACCATTAGATACATTATTAATGGCTGTTAACGCATTTATCGCGCAATTAATGGCGAGCTTTTGCCATTGTTGTTGTTTTATTGTCGTTGTTAACGTTATGTTTGGTATTAGATTGCTCAATGAGTTAGCGAGTATAGCTTGTTGCTCATTTGAATCATTGTTTATTGCTAATCCTAATTGTGAATTACCAGCACCAGTATGAGTGATTTCAAACGCAGCCGTTTTTCGACTCGCCTGAGTGGTGAGTAACGTGTATATAGGATTTTTTATGTTGATCTGTTGTACTATTTCTTCAACAACGCCCATGCCATTATGCATAATAACGATTTTGCTGTTTGCCGTTATGTTCGTTAATAGATGCTTAATAGCCGCAATTATATCGAAACATTTCACACAAAAGATTATACAATCAGCCCGTTCGATATCAGCTTTTTGAGTGTTGATGTAAGTGTGTTTTTGAACCGAGCCATCAAGCGCAGTAACAGAAATTTCATTACCTTTTTGATTTTCTGTTCGAGTACATAAACTGACGTTATGTGCAGTAGATAATTGGCTATGAAACAATAAGCCCATAGCTCCGGAGCCAACAATGACAATATTCATTTTTTGACTTTAAGCATAAGTCTATTATCAATATAAACTATAAGTAAATAACACAGACAGCCTAAACTATCAGCGATAAAATCGCTCCATTGACCACTTCTAAAGCCAAGCATATGCTGACCTATCTCGGTTAAACCGGAATAAAAAATCAAACCAATTGTTGTGACCATAATATTTAAATTAAGTAACTTATCTACCAACCAAGATAAAAATAGAAAACCAAAAAAATGTCCTGTTTTATCTAATAAATGGTATTTATTAAGGAAGGGAACAATTGAGTCCCAGTTAAGGACGATTAATACAGCACAAACACTTATTGTGATATATCTAATTAAGGAAGCTTTATTCACATCAAAGGGACTATTGACTATTTTTTTCATAATAACATAATTTTTAAGTGTGCTGTTGCTAATTGCTGTCGCTGATATATTAGCTATTATTTTAAATCGAATATAGCGCTTATTCACCTGCTCTGATAATCTATGCTTAAATAAAATTCAATTAGGCTTGTCGTTAAAATTATTTAATTTATACGGTAAGCAAGATCTATAGAGAAAATATTATGCCGTCATTAGATATCGTTTCTGAAGTGGAAATGGAAGAAGTTCGTAACGCTACAGATAACGCAACTAGGGAACTCGCTACCCGTTTTGATTTTAGAGGTGTGGAGGCTTCTTTTGAATACAAAAAAGATATTGTCACCGTTAAAGCCGAAGGTGATTTTCATATTAAACAAATGCTAGATATGTTGCGAGCACACTTAAGTAAGCGCCAAATCGACGCCAAAGCTATGACAATTGGAAAATTTGACCACTCAGGTGTTACTTTCACGCAACAAGTGACTTTTAAAGTTGGTCTAGAACAAGATGTTGCTAAAAAGTTGGTGAAAGTAATCAAAGATAGTAAATTAAAAGTTCAAGCATCTATTCAAGGTGATAAAGTAAGAATTACTGGTAAAAAACGTGATGATTTGCAGGCACTTATGCAGCTAGTACGGAGTACAGAGCTAGATCAAACTTTCCAGTTTAATAACTTTAAAGATTAGTCAAAATTAAATAACGATGTAAAGCATAGGCTTTAACTAAATGCAGTTGTAAAAGAGATTTAATTTTGAATAGTAGAATTGCAATATTACTTGAACAAGCAAAAAATTTAGAGCAACAGGGGCAACTTTCATCTGCAGTAACTTATGCTAAGAAAGTCCTGAAAAAACAGCCTGGTAATATAGAGGCTAATAATATTTTATTAGCCTTCTCTCAACTAAATAATGATTTTAAAACCATTGCAGGTTGCATTAGCGTCATTCTTGCCTCTGAGCCAGAAAATTCAAAAGCACTATTAGCTAAGTTAGACCTATTCGAAATGAAAGAACTTCATTTTGAGGCTATATTACTGCATGAAAAATTAGCAGCTTTAAACGTTCATAGCGCCAAGTTAAGCTTCAGGAAAGCCTTATGTTGTATCAGTGCAGGCAAGGTTGATGATGCTGAAAAAGCCCTCCTGTTTTGCTGTAATGATAAGTCTGTTAATCCTTTTGTCTATTTAAATTTAGGTCATGTTTATAAGGCTAAAGGTAATGCAGATCTGGCGGTTAAAAATTATAAACATTTTATTGAGGTTGAACCAAAAAATTCAGGCGTTGGTTATTGGAGTTTAGCGGATTTAAAAAGTTTTAAATTTAGTGAACAATTGACCGAACAAATGGAATCCTATTCGACTACTGAAAATATTGGACAAGGCAGTAAAGGTCTGACATTTTTTGCTTTAGGTCGTGCATACGAACAACAAAATATGTTTGCAAAGTCATATCAGGCGATGTCTTTCGGCAATCAAATTATTTCTCAAAATAGACCCTTTAAAGCACAGCCTTTTGCCCATTTAATTAAAAACTTTATAGCTAACCTCACCCATTTATCGATAAATCCAGTGAGCACAGAGCAACAAAAAGTTGTTTTTATTGTTGGTATGCCACGTTCTGGAACAACGTTAATTGAACAAATTTTGGCATCACATTCTACTGTTGAATCAACCGATGAATTACCTTACATAGAACGAATAGCTCTAGAATTGGAAATGGCCGGGGGTTACGTACACAAACTCGCTAATTTGAGCATCGATGAGACTGAAAAATACAGAAAACAATACTTAGAACAAGCTGGACAGTATTTTCAATCAACACCTGAAACTTTTATTGATAAAAACCCAAATAACTTTTTGCATTTAGCTTTAATAAAAAAATTATTTCCTGAAGCTAAAATTATAAATGTTATGCGAGATCCGTTAGATAATGCCATGAGTGTATTCAAGCAGCATTTTAGTAATGGTCATGATTACTCATATTCAATTCCTGGTATTACATTTTATTGGCAGGGATACTTAAGTTTGATGTTCCATTGGGATAAGTTATTCAGTAAGCAGATTTATCATTTAAGCTATGAGCGTTTAGTTGCTGAACCTGAAAACCAGATCAGACTATTATTGAATTATTGTCAGTTAGATTTTGAAGCAGATTGCCTTACTTTTTACAAATCAAAGAGAGTTGTATTAACCCCAAGTGTGAGCCAAGTGCAACAACCTATAAATAACAAATCAATAGGCTCTTGGAAAAAGTATGAACAATTCATACAGCCGCATCTAGCTGGATTTAACGCTATCAAAAATAAAGCTAAAGAACTATTTAAATAGCCATAAATAGTTCTGTTAGAGGAAGTTCTAAGGTTATTACTGACCCGTTATAAAATACCGCAACATTGCTTGAATTTTTTTCCTGAACCACACTGGCATGGACTATTTCTACTGACCGGAACGACACCTTCTGCACTTTTCGAGGGCTCACTTTTATTTTTTGCAATTGGTTTTTCAGTTGCTTTTGCAATTGGTTTGGAAATCGGTTGTGCTAAATTTTCTTTTTGTAATACCGCTTCTGGATTCAATGCGGGATCAATAATGCAGTGAATTAACATTTGCAATGCATTACCATCATTAATGAGTCGAAGTTTCTCTTCAAAAATTTTTGCCAAATTATACGTTTTATCGCGAAGTTCATGATAGTGCGGCCAGCCATCTTCGGTTACATCATATAGTGTCCATAATCTGCGCCAATCTAAGGTAAAGTCTTTAAGGATCTTTTCAAATACAGATATATCGTTAATGTCATTGTTAGGATTCGATTTAACTTCCATGATTAAATCATTAATTAAACTATCAATTTCAGCGGCAGATAAAACAACCGGGATGCTATAGCGTTCGGTTAATATTTGAGGCTGTAAGGCAGGATCAAATGCTATAAATTTAGTTGCTTGATTTGCACTCTTTAAACCGGGCACTTCGGAATTATCGATCATATTCCAAAAGTTACTAGAACCCATGGTATCGACTACTAAATGAATTCTTCTTATCGAGCTATTATTTTCAACATTATGATTTTTCCAAGAATCGAAGATCCAACATTCACCCGCGGCCATATGAACTTGTTTATCGTGACAGCTAAAAATAACATCGGGTGTAGTGGTAATTGGAATATGAATACGAACACGTTTATACCAATGATAATTGATATCAGAATGTGGCGGCACTGAGCAACCGGGTTCTAAAGCCATTAATCGTGAACGACCAAATACTTCATTAAAAGAGGCTAGAACTTGTTTAATATAAGGCAATTTCTCTAATGCTGCGGTTTTTGCTATAGCCCCTTTAAACTCATTATTAATACCACCGCCAACACTTAACAAGGGTACTGCAATGTTGCCTTTAAATCCCTCATGATGAGCATGCCAATCACTTTCAGTAAGCTGAGAAACTTCTTGTTGTAACTTTTCTACATCAAACGATAAAGGTAGCTTGTAAAATTCGTGTTCTAATTTCATGAAATTTCCATGTGTTGTTTAAGTTAATTGCCCATGACAATGCTTATATCGTTTATTTGAACCACAAGGACAAATAGCATTCCTTGATACCGGTATTAATGTTGGTGCTAATTTTTCAGATTTTTGCTGCTCAGATGCTTTGCTAGCAAGTTCTGCTGAGTCGATCAAATCTTTAGCAATATTTACCGACAGTGGGCTTTGCTTATTACTAACTAGTTGCGTGTTTAATCTATCGACTAGGCCTGTAATATTACTTATTTGTGGTGCAATTAAATGGGCTTTACTGTGCCATTTGTTTTTATTTGGTGGTGTTAATGTATATTTAGATAATGGTAAACCATGTTGAAAATGCTGACTAAATTGTTCATCTATGGCAATATCCGAAAATTCACAAATTTCAGCTAAAACATTTTTAGGATCATCGATCAGCTGTTGATAATTGATCACTTTATATCTGTTTGCAGGCAAAGTAGTTAAGTCATTGAGAATACTTTCGTTACTCACTTGCCATTGATATGCCGCTATTTCTTCAACATTTTTACCTACTAATTTTTGCCAGTTGGGTGGTAAAAATAAAGACCACTCACCGTTAAATCCCGGTAGATTAGGGTAAGTTCTAAAACGCTTTGAATGCCACGCATCAATTATGCTACTGATATTCTCTCTTGGGTCTCTCACTAAAAATATAAACAATGCATCAGGAAAGATTTTATTTAAAAACTTTACTCGTAAAGCGTTTTTTGGTGTTTTCTCCATAAAACGTACATCTGAATTTTCATCTTGATTATAGAGTTGTCCATTTCTATCAATTAATAATGATTTAAATCGTTGCTTCAATATTTCGATATTTTCATCGTCGGCATCGTCAGCACTAAGCGCGTTAGATTTGAAGCCTCTAAATACAGTACTAAACTTTGGGATATGTTCTATGATCGCATGGCTTTCATCACCAATTGTCCAAATATCTTTGGCTTTAGATAGAGTCTCAAATAATAGCGTACTTCCAGATCTGGGCGCGGATAATATAATTATTGGTCTTTTAAAAATTTGTGTTGTCACAATACTTTTTACATCTTAATTAATAGGGTTGATGAATCGAACTCATCGATTAAAGTCCATAATATGTTAACTACTTATTATATTACAAGATCAAACAAATTATATAATCAGCAATTATTGCTTAAATCATTAACTTTCTTTATTGTTAGGCTCTTTATTTCATTTTAATAAATTATAATAACAACAAATTGGATTATTATGTCATCAACACGTGGTGAGTTTAGCTCACGTTTAGGTTTTATATTAGCGGCTGCAGGATCTGCAGTAGGTTTAGGTAACATCTGGGGCTTTCCAACTCAAACGGCTAGCAACGGTGGCGCTGCTTTTGTACTCGTTTACTTAGTGTTAGCGTTTTGTCTTGCTTACCCTGCATTTATGGCTGAATTGCTAATTGGTCGTTATGGCCAGGCTAACGCGGTAACTTCTTTACAAAAAATGTCACACACTGTTTGGCAAAAACGATTTGCTTTTATTGTCGGTTTTGGCGGCATTATTTGTGCGTCATTAATCCTTAGCTTTTATGGCATTATTGCTGGCTGGATGATGTCTTATGCTGTTGAGCCTGTTGCTAAAATTGCGGGTTTAGAGCAAGTAGCAACTTGGGTTATCTCTAGTGACCTAATTAGAAATTTACTGTTTACTGCGGTATTTATGTTTCTAACCATTTTCATTATCCGCCGTGGTGTTGAGCAAGGGATTGAAAAATGGTCGAAACGTTTAATGCCATTAATGTTAGGTTTACTGATATTACTCATTATTTATGTAATGACATTAGAAGGTGCCTCACAAGGTTTACAGGCCTATTTAAACCCAGATTTAAGCCGTGTTTTCAATCCTGATTTATTAGTCAGTGCTCTTGGGCAAGCGTTTTTCTCTTTGTCACTTGGCACCAGTGTTATGATTATTTATGGCTCTTATATTTCTAAGAAAGAGAACTTAGTGACTTTAGGTGCACAAGTTACCTTAATTGATGTCTCAATCGCGTTTTTAGCGGGTCTATTAATTATTCCTGCTATGTATGTTGCTCAGCACCAAGGTGTTGCCATATTTGCTGCTGATGGCTCTCTTATCGCCGGTCCTAGTATGGTGTTTGCGGTACTGCCAACTTTATTCGCTAATATGGGCTATATTGGCTTATTTGTTGGCTTTGCGTTTTTTGTTCTTATGTCGGTTGCAGCATTAACGTCATCTATATCAATGCTTGAGGGTCCGGTATCTTATGTGGTTGAACGTCATAACGTGCAACGTGAGAAAGCGACTACTTTAATGGGTGTGCTTATATTTATTATCAGTGTGGTTATTATTGTCAATCTTGATTTTATGCTTGATTTAGTCGCTACCTTTGCAACCGAATACGGACAACCAATAATCGCCATGTTGTGCTGTGTTTTTGTTGGTTGGATTTGGAATCGAAGCTCATTGCTTAACGAGTTAAAGCAAGGCAATGAAGCGGCTGAACATTCAATCTTTTGGAAAATATGGCCTTGGTATACCAAGTTTGTTTGTCCTATTGCGATAGCAACCGTGTTTATTCACTCTTTATAAATAACGCCACCAATCATTAATCAAAAAAGCCGCAAGTTATTGCGGCTTTTTATTGTCTGTTATTCACTCATTAACTAAATGAATTGGTATTATCCCAAACTGATTAAATTACTTCGGCCAACTCAATTGCCAAGGGCAAGCTAATTCAACTAATTTTTCTTGCACACTTTCGATATTAAATAATTGACCATATGTGGGCATTTGCAGGTATTGGTAGCTTTGACCATTTAACTCAAACTTTAATGCGTAGGCGTGTAAATAACCTCTATCGCTTGTATCCGTAACATTGTAAATATGATCGCCAGCGATTGGCGCGCCAATACTATTTAATGCCACTCTTAATTGGTGAGTTTTACCGGTAAGGGGTCTTAAAACAAAAAGCCTCGAGCCATCGCCCAGTCCATAAGAGAAGAACTGCGTATTCGCTGGATTGTTGTTAGTTCGCAATAGTTTCCAAGCACTGCGGCGACTTTTTATCATGTCACCTTTAATTGAGCCTTGTTTCTTTTTTGGCTTATCTTTACTGATCGCTAGATAAAATTTCTCAATGTTATGAGATTCAAATAATTGACCAAATTGCGCTGCCGTAGGTTGGTTTTTAGCAAATATAATCAACCCAGAAGTCATCTTATCTAAGCGATGTACCGGATAAAGCTCATTTACCTTGAGCGCTGCTTTTACTTGGCTGAACAGCCCTGTACCAATATTATCTTCGTCATGAAAGTTAACGTTGGCAGAC
Organism: Colwelliaceae bacterium BS250; assembly: GCA_040779355.1. Taxonomy (GTDB): domain Bacteria; phylum Pseudomonadota; class Gammaproteobacteria; order Enterobacterales; family Alteromonadaceae; genus Thalassotalea_A. The sequence goes on along the minus strand of JBFONS010000016.1, from coordinate 97,792 downwards.
TTATTAATAACAACAAAATTTTGTTCGTCACTAACAATGCTAAAAGCAGGGTTCTGGGGATTATTGTTATTTATAACAATGCTCCAACAATAATGAAGCCGATAATAGTTAAAGTCGCGGCAAATAAAGCATAAGGCAATTGGGTTTTAACGTGTTCAAAATGATCACAGCCACTGGCTATAGATGCTACAACCGTAGAATCTGAAATAGGCGACGCATGGTCACCAAATACGCCACCACTTAATACCGCAGCAACTAAAAATGGTACCGGTATGCCTGTTGTTAGCGCAATAGGTACTGCAATTGGGATCAATAGCGCAAACGTACCCCAAGAGGTACCCGTTGAAAATGCCATTAAACCAGCCGCTAAAAAGATTATCGGGGCAATTAAAATAATTGGAAATTCAGGACTGATTAAGCTACTAACATATAAGCCAGTACCCAGTATTTTAACGGCAGTGCCAAACGCAAAAGACAACACTAAAATTGTTACTGCGGGCAACATGTTTTTAGTGCCTTTAATAAACCCCTGCGTAAAATCTTTAACGCTTAGTAATTTATAACCGCCAATAAATAGGATGAGTAATGCTAGCGCCGATACTACCGCAGTAAATACCGATAATGAGCCAGAGCCTTGACGTAAATCGCCATCACCAGTAATCCAAAGCATAACGAGTGTAATGATCATTAAGCTGATCATCGGTATCCACATCACACGAGCTTTTGCAGGCGTTATCTGTTCTTGGTTTACGTTAGCTGAAACTAAGCTTTTACTCTTTGCTAGAGGTCCATAAAGTTTACCTGTATAAGCAGTATAGTAAGCTAATAATACCGCAATGATGGCATAAAAATTATAACTCAAGGTACCAACTAAAACCCCGATAGGGTCAGCTAGGTCATAACCGTCGAGCAAGCCTAAAAGATAAGCACCCCAGCCATTAATTAAGAATAAAACACTAATAGGTGAACAGGTAGAATCTAATAGGTAAGCTAATTTTGCACGACTTAATTTATGTTGATCAAATAGTTTTTGCGAAGCCATACCGCCAGTAAACATACTTAAATTAGTATCTGTGAAAATACTGGTGCCGACAATTGTCGGTAACATGCTGGCTTGTCGTTTGCTTTTAACTAAATTTAAATTAGCTAAATTATTAATAAACCCTTGTACCGCACCACTGCGATTCATTAATTCAACAAGAGCACCAATTAATAAACTAAAAGCAATTATTTGCGCATTGTATGTCGATGCAAACACATCACCGACGGCTGACACTGAATGCATCAAAGCATCAATTGGCTGCCAAGTATCGATTAATAAAAAACAGCAAAATAAACCTGCCAGAAGGGCGATAATGGCGTTTTTACGCCAGACTGCGATGATTATAGCTAAAGCGGGGGGAAGTAATGTTAGTGCACTATCAAGCATAATATTGTTATCATAAATTACATTACAATAACTGTAACCTGCTATCGGTATTTGTTCAAAGGTTAGTTGTTAATCAAGGATAAATTTTACAGAATAACTTGTTTCAGCTACTTTTGTTTATGTTGTGTTATTTTTATGTTGTCGTACGTTGCAGCTTAAACCGTGCATTTAACATATAAAAAGTTACAATATATAAGTAAATAAATACCTAATATCATTGAAAATTAGATAGTTTACCCCACATAATAACCATTATAAGAAAAGGCGCTATGTGCCTTACTCAAAACACTTTGGAGTGACTTTGACAATCTCTATTTCTGAACTAACTAGTATCTTGCAGCAAGACAAGTATCTTTCGTCCCTAAAAGATATCGGTCGTGGTATTGAGCGTGAGACGTTAAGGATCAAACCTGATGGTAAGTTATCTGAGCAAAAGCATAATGAATCGCTTGGCTCGGCGTTGACTCATGACTATATAACGACAGATTACTCTGAAAGTTTACTTGAGTTTATCACTCCAGTATCACACTCAATTGATGAAACGCTCAATCAACTGAAAGATATCCAAAAATATACGCTATTAAATGTTAATGGTGATAATTTTTGGCCTATGAGTATGCCTTGTGTTGTTGCTGATGAAGATCAAATACAGCTAGCACAATACGGCAATTCTAATGTCGGTAAAATGAAAACAGTATACCGCCAAGGTTTAAAGAATCGCTATGGTTCGATGATGCAAGTTATTGCCGGTATACATTTTAACTTCTCTTTTTCAAAAGATTTTTTTAGTAACCTACAACAAATAACCTCAGATACTCAGCCTCCACAGGATTTTATCTCTGAACGCTATTTTTCATTAATTCGTAATTACAAACGTTTTGGCTGGTTAATTCCATACTTATTTGGTAGTTCTCCTGCTTTGTGCCCTTCATTTTTACAAGGTAAACCTCATAAGATGCCATTTAAAAAGGCACCTTCAGGTTGTTTGTATTTGCCATACGCTACGTCATTACGAATGAGTGATTTAGGTTACACCAATTCATCTCAATCGAGTTTGAATATTTGTTATAATGATGTTGGTAATTATGTTGCGGCAGTAGAGCAAGCAATTAGTTTGCCTTCCGATGAGTTTGCTAAAATAGGCATTAAAGTTGATGGTAAATATCAACAGTTAAATAGCAACATATTGCAAATAGAAAACGAATTATACTCACCGATCAGACCTAAACGTGTTGCCAAATCAGGGCAAAAACCATCAGAAGCGTTAAAATCTGATGGCGTCGAATATATAGAAGTACGAGCCATGGATGTAAACCCATTTGTTAGTACTGGTATCAGCGCCGATCAAATGTACTTCTTAGACATGCTGTTAACGTTCTGCGTTTTAAAAGACAGCCCTAAATTAACGCCTGATACTTATGACGAGTTTGCAAAAAATACTAGTGATGTTGTGTTATCTGGTCGAGATCCTGAGTTGCTGTTAAGTGACAATGGTATTATGAAAAGTTTACCGGTATGGGGTCGTGAAGTTTTTGCTGAGATAGCACCTATTGCTGAACTATATGATAAAGCCTATGGTACTGATAAGTATTCAAAAGTTTTGGCACAAGAGTTAGCTAAAATTGAAAATGCAGATTTAACACCTTCAGCACGTATTGTTGATGAACTACTTACCACCGGCAAAGGTATTGTGACTTGGTCTTTAGATTATGTTCAGCAACATAATGATGAAATGCTCAACCATGACTATCAATTTTTCAATGAGCAACAATTTACCAAGTTTGCTGAAAAATCATTACTTGCACAAAAAAGTATTGAAGATGCAGACACCTTAAACTTTGATGATTTTTTGCTAGATTATTTTTCTGAATAAAATATAAAGATATTTTGAACTATTTAAAATATCGCCACTCATAAGAAAGGTAAGACATTTTATTTCCTTATGAATGACACTTTTTAAACACATACCTAACAGTATGTGTTTTTTTTTACCTTCAAGGATGAAGGTATGCAAATCACCATGGATGGTTTTTAGATTTGTAAACTCACTCACAACGATCTCTTACTGTCTGTCATGGTTTTTAGATTTGTAAACTCACTCACAACGACCTCTTACTGTCTGTCATGGTTTTTAGATTTGTAAACTTACTCACAACGATCTCTTACTGTCTGTCATGGTTTTTAGATTTGTAAACTCACTCACAACGATCTCTTACTGTCTGTCATGGTTTTTAGATTTGTAAACTCACTCACAACGATCTCTTACTGTCTGTCATGATTTTTAGATTTGTAAACTCACTCACAACGATCTCTTACTGTATGTCATGGTTTTTAGATTTGTAAACTCACTCACAACGATCTCTTACTGTATGTCATGGTTTTTAGATTTGTAAACTCACTCACAACGATCTCTTACTCCGACCAAACCAGACAGGTTGGCGAGACTTTAGTCTCGCGTTATTAGCGTAGCTAAAACTTATTTGATTGCTGCGCAATCATTACGTGAGGATAAATCCTCACCAACCATTTGATGCCAGACATGGTCATCCACGTGATCACGGCATTAATAAATCCCTTTATGTGATGGTTTTTAGATTTGTAAACCCACTTACAACGATCACTTACTCCGACCAAACCAGACAGGTTGGCGAGACTTTAGTCTCGCGTTATTAGCGTAGCTAAAACTTATTTGATTGCTGCGCAATCATTACGTGAGGATAAATCCTCACCAACCATTTGATTACTACGCATCATTACGTGAGGATAAATCCCCACCAACCATTTGATGCCAGACATGATCATGGTTTTTAAACTTGTACCTCAGGGATTAAAATATACAAATATGCAAGAACTAGACTTTAATATTCCAACCTTTTTTATTTACTTGAACTATTCATTTAATATTTTATAACGTATTTTCAGTTACTTATATCTTTCATATAAGTGATTTGTAAATAACATGTAAATAAATGAATTTAATTTGAACTTTATCTTATGAATACTCTCTTACTTTATGAAAGTATTTTCTCCCTGGATTGCTTTCTCTATTAGTAGCGCGTTTTTTGTAGTAACGCGCTTTTTTTTGCCTAAAATTTGATGAATTAAATACCTGTTCCAACACCTCACTCCTAGGAAACACCATATATCTATTTCGATCATTAAAAATAATTTAACCATAGCCCTATTTTCTGGCACAATGTTACAAAAGAACCTATGGCTTTATTTATGAGACGTTTGCAATATTCAATTTTTGCTTTTCTACTTTTACAATTATCTGGGTGTACCACTCCGCCACCTGAAAACCCTGAAAATATATGCGAAATATTTCGTGAGCACCATAGTTGGTATGAAGGTGCTAAAGACATGAACGACCGTTGGGGTGTACCCATAAACGTCCCTATGAGTATGATGTATCAAGAAAGCTCTTTCCGCGGAGATGCGTTGCCACCTCGTGATTATTTGTTTGGTTTTATTCCATGGGGCCGTGTAAGTAGTGCCTATGGTTTTTCACAAGCGAAAACGCTCACTTGGGATGATTACATGCGCGAAAGCGATAACTATGGTGCCGATCGTGATGATTTTGATGATGCGATTGATTTTATGGGTTGGTTTATTTCTAAAACACAAAAAATTAATGGTGTTTCCAAGTGGGACCCTTATAGCCAATATCTGAATTATCATGAAGGTTGGGGCGGTTTTAAGCGTAAAACCTACAATCAAAAACCTTGGTTAGTTAAAGTTGCACGTAAAGTAGATACTCGAGCAAAAGTATACGGCAGCCAATTAAAGGGCTGTCAGGATGAACTTGATAGTAGTTGGTTATGGCGTGTCATGTTTTATTAAAAGTATGTGGTCTTAACGAGCAAAAAAAAAGGTAGCGATGAGCTACCTTTTTTTATGATTAATGTTAATTACTGTACTGCTGCAAAATCATATCAGCCGCTTTTGCACCAATCATAATGCATGGCGCATTAGTATTGGCACTAACAATATTTGGCATTATAGATGCATCGACAACTCTTAAACCGCTTAACCCATGAACCTTTAATGTGCTATCGACCACAGCTAATTTATCATTACCCATTTTGCAGGTGCCGACCGGGTGATAGATATTATTCGATTTAGCTTTTAAAAATTCGATTATCTGTACATCTGTCTGTACATCTTCACCTGGAAATATTTCACTGATATGTTGCTGCTTTAGTGGCGACTGCTTTAACACATCACGAGTGAGTCGCACCGCTTTAACCATATCGTTAATATCATCGGGGTGGCTAAGCATATTAGAGTTAATTAACGGCGATGAATCAATTGAAGCATCGAGTAAAGTGATCTCACCATGGCTTTTAGGGCGAAGTAAGCAAACATGCATACTAATACCACGTTCAAAAAACATTTTTAGGTTTCTACCATGGTCATCCATAGCCGCAGCCACAAGCTGCCATTGAATATCGGGTCTTGAGTGTTTATTGTCTAAAGATACAAAGCCCCCTGATTCAACCACACTAGTCGTTAGTAAACCTGTTTTATGACGTATAAATCGATGTAGTTCTTTAACCATAGGAATTATGGTGTCAGGTTTTATGGTGATTAAGTTTTTAGCTTTATGCTTATTAACAATAATAGCATCGACATGATCTTGTAAGTTTTTGCCGACACCACTCAGTTCATGTTCAAGTTTAATATTATGCTTATCTAACTCATCTTTAGAGCCAATACCACTGAGCATTAAAATTTGTGGGCTATGGATCGCACCTGCAGATAAAATCACTTCTTTATTCGCGGTTAAGGTATATTTAGTTTGCTTGTGCCAATATTGCACGCCGTGAATAACTTTATCGGTAATTACTATTTTATCAATTTTAGCATGAGTAATTATTGTTAAATTTTGACGACTTTTAATCGGCTCTAAAAAAGCCGCAGCCGCACTGCAACGCTTACCATTTTTCTGGGTAACTTGATAATAACCAACACCGCTTTGTTGTTCGCCATTAAAATCTGCATTAAAAGCATAACCAGCATTTAATCCCGCTTGCACAAAGTTAGCACCTAAGGGGTTTGCTGAACGAGAGTCAGCAACATTTAAGCCACCCTTGCAGCCATGATAATCACTTTTAATACGCTCTTGGTGCTCAGTGTCTATAAAGTAAGGTAATACTTCGTCATAGCTCCAACCGTTGTTACCTAACGCTGCCCAATCATCATAGTCGTGCTTTTGCCCACGAGTATACAGCATGGCGTTAATGGCGCTGCTGCCCCCTAAACCTTTACCTCTAGGATTATATATTTGACGGTTATTTTGTTGAGGTTGAGGAGTTGAGTTGAGACTATAGTTAAACTTTTTTAAACGCATTAGTACAGCGGTACCAATTGGCGTCGTCACTAGGGCACTGTCATTATCGCCACCGCGTTCAACAAGACAGACACTATATTTACCGCAAGCAGAGAGTTTGTTGGCTAAAACGCAACCACTGGAGCCACCGCCAATAATGATAAAATCAAACTCTTTTTGCATTGCATAACAACTTTTATTTTAGAAACATGAGTTTAAAAGTAACAGAAAATTATTACATTAACAATACTGGTACGACCAATAAAAAGCCGAACAGAGTCCGGCTTTTTTCTAGATATTATAGGACGGGTTATTCAATAACTACGATATTAATGTTGAGCTGTTTTTTTGGTAATACACTGGCATAATTCGTACGGTTTTGATCATATTGCCATTAACTGCAATTATCTCTAATGGGTAACCGGCAATACGCATACTAATATTAGGCTCTGGAATGTCTTCTAAATACTCTAAAATTAAACCATTGAGTGTTTTAGGTCCATCGGTAGGAAAGCTCCAAGAAACTTCTTTATTAATATCTCTGATTGTTGCACTAGCATCAACTAAATATGAACCATCAGGCTGAAGGTGTACTTCATCACTAGGAGCGGGTTCCATGGTAGTGGTGAAGTCACCAACAATTTCTTCTAAAATATCTTCTAGTGTAACTAACCCTTGGATATCTCCATATTCATCAACAACAAGGCCTAAACGTTCTTTCGCTCGTTGAAATTTAAGCAATTGAATATTCAGCGTTGTCCCTTCTGGAATAAAATACATTTCACTAACGGCGCGTAATAGGGTGGCTTTAGTAAATTGATTTTTAGATAACATTCTAACCGCATCACGCATGTGCACGTAACCTACAACATCATCAATATTGTCACGGTACAAAATCACTCGGGTATGGTTTGCTTGAGTTAATTGCTTTTGAATTGTCTTCCAGTCATCATTTATATCAATACCTTGGATCTCACTACGGGGGATCATGATATCTTCAACCGTGACTTTTTCTAAATCTAAAATACTTACCAACATACCCTGATCTCGTGCAGGTAGTAAGGCACTCGATTCGTTTACCACAGTACGAAGTTCTTCGGTACTTAAGCTATGTTGCTCTCTTTGCTCTGGACTAATGCGAAGCAGAATAAGAATGCCATTGGTGATCCAGTTTAAAGCAACTACCAACGGATAAAAAATCTTAAGTAACAGGCTTAATAATATTGAACTTGGAAAAGCTACACGTTCAGGATGCAGTGCGGCTAGTGTTTTCGGTGTCACTTCGGCGAATATTAATATTACAAAAGTTAACACTAAGCCGGCAACGAATACTCCGGTTTCTTCACCCAGTAATCGTATGCCGATAATACCTGCAATGATTGATGCAAAAATATTTACTAGATTATTACCGATAAGTATAAGCCCAATCAATTGATCAGGACGGGTAAGTAATTTACTTACACGTTTAGCACCTTTATGGTTATTTTTTTCAAGATGGCGTAAGCGATATCTGTTTAATGACATCATGCCGGTTTCTGAACTAGAGAAATAAGCAGAAAGTAAAATAAGTACACCGAGTACGCTAAAAAGCATACTGGTTGATATGTCGTTCAATTAAAGGGCCTTTTGTGACTAAAAAATATTCGCTATATACTAGCGTTATACCTTATTAATTAAGATAAGAGAAACTCTTTTACAAATCTACTACCAAAATACGACAATGTTAACAACGTTGTTGCCACTAATGAAAGTATTAACACTCTGTGTCCTCGCCATCCTAGACGATAATGCCCTAAGAGAATGAGTACATAAATAACTAATGCGATAAATGATAAAATAGTTTTATGTAAATTTTCACTACCGAAAAATCCATCAATAAATAATAAACCAACCACTTGAGATATTAATAAGCAAATGGTACCCGCGAGCATTATTTTGAATAACTGACCTTCAACTTGCATCAAAGGCGGGAAGTTATTAATGGCTGATATGTTTTTTGATTTTAATTTATGATTAATGTATTTAACTTGCAAAGCATATAAGGTGGCGATCACTAATATGGCATAAGATAACAATGCTAGAGAGATATGAGTAACAAGATTTACCTTATTAACATCAATCGTCATATGTTGATTTTCGGGCACAAATGCTAAGCTAGACAACAATAATGCAGCAAAGCCATAAGTCACAGTAACAATTAAATTTGCTTTAAAACGGATGGCAATAAACGTTACCGAAAAGGTAATGATAAAAGCAACCAGTGAAATTACATTAATTAAACTTAAGTCTATGGTGTGTTGAAAAAAAATATTCTTAGATAATAAAACGCTGTGGCTTAAGATCGCAAGACTACCAAAGCTAAGATAAACTTTTGGATTTGGACCTTCAGGGTGAAATAATCTCGAAAAAACTGCTATTGCCCCACCCATATAGAGTGCCACAACCACAAAAGTTAATATATTTACAACGTCCACCTAAAGGCACCCCAAAAATTACTGATAATATGCAAGACAAGAGTATATATGAAATTACTCTTGTTTAAAGCTAACTTTATCATCCGTTACCGGCTTTTATTTTAAAAACAAGCGACGAAGTGGCTTTATGGCCATTACGACTAATAAAGTCGTACACGTAACCGTGAACCAAGCTGGCAACATTTCATGGCTGTGGTTCATTTGTTCAGTGATATCAATATTAAATTGTTGCAACAAAAAATCGAACAACAAGCCAAAACTAATTGCTGAAATTGATATACCCAGCAAATATCGAGTAAGCACCTTAGTGCCCATTTCGGACTTTATTACCCCAAGAGTTGATATATTTGTTGCTGGACCTGCCATCATAAATACTAAAGCTGTCCCTGGAGAGATACCGGCAAGAATGAAACCCGCAGCAATAGGAGTCGATGCGGTCGCGCAAATATACATAGGTATCGATATTGCGATCATGATCAACATGGCAACAATGCCACTACCATAACTTAATAAAAATTCTGTCGGTATAAAGGTTCTAACTAATGTTGCAAACAATAAACCGATAAATAGCCATTTAATTAAATCATCAATTAACTGGGTAAACGCGTATTTAAGGCCGAGTAAAGTTTTATCTTTAGCCGAATTCTTGACGGTTTCGCCTTTCGCTGGACCGGCACAACAGCCTTTTTCCTTAGATACAGGTGCTGTTTGCATATCAACTGCTGCAATACTTTCAGGACTTTCAGAGCCTTTACTACTGCAACATGATGTTTTTTCGGCAGTCTTCGGCGTTGTGAACACATGGTCATCTGCTTTTATCGTTGCGACTAAGAAGCCGGTAAATATAGCGGAGATAATCGCCGTGACTGGCCGATAAACGGCCATAATTGGACCAAGTAAGGCGTAAGATACTGATACTGAATCAACGCCAGTTTCAGGTGTCGCCACTAAAAACGATGATGTTGCTGGCGCAGAAGCCCCCGAACGTCTTAGTTGAGTTGCAACCGGAATGACACCACACGAACATAACGGTAGCGGTGCACCAATAAATGCGGCTTTTACAATCGCGCTATTACCTTGACCTAAATGTTTACTTAATATTTCAGTGGGTACCCACGTTTTCATTAACCCCGCAATAATAAGCCCGAGTAACAGCCATGGGCTTGCCTCATTGGCTAACAAAAATAAATTACTGGCTAATTCGAATACTACATCCATAACTGACTCATTTGATCTAATTGGTCTTACAATTGTTTCGCTGATTATACCGCAATTCACTTAAAACATATCGACTAAAGTGTATCTTTTTATGCGGTTCTAGGAAACCAAACGATTATATTTTTATCGATAAAAACAATCGTTAGTGACTTTGTTCGCAGTATAAGCAATAACGCCTGTATATTTTCTAAATTTGCTTGGTATAATGGTTTTATTATTAAATAAAATTTAGTGCTGTTTGATACCAATTTGACTAATTAAGTGATCTACTTTTTCATGAGGAAAAAGGGATAAATACAAGGCATAAAATTTAGTAAGTAGTTATTCTACTTATAAATTTTATAACGCAGTAGTTATTCATTTTAACCATTAAAAATGAGCAGTAAATTAATCAACTTGGTATTATCTACCACAGCTTACATTAGTTAAGGCATTCCATGTTTGAGAATCTTTCCGATCGTTTAACCAAAACCCTAAAAAATATCAGTGGTAGAGGTCGTCTTACAGAAGACAATATTAAAGAGACATTGCGAGAAGTGCGTATGGCACTGCTTGAGGCTGATGTTGCTTTACCAGTAATTCGTGAGTTTATTGCTAACGTTAAAACTCGTGCTGTTGGTCAAGAAGTCAGTAAGAGTTTAAGCCCTGGGCAAATTTTTGTAAAAATTGTTCAAAGTGAACTTGAATCAGCAATGGGTGAGGCCAATGAAGGCCTAGACCTAAAAGCTATACCACCTGCTGTTATATTAATGGCTGGTTTACAAGGTGCGGGTAAAACCACCTCTGTAGCTAAACTTGCGAAGTTTTTAAAAGAGCGTGAAAAGAAAAAAGTATTAGTGGTAAGTGCTGATGTTTATCGCCCGGCTGCGATTAAGCAATTAGAAACACTGGCATTAGAAGTTGAAGTTGAGTTTTTCCCTAGTGACATTTCGCAAAAACCAGTAGCCATTGCAACGGCTGCAATTGAACATGCTAAAAAGAAGTTCATCGATGTTGTCTTAATCGATACTGCTGGTCGTTTACATGTTGACGGCGAAATGATGGATGAAATTCAACAACTGCATACTAAAGTAAACCCTGTTGAAACATTGTTTGTTGTCGATGCCATGACTGGGCAAGATGCTGCTAATACTGCCAAAGCGTTTAATGAAGCTTTACCATTAACGGGTATTATTTTAACCAAAACCGATGGTGATGCTCGTGGCGGTGCGGCGTTATCTATACGTCACATCACGGGTAAACCGATTAAATTCTTAGGTGTTGGTGAAAAAACTGATGCATTAGAAGCATTCCATCCTGACAGAGTAGCTTCAAGAATACTTGGTATGGGTGACGTATTGTCACTTATCGAAGAAGTTGAGCAAAAAGTAGATAAGAAAAAAGCAGAACAACTTGCCAAAAAAGTTAAAAGTGGCAAAGGATTTGACTTAGAAGATTTTCGTGATCAACTTGTGCAAATGAAAAGCATGGGCGGCATGATGGGTCTTATGGATAAATTACCGGGTATGGGTAATATGTCTGAACAAGTGAAAGGGCAAATGGATGATAAGCTTACGGGTCGTATGGAAGCTATTATCAATTCAATGACTCCAGGTGAACGTACTCGTCCTGAGATCATTAAAGGCTCTAGAAAACGCCGTATAGCGACAGGTTCTGGTACCCAAATTCAAGACGTAAATAAATTACTTAAACAGTTTACGCAAATGCAAAAAATGATGAAAAAAATGTCTGGCAAGGGTGGCATGCAAAAAATGATGCGTTCGATGAAAGGCCAGATGCCTCCTGGCGCCATGGGTGGCATGGGCGGTCCTGGTGGCCCAGGCGGTATGTTCCGCAAGTAGCGGGATAATTGCGATAAGGTTTTTTGTTAAATTTATAAAGGTGTAATAAACACCTTTATTTTTGAATCAAGCTCTAGAAATAAAAAACGGTTCATAGCAAGCTAACGTTCTTTCACTCTATTTGCTTGATGTAAATCTATTTGAGCTAAGCAATACTCTGTTGTATGTTATCACTAGTTTCTTTTTAATTTCATCCAAGCAGCATCAATGCCAATTTGTCAGTAAATTGGCATAACTATAAAAATAATTATTCATTGAGGTGATATTTTAAGTGCAGTTAATTAAATCTTTATTTTGTTTTAAAGGCGCAGACAATAATGAGCGTTTTATTGTCTTAAGTTTTCTTACTTTAGCGTTATTTGTACTCTTTAATATTGCTATCTTAGATACAGTGGCAGCTAAGCTAATTTTAATATTGCTGCTCGGCGTAATTTCCTTTGCAAGCTCTATTCGTCGCTGTCGTGACGCCAATAAAACCTCTAAGCTTGCCTGGTTAGCCACGTCAATATTTTCTGTTGCGCTGTTAATTGTTGCGTTTATACCATTTACAACAAGCTATATCGCGTTGATATTTCCTGTTATGACCATGCTAGTGTTGTTTTCCTATCCAACAGCTACTGCAAAAATATATGTATTTGGTTATAACGGACCGGTAGATTTAAGCGAGTTATCCCAGCCAGTTACGGTAGATAAACACCTTTCCTCTAATCGTATTGAACCAAGCTTATTTGGGCAAACAATCACAGAATCAGAATATGAAAGCCGTGATGCACAGCAGTATTCTGAATATGCCGAAGCAGGTGAAACTGAAGAAAACACCAACACAGCCTCAGCCCAGCCAGCTAAAAATAATGAATTAGCGTTATTCATTTCGACTTGGTTAACTAAAAATAATAAAGCGATGATTATTGCAACCTCGATACTTGTATTGCTCTCAATAGTTGTTATTGCATGGCCTTTTATTGACAATGCGGTTTCAGAGTCGCAAATTGAAGATGAGTTAATAGTTACAGCAAAAGTGAATGCGGTAGTGGCACGCAATGATATGCTGAAGATGCCGGATGGCTTTTATCTATTATTAGATACCAACAAAGGTTTAATCATTCACTGGAAAGCTGATCAAATTGCCGATGGTGAATTGTGGTCGCAAGCCTCAGCCCAAGGTGATGATAGTTGTAGTAATATTGAATTTAATAATGGCGATAAAGTTCGAACCATTACTGTGGTTGCTGAAGATGCGGGTAGTTATTACGCAAACTTCTCACCTCTCGATACAGAACATGTCATCAAATCACTCGCTAAACGCGGTAACTTCAGCCTTTGCGATTATAATTTTTCACTTAAGGGGTCACAAAAATCCTTAAATTCTCAGCAAGTGTACAGTGATTATGCAAACTAATTTATGTTATTAATCTATTGAGTCAGTAGAATAAAACTAAAAAACCAGCATTAATGCTGGTTTTTTTGTTTACAGTATTTACCTGTAAAAGAAGGGGTTAAAGTCTCATTAAGCGCCTTACTGCTCGTAAGTTATTACGATTAATGATTTTATTACCTAAAGCCGTCAGCATTGAACCTAAAACAACTAGGCCTGCACCAATATACGCCAGGTTGTTTAATGATTGAGCACTAAATAATGTCGGCCATATTTGTTCGGCAATAGTGGCAAATAACACGGTTAGCAGTGGCGTAATAGCTAATACAGAACTTACTTTAGATGCCGGCCAATACTCTAGTGATTCAGCAAAAGTACCATAAGCAATAAGTGTATTGGCGCAACAAAAAATTAATAATAGTAATGAGATAACATCTAACGATAGCACTTCTGTTGGCGTAGCAAATGGTAAAAATAGAATGGCGCTGACAACATAAATACAAAGCATGATTTGGTTAGAACTGAAATGATTGAGCATTTGCTTTTGTAATATTGCATAAGCTGCCCAAGTGATAGAAGCACCAAGCATAATGAAAAATCCAATGGTGAAATCATCATTATTTAAATCGGTTGTACTGCTAAATTGCTGATTGAAAAACAGCACTAAACCAGACATTAAAATAACTGAACCAACCATTTGGCCCTTGCTAAATGATTCTTTTAAAAATAATACACTGCCTATCAACATCATAAATGGTGCCATTTGAATAAGCATTTGCGCAGTTTCTGCAGGCACAAAATATAATGCACTTAAATATAAGATGTAATTTAGGGATAAGAATACGGCGGCTAATAGCATCAGCTTTATGAGTTTGTGATTACTCAAAATACTCAGTGGCAATTTACGTTTTTTATACAGTATTAAGCCAACAACTACTGCAGCAAAGAAAAACCGAAACCAAGTAATAGTATATGAATCCATTAACTGTAATACACTGCTAAGAGCTAAAGGTAATAAGCCCCACATTATTGCTGTTGTTAAGGCGAGTATTAAGCCTTTAAAGTTGTTGTTTGATGCAGTGTTCATTATTGAATGCTCAAAATACTAAGCAGCTTGTCTAAATTACGACTAATTTCAGCTACGATTAAAAAAAACCGAATATACTCCAGTAAACAGCAATTAGCTTGCCTTATTTACGTTATTTAACGTGTTGTAACGATTATTTTCATGTTATTCGTGCTTAATGGTTGCTTTTTTACTGTAAAAGCGTAAAATCTGCGAGCTTTTCTAACCCTATTGGGATAGAAAGTGTCTGGAAAATTCGTTTTATAACTTAAATATAGAGGGCGGTATGGTTACCATTCGTTTAGCTCGTGGCGGCGCAAAAAAGCGTCCATTTTATCAGGTGGTTGTTGCTGACAGCCGTAATTCTCGCGATGGTCGTTTCATCGAGAGAGTTGGTTTCTTCAACCCAACTGCACAAGGTCAAGCTGAAAAGCTTCGTTTAGACCTTGACCGTATCAACCATTGGGTTGGTTTGGGTGCTGGTTTATCTGATCGTGTAGCTAAGTTAGTTAAAGACGCATCTGCGGCTTAATCTACTTAGTGAAATTGCGGGAGCACAGTAAAAAATGAAAAAAGAAGTCACCCTTGGTAAAATCGGTGCTGTTTACGGCATTAAAGGTTGGTTGAAAATTCATTCTTTTACCGATGATCCTCAGGCAATTTTTGACTATTCACCTTGGGTAATAACCTTAGGTGGAAAGAAACAAACAGTTGAAGTAAGTGAATGGCGTCGACACAGTAGTAGTCTGATTGCCAAATTTGCGGATATCAACGATCGCGACAAAGCTCAGTTAAGAACTGGTGCTGAAATTGTGATCGAGAGCGATGTATTGCCAGAATTACCAGAAGGTGAGTTTTACTGGCGAGATCTAATCGGTATGGAAGTCATGAACGACCAAGGTTACAACTTTGGTAAAGTTACTGACATCATGGAAACCGGCTCAAATGATGTACTGGTTGTTAAAGCCAACCATAATGATGGTTTTGGCAAAAAAGAAAGGTTAATTCCTTATATTGATGAACAAGTGATCAAAAATGTTTCACTTGATTCAAAACAAATTAACGTGGACTGGGACCCAGGTTTCTAACTCGATGACTAACAGCAAAATGCGGATAGAGGTGATAAGCCTGTTTCCGGAAATGTTTACTGCTATCACTGAGTCTGGGGTGACAGGAAGAGCAATTCGTAATGGCTTAATTGAATTCCAAACTAGGAATCCAAGAGACTTTACTAATGATAAGCATCGTACCGTTGATGATCGTCCTTATGGCGGTGGTCCGGGAATGCTTATGATGGTACAACCATTACGAGATGCCATTAACGCAGCAAAGAAATCTGCTGGCGATGATGCGCATGTGATCTACTTATCACCACAGGGACGAAAGCTTGACCAAACGGGTGTACGTGAATTATCCACTCATAAATCTCTGATTTTAATTGCAGGGCGATATGAAGGCATAGACGAAAGACTGATTGAATCGGATATCGATGAAGAATGGTCTATCGGCGATTTTGTGTTAACTGGCGGTGAATTACCGGCAATGACCTTAATTGATGCTGTGGCAAGATTTATCCCTGGTGTATTAGGGCATAATCAATCGGCTGAGCAGGATTCATTTTCTGACGGCTTACTTGATTGTCCACACTACACTAGACCAGAAGTTCTGGATGGTAAATCAGCGCCGAGTGTTTTGCTTAGTGGTAATCACAAGAATATACGCGAATGGCGCATGCAACAGTCATTAGAAAGAACTTGGAATCGACGTCCAGAGTTATTAACTAACCTAGCTCTGACTGCCGAGCAAGAGAAGTTACTTAAGCTGATAAAGCAAAAGTAACCAACTTAAACGTTGCAGTATATACTAGGAAAAAAGGTGTATTATGAGTAATATCATTAATCAGCTCGAACAAGAGCAAATGAAAACTGACGTACCAGCGTTTGCCCCTGGTGATACTTTAGTTGTTAAAGTTAAAGTAAAAGAGGGTGATAAAGAGCGTCTTCAAGCTTTTGAAGGTGTTGTAATCGCTAAGAAAAACCGCGGATTGCATTCTGCTTTTACTGTTCGTAAAATCTCGAACGGTGAAGGTGTAGAGCGTGTATTCCAGACACATAGCCCAATGGTTGCTGAAATTTCAGTTAAACGTCGCGGTGATGTACGTCAAGCTAAACTTTACTATTTACGTGAACTTTCTGGTAAGAAAGCGCGTATCAAGGAAAAGTTGGGTAAGTAATTCATTACTTGTTCGAATTAAAAAGGTCTGCTTATGCAGACCTTTTTGCTTTCAGGGACGAAAGTATGTCATTTCACCATGGACCTCTCTCTCACATCCTGTGATCGAGGCATTAATATATCCCTATATGTCATGGTATAGAAATTACGGCTTTCAGGGACCAGAAAATCAAACAAATAAAAAGGAGCCGTTAGCTCCTTATTTTTATTCTGCTTAAGTCGCATGTCATTTTTACATAGACTGCTTATTCACTAGCTATTCAAGCTTTAGTAAATGATCTCTACATGTCTATCCGTGGCCGGATTAGCATCTGCACGCTTTTCATCGCCTTTACCCATGCTTACAGCAAGCAAACGTTCTTCACTAACACCTGACTCAGCTAAATAAATCCAAACAGCTGTAGCACGGCGTTTAGCGAGCGTGTGATTAAACTTTTCACCACCGACTTGATCCGTATGCCCTTGCAATACAATTTGGCCTTGGGCAATGGTTTGCATTGTTTTGATATGTGAATCTAAAACTAATTTTGAATCAGCAGATAGCTCTGCAGAATTGAAATCGAAATAAACAAAGTGCTGTAATTCTATTTTAGGCGATGGCGTCGCTGCAGGCTCTGCAAAAATAGCAGAGTCTAAATGAGGCTTAATGACATTAGCACTTTCAAAGTTTGCATTTGATTGGCAAGCACAGATTAAAATTGTTAACAGGCTAATTGTAAAAGCTTTTTTCATCATCGAAAACCTAAATTAGATATTATTGTTTAGTTATATCATGTTATCTTATTTTTACGAATTTTTCATCGCGGTTTTCAAAACAAGCGATATATTTTTATATTACATTTAATAATGTAGTGACAGCGCTGTCATTTTAGTGTTTTATATATAACTAAATTAGCTTAATAACCAAACGCGATACTATTAAATCGCAAAATTACGCTACTATTATATAAAGATCACCGGAACACCTTAAAATAAATAATCCCAAATTCAATAGCTAAAATAACAATAAATAATATAAGAACTTTAGGCGAATCAATGAAACCACTAGAAAAATTTTACCCAATAACTGAGGCTGCTTTAGCGAGTACTCATTTAACAAAAACCGCATATGATGAAATGTATAAGCAATCAATAGAACAGCCAAATGAATTTTGGGCTGAACAAGCTGAGCAATTTCTCGACTGGTATAAACCATGGGATGAAGTAACAAATGTTGATTTTAATAAAGCCGATATTGAATGGTTTAAAGGCGCAAAACTAAACGTCAGTTATAACTGTATTGACCGTCATTTAAAAGAACGAGGCGAACAAACCGCTATATTATTCGAAGGTGATGAAGTAGGCGATTGCGCACATATCAGTTATAACGAATTGCACAAACAAGTCTGTAAATTTGCCAATATTTTAAAAGATCGCGGTGTTAAAAAGGGCGATCGCGTATGTATATATATGCCGATGATCCCTGAAGTTGCCTTTGCGATGTTAGCGTGTGCACGAATTGGTGCGGTACATTCTATTATCTTTGGTGGTTTTTCAACAGAAGCAATTCGCTCGCGTATTATTGATGCTGATTGTAAGGTGGTTATTACTGCCGACCAAGGTTTACGTGGCGGTAAAGTTATTCCTCTGAAAGCCAATGTTGATGCCGCTGTTGCCGATTGTCCACGCGTTCATTCGGTTATCGTGGTCCAGCGTACTGGCGAAGAAGTTGAGTGGAACGATAAGATCGATGTCCATTATTCTACAGAGATGGCACTAGCAAGTAGCGAATGTGAACCTGAAATCATGGACGCTGAAGACCCATTATTTATTCTTTATACTTCGGGCTCAACAGGTACTCCAAAAGGTGTGTTACATACCTGTGGCGGTTATCTACTGTACGCCGCCATGACCCATAAATATGTGTTTGATTACCAAGAGGGAGAAACCTATTGGTGTACTGCCGATGCAGGTTGGATAACCGGACATAGTTATATTGTTTATGGTCCATTAGCTAATGGTGCTACTACAGTCGTTTATGAAGGTGTGCCAACGTATCCTGACGCAGGTCGTTGTTGGGATATGATCGAACGTCATAAAATAGATGTGTTTTACACTGCGCCAACGCTAATTCGTGCGTTAATGGGCATAGGCGATGAGTTTGTTGAAGGCAAAGATTTATCTTCGCTGCGTTTATTAGGCACTGTTGGCGAGCCAATTAACCCTGAAGCTTGGCATTGGTATTATGAAATTGTTGGCAAGGGTAATTGTCCAATTGTTGATACCTGGTGGCAAACTGAAACCGGCGGTATCTTACTTACCTCTATGCCGGGCTCTGCTGGTATGAAACCGGGAGTGGCAGGTTTACCATTTTTTGGTGTACAACCCGCTATTTTAGATACCGATGGCAATGAGCTTGAAGGTGAGTGTGGTGGCGCTTTAGTGATTAAAGGCAGTTGGCCTGGCCAAATGCGCACCGTATATGGTGATAAACAGCGATTCTTTGACACTTATTTTAGTCAATACGCTGGTTATTACTTTGCTGGTGACGGCGCCAAACGTGATAGCGATGGTTATTATTTGATCACTGGTCGTATAGATGACGTATTAAACGTATCTGGCCACCGTTTAGGTACTGCAGAAATTGAGAGTGCTTTAGTATTACACCCTAAAATTTCTGAGGCTGCTGTCGTTGGCTATCCACACGATATCAAAGGTCAGGGCGTATATGCATATGTAACATTAATGCATGATGAAGTAGCCAGTGATGAGTTGATAAAAGACTTAAAAGTATTGGTTGCCAGTGAGATGGGTAGCTTCTCAAAACCCGACCTTATTCAGTTTTCTCCTGGGTTACCTAAAACTCGCTCAGGTAAAATTATGCGTAGGATCTTGCGCAAAATTGCTGAAAATGAGCTAGACACCCTTGGCGATACTTCAACCCTTGCTGATCCAAGTGTGGTTGATGAGCTTATTGAACATCGCCTGATTCGTTAGGATCTAGTTAATAAGGCAAGTATTAGTAAAAATAGAGGCTTATGCCTCTATTTTTATATGTTATTTCTAATTAGATATAATAAGTACTTGCCAGCAACAATTAAAAGCTGATATTAATAACCTACTCAAGCGAGTTTTGTACCTAATTTTAATTAATGGTTTTAAATAAATAACGTGATGCAACTTAATAACACACACTTCCGATATTATCGCTATACCCATCTTTATTGGTAAGTCTACTTACCAACGTCTGCTGTATTTTTTACAAAAAAATAATTCAATCTCTAAAACAAAACTATAAATCGGAAACTATTATGTCAACTGTCCAAGAAAACGGAAAATTAAACGATATTCACGTAAATTCTGAAGAAGTGTTAATCACTCCAAATGAATTACGTGCCAAATTGCCTCTTACTGAACAAGACCGACAATTTGTACTGTCATCAAGACAGATCATTGCCAATATTATTCATAAGAAAGATCCACGCTTATTAGTTATTTCAGGGCCATGTTCGGTTCATGATGTCGACGCAGCGAAAGAATATGGTCGTAAACTAAAAGCCCTACAAGAAGAATATAAAGACACTTTATATATTGTGATGCGAGTTTACTTTGAAAAACCGCGTACCACAGTAGGCTGGAAAGGTTTAATTAACGACCCTCATATGGATAATAGCTTTGATGTGACTACCGGCTTAGAAACAGCTCGTGAATTACTTATCTATTTAACAGAGCTTGGTTTACCATTAGCAACAGAAGCTTTAGACCCTATTTCTCCACAATATTTAGCTGAATTGTTTAGCTGGTCAGCTATTGGTGCTCGTACCACTGAGTCGCAAACGCATCGTGAAATGGCCAGTGGTTTATCAATGCCTATAGGCTTTAAAAATGGTACTAATGGCTCGTTAGATGTAGCAATTAATGCAATGCAATCTGCGGCATCATCGCATCGTTTCATGGGTATTAACCGTGAAGGGCAAGTGTCTCTAATAAAAACCTCAGGTAATCCGGATGGGCATGTTATTTTACGTGGTGGTAAACAGCCTAACTATGATTCGGTTAATGTTGCTGATTGTGAACAAAGCTTAAGTAAAGCTAATCTTGAACTCGCCTTAGTAGTCGATTGTAGTCATGCTAATTCAAGTAAAGATCATAACCGTCAACCACTGGTTGCTGAAAATGTTATCAATCAAATTTGTGAAGGTAACAAATCAATCATTGGTATCATGCTCGAGAGTAACTTAAATGCAGGTAATCAAAGTAGTGACTTACCAAGAGCTGAATTAGCTTATGGTGTTTCGGTTACAGATGCTTGTATTGATTGGGCCGCAACAGAAGTTCTCTTTGCTAAAGCTGCCGCCAAACTTAACGGTGTATTAGCCGCTCGAATTAATGCTTAAGCAATAAATCACGACTATATTGCAGCCTGGAATTAATGGTTTAGGCTGTAAATACCCAATAACGCAACCAAGGTTAACCTTTATATTTAATGAAAGACTTTGACCAAAAGCTTCAGCAATGTCGCAAAGAAATTGATTCTATTGATCAACAACTCGTATTGTTGTTGTCGAAACGACGTGAAGTTACGGCCCGAGTTGGTGAGCTTAAAAGCCAAGTCGGCATGCCAATTTTTGCGCCAGAGCGAGAACAAAAATTATTAGATAAATTAAAGCTACAAGCACAATCAGCTAATTTATCTGGGCAACTGGTTGAAGATATATTTCGCCGTATCATGCGTGATTCTTACAGTAGCCAAGACGAGAAAGGTTATCAATGCATTAATCCTAGCTTGAAAAAGGTAGTTGTTATTGGTGGTAAAGGTCAGTTAGGTAGTATTTTTGTTGATTTATTTAGCCGTTCAAGTTATCCAGTCGAGGTACTTGAAAAACAAGATTGGCCTAATAGTGAATCGATTTTAGCCGGTGCTGGTTTAGTGATTGTTGCAGTGCCTATTACGCTCACTCTAGCGACGATTAATAAATTATCAATGTTAGATGATGACTGCATATTAGCTGATATCACCAGTATTAAAGACAAACCCTTAGCTGGTATGTTAGCGGTACATAATGGCCCTGTGGTCGGCTTACATCCAATGTTTGGCCCTGATGTGACTGGGTTAATTAAGCAAACGATTATTGTCTGTGATGGCCGTGGTAAAGAACACTATCAGTGGTTATTAAAACAGTTTCAGGTGTGGGGGGCGTTAAATTATCAAGTCAGTGCTGATGAACACGATGATGCGATGGCAATGGTGCAAGTGATGCGTCATTTTTCTACCGTCTGTTATGGTTATCATCTGATGCAAGAAAATGTTGAACTTGAGCAATTATTGGCAATGAGCTCGCCTATATACCGTTTAGAACTGGCGATGGTAGGGCGCTTGTTTGCGCAAGATCCAAATTTGTATGCCGATATTATATTTTCCAACCCAAAAAACGTTGTCATGATGAAGCGGTTTGCAGAGCGATTTATTAGTTTGTTAAGCTGTGTTGAATCAGACGATAAATCTGGTTTTATCAGCAAGTTTAACGATGTTGCTGACTGGTTTGGCGATGATGCTCAAAATTTCTTACAAGAATCAAAACTGTTGCTAGAGAAAGCTCGTGAATAAAAGTAAACTAGTGAACAAAGCTAATTCAGAAAAAAATAGCGACGTTAATCAAATTAAGAAAGGAAAATTCATGCGCATATTAGTGAAATATAAAGCACTGTTAATGTTATTGGCATTTACGCTTTGGTTTTTAGCGGCCATTGTCTCATCGAATAATGCAAATGCCGAAGAGAGTCCAAGTTATGCGGTAGGGGTTGTAAGTAAACAAACCTTATTGGAAAACTACCAAAGCTTTACTGAAAGTTATGATACTTACCAGGTATCTGCAGAAGAACGTCAAGCCATTGCACAACTTCCGCAAGCATTAACCATTAAAGTGTTTTTTGGTACTTGGTGTCATGACAGTGAAAGAGAAGTGCCAAGGTTATTAAAGGCATTTAATAAACACGCCAACAGTATTGAACTTATTGCCCTAGATTATAATAAATCTGAGCCTTTAGGAGTTGCTGATAAAGCTAAGATTAAATTCACACCGACTTTTGTGATTTATAATAACAATATTGAAATAGGTCGAATTATAGAACGCCCTCAAATTTCATTAGCTGAGGATATTTTAGAGCTATATTCTCTGCAACCTACGATCACTGAATAGTTATTTAGCTCAACTGTTTAATACAACAAGCTGAGCCGTTGAGCGAGTTGAATTATTGCAACGATTTTAATGTGACTAGGATCTGCCGGCGGTTATCATCAATAACCTTGTTAATCGCCTTTGCACTCGCTTCTTGTTTTTCCATATTTTGCCAGTGATCACTCCATACCTTATGTAACGCATCAGATTGTTTTACTGTTGATGACGACACCGCTTGCGATAAATCCTGTACATACAAGACATAACTCCAACCTTTAATGGGATCATGTTTATCTGCACTATCACTATAAAATGCGTAATCAACCAGTAGTTGTAATTCAGCCAACGACATTAAAATTTCAAATGATGAGGTACGAATATTACGGTTATATTCTGTTTGCTCATTTCGCCAAGTGTTATAGGCTAAGCTCGACACTGCAATTGCCATCGAAATGATGGCAATGAGATTATTTTTGATTTGTTGTGCAATTGTTTTTTCGGCCATAGCAGCATAGATAAATGGATTCTATCTAAAGTGTAGACCTAAACAACTGATTTAGTTGCTGACATTCAATTCATTGAATAATGTTTCAGCAATCACTGCGCTCAATTCACTCGGCGTAATACCGTGTTCGCCGCCAATATCATTACGAGTTATATTGCTGAATTCGTGAGTTTTCGATGCTTGATTATCATTTGTTGAAGCAATATTTAGCGTGATATTAGTCACTTTAAAATGATTTATAACTAACTTAGCCGGTGGTCTTTTTTGTTTTTTAGGTTTTTTACCTGGAGGATTTTGTTGGGCTTTGATGCTCGCGCGATTTACTATTTGATTGTTTATTTGCGCAACAATTTGCTGATAATTACTGACTTTCTCTTGGTTATATTCAATGACAACATCAACCTTATCTAACACTAAGCTATCAATTACGATTGGGCTTTGATTGATGTTTTGCGGATTGAGAGTTATTTGAATATTTTCTATTATTAAAGCGTTGTTATCACTAAAGCCATTAGGGTTGTTAATTGCCAAACCTGTAAGGGCAATAAAACCTTGATCGAGTTGTACCGAAACATCATTTATAGCGACTGTTTGCTCGGTTATTGCTGCACCATGCAAGCTAACTTGTGAACGAATAAAGCCATTCCAATCTGCTGACGCTAAATACCACAGCATTGCGCCACAAAATACTAAAATACTAACAGCCAGAATAGCAAGTTTGTTCATCGACTTTCCCAAAATAAGAATGAAAATTAAATATTGGCATAGTATATACCTGTTATTGTTGAAAGTGCACACAAAGCACCATTTTGCGCGGATCTTGAGATAAATTATTTAATGTTTTGAGAGTTTTAGCTATATTTTATAGCCTAGCTTATATTTAACCTGAAAATAATGTAATTCAACGTATTACATTCGTTAAATTATGTTAACTGCTGTATATTTGTGAAAATTTTAGCATTGTTGTTACTTTGGAAGCGCTACTTATCATGGAAAAATCAAACTCTTCTCGTCTACCCTTAATTTTATTGTCGATATTATTAATTTCATTGTTAGTATATTTACAATGGCCTTCTTCCCAAGAGCAGCAAAAACGTGTTGCGCGAGCATCTTCTGTTAAAGTCGATAAGGTAATCCATGCCGATTTCATTGATAGCTTTGAAGCGCTCGGTACAGCCAAAGCGAATGAAGAAGTGATCATTACTTCTCAGCGTTCAGATATCATCGAAAGTATTCATTTTTCTGATGGCAATAAAGTTAAAAAAGGTGATGTGTTAGTTGAGCTCAAAAAAGCGGCTGAACAAGCAAATGTGCGCGAATTACAAGCTAACCTAGCGGAATCAAGTGCGCAATTAAAACGTTTTAAAGCGTTGCGTAAGCAAGATGTTGCTTCAGTAGCACAACTCGACGAACAACAAGCGAAAACAGATGCAATAAAGGCCCGCTTGAAAAATGTGCAAGCAGAATTAGAAAAACTAACCATTAGAGCGCCATTTGATGGCCAGTTAGGTTTTCGTAATGTTAGTGTCGGCGCATCGGTTCAAAATGGCGACATCATTACTAGCTTAGACGACATAACGTTCATTAAAGCTGATTTTGCTGTACCTGAGCAATTTTTACCGACAATATCGATTGGACAAACGGTCAGCGGCAAAAATATTGCTTATCCAGGGGTGATTTTTACCGGTAAGGTCGCAAGTATTTCACCTCGTATAGATGCGGTAACCCGAACGGCGCAAGTGCGAGCTATTATTCCTAACCAAGCCGGAAAACTACGTCCCGGCATGTTGATGGGAATTTCCATTACTCGTAAAGTCGTACAAATTATGCAAATACCAGAAAGTGCGGTTATTCCATTTGAAGATCAACATTTTGTATTTGTGATTAATGACAATATAGCAAAGCGTCAGCCCATTGTTATCGGTCGCCGTAAACCCGGTATTGTTGAAGTTGTAAGCGGTTTAGAAATTGATCAAGTGGTTGTGACCGAAGGTGCCTTAAAGTTAAGAGATGGTGCTTTAGTTAAAATTAAAAATCAGGATGCTAAATAATGATTTTATCTGATTTATCGGTTAAACGTCCGGTATTTGCCACCGTATTAAATTTACTCATTATCACCTTTGGTATAGCCGCTTTTTTAACCTTGTCTTTACGAGAGTATCCAGACACTGACAAACCAATTATTTCTGTCTCAACCAGTTATCCTGGTGCTTCAGCAGCCATTATTGAAACTAAGATAACGCAAATTTTAGAAGATAGAATTAGCGGTATCGAAGGCGTTAAAAAAATCGAATCTAGCTCTAGAGATGGACGTTCAAACATTTCAATTGAATTTGAAATGAGCCGTGACATAGACGGTGCCGCCAATGATGTGCGTGATAAAATATCGTCAGTGCTAAGGCGATTACCAGAGCAAGCCGATCCTCCTGAAGTACAAAAATCTAATGATGATGGTGATGTCATTGCTTGGTTTGCGATGCAATCTGATGTGTTGAATACATTAGAGCTTACCGATTATGCAAATCGTTATATAGTCGACCGTTTTGCTACTGTTAACGGTGTTTCTGAAATTCATGTTGGCGGTGGTCGCACGTATGCGATGCGTTTAACCTTAAATCGCGAAGCTATGGCGGCGCGTGGTATTACCGTTGCAGATATTGAAAGAGTGCTTAGAGCTGAAAATGTTGAGCTTCCTGCCGGAGAAATAAAATCTGTCGATCGTAATTTCAATGTCCGCGTCAGTCGTAGTTATAAAACTGCAGCCGATTTTGCCAGTATGGTCATTGCTCGCGGAGAAAATAATACCTTAGTGCGTTTAGCTGAAGTTGCTAATGTTCGAGTCGCGGAAGAAGACCGCGAAAATATGTTTAAAGGCAATGGCGCCAACATGGTTGGCCTAGGTATTATCAAACAATCTAAGTCAAATGCGATAGAGGTTGTAAATGCTGCCCGTGCTGAAATGGAACAAATTAAGCTAAACCTACCTGTAGGTACCACGATTATTCCAAGCTACGATTCATCTGTATTTATTAAAGATTCAATTGACGAAGTATATAACACCTTAGCAATTGCCATGTTAATGGTGGTGTTAGTGATTTTTATTTTCTTAGGTAATATCCGAGCGACCATCATTCCTGCTGTAACAGTGCCAATTGCTCTGATTGGTTCAATGATTATTATGTCGGCATTAGGTTTTTCGATTAACTTATTAACCTTGTTAGCATTAGTACTTGCTATTGGTCTGGTCGTTGATGATTCAATCGTGGTATTAGAAAATATTTATCGTCGTATTGAAAACGGTGAACCGCCGCTACTCGCCGCATATAATGGTGGCCGTGAAGTCGCTTTTGCGGTTATTGCTACAACACTAGTATTAGTCGCTGTATTTGTGCCTTTGGTATTTATCTCGGGTGATGTTGGCCGCTTGTTTACTGAATTTGCTATCGCAATATCTGCCGCGGTAGTTTTCTCTAGTATTACGGCTTTGTCATTAACGCCAATGATGTGTTCAAAGTTGCTAAAACACCGTGAGCGTAGTTCTTCATTTGGTCAATTACTTGATAAAGGCTTTTCTCGCTTAGAAAATTCATACGGAAACTCATTAAAATCAGTTATCAAACAACCAATAATGATTGTCATCGTTTTATGTTTGGCGTTCGCCAGTGTTTGGGTGTTATTTAATAAGTTAGCAAGCGAGTATGCTCCTAAAGAAGACCGAGGCGGGGCATTTTTAATTATGAGTGGCGCTGAGGGCGCGAGTTATGATCGTAATGTTACGAATATGGCTATTATTGAAAATAAGCTACTTAAGCATCAAGACGAGGGTACATTAGAACGAGTAATTGTTCGAGTGCCTGGTTTTGGCGGAACGGGTGGTATTGCCATTATCGGCATGCCTGATTGGCAAGAAAGGAACGTTTCTACTGGTGAATTTATTAATAAATTTAATGGTGAATTATCCTCAGTTGCGGGTGTACGTGCCTTTATTATGAGTCGTGGAGGCTTAGGTGGTCGTTCTGGCGGTGGTCGCCCTATAGGTTTTGTCTTACAAGGTAATAGCTATGAAGAGTTAGCACGCTGGCGTGACATTATTATTGAAAAATCGCGTGATAATCCGAAAATCATTGGCTTAGAAAGTAATTATAAAGAAACTTACCCACAGTTGTTGGTTAAAATTAATCGTCAACGAGCATCTGATCTAGGTGTTTCAGTTGGTGATATAGGTGAAACTCTTGAAACCATGTTGGGTAAACGCCGAGTTACTACCTACATTGAACGTGGTGAAGAATATGACGTATTATTAGAAGGTGATGAACGCGATTATCGAAGCCCAAGCAGTATTGATAATATCTATGTACGTTCTGAAATAACCAAAGAGTTAATACCGTTATCTAATTTGATCAGCTTCGAAGAAAATGCCACAGCAAAAGAATTAAACCGCTTTAACCGTCTGCGCAGTATTACTCTGTCTGGTAACATCAGCGAAGACTACACTTTGGGCGAAGCGTTAGAGTATTTAAATCAAATAGTAACAGACGAATTACCCGTTCAAGCAGGTGTTGATTACACCGGCCAATCGCAAATGCTGCAAGATTCAAGCAGTTCAATGGCGATGATTTTTGGTCTAGCGTTATTAATCACCTATTTAGTGCTTGCCGCACAGTTTGAAAGTTTTATTCATCCATTTGTTATTTTAATTACTGTGCCATTGGCATTGGTTGGTGCATTGACTGGTTTGCATTTATTTGGCATGACCTTAAATATATACAGTGAAATTGGTATTGTTATGCTGATTGGTTTGGCGGCCAAAAATGGTATTTTAATCGTTGAATTTGCTAACCAATTACGTGATGCTGGCGAAGAGTTTACTGACGCTATTATAAAAGCAGCACAACAACGTTTACGCCCAATCGTAATGACGTCATTCACCACTGTGATGAGTTCAATCCCACTGGTGATTGCCACCGGGCCAGGTGCTGAATCGCGCATGGTTATAGGGGTTGTTATTTTTTGTGGGGTTGCTTTAGCTACGGTATTTACTTTGTTTATAGTACCGGGTGCTTATTACTGGTTATGTCGTAACACTAAGTCACCAGAGTACATCGCTCAACAAATAGAACAACAAAAGTAGTCTTATACCAATTTCACTAATGAACTTGGTATTATAAGTAAATAGACACAAAAAGGCCTGCAATTGCAGGCCTTTCTTTATGCGTTATTAGTGACTTAACGTTGATAAAACTAGTCGATAGATACCGGTACTTTAGTCGGCTTTATTTGCTCACTTGCATAACAACCTAATACTTTCATAAAGCGCGTTATCTCATTGAGTTTAACTAAGCACTCTTGCATCGCCGCTGATTTTAAATTGGCTTCTAAATCAATGTAAAACATTTCTTCCCAAGGGCGACCTTGAATCGGGCGAGACTCTAATTTAGTCATATTAATACCGTAGTCTTTTAATACGATTAAACAATCAACCAAAGCGCCAGGGTTTTGACTTGTTGCTAATATAAGGGTGGTTTTTGCAGGAATTTGTACCGCCACATCAATCGGTTTTCTGGCCACTAAAATAAAGCGGCTGTGGTTTTCTTGTTGATTAGCAATCGATTGTTTAAGAGGCATTAAATTATATAACTTACCGCCTTCTTCACTGCCTATTACCGCAACGTTATCAGCGTTTAACTCTTGTGCCTTTGCCATTGCTTGTGCACTAGAATCGCAATACTCAATGCGTATGCCTTCTTGTTTATTTAAAAAATTACTGCATTGCTGTACCGGCTGCGCGTGTGCGTAAATAGTATCAATTTTATCTAAACGGGTATTTACGGTCGTTAATAAACAATGATCGATAGGCTGCGATAACTCACCTACGATAGAAAGATTAGTATGTTGTAGTAAGTCGTATACTTCGTTAATGCTGCCTGAGCTGGTATTTTCAATCGGTAGCATGCCGTAATCAACATTACCTGATTCTACTTGTTGTAAAATACCATCAAAACTATCACAACCAAATTCAATGATTTCTTCGGCTCTACGTGAAAAATAACGATAACTTGCTAAATAGCTGTATGAGCCTTTATCACCTAAAAATGCCACGCTTACGGTTGGCGTTTTAATATTAGGGTTTTTCAGTTGTTGTAAGTAGGCTTGTTGGTTTAGTACCGAGTCTTCAATAATCGTTTGGAAAATTGAGGTCACATAATGAGCATCTAAGCCTTGGTCCTTACCTAGTTGAATAAGGCGGATTAATAGTTCTTGTTCACGTTGTTGGTCACGAACAGGGCGCACCTGATGTGCCTTACTTTTAGCCACATTTAAAGTAAGCGAGCGACGTTTAGCAAACAAGGTTAATAAATCTTGGTCTAAATTGGTAATTTGTTCACGGATAACATTTAAATCTAAACTGTCTTTCACGGTAGCTCCACACTTTGGTTATTCAAAAAAATAAGACAATAAAACAACAACTATAAATAAAAAAACCTCCTAAGGGAGGTTTAATACCAATTTGAGTATGTATGTGGTCTACTTTTTCATGAGGAAAAACGGATAAATACAAGAAATAAAATTTAGTAAGTAGTTATTCTACTTATCAATTTTATGACGCAGTAGTTATTCGTTTTAACCATTAAAAATGAGCAGATATATACTCAACTTGGTATGTACTTTAAATTTAAAAACAAAAATCCTCCGGCTTTAGCCGGTAAAAAAACGAAATTTAAAAAGCACATTGATATTTTTCATGTCCTTAATGTATGGTTGTGCATAAAAACTGTCAACAGATAATTTGTTTTCTCGTGAATTCTGTTAAAATACTCGCAATTATTTATAGTTCCCTTGCGTAAATGGGAATAAATCCACTTTTTAGGACGCCTAAATGTCATCTCTGCAAGAGCAATTATTAAAAGCTGGCTTATCAACCAAACAAAAAGCCAAGCAAGCGAATAGCGATAAACGTAAAAAGAACAAACAAAAACGTAGCGGTGTGGCTATTGAAGAAACCTTACAAGAAAAGGTCAAGCAAGAGTTAGTTAAAACTAAAGCGGATAAAATAGCCAAAGATGCCGCTCTAAATGAACAGAAAAAACAGCAATTAGAAGCGAAAGAATTACATCAAAGAATTTTGCAAATTTTGACTCATCACAATATCAGGTTAACATTTGGTGAAATCGAATATAACTATACTCAAAATGGCAAAATTAAAAAATTAGTGGTTGATGCAGATATTCAAAGGGCATTAATTAACGGCCGTTTGTCTATTTGTGGTATTGACGATAAAAGTTATTTAGTGACCAAAGAAACAGCAGATAAATTAGCAACGCTTGACCCGTCTGTAGTATTATTGAGTAATGACAAAGTCGTTGATGAAGTCGATGAAGATGACCCTTATGCCGATTATCAAATACCTGATGATTTAATGTGGTAATCAGCGCGTCGTAGTTATTTAGATCAAGTGCCTTTAATTTAGGTGCTTAGTCGAAAGCAAAACAAACAAACATACAAATATACATTTATAGGATCAAACATGGCTTTACTACGTTTTATTATTGGACGCTTAATTTTACTTTTTAGCTTTATATTTTCACCTAAAGCGGTAAAACGCGAAGCTGAACTTCAGCAGGTTGTTGATAACACTACGGCAAACTTTAGCTTATACCAGTTAAATGCCTGCCCATTTTGTGTAAAGGTTCGTCGTAATGTTAAACGTCAAAATATGACTATTGAATTACGTGACATTAAACAACCACAACATTTAGATGCCTTAATGACTAATGGTGGCAAGCGCACAGTGCCTTGTTTACGTATAGACAATAATGACGGTACAAGTCAGTGGATGTATGAATCAAAAGCTATCGTGGCTTATTTAGATAACGTTGCAACTGCTGCATAATTATTAGATTGAAAACCTAGCACTTCTAAAAAAGCCTGAATTTATTCAGGCTTTTTTGATGATGGATAATAAAGATGATTTATTTTAGGCTGAAATTAAAGTGATCTAATCCCTGTCTAGTAAGGTAAGTTATATAAATGCTGTTGCTTTATTAGTTGAATTTAAAGGTTGATAATATGTTGATAAAAACCAAATCTAAAAGTGAGTTAAGTGAAAACCAAGTTACCGATGAAAATGTCTATATCGGTCGTCGAAAAATGCTCAAGCAGTTAGGTTTTGTCGGCGCATCATCTTTAATTGCAGGTGCCGGTTTATCAACGTCAACATTCGCAGCTAGTGACTCCTCACAATTTAAAACCAAGCCATTAAAATTTACTAAAACTAATGCGGCTAATGCTCTGGATAAACTCACACCTGAGCATAAAGTTATCAGTCATAATAATTTTTATGAATTTGGTGCTAAAAAAAATCAACCGGCTGAAAATGCACAAAAATTTAAGGTTGACCCTTGGCAGTTAAAAATAACCGGTGAGGTTGATAAACCATTTACTTTAGATTACGACCAGCTATATAGCATGTTTGACTTAGAAGAGCGTATATACCGCCTACGCTGCGTTGAAGCTTGGTCTATGGTAATACCTTGGATGGGGTTTCGTTTAGCCGATTTAATTAAAAAAGCGCAGCCTAACTCAAATGCCAAATACGTTAAATTTAAAACCCTATACGATCCTGACCAAATGCCAGGCCAAAGTAATCGCTTTTTAGGTGGTGGCATTAACTACCCTTATGTAGAAGGTTTACGCCTTGATGAAGCGATGAATGACTTGTCCTTTTTATCGGTTGGCTTGTATGGCAAAACATTGCCACCACAAAATGGCGCCCCTATTCGATTAGTTACGCCTTGGAAGTACGGCTTTAAAAGCATTAAATCAATTGTTGAAATTGAACTGGTTGAGCGCAAGCCTAAAACAACTTGGAATAAACTGGCCGCAAATGAATATGGTTTTTATGCCAACGTAAACCCCGCAGTGGATCACCCGCGTTGGTCGCAAGGAAGTGAGCGCCGCATAACAAGTGGTGGTTTATTTTCACAAAACCGCATCAAAACGCAAATGTTTAATGGTTATGGTGAGCAAGTCGCACATTTATATAAAGATATGAATTTAAAGAAACATTACTAATTATGATTAATTGGCAAGCACATCGTATTTGGTTATTAAAAACCTTTATTCATTTAAGTGCATTGTTACCCGTCATTGTACTTTATTATAATGCCGTACTCGATCAATTGGGTAGTGATCCAGTGGAAGAAGTGATTCACTTTACTGGCATCGGCGCGCTTAATATATTGTTAATTACGTTACTGGTCAGCCCATTAGCCAAGCGCCTTAAGCAAGGCTGGTTAATTAATGTCAGACGTTTATTAGGCTTGTATGCGTTTTTTTATGCTTGCCTACATTTACTCAATTTTTTATTTTTTGAATTGCAGTTCGACTTTTCATTATTTATTGATGAAATTATTGATAGGCCATATATCACTGTTGGCATGCTGGCTTTTACCTGTCTTATCGCCTTAGCAATTACCTCATTCAATGCCCTGCGCAGAAAAATGGGTAAGCGCTGGCAAACCCTGCACAACTTAAGTTACTTGATAGTGACTTTGGTATGTATCCACTTTTACTGGTCGGTTAAATCAGATATCACCGAGCCGGTGATCTATTTCATTATATTATTGGGCTTGTTATATCAGCGTAAAACTAAATTTAAGCGCTGGTTTAAACGTAAAAATAGATCTTAATGGGTATTTGTATTTCTGGCACATGTAGCGGTTTAATGAAACAATATGCGCAGATAAGTAATAAACATACTTGAGTAAAAATCTCATTAAGCTAAACCATGAAAGCCAATCAACAGATAGTAGCGCGCAAGAATTTCATCTAACCGTTACTGATAGCGAACTAACTGCTGTGCAGTTATTGGCTGCTGCTAGCCAATTATCTGGCCAAGAAGTTAAGCAAGCAATGCAAAAAGGTTGTGTTTGGCATTCAAGGAACAAGCATACTCAGCGTTTACGCCGAGCTAAAAAAAGCTTACAACTTGGTGATGAAGTACATATGTATTACAACCCTATGGTCTTAGCTCAGCAAGTTGATGATGCATTGCTGATTAGTGATGAGGGTGACTACAGTATTTGGTATAAGCCTTTCGGTATGCTGTGTTTAGGCTCTAAGTGGAGCGATCACACCACGATTAATCGCTTTGTTGAAACGCATCTAACGCCGCAAAGGCCTGCATTCATTGTCCATCGACTCGATAAAGCTACTACCGGATTATTGGTTATAGCACACAGTAAATCTGCAGCGCGCTCGTTGAGTCATGCATTTGAAAGCCGTAAAACAGTTAAGCATTACCAAGCCATTGTCCATGGTGACTTTAACAGCCAAAGTGAAAACCAAACCAATACTGCAAGTGATACAATAAGTGACACATTAACCATTAATACTGACATTGATGGCAAAAGTGCCATCACTCATGCAACGTGCATTGCTTATAATAGCGACACCAATCGCTCGTTGTTAAACATTAAAATAGATACTGGCCGAAAACATCAAATAAGAATTCATTTAAGTTCAATAGGATTTCCTATTGTTGGTGATAGATTATATGGCAATGATGAAGAATATAATAACGCAAGTGATGCAGATGCTTTCACTGAACGTGCAGATTTACAGCTCTGTTCAGTATACTTAAAAATTCCTTGCCCTAACGCAGATACAGACACTGCTCAGGACAAGGAATACTCTATAAAGGAAGAGTTAACACTGGTGTTGTAATACCAATTTATGCCAATAAGTACGAGTTAAACTCAGTTAAAATTAACGACATTAGTCGACTGTTGATCAGCAGTTTGGGCGCAATCACTGATTAAATTTAATGACTGTTCTAAATCATTAATAATGTCGTCGACATTTTCTAAGCCTACCGAAATACGAATTAAGCCATCAGAAATCCCTGCATCTAAACGCTCTTCTTGTGTATATGGCGAATGTGTCATTGACGCTGGGTGTTGTATAAGTGATTCTGCATCACCTAAGCTTACAGCTATGCTAAACAGTTGCATGCGATTAATAAATTTTGCACCTTGGGCAATATCACCATTAATTTCAAAAGCGATAACACCGCCAGCCGCGATCATTTGTGTACCAATAAATTTATGACCAACATGACTCTTTAATCCTGGGTAGTGAACCTTTTGTACCATAGGGTGTTGCTCTAAAAATTCAGCTATTTGCTGAGCGCTTTGGCAATGGCGTTGTATTCTAATTGGCAGCGTTTTCAGCCCTCGCAATATTAACCAGGCATCGTGCGGGCTAATTGTTGCGCCAATATCTTTCAGCACAGTCATTTTTATATGATTAATCATCTCACTCGTACCACAAACAACTCCAGCTACTACGTCGCCATGGCCATTCAAGTATTTAGTGGCGCTGTGGATCACAATATCAATACCAAATTCGATAGGGCGTTGTAATATCGGCGTAAGGAAGGTGTTATCAACAATTGAGATGATATTGTGTTGCTGAGCAACTTTGCCAATCATCGCTAAATCAAGTACCACTAAATTTGGGTTGATTGGTGTTTCTAGAAATAACACTTTGGTATTGTCTTGTACGGCTTGTTCAATATTGCTCTGCTCAGTCATATCAACAAATGTTACTTCAATGCCAAAACGGGTAAGTTGATGAGCGATTAACGCATAACTGCAACCGTATAACGCTTTTGAGGCAATAAGATGATCACCAGCCGACAAGTTAGCAAGTAATGCTGCAGATACTGCGCCCATTCCCGTAGCCGTTGCTGCTGCATCCTCCATCCCCTCTAAAGCAGCCACTCGTTGTTCTAACTGCCTCGTCGTTGGATTGCCTAACCTTGTATAGATAAAGCCTTCTTCCTCGCCCGCAAAACGCTGTGCACCTTGCTCGGCATTGTCAAAAATGAAGGTAGACGTTTGATAAAGCGGCGTGGCTAAAGAGCCAAATTGTTCATCATTAATTCGACCTGCATGGATAGCTTGGGTATCTATATGTGGCGTTTTTTTCATTATTATCTGTCATCTAATTGCTATCGGTTACCTTGAGCAAAGCAAATGTCCTGCCAAATATTAAATTCCTTAAATAACAATGGGTTAGCTTGGGTCCTTGCATTTTACTGTAATGAAATTATTACGCGGTGCCGGTATTTATAATAAATTGACCTTATCAACTGGCTCAAATGCCCTGTACAGCTTGAATAAAGATAGTTGTAATAATAATGTTACGGTGTAATATTAATATTACATGTTTTCGAGGCGTCGCTTTTTTAAGGAATGATTGTGCGAATAGCAATAGCATCATTAGATAGGGTGGGTATTACCCAAGAAATATTAACCGTTTTAGCCAGTAATAGCTGGGACTTACTCGCTATGGAAGTACAGCAATATCATACCTATATTCAGCTTAAAGATACTACCTCGTCATTAGCTGATGTCGCGGCATCACTTAAGCCAATTGCTGGTGTTGAAGCGATCCAAAAAATAGAACTACTGCCTGGTGAACGTAAATCGCAACAGCTTGAAGTGTTGTTAGCGAAAATACCTGAGCCCATTATTGATATTGATAAAAACGGTATTGTACTGGTGGCTAATAAAGCTGCAATGCAAGCACTTGCCATTGATGCTAATGAATTAGTTGGTCGGTCTATCAGTCAGTTTATTACGCAACGTTTAAGAGTGAATTCGACCGCGCAAACATCAACGCAAGAAGTGACCTTTGCTGGGCAACAATATTATGCAGATATTAATCCAGTTAAAGCCGAACACGCAATTAATGGCGCGGTGATTGTATTAAGAAGCCTTGCTAATGTTGGTCGGCATTTGTCGCAATTTCAGCAGGTACAATTGCGTGGATTTAGTTCTATTATTGGCCAATCAAGTGAAATGGTTGATGTTATAAATCAAACCAAGCGCTTTGCCAGTTTAAATTTACCGGTAATGATCACCGGTGAAACCGGAACCGGCAAAGAGTTGTTAGCAAAAGCCCTACATGATAATGGCAACAGAGCCAACAAACCATTTTTAGCGCTAAACTGTGCAACATTAGCTGAACATTTGTTAGAGTCAGAATTGTTCGGTTATGCACCCGGTGCGTTTACTGGCGCGCAAAGCGCAGGTAAACCAGGATTATTTGAGTTAGCCGATGGTGGCAGTGTGTTTTTGGATGAAATTGCTGAAATGCCGGTGTATCTACAAGCTAAATTATTACGTTTTTTACAAGATTTTAAATTACGCAGAGTCGGCGGTGTACACGACAGGAAAGTTGATATTCGTATCATTAGCGCCACCCATCAAAACTTGCTTACGCGAGTCAATGATAAGCAATTTCGTGAAGACTTATACTACCGATTAAATGTATTAAATTTACAATTACCGTCATTAAGGCAGCGCCGAGAAGACATTCCTTTGCTGGTTGAACACTTTATGCAAAATGCTGCTAAGCAAGTAAACCAACCCGATATGACCATAAGCGTTAATGCTCTTGAAAAAATATGCCAATACCCTTGGCCGGGAAATATTAGGCAGTTGCAAAATGTATTGTTCAGAGTGGTCGCGTTATCTGAAACTAACATTATTGAAGAGCAAAATTTAGTATTCGACGATGTTTATGGTCATAGCCTAGATCTTGAAAATCAAACAATAAATGTTGATAGCATTAGTACTTGGCAGCAAGCTCAACAGCAATTTGAACAACAGTTATTAACGGCGTTATATCCACTTTACCCATCAACGCGTAAATTAGCCGAACGTTTGAATGTATCGCACAATAAAATTGCGATGAAGCTGCGTAGTTTGAATATAAAGTCGACATGAAAAAAAACATTCGTTACTTCGTAAGGATTACGTGAGGTTGAAACCTCACCAACCAAAATTGCGATGAAGCTACGTAGTTTGAATATAAAGTCGACATGAAAAAAAACATTCGTTACTTCGTAAGGATTACGTGAGGTTGAAACCTCACCAACCAGTTATAACTTAAAGTGTATAGCTAATCTATTTATTGTTATTATCTTGTTATGCTTATCTTTCTTAGAATCATTACAAGCTTTAATCCAGTAACAATTGATTATTAAATATTGTTACTTTTATATTGAGAGGATTTATGAAGGTTAGAAAATTCCATAAGACGCTTGCAGTGTCAGGTTTACTCATGACGACACTAATTTCATGTGCCGATAATACCGAGGGGCACGCGCCCGAAAAAATAGTCATCGAAGATAAATGGGTTGCCCAGTCAGATAGCCTAAGTGTTGATAAAACACCGGCAGACCCAGTTAAAGGTAGCTACGGTTTAAATAAAACTACCGGTGAATTTACCCATCCTGTAGCAACACGTGATAGCCATGACAAGGTGCGCTTTGATGGCGAGCTAGACTACTGGGATACTGAGCAGTACATTAAAAATATGACCATTGAGGCATATTATCCAATTACGGTTGAGCCATTTCATACTTGGCAAAACATTGTTGATTTCGACGGTCGTCGCTATTTATATCAGTATGTTCGTCGTGATTTAAAAATATTTGATATTACTAACCCTAAAGATGCCAAGTTATTGTTAACTCGAGGACATACTTGGGGAGCGAATGGCGCTGATGAAGTCGATCAAAACCCATATGCTGAAACCGATATGTTTGGCGCAGCCTCTATTCAGTGGAATAAAAAACTCGGCAAAAATATTATGGTGCAGGCGTTTGAAGTACGCCGTTTTGGTTTATTAAAAAATAAACGCACGCAACCGGATAAAGTTGCAGCCATTCGTAAATCGAATCATTTAAAAGGCTTTAAAGTTTATGAAATGAATGGACCATTACCAAAAGACTGGACCTTAATTGCTGAGCGCACCACAGATATTAATCATCCTGATGCGCCAATTGGTCAGCAACAAGGCTCTGGTGTTCGCGATATTCCTGCTTACTTTGGCGGTGATACCATGTATGTTGCAGCCGCACCTGATGCGAGCTACTCGTTAACAGAATATCCTAACGATTTATATTCGGCCGGTTATCAGTCGTGGGATATGTCAGATCCAAGCAACCCTAAATTTTTACAGCAGTTAACTGTTCCTGGGCAAATAGCCTTTGATAGTGAACATGAAAAAGCCTTTAAGGAAAATCCAAGAGCCGGTAATCGCACCTCATGGATGGGCGCTCGTATGTCGCTTTTCATTCCTACTCCGGCAGAAAAAGGCGGTAAGTATGGTTATGCGGCTATGGGCGGATTAGGTTTTTATGTGGTTGATATTACCAATCCAGAAGATTTAACGGTAGTAAGCCATTTAAATTTTGATCCTAGCGTTGCCGGTACTGAAGGCGACTTCATTGATGTTTCACAAGTTGAAAAAACCGGTATTGTGTATTTTAGCGGTTATCCATTAAATGAAGATTGTTGGGAACCATACAAAGACGTGCATATGATCAATGTTAGTGACCCTAAAAAACCATTTAAAGTCGGCGTCTTACCTCGTCCTAAACCACCTGCGTCGGCCAAGTTTACTGATTTTTGTCAGCGCCGTGGTAGTTTTGGCCCTAAACGTACGGGTTACTATACCCAACCGGGTACGCCAAAAGATAATATCTTACCGTACAATTTTTATAATGCTGGTTTACAAGTATTTGATGTAAGTAATTTAGAAGAGCCTGAAATTACCGCCTATTTTGTACCGCCATTTAATACTGAACGTGTTGTTGAATATGCTCGAGGTAACTTATCACATGGCGTTTATATCGAATATGATCGCAATTTATTTTGGTTGTTCACCAACCACGGTATTTATGTGTTGTCTAGCCCAGTACTCGGCAAGCCTAATTTTAGCGCTCCGACAACGCCTTGGCCAGCTCGTGACTAGTATCAGTAATACTTATTAGCCTGGTCTATCTACCCTAGTAATTAATACTGGGGTTTTTTATAAATAATACAGCGCTCAGTTATAATTAAATTGATATAGGAGTGTGAGTTTATATTATTTTTAAGTTATTACTGGGGTCGATATAGTAAAACAACTATACCAATAGCGATTTAGAACAGCTTGGTGTTAATAATTTATTAGCTATTAATTCTGCTTTTAGCTATCAACAAAATGGTAGTTAATACCAAAAGAATATACCAAAGAGAATATAACAATGATTACTAAAAATGACTGTATTCAATTAGACAAACAAGATAATTTAGCATGCTTTCGTGATGAATTTGGTTTACCTGCCAACGACATTTATATGTGTGGTAACTCGTTAGGCGCCATGCCTAAAAAAGCCATGGCTAAAGTTGAACAAGTAGTATTAGAACAGTGGGGCACTAGCTTAATTAAAAGCTGGAATATTCATGGTTGGTTTACCTTAAGCCAAACTATTGGCGATAGACTTGCCACTACTCTTGGGGCTAATCAAGGGGAAGTTGTTGTTACTGATGCTACCGGCATCAACATATTTAAAGTAATTTCGGCAGCCTTAACATTAAATCCAACCCGTAAAAAAATTGTTATGGAAGGCAGCAACTTTCCTACTGATAACTACACAGTACAAGGGTTAGTTAAGCTACTTGGCAATCAGCATGAAATTGTCTTTGCCGAAACCGAACAAGGTATTGTAGATGCCATTGATGACAGTGTTGCTGTGGTTTGCTTAACGCAGGTTCATTACAAATCGGGTCGTTTGTTGGATATGAAGTCGATTACTGAAAAAACCCAGCAATGTGGTGCCATTTCGGTATGGGATTTAAGTCACAGTGCCGGCGCTTTAGCGATTGATCTAAATGACTGTAATGTCGATTTTGCGGTAGGTTGTACTTATAAATATTACAACGGTGGCCCTGGTAGCCCAGCATTTATATTTTGTCCTAAACGCCATCAAGGTAAGGCATTACAGCCGCTAACCGGTTGGTATTCCCATGATGCACCTTTTGCCTTTGAACGCGACTATCGCCCTGCAGAAAACATCAATCAAATGCTTTCAGGCACACAAGGTATTTTGAG
Source organism: Colwelliaceae bacterium BS250 (assembly GCA_040779355.1). Lineage (GTDB taxonomy): Bacteria > Pseudomonadota > Gammaproteobacteria > Enterobacterales > Alteromonadaceae > Thalassotalea_A. The sequence goes on along the minus strand of JBFONS010000016.1, from coordinate 57,209 downwards.
TCTTGCAGTGTCTGAGGTTGGTATTGATATTACGGCTCGCGCAGACATTAATTTAATGCGTGCAAAGTCTTTAGACTTATCTGACTTATTTATGACACTTGTTAAACAAGAGTGTAAAGAGTTTGATTTTGAGCTGATCACGCCAACAGAAAGAGCACGCCGTGGTAGCCAAGTAGCCATGAGTCATAAAGATGGTTACGCCATTATGCAATGTTTAATTGCCTCTGGTGTTATGGGCGATTTTCGCGCGCCAGACACCTTACGCTTTGGTCTTACACCACTGTACATTCGCTTTGTTGATGTATGGGATGCTGTTGCTAAGTTAAAAGATATTATGACTAAACAAACCTATAAACAGGCTGAGTTTAATCAAAAGCACGCGGTGACCTAGTAATAAATGTTATACCAATTTCATTAATTAAGTGATCTACTTTTTTATGAGGAAAAAGGGATAAATACAAGGCATGAAATTTAATAAGTAGTTGTTCTACTTATAAATTTTATAACGCAGTAGTTATTCATTTTAACCATTAAAAATGAGCAGTTAATTAATGAACTTGGTATTAGCAACTGGGTATAATAATTAGAATGCATAGAGGTAATATATGAGTAGTTCAGCAACAGGGGCTGTTACTTGGTCGTCCAAATCGAGCTTTTTATTGGCAACGATAGGTATTGCCGTTGGTTTAGGTAATATTTGGCGATTTCCTTATGTGGTTGGTACCAATGGTGGCGCTGCTTTTGTCTTGGTCTATGTACTAATTTTACTGTGTTTTGCTGCACCTATTATGATTGCTGAGTTAATCATTGGTCGACAAGGTAAGCGTGATCCATTCTCCACAATTCAATATTTAAGTGAAAAAAATAGTGCCAATAAAGGTTGGCAAATAATTGGCTGGTTAAGCTTATTAATTCCTTTTATTGCCTTGTCTTATTATAGTGTTGTTGCGGGTTGGACTATTGACTATACCGCGCAATCACTGGTAAATACGTTTGATAATATTGATGCCGAGGGCTCAAAATCTTATTTTCAGTCGTTAGCAGGTTCACCGGTTAAAAGTGTTTCCTTATGTTTAGGCTTTATTGCTTTAACGATGTTTATAATATCGAAAGGCTTAAAACAAGGCTTAGAAAAAACAGTAAAAGTACTGATGCCGATGTTGTTTGTTATTTTAATTTTGTTAGTTATTTATGCCGCAATCGCTGGCGATTTTGCCCAAGGTTTTGCTTACTTATTTGCGCCAGACTTGTCGAAAATAAATGCCGATGTTGTCTTAGCTGCTATGGGGCAAGCATTCTTTTCGTTAGGCGTTGGTGCGGGCAGTGTTATGGCCTATGGCGGCTATTTAAGTAAAGACATATCTATTCCAAAATCTGTGATGACAGTAGCGTTTGCCGACACCTTAGTTGCTCTGCTTGCTGGTATGGCAATATTCCCCTTTGTATTTGCCTATGATCTTGCACCCGGTAGTGGTCCAGGATTGATTTTTGAAACGCTACCTATCGCTTTTGGCCAACTGCCTGGTGGTCAATGGGTGGGATTACTGTTTTTCTTTTTATTAGCGGGGGCAGCGTTAACCACTGCGCTGTCAATGCTTGAATGTATTGTGCGTTTCTTAAGTGACCGATATGAGTATAGTCGAAATAAAGCGACACTTATTGCCGGCTCCGGCAGTGCATTTTTCGGAATAGGCGCGGCCATGTCGTTCAATCTGTTAAGTGACTTTAAGCCGTTAGGTTTTATTGATGCCTTTAGTGGTAAAACCTTATTTGATTTAATGGATTACTCTGTCGCCAATATAATGATCCCCCTTAATGCTCTACTGATCGTACTTTTTGCCGGTTGGGTGTTGCAACAGCGTAATCTTAAAGATGAGTTCTCGCCGCAAAAATCGGCATACTACGTACCATGGCTGATGCAAATTCGTTATATTGCTCCAATAGGCGTTATCGCGGTATTAATCGTGGGTTTATGATCTCAAAAATATTCATAATTTACGTATGCAAGGCAGCCTAATAGCTGCCTTTTTATTGCGCTTAATTTATTTTATTTTTAATAGTAAATAAAACAACAAGCCATTAACATGGGGAACAGATATATAAATGTGCAAGAAGGCTATTCGCTTATTTACGCTCAATTATAGAGTGTCTTTGTAACTATCTGATTTATAATGTTTAAGTCCTATTTGTTAAAATATTGTTATATATAAAACATTATATCAACCATGTTATATTTTATTTTTATTATATGATCTACTCCTTTAGTGTGGATGCAGGTGAGTAATAACTGAACAATGATCTCATCGGTAAATTACATTCATTCATAAAAAATATAATAAATAATTCCCTGCAAGCAGGGAGGAGAGAAAAGATGGGTAAGCAACAAGTCACAAAAATCAACTCTACTCGCAAGCCAATTGCTATTAGCATTGCATTTGCATTAGGACTCTCAAGTCTATCAGCGTTTGCTGAAGAAGCTGCAACGACAGCAGATGTCGATGATGAAAAGTTTGCCATTGAACATGTCACTGTTACTGCTCGTCACAAAGTTGAAAGTTTACAAACTACTCCTATCGCGGTTTCAGCATTTGGAGCCGACCAAATTAAAGAAGAACGTATTACCGGTTTAGAAGATATCTCAAGTCGAGTACCTGGCTTTCAAATGAACGCATACAACTCTGCAGAGCCTGAGTTATTTATGAGAGGTATTGGTAGTGATATTGAAAGTGCTGGTTCAGCTGCTGCCATTGGTATGTATATCGATGGCGTTTACATTTCGCGTGGTACTAGCGCGGTAATGGACTTATACGACCTGCAAAGTGTTGAAGTACTGCGTGGTCCGCAAGGCACACTTTATGGTAAAAACGTAGTTGGCGGCGCGGTAAACTTTATTACTAAACGTCCTGTCGATGGTGATATGGAAGGTAGTGCTGAAGTAACCGTGGGTGACTATGGCCTACTTGAAGCTAAAGGTTACGTAACAGGCGCTATTTCAGAAAGTGTTGCAGGTAAAATTTCAGTTGTGTCAAAAACACGCGATGGCTACGGTAAAAATACTTATACCGGTAATGATGCAGATGTAGCTGAAAGTACGTCAATTCGCGGTCAGTTATTATATACCGCTAGTGATGATTTAGAGATGTTATTTACTGCAGCTCACTCAGCTGCTGACGGTGTACCAAAAATTAAACATATTGGCTACAGTGCAGGTCGTAATGAAGCCTTTATCAGTGACAACGAACGCGAAGATTTAAGCAGTATTGATAATGATGAAGAGTCAAACAGCAGCACATTTTCTTTGCAGGTTGATTACGATACAAGCATTGGTCATCTTACTTCGATAACAGCGTATCGTGATAATGACTATCGCATTTATGAAAATGCTGCAGCCGGATTGGTTGATTCGACATATTTTTATGACCCGTATGCTTGGGGACCATGTGAAGATACGTCTTATCGAACATGTATAGATTCTTCTGAAGAGCTAGCCATGCTACAAGTAGATGACGAGTGGTTATCGCTTAAAGCGGAAGAATCTAATCAATTTTCTCAAGAGTTTCGTTTAGCTGGAGGTGGTGACAAATTTAGCTGGCTTGCGGGTGCTTTCTACATGAAAGAAGATATTGAGCGTAACGAAGCTGTAGATTACTGGTTCCATGGAACGTGGGGAACTATTGCAGGAAACGGTGACACGCCATGGGAAGCGTCAGATGAAAACTGGAATACTATTGGATCATTTGATGATGGTACTTTAGGAAATACAACAAATAACGAAACTACGAGTTATGCGATTTTTGGTAATGGAACGTACCAAATAACAGAAAAACTTTCAGTTACCGCGGGTCTTCGCTGGAGTAAAGATGAAAAAGACTTTAGCGGTACTGCCTACGGTAGACGCTTTGACAATGGCACGAATATGCATGTTGATTTAGATGGCAATGATGTATTTGATTACGCATTTGAAACATCTGATTCATGGGACGAGTGGACACCAAGCTTCAACCTAGATTATCAAGCAACAGACGATATGTTCTTATACGTTTCAGCATCTAAAGGTTATAAAGCCGGTGGTTTTAATGGTGAAGGTATGGAGAAAGCAGAAGAAGCAGTTATCGCTTTTGCTCCTGAAACCGCTTGGAACTATGAAGCAGGCTTTAAAACTCGCAGTTTTGCTGACAGATTACAAGTAAACGGTGCGTTATTCTTTACTGAATATACCGATATTCAAACTACAGTTTGGGTCGAAACAGGAGAAAATACACCAGATAACTTGCAAGTATTTAATGGTACCGGTGAAGTAAGTGGTTTAGAGCTAGAAGTTGTAGCATTGGTGTCTGAAGGATTAACTGTTACCGGTAGCTATGGTTTTATTGATTCAGAGTTTACCGAAGATTTTGAAGTTGATGGTGATAACCTCAAAGGCAATAAAATGCGCCGTACACCAGAAAACACTTTTAGTTTAAATGCTCGATACGAGTGGGGCATGGGTGACTTGGGTGAAGCAAGTGTAAGTGTTAGCTACCAGTATCAAGATGAATACTTCTTCGATAACTCAAACGATCCACTTACCCAAGTTGACTCTGAAAGTAATGTAGATGCGGCATTTATGTTGCGTAGTTTCGAAGATACTTGGTCAGTACAAGTATGGGCTAAGAACCTTACCGATGAGCTAAATTTAGCATCTACCACTGTTTATGCTGCCTATGATGATACGGTATTTAACTCATACAAAGCGCCGCGTACTGTTGGCGTAACATTCGGTTATAACTTCTAGTAAATAATAGTTATATCGTAAAAAGCCCTAATAACCCAAGGTTGTTGGGGCTTTATTATATGCAAAGTATGATCACCATTTTATAAAAAAGGATTCTCATTATGTTATCGACTAAAAACTTATTACTTAGCTTAATATTCGCAGTAGGTATTTTTTTATCAAACAGTTATCAAGTCCAAGCTGTAGCCGATCAAAGTGCTATATATACAATTACGGTTTGGAAAATTCACCCGGGTAAGCATGTCGAATTTATTAAGTACATGACAGAATGGGAAGAAGTGTTCGAAGAAATTAAAGAGCCACCAATGAAATGGTATCGCAAGATATCAGGCGACAGTTATGACTTTGTTAGTATTAGTCCGCCATTTAACTATAAAGTTGAACAGGCGATGGAAGCTGCCGGTAAAAAGCGTGGTTTGCCAATTGGCTATAACTACACTTTAAAGTTAAATGAGTTTGCCGATTCATATACCAGTACTATCGTCGAAGGCCCACAATCGATGGCCGATTTACTGATGCAGCTAGCAAAAGAGTAATTGCCATTTTAATCGGCTCGATTTATGCGAGTAAGATAAATTACAACAGTCGGAATAAGCAGATACGCGATAAAGGCTCTAATTCATTAGAAGCCTTTATCGTTCAGGACCAAAATATTATATAGAGCGAATTAATCTTGCCCGATAATAAGGTGTGAATTGTAAACATAGTTTGGATTAGATTGTGTATCGATAAGGTGTTGATCTTAAGTTAAGTATAACAAGTGCTATATCAACAGAAGTTCATGTGAATTGACTGATATGAAATTAGCGCTCTTTGCATGATATTGAAAGAGCGCTACCAAAAATGCTTTAATCGACTAGCGTGTAATATACATTGCGTTAGATGATGAGAACGTCAGTGCCGGCTTATTCTGGTATGCACTATCGACAAAATGCAATGAGCGCATAGGAACTTCGCCTAAGAGTTTAGGACTCGACCATATTTTGCTTCCCGATTTTGCATCGACTTCAGCAATGTGATAATTGGATTCGCTGTAATTTATCGAATGTTTAAATGCTACAAGGATATTTTCAGAACCTTCTATCGAAATAAAATCAGTAATATCTTCATCAAAAGAGCTCGTTGAAGTTAGCATTAATTGTTGATTCAATAATTTCAATTGTCTTGCGTTGTTGTAGGCAAGACATACTATTGTACCTGAATTTGCATTTGAGACTATTCTTCCACATGGTTCTGATACTTGAGTAAGCCGTGATAATTTATTGTCTTCGAATCCATAGATTGACAGGTTTTCATTGGTTGCAATGATAAGTTGCTGTTCACCATCACTGGTAATGAATTTGGCTATATCTCGTATATAAGACTCATTAACGAGAGTATCTAGAATCAATTGATTTTGAATGTCGATAATATCTAATGTTTTGCCATTAGTGACAATAGCGTCATCAAATCCATCCTGGTTAACATCCATATAATCAACTACGCCAATATTATCGTCGTATTCACCAGCACTTCCCCCCCATTTTGTGATGAAAGAATCAATTTCTTTGACAACAAAAAAACCGTCGTACAAATTAGCGGAAGCTAAAAAAATATCCGCATAGCCGTTGTTATCATAATCAGTAACACGCGCATGGGTTGCGTTATCCCAATTAGATGCAACTTCATCACTTACCTTAATGTCACCATTCATATCCATTTGAACAATACGTTGTCCACTGTAGCCACTGTCAGTGCTTGGAACAACAAATACGCTAGCCTCTTTTTCCGGAGAAATATTTCCCCAACCTGCAGCCCTAAAACTGTCGAGTTGAGATGGATTTTCATTGTACCAGACCACTGAAGCTTCAGGACCTGATTCGGCCACGACCAATACATCTTCTCCTGATGACGTAATACCTGAACCCCAGATCACTTCTATCTGTCCGTCGTTATCAACGTCACCAGTAGTCAAACTCACCGAACTATGTTCGATCATATCCAAGCGCCACTGTTCAGAAGCCTCGTTGTCTTTAATGTCAAAGGCAAAAATATTTCCCCATTGACAATTTCCGATCAGAACTTCCATTGCTGCATCTGAGTCAATGTTAGCTACTTTAGTGGTGCATATATCATTAAAATCTAAATTAATGGTAGATATTATTGACTTGGTTATCGTATCGTAAACATTAACAGCACCCCATCCTTTTGATGTGATCACTTCATCAATACCGTCATTATTGATGTCGCCGACACTAAAGTTTTTGCCAAATCCATCAGGTAGATACCATTCATTATCCCCTGAAATGCCATCATAAATAACACCTGAGGAAGCGATAACTTCCAACTGTTCATCATTGTCAGTATTTCCATAGAGTATTGACGTTGCTTGTGAACTCAAGTTAGTTGAAAATGTTAGTGAATTATCTTTCAAACTCCATAAGTTGATAGCCATATTGGCTGAGGAATTGCTGGACTCTTGTTCTAAGACAGCCAAGTCGACGTAGCCATCATTGTTTGCGTCAGCAACAACAAAATCAACTAAGAATTTCTCTGTTTCGAAGATTTTTTCAGCTTTATTAGCCAAATTTGTAATTTGATATATGGCCTTAGTCGTCATAATAATAATGTCGCTTTTGCCATCGCCGCTCATATCAAGCGCAGCAACTTTTAAAAGCTCACTTGAATCTTCAAAAGCAAATGGATACACCCACTTTTGAACATACTCTCCATCTTTATGACTGAGTAACGAAATTATATTTTGACGGTTGATAACCAATATTTCATTATCTTCATCATCATCGAAATCAGCAACCCAGAGACCGTTTTTAACATAAGGAACCTCGATCCCTGTTCTTACGAGCGGCAGTTGCCTTGCAGGATCTTCAATAGTGATTTCACCCTCAAGCTTTGCCAAACCATTGGCAATGCTAAAACCGAAGGTCACAGTTAAGCTTTGTTCCATCATTACGGCTTCGGGTTGCCATGTAACGTTGCCTTCAATATCAATATTCATGCCTTTGGGGCCATATAATATCTTGGCAGTTTCATCTGATGAATATTCTGTTTCAACGGAAAATTGCACTAGTTCTTCGTAATTAACGTTTTCTACCAGGTTAGAAAATTGTAGTGAGTTATCACGAGTTAGCTCAATTAATATTTCTGTAGAAGTCTCGGTCTCAAATATATTTAGCGATGAATCATTATTAAAAGCAACATAAATTGGCAACTCTCCGCCAACAACATCAGCTCGCTCACCTTCACAATCGTCTAACCTTGTTTGATTTGTGAACGTCATGACTAAAGGGTGTCTGGCTCCTTCATCAACAGTCTCTTCAAAAGTGAAAGTACCTTCAATAAACTCATCACCAGAGTCTATTGAAAAACTACCATCTAAATTAAAAAGGTAGATCTCTGTGCACTGAGTCCCTTCATATATATAGAACCACTTATCAACAATGTTTTTTGTTATCGTTGGCACTGGCACTGGCACTGGCACTGGTACTGGTGTAGGTGTTTTGGTTTCGCCGCCACCGCCACCGCCACAACCAGCGAGGGTTATGATCGTCAATGCTAAAATCACCGAAGCTAAGGATTTATTTAGTTTCATATTCTTCCCTAAAAATTAATTACAATACCAGTTCAAAATTATGCAAAAAATAATATCAGAACTTATAGCCACTAGCTATGTATTTACTTCTAGTTAGCATTCAGCCAACACTGGGTAAACATTCGAAGTTTTGTTTTATATTGGCAGTCCTATAATGTTTTCAATGCGCACAAAGTAAACTGTTGAGCTTTTACTGATTTAATCTGCTATTGGCACCAGGTGGCTGTAAACGTTTAGCGTTTAAATGGATAGATATATTATTTAGGCGTTGGAAGTCTCAAAAAGTACGTTCTGAAACTAAATAGTCACCAACATTAGATGATAGAAAATCATCATTAATTACTAATGTATGGTTCACTTAAAAACTCAGGACGTGAGTCGTCATATCAATCGCCACCTAAAAATAATAATTAACTAACTCTTAAAGTAGCTTCAATACTTTTAAATTTAGCGTGAAAAGTTTAACTAACTATATTTGATACGGTTAATTTGCATTCAACCTGTTGATTTTTTTATGTTTTAAAGTAAAAAGGTGATATTGTAGAACCTTATTTTGAATAGAATAAAGCTGAAAATGATTGTTAATAAGCGCAGTTCAAAAATGGCATATAACTTAGTATTCTAATGTATCCACATATTGTTGCTAAACAGCTATTTATCCCTACTCGCTATATTGCTAGTATCATCTATCATACTCAGTACATTCGAATTTTTGAGAACATAATGAATCGATTAAGATCGGCCAGTTTAATTACCGCCATTAAAACCCCTTATAACCTTGAAGGTAATATCGACCTAGCCACTTACGACGCGTTAATAGAACAGCAAATTGTTGCTGGCGTTGATGGTATTATTGTTGGCGGCACTACCGGTGAAGGGCATCTGTTGAGCTGGGAAGAGCACCTTATGCTTATTGCTCACAGTGTGCATAAATACTCGGATAAGTTACTCATTATTGGTAATACCGGCAGTAATAATACCCGTGAAGCGTTAAATGCTACCGAAAAGGGTTTTGCCACCGGTATGGACGCAGCTCTACAAATCAATCCGTATTACGGTAAAACATCAACAGCAGGCGTGGTTGATCATTTCAACCGTGTACTCGACGTTGGTCCGGCTTTCATTTACAACGTACCAGGTCGCACAGGCCAAGATTTAACGCCTGATATTATTGAAAAACTGGCAACCCATAAAAACTTTATTGGCGTTAAAGAGTGTACCGGTAATGAGCGTATTGGTGCTTATGAAAAACAAGGCATCGCTTGCTGGTCGGGCAATGATGATGAATGTTTTGCTGGGCGTCATCAGTTTGGCTCTCATGGCGTTATTTCAGTTACATCAAACCTTATGCCTGGGTTAATGCGTACCTTAATGGATGACAATAATGTTGAGTTAAATGCTCAGCTTACAGATGTTATGCAGTGGTTATTTTGTGAGCCAAACCCTATTGCAATCAATACAGCGTTGATGATGACTGGCGCAGTAGCAAAAGTTTTTCGAGTGCCATACCATGCATTAAACCTAAACCAACGTCAGCAAGGATTTGAGTTGTTGTCTCAGCTTGATATTAATGATTTAGTAGGCGACAGCGTGTCTGTTCTTGCAGATAGTGACTTTACTTATACAGTCTAATTGTCTAAGTGCTTTTGCTTGCTAGTGAGTCGATAGTAAGTAATAAGTCGTTAAGAGTAGGTGGTTTAGAGCCGAGAGTTAGACGTTATGATTAATCCCCAAGGCATTAATCATAACGTTAAAAAAATATATTTTACAATGGCTTGTAAGTAATGCCAATGTAGCCTTGGCCTTTCCATGTGGCTAATACTAAACTAAATGTTGAATTCTTGGTTTGCCATTTAGTATCTAACTGGTAAGTACCATCCGCAGTGTTTTTACATATTAACCTAGCATCTGCAGTATCAAAATCTACATAGCGCTTTACCTCAGTATCCTTTTCACCAAAGCTTTGCACTATTTCTGCCTTCACTTTTTCATAATCACTTAAACAGTTATTTGCCGTTGCAGCCAAACTTTTATAATACAAAACATTAACTAACTGACCGTCCTTGTTAAATAAATATTCTTTATGAAAGTCCATCTTAAACAACTGGCTTTTATAGGTTAATCGAGTAGGAATGTCTTCATCAGGGGGGCTTTTATGTTGCTGTTTTATTTGCGCGGCGTTTTGCTGCCAATTAACATCAGTTAATGTTGCAGCTTGTGCAGTAAATACACCTGCAATCAGAAATGTAGTGGCGATTAACGTTGATTTGCTGACGTTCATAATGTGTCCTTTGTTAAAGATAAAATACCAATAGTTTTATCTTTGCATGACAATTTATAAAAGTCTTATAAGTAAATAACTCCAGGCTATGTATTAGATGTTATAGCCTGCATGTTATGGGATCCTCTAGTCGATATCAGGGGCTCTAGCTAGTAAATATCTTTATAACGCTCGGTCAGTTTTGCTGCTTCTTCGCGTAATGCTTCTAATAAATAATGCGCGGCAGGAGGTAATTGGCGGTCAGCTCTTAGTGTTACGCCAATTGGTCCCGGCTCAATAATTAAGGGGATATCTAAACGCTTTAATAAACCAACTTCTTCATAAGTTAGCACGACTTGTAAAGGCAGTGCGGTGATCATATCGGTATTTTTTAATAAGGTTCTATTGTTTAAAATAGACACCGATTCCACAGGGTTTTTAGGTACGTTTAAACCTTGGCTATGAAATGCTTTATCAATTTCAGTACGCAGCATGGTTTCTGTTGGCGGCAATATCCAGTCTTGATCGACCAAGTCATGCAAGGTTAAATTATTTCTCGATTGTAAAGGATGATCGGCGCGCGCAACAATCACTACTGGTTCATGATAAAGCACTTCATTAGTTAAACCATCTTCACTTGGCACGTCTGGTATACGGCCAACCATAATATCTAAATCATCTATTTTAAGCGCGTTTAATAACGTATCACCAACCCCTTCGCGTAGTGAAATCGACACATTCGGGCGATTTTTTTTCAAACGCGCAATGGCGTTTGGCAATAAGGTGGCACTGGCAGCAAGTAAACTACCCACATTAACGCGACCGGTTAAACCACCTTGTAAAGAAGACAGCTCTTCACTGGCATGTTTAACCTGTGACAAAATAAGTTTGGCGTGTTTAATTAGTACATCACCATATAGCGTTGGTGTTACGCCACGAGAAGAACGGTCAAACAACTGCATATTTAATGATGACTCAATATCTCTAATTATTTTGGTTGCCGCAGGCTGCGCCATATTATGAATTTGCGCCGCTTTAAAAATATTACGTTGTTCACCAACCGTAACCAATAATTGTAAATACTTAAACTTTAAACGACCAACTAAATGGCGTTCGAGCATGTCTGGAGTCATTAAAATATCCTAAAAATAATTATTATAAAATTAATATAACAAACCTAGTAATTATAGCAAAACAATTATAGCGCTTTAATTAACCAACTCTATTACAGCAAAGGTCATACATAATTACAGAACTGTGCAAACGTCATTAAAATCAAAGCGTGGTAGACGCTGGAATATCTTTTTAGTGTCGCCATAGCCTAGGCTACATAAAAAATTACTCTTAATATTTGTGCCTTCAAAAAACTCGGCATCCGCTAAGGCATTATTAAATCCTGACATAGGGCCTATATCTAACCCCATTGCCCTGGCCGCTATCATTAAATAGCCGCCTTGCAATGTACCGTTGCGAAATGCCGTATTCGTGGTGAGTTCTGCATTGTTGGCAAATAACGATTGGGCGTTGGGGTTATGGGCGAACAACTTGGGCATATGCTGATAAAATTCCATATCATGACCAATAATTACCGTAACAGGGGCACTTAACACCTTATCGACATTAAGCGGTGCTAAGCATTTTTTCAGGCGTTGCTTAGCTGCATCGGTGCGAATAAATACGAAACGAGCCGGGCAGGTATTCATACTGGTTGAGCCCATTTTTACAATGTCATAAAGTTGCTTTAATTGCTCGTTGCTCACAGGTTTGTCTAACCAACCGTTATGGCTACGTGCTTCACGAATAATTAAATCAAGGCTAGCGTCATCTAAAATCGGGCTATTGATCTTTAGCTGATTTGCAGTCGTTTGGGCTGCGGCTATTTCATTCAGTTGCTGCTGGCTAAATTGTGGTTTAGACATAGTTAATCCTTGGTAATGTTTTCCATTATATTAGCGACTTTATCGCCTTTGTGGTGCTGTATTTTTACTGTCAGTTATAACTTTATGGTTATATCAGTGGGCTGTATTATAGTATTGTGTGCATATTTCAGCCTGAGTATACTGTACCCAAGTTTTTATAAAGATGAGAATAAAATGGACATGTTGTTAGAGCTGTTACCCTTTGTGGTAATGATGTTAATAACCGGTGTAGTCGGTGGTATATTAGCGGGTTTATTAGGCGTCGGTGGCGGTATTGTTATTGTGCCAGTGCTTGATACCGCGTTAGGTTTTTATGGCGTTGACCCTGCCATTCGTATGCATATTGCCGTAGCGACATCGCTGGCCTGTATTGTTTTAACCTCAATATCCTCATCTCGTGCTCATCATGCCAAAGGCGCTGTTGATTTCAACTTGATTAAAGTCTGGGGCCCGGCAGTATTTATAGGCTCTTTAATTGGCGCACTGGCGGCAAGTAAAGTTGATAGCCAAGTATTATCAGCCATTTTTGGTGTTGTGGCGTTACTCGTGGCCATTAAAATGGCACTACCACTAGATGATGTAACTATTACTAAAGACGTGCCACGCGGTGTTGTAGCACCTGTTACGCCATTAGTTATTGGCGGTTTGTCATCAATGATGGGCATAGGTGGTGGTACCTTAAGTGTGCCTATTTTAACGCTAATGAACCAACCAATTCATCGCGCGGTAGGGACTGCGGCATTAATTGGTTTATTAATAAGTATCCCTGGTGCTATAGGTTTTATTGCCTCTGGTATTGGCGATCCGCGTTTACCGCCGGGCAGTTTTGGTTATGTAAACTTAATTGGCTTTGCACTCATTTCACCCGTAACAGTTTGGGCTGCCCCTATAGGCGCAAAAATTGCCCATAGTTTAGATAAAAGACATTTAAGTATGTTGTTTGGTGGTTTCTTATTTGTTGTTGCGTGCCGAATGATTTATCGGACTCTTGTCGGTTAATAACTGTCAGTTAATCGCTGTTGGCTAATATCTAACAGCGCTATTGCAAAGTTTTTAATACCCGTATTTTTCTCCCCATAGTTATACGGGTATTTTTTTATCTATTGATCACTGATCTGATGATCGCCAGAACGCTCGTTATAGCTCAAATGCTAGGGTTGTTTAACCAGCTATTACAAAAATGTTATATCAAGGTGGCAAAACATTAGTCGATTTTTATCCGTATAAACCGCACATTGTAGTTATAAATTAAATGCAAACCCATGTGGAGACTTATAACAATGATTAATTATGGTTTAGCAACGTATCAATTAAACGACTCAACTCGCAGTGCAATTGTCATAGCAGAGCAATACTATGACTTAGCAAATGCTTATGCCGCTTTAAATCCTGAGCAAACAACTCCTAGCTGGGTATTATGTGTTACTTCAACGCTTGCACAGTGGCAATCAGTAAGTATCGAGGTTGATACTTTTGCCCAACAATTTAGCGCAAAAATAGCAACATTCACCGCATTGCCAAGCAATATTAAAGTACTTGCCCCGTTTAAGCCGGTAACCATATTTGGTACCGCTTCTAACTACCATGAGCATGCGGCTGAAATGCACACCAACTTAGCCGCCAAGGTAGATAGTTCGCCTTACGTGTTTATGAAAGCAACCACTAGCGTAGTCGGTACACTTGATAATGTAATACTTCCGCCAGAAACTAAAAAATTAGATTGGGAAGTTGAGCTAGGTGTAGTCATAGGTAAAAAAGCGCGCCGTGTTAGCGCTGAAAACGCTCTAGATTATATTGCCGGCTATACGGTAGTAAACGATATTTCAGCACGTGATTTAAACCACCGTACCGATTACCCATTTAAGCATGACTGGTTTCGCGGTAAAAGTTGGGACACCTTCTGTCCACTAGGCCCAGTGTTTGTTCCTAAAAGTGCCATTGCCGATCCGCATAACGTCAAGCTAGCGCTATTTTTAAATGGCAAACAAATGCAAGACGGCAATACCAGCGAACTTATTTGGAATGTGTTTGAGCAAATTGAATATCTATCAAGCATTTTAACCCTACAGCCGGGTGATGTGATCATGACAGGTACGCCAGCAGGCGTTGGTAAAGGCATTGGTTTATTCTTAAAGCCGGGTGATGTATTACGCGCTTCTGCACAAGGCATTGGTGAAATAACCAATACTATCGTTGCTGAACAAATTCAAGGTTAAGGAGAATAGTTATGTATACACCTAAACCTAAAAAATTGGGTCACTTAGTGTTAAAAGTAAATGACGTGCAAGCCTCGGTAAAATTTTATCAAGACGTTGTTGGCTTACAAATTTCAGATTGGATAGATGATCGTATGGTGTTTATGCGCTCAAGTAGCGATCACCACGACTTAGCGTTATTACAAGTTCCTGATAATCAAATTGGCAAGCAAGACGCCAGTCAATCATGTTTAGAGCATTTTTCTTACCAAGTAGATTCTATTGACGAAATAAGAAAAATTACCGAAATGTTAATTGCTCGCGGTATCGAAATAGACCGCGGCGTTGGTCGCCATGGCCCAGGGGACAATACCTTTATTGTGTTTAAAGACCCTGATGGCAATAACGTTGAATTTTATTCAGACATGTTGCAAATCACTAGCGATGAACCTTATAAGGCGTCCGTTTGGTGTGGTAAAGAAATGGCAACCTTTGATCAATGGGATCTTAAAGAGTTTGTCGTTGCTCCGCCCGCGAGAATTACCGCATTAATGAACAAATAAATGCCGGGTAATCTTTAGCAATAACGCAACATTAGCAGCAACATTAACAGCAGTATCAATAGCAGCAGTAGTAAAGAATACAGGAACCAAACATGGCTATTTTAACAAACAATGAAAATCAATTTTATTACGAAGTGCATGGCGAAGGCGAAGCAATTGTTTTAGCGCATGGCTTAGGCGGCAATCATGCGACTTGGTATCAACAAGTTGCAGTATTGGCGAAAGCCTATAAAGTGATCACCTTTGACCATCGTGGGTTTGGTCTTTCAACTGACCTTGATAAATTAGGCCGAGCTGGTTTTGTTGGTGACTTACTGGCATTACTTGACCATTTAAACATTGAGCAAGCGGCTTTGGTCGGACAATCAATGGGCGGTGGCACCGTAATTAATTTTGCACATCAGTATCCTAGCCGCGTTGCCGGATTAGTTATTGCCGATTCGTTACATGGTCTAACAGAAACAGCTGATATTGCTAATATTATGAATGAAGCACGAAATAATACAGGTGATCTCAGCCAACTAGAACGGGTGTTAGGTGCGTCATTTCGCGCTGAACATACGGCTGAAACA
The DNA here is from genome assembly GCA_040779355.1 of Colwelliaceae bacterium BS250. Lineage (GTDB taxonomy): Bacteria > Pseudomonadota > Gammaproteobacteria > Enterobacterales > Alteromonadaceae > Thalassotalea_A. The sequence goes on along the minus strand of JBFONS010000016.1, from coordinate 41,337 downwards.
TTACTGTATCAACAAATAAATAGTTTTAACGCCACAGATAAAAGCAACCTGCAGGGCACTTATAGTGAACACAAGGTAACGCCACAGCAAGTCAGTGATTTATCTGTGCCGGTTATGTTTATTGCTGGCCAAGACGATATTTTATTTCCTATTGCGGCAATACGATTAATGCAAGAGCAAGTAGGTGGTGCATTTATTGTTGAGTTTGACCATTGTGGTCACTCGGCATTTTATGAACGTGCGCAAGAATTTAACGACAGTGTGCTGACATTTTTACAAATGGCTGGATTAAACCCTAGCAGTAACTCGGTGCACAGTAATGCCGCCGGATACGCTGCAGTAGAATAATAACGAGCACTAGATATTTAGTTCATTAGCTAGCAACTCTTTCAAATTAAAGATTAATTATTGGTAAACAACATGACAAATAAAACTGTAGCACAACAAGTTATCGACGCCTTAAAAGACCTAGGTGTAAAACATGTATTTGGCGTACCGAGTGGCGGCTGGGTTGATTATATGGAAGCGCTGCGTACCACCGATGGTATTGACTTTATCCTTGCTACGCACGAAGGTGGCGCCGCATTTATGGCCGACGTATGTGGCCGACTTACTGGCGTACCGGGTGTGTGTTTTGGCACATTTGGCCCAGGTGCCACCAACTTGGCGACAGGCGTAGGTAGTGCTTATTTAGATCGTTCACCAATGATCGCGTTAACCGACGAAATGGCGGCCAATAAACGCAACCGTATTGTGCAAATGAACATTGATCATCAAGCGTTATTTGCGCCATTAACTAAAAAAACTACTCGCCTTGAAGCCGACAAAGTAAGAGAAATTATTTTTGATGCAGCTCATGTTGCGTTAAGTGATGTACCTGGTCCTGTACATATTGGTTTACCTGCCGGTATGAGCAGTGCAGTAACCCAAGTACAAAACATTTCACCCACACCAATAAAGCCACAAGCAAAAGCCGACAAAGCCTTATTAAAACAAATGCAGCAGTTGTTTAACGACGCTAAAAAGCCAGTTATTGCCTTAGGTATGCGCGCTGTTACAGCAGACGTACAACAACAAATATTAAGCTTTGCTGAAAAAAATAAAGTCCCGGTAGTATTAAGCCCAATGGCAAAAGGCATGATCCCTGAAAATCATCCTTGTTATGCTGGGGTGTTATTTCACGCGCTTTGTGACGTAGTAGGGCAAACTCATCAACAAGCCGATTTAGTGATCAGTGTTGGCTACGATGAAATTGAATTTAACTACGAAGATTGGATCCCTAATGTGCCACTGGTGAGCTTAGATATTGTAGCCACCGACTTAGACACTTCTGAGTACACCTTAGCGTGTGATGTTATTGGTAATATTAAGCATTCAGTTGAACAACTTGCCAAAGTAAATTGCCCTGAAAAATTATGGGATATGCCAGCCGTTGCTATTCGTAAAGCCGACATGTTTGCCCAAATGACTATTCAAAATGGCAATTTTGGTCCGTGTTCAGCACTCGATAGCTTACGAAAAAGACTGCCTGAAAATGGCATTATGACCTGTGATGTTGGTGCTCATATTCATTTAATCGGACAAAAATGGCCAACCCCTAAACCTGGTTTGCAAATTATGACCAACGGTTGGTCTGCTATGGGCTTTGCTATTCCGTCAGCCATTGCCGCTAAATTAAATAACCCCGATGTTGAAGTGTGTTCAGTGGTTGGTGACGGCGGATTCTTAATGACCGCAGGTGAGCTAGCGGTAGCAGTACGTGAAAAGCTAAAAATTGTTTATGTACTGTTTACCGATAACGATTTAGCGCTTATTCGTATTAAACAAGAACGCAAAAGTAACCCAATTTACGGTACGCCTATTCGTGAGCGTGGCACCATTGGTGGTGACAACATTTTTGGTGTACCAGTGCTCAAAGCCTACAGTCCAAGTGAGTTTGATACCGCACTAGATACTGCCTTTGCTGGCGATGGTCCGGTGATTGTTGAAGCCATTTTAAATTCTCGTGAATACGATGATTTAGTATTAAGAAAGGACAAACCTTAATATGTCAGCCCTAGCAGAAAAATTGGATACTAAAGAAATTACGTCTTTAAGTGAGACTAACTCAATGGCAAGTAATACCATTCTAATCAATGGTGATTGGATAAGTGCAGAGCAAACCATGCACATTACTAATTCATTCGATGAAAGCATCATTGCCACCGTGTCTTGTGCGACTAACGAGCATGTAAAGCAAGCCATTGCTAGCGCCACACAAGCCTTTAAAAGCAACCGCCATAAGCCAAGTAGCGAACGTGCCGCTTGGTTAAAGTCGGCGGCAGCAAAAATTGCGGCGCGTATTAATGAGTTTGCACAAATCATTGCCTTAGAAACCGGCAAGCCAATTGCCGCTGCGCACAAAGAAGTAACCCGCTGTGTTAATACGCTTAACCTTTCTGCTGAAGAAGCGACGCGTTTAACCGGTGAAACCATTAAGTTCGACAGCTTTGCTGGTGGTGAAAACCGCTTAGGATATTATGAGCACGTGCCACTGGGCGTTATTGTGGCCATTACACCATTTAACGACCCATTAAATTTAGCTGCACATAAACTAGGCCCGGCAATCGCAGCAGGTAACTCGGTAATATTAAAGCCATCACAACAAGCGCCGTTATCAGCGATTAAGTTGGTTGAAGTATTAATAGAGAGTGGTTTACCGAAAGGGCAGGTTAATGTTCTTACCGGCTTTGCCAGAGACTTTGCCGAGCAGTTAGTGTCGAGCAACGACGTAGCAATGGTTACCTATACTGGTGGTGAAGCCTCAGCTGAAATCATCGCTAAAAATGCCGGCATAAAAAAATTAGCCATGGAGCTTGGCGCCAACTCTCCGGTTATCGTTATGAGTGACTGCAATATAGACAAAGCGGTTGAGTCTTGCGTATCTGGCTCGTATTGGGCAGTAGGTCAAAACTGTATTGGCGTACAACGCATTTATATCGAAGAGGCTATCTATGATGACTTTAAAGCTAAGTTTGTTGAGCAAACAACACGATTAAAAGTCGGCTCACAACTAAACGAAAGTAACGATATTGGTCCTATGATCAACGAAACAGAAGCCATACGTATTGAAAATTGGGTAAAACAAGCAACTAACAAAGGTGCTAACTTATTAGTTGGCGGTAAACGCCAAGGCGCATGTTATTTTCCAACTGCGTTAGATAACGTTAGCGACACTGACAATTTAGTCTGCCAAGAAGCGTTTGGCCCCGTGGTAAGTTTATTCCCGTTTACTGACTTAGACGACACCATTGCATTAGCCAACAATGTTGACTTTTCAATTCATGGCGCGGTATTTACCAGTAACATTAATACCGCGATGAAAGTCTCACGCGAGCTAGAAGTTGCCGGCGTTATGGTAAACGACTCTAGCGACTACCGCCTTGACGCTATGCCATTTGGCGGCGCAAAACGTGGCAGCATGGGCCGAGAAGGGGTTAAGTTTGCCATTAAAGAAATGAGCCAAACTAAAGTGTTTTGTATGAACCTAGACAGTTAACAATCTCAATAACCAAGCGTTGTACACAATGTATAACGCTTGTATATAAGTCTTGCAAGTTCCATTCATTATCGTAATATAACCTCACATCTTAGTGATTTTTAAGCATATTTACGGTAAGTCATGGCTACATTAAAAATTTCCGATAAAATATACAATCAACTCTCAAGCGCCATTATTGCCGGTAAAATTAAACCAGGGCAAAAGCTTGAAGAGCAAGACATAGCAGACCAATACGGCGCATCACGCACCCCAATTAGAGAAGCATTTCGCTTACTGCACACCAATGGTTTAGTCGAAAGTAAAGCCCATAAAGGCGTTACCGTAATCGAACTCGACATCGATCAACTTGCCGACATGTACGAAGCATTGGCCGAACTAGAAGCTCTATGTGCAGGCTTAAGCGCACAGCGTATGACCATGGTTGAGCGCAAACAATTACAACGCCTACACGATTTATCAAAAGTTGAAGTTGAAGCCGAAAACATTACCAACTTTGCCGACCTGAATAATCAAATTCACCTAGCCATTCATCAAGGCTCGCGCAATACCACACTGCTCGAAACCATCAGCACACTACGAAAACGCTTAAGCCTATACCGCCAACCTTGGCTATTCGAGCAGCGTAACCGCCTAGAAAAGTCATTTAAAGAACACCAAACACTGGTAGAAGCAATATTAAATAACGACCAACAAGGCGCAACCAACGCCATGAAAAATCATATTTCAAATACTAGTATGGGCACATTGGATTATTTGATGAGCCAAAAATAAAAGTACTATAAAGTTGTATTTGAGCATTAAAATGTAGGCTTTTAAATTATTTCTCCAAAACAAATAATGATTGTTGCTTTACTATTTTTTACGAGTTAAATTAACTACTTAGTTATTTAAGAGGCTCATTTCAATTTTAGAAATGAAGAATATTTCCTCTTAATAAAGCTGTTAGTTTACATGGATAGTTATGCGTTCTACTCAAGTCATAGGATTATTATTTGCTTTAGGTGCCTTTTTGTTGGGCTCATGGATTTTAGGCGGTGTCGACTCTGAAACACCAGCATCTGCTGGAGCGGGAGCCTTTTTTGGTTTAATGATATCTGCGATTCCTTGTATTATAATATCTGCAATATTATTAGTCCCATCTTCAATTCAGCTGCTTTCAGGCAAAACGAGAAGAATTCATGGGTTTAATAATAAAAAGTGGCAATTACTTCTGTTAATAAATTTAGTTATATCATTTGGGTATGTTTGCATTATTACATTTATTATATTCACATATATAAGGGTAAAACTTGGGTTAATGTAAACTAACAAGCCATTCAAGCAGGACAAATAACAGCTGGCTATTTGCTCCTTCGTCGCTTATTTTAGCCAACTATTATTTGCCCCTTAATGGGGCGTTAGCAATATTGCAGGAGGCATAGTTGAGCGTATATCAATTAGAAAAACATTATTCATTACCATTTTTATATGAACCACTTCTTTGTCTTCTAATATGTCTTCCATTTATAATTATTAAGGATTTTGCTCCACCTTATTTGTTGGGTAAAGCTTATGTTCTTGCATGGGCTATTCCACCGCTTTTAATTTGGCTGGCAGATCGTATTTATAAAGCTATTAAAAGCCCCTATTTGTTTGTTTTAGATTTTTCCGCCAACAAGTTAATTATTGGCAATGAATCTTATTTAATTGATGATTTAAAGTTTTTATACTTATCTGGGGAAAATGATGCTATTGCAGTGGAGTTAGAGTTTCCTAGTCTTGAAACTTTCAAATTAGGATATAGCATTAAAACATTAGGTATCTATAAACTCGATTCAACGTTAGATAGTTTTAATAATGCAATTAAACACATAAAAAATATAAAAACATTTAAATAAAATAGTTATATATTGCTAACAAGTCATTAAAACAAGTCATTAAAACAGGACAAAAAACAGTTGGTTTTTGCTCCTTAGTCGCTTATTTTAACCAACTATTATTTACCTCTTAGTGGGGCGTTAGGTATTAAGGAGTTGTTTTGAGTAAAGTCGTAATTTTCGGAAATTCAGGTTCTGGTAAATCTACTTTGGCAACAGAGCTGGCGTTGAAAAATCAGCTAGCTCATTTAGACCTAGATACTATTGCATGGAAAGCTAGTAAAGCACCGGAACGACAAACTATTATAGAATCAATTCAATCGATAAATGACTTTTTAATTGCACATAATAACTGGGTTATTGAAGGTTGTTATGCCGATCTGCTAGAAATTGTTACTCCTAAAGCTGATAAAGTCATTTTCCTAAATTTGCCAGCTTCCGCTTGTGTGGAAAACGCTAAAAATCGACCTTGGGAGCCTCACAAATATAAAAGTAAAGAGGCACAGGACGAAAATTTAGATATGCTAATCGATTGGATTTCACAATATACATCTCGTAATGATACATTTTCAAAAGTAGCGCACGAAAAGTTATTTGAAGAATTCCAAGGAAAAAAAACAATGTACGTGTCAAATGAGAGTCGTACATAACAAGCAAATTAACAGGACTAAAAACAGCGGGCTGTTCGCTTCGCTCCATTTTAGCCCGTTAATTGATCGTTATATTTGCACCACTATTCAGAGTATTTCAAATGTCAGAGTTAATTAAAAATGAAGCAAGTTGTCTATGTGGTAGTGTAAAAATAAACGTGACCGATGTGAATCCTAAATTCACAGTATGTCATTGTGACACATGTCGAACTTGGGGAGGAGGTCCTTTTTTTGCTGTTCAATGCGGAACTGATATCGAGGTTAATGGTGTTGAATACATCAAAGAATATAATTCATCATCTTGGGCTTCTAGAGGGTTTTGTTCTAATTGTGGTACACATTTATTCTACAAATTGAACAAAAATGGTAGTTATAATATGCCTGTTGGTTTACTGTCAAATGTTGCCGACTTAACCATGACAATGCAGTATTTCAGTGATCAACGGCCTGACTATTATTGTTTTTCCAATCAAACTCAAGAAATGACTGAAGTTGAAATCAAAGCATATTTTGCTTCCGAAGTTTAAGCAAATATAACAAGTCATTCATAAAGGACAAATAACATTTGGGTTTGCTCCTTCGTCGCTTATTTTAACCAACTATTTTTAGCCTCTTAATGAGGCGTTAGAGGCCTCTAGAGTATGAGATGCATTATTACCTTTTTGTTGTTAGTTTCGAGTATAGTCTCTGCTAATAATGAACAATTAAAAGTTACACAGCTAGCTGATAATGTCTATCAGCATGTTTCATATAAAAGGATTGAGCCTTGGGGAATGGTCGCTGCATCGGGATTAATCGTTGTTGATGGAAAAAATGCTCACATTATTGATACCCCTTGGACGCAAGAAGAAACCGAAGAACTAATTAAATGGATAAAATTAAAAGATCTCATTGTTAAAAGCAGTGTTGTTACGCATTTTCATGAAGATGCTAGCGGTGGAATACCATTTCTAAATAAATCCAAGATAAAAACATATGCTACTCCCCAGACCAATAATCTACTTAATTTAAAGCATCGAGAAATCTCTAGTGATGAAATCTCTAGTAATACATTTGAATTAGTTAAAGACACGATTGAAATATTTTATCCTGGTGCAGGACATACCGAGGACAATATTGTTGTGTGGCTTCCAAAGAGTAATATTTTATTTGGAGGGTGTTTCGTCAAAAGCATGAATAGCAAAAACTTAGGTAATACTGAAGATGCTTCAGTGAAAGACTGGTCTGAATCTATTCAAAAAGTTATTAATAAATATCCTAATATAGAGGTTGTTGTGCCGGGGCACGGTAAGGTTGGCGATCAAAGTTTACTTAGACATACCGCGCAACTTGCTTTAGGTATAAAAGGCCTCTAACAAGGTATTAAGCAAGGACAAAAAACAGTTTGCTGTTCTCGTTTCTCAACATTTTAGCAAACTATTTTTTGCCCGTTAATAGGGGTTAGATTTACAGGAATATATGGATGCATCAAGATGAAGCAGAAAAATAAAAAGCTACTTATCAGTCTATTAATCACGTTTGCTTTAATTACCACTGCTGCAAATTTTTGGAAAATAGCGAAAGATGAAATTTTCTATCTTTGCGGTAATTTTTCGTCTGGTGTAACGAAATTAAGTGTAGTTAGGCAACTGGAAACAGCCAATTTGTCCAGCTATACGTACACTGCTAATGAAAACGGTTCAATTATTGTGTTTAGTAGCAGGCTCTATTTTGTCACTAATCAATGTATTATCGAGTTAGATAAAAGTGAAAAAGTTGTGCTTGCAGGTTATAAGTAAAGCTAACAAGGCACTCAAGAATGGACAAAAAACAGTTGGCTTTTGCTCCATCGTCGCTAATTTTAGTCAACAAATTTTTGTCTCTTAACGAGGCAATTAAGTAGCCACCCACTGTAACTGATGGCTATTCATTGAATTAAGTCTTGTATCATAGCCTATTAGTAACATTAAATGTTACACCCTCCAACTCATCACTAACAACAACTTGGCAAGCAAGTCTTGAGTTATCTGTAGCATTTTTTAATTTTAACAACACCTGTATTTCACCTGAGTATTGCTGTGATGCCAAGTGCAGTTTATCTTGTGGTAATTCAATTAAACAGGTGCCACAACTGCAGCAACCATTACAAATAGCCGGTATGCCGGTAATGTTGTTTTCAACAGCGGCTACCATAATGCTTAGGCCAGTTTCAGCGGTTACCGTTTTGGTTGTTCCGTTTGGCTCAATGAAGTGAATCGTGATTGTTTTTGTCATAAGTTTTGTTCTTTGTAAGTTCGTCGTAAGTGCTTCGGTTGTTTTCTTTCTTTTCTTTAAGCTGTTAATTTAATAACACTGGTTATTAGCGTGTACAGCGCGAGGCTGGTTAAGATAAATTTTAATAGCCACATAAAGTGTTGGTTTGATATTTTATCGCGTAATTTACTGCCAAAAATTGAGCCTAATGTTGCGCCGCAAACACTCGCTAGTATTAGTTGCCAGTAATCACTAAATTGAAATCCGATGAAGGTATAAACCAATACTTTGTTTAAATTGGTGATGCCCATAAGCAGTGATGCTGTGGCAATAATTTCATTTTTGTCGGTAAGTTTTTTATATAATAAAGTTACCGTTATTGGCCCTGGTGCGCCAACTAATAAACCAAACCCTGCCTGCAAAGCACCAACAATATAAAAGCTTTCTAATTTACTTAATAGTTTATCTATCGGTTTGAACCATAGGGTAATGAGTAAATAAGTTGCTATAAATAGCGGTAAATATGCACTTGATAGGTTGATTAAAAATACACTAAATAGCAATGTGCCGAACAGTGCGCCAATAATAAATTGGCTTACGAATGGCCAATGAATATGGCGAAAGCATAGTGCTAAACGGGAAATGTTACTGGCAAATTGGGCAACGCCGTGTACCGGAATAATTGCCGCTGCCGGCACATAAAAAGGTAACACTAGCACTAAAATCATGCCACCACCCATTGCACAAATACCGGCGAGGGTAGAAGTGAAAAAGGTGATGATAAACAGGCTTATTTCAGTGCTATGCATAAAGTTTAAATTTGCGAGCTATAGCCCGCATTTATGGTGCTTTTAGACTAAAGTGCTGTTAAATTGCTTTATAGGTTTGTGTTCCAACCCAACCGCGCTCAGACACATCTACCATGATGTTTTCTGGGCCATTCATTTTATATTCAGCGTTGTCTTTAGCCGGGTTTTTACCCAAGCCTTGGGCAAGGTTAACATCGTGGCGAGGTTGGTAACCGTTGTCTTGAAAATCAGTCACCATTTGCTCAATGTTGTCACACTGAAAACCTATGTGATGTAAGCCAACAAAGCCTTGTGGGAATTCTTTGCCGGCAGCTGGGCCATTTTTAAAGTTTAAAATAGCCATGTTAACGTTGCCGTCGGTAACGTAATAACCATTAGCGTTGCGGCTCGCTACAATACCTGCAACCAACCAACCCATTACGTTTACAAAAAAGTCTCTGCTTTCTTCTGGATTGGCAGAGGCCATTGCTAAATGTTTTAATTGGATTACTTTTTTACTCATAATATTTCTCCTAAAGTGAATTTGTTAACTGCCAACGCGCAGTGGCGCTGTAATAGAGCGAAGTGCGGTAATAACACTAAGCGCAGTAATTTTGCCTGTACCTGGGTTTTCTATGGTAGGTACGTTTTCAATGGTTAATGCAAAGCTGGCGCTGTCGGCGTCAACATTGATGTAATGGGTGTTTCTGGTTTTAGTGGGGTCGGCCCAAATTTCTAATTCGGTTTTATCGGCGCCAACACCGGCTAAGCCTAAAGCCGCCGCAACGTTTACATTTGATGGAAACTTTTCAGCGCCTTCACGGGCACTGCCTTTAAACACTCTTAACGGCTCGGTTAAATTACTAATGTCGATATTGTTTTCAACAATGTATTTAGCCTTAATTAATGACGTTGGTGGTTTGCGAGTAACCATAGTGACCGAATGAATGGTGCTTTCGGCGGCCGCTCGTACGGCATCTAAACCGAGTAGGGCGCCAGTGGCTAATATAATTTGGCCACCGAATTGTTTTGCAGTGTCAACAATGCCTGGGTTTTGTAATATTGCCGCGCCGCTTACGGTCACTAACACCTTGCCTTGAGTTAAGGCAGGCTCTGCAATACTCATAAAGGCCGTTGTAGGTGCGCATTCAACAATAACGTCTACCGCTTCAACAAATTGCTGTGCGCCAAGTACCGCGATGTTTGGGTTAATGCTTTGCACGTTGGCTTTCGCTTTTTCAAGGTTGCCAGAGGTTACAGCAGTAAGTTGTAAACCATCCATACCGTCTTGTAGTGCTTTGGCAACCACTAAACCAATAGTGCCTAAACCGGCAATGCCTACTTTTAATGTTTTATTCATAATGACTTCTTATGCGTTGGTGTTCTGGTGTTTATGTATGCAAATTATTAATCATTGATACATGTAAATAAAACAGACCAACAGCTAAACATATACGTGCTGTTGGTCTAGGGAGCTTTTAGCTATCGCTGCTACGTACTGGAAGTTTAGGGTATTTACCCATCATTAATATACAGATACACGCTAAGATCATAATGCCTGACATCGCCCATAATACTTCGGTGTAACGACCCGACATATCGTAAGCAATACCCATAATAAGTGGACCAATGCTCGCGCCTAATTTAAAGCCTGAATAACCATAGCCATAAATAGCACCAAAGCATCGTTGACCAAAGTAACGGCTAGTAAAGTACGCCATAACATCAAACTCGGCGCCGATGGCAATACCGATTAAGCCAGTACAAATAGCCGCCGATTGTCCTGTTGCGCCCATAGCAAACAATGCTAAGCCAATAACCGGACCAATCATAAAAATGACCACAACAAATGGGGCGAAAAACTTATCCATTAAATAACCAGCAAGTAAACGTCCACCAACAATAGACATACCTAAATAAGCGAAGGTGCCAACGGCTTCTTTTAATGATAAGCCTTGGTCCATCATCATAGGCACTAAATGCACTAACAAAGTAGAGGTTGTTAAACCGGTAATTAAAAATGAAGCAAACATTAACCAAAAGGTTTTTTGTTTTAATGCCTCTTTTGAGGTGTAGCCAACTTTAACTGCCGACTGTTGTGCTTCTGGTACAGCTAATTTTGATGGTTTGATACCGTCAATCGCTAGGCCTAAATCACTTGGTTGTTCTTTGAAAACGAATTTAATAATAGGCAGTGCTAACACTAAAATTAATACGCCAATGGCTATGTATGCTTCGCGCCAAGTATATAAGTCGATAAAGTATGAGGCGATAAACGGCACTATGGTTGTACCTATGCCCACACCTGCTAAACCTATGCCTAACGCTAGGCCACGTTTTTTGTCGAACCAACTTACTAATAAGCGCGAATACGTTAATGGCGCGGTGCCTGCACCCATAAGTGGGATAAGTACACACATGGCATATAAGTGCCAAATAGATGGCGTAAGTAATGACATGGCCGCTATGGTTATGGCAAATAAGAATGTGGAAGGCACCATTATTTTTTTGACGCCATATTTATCGACCAAAGTACCAACATATGGGAAAAACAGTATTGCTGTGATACCAATAATTGTTGGTCCAAATGATATTTGACCACGGCTCCAGCCAAAGCTAGATTCGAATTCTTTAATAAAAGTACCAAATGACATGGCAATAACACTGTAACCCAGTGATAAACCAACAATGGTGCCTAATACTATCCACCAACCATAGAAAATTTTATTGTTATTATTCACATTTATCTCCGCTGTGTCGGCTGTTTGGTTTTCTACAAGTTCACTAGACATATCTACCTCGTTTACAGTTTGTATGCCATTTAAGCTAATTGTATACATGATTTCTGTCAAGCGGATATTTTCGCGCTAAAGCTGATCTGACTCATTGCATAAAATTATCAATATTCATCTTAACTGGTTTTAAACTCCACATTTATAGGCGTGTTATATCGTAATTTTTGGCGCTACTTCCTCGTGTTGAATTTGATTGATGCTAACAATAATAAGGGCTACAGCTAACTTGCTAAAATTATGGGGTTTAGGGTTTTGCTTTAGCTATAAATCAATTTCACTAGTTAATATTAGCCTATTTTTCATCTTTCAAAACCGGCCAGTTATAATCTTTTTGTTATAGTTGAGGTGTTAAATATTATTTTTGTATTATGACTTGGTTGCGTAAAGTGAACTCATTACGAAAAACTGCCCTAGAGAGCAAAACAATGAGCAACCCTATACCTCATGCAGGTTCAGTATTAAAAAATTACGTTGGTGGTGAGTTTATCAGCTCAGAATTATTGTTTGATAATGTTAACCCGGTAGATGGCAGTATTATTAATCAAGTTGCTGAAGCCGACGCCGCTATTGTTGATCAAGCGGTAGCCGCAGCAAAATCTGCTTTGTCTGGTGAGTGGGGCAAAATGCCGGTAGCAACACGTTGCGCTTTATTGCATAAGGTAGCCGATGGTATAGAAGCTCGTTTTGATGAGTTTGTTGCCGCTGAAATGGCTGATACCGGTAAATCATTTTTTCAAGCGCGCACTATTGATATCCCTCGCGGCGCAGCAAACTTTAGAGTGTTTGCCGATTTGGTTAAATCGCAATCGAGCGAATGTTTCCATACGGATACGCCAGATGGTAGGGGCGCAATCAATTATGCGGTTAACAAACCTCTTGGTGTTGTTGCTGTTATAGCGCCGTGGAACTTACCGTTATTATTACTTACTTGGAAGCTTGCTCCGGCAATGGCCGCGGGTAATGTCATTATTGCTAAGCCTTCTGAAGAAACGCCTGCTTCGGCAACCTTACTTGCAGAAGTTATGCATGATGCTGGTATTCCGCATGGCGTATTTAATTTAGTACACGGATTTGGGCATCAATCGGCGGGCGAGTTTTTAACGACGCACAAAGATGTAGACGCCGTAACCTTTACCGGTGAATCAAGTACTGGCTCTGCAATTATGCGTGCTAGTGCCGATGGGGTAAAAGCATTGTCGTTTGAATTAGGCGGTAAAAATGCCGGCATTATTTTTGCTGATTGTGATTTTGATGAAGCTGTTGCGGGTACTGCACGTTCGGTATTTACCAATGGTGGCCAGGTGTGTTTATGTACAGAGCGTTTATATGTTCATCGTTCTATTTTTGATAAGTTTGTGCAAGCACTTAAAGAAAAAGCCGAAGCCATTAATATTGGCTGGCCACTTGATGAAACAACCGATATGGGCCCGGTGATCTCACATAAGCATCGCGATAAAGTTTTGTCTTACTATCAAGGCGCCATTAACGATGGCGCTAATGTTATCACGGGTGGTGGTATGCCAGTATTTGGTGATGCTCGTGACAACGGCGCATTTGTACAGCCAACCATATTTACCGGTTTAAGCGAAGATAGCCAAATAGTAAAAGAAGAAGTGTTTGGACCTGTGTGTCATATCACGCCATTTGATACTGAAGAAGAGGCCGTTGCTATGGCGAACGATAGTAACTATGGATTAGCGGCTACCGTTTGGACCACAAACTTACAGCGTGCACACCGAGTGGCTGGGCAAATGGACGTAGGAATTTGTTGGGTTAACTCATGGTATTTACGTGATTTACGAACACCATTTGGTGGCATGAAGCTTTCAGGCGTAGGTCGCGAGGGTGGTATACATTCTCTGAACTTTTATTCAGAGCCAACCAATATATGCATCAAGCTTTAGCTGTTTTTATTGAGAACATTAGTAGTAAACGCTAATACTGCGTAAGCGCTACATTAGCGCTACGTTAACACTAAAGCATTTTATCAAGATTTAAGTTTAGGAAATAGCCATGACGCAAGTAACTGACACAACCAACATAGCCAATGACGCGAATGTTATTAAGGCCGCTGAACAAATTCGTTTAGCACACCAACAAGGTATTCCTTGTGAGCCGGTTCGCGATTTATTACCCGAAAAATGTTTGGCATCGGCTTATGCCGTACAACAAATTAATAGCGAGTACTTTAAACAAAAGGGGCGCCGCGTGGTTGGCGTAAAAGCCGGCTTAACGTCTAAGAGCGTACAAACACAGCTTGGTGTTGACCAACCTGATTTTGGTTTGCTTTATGCCGACATGTTTATTGGTGATGGCGAAACTGTTGCCCTTGACGCGGTTATGCAACCTAAAGTAGAAGCTGAAATTGCCCTAGTGTTAAAGCATGACATTAATGTGAGCGAGCCAACCGTGGTTGATATCATTAACGCCACCGATTATGCCTTACCGGCCATTGAAATTGTTGGCAGTCGTATCGCCAATTGGAACATTAATATTGTTGATACCATTGCCGATAATGCTTCATCAGGTTTATTTGTACTGGGCAGCAAGCCGGTACCACTAAAAGACTTAGATTTACGTTTATGTGGCATGGTAATGGAACGTCGCGGCGAACAAATTTCTACCGGCGCCGGACAGGCCTGTTTAGGTAACCCGTTAAACGCAGCCGTTTGGTTGGCGAAAACATTTGTTGAAAATGGCTCGCCATTAAAAGCTGGGGATATTATTTTAACCGGTGCATTAGGCCCTATGGTGCAAGTTGCTCCAGGCGATGTTATCGACACGCGTATTTCAGGCTTAGGCTCGGTTCGAGTGGCATTTTCACAAGGTGAATCATAATGACTAATGTTAGAGCAGCGGCTAACACTACTGATAATGCGAATAGCGCAAAGATTAAAGTCGCGATTATTGGCTCCGGCAATATTGGCACTGATTTAATGATCAAAATATTGCGCACTTCAACAAATCTAGAAATGGCGGCAATGGTCGGCATTGATGAAAAATCGGATGGCTTAGCAAGAGCGAAAAAATTTGGCGTAACCACAACCCATGAAGGTATTGATGGTTTAGTTAACTTACCTGACTTTAGCGAGATTAAAATTGTCTTTGATGCAACATCGGCCTATGCCCATAAACATCATAACGAAATACTACAGCAACATAACAAACAGGTTATTGATTTAACGCCTGCGGCTATTGGCCCATATACAGTGCCGGTCGTAAATCTTGAGAAAATATTAGCCGAAAACCCAACACAAGCCAACGTCAACATGGTGACGTGTGGCGGCCAAGCTACTATTCCTATGGTTGCGGCAATTAGCAACTTAGCAACCGTACATTACGCTGAAATTGTCGCTTCAATTGCGTCAAAATCGGCAGGCCCGGGTACCCGTGCGAATATTGATGAATTTACGCAAACTACTTCGCGCGCTATTGAACAAGTAGGCGGCGCAAAAAAAGGTAAAGCGATTATTGTGATGAACCCAGCTAAGCCGCCAATGATGATGCGCGACACCGTATTTGTATTGAGTGAGTTACCAGAAGCTGCCGGCATTACCGAGCAAGATATTGCAGATTCTGTCAGTGATATGGCCAGTAAAGTACAAAGTTACGTGCCAGGTTACCGCTTAAAACAACAAGTACAATTTGAGCGCTTTGAAGCCGATAACCCAGTACATATTCCGGGTTATGGTGATTTTGTTGGCCTTAAATCGTCAATATTTTTAGAAGTAGAAGGCGCCGCGCATTACTTACCAGCGTACGCGGGCAATTTAGATATTATGACATCGGCAGCATTAGGCACAGCTCAACGCATTGCCGATAGCCGATTCTTAAACTCAGCTTCAAACTCAGCTTCAAACTCAGATTTAAAGAAGCAATCAACTGCTAGCATTAGCGGGTAAGGAATAATTATGACTATTGAAAATACCCCAGCAACTGATGCTAAAAAATTATACATTCAAGATGTTACATTACGCGATGGCATGCATGCCATTCGTCACAAATATTCAATTGACCATGTACAAGCTATTGCTAAAGCAATAGATAAAGCTGGCGTTGACGCTATTGAAGTGGCGCACGGTGACGGTTTAGGTGGCTCAAGCTTTAACTATGGTTTTGGCGCACATACCGACCGTGAATGGATTGAAGCGGTTAATGATGTGATTGAAAACACCAAATTAACAACATTAATTTTACCCGGCATTGCGGTAAAAGAAGATTTAAAATGGGCTTGGGACAGTGGCGTACGCTCGGTGCGTATTGCAACACATTGTACTGAAGCCGATGTGTCGAAACAGCACATTGAATATGCACGCGAACTTGGTATGGATACCTGTGGATTCTTAATGATGTCGCATATGAGCGACCCACAAAGTTTAGCTCAACAAGCAAAGTTAATGGAATCGTACGGCGCACAGTGTGTTTACATTACCGATTCAGGCGGTGCGATGAATATGGATGATATTGCCGCTCGTGCTAAAGCCTACAAAGCAGTATTAAAGCCGGAAACTGAAATCGGCATTCATGCTCATCATAACTTATCGCTTGGCGTTGCTAACTCTATTGTGGCCGCTCAGCACGGTGTTACTCGTATTGATGCCTCACTTGCTGGTATGGGCGCAGGCGCAGGTAATGCACCACTAGAAGTATTTATTGCTGCAGCCTCAAGACTAGGTTGGGATCACGGTACTGATTTATACACCTTAATGGACGCTGCCGATGATTTGGTTAGACCATTACAAGACCGACCGGTACAAGTTGACCGAGAAACATTATCACTAGGTTATGCGGGCGTTTACTCAAGCTTTTTACGTCATGCTGAACAAGCCGCAAAAACGTATGGCTTAGATACTCGTGAAATACTGGTTGAGCTAGGACACCGTAAAATGGTGGGCGGGCAAGAAGATATGATCGTTGATGTTGCCTTAGATTTGCTCAAACAAAAGCAGAGCCAGCAGAGTAAACCTGCTGTTAAACATAGCGCTTAGGATCTAATTCCTAGCAACAGTAAGCTATTTAAAGAGAATAATTATGACACAAGTAACCGCGACAACAATAAACCTTGATGCAAAAGCAAGCATTGATGAAAAAATTAGCCAACTGGCTAAGCAAGTCGACTCAGCCGCTTTTAATGTTAAGGCGATAATGCAATTATCAATGCTAGGTGAAGCATTAACATTAGATGAAGCGTATCACGTACAAGATGCTTCATTGGCACGCCGAATTGATCGCGGTGAAAAACAAGTTGGCATAAAAATGGGCTTTACCAGTCGTGCGAAAATGATCCAAATGGGTGTTGATGACATGATCTGGGGACCATTAACCGATGAAATGTTTATTGAAGAAGGCGGTGAAGTGGCCTTTGATAAATTTATTCACCCAAGAGTGGAGCCTGAAATTGCATTTTTATTGAAAAAACCGTTATCTGGTAATGTTACCTTAACTGAAGTTATGGCCGCTGTTGAAGCCGTAGCCCCAGCCTTAGAAATAATAGATTCGCGTTATAATAATTTTAAGTTTTCGTTAGAAGATGTGGTTGCTGACAATTGTTCATCATCTGGATTTACTATTGGCGCATGGCAACAAGCCACCGATGATATATCAAACTTAGGTATGGTGATGGAATTTGACGGCCAAGCGGTACAAATTGGATCAAGCGCTGCTATTTTAGGTAATCCGTATCGATCACTTGCCGCTGCTGCACGTGTTGCTGGCGAAGCAGGCAAAACATTACCTGCAGGTTCAATTGTGTTAGCGGGTGCATCAACAGCTGCCGAAGCATTAAAGCCAGGCGTGCATGTGAAATTACATTGTGAAAAATTAGGCGTTGCTGAATTTACAGTCGCTTAGTTCATGTTTAGAAATGATTTAGAAATAGTTAAATAATAGGTATAGGCCATGACCATTGAAAGCCAAGTAATTGATAGCCAAGTAGTTGATAGCCAGGTGATTAAAGCAAAAGCTAAGCCAAGAGGTAAGTTTCCTCACTTTAAACGAGCTGGAGATTTTATCTACGTGTCAGGTACCAGCTCTCGCTTACCAGACAATAGTTTTGTCGGTGTTGAAGTAGATGCCATGGGCGCAACTAACTTATCAATTAAAGCGCAAACACGTGCCGTAATCGATAACATTGCCGATATATTAACGGTAGCCGGTGCTGACTTATCAAACGTAGTTGAAGTAAGCAGTTACTTAGTCAATATGAATGACTTTGCTGGTTACAATGAAGTTTATGGTGAGTATTTTGACGAATCAGGGCCAACGCGTACTACCGTTGCCGTGCATCAATTACCGCACCCGCATCTATTAATAGAAATTAAAGTTGTGGCGTATAAGCCGCAGTCTACTAAATAACTTAAACATAGCAACGCGCAAGCAAAGCTCTGGAGTGAATATGAGTACTGAATTAATTGACAATGTGAGCCGTTTAAATGGTTTTAATTTTCAGCAATGGATCAAAGATCATGAGCATCTACTAAAGCCACCAGTGAATAATAAATTGGTTTGGGAAGATGCGGATCTAATGGTGACTGTTGTCGGTGGTCCAAACCAACGCTATGACTATCATGTTGACCCGGTAGAAGAGTTTTTCTATCAAATGAAAGGCAACGCATTTTTACGAGTGATGACTAAAAATGGCCCAGAAGAAGTGCACTTGAAAGAAGGTGACATCTTTTTATTACCACCATTTGTACGCCACTCGCCGCAGCGTCCTGAAGAAGGTAGCATTTGTTTAGTGATTGAACCTAAACGACCAGATGGCGCTAAAGATGCGTTTGAATGGTATTGCCAATCTTGTCATACCTTAGTGCACAGAGCAGAGTTGATCTTAAAGAACATATCTAAAGATCTACAGCCAGTATTTAAAGCGTTTGCGAGTGACGAGTCATTAAGAACGTGTCCAAGTTGTGGTGAAATACACCCAGTTTAACTACTGAGTTGGATAATTGGCGAGTAGTCGGTTAACAATTTTAAAAAAGAAATAATAAAGGAACTATCATGAGCGTAGTCGATATGCACACCCATTTTTTACCTAAAACTTGGCCTGATTTAGCCGAGAAATTTGGTGGTGAGTGGCCTTGGATGAGGCACACAGAACCTGGAAAAGCTATGTTAATGCAAGGCGATAAAGATTATCGTCCAGTATACGAAGCTTGTTGGAACCCAGCTGTGCGCATTGAAGAAATGGACCGTGACGGTATTGATACTCAGATAATGTGTGCGACACCATTATTATTTTCTTATGACAAAAAATCTGACCAAGCGCATGAATGTGCAAAAATATTTAATGATTTAGCTTTAGATATTTGCAGTCATGATAACAATCGCTTAAAAGCACTTGCGCAAGTACCACTGCAAGATATTGATAAATCGTGTGAAGAGGTGAGTCGCGCTTTTAAAAATGGTCATGTAGGTGTACAAATAGGCAATCATGTTGGTGATAAAGACCTTGATAACGAAGGTTTAGTCACTTTTTTACAGCACTGTGCCAGTGAAAATATTCCAGTGTTAGTGCACCCTTGGGACATGCTTGGCGGTGATAGAATGTCAAAATATATGTTGCAGTGGTTAGTGTCCATGCCTGCGGAAACGCAATTATCTATATTGTCCCTTATTTTATCCGGTGCTTTCGAGCGTATATCGAAAGATTTAAAACTGTGCTTTGCCCATGGCGGTGGTAGTTTTGCCTTTCAATTAGGCCGTGTTGATAATGCTTGGAAAAATCGTGATATTATTCGTCAAGATTGCCCTAATTTACCCTCATATTATGTCGATAGATTTTGTGTCGATTCGGCGGTATTTAGCGATGATTCATTACAGTTATTAACCAATGTAATGGGGGAGGACAGAGTGCTACTTGGTTCTGATTCACCATTTCCATTAGGCGAACAAAGAGTCGGTACTTTAGTACGAGAAAATAAAGTATTGTCTGCTACCGCTAAGCAGAAGATATTAGGCGCGAATGCGGTGAACTTCTTTAACTTGTAGTGATTTTAATAACAACAATAATTTCCTTTTTAAAACACTCAATAGCAATTATCATATACGGTAATTGCTATTTTCATTTTTACATTTTGCTGAGGTTGTATTGAATTCTATTAATTTTGCTAACAAAACTATCACCCCATCTAAAGTTGTCTGTATTGGCCGTAACTATGTTGACCATATTCGTGAGCTAGGCAATGAAATACCTGATGACATGGTGGTATTTTTTAAACCAAACTCAGCTATTACTAATGAATTACATTCGTTTCATCAAGAGCAATTACATTTTGAAGGCGAGTTGTGCTTTTTAGTGGAAGACGGTGAGTTTGTTGCGGTAGCTTTTGGTTTAGACTTAACTAAGCGTGGCTTACAGTCAAAGTTAAAAGCCAAGGGCTTGCCTTGGGAGCGTGCTAAAGCATTTAATGGTTCAGCAGTATTAACTGACTTTATCGGTTTAGATACTATCGATAATTCGTTGTCTTTAGAATTGAAGATTGATGGTGCTTTGCAGCAAGCTGGCGGCGTTGAATTGATGATGTATAAGCCTGATGACATATTAGCTGAACTTGCTAGTTTTGTTGATTTGGTTGATGGCGATGTAGTGATGACAGGTACGCCAAAAGGCGTTGGCGAGATCAAAGCTGGCAGTGTCTTTGCTGCAAAAGTGTTAGCTGGTGATAAAACATTATTAGAGCAAAGCTGGATAGCGAAGTAAATGTCTCTGCAAAGATACTATTTATTGTTCTTGGTATTGTTCTTAGCATTATTATTGTGCGCTTGTAACAGTATTAATGGTGCTGATGAAGACTACAAAAATACAACGCAGGGGGTAACTGCGACCGTTAAAGCGATGAGTTTTAATATTCGTGTCCCGGTTGACTTACCACCCAATGATTGGGCATCTAGAGCACCAATTGTGAATGCTTTAATTAACCAATATCATCCTGATATCATTGGCTTTCAAGAAATGGTTGAAGAGCAACAGCAGTATCTCTTAAAGAAAAACCCACTATTTTCAAGTGTCGGCTCTGGCCGTAATGCAAACCTTGCCGGCGAAGCCTGTCCCATATTTGTAAATACCAAACATTGGACTATTGATAGTAATGAGCAGGGCACGTTTTGGTATTCGGATACGCCAAATGTTCCAGGAAGTAGCCATTGGGGTAATCAATATTTGCGCATTGCAACTTGGGCTAAGCTAAATCATAACCAAAGTGACAACAGTGTCTATGTATTTAATACTCACTGGGACTTTGATGAACTTTTTCAGAATAGAGCAGCAACACTTTTACTAGAGAAAATCAATCAACGTAAATCACAACATGTGCCGGTTATTATCATGGGAGATTTCAATGCTATTGCCAGTAATAACGCGATTAAACAATTACTAAGCAATAAACAGATCACATTTATCGATAGTTGGTCGACTAATGCTGAACAAAACACCACGAATGTTGATGAGGATGCTACATTTCATGGCTTTAGTGGCAATGCCAACCAAAGAATTGATTATATTTTTACAGCTAATGGTGCAGATGGCGCAACAATTAATATTGAAAAACGAGAGATTCTGAGACAGAAAATAGATGACATATGGCCATCCGACCATTTTCCGTTATATATTGAGTTTACTTTGTCGAATAAAACTAACCACCAACAAACTTTACCTTAAACCCTGCTTTTTCTAACACTGTTTTGATCACATCGCGTTTATCGCCTTGGATCTCAATGGTTTCATCAACCACCGTACCGCCGGTACCACACGTTGTTTTCAATTTTTTTGCTAACACTTTAAGCTCTTTAGGCGCTAAACCTAAGCCTGTAATGGTGATCACACCTTTACCTTTGCGGCCTTTAGTTTCGCGGCGCACTCTAGCAAACCCGTCAGACTCGGTGATGGTTGGTTCGGCTTTTTCTTCTTTAACACGGCCACCGTCAGTAGAGTATACGAGAGATGATAATTGATCGCGCATTGACATGAGTAAATCCTAAAGTTGTCATTAAGAGTTTTTAATATTGCCATTGTAACATTAGATAGTTATTCGGGCTGAGTATTTATTTAGATAAATTTAGGGCAAAAAAAAACAGCTCGAAAGCTGTTTTTTATCTAATGCTGAATTAATAATTCATCATTAAAGTGTTTTTTCTAGCTCTGGAAGAGCATCGAATAAGTCTGCAACTAAACCGTAATCAGCCACTTGGAAGATAGGCGCTTCAGGATCTTTGTTGATAGCAACAATAACCTTAGAGTCTTTCATACCGGCTAAATGCTGGATAGCACCAGAAATACCAACAGCAATGTACAAGTCAGGAGCAACAATTTTACCTGTTTGACCAACTTGCATGTCGTTAGCTACAAAGCCTGCATCAACTGCGGCGCGTGATGCACCAATTGCTGCGCCAAGTTTGTCGGCAATTCCGTCAAGAAGGTGGAAGTTTTCACCGTTTTGCATGCCACGACCACCAGAGATAACAACGCTTGCTGCGCCTAAGTCTGGACGTTCTGAAACAGTAAGTTCAGCGCTAACAAAACTTGAAGTACCCGCATCAGTTACATTGCTTATAGCAACAACTTCTGCGCTACCTGTTGTTGCAACAGCGTCAAAACCAGTAGAACGAACCGTAATTACTTTCGTTGCATCTAAAGATTGTACTGTTGCAATAGCGTTACCTGCGTAGATAGGGCGAATAAATGTATCGCTGCTTTCTACTGCAGTAATTTCTGAAATTTGTGCAACATCTAAAAGAGCCGCAACACGTGGCATAAAGTTTTTACCCGTTGTTGTAGCAGATGCTAAAATGTGACCATAATCACCAGCAAGTTCTGTTACTAACAAACCCATGTTTTCAGCAAGTTGGTTTTCATAAGCTGCGTTGTCAGCAACCAATACCTTGCTTACACCAGCAGCAGTTGCTGCTTCTGTAGCGACAGCTGCACAGTTTGAACCGGCAACTAAAATGTGGATATCACCACCAATTGCTACGGCAGCCGCAACAGTTTTTAACGTATCAGCCTTAAGGCTTTGATTGTCATGTTCTGCAATTACTAAAATAGACATTAGATCACCTTCGCTTCATTTCTTAACTTTTCAACTAACTCTTCAATTGATTCAACAATAACACCCGCTTGACGTGAAGCTGGAGGTGTTACTTTAACCAATGTAGAGCGAGGGCTTAAATCGATACCAAAATCGGCTGCTGGCATAACAACTAAAGGCTTACGTTTAGCTTTCATGATGTTTGGCAACGATGCGTAACGTGGTTCGTTTAAACGTAAATCGGTAGTAATAATAGCCGGAAGATTAAGAGCAACAGTTTGTAAACCGCCATCTACTTCTCGAGTAACATTAACTTTATCGCCTTCAACTTTAACGATTGAAGCAAACGTACCTTGTGGCATACCTGTAAGAGCGCCTAACATTTGACCTGTTTGGTTATTGTCAGAGTCGATTGCTTGCTTACCAAGTAATACGATTTGTGGTTGTTCTTGTTCAACAACTTTTTGCAAAAGTTTAGCAATGTTGATTGAATCTAGAGACAAGTCAGTATCAATTTGAATCGCACGATCAGCACCTAGTGCTAGAGCCGTACGTAGTTGTTCTTGACAACTTTTATTGCCGATTGAAACTGCAACAATTTCAGTTACTACGCCAGCTTCTTTTAAGCGCACAGCTTCTTCAACCGCGATTTCACAGAATGGGTTAATCGCCATCTTAACGTTAGTTAAGTCCACGTTTGAATTATCCGGCTTAACACGAACTTTGACGTTATAGTCAATTACGCGTTTTATTGGAACTAGTACTTTCATAGCAACCTCTGTTTATTGTTCTGTACAATATAATAATTATATTTTGTACAATAATCTTTTGTTTATTGACTTTAGTATATTAATTAAGTAAAAATTAAACAAGTGTTTTAATTTGTTGTTTAAAGTTATTACTCAGGTAAGACCAGTTGGTTAGATTTTACACCCTATTTATAGGTCTGTAACTAAGATATTTAACCAAGGTGCATACATTTGTTTATTGGATCGAAAGGTTACTCATAAGGCAACAAAAGATCAATAACCAAAGTGACAGTTATCTATTAATTTATAGTGTAAATTGATCTAGAGCTGAATTATAGGCTAAATGCATAGGTGTTATCAGTATATAATGCTATAACGATGCAATATAAAATTATACAAAAGTTATAAATAAGGGGATTAGCGTGGAACGTGAATCTATGGAGTTTGATGTTGTAATTGTGGGCGCTGGCCCATCTGGTTTATCTACAGCATGTAAATTAATGCAAATGGCACAAGAAAAAGATCAAGAATTAATGGTCTGTGTCGTTGAAAAAGGCTCTGAAGTAGGAGCTCATATTCTTTCTGGTGCAGTATTAGAGCCTCGCTCACTTAACGAATTATTTCCTGATTGGAAAGAACGTGGTGCACCGTTAAATACACCTGTAACGGGTGATGACATTTATTTATTAAACAGTGCTGAGAAAGGTATTAAATTACCAAACTTTTCAGTGCCTAAAACCATGCACAATGATGGTAACTATATTGTCTCTATGGGTAATGTATGTCGCTGGTTAGCTGAACAAGCTGAGAGCATGGGGGTAGAAATTTTCCCTGGTTTTCCTGCACAAGACGTTATTTATGAAGATGGTAAAGTTGCCGGTATTATTACGGGTGATATGGGCTTAGACGCGGAAGGCAATCAAAAAGGTTCATTTGAACCTGGCATGGAACTAAAAGCTAAATACACAGTATTTGCTGAAGGTTGTCGTGGTCACTTAGGTAAAGAGCTGATCAACAAATTCAACCTAGATGCGGATAAGTCACCGCAACATTACGGTCTAGGTTTTAAAGAAATTTGGGATATTGACCCGGCTTTACATCAAGAAGGTTTAGTTGTGCATAGTGCCGGTTGGCCACTTGATAGCAAAACTGGTGGTGGTGGTTACTTATATCACGCAGAAAACAACCAAGTATTTGTTGGCTTAATTATCGATTTAAATTATTCAAACCCTTACTTAAACCCGTTTGAAGAATTCCAACGTTTAAAACATCATCCTAAATTTGCACAATACCTTGAAGGTGGTAAACGTGTATCTTACGGTGCACGCGCAATCGCCAAAGGTGGCTTTAATTCATTACCTAAAATGACTATGCCTGGCGGCGTTATCGTGGGTTGTGATGCGGGTACCATTAACTTTGCGAAAATCAAAGGTAATCACACGGCTATGAAGTCGGGCATGTTAGCTGCTGAAACTATTTTTGCGGCAATTGCTGCTGGTGATGAAGGTGGTAATGATTTAACTGCCTATACCGATAACTTTAAAGCCTCATGGTTATATGATGAGTTATATAATACTCGTAACTTTGGCCCTGCAATGCATAAGTTCGGCACAATGTTAGGTGGTGCTTATAACACAGTTGATCAAAACTTCTTTGGCGGTAAATTACCGTTTAACTTTAAAGATGACAGTTTTGATCACGAACAATTAAAACTGGCCAGTGAATCAGCAGAAATTAATTACCCTAAACCAGATGGTAAATTAAGTTTTGATAAACTGACGTCGGTGTTCTTATCGAATACTAACCACGAAGAAGAGCAGCCATGTCATTTGAAATTAAAAGATGGCGCTATTCCTATTTCGGTTAATTTACCTAGATATGCAGAGCCAGCGATACGTTATTGTCCGGCCGGTGTATATGAAATTGAAGAAACAGCCGAGGGTGATAAGAAGTTTGTGATTAACTCGCAAAACTGTATTCACTGTAAAACCTGTGATATTAAAGACCCAAGTCAAAATATCACTTGGGTAACGCCAGAAGGTACCGGTGGACCAAATTACCCTAATATGTAATTTTAATTTCATCCATAAATAATAAATCCTCGATAATTATATTGGGGATTTTTTTTGGGTGAAATTCACTTATATGATAACAAAAAGTGGATTTGAATATGGATTTGAATATGTATTTTATTACAATCTATTGTTCTATATGGTTATTTTTTAACCGTACAAATTTACGGGAAGAATTACATTTCATTAACAGATTAATTAGTAATTTAGGCTTAAATTAAAGCATCTAAATAACTTAAAGTAACCAAGGCAATGTTATGTATGCAACACATATAAAACAAAGAATGAACGAATTAGCAGATAAACTGATTGAAGGTACGAGCAGTGCAGCTGAAGATTTAGAGTTTAAAAATTTATACACTGATTATCGTATGCAGCAAGGCTTACATTCTGAGTCAGTGTCATCAAGTTCAGCTGTTTAGCCTAGAACGATGGATTACAAAAGATTGGCGCAGCTCACCGATAAAGTATTATTAAAAGTAAACTCTAACGATGAGTGGCAAGAATATGTGCAGCTACATGAACAGTTAGATACCAAGATGCATAAAAATCGATGGCAGCTGCAGGTTAATAATTTACAGGCTAGGGATGTAAATTAAATATTTCCCAGTTATTGGTTTCAACACTTTTCTCAAAACATACTCTGTCATGTAGGCGACTGGCTCGACCTTGCCAAAACTCAATGTAATGTGGTTCAACTCTATAGCCGCCCCAAAACTCTGGTAATGGTACTTCTTTACCTTGAAACTGTTCTTTAAATTGTTTTTCGTTATCTTTTAACTCTTCTTTATAACTCAGTTTTTGGCTTTGTTTAGAAGCCCAAGCGCCAACCTGACTGCCTCTATCTCGAGAATGAAAATATTGCTCTGATTGCTCTGCTGAGGTGCGTTTGACGACACCTTCAATACGAACTTGCCGTTGTAAAACACCCCAATGAAACAATAATGCAATTTTGGTGTTTTCACCTAACTCTTGCGATTTTTTACTGCCGTAGTTGGTATAAAAGACAAAACCATTTTCGTCCCATGATTTTAATAGCACCATTCGTGATGACGGCTGACCATCACTGTTGCAAGTACTTACCGACATAGATTCTGGTAATAAAATACCTGATTTATTAGCTTCTTCAAACCAAATGTTGAATAAATCAAACGGCGATTGGTTTTCATTTATCTCTGGTAATGGCAAAGCCACACCTTGACCAAAAGTAAATAAACAGCGGAGCTTTTCAATAAGAGTCATAGATTTTTGTGCAATGGTTTGTGATAGGTAAAATTGTAGCATTATCAATTGTTGACCAACAATCAAAATATTAATTTTAGTTAATTTCCATCAATAGTTTATCGATTTAATCTTTCTGTTATAGCCGTTCATATAAGAATTTGTCATTAATGATCACCGCCTTTGGTTTAAATATTAGTGTGCTGTTATGTATTCGAGCATGGATAAAATACAATATTTAGTTATAATTTTAAGGCGTTTACATAGATAATCATTGTATTGTTATTATTAATTGAAGATACCTACCTACTTTTCAATCATATCTTCAAATAACTAATTAAATCATGTGCTAAGGTGTTGCAGTGGTGCGCATCTTTTAGTCTTAAATATTAATTTGATAATTAATAACAGCTATTCAGTAAAAATTTGAGATAATCAGCATATACTGATGAATTAAAATTAGTTAATGCTCGCACATATTTAAATGGTAGCTATCATAAAAGTAATATAAGTAATAAAAATTATGAGCGCCAATCCCAACTTATAATAATACTGCCAATAACAATAAAAGCAGTTTTTTACAATTAACACTACAGAATTTAAAGAAAGGTTTCCGAATGAAATTTATTAAACCCACATTAATCGGTTTATCAGTAGCACTAGCATTAAATTTAGCGGGTTGTTCTACTGCTACTTCTCAGTCTACTACCGTTGCCCAAGTAGAAAGTAGCCCATTAACTTATGTACGCACCGTTGAAGGTATCGAAGAATATACCTTAGAAAATGGCTTGAAAGTTTTATTATACCCAGACGCTTCACAACCTAAAACATTAGTTAATATTACTTACCGTGTTGGTTCAGTAAATGAATATTACGGTGAAACAGGTATGGCGCATTTATTAGAGCACATGCTGTTTAAAGGCTCAGAAAACTACCCTGAAATTAATAAAGAATTTAAAGCGCGAGGCATGAGCATTAATGCCACAACGTGGTTAGACAGAACCAATTACTTTGAATTGTTTGATGCTAACGAAGAGTCATTAGCATGGGCAATTGGTATGGAAGCTGATCGAATGATGAATTCGACGTTTACCGAAGAGCAATTAAAAAGTGAGATGACCGTTGTTCGTAACGAAATGGAAAAAGGCGAGAATAGTCCGTTCCGTATGTTAATGAGCCGCATGTCTTCAATGGCATTTATCTGGCACAACTATGGTAACTCAACCATTGGCGCACGTTCAGATGTTGAAAATTTCCCATTTGAAAAGCTACGAGCATTTTATAACAAACACTACCGTCCAGATAATGCGGTATTAACGATTGCCGGTCGCTTTAACAAAGCCGATACCATTAAAAATATCGAAGCCTCTTTTGGCGCTATTGCTAAAGCAGATGAGCCAATTGAAGCGCTTTATACTGCCGAGCCAACTCAAGATGGTGACCGAGAAATAAACGTCCGTCGTATTGGTGATATCCCCGTTATTGGTTTAGCGTATCACACACCATCTGGCTTGCATGCTGATGCTGCGGCACTAACCTTATTAGAAACTATTTTAGGTGATGGCACCCGTGGTCGCCTGCAAAAGCAATTGGTTGAAACGAGTTTAGCGACAAGTACGGCTAATTTTTCATTCTCACTTAAAGATAGCTCGCAGTTTTTATTCTTCGCTGAAGGTAGCAAAGGTCAAGACACTAAAGAGTTAGAGAAAAAATTATTAGAAATTGCCGAAGGCATTAAAGACAGCCCAGTAACCGCTGATGAATTAAAAGTAGCTAAATTAACCTTAGCTAAAAATGCTGAACAAGCAATGCGCAGTGTTACGGGTGTTGGTATGGAGCTTTCAGAGTATATTGCTAAAGGCGATTATCGTCATGCTTTCTACTTCCGTGACTTAATTGAAACGACTACATTAGAGCAAGTACAAGCAGCCGCTGAAAAATACCTAGTACGCAGTAACCGTACTTTAGGTCGATTTATCCCAACCGAAAAGCCGGTTCGTGCTGAAATACCAACAGCGCCTGATTTAACTGAAGTATTAACTGACTATAAAGGTAAAGCAGTCGCCAGTGCTGGTGAAGTTTACGATAATACCGTGCCAAACATCAAAAAACGTCTCGTAAAATTAGAATGGAGTGAAGGTACTAAAATTAACGTTTACCCGAAAATACTTCGCGGCGAAGAAGTTATTATGAACATGCACTTTCCATCAGGCACACTTGCGACATTAAGTAATAACGCTACTGCAGTCTCTCTTGCTGGGTCATTGATTAAATTAGGCAATGAAAAATATAGCAAAGAAGACATTGCCACCAAGCTTGATATGTTAAAAAGCTCAGTCTCTATTTCTACATCGCCGGGCTCTACCGATATCAGTATAAAAACTGATAAGACTAACATGACCGCAACGGTAGAATTTTTAGGTGAGTTATTAGCAAATCCTACTTTCCCTGAAAAGGAATTAGACGTAATTAAACGTGGTAGCGTGGCAAGTATTGAAGGTCAACGTAATGATCCTGCCGCAATTGCTTCAAATTCATTTGCTAAAGCCTTATATAATTATCCTGCCGGTCATCCAAAGGCTTATAAAGAGCTTGATGAGCGCATTGCCAATATTAAGGCGGTAAATACAACTGAGATAAGGAGTATGTATAAGAGCCATTTTAATATCAATAATGGTCATATTGCCGTTGTTGGTGATGTAAATGCAGAGCAAGTATCTGAGCAGCTGCACAACATTCTTCAAGGTTATGTAAACACTACGCCTTACCAACGTTTAGAAATTAATTATAACGATATTTCGGGTCTAGCGGTAAGCACTGAAACACCAGATAAAGCGAATGCCCAGCTGTACGTAATTAATCCTATTACTATGAATGTTAAACATGAAGATTACTTAGCACTAAACATCGCGAATACTATCTTTGGTGGCGACGCATTCACTTCTCGTATTGGGGCTCGAATTCGAGTGAAAGAAGGATATAGCTATTCTGTCGGCTCTGGTTTGAGTGTGAATACATTAGACAAACAAGGTTTCTTTTATGCGTATGCTATTGCCGCACCTGAAAATATGGACCCGGTGATCGCAGCCTTTAAAGAAGAAGTGGCTAAAGTCGTTGCTGATGGCTTTACTCAAGAAGAATTAGAGCAAGCAATAAGTGGTTTCGTAAGTAACCGTAATCGTTCATGGGCAAGTGATGCACTGGTGAACCAAGTTATTATGGGCGCCAGTAAAAAGAATGAAGACTTAGCTTTTTATGATGAACAAATTACTGATGTACAAAAGTTAACTGTTGAAGATATTAAAGCCGCATTTGTGAAATATATCGCAGCAATGGACTTTAATACGTTTAAAGCTGGTGACTTTGCTAAGGGTGAAGCTACCACTAAGTAGTCGTCTAGAACAATACGGCGTATAAAGCTTTTCTAGGATAGCCTATGCAAGTTGAGTAGTCTTGCCTAGTCAACGCATTTAAACGCCATAGAATACTGTAAAGCCGCACTGATCATTAATATCAGTGCGGCTTTTATGTTTTGCAGGGCTCGTTGGTCTTTCGCTACCTAGAAGTAGGATTTGTTAACCGGCTTATTTAAGACAGTTATTTAAGAAACCTTGGTTTCTTCATTAGTCAGTGTATTAATTGATTCACTTGCTAAATAACCATATTCAGAACTCTGTAACCAATGATAGAAATCATTAGCAGGTAATGGGCGACTGATAAAGTAACCTTGTGCTTTGTCACAATTAAGCTCTTTAAGCCAAGCTAAAGTTAGCTTATCTTCAACACCTTCAGCGACAACACTCAAACCAAGTTGGTGAGATAGTTGAATGGTAGAGCTTACAATTAATTGATCAACCGGCTCAACCATCAATTTTTGGATAAAACTTTTATCAATTTTTAATTCTTGCACCGATAGGTTTTTCAATTGCGCTAATGATGAATAGCCGGTGCCATAATCATCAATAGATAAGTATATATTGTGGGCTCTAAGCTTATTAATGTTTGCGACCGCTTTGGAACTATGATCAACAAATGCATCTTCAGTAATTTCAAAGCTTAAGGCTTTGTTTAAAGTACGTTTTCCGCAAAGTTTATCTACTAATAGTTGGCAAAAATCATCATTCAATAGATTTTCAGGTGAAATATTAATGGCAATTTTTATTTCAATGCCTTTTGCCTGCCAAGCAAAGTATTGTGCAATCGCTTCGTTAATAACCCACAAACTGAGCGCCGTCATTTGCCCTGTTTGCTCGGCAATATGAATAAATGAATCGGGTGATATTAAGCCATTAACTGGGTGTTGCCAGCGAACTAATGCTTCGACTTGTTCAACCTTTGAGTTTTTTAAATTGAGCTTTGGTTGGTAATATAACGTAAATTCATTATTTTCAATGGCAATTTTTAAGCGGTTAACTAACTGCAAGCGATCTAAAGTATTAAGATCAATTTGCCTATCATAAAGTTGATATAAGATATTATCTCGTTTGGCAATTTGCATTGCAGAATCAACTTCTTTTAATAGTTGATTCGCTTGCGGCCAATCGACGCTAACTGTTACGCCAATATTTACTTGTAAATGTAGAGC
This sequence comes from Colwelliaceae bacterium BS250, assembly GCA_040779355.1. Classification (GTDB taxonomy): domain Bacteria; phylum Pseudomonadota; class Gammaproteobacteria; order Enterobacterales; family Alteromonadaceae; genus Thalassotalea_A. The sequence continues at coordinate 9,824 of JBFONS010000016.1, read as the reverse complement.
AATGTTCTGGTAATTAAAACTAGGTTCAATCGCCTCATTTAACGCGCTAATGCAAGCTTTGACACTAGATATTGTTGCCTCATCAAAACGAATTAAAAAGCAATTTCCGGAGGTGTGATAAAGAGGTTTTGTTAACACTTTTAAACGATTAGCGACTTCTTGTATCACTTTATCACCAACATCATGACCCAGCGTATCGTTGAAATCTGCAAGGCGTCGTATATTTAACTGGCACAGTACAAATGGTAATTCAAAATCATGCATATCTCGGTAAAACTGATTTCGATTTGGCAGCGCTGTCAGATTATCTAAATAAGCTTGTTCGGTGATGGCTTTTTCGCGTGATTTAATCGCTTGTTGCATGTCTGCAAATTGTTCTGCTAACTGATTTAACTCTTTAGTGTTACCAACATTTATCTTGTTGCTATATTTACCCTTAGTAATATTACGACTCAATTTAACCAACCTGCGTAATGGTTTAGTAACGCTGCTAGCAATAACGTAAGCACCTAATAATGAGATAAATAAAATAACCGCGATCATTATCATAAATGATTCATTATATTGATTATAACGATCATTAAATTGAAGTTTGTGATGATAAATAGTCGCAACTAATGGGGTGTTATTTATCACTCCTAATCGAGTGTTAGAGAATGCATAATTATTGTTTGCTGCAGTGATTAAAGGCGAAATTGAGGCCTCACCGTCGACAGTCCTATTTTTAATCTGCTGAGCAGATAACCATTGCCAATCATTGTTGTTATGTAATCCAAGCCCTACATCGAAGCCTGTTAAAGTGGCTAATTCAGTAAACCATTTTTCATTTAATGAATAACCAAAACCAACATAGCCAAGAGTATTATTGGCGTCGCTCACTGGTGCTATCGTTAATTGATAAACTTCACCTTCTAGCTGGTAGTAAACACTATTAGAATTTTCTGTTAACCACTGTGGATGCTTAAATTGATAATTAGATTGCGGGTTAGTTGCCAGGCGTTTAATGTCGCTATTTGAGTTTTGAACTTTTAACTCAGCTAAAACTTCTGCATCAGAATTAATGGCGATAGCGATATCTGCATCAATTTGCTTGCGGTAATTGTTCAGTGATACCCGTAAGTTTCTATTGTCATTAATTAAAACGTGTTGCAGATCACTATCTTTTGCTGCTGTTTCAGCAAATGCGGTTAGATAATACTGCTGTTTTTCGACTACATTTTTTAATAACGAATCGGCTTTATTTAATTGTGATGCAAGTCTTTGCTGTTCTTCCTGCTGCTTCGCATAGTTAGTGGAAAAAAAAGAAATCGCTTGAACTAAAACTAATAATAATAAAAAGAAGAAAAATATTTTATTTTTTAAGCTATTAGTTTGAATTTCCATAATAACTAATCCTTTATATAGACCGCTTGTGTAAAACCAAGCGTTGCTTTGATTTCACAAGTGCAGTTAATGATGAGTAGTTAATGGAAGTATTTTGAGAAAACGGAAATAAATTGCAAGATAGCGAGGAGATTAATAGGGCAAGTAAGTGTTTAACCATGCTTAGATGATTTTTCTCTCTCAATGTTGCAATGGATGAAAACGCAGCACTCATAATAAGTGCGAAATGCTTAATCAAAATTTGCCCTTGTTTTTATTATTGTAATTTATGATGTTAATAATTTAACATCATAAATACTACAATGACAAAAAACACTTGGATACGCAAATATGTTGATATAAAAAGAAAAGGTATTCAATTTCTTGAAAGCCTTATCAGGTATATACAAATCTGATAAATCAGGGGATTCAAAATATTCTATATAAATTGCTGGCGCGGGGAGTGTCAGCCCTACCGGTACACTGTTGATTTATTTATTTTTGGTTTGCTTTAGCGTATGCCTAAATTAAAAAGTTTATGGGGTTGTCGTGGCGATGAAATCGATAAAGCATTGTTTCCAGTTTATATGTGGCATTTATAACGCTATCAAACTAGCGCTATCACCCTAATTTTATGTTTATCATCAACGACCTAACCCTGCAACCAATGTCTGTCTAATATTTGCCCCCGAATAAACACAATAGGGCATATTATAGATACCAGTTACTCACTCATAATTGTAATTTTGGGCTTTATTTTGGCTATAGCCATGGCGTTAAGGATCTAAATGTCATAAATATTAAATTTTAAATTAGTGTTTTATGCAAAAATAGCATTTGTTGACTACACTTATTTTTAATTTTGTTGCTCTAGAAAAAGGATGAAAGAGATGATACTTGACAATTTTAATGCTGATAAATTAAAGGGTAGGATTGGTGAAGAGCTAGTTAAACTCGCGTACTGTACTGGAAGTACATACAGTAATTGTCAAGATGTTACGAATGACGCAATTTATCAAAAAGAAGGTATTGATTTTATTGTATGTGATCATGAGGGTAAATCTTCATCAGTAGAGGTAAAATCTATATTCACTCAATGTTCGGATTTATCGTTTGAAAACTGGTCAAATGTTGATAACTGTAAAGTTGGAAATATTTTTACTTCGAAAGCTGATTATTGGGTCTATGTTTGTTTTCAACGTGGCATGATGATTACTGTGTTACGTTCAGAGATGTTGTCTTTTTTTACGTTTTGTATTTCTCAAAAATTACTTTCAGCTCCTAAGAGTAGTTATACGGCAACAACCTACGGTCAATATGAATCTACATGCTATTCTATGGCTCTTACTCTATTATTGGCAAACAAAGCATGCTTTTCAGAGTTTGAAGAGTCCCCTTTACCAGACATAACCAACTTAGAACATGAATTATATCAAAAGGCAGTTCAGCTTAAATATGGTAAGAAAGGGTTTAATGAACCTAACACAGGTTTTGTTTCACCTCGATTTTCTAATGTTGCTCAAGACTATTTGCAAAAAAGAGGGAGTTTTGCAGCTCAGTGGAGTGACTATCAACAGGTTGGTTATCAGCAACAAAAAAGTAGTGATTTAAAGGCCAGTGAATGAGTGAATATTATTAGCAATCATCTGGGATGAACGTCGCCAATTTACGGCAAGTATCCAAGCTTTGCGGCACGAACTCAATGGCGTACAAAAAGTTGTTGTGATGTTACTTGATGGTGAATCTACCACCATTATAGGCAATAACTTGTAGAATTTTAAATCAAGGACCATACTCCTTAGTAAGTTTTGAAATAGATCTTATTTTGATTTCATTGTTTGCTTAAAGTTGGTAAACATTTTCAATAGTTATTTTTGGATGTAATTAATTGATAAAAGAGGGTCGAAACATGAGAAAATTGAGCTTAGTAATACTTATACTCTCAATAGTGGGATGTGCATCGGAGCCACCGCCACCACCACCTGCAACGTGGGCAGGGATGTCTGAACGTGAAATCACTGATTGGAAAGAAGTAGGTTTTGATGCCGAGCAAGCACAGGCATGGGATAGTGGGGGGTTTACGCCTGAACAATCTACTTCTTGGTCAAAAGCTAAGTTTAGTTTAGACGAAGCATCGAGTTGGAAAAATCAAACATTCAATTTAGAAGAAGCTATAAGCTGGAAAGAGAGTGGCTTTAACCTAAATGATGCAGTAAAAGCTAGAACTAAAGGCTTAACCCCTGTTAAAGTTGAGTAATAAAATTTGCAGCATTAAAGTTACCTTTCCGTTAGCTGATGAACGAAAGGTAACTAAGTACAGCCTTGCTCTGGTTGATGTCCAACCGTCACTCAAATATTTATCCTTCTAAAATATCGTCTTCGTTTTCCAATATTAACATCTGTTACCCAATTCGTTGGCCCAGTGCCTTGAATGAAATACTCAAAGCATGAACTTCTGTCGTTTTATTGGTGTGTTTAACACTAAGTTTATCAATACCAATCGATACAATGGTTTCCAGATGCCCTGATAAGAACATTAAGCAGCCAACATTAAGCAGCCAGCCACTGTAACCAATGATTTTTGAACCGTTATCACTAGTCTTTTAGTCTTTGATTAGACATGAATTTTAAGCGTTATTTTAGGCAATAATAAAATCACAAACCAGCCAGGAAAATGATGTTTCGGGCTTTAAAGGCTTTTATCAAACTTTACTGTGGTGGAGGCGGGGGAGTTGAACACGCTTGCTAGTGTTTGCTATCCATTTATTTTTTAATGTTTTCTGAACTTGAGTGTTCTCATGGTGATCTAGTTTTACAATAGTAAAAATCGTTTTGATTAAATTTAAAGACAATATTTAAGATTATGTATAACTCAGTTAGAATACTCTCTTATGACTTCTGTCATTAAGTCGGGATTTTATAACATATCTTCTACAGATGGCGTTCCACATGCTGTTAGCATCACTGTTGCTCTTGCAGCCGTGATCAATCTATTTTTCACTTTATTCCTTGTTTGTAAATGTTCTATTAATATTATTTTCAGCCTGTTTTAAACTGTTTCATAATAAATAAGTATCAGTTTTTTGTCGATTTTTTGTCAAATTTTTATCAATTTTGATGTTTTATTTTATTATGGGAGTTTTCGTATATACAAATTCTAAGTATTCAGTAATATTCTTTTCCTCAATTTGTAGAATCATAATAAAAATGGAAATTGACTATAGTGAAATATATAAATGGGTATACTCTAATTCTTTTAATTCTATGTTTGGTTGGGTGCCAAACAACTGAGGATAAAGTATTAAATCCAAATGATTACATCCAAATGGAATTCTTATTTGGTGGTGGTAAAGATCGTCAGTCAAAGCAGTGTGAAAACATTTATAGACATAATAACTTAGTTGTTATTAATACTGGTACTTATTGGGCTTTATATAATCCTGAAAATGGCCTGCTAGCAACAGGGTTATTGAGAAAAAGGTTATACCGAAATAATAAGCTTTATACTGGCGAATATGTCAGAAATAGATCTGGGATTGATTTCGAATGTAGCGCTACTATCAAACTTCCGATAAACCAATGGAATCATAGACAATATTATATACAAGATGCCGAAACTAAATATGAAGTAAAAATAACTAAAGCTTTAGATACGATTTCCGCATATAAAAGTAGTAATATTAAAGTAGAATTGGCAAATGAATTAAAGCTGATATTAGGATATTTTTATGACACTGGTGGCTATCAAAATTCTAGCGGCTTCGGGAATGTTATATATAAATCTAGTGAAGACACTTTTGAGGACGTTGTAGACAGACTACTTAAAAACAAACAGCAAAAATATTACACGTATAATAAATTAAACACAGAAAAATAATAAAGCAGCCAGCCACTGTAATCAATGATTTTTGAACAGTTATTACTAGCGTTTTAGTCGTTGATTTTAAGTGATTTTTAAACTTTGTTTTAGGCAATAAAAAACCCGTAAACCAGTCAGAAAACTGATATTGCTGGCTTTAAAAGTTCTTTTGGTATCTTGGTGTAGTGGGCGGGGGACATATGAGCTTGCTTACTAATTGATTTATATACGATCTATTGTTTTATTGATTCAGTCGTGTTACTTCAAATGTTACTATAATTTCCTGTTTAAAAGGCAGTTGAACCGCCGTCTTAGGTTTTGTCTTTTCATTCGAAAGTGAATAGTTTAATCAATTTAATTCATTACCAAAATCCATTGATACCAACAGTAATACCACAAATTTAGAATGATAAGTTTAATCTCTACTTTAAGTAAGGCAAAGCGAAAGTTGGCCCTCATCAGTTAGGGCAGCAAATACAACTGACTGTCAAAAGTTGGAACAGAGAGAACGTATTTGCTATACGCCAGAACAAAACATTAATAACAATAAATAACAGGCGCCTTATAGGATAGCTTCTAACCCTTTCCACAAAGATACTAGCCAAATTCACTTTATCGACTAGACTTAAGTAACTAATAATTTTTGTTGCCTGCTAAGGTATATAGTCGTTGCTTTATGTTGTGCTTATTTAAATCTGTTTAGGTACTGTTTAAGCATTATGTTTTGAAGGTTCCGTAGTACACAAGGAACAACTCATGCATCAAAAATCGTACATTTCCGGCATTAGTTCGATTTTATTCTCTAGAATAGTCGTGGCTTTAACTTTGCTAGTTTTATTATCAGGCACTCTGGTAGCAATGGCTGTTGTTGAAGCAGCCTCGTCTGGCGAAAGCAATAGTATTGCTGACGACGACAGCGAAAATCTTTTTTCTACACATCCCCTTTATATCAGACCTAGTAAATATGCGCGTGCTGCATTAATCGCCAATTTGAATGTCAAAGGGCTGGCTCAGGGCAAGCATAAATTGAGGATAACTTTACCCAATGGTGAAGTCGTTGTTCTTCAACGTAGCTATCTTGAAAAACGTGGCAGAGGCAACAGTACTTGGTTTGGTCGGGTAAAAGGTGAAGCTAATAGTGAAGTGGTGCTGACACTTAAACATGGTTTGATATATGGCCGGATCAGAATCGTCAATGAGGTTTTTGAGTTAAAGTCTACTCGCAAAAAACAATTGATCGTAGAACAACTCGATCCGCTGCTTTTTCCCGAATGGAGGGATGACACCATTCGAGTTCCAACATCAAGCGACAATAGTAGTAGTGTAAATATTCCTTTCGCTGCTAGCAGTAACGATGATGATATCTCGACCATAGACTTATTGTCAGTTTATTCCAACGATGCCCTGATTAATGCCGGTAGTACCGAGCAAGTAGAAACCATCATACAGGCGGCGGTTGATGCAGCCAATAGCGCCTTTATAAACAGTGATATATCTGTTCGTTATCGATTGGTGTACACCGCTTCGGTTAATTACAACACTTCAGGCACTACTAGCAATGATCTACCCTGGCTCCGTTCCGATAGCCAGATAGCCGCTCTTAGGGATCAATATGGTGCCGATATGGTGTCTTTGATAGTTGATACCTCTGACTCATGTGGCACCGGCTATGTACAACAAACTCCTGGCTCTAGTTTTGCTGCATTCGCATTTCAGGTCACTGATATTGATTGTGCTGTGGGTAACCTGACTTTTGGCCATGAACATGGTCACAACCTGGGAATGGAGCATAACCCGAGTAATAGCAGTGCTTATCCTGAAAATGCGTCCTATCTTTGGTCATATGGCCATTACATTAATGGTTCGTACCGTACGATGATGTCATATTCGGATCCTTGTTCTAACGGCTGCCCACGCGCTCAGCAAATATCAAACCCCAATGTCACACTCAATGGCTATGCAACGGGTATCACCAACGAGCGAGATAATGCACGTACTGGGAATTTGACGGGGCCGATTTCGGCGGCGTTTCGCGAGCAGGTAGTCCCTTATGACGGTAGTATCGTCTTTGCCGCACTTGGGGACTTTGGTGATGGCAGCAATGCTGAAGCCGATGTCGCCAGCATGGTAAACGGTTGGTTACCTGATTTTATTATTACTGCTGGGGATAATCGTTATGGCTCAGACAGTTACGATGAAGTAGTTGGGCAATTCTACTGTGACTTTCTTACCGATGTAAGCAGTGGAAATTTTTGTGATGGTGGTAACAGCTCGATAAACGCCTTCTTCCCGACGCTTGGGAATCACGATTATAGTGATGGTGGTGGCGTTGATGAATACCTTAGTTACTTTTCTCTGCCCGGTGTTGGGATCACCACAAATAACACTTCCGGCAGTGAAACATATTATGATTTTGTCGACGGCCCAGTGCATTTCTTTGCCTTAGATAGTGACCTTGCCCAGCGAAACTCAGCCAACATGAATGCACAAAAAAGCTGGTTGCAAGCCCTGCTCGCCACGTCAACATCGCCATGGCAAGTTGTCTACTTCCACCATGCGGCGTACTCTTCTTCCGATCACGGTTCATATCCGCTGATGCAATGGGATTTTGCTGACTGGGGCGTCGATGCTGTGATTTCCGGTCACGATCATGTTTATGAACGGATCAACCAAGATGATATCCTGTATTTTGTCAATGGTCTGGGGGGGCGCAGTCTTTACAGTTTTGGCTCCCCTGTGGCGGGTAGTCAGGTGCGATATAATGGCGATCATGGCGCGATGCGAATTACCGCCAGCGCAGAGCAGATGCAATTTGAATTTATTAATCGCTTGGGTACTGTGATTGATAGTCATCTGTTGCAACCCTCTGTCGGTAATAACAATGTAGTTACTGCACGAATAGCCTCAAGCTCTGATGATGTTGAAGAACGAAGTAGCGATGGTGGCGTAGACATAACCGACTCAGATCTCGAATTGGGCGATGATCCAGGCTCCAATGAAGACCAGAGTGTTGGTCTGCGCTTCACTGCCCTGAATATCCCGCAGGGAGCAATAATAGTATCTGCTTCACTAGAGTTTACCGTTGATGAAATAGATACAGCTACCACCAATGTTAGCATAAGGGCTCAGACGGCAGATAATGCAGCAACGTTTGTTGCTACCACCAATAATGTCACTAATCGTTCGCTTACTAACGCATCCTCATCATGGAATATTGCCGCCTGGAATACCGTAGGCGATGTCAAACAATCAACAGATATTTCGGCCTTGGTTCAGGAAGTTATTAATCGCAACGGCTGGAGTGCTGGCAATGCCATGATCTTTGTGGTCAGTGGTAGTGGTTCTAGAACCGCAAAGTCTTATGATGGTGACGCAAGCGCCGCACCACTGTTACGCATTGAGTATGAGCTGGCGGCACCAACATCGGGTAGCATTGATATCAGCATTGCTTCCCCAAGCGATGATGTTGAACAAAAACTGTCGGACGGCAGCATGTATTTTGACAGCAGTGATCTTGAACTGGGTAGCGACGAGAGTTTTAATGGCGAGCAGAGTATTGGCCTCAGATTTAGAGGAATAGATATTCCACAGGGTGCCAATATCGATAGCGCTTACCTGGAATTTATCGTTGATGAAACCAATAGTGGGGCAACCGATGTTGAGATCAGAGCACAAGCCGTTGATAACGCACCAGCCTTTGGTACTAGTGCTTATGATATAACGAACAGAGTGCAGACAAATAATTATGTCCCTTGGGGTGTATTATCTTGGGACAATGTAGGTGCGGCTGAACCGTCACCCGATATTTCAGCCTTAGTGCAAGAAGTTGTTAACCGTCAAGGCTGGAACTTAGGTAATAATATAGTGTTCTTCATCAGTGGCGATGGAGAACGGACCGCCGAATCTTACGATGGTGCACCTGCATCGGCACCTAGATTATATATCGAATACAGTCAGGCATCGACGAACATGGCACCGATTGCAGCATTTAACGAATCTTGCAACGATTTGAATTGCTCCTTCACTGACACATCCACAGACAATGACGGTACAATTACAGCTTGGTCTTGGAACTTTGGTGATGGCAACAGCGCGACCACACAAAACCCAAGCCACAGCTATTTATCTGCCGGAAGTTATATGGTTGAATTGACAGTAACCGATAATAATGATGCCAGTTCAAGCACTAGCCAATCAATAACGGTGACGGCCCCTGCAAATATTCCACCTGATGCGAGCTTTACTGTGAATGTGACCGATTTAAGTGTCCTGCTTAGTGATACCTCTACAGACGTAGATGGCACAGTGGTCAGCCGTTTGTGGAACTTTGGTGATGGCAACAGCGATACCATACAAAACCCAAGCCACAGCTACGCCTCGGCTGGGATATACAATGTATCGTTAACGGTTACCGATAATAATGATGCCAGTTCAAGCACGAGCCAATCAATCACTGTGACTGCCCCGGCAAATAGTCCACCAGATGCTAGCTTTACGGTGAATGTGACCGATCTAAACGTCCTTTTTAGTGATACCTCTACAGACGTAGATGGCACAGTGGTCAGTCGTTTGTGGAACTTTGGTGATGGCAACAGCGCGACCA
>JBFONS010000015.1:0-122095 GCA_040779355.1 Colwelliaceae bacterium BS250 | reverse complement strand
CTCTGCTTCGTCATGCTGGCGAAGGCCAGTATCTTCAAATACAATGATCTGAAAAAATCTCTATAGAAAGCCACGACAGAATCACCAGTGATCCCGCAATTATGGTAATCGAGGGTTCAAACCCCTTTAGCCACCCCATTTTCCTCTGCTTTGTCATGCTGGCGAAGGCCAGTATCTTCAAATACAATGATCTGAAAAAATCTCTATAGAAAGCCACGACAGAATCACCAGTGATCCCGCAATTATGGTAATCGAGGGTTCAAATCCCTTTAGCCACTCCATTTTCCTCTGCTTAGACCATCCTAGCCTGCTTTAAATCCGTTTAGCCTATTTCTGAATGCTTTTTGTTGATTTTTGTTTTACCTTTCTAAAAGATTAAAAATAACAACTATTGTCAAAAGAGCTACAAACTACTAATAATTGGTTCATCAAGATCACCCAATATAGAGAACATTAATAACGAGCGACATCTCGCCGACATTATTTATTGTGTCTATTTTAAATGCTTGTATTCTTTAACAGCAGTTTCATAAGAGTCAGATAAAATACCTAAAGGAAAATTATGAAGTCTATTTCACTCCTTGTCCCAATAGCGTCAGCATTGTTAATTACCGCATGCTCTGGCGACACGACAAATAATGAGTTAAGCGCGGAGAGCAGTTGGCATGTTGATTTTCTCGATGACTTCGATACTTTCAACCCCAACAACTGGCAAGATCAGCGCATCTGGGTTAATGACGAAACCCATTGCTATGTGCCGGACAACCAGTTTGGTACCCGTGAAGTGAGTGAAGGCACTATAAAGCTGAGAGTTGTCGATATTGGCGAAAAGCGCAGTTGTGATAATTTTGATAAACAAGGTAAGCAACACCCAGATACCCAGTATGTTGCAGGTCGCATCGCATCCAAAAATCTCCAGGAATTTGTCAGGGGCAAGTGGACCGCGCGGTTAAAAGTTGAAAACAGTGGTCAATCCGGCATGTTCCCTGCTTGGTGGTTGCTCGGTGCGCAAAATAATGAACCGCCGGTACAGGAGCCTGATGAGAATGTGTGTTGGCCAATGCTAGGTTCGGGTGAAATTGATATCTTTGAGCATCATAGTGATGGCGGCCCAGATCATTATGCGGCACGAGCCATTAAAAGTAATGGTAAGTGCGGAGACGGTGATTGGCAAGCCCTGATGTTGGTTCAACAAGCCAAACTGGACGAATATCATGATTACTCGGTGGAGTGGGTTGGCGATGATGTCGTTTTTCGCCTAGATGAAGTTGAAGTTTATCGACTTCCTAATGAAGCTGATAAACTTCCGGAGCCATTCTTCGCCATCCTGAATTTTGCCAAAATCAATGATTCAGCTATGACAGCTAACTGGGTTATGGAAGTCGACTGGGTGAAGCACGAAGCTTGGTATTAATGACAGTTGCAGTTAAGTTAACTCTTAATTAAATTTGTTGGTTTATAACGTGCAGCGGTCAAGCCGCTCAACCACTGTATAACGAACAAATAAATCAAAGGGAAAATACAGCTAATTGGACTCCCTCACGCCCTAAAGAGTGAGGTAATAACATCAGTAGAAACATATATTAATTTCCTAGATTAACCTTTAGGGAATTAATATCATGACAACAGCCACTATAATCAAACGATTTAAATGTACAGATAAAACAATCTGTGGCCAAAATTAGTTGACCTCTACCCCCTTTAAAAGAGTATTCGCACAGATTTATTTACAGAAAGACCTATCAGTTCAAAATCATAAAAAAGGCCAAAACCTTGATTCAGTTTTGACCTTTTTACAATGGTGATTTTCTCTATGCAAATACTTCTTCAGTCATTTTACTGAAGTAGTAGAATCTCCGACTAAATCCTAATTTTGCGGTTTAGATTTCATTTTCTCCATTACTTTATCGATACCTAAGGATGAACCTTGTACTGGTGGAAACTCAACAAATGTTTGCAAAAATTTACCCGTAATTGCCTGCGCCGGAACAAACGTCCACATATTATCGGCAAACCAGCGTATGTACATAGAAGACTCTTTCCAGGCGGTTTCATAAGGATCGGCTCTCAAGTTTATTAGAATAGGCCATGCCGGCGTTTTTCGATAAGCCGTATTGATCGCCCCTTCCGTAATTGTGAAATGCAATTTCCAGTTTTCATAACGGATGGCGTTTAAATTTCCACCCTGATCAAAATAGAAGATTTCCTTGCGGGGAGCTTCTTTCACCGCACCCTTCCAGAATGGCATCATATTATAACCATCAAGATGAACTTTAAAATTTTTGCTTCCAGCTTTGTGACCTTTAAGCAGTTTTTCCTTAACATCAGGAACGCCAGCCGCTGCAAGGAGTGTTGGCATCATGTCTTCATGAGAATAGATGTTGTTGTCTATCGTTCCAGGTTTAATCACCCCAGGCCAGCGAATAACGCTAGGCACACGAAACCCACCTTCCCATGTAGTTCCTTTTTCGCCATAGAATGGGGTTGTACCACCATCTGGCCAGGTGAACTTTTCCGCACCATTGTCTGTGGAATACATAACAATTGTGTTATCAGCAATTTCCAGCTCGTCTAATTTATCTAATACCATACCAACAGTTTTATCATGCTCAACCATGCCGTCGGGATAGAGACCGATACCTGTTACACCTTGACTTTCGGGTTTGAGGCGAGTCCAAACGTGCATACGAGTGGCACTTAACCAGACAAAAAATGGTTTCTTTGCTTTATGCGCTTTTTCTATAAATTTAATCGCTGCACCGGCAAATTCATCATCCGCTGTTTCCATTCTTTTCTTGGTCATAGGACCAGTGTCTTCTATTTTGCCATCAGAATAAGAATGAATAACGCCACGTGGACCATATTTCTTGTGAAATTCTTTACCTTTTGGATAATAATAAGTTTCAGGTTCTTCTTCAGCATTTAAGTGATAAAGATTGCCGAAGAATTCATCAAAACCATGATTAGTCGGTAACATTTCATCACGATCACCAAGGTGATTCTTGCCAAATTGACCTGAAGTATAGCCCTGTGGTTTTAATAGTTCTGCAATAGTCGGCTGGCTATCTTTAATGCCTTGAGCTGATCCAGGCATACCAATTGTCAGCAGACCGGTTCGAAAAGGATGTTGACCGAGAATAAAGGCGGCTCTACCGGCTGTACAGGATTGCTGTGCGTACCAGTCCGTATAAACGGCACCTTCATGCGCGATGCGGTCAATATTAGGGGTTTTGTAACCCATCATGCCCTGATTGTTTATGCTGATGTTCGAGTACCCAATATCATCTCCCCAGATCACCAATATATTAGGTTTGGCTGCGTAACTGGCTTGCGAAAAAGCTAACAATAAAGAAACAAAGAGTCCATATTTTGCTATCCTAACCATAGAAAAAATCCTTAAAATTAATGTATTTAAAATAATGTTAGACAACAGTAAACGATAAGTCCAATTAGCAACATTGGCTCAATAGAAAGTAAGGATCATTACGCGCAACCAATGTTTGCTTTGGTTTTCAAAAAAAAATAATTAAAACTTTTATAAAACATAACGTCAAAACGCCCAACATGCCCATTTGAAAGAATTGGCTAACAAATAAAGTTAGCGGTATTCTTTAGCTTTATTAATCATCAAATATAAATCCGACAATCCGACAATCCGACAATCCGACAATCGCTATACCTTTTGGACCAAATCTAGCGCCTATTAACGCACCAGTGATCCCATTTTCGCTCGCCGTGGATTCAAACCCCTTTAGCCACCCCATTTTTTTCTGTTTAATTCTTGTTTCGTCATGCGTATTGCTGCGTCATGCTGGCGAAGGCCAGTATCATCAAGCAATCAACGACTAATTATTTGCTCCCTTATTAAGTTGCAGCAAGCCAAATATGAAAGCTTAGCTAGGGATATGTGCTAACGGTTGTGTGCGCCCTCAAAAATGATCTGCAATAAATCGAAAACGATAAAAAAACGATGAAAAAACGATGAAAAAATGTCAGTACTATTATTGCTATATTTTACTCGATTGCCTATTAATAGCATATGTAAAAATATCAGCGAAAACGTTTCTTCTTTGCCACTAACTTTCGCGACACTTCCAATGAAAGCCTGTTTTATATGGTATTAAAATATGAGTAATAAACAGTGAAAATGTATAGTGCTTTGACCAATAAACGATTAATTATTTGTGCTACTATTTTTTTGATATTAATCGCTACTTTTTGGTCATACTCTCGCTACCCGGCTTTAGATATTAAAGCCGCAATGTCGGATACCTTAGGCGTTGATGGCGGTTTAAGCTTTGATTCAAGTTATGACTTGAGTGCCGCGACTCACATCATAGAAAAAATTGGCTACACCTTGCTAAATTGGATCCATGTCAATGAACAAGGCATGATGTTTGGCTTAGCACTATCAACGGTTTTATTGGTCCTTCTACCTCTCATTGTTAATATTCTTCCGCAAGGCCGTATCACCTCTATTTTTTCAGGCTTAATGCTCGGTATCCCCTTAGGTTTGTGTGTAAACTGTTCAGCGCCAATCGCTTTTGGCTTATATCAACGCCAAGCAAGAGCAGAAACCGCGCTGGTGACTATGCTCAGTTCGCCTTTATTAAACATTGTGGTATTAACCATGGCATTTAGTTTATTTCCTGCCTATTTAGTGATTATTAAGCTAATTTTTTCCCTTATTTTGATTATTTTTGTTGTGCCTTTAGTCGTGCATATATTTCAAGATGAAGTGCCCAGTATCAATAACGCCGATGAAAATAACGAACACTTTAAACAGCAGTGTGAAATTGCTAGCAAAGAAACATGGTTATCATCAATACTTTGGGTCACTAAAGAATTAGTTACTCAGGGTTTTTGGTTACTGAGAAAAATGCTGCCTCTAATGTTACTCGCAGGGTTAATAGGGGCAGTACTTATTACCATAATCCCATGGCATATACTGGTTGAGATACTGCCCAAAAGTAACATTTTATGGATGTTTGTTGCTGTTATTCTTTTAGCGTTATTCGCACTCATACTTCCGGTACCAATCACTTTTGATATTATTCTTGCCGCGGTGCTTTTTGTTAACGACGTACCGGTTATTTATATTGCCGTCTTATTGTTTACTTTAGGGAGTTTCAGCATTTATTCTTGGTTTGTACTGGTTAAAGCCGGGGCAATAAAAACCGCCACAACACTTGCTGCTGTGATCCTTATCTTTGGTTTAATGTCGGGTTATTTAAGCCATTATTACCAACAAAATTTTATTGAACAAGAAAATACCCAAGCGTTTGCTGAATTAGTTAATCAGCCCGTTCAGGCTAAGCCAGTAACCAATAACATCGACAAAAAACAAATCAAGCAGCAAACAAAAAAACTCAGCCATGAACAAATGCTGGCACTTAAAAAACAAGCATTTTTAGAAAACAAAGAAACAGATAGCCAAGGAAATTTTAGCGCTTTTGAACAGCTAAATAGCATTAGTCAAAGCCGTATTCTTCCGCAGCGAATTAACGCTTCTGCAAGCGGTGATGAAAAAGCACCGGTTCAACAATGGCTAAGGGACTCTCAAAATAAAAATATTGAATTTTTTGCGTTATTGAAAGCGTCAGAAACCAATAGTCCGTTTCATTTAAAGTATGCATCGGGTGAAAGCTTAGGCCTACATTATCACCCTAAACCTATTTATGAGCAGTTCATTGTGCCCTTCATTCAAACTAACTCATTGGCGAGTGGCGACTTTAACAACGACGGCTGGCTAGATATTGTGGTGGGTACTTATAGCGGCGTTTACCTTTATGAAAATATCGGTGGTCGCTTTGTACTTTCACCATTAAATAAGTTACTCACCTTAGATGATGGCATAACGGGCGCGGTTGCCTTACAAGACATAGATAATAATGGTTGGCTAGATCTTATTTGGAGTAGTGACAAAAATGGTGGTTACATTGCCTATAACCAGCAAGGAAAATTTAGCGATATCGTAAAGCTTCCGGTTGATAACCGGATCGCTTTCGCAATTGCCTTCGATGATATTGATCATGATGGCGATCTTGATATTTTTTGGGGGCAATATTTCAACGAATGGATGCACAATAGAAAAAGCCAAAACTTATTTTTACGCCAAAACAACAGCACCTTTACCGCTGAAACGTTACCAGGGCCACCGGGCTCTGCGTTAACCGCACTCTTTAGTGACTTAAATAACGACGGCACAAGGGAGTTACTTATAGGTAATGAGTTTGAGCAACCGGACATGTATTACCTTTCCCCCGAACAAAAAGACTATAAAAGTTGGCTAAGCTATTGGCCGTCAGTACCTTTTGCAACCATGAGCTTATCAAGTGCGGATATTGATAACGACCTAAGCTTGGAAAGTTACCACGCACAAATCACCTTTAATCCCAGCTCGGGTGGTTTAAGAGTGCCGTTGCTCAGACGTCAGGCTAATTTTGAGCAGAAATGCAAAAATACTGACAGCCTTGAGTGCCAAGAGTTAAAGTCAAACGTAGATATTGTGCAAGCCAAACGCAAAAAATCCGCCGCAAGCTGTTTAGTGTTAACCAACGAGGCTAAATTTGAATGTTTGGCTTTATTGCTCACCAAACCTAACCTGCAAGACAGCTACGAACCCGTACAAGTACAGCAACGTCTTCAATTATGTGAACTATTAAAAAGTTACTCAATCAAGTTGCAACAACACTGTATTCATAAACTCAATATTATCGCCAAGAAAAAGCAAGCTGAAAAAGCCCAGCTAGACAAAGGTAGCAGCACCGATATAACCGCTGCAACAGGTGAAACCGCTGATCTATTGACACAAAAAGAGCGCGTAAACATGCTTTATAAGCATAACAACAAAAAACAAGCCACTGAGTTGGCGGCTAAATATGGTATCGACATTACCGGCTGGGCTTGGAACGCAAAGTTTGCTGATTTAGATGGTGACAGCTGGCAAGATCTTTTCGTCGTTAACGGCTACAGTGAGCTGCAATCGGTCACTGCCAACGCTTGGTATCGAAACATTGCAGGTGAAAAATTTATTGAGCAGGCAGAGCCCGCTGGTTTAAGCCATTTTAACGATATGTTGAGCTACTTATATATTGATATAGATAATGATGCTGATTTAGATATCATTGCCTTCGATATACAAGGAAGGCTCCATACTTGGCAAAATGAAAATTCGATAAATAATCATATTCAGATAGAAATTAATGATCAAATAGGTAACCGCAACGGCATAGGTGCAAAGGTAATTATTCATTATGGCGATAACCTTAAACAAATAAGAGAGCTTAAAGCCAGCGGCGGTTTCTTATCTTTAGATGCTCCTCTCGCGCACTTTGGCTTAGCAGAACATCAGCAAGTAAACTCAATTGAGGTTGTTTCAGCAACCAAGCAACACTATACATTTACGGGACCATTTAAAGCCGCCAGACGTTATAAGTTAACCTTAAATTAGCTTGATTTTTAGCCTGTTTATTTAACCTTGGTAGAAAATAATCCTCGTTTTTACATGTCCGACCTCTCGTTTTTTGCACAATTAGCACTGATATTTCACTTAAAAAGCACAAATAAAACCGTTATGTAAACGTTAAATTGTACAAAAACACAGCAAAAATACCTCAATAATACAAAAAACACACATTAATTTAATAAGTGTAACCATCTGATTAACATATAAAAAGACCTTTTATTGACTGCGAAAAGACAAAAAAACGGACTTTCCTATACAAATAAACGACTTTCTCGGCATTGTTATAAATCGTCATTCAACTTACTAATACTGTAATCCCAATAAAGCTGGTGTGGAAAAATAATAATAATCACACCGACTTTTTGGATACTTAACAAATGCCAAACATGGATTTTTGGATATTTTAACCATGTCAATTACAACAAGAGGGTAAAATGATTTTTAAATCATCTTCAATCGCTTTAATGGTTTCCACCGCAATTGCTTGTAGCGCTAACGCAAGTGAAGCACCAAAACTTAATACAGGTTTTGATCAAGGAAATTCAAATAAAGATACATTAATAAAAACCGACACTCGTGCTTCATTTGCAATATCTGAAGAAACGCACGGTGTTTACATTATTCGCCTAACTGAAAAAAGCGCGCTCGATAAATCATACGCCAAGCTTGGTAATGATCGAACCTCAGCTTTAACTAAAATTGACGCACAACAAACCGCGTTAATACAATTAATCAAATCAATTGACAGTAGCGCAATTGTTTTACAAAAAGTACGTATGGTTGATAACACCCTACACGTACAATTAACTCATGAAGCCGCTAGCATCTTAGAAGCTGACGCGCTGAAAGAAACATCATTAGTGGCTAGCGTCCTTAAAACCAACGCTGAAGCAAATAATACCGAAGAAAACAGCTATAAGCCTTATCCTCACCTAGTTGTTAAAGACGCTGGCGACAGTATTACTGTTGCTATCATTGGTAACGGTGTTGATTATACTCACGCAGCTTTAGGCGGTACGGGTACAAGTGAAGCATACGACCAAGCTTGGAAAAACAGAAGCAATGCCTGGGACGGTTTCCCAACTGATACCGTTATCGGCGGTATGGATTTTGCTGCAGGTATGGAAGGTTATCATATCGATGATTACAACCCGATTGAAGACCAAAACAATGCTTCGGCACTAAACTTTGATGCTCACTATCCGTCAGGTACTGCACAAGCTGCGTTAATTTTAGAGCAAGCGCCTGATGCAAAAATATTATCTTATAAAACGCTTGATTGGTCATGGCAGTATTTTTACCCAGCATTAGACTTTATTGTTGATCCTAACCAAGATGGTGACATTAGCGATCGCCCTGACATTATGTTAGTCAATTCATATGGCTCAGGTGGATTTTACCAATCAAAAGGTACAGGTCTTTCACATACGACTTTCGTCGTTGACCATATGCGCCGTTTAGCGGGTCTTGGCTCGTTAGTTGTTGTTCCTGCTGGCACCACTTATTGGGAAACAATGTTCAACATTTCTGGTCGTGGTGTTACTCCTGAAGCCTTAACGGTTGGTTCTGTACGTATAGATGGTGATGATATTACTTTATCTTCATTTACCCCTGCAGGCCCTTCACGTGGTGATGATGTGCTAAAACCAGATGTGGTTGCTCCTGCTGAAGGTATGGAAGGCGCTATTGCCGGTACCGGTAATGAGAAAGGTGAGTTAGCGGCAACGGCTGCTTACGCTGCTGCATACACTGCTGGTGTTGCTGCACGTGGTTGGGCTGCACAGCCAAACTTAAGTGCTTTAGAAGTTAAAGCGTTAGTCACTAATACGGCTGTTAGCGATAACATTCTTGGCCAAAAGGGTGTTTATACACAGTCTAATTTCGAAGCTACATACAACAATAGCCCTGAAGTGCCATTTATGGGTACAGGTTTAGTTAATGGCGAAAATGCAGCAAAAGCAAATGCCGTAGTTTGGGAAACAGGCAGCTACCAGCCAGGCTTAGCGTTTGGTTATATGGAAGCCGCCTCTAACGTTTCTTCAACACGTGATATCACCATAAAAAACTTAACCAATGAAGTGCAAACTTATACGGTAGGTAAAATGGTTAACGGTGACAAGCCAAACAATGCTGCGGTGAGTTTTATCTACCCAGAAGTTGTTAGCATTCCTGCCAATCATTCAGTAACTTTTCCGGTTACTTTAACGATTAATGCCGACTTACTCGGTGCATGGCCAATTAATTCAACTGTAGAATATACTATGGAAAATTGGATGGCAGCCGCGGTTAATGGTTATTTAACGTTCAATAACCAAGACGCTAATGCCGACGATGCTCAATTAAAAATGGCTTGGCAGGTTTTTCCAAAATCAAGTAAGCCTTTTGAAGGTTCAAATAATAACATATCAACAAAATTACCTTATCAATCTGATGATTTTAAAGAAAAAAATAGCCAGTCAGGGATGTGGGTTGGCTCAAACATTATAGACTTAGAAAATACCCAAAGTTTTGACCGTACGTTATTCGCTTTACCTATGATCACTGATTTAGCCATACCTGACGAAAGTAAAGTAACGTCTCAAGGTCACATCATTAAAGCCATTGGTACGTCATTATATGCTGAAGCTTCATGTCCGTCAGGCCAAGCCTTATCTGTGGCTGTTGAAATGTTCGAGAAGTTCCAGATGCCACAGGCTGAGCATTATGACAAAGCCGGTCACGCGTTAACGTGGTTCAGTATTTATGAAGAAGCATATTCTGATAAAGAAGGTCATGATCCTCTTAATGTCAATATGAATGCGCCAGACACTGCCAAAATGGCCGTGATGAACATTGTGATGGATGATTTTGGTCAAGCTAGAACGACATACACTGATTTGAACATGGAATATGATCGTTGGAACCCAAGCGCTCGTATCAAAGCATCAACATTAGAAACGCATGTTGCGCCTGGTGGTAAAGTCGTGGTTGCGAATATTTGTATCGACAACCTTTATCATGATGACTTTCAATCTCCTGAAGTATGGAATAACAACTTAGGCTGGCAGTTTGCTACCGACCGTGATGCGTTATCGAATATTGCAGGCCCTATATTACGTTTCAACCCGGTACTCGGTGGTAATTTTTGGCAAGAAATTATTGACCATACTGGTGAAGATGGCTACCCACAATGGTGGGACACTAACTGTCAACCAAAGTCTTGGAATCCTGATAACTGTATTGAAAGTGCAACCTTCTTCTTATCTTCAACAGCGGGTATTGCGTTATTACCTGAAGGTGAAGACGCAACTGAAATTGCATACGACAGCGAAGCACTTACTTGGTCAAATATCATGACCATTCCAGCAGGTCGCTCAGCGCGTTTATCTGCAGGTACTTCGGCACAATGTGACCCTAGTGTTGTTTCATCCGGTAATTGGATTATTCACAAAGACTGTGGTCCTGGTGTGATGGTATTCGAACTTGCTGCAGGCGAAGTTTACCGTACGGTAAAAACAACATCTACTGATGCAACACCGGTGACTAATCAAAGCTTTAGTGTCTATGAAAATGCTGAAAATGGTACGGTTGTCGGTACCATTCTTAATAAAGGGCTATCAATTTTTTCTGCTGATGACTCACGTCATATGGGCGAAATGTTTATATTAAATGCCTTACCAGGTACACCATTTGCTGTTTCAACAGCCGGTGAAATTACCGTACGTAATACTGACGCAATCGATTACGAAAACATGACTAGTTTCACTTTAGAAGTGCAAACCGATCATGTAAACCGCCCTTCACAAAATATCAATGTAACCATTAATGTAGCAAACAATAATGATGTAGCACCGATGCAAGTTACGGCATTAGCCAATGTTGCTGCTGAAGTAGGTTCGAAAGTTTCGCTGAATATTGCTGCTGCTTTTACTGATATAGAAGGTGATGGTGTTTCATTTACATCGACTGAGTTACCAAGCGGTTTATTAATTAGCTTAAGCGGGGATATTACAGGTACACCAGCAAGTGCGGGTGATTTCAGCTCAGCTATTATCGTAACCGACGGTATGAATACTACAACCACACAACAAACATTTACTATCGCTAAGAGCAGTTCGGCTACCGCACCTGCACCAGTAAGTGAAATCGATGAAGAGTCAAATTCATCGGGTGGTAGTTTTGGATTATTCATCGTCTTCCTAGCAGGCTTAAGCTTTGCTCGTCGTCGTGTAACTAAGTAATGATTATTAAGAGGCGCTCGGCGTCTCTTGTATGAGGAAAAAATTATGAATTTTAAATTAAATAAAATTGCTTTAGCACTACCAATTTCAGCATTCGCCTTAATGGTAAATGCCGGTACTACAGCATTAGAAAACGTTGGCGTAGAAGCAACATTCGCTAAAACAGCAAAGATGCAAGCGCTTAAAACTAAATCAGCAGAAGCTCTGTTTGGTAACAAGTATTTCATCATTTTAGCCGATGAACCTATTGCCTTATATGAAGGTGGTGTTAAAGGTTTCGCAGCAACAAATGTTAAAGCATCGAAACACACAAACGTAAATAGTAAAGGTAAGCTTGATTTAAAAAGTGGCACTTCAGTCATTTATTCAAATTACTTAGCCCTTAAGCAAAATGAAGTATTTGCCAATATAAAAGCACATATAAAGCGTGATTTACCACTCATTCAAAGTCATAAAATTGCATTGAATGCGTTAGTGGTTGAATTAGAGCCACATGAAGTTGTCGCTATGCGTAAAATGCCGGGTGTACTCGCAGTGCAAAAAGATTCTTTTAAGCAATTGCAAACGGATGTCGGACCTACACATGTTGGAGCACCTCAAGTATGGGACAACCCTAACCTTGTAGGCACTTCTAAAGGTGAAGGTTTAGTTATCGGTGTAATAGACACAGGTATTGCTTCATACAAGAAGAAGTTTTACAGCGCCCCTACTGACTTACAAAAAGAAGCGGACTTTAACCCGTCTTTCGCGGATATAGGCGGTGACGGTTATGATCATACCAACCCTTATGGTGAAGGTGTATATTTTGGTGACTGTATAGATAAACCTGAATTTTGTAATGATAAACTCGTTGGTGTCGTGTCATTTGAAGGCCGTAAGTCCATCCATATGAGTACACGAGACTATCGTTTTCAAACCGGCCAAGATGATCAAGGTCACGGCACCCACGTAGCTTCTACAGCTGCAGGTAATGTTGTTAAAGAAGTTCCTTATGTAATCTCACAGGTTGTTGCGCCAACATCTTATAGCCCTTGGGAACAAATAAACACTATGTTTAGTTCCGATGTAAGCGGTGTTGCGCCTCATGCCAATATAATTGCCTACCGCACTTGTATACCTCAGTATGGTTGTGCTGATTCAGCGGCTATTTTAGCGATTGAACATGCTATGGAGAATAATGTTGATGTACTGAACTACTCTGTAGGTGGTGGTGCACGTTCACCATGGTACAGCGCTGATTCATTAGCATTTTTAAGTGCTCGTGAAGCCGGTATTCATGTCGCTATTTCTGCTGGTAACAGTGGTGACGGTCCAAAAACTGTTGGTTCACCGGGTAACTCTCCGTGGGTAACAACGGTTGCTGCTTTTTCACATGGTCGTGATTTCAACGATGCAAAAACAGCAGTATTTTCAGGTGGCGAAACTGACTTAGCAGATATGATAGGTAAAGGTATTACTTTAGCTTTAGAAACACCTGCTGAGATTGTTTTTGCTGGTGATGTTGAAGCTGAAAATTATCAGGTCAATGCCGGTGGTATAGGATTTTGTCCTAAATATGGTTTACCTGCCACATATAAAGAGAATAATGTCGTTGGTAAGGTTGTTGTTTGTCGTCGTGGTGGAACCAAGGGCGATGATAACTTATCGCGCTATAGTAAAGGTATTGAAGCAAAAAGAGTTGGTGCAGCAGGTTTAATTTTAATTAACACTGATGACACTCCTAATACCATAGTTCCTGATCTACATGAATTACCAACGGTACATTTAAGTAAAACCGATGGTGATGCGCTTCTTGCTTGGTTAGCAACTGGCGAAGGCCACATGGCGAGTATTTTAGGTGAATCAGAAGCCTTAACCACCAAAGCAAAAGGCGACATTGTTGCTGGCTTTAGCTCACGTGGTCCTGATTTTGTTAACGCTGACTACTTAGTACCAGATGTTGGTGCACCAGGTGTAGCTATTTGGGCAAGTAACATTGGCACAAATATGCACGCAAGTAATATTCCGAAGACGCAAAAGCATCCAGGTAATTACATGCAAATTTCGGGTACATCAATGTCATCGCCACATGTTGCCGGTATGTATGTATTAATGAAAGCGGCAAAACCTGAATGGTCTGCAGCAGAAGCACAGTCGGCAATGATGATGACGGCTTACACCAACGTTAATGAAGTAAAATACCAATTCAATGAAGACGGTAGTGTAATTCGTGACGAAAATGGCGATGCTGTATTTGATTTAATACGTGCTAACCACCATGCAGCTGGTAGTGGTAGTGCTCGTGTAAACCTAGCAATTGAAGCCGGTTTAGTGATGGACGAGAACCAAGCGGGCTACCTAGCCGCTAATCCTCATGCTCCAGAATGGGCACAAGCTGAAATTGAAGGTTGGCACGGTGAACCACATCAATTAAACATGCCGAGTCTTTCAAAAGGTTCATGTTTAATTGAGTGTTCTTGGACTCGTACTTTTAAAGGCGTTAAGTCAAGTTCGTGGGATGTAAGCTTCGAAAATTACAATCAAGGCTTTACACTTACGGCTGACAAAATGTCGTTTAGCGTAGCCGATGGTGATGAAGTTACTGTTAACTTTACCGCTGAAGCAAACTCTAGTTTAGCCGATGAATGGGTTGATGCTCGTATTATCTTAACGCCGAGTAATAGTTCAATTCCGGTGCAAACGTTACCGGTTACCGTTAACTTTATTGCCGGTATGGCACCAGCAGCGGTTGATATTATTACCGGTCGTAATAAAGATTCAGCGCCTGTTAAAGGCATTGTGACTATTGGTACTGATCAAATGCAAGTAGCTAAATCGGGTTTTGGTAAAGCAAAAATCCATGAATTTAGTCTTAGCAGAGATGCAACGAATAACTACATGTTGGCGGACGGAACCATGTTTGAAACGGATGACACCACACTGGCGATCCCACTTAATATTCAAGCAGACTCTAAACGTTTAGTGATTGAAGTGTTAGAAACCACTTCACCAGATTTAGATCTTTATGTCGGTATTGATATTGATTTAAGTGGCGACCAAACTGGCTCACCATATGAGATGCCATACGTTCGCTATATGAGTGCAACTGGAACAGCATTTGAAAAAATTGATGTGGTAGATCCAATCAATGACACCTATTGGATACTTGTTCATAACTGGGCTGCAGGTCCTGCAGCATTAGAAGAACATCAAATGGTTTGTGCAGAAGGTCAAGCAGCTGATGAAGGTATGGAATGTGTTGATGCCGCGCCTATTTACGATACAGTGAAGCTTGCTGTTACTGAAGTGACTTACGACGAAGACAATTTAATGGTTGATATTGAAACCTCGGTGGAATCAAGAGCTGAAGTTGAAACTCGTGTTAAATGGTCAGAAGAAGGTATGGCTGAAGGTGACAGATACCACGGTGTATTCTGGTTAGGTACTACACCAGAGCTAAATCGTAATATCGGTGCTGTTAAAGTTAATATGATCCGCGGTGAAGATGATATTAAAATTGAAGCGCCAACAGTTGCAAACAATACTATCTCAACCCGCATCAATATTGCGCCTAATAACACAGCTGAAGAACGTGTTTATGACTTTAGTTTTGAATTAGCCGCAGGTGTTACTGTTGAGAGTTTAGTTTTAGATATTGCTACTAGCTCAGCCATGGCTATGCAGATGGCAGCAAATGACATTGAATACACGGTAACGGGTAATACATTGTCATGGAGTCACACTCAAGATATTGAAAGCCCAGCAGCAACATTTACTCTGGTGCTAAATCTTGCTGATGTTACGGGGATCACCGATATCACTCCAGTAATTAATAGTGAAGTTAGCACGAGTGATGAAGTGATTGATATTACTTCAGCAGGAGGACCGGTATTTTTTGAAGGTCGTCCGGTATTCTCTGCTACAGCGAGTGACGTATCAGTAAAAGAAGGAGATGAAACATCTATATCTGCACTGGTAGTTGATGCCGTAATTGAAAACCCTGCTATCAGCTACAACTGGCTTCAGGTTTCAGGGCCTGCAGTTTCACTAGTTGGCAGTGGCACTAATACCATTAGCTTTAAAGCACCTAAAGTAAAGAGTGACTCAGAAATCGTATTTGAGTTAGTCGGCAGTAATGGTAGCAAACAGTCAGCTCCAGTTGCTGTGGCGATGACTGTTGAAAATAAACCAAGCGATGGTGGTAGTACCGGCTTATTTATTTTGGCATTAAGCGCATTAGGTTTGGTGAATCGTCGCCGTAAATAAACCTTAACGTTTAACAAAAAAGGTTTCTGGAAACAGAAACCTTTTTTTATAATTAAAGTAGCAAAAAATCAAATTAAGGTGCTAATATTAAACTACAAAATCCAATACTTAAGTAACAAATAATTAATGAAAGAGCTTTCGCATGACCGCTTTAAAATAAAAGAATTTACTATTGATTGTCTAAAGATGACAATTGAGAATAAGGATGAATCGGTTAAATTACCTGTAAAAGTTTTTGAATTTTTAAAGTTGTTTTTACTCAATGAAAACAGGACCGTTGGACGTGCTCAAGCCATAGAAATAATCTGGGATGGCAATGAAGGGGTTGGCAAACGAGGTTATGTAAATGCGATGTGGCAAATTCGCAAAACCTTTACCGATTTAGGTGCGAACTGCGATGAACTTTTTGTCACTCGACCTAAAGTGGGGTATTTTTTAGCCATTGCTCCTCAAGGACTTGGCGCAGAAAATAAAAAAGCATCAGAACACCCTGTTCAAATACCGGACAATAAACGCTCAGCTCAATTTTATCTTTTACTTACCATTACAATACTAATTATTATTTCAATCTCAATCTATTTCTATCTACTCAATACGTCGCTCAATAAAGAAAACATTAATAGTCCCCCAAGCTATTTACCACTAAAGAGCCAAACCAATTATCAAGGCATAGAAGAGCAGCCGGCCGTTTCACATGATGGCAATTATCTCGCTTTTTCGTGGACACAGGAAAATAAACTTTCAAAAATTTATGTTAAAGATCTAAAAAATGCAGACACACCGCTTAAACTAATTTCCTCTGGCAACTTCGATGAAGTATCGCCTACCTGGTCACAAGATGATAAATCTTTAGCGTACATTAGAATCGATAAAGACCTGTGTGAAGTAAGAGTAAAACACTTGGCCAGCAATGAAGACAGGTTAATTGACACAGGATGTTCATATTCCTCATTTTGGAACATTCTTGATTGGTCAACAGATGGATTGCATTTAATTTATCCGAAAAAAAATAAGGATAAAGTATTCATAGTGAAGTATAGCTTTACAAACAATACCGTGACTCAGATGAGTTACCCGCCAACAAATTCAAACGACATAATGGCTATTTGGTCTAATAATAACCAAGAGCTAGCCATCATTAGAAATACTCAACAACAATTTAAAGTGCTGGTACTCAATGAAGAGGGTGATGAGTCAATACTGGTGGATAACAAGAACTCAATAACAGGTTTTACCTGGGATCATAAAGAGAATGTTATCTATACCACCTATTTGCAGCAAGGCCATTATTTTATTTACAAAATAGATGTAGCAACAAAAGAAAAAACTCAAGTAAGAAGTATCAAAGGCGGCTCTAATTTGAGCTTTAACCATGCAACCAATGAATTGTTCTTGTCGCAACATCTACTCAATGAGTACATCATTCAGCACTCTTTAATCGATCAACGCATCATTCGCAGAGTCTCTTCGTCTTCCCGAGATATGTACGGTGAGTACATCCCTAAAACCGCTGATGTTATTTTTACCTCAAATCGCTCAAACAATTGGGATTTATGGTTAAAGTCAAACAAAGGCAGTCAAAACTTAACCAAGGGTATCGGTGCTATCGCAACGTCTTCTGTTTCGCCAAACAGTGATTTTTTTGCTGTAACAATAATAAAAGAAGGGCAACCGCAACAATTATTTTTGGGTTCCTTACCTGATGGTAAAATAACTCATATTGATACTCAGGAGCTGACTCCTCTGTTCCCATCATGGTCAGCAAATGGCAATCTTATTTACTTTAGTGCCCAAGCCAATGATAAAGCCGGCATCTACCAATATGATATAAACACTAAACAAATAGAGCAATTAACTGACAGCGATGAAGCAAGGGCTATAGAAGGAAATAATGGTGATTTATACGTTACCCGAAGCCTGCAAGATGGTATTTGGAAGTTAGATAGCAAAACCAAATCGTTTACAAAAATCATCTCTGACATCGCTGCTGTAGATCTTGCTAGTTACTTTTGGCAAAACGACACTATTTATTATGTAAGCCGCACCAAAGAAAATGATTTGGTTAAAAAATATAGTGCCGATGGTGACAATGAGGTTGTTGTAACCTATCCAAAAAACTCAATAAGAAAATATAAAGGTATTTCAAAAGCAGATCATCAAAGTTTCATCATTACTTTGAAAGGCAGTTATGATGCGGACATTTATTCAACTAAAGTAAAATAATGGCTATAAATTAACCATAAAAAAACCTCAATTGATTTCTTAATATCAATTGAGGTTTATATTTACTGCTCTGGGGAAGTTTAGTTCAGTAAATTTTTGCCTATTTGTAAGGTTACTTTGCTTTTAAATAGGGCTTAATTCAGTAACGATTATTCATACCTTAACGCCTTTATTGGATTCTTTCTCGCGACTTTAGCTGCGTTGCCACCAACCGTTGTCCAAGCAATAATCATTGATAATAGTCCGACACCTAAGCAAATAGGGATTAACCATAAATAATTAATGCGATAGGGAAAAGCCTCTAGCCAAGTCAGCATCATATAAACCGCAATAGGCCAAGCGATAAGGTTAGAAATGACCACCGGTTTAGAGAACTGCCAAATAAGTAATGCCACAATATCTTTAACATTCGCGCCCATCACTTTTCTAATGCCAATTTCTTTAGTGCGTCTTTCCACGGTAAATGCGGATAAACCGTACAATCCTAAACAGGCAATTAATATTGCTAATACCGAAAATACCAAAAACAGTTGTGCAGTGGTCAGTTCATCCTGGTATTGCGCTTTCATCATTTCGCTTAAAAACTCTAAGTTGATAGGCTCCATTGGTACATTGGCTTTCCAAACACGCTCTATACCAGTGATTAAACTAGGTAAGTCATTAGTATTAAATGAGATATTAGCCACTCTAAAGCGTTCAGGGTTTAAGGTATAAACCGAGGCCCTAACGCCAAACTTAATTGAACGGAAATAAATATCTGGAATAACACCAATAATGGTTAAATGTTGTTTGCCACGAATATCAATTTCTAAGGTTTTACCAATGGCACTTTCTGGGCTACTAAAACCAAACTTTTTCAATGCTGAGCTATTTAGTACAACACTCGCCTTACCAATATCATTCTCTTCTACCGTATTGATAGTGTCGGAGCCAAAATTTTCATCAAAAAGTCGCCCTGCTAATGGTGTTACTTTATAAGCTTCAAAAAAACCATAGTCCATATTGTGATAGTTAATCAGCTCAGCCTGATTGGCTGCGCCATCAGCATGAGCCTCTAATAATCTGAAATTATTATTATTTTCATTATCTTGCGATGGTGCTTCTGATGAGTAAACGACGCTACTTACTTGTGGTAAATTGAGTAATTCTTGCTTCAAGCTCGCTAAATTATCGCCAGCACCCTGAATATTCAATACCAGCTTATTATCACTTTGATAGCCGACTTCCATGTTGTTTGAGAAAATTGTTTGCCCATAAACAACCAAGGTTGAGATCACTAGGATAATTGAAGTAGCAAATTGAAAGACGACTAATATACTGCGAAACTTAGCTGAACTTGAAGACTCTACACTTTTACTCGACTGTAAAATTTGACCAGGTAAAAAGCGTGATAAATACAGCGCAGGATAAATGCCGGCGCCAATACCAACAAAAACTGCAATGCCTATTAACGTTAATAACAGACTTGGATCTTCAAATAAACGCAACTCTAAGGTTTTGCCTAACACTTCATTATAAAGCGGCAACGCCAATTCAACCGCGACTAAAGCAAAAAATAGTGAGATTAACACTAGGGCAATAGCCTCGCCTAAAAATTGAATAGCAACTTGTGTTCTACTTGCCCCAAGTACCTTTCTCATCGCCACTTCACGTGCTCTTTTACTGGCTTTAGCCGTTGATAAATTCATAAAATTGATACAGGCAATAAGTAACACTAAAGCGGCAACAAGAATAAATGTATTAATCATTTTATTGTCGCCCATTGGGGTCAGATCACTACCATTTCCCGCTTGGCTCTTGGCATGTAAATGCAAATCAGGCACTGCCATTATTCGCTGTTTGATAAGATCTGTGACTTGTTTTCCCGCTGCTTTATCACCCAATATTTGCACCATCATTTCAATTAATGGACTTTCATTATTCATCCAGTAATCAACTCTTTCTTGCAATTGATTAGGAGTAACACCTGGATTAAGTTTGAAATAGGTGTAAACATTAAGGCTTGTCCACGTGTGCAATACGCCATCATTTTCGCCAAACAGCGCCGGTTGCAAGTAAACAATCATATCGGTATTAAGGTGGGTATTATCGGGTAAGTCTTTAATTACCCCGGTAATGGTGAGCGTGGCAATATTACTCGCAACACAGCACACTGTCAGCGTTTCACCAACAACATCACTTTTGCCAAAGTATTTATAAGCCAGTTCTTCACTGATCACTAAATCCATTGGTTTTTTAAACGACGATTCTTTCGAACCATGAACAAAGGGCAAGTCAAAAAGACTAAAGAAACTACCATCAACCATGGTAATTTGCTGAGGAAAGGCATCTTCATTTTGTCTAACCGTCATACCAAACTGAATAAAACGTACCCCAGTTTCAATTTCATTTTTGGCATAATCGCGTATTGCCGGCATCATGCTGCCAGCAGAACGCACTGAATCAAAGGGTTCTTGATTGGGGATAGAATAGGCGGTATGCATACGCACCAAACTGCCACTGTCTTTTAGCCAAGTATCAAAACCTGTTTCTTGACGAACAAATAGCATGATTAAAATACAGCTCATCAAGCCGATGGCTAAACCAAAAATGTTAATGACTGAAAAAATACCGTTTTTAATGATATTTCGCCAAGCCGTTATTAGATAATTACGAAACATAGTAGTATTTCCTTGTTAGCTTTAAGCTGTTTTTTCACTAGCACGAACACTTTCTGCAACCACATGACCGTCAAACAAATTGATTGTACGACGGGCATAATCAGCATGTGTAGGACTATGGGTAACCATAATAATGGTGGTGCCTTCATCATTTAAGGATTGCAGCATTTCCATCACTTCTTGACCATGGGCACTATCTAGGTTTCCGGTAGGCTCATCGGCTAATATCATTTTTTGGTCGCCAACTACTGCTCTGGCAACAGCAACACGTTGTTGCTGACCACCCGAAAGCTGACTAGGTAAGTGCTTAGCGCGATGTGCGATGCCAACTTTATCCATCACTTTATCAACTTTGATTTTTCGCTCCGCGGCGGGAATTTTGTGATAAATCAACGCCAGTTCAATATTTTCAGCAACGGTAAGCTCATCAATAAGATTAAAATTTTGAAAGATAAAGCCAATATTTTTTTTGCGGATCACCGACAGTTGCTTTTCTGTATAGCCAGCCACGTTTTCACCGTCAAAAAAGTAGTCTCCTGAACTCGGAGAATCTAACATCCCAATGGTGTTGAGTAACGTCGACTTGCCACACCCTGAAGGCCCCATAATGGCGACAAATTCGCCTTTAGCAATTTCTATATTTACATTGTTTAGTGCCGAGGTTTCTATATCTTCTATTTGATAAACTCGCGTTAAATTGTGTAGTTTTAACATGTTATATTCCTTATTTTTTTCAGTATTTTTATGAATCAATCGCTTTTTTGTTGATAAGTGATTAATTGAATTTCAATTGCTGCATATCTTTATAGCTACTATATGGGCTAGTGATCACTTGTTCGCCAAGCTCTAATCCTTCAATAACTTCGATAAATTGGTTGTTACGACGTCCTAAACGAACATTACGTTTTATTGCTTTGCTGCCGTCATTGCTCACCACAAATATCCATTTACCACCGGTATCTTGAAAAAATGCGCCGTTAGGAATTAATACCGCATTGCTAGCATCACCTAACGTCAGTTTTATTTGAATGGTTTGGCCACGGCGAATGCCGGCGGGTTGTTTATCTAAAAATTTAAAATCTACTTCAAATTGTCCGTTTACAACTTGCGGATACACTTTAGAAATAACTAAGCTAAAGTCTTTATATTTTGCTTGCTGGCCAATATCAACGCGGCCTAAATAAAACTCGTCAATAAAGGCGGTAAGCTTATAGTCATTGGGAGTATCAATTTGTCCAAGGCGTTCACCGCGAGCAATACTTTGGCCCACTTCGACATTAAAACCTGAAAGTTTACCGGCGACAGGTGCTTTAACATTCATGTTATCTAAGTTTTGACGAGAGATGGCTAAGTTACTTTCTAAACGACTACTGGTGTCTTTTAAAAACAGCAACTGCTCTCCTTGCATGCGCCCATCTGATTGTTGACTTTCTTTGGTAAGTTCAAGGCGATCTTTGTACCATTGTAAAGTATCGAAAGTGTCATCATATTTAGATTTCATAATGGCTCCCGTTTCAATCAGCAACTTCTCTCTGCTTAATTGGCGCGACAACATTTTTATTTGATAGCTAATATCAACAATATTGCTTTTATGCTGTAAACGATTTTGTTCAAGGTTTAATTCAATTGAACGCATATTGTTAAGTTGCTCTGCCACTCTTGCTTCGTTGCCTAATACACTTAACTGCAATGAGGCGTTCGAGAGCTCAACAATTAAAACGCCTGCTGATAAACTTGTGCCATCTTCAACTAAAATACGTTCTACCCGACCACCTTCAATAGCGTCTAAAAATACCGTTTTTGCCGGTGTTACTCGGCCTCTAATCGGGATGAAATCTTCAAATACACCAGAAGTGACATTAGAAATAACGATCCGCGTATTATCCACTGCCAGAACTTTTCCTGAGGTTTTGCCCAAAATCATGTATACGGCAAACGCGACGATTAATACCAATAGCGATACAGTCAGCCATTTTTTCGCGGGGTTTATACTAGTGCTAACTTTTCGGTCCATACCAGAACCTGAAACTGCTTTTGACGTTTCGTGCGCTATAGCACTATCATCTTTAGTGCTGGTTTTTACGGTGCTTAATGGGGCTGTATTTTTTGTCATAATAGATAAACGGCATTAGCCAATAGTAATTTAACTTAACTTTTACAATTCAAGATCC
This sequence comes from Colwelliaceae bacterium BS250, assembly GCA_040779355.1. Classification (GTDB taxonomy): domain Bacteria; phylum Pseudomonadota; class Gammaproteobacteria; order Enterobacterales; family Alteromonadaceae; genus Thalassotalea_A. The sequence continues at coordinate 99,108 of JBFONS010000015.1, read as the reverse complement.
GTTCCAACTTTTATCTGTCTGTTTTTATTATGTTTTTTTATAATTGGTAAAAATAGCAGACAATAAGACTGTACGTTTATGAACAGTAGGTGTACGTTAATGAACACTTTTAGCAAAAAACATCATGGCAAAACGGAGTCACTCAGTGAAAAAAGAAGGGAAAATATTAATTGTCGATGATGATGAAGACATATTAACGGCAGGTAAACTCTTACTGAAGAGACACTTTTCACAGGTAAGTACCTGTAACTTGCCTGAGCATATTCCACGCTTTATTGCTGACCAACATTTTGACGCCATTATTTTAGATATGAATTTTGGTCCTGGCGAAAGTTCTGGCTCTGAAGGCTTTTATTGGCTGCAAAAAATATTAGAAATTAACCCGCAAAGCGTCATTATTATGATCACTGCCCATGGCGGTGTTGATGTGGCTGTAGAGGCAATGAAACTAGGCGCAACGGACTTCATTGCTAAACCTTGGCAAAACGAAAAGGTTATTGCGACTGTTTCAACCGCAGTGCTACTGGGCCAAAGTAGAAGTGAAGCGAAGAACTTAAGAGCTACCAACAAAGTATTGGTGCAAGCAAGTAATGCGGTAAACCAGCAAGCAATGGTGGGTAATTCTAGGCAAATGATGCAAGTGCAATCATTAATCCAACGCTCAGCCCCTACCGATGCTAATGTCTTGATCTTAGGTGAAAATGGTACCGGCAAAGAATTAGTTGCCCGTGAAATTCATCAGCAAAGTTTGCGTGCACAGCAACTGTTTATGTCGGTTGATTTAGGTTCAATCAGCGAAAGCTTATTTGAAAGTGAGTTGTTTGGTCATAAAAAAGGTGCCTTCACGGGGGCACAAAGCGATAGAGTAGGCCGCTTAAAAGCGGCCGATGGCGGCACACTATTCCTTGATGAAATTGGTAATTTACCATTACATCTACAAGCTAAGCTACTCACTGTATTAGAGCAACGCAAAATCATCCCCATTGGTGCAAACACAGCTGTGCCTTTCAATGTTCGGGTGGTTTGTGCGACAAATTTAACGAAAGATACGCTTAAAGATGAACAGCATTTTCGCCAAGATTTATTATTTAGACTCAATACTGTCGAAATTAACCTGCCGGCATTACGAGAACGCCCTGACGACATTGCCTTACTCGCGCAACATTACACTAAGCTTTATGCTAAGAAATACCAAAAGCCAGATATGGATCAAAAAGAGCTTAGTGTGCAAGCCATCGCGGCAATCACTGCTTATGATTGGCCCGGTAATGTTAGAGAATTACGTCATGCAATTGAACGCGCCATTATATTAAGTCGAACACAAACCCTACAACCGGCTGACTTTCAACTTGACGTTAGCGCCAGTGCTGAGAAAAACAGCGAAGCCCTCGCTCATAAAAATGAACAAGCTCAAATAAACCAAGAGCCACAAAAAAACGAAGCTGTGGTGATGTCATTACCCAGTGAACTTAATTTAGAGCAGCTAGAAAAACATGCTATTTCTACAGCGCTAAAAAAGCATCGTTTCAATATTAGTCATACTGCCAAAGAGCTTGGTTTAACCCGTGCAGCATTGTACCGTCGGATGGAAAAACATGGACTTTAAAAGATTTTCACTATTAGTTGTCACCCGTACCGTTTTGGCCATGGCGACATTAATATTACTTACGCAAACCATAACACTGCAGGGCTATCATGTTACCTCGTTGTTATTAGCCATCGTTCTAATTATTCAGTTTTTTGAAATTACCCGTTTTATTGCAAAAACAAATGCTGAATTAGTACGTTTTTTTGATGCGGTACGCCATGCTGACTTCTCGCAACGGTTTGAATTAAAAGAACTAGGCACAGGCTTTGATGAATTAGGCGCTACCTTTTCGGATATTTTAAAAGGCATCCAAAAAGTGCGCTCATCGCAAGAAAGCGAATTAATGCATATAAAAAGCATTGTCGAGCACGTACCTGTGCCTTTAATAAGTATTGACCAAAGTGGCAAAGTCACTCTTTGGAATAACAGTGTTAGACGTTTGTTTGGCGCGCATGCGATCACTAAAATTGAAGATCTTGCCGCGTTTGATAATGAATTCCCTAAAAAGTTACAATCAATCGTCGCCGGGGAGCGCACATTAGTGAACATCACTATTGATGATATGGAACATCGGTTGATCATTTCGGCAACTGAAATTGTTACTGCGACGCGCCGTGAAACCTTACTCAGCCTGCAAGACATTCAAAGTGAGTTGGCCATTGCGCAACTCCAGGCTTGGCAGGACTTAGTCAGTGTTTTAACCCATGAAATTATGAATAGTATTACCCCTGTGGCATCACTTGCAAAAACAGCGGTAGATTTGGTGCAGGATGTGCAGACAAAAACTCGCACCTTACCCGGTATCACCGATGAAGTAGTGGAAGAGTTAGATGATGTATTAGGTGCGGTGCAAACCGTCGCGAGGCGTAGTGATAGCTTGATGCAATTTGTCACCAGTTATCGTCGTTTAACCCGATTACCAGCCCCTAAGAAAAAAATGATATCAGTAGAAAAACTCTTTGCCCACGTTAAAGCGTTATCAACAGCAGAATGGCACGATAAAGGCTTACACTTAGCCACTGCTATTGTGCCTACTGAATTAGATGTGCATGTCGATACCGATATGATTGAGCAAGTGCTCATTAATTTATTGAAAAACGCCGAACAAGCCTCAACTCAAAACAAGACACTGCAAGTGACCATGAAAGCCTTCTTAAATTTACGCGGCCATGTGGTTATTGAAGTGTCAGATAATGGTAGTGGCATTAAACAAGAAAATATTGGACAAATATTTGTACCGTTTTACACCACTAAAAAAGAAGGCTCTGGGGTCGGCTTAGCGCTGACAAGACAAGTGATGATCGCCCATAATGGTAAAGTGGCTGTCAGAAATAATAGCCAGGGAGGAGCAACCTTTAGTTTAACTTTTTAGTAATATCTACCACTTTATTGTGAGCTCTGTTTCGAGCAACGGCGCTCACATCCTTTTAGTTAGATGTGCTTAACGTTGAAAAAGGGCTCGGAGACAACGACTAAGAACTCTTAATCATTGTCACCGACCCTGTATCCTATTATTTCTGCGCTCTGACTCCCATCAGATGCTCTACCTTTTCGACGTTCCTGAAGCCGACCGCTTTGAGCCGGCGGATGACGCCGTCGACAAAGCTGCTTCCCTTCTTTACTACGTTTGGATTTCCGGTGTAATGAAAAAGCCGTCCGTCGCGACGCAGAACTCTGAAAATCTGCCCGTAGAACTCTTCGCTATAGAGCTCCCCAGCAAGGGAAAAACGTGGTGGATCATGAATGACTGAATCGAAAGAAATCGCAGGCATTGTGGCTATTAGTTCAAAGCTACTGCCCTGACGTTGTACAATCCCCTCTTTTCCCAAATCGTATGACCAAGGGTTTTGCGCGCGCAATCCCATTACCTCCGGACTCAACTCAATGCTGAGCACCTCGCTTGCGCCTAGTCGGTGAGCAGCGATAGCCGCATAGCCCAGCCCGCTACAGCAGTCCAATACATTATCACCTTTACGTACCGCCTGTTGAGCCATCTCTGAGGCACTAGTAAAGGGATCAGTTCCTTTCGAGATGTGCATTTTAACGCCGCTAATTTCTAGCAAAGGTGATCCAGCCGTTGGAACGAGCTTGTAGTAGCCGGAACTTCGGTCTTCCAGCGGCTCCATATCTCCATCTCGACAAAGGTAGATTCTCTGTGTCTTCTTGACAATTTTTTTGAGTGTGTTGATAGAGAGTCGATTATCTTCGTCTAATACTAGGCACTGGTCACTTAAGGAAAAGTCCCGTTGGGAAAGATTCAGATCAGTGGAGAGCCGAACGCTGGACAGTCCTTTGGCGATGGCCTCTAGCGCCTGTCTGGCATTTTCTGTGTGAAGGTAGTAGCTGGGCATATCATTAATTTATCTAGTTAGAAATACTAAACGTATTATACACCTTTCACATTGGGGAGGAGATACTTAAATAAACCATCACCGGTTCTGAATCACCTAAGTGTCACAGTATTTCGCACCGGCGGGAATAAAACGATTCATTAGAAAATATATGACAAATAATTTGAGGATAATGCCTCTAATGCGCACAAAGTGAGCCTAATTAGTTAGGTGATGAGTGACGGTTGCTCCATTGTCGTTGGTTATATTAAAATACTGTTAAGCTGGCGTCGAGCCATCAAAAGCAATAGAAATTGTCGTCCCTTCGTCACTTTCAACAGTTAATAACCAACCTTGATGCTCACACAGGCGCTTAACAATAGATAAGCCAAAACCATAACCCGTACTTTGACTGCCTTTGACGCTTGGCTCGGTGACATTTTTTGAAATATCATGCTCTATGCCCGGCCCGGTATCTGCTATGGTTAATTTTTCATTGATAAAGCTTATTGTGACTTCACCTAAGTCAGTATATTGAAAGGCATTGCTGAGTAAATTATCCAACAGCACTTTTAGCATGCCCTGCTGAGCAAATACACGGGTATTACAATTATCATTAACCAACACCTCTACCGATTTTCCATCAAGTAAATGGCCATGAGTGATGATTGATTGCTCTATCATGGGCAACAGCTTTACCGATTCTTTGCTTATTGAGGTTTGTTCTTCTCTCGCCAAAATTAACAAGGTGGTCACCGTTTGTTCCATTTGCATGCTGGCCTCAGAAATTCGGCTAATAATCTCGTTGCTATTAGCATCGCTTTTATCTTGGTATAGCTCTTGGTAAACCTCAACCGCATTTTTTATAATGGCGACTGGCGTTCTTAATTCATGACTGACATCACGAGTAAAGCACTTCTCTCGCTCCAGCGCCTGATTAATCCGTTGCATAGTATGTTCGAGAGTACGCGCCAAAATGCCAATTTCATTGTTTGGAAATTGATCAGAAAAACTATTGGGAATATTTTCAGGGGCAACACCATCAACTAAATCAGCCAATTGCTGTAATGGTCTTGCCGTTTTTCGCCCCAACATCCAGGCGATTAAAAATGCGACGAAAACCAACACCGCGCCGCTGACCAGCATGAATTTCAACACAGCACCACTAATCGGGCGTACCAGTAACATTTGGCTTACTTCTGCAACTAGGTAGATATTCTGTTGCTCGGGTAGGGGATAAAGATGATAGTGTAGCCCCTGTGTCCCATAAAATTCTTTTCGACGTGGTTCTTCGATAAATTTATGACGCACGTCAGTGGGTAAATCTTGTTTCGAAAAATAAAGCGTCATATATGAATTTCGTGGCGTTGGCCATTGCTGGCTATCATCAAAGCCTGCAGTTAAATAGTCAGCTTCTTGGATAACTTCTCGCTCAATAAAGCTATCTTCCAAGGTGTACATCAGCATAAAGGTGAACACACCATAGATAGCCGATAACACTAAGGTGAAAATACAAAACTGGGCGACAATACGTCGACTCAGGCTATGAAACGATACTGTTTTATTTTTCATCTTTTATATCCAGAGCAAAACCAACGCCATGTACGGTTTTTAAAATTGGGAAATCAAAAGGTTTATCCAATACACAGCGCAGTTGATATATGTGAGAGCGCATAGCATCGGATTCTGTCGGTTCATCGCCCCATAATTTTTGCGATAACTGTGAGCGACTAACAACTTGCGGGTAGGCTTGTGCTAATACCGTTAAAATTCGAAAGCCCATGCTATGTAAATTAAGCAACTGTCCGTCTCGAGTAACTTGTTTGTTTTTTCTATCCAGACTGAGTGGGCCGATAATTAGAGTATCATTGGTTTGCAATAAATACCGCCGAGATAACGCCATGCATCGCACTTCGAGTTCTTGTAATGAAAATGGCTTAGTTAAATAATCATCGGCCCCGACGGTAAAACCAGAGACTTTATCTTCAATACTGTCTCTGGCGGTAAGCATTAATATTGGAATATGACGATTCGACAGTTCTCGTATTTGCTGACACACCTGAAGGCCGTCCATAACCGGTAAGTTTAAGTCGAGAATGATCAAGTCGTAGTGATTTTCTAGGGCAAGATCAAGACCTTGCTGACCTTGATTAGCAAAATCAAATACATGGCCTTTCGCTTCCATGTAATCTGAAATATTGCGCGCAATATTAAGTTGATCTTCAACGAGTAAGACATAAAGTGATGTCGTCTGATTTGTCATCGTACTTCCCAGTTTATTCGCGCAAAGTAGAAATGGTGCCTCAACATTTACTGTTGTTGCACTGTTTCATTACTTCATTTTTGTACCTTATAATGTTTTTAACATGTCTAAGGCCGGTTTGTAATCAGGTTTTGTTGCTAATAACTGATTTAAGGTGAATTTTGCCTCAGTTTCTTTACCTAATTTATGCTGAGTTTTGGCAATTTGCATGTCTAGCATCGGATTATTAATTGCTTTTTGGGCAACGGTCATCAAGATAAGCGCATTTTCAAAGTGCTCATCAGTTTCAGCTGTTTTCAAGTAATAGAAACCATACATACCAACCAATGAAATATGATATTGGTCTTGGTTATCTGCCAACCTTTGTGCCGCGTCCTTATCTCCAGCTAAAAATTCTGCCACAACCGCCATGGTTTTATCTTCAATATCCAGCTCCCTAATCACAGGTATTAAGCCAAGACTTTTTACTAATTCGGTTGCCACGGCCACTGTCGAGGTTGGGTTTTGACCTGTGATAAGCTTGCCATCAACCGCAACATGACTGAGCATTATTTCACTTGATTGAAACTTGGCGCCACGTTCGGTTAACTTATCTTCGAGCAAAAATTCAAATTTATTTAGCCATTTTTTACCAAATAAATGCTCTTCTTTATTGGTAAAACCGTTAACCGCTTTATTGGCAACAAGGTAACTGCCATCGTTAAGTTTGACATCAACTAACGCGGCCGGGCCATGACAAACGGCGGCTACCGTGCCTTGCTGTTGATAAATGTCGGCAATAACAGATTGCAACGCCTGATCTTTTGGCAAATCAAACATTGCTCCCTTACCACCAACGATAAATATTGCATTATAAGTGTGAGCGTCAAGTTTATCGGTTGCTATGGTGTTGTTCAGTTTCGCCATAATGACTTTGTCGGCTAACACTGGGGCATTGTAAGATTTACTTGGGTCGTATTTGCCAGCTTCTACTTTACCGCCGTTTGGACTCGCAACATCGACAGCAATGCCGTTGGCTTTAAACACCGAATACGCTTTGGCAAACTCATCAAATTCATAACCGGGTTTTGTTTCACCCTGCTGCTGTCCATAACCGCTAACCACCATGACGATTTTCTTGTTTACCGGTGGTGTGTTTAGCTGCGTCGCATTGACTTGCACTGACATCAGTAACAAGGTGAATAAAGTGACAAGCTGTTGTTTTATTTGTTTCATATGTATTACTCCTAAGATTTTCATCAATGATGACAAACTCACAGTGAAACAAATGTGAAATAATACCAATTCCGATAATTATATGGCTTGGTATAATGACATTGCCTCTAATTTTCAGACATTAATTGTCGAACAGAACTACGCAGGCTCTTTCTGCTGGCGTAAATACCTAAACTAGTGACAACAAATAAAATGACGGAGAGAGTCATCAGCAACCAGACAAAGTCAGGCTTATAGGGTAATGAAAATTGCGATTGATATATCAACAGCCCCGCAATGTAAGTGCCAACAATAGCGCCCACCGCGGTAATAAGCGCAGTCACCAACCACTCAATGACATTAAGGCGTAAACAGGTCGACTTTGAAAAGCCAAAACTCATCACAATGCTGTTCTTCTTCATCTCTTTAGACTCAAGCGCATTAATAGATGCCAAAATCACCACACCAGCAAGCAAGATGATCATTAAAGAAAAGCCACTAATCACTTTTGTGATCATTGCTAACATAGTATCAAATCGATCGGTTATTTCTTTAAGTGAGACCATCCGTAGTGTTGGAAATTTCTGCCATATATTGGTTAACAGCGGCCATTGCTGTTCATTAACTTCTAAACTCGCCATGCTGTAATGAGGTGATTGAACATGCGATAGTGCAGCTAGTGGCATTTGTACCCAAAAGGTCATAGAGCCAGCGCCAGGTTTAAATGCATGACTGGCGGTAATTTCAAAATTTACACTTTGCTGACCAATATAAAATGTTAACCAATCACCAAGCTCTAAGCCCAAATCAGTCATCACTTCCTGTTCAACTGACACTTGTTGCCAATTTTGGCTATTAGATTGCCACCATTGACCGTCAATAATTTTATTATTTTGCGGAATTGCATCGCTCCAATGTAATCTGATAGCGCGATCGAATGTGGCTAAGCTATCACTCGGCTTTTGACTAAACTCTGCTAATGATTGCTCATTTACTGCGACTAATTTTGCATACATATAAGATTTCGCTTGGCGAATGGTTACCTTTTGCTGTTTAGCCCAACTCTGAATATAGGTAAGCTGTGACTGAGTTGCTTGCGATATTATGATATTGCCATCATGTTGTCGTTGATATGATGCCATGGTAGCGCCGATGTCTTTGAGTAGCATTAGCGTAAAAAGCAGTAAGAAAGCACATAACCCCACCCCTAATATTTGCGTACTTTTACTGACTAGGCGCTGCTTCATCATAAACAAGGCAAAAGGAATTAACCCTGAAATATTTTGGGTAAATTTTTCTCCAAGGGTTAAGAAACCCCAACTCAGCAATATCATTAAGCCAATGGTAATAACTATGGCTGCTACCATCATCAAGGTTAACAGGGCATTATCTGAGTAGGTAAATGCGACGCCGAATAATACCAATACACTACTCATTTTGCTCAGCCAATGGTTTGTTCCTTGGTCGGTGGCGATAAATAATTTGGCCACCGAAGTATTGTGCAGAGACAGCCAAACGGGTGCATGAAATACCGCAAAAATAATAGCCACAAAACTGCTGGTTTTTAACATCGAGACAATGTTCCAATGCCATTGCAAATTGATAAAGGTCTCTTGTAACCAGTAAATTATCAACCAATGAAATAGCGATGATAATAATAAAGCCATAGGTAACAATAACGCCAAAGCAATAACCCATTTAAACATAGAGACTTGCAGACCCACTGATTTTGACGACCCTAGACTCATGCAGATAGCAGAGAAATACTGATCTTTTTTCATATGAACTTGCGCAAGTTGCTCAATGGCTATTGCCGCCATAAAAAACAATATAATTGATGCTAAGCCAATAAAGTTTTCTGTTCGTTGCCAAAACAGCGCTAAGGGATGAGCACCTTGTTTATGATGGACTTTAGCGGCGGGCAAATTTTTCTGTTGCCAGTTGAGTAAACTGCTTATTTGTTGGCTAGTTGCTGTCATTAGATAGCGATAATGGATGAGATCAGCTGCAAATCCCAATGCATTAAAATCGACAGTATTGACCATGGCTCGCATATCTACATTATGACCTTCCATCAATCTATCAGGTTCATGTTGCAACACTCTAGCAACCAAAAAGTCTTTATCTGCTATTAATATATGATCACCGATAGTGAGCGATAAGCTGGAAAATAATCGCGCACCTAACCATATTTGCCCTAACTTGGGGCCTCCTAAGGTTGGCTGGCCTTTATCTTGTAATGTTTGCGAGGTTAATAATTCACCCTGCAACGGATAGTGATTATCCACTGCTTTTAGCTTTGCTCGTTGCCATATGCCTTTATGAGTCAATGTCGTCGGGATTTGTTGAGTAACCACAACCTCATTAGTTAATTCACTCACATTGGTATACTGCTCAGCCGTTAACGCCTGCTTTTGACTGAGCACCGCATCTGCGCCAAGTAAACCTTGTAAGTTTTGTTCCAGATAATTTTGTATGCTTGCACTTGATTGACTTAAGGTGACAATAAATATCAATAATATCCCTTGGGTCCAACGCAATAAACGTTGATGAGAATATTGATACTCTTGTCTATAAAAATTCCAAGCCAATTTCACATTGCGAACTAACATGAGATCACCTTGAGTGCTTGATTTGACTCTTGTTTGAACTGACCATCAGCTAATGAAAATATATGCTGAGCACGATTCGCTAAAATTTCGCTATGAGTGACAACCACCAAACCGGCATTATTTTCTTGGCAACAGGCAAATAGAATGTCCGCAATTTCTGTAGCACTTTTTTGATCCAAGTTGCCTGTTGGTTCATCGGCGAAAATAAAGCTAGGTTCAAACACCAGTGCCCGTGCTATCGCCACTCGCTGTTGCTCTCCTCCACTTAGTTCGCTCGGTTTGTGATCTATACGATTTGACAAGCCAACCTTTTCAAGCCAAATCATCGCTTTTTCTGTTGCCTGCTTATCACCCCTTAACTTGAGTGGTAACGCCACATTATTAAGGGCCGTTAATTCTGGCAATAAATGAAATTGTTGAAAAATAAATCCGATATCTGCTCTTAAACAGTCCAACGTTTCACTTTTCTCATCTTTAACATATAAGCCTTGCCCTGCAGTGGGCTGTTCCAAGCCTGACATTAACATCAGTAAACTTGACTTTCCGGCGCCAGAAGGACCTGTGATGGCATAAGACTCACCTTGAACAATAGATAAGTTGAGGTCATCAAATAAGGTGACTTGTGAGCCGTTCATTTGAAACGATTGATTAATATTCTTTAATGTAATGTAGTTGGACATAGCTTTGACCTGTAAAATCAATAATATCAGCCATCTTAAACTGGGGAATGTAAAATGAATGTGAAATCATTGTCTATGGCTGATCACTTAAGATAAAACTACAGATCACAGATAAAATTAGGAGTTTTGCTAGCGCAATGAACTTAATTAAGCGGCTTTAGTTAAGCGGTTATTTGCTAATAGATAATAACCGCGCTGATCCTCTTCCTAACTTATCTTAGAACTTCAGTTTTGACTTAAAAGCCATTAGCCTTTAGCATTTTTCGTACATTATTTGCATTGGCGTAGTCAGGGTTTACCGCAAGCGCTTTTCTATAATATTTAACGGCCTGCTTCATGTTCCCTAACGCTCCATAAGTTTCTGCCAAACTGTCATAGGCATTGGCATTTTTTGGATATAGAACAGTATTTAATCTGAATATTTCTAATGCCTCTGCCTTTTTATTTTGGTTAATGAGTAGATAGCCCCAATTATTAACATCGTTTATGCCAAACTTGATGTTTTGGCTTTGCTGTAAGTTAGTTGCTACTTCGATGGCATTTTCATAGCTTTGAGTTTTAAGCGCTAAAAATAGAGGTTTTATTGTTGTTGGTAAATCAAAGCCATTTTCTGCTTTCATGTCAGAGATATAAAAGCCTGCAATTTCATTCATGAAGGTTCTAGGATCAGAGCCTATCAGGTTACCTAGCAACACAATGGATAAATTATCTTTTGGAAATATAAGCATCGCTGAATTCGCGTTGCCACCAACATGCACTGTCGGATGATCATTACGACCAATTATCTCCCAACCTAATGCATAGCCTTGGCGACTATTACGGCCGACCATCTTGCCGTTGTTTAGCTTACCTGGAGACCACAAAGCTTCAAGACTAGAATTTTTTTCAAACAAGTCGCCTTTTTGTAAAGCAATTACATAACGAGCAAGCTCAGTAGCTGTGGAATTCATACCGCCTGCAGGGCCCATAAATCGCGGGTACCCTTCACTGAAAGTCGTTAATTTTTCACTTTGGTAATACATGTAATTCGTGCTCTGGTGAGGTATAACATATTTTTGTCCAGCAAATCCGGCCGCCTCAGTTTTTGCCATTTTCGCTTTTTGCAGTTGCTTTTGTGCTATAAACTCCTCATATGGCTGGCCACTGATCTTGTCGATGATTTTACCCAATAAGGCATAATTTGTTTGAACATAACTCCATTTAGTATTCGCCTGCGACTCTAAAGGTTGTTTTTGTACCAATTCCCACGACGCATCAGGCCCCTTAGGATCAATTAAGTTAACTATGTAGCCACTAAATATACGAGGTAACCCCGAAGTATGTGTTAATAATTGTCTAACTGTGATGTTTTGCCATTGTTGAGGTAGATCAGCTAAATAACTTGATATTGGCTCCGATAAATTAAGTTTACCTTGCTCAACTAATTGCATGATGGCAACACCAATAAATCCTTTAGTCATCGATGCAATAGGAAAAATAGTGTCATTATCGACAGCAACTGAATGCTGAACACTGGATAAACCATAGCTCGCTGTTTTGATTATTTCATTATTGCGAACCACAGCTAATTGCATACCTGGGATTCTTTTCTGTGCCATTGTGGCTTCAATAAAATCATCTATTTCATCAGCATAAGCCGTGTTACACACTAGGGTGATAACTGGAATAATTGCGAGTAAACTTAACTTTATGAACTTTTGGCTGTTGTTGTGGATCATTTTATTCATGCTATAAACCTTTTTGTCTGACAAATTGTATGAACCCCCCTGACTTAATTGGCAATCAATCAAGTATCAATAAAAGGGAGATGACTTAGGTCGAAATAATGACTTATGCTGAAATGAGATTCGACCGACTGAAAGTCGGACATCAAAGAAAATGATTTTTTTAGGGTAAATCAGCATAAAAAAGTCAGATAACAAAGTCGGACATTGTTATTTTTATTGGGCTATAGCGTGATAATAGAAATTATGCTAACTGAATAAATTTATAAATTATTTTTTCGAAATTGAGACGGTGTAACATTTTTATGCTTTTTAAAGGCGGTATTAAACGATGACTTAGAGTTAAATCCGGCTTCATAGAGTATTTCCATAACAGTTTTCTTTTGATTATTTTTATCACTCAACATCTCGGCGGCAAAATTGACTCGATGAGTATTAACAAAATCAAAAAAGTGTTGCCCTATTTTTCTATTAATAAGCAATGAAAGCTCATTACTAGAGACTTCAATTTTTTTTGCTAATGAGTCTATGCTCAAACAAGGGTCTAAATATGGCTTATTGCGAAGCATATAACGTTCTAATTTAGCAATAAGGTCATCGTTGGTTGTTCTAGCATTATCGTTTGGGTTATTGCTGTTACCTTCAATGATTGGCGTATCTGCAAGTACTTCAATTTTTGAATTTACGCCAACAAACAACTGAGGGTGATTCAGTGCCTGCCAAAGTATCCAACATATATTTAAAAATAAACAAAACATCATCACTAATGTCACAATTGTTTCGATATTTTTGTACGCTGAAAAAGTATAAAGTGTTCGGGCTAAAGCAAAAATATAGATTAAGCTGAATAAAGATAGAAACTGAGTTAACCAACGAATGGTTAAATGATGTTCATCAGAGTAGTTTTCAATTATAACTTTTCGTTGTCTATTCAATATGTTAAACATAGCCACTATATATATGCCGACTTGAATATAGACAAAATATAGGATGAATATGTTTTCAGGCAGAGTATTAAAATTGTCATAATAATCTTGTTTTCCCTCGGCGCCAACACTAAAGAAGTTGGGCACTAAAGCTAAGCATACGATCACAAAAGGCAAACAATGGAGTAAATGCTTAGGTCTTAATTTAAAGTCGCTATAGACCACAGATTTAACATAGGCATATAAAAAAGGCGCTGTGAAAAAAGCGATGTTAGATCGCAGCATATTTAAATTAGGATGCTCATGGTAGAAAGGGCCGAATATGAAGTTACTGATATCAAGTGCAGTCGTAAGTAAGTAAAGTGCGAGCATCTTGTTTGCTAATTTATTGCCAACCTTAAGATTAAGAAGAAATGTGACTATTAAGATATGAGAAAAAAAGATAAGCAGCACAATATTTTCAAGCATTAATTAGTTTCCGGTACATCGTTTAAAGGTATTTAATTATCAGTATTATTAAGTATGCCGAATTCATATACTAAGTGCGACACCTAATTTAGTAAAACCAAAAGACCATCGCTGGAGAAAATGCTGTTATACCAAGTCCATTAATTTACTGCTCATTTTTAATGGTTAAAATGAATAACTACTGCGTTATAAAATTTATAAGTAGAATAACTACTTACTAAATTTTATGCCTTGTATTTATCCCTTTTTCCTCATGAAAAAGTAGATCACTTAATTAGTAGAATTGGTATTAACCAAATAATGTTGAGTCTTGATTATTTAGACTATATAAAATCAGATAGATGGATATAAATTCCTAAGCCCCTAGAAACAAAAAAGCAGCTAAAATAGCTGCTTTTTTATTAACTAAGCGTGAGCTTATTTTAATGAAGACATGTATTCAGCAACTGCTGCAATATCATCATTGCTAAGTTTAGCTGCGATATTGGTCATCATAGAATTTTTATCGTTATGGCGAGTACCATCACGGAATTTATTAAGCTGTGTTTTTAAGTAATCAACATTTTGATTAGCAACTTTAGGGAAACCAGCTAAAGCAGCACCTTGACCTGTTGTACCATGACAAGCGATACATGCTGTTATACCTTTAGATGCATCACCACCAGTGTATAACTTCGCACCTTTGGCATTTTCTGCAACGCCAGTTGGAGTTACCTTTTGGCTTGCAAAGTAAGCGGCTAAGTCTTGCATGTCTGTCGGTGATAACGCAGCAACCATACCGCCCATCACCGGATCGCCACGACCTTCTTCACTATTTACTGTTGCCGCTTTAAAGTCAGCTAATTGCTTTGCAATATATTGTTCATGTTGACCAGCAAGTTTAGGATATATAGTTACTGGGCTGTTACCATCTGCTCCATGACATGCGCCACAGGCTATTGCTTTGGTCTTGCCAGCTTCTACATCACCTTTAAAGGTAAGCTTAGCGGCAGATTTCTTAACGGTAACATTTGCTACAGCGCTTGGGTCTTTAAAGAAAGCACCAAGGTTAGCTATATCATCTTCGCTTAAATTTTTCGCGATAGTGTTCATTGATGGGTCTAAGCGTTCTTCAGAGCGAAACGCGTTAAGTTGTTTTTCAATGTATTCGGGATGTTGTTTAGCAAGATTAGGATTAATCAGTACTTCACTATTACCTTCATCACCATGACAAGCAACACAAGCCGTAATTCCACGAGCAGCGTCACCTTTGTTATATAAGTATTTACCTGCGGCAGCATCGGCAACAACTACTGGAGCCGCTGGCGCTACATTTACTACAGGAGCTACGCTAGTTGCAGTACCCGTTGTAGTTGTGGCAGCACTTTCACCTGAACGGCTAAAGCTTGAGAAGTATGCAGCTAAGTCAGCCATATCTTGGTCTGATAAACCTGCTGCCATTGGTGCCATTAGAGCATCGCCACGTTCGCCACTTTTAAAAGCTTTTAACTGTTTACTAATATAATCAGCATGTTGGCCCGCTAAATTAGGATAGTTGTCTGCAAGACCAATACCATTTGTACCATGACAAGCGGCACAAACTGCTGCTTTGGTTTTGCCTGCTGTTGCATCGCCTGCTGCGAATGCGTTACCTAGTAATCCGCAACTTAAGATTGCCGAAATGATGAATTTTTTCATAGATTATCTGCCTGTTTATACTAGAAAATAATAGTTTTTATTTTTGTTAGTAGCGTTTGGAATAAAACTTTACAGTATTTTACACAATTCCCACGTAAGTGTAATGGTTATTGTTTAAAAATATTACATAAAAATACTGCATCTAAGCAGTAAAAACAGGATATAATTACAAAAGTTAATATTTCTTTAATGGTGGACCCCATTTTGACCGCTCCTGTTGTTAATTTACATGTCGCAAAGTTTACCCTTAGCGCACCCGATATTCGCAAGTTACCATCCGACAGTGGTATTGAAGTTGCCTTTGCCGGTCGCTCAAATGCGGGCAAATCTAGTGCGTTAAATACATTAACAAACCAGAGAGGTTTAGCTCGAACCAGTAAAACACCTGGTCGTACTCAGTTAATTAACGTATTTGAAATAAGCGAAAACCGTCGTTTAATTGATTTACCTGGTTATGGTTTTGCTAAAGTGCCATTAGAAATGAAGAAAAAATGGCAAAAAGCACTGGCTGAGTATCTAGAAAAACGCATGAGCTTAAAAGGCTTAGTTATTTTAATGGATATTAGGCATCCGTTAAAAGACTTAGACGTTGATTTAATTCAATGGGCTAATGATTGTCAATTACCTGTTTTAGCTTTATTGACTAAAGCTGATAAATATAAAGCGGGCAAACGTAATTCTGAAGTTTTACAAGTTCGTAAAAAATGTGCCGAAATGCATGACAATATTAAAGTGCATTCATTTTCATCATTAACTCGTGTTGGTTTAGATACTGCAACGAATATCATTAGCGATTGGTTTATTAATTTACCAGAGCAAGAATTGGTTGAACCCGATGCAAGCGGCATTGAAGAGCAAGAGTAACTAATTGCTTTAATGTATTAAGTTGAGAAAGAACCGAAAGGTTCTTTTTTTTTGCTTTAATATCTAAATTTTGGGCAAAAAAAACCGACTCACAATGCAAGTCGGTAAGAAGCTTATGGGGAAAGCTAGAAAAATTATTACAACAAGAGTTCCATAAAGGGAACGAGATCAATAATAGAGCTTTGACTCTAAGTTGTAAAGCGTTTTCATGATTATTTAGAGTATTTACGTAACCTTTACATTACTGCTATTTTTTTTGATGTTTTATTAAGCGAATAATACCAAGTTGATTAATTAACTTGGTATAAAGGCGCGTTACTGAATTTTGGGCAAAAAAAACCGACTCACAATGCAAGTCGGTAAGAAGCTTATGGGGAAGCTAGAAAACAAAAGTTATTACAACAAGAGTTCCGTAAGGAACGAAAGCTATAATAGAGCCTTAACTCTAGTTTGTAAAGTGTTTACTCTAAGTTTATTTACATTTTTGTAAATAAAACCGTATTATTTATAAAAAAACCGACTTTAAAGTCGGTTTTCTCATGTTTTTTCGTTTTTTTATGTAATTTAATTACATACTAGTGAGCTTGCTGCCAGTTATCGCCAGTGCCCGATTCAGAGATTAGTGGCACATCTAAGGTGACCGCATTGTCCATTATTTCGACTAATTTCTGTGTTGTTTCAGCAAGTATCTCTGTCGGTACTTCAAATATGAGCTCATCGTGTACTTGCATGGTCATTTTAATACGTGAGTCGGCTTCATTCACCAGCCACTTATCAACGTCAATCATCGCTTTCTTAATAATATCTGCAGCAGTACCTTGCATAGGGGCATTAATTGCTGCGCGTTCAGCGGCTTTGCGGCGAGCACCATTCTTAGACTTTATTTCAGGTAAAAATAAGCGACGGCCAAATATTGTTTCTACATAGCCTTGTTCGGTCGCTAGCTGACGCGTTTCTTCCATATAGGTTAATACGCCAGGATAACGTTGAAAGTAGGTATCCATGTAATCTTGTGCTTTACCACGGGCAATGCCGAGTTGCTTTGATAAGCCGAAGGCCGACATACCGTAAATTAAACCGAAGTTAATCGCTTTTGCACTACGACGGTGGTCAGTGGTTACTTCATCTAAAGGCAGCGAAAATATTTCAGCCGCAGTTGCTTGGTGAATATCTCGACCTTCAGCGAATGCAGACAACAAACCTTCATCGGCCGATAAATGCGCCATGATACGTAGCTCAATTTGCGAGTAATCTATCGCCAGTATTTTATAACCTTGCGGGGCGATAAATGCTTGGCGAATTTTTTTGCCTTCGCTTGATCTAATTGGAATGTTTTGTAAATTTGGATCGGATGATGATAAACGACCCGTTGCTGTTACTGCTTGATGATAAGAGGTATGTACTCTTCCTGATTTCTCATTCACCATTAATGGCAGTTTATCGGTATAAGTTGATTTTAGTTTACTTAAGCCGCGATGCTCAATAATAAGTTTAGGCAGCGGGTAATCTAACGCTAACTCTTGCAATACCTCTTCTGCTGTTGAAGGTGCACCTTTAGGGGTTTTCTTTATTACTGGAATACCTTGCTCTTCAAACAAAATAGTTTGCAGTTGTTTAGGTGAGCTTAAGTTAAAGCTTTTACCTGCGAGGTTATGCGCTTGTATTTCGAGCTCGTCTAAGCGTATACCTATTTGCTGGCTTTGTTCATTAAGCACATCGCTATCAATTAAAACACCGCACTGCTCCATACGAGTAAGTACAGGTAATAGTGGCATTTCAATTTCAAGGAATACTGATTTTTGATCGGTGTTTTTTTCAAGCTTTGGCCAAATTGCTTGGTGCAGACGTAATGTTATATCGGCATCTTCAGCGGCATAGGGTCCGGCGAGTTCAATATCTACTTGGTTAAAGGTTAATTGCTTTACCCCTTTACCAGCAACATCTTCAAACTTAATGGTTTGATGACCTAAATACTTGTTCGCTAAGGCGTCCATATTGTGACGAGTCGCAACACTGTTATAGCAGTATGATTCGAGCATGGTATCAAAACCAATGCCTTTAAGTTCAATATCGTAATGGCTTAATACGTTGGCATCGTATTTTAGGTTTTGACCAATTTTTAAGATGACTGCACTTTCAAGTAATGGCTTAAATTGCTCAAGTACCCAAGTTAAATCAAGCTGCTCAGGTGCTCCAATATAATCATGGGTAAGTGGCACATAAGCGGCTTTTCCTGCTTCAATAGCAAATGATAAACCCACTAACTCAGCTTTCATGTAGTTAACACTGGTGGTTTCGGTATCAAAAGCAAAACTGCTGCAAGCATTCAGCTTATCTAGCCATGGTTGTAATGTTTCTTTGGTAAGAATAATATCGTATTCAGTGTCTATATCGCTAACTACCGGTTCATCATCAACACTTTCATCAATTGCCGACTTGCTGGCAGCTGGCGCTGAAGATTTACTGGGTCCATCTAAATCGGCGAGTAAACGTTTTAATTCAAACTCAGTGTACATTTCTCGTAAAGTATCAGTATCGGCGGGTATGGCTTCTATTTCATTAATTGCCTGATCAAGCTCTACATCTAATTTTATGGTTGCCAGTTCATAAGATAAAGGCAATTGTACTAAGGCACTTCTTAGGTTTTCACCAATTTTACCTTTTACGTTATCTGCATTGGCCATCACGTTATCTAACGTTTCATGCTCGGTCAGCCATTTTACCGCTGTTTTTGGGCCACATTTTTCCACGCCTGGAATGTTATCAACCTTGTCACCCATTAATGCTAGGTAATCAATAATTTGATCAGGTCGGACGCCAAATTTTTCAATAACGCCATCCACACCCATAGCAACATTGGTCATGGTGTTGATCAAAGTAACGTGTTCGGTGACTAACTGCGCCATATCTTTATCGCCAGTCGAGATCACAGTTTCTAAGCCTAAATTACTGGCTTGATCTGCTAAAGTGCCGATAACGTCATCAGCCTCGACGCCATCAATCACTAATAAAGGTAAGCCCATGGCCTTAATGATTTTATGTAGCGGCGCTATTTGGCAGCGTAAATCATCCGGCATTGGTGGGCGGTTAGCTTTATATTCAGGGTATAAATCGTTGCGGAAGGTTTTCCCTTTAGCATCAAAAATCACCACGATTTTACCGCCAGGATAATCTTTTTCTAAACTTCTGATCATGTTTAAAACACCGGTTATGGCACCTGTAGGGTGGCCATCTTTAGTGCTAAGTGCTTGTAAATAAGGTACGTAATAAGCGCGGAATAGGTAAGAAGATCCGTCTACCAGAATATAAGGCGAAGATTGAGTCATGTTATTAGAGTTTATTGGCTGAAAATACTGGCTCTAGCATGCCATAGATAGGATCAGGAGACCATATAAAAAGTATACCGGTGATTAGGTATATTGTGGATAACTCTGTTAATGGAATTAGTAAACCCACCTGCCATAAAGAAAAAATGGTAAGTGTATATCGCCTGTAAGGCTGTAAGTATATAGTGTAAGGAAGATAAAGCTGACCGTTTCTATTTATTATTATTGGTAAAATAGATGTGGATAATTATTCCATTAACCGTTATTGCTAAACATTCTTAATTGATGCTTTTTCCAACAACGCCAATGATACTAGCAGAATGATTTTATAAAAAACACGTTTATTTAACATTTTATTAATAAAAGTTTTTGATTAAAAATAGCACTATTAAACAACAAAAATGATTACCCTTGATACATAAGGGCTAGTAGCAAATTGAACATTATTGCGGCCCTGTATTTTAACATGGAAACGTTAGAATATTCGGATCATTAAGCCGATTAGTTACCCTGATGAATTAATATCTTCACGGGTTTGTTTTTAGTTCTAAAAAATAAACCCCAAGTTTAATAAATAAACTTGGGGTTTGTTTATGTTGCTAGTACTAAATTGTCGTTAGCGCATAGTAACGAATTCTTCAGCAGCTGTAGGATGGATAGCAACCGTGTTATCAAAATCAGCTTTGGTAGCGCCCATTTTAACGGCAACAGCAAAACCTTGTAGCATTTCATCACTGCCTAAACCAATACAATGCATGCCAATGACCTTTTCGTTACTGCCTTGGCAAATAAGTTTCATTCGACATGGCTGACGATGTTCAGTCACTGCAGTATACATAGAGGTAAACTGTGATTTATATACGGTAATATCATCAGCGCCGAATTGCTCAATGGCTTGTTGCTCGGTTAAACCGAGAGTACCAATAGTAGGGTGACTAAACACCACTGTCGGAATTAAGTTGTAGTCTAAGTGCTCATCAGTTTTACCGTTAAATAAACGCTCTGATAAGCGGCGACCAGCAGCAACTGCAACCGGTGTTAACTGTGCTCGGCCAGTATTGTCGCCCACCGCAAATATGTTATTTACATCTGTGCTTTGATATTTATCGGTAGGAATGAAACCGCGGCTATTTAACTCAATGCCAGTAGCTTCGATATTTATTTTATCGTTTGCTGGCTCACGGCCTATCGCCCAAATAACACAATCAACGGTAATATCGTCACCATTTTCTAATTGCAGCGTTAAGCTACCATCATCATTTTTTATCAATGCTTTTGGCGTACAGTGCGTTTTTAAGGTTGGACCTTCGCTTGCCATAATCTCCACTAATGTATCAGACATAAGTTCATCAAAATCACGTAATGGTTTGTGTTTACGTACTAATAATTGCGTTTCACTACCAAGTGCATTCAGTACACCGGCAATTTCAACTGCGATATAACCTGCGCCAACCACTGCAACACGTTTCGGTTGCTCGTTTAAGGCAAAAAATCCATCAGATGTTATGCCGTGCTCACTGCCAGGAATGTTTGGCACGGTTGGGCGACCACCGGTAGCAATTAAAATATTATCGGCAGTATAGGTTTCGCCGTTAACTTCAATAGTATTTTTATCGATAAAACGACCAAAGCCATTGATCACTTCAACGTTATTTTTAGCGAAACCACTATCATATGATGCATGAATACGTTTTATGTATGCTTCACGACTCTCAACTAATTTCGCCCAGTTAAGCTTGCCTGCGGTTAAATCAAAACCATAATCTTTAGATAAGTGCACTGCATCGGCAATTTGCCCGGCATACCACATTACTTTTTTAGGCACACAGCCAATATTTACACAAGTACCACCAATATGCTTAGCTTCTATTAGTGCACATTTTTTACCATACATTGCAGCGCGATTAATTGATGCAATACCACCGCTACCAGCGCCGAGTGCAATATAGTCAAAATGTTTACTCATGTAATACTCCTAAATAAAGACACCACTTATGTGATGTGAATATTGTAATAATTGAGGGTAAAGTGAATTAATTCAACTATAAGAGCGTAAATAACTGAGAATAATTTCAGCCGAGTAGTATTTAATCGATAATATGCTGTTATTGAAAAAGGTCGAAAAAGC
Organism: Colwelliaceae bacterium BS250; assembly: GCA_040779355.1. Classification (GTDB taxonomy): domain Bacteria; phylum Pseudomonadota; class Gammaproteobacteria; order Enterobacterales; family Alteromonadaceae; genus Thalassotalea_A. The sequence goes on along the minus strand of JBFONS010000015.1, from coordinate 77,328 downwards.
GATTGCCGACTATGCTTAGAGCCATTCAAGCGAACTCATTAACGTTTTTTTCATACCTGTATTTATGTGTGAGGATTTGTGTTGCTTTGTAATACCAAGGTTTTTTGTGCAGGTATTATGTTAGTGTTTTGCAAAATTTATAAAAGAGATTAATTATGACCGCTATAAAACAAGGCTTTAAGCATAATATCGGCTTACAAGTCGTCATTGCTATGGTGATCGGTGCTTTAGTTGGTGCTTATGTGGGTGATGATGCATCTATGTTTAAGCCGCTCGGTACTATTTTTATCCAATTGATCACCATGCTGGTTATTCCTTTGGTGGCGGTTTCTATTATATCGGGTGCTGCTAACTTAGGCGCGAGTCCCGCTGCAGGTAAAGTCGGTATCGGTACCATTTTGTTCTTTATGGTGACCTCTGCGCTTGCGGTACTTTTAGCTATTGGACTTGGTGTGGTGTTTGAGCCAGGTGTAGGTGTTGATACTTCGGGTGTGAGCAGTATGTTTGCTAATACCTATGCCGATAAAGGTGAAGTGCCAGGATTCTTCGATACTATTATCAGTATGATCCCCAGCAATATTTTTGTATCTCTAAACGGCAGTAATATATTACAAATCATTGTGTTTTGTATGTTCTTTGGTATTGCTATCGCAAAAGTAGGCAGTGCAGGCTCTAAGTCATTCTTAACTGCAATTAATGCCATTATCGATGCGTTTGTGTGGATGATAAATAAAGTGATGATCATTGCGCCTATTGGCGTATTTGGTTTGATGGCTGATGCCGTCGGTACTTTTGGTTTTGATGTATTAGGCATTATTGTTAAATTGGTGGTGGTGTTTATTCTTGCCATTATTATTTTTGGATTTGTCGTTTACCCTATATTCATCAAGTTATTCTCTGACGTTTCAGTACGTGACTTTATGACCAAAATGAAAAAACCACAAGCGGTAGCGCTATCAACAGCGTCATCAATGGCAACATTGCCTATTACACTCGAAGTGTGTGAAGAAGAGTTAGGCGTATCTAATTCGGTTGCTTCATTTGTATTGCCATTAGGTGCCACGATTAATATGAGTGGTAATGCGATTTATTATGGTTTAGTCGCGGTATTCTTTGCGCAAATGTTTGGTGTTGAATTAAGCTTTGCTGCCTACGTAGCGATTATTTTTACCTCTACCATTGGCGCTATTGGGCAAGCTGGTGTGCCAGGACCATCATTCTTAGTGGTAGCTGTCTTATTGGCTGCAGGTATTCCGGTTGAAGGCTTACCATTACTGTTCGCCCTCGATAGAATATTTGACATGATCCGTACCGCCTTAAATATTACTGGTGATGCGGTATGCGCGGTGATCATGGATAAGGTGGTTAAAGCCAGTAACTAATACGAAAACTATTTTATCAAAGGTGCTAATTATCTAGAGTAATTAGCACCTTTTTTAGTTCTATGCCTTGAATAATGCTGTAACAGGGCCTATTTCTATTAGATGATATTATTTACAATAAAAGAATACTTATGAGCAATCCGTTATTATCGCCAAGCGATCTCCCTGAATTTTCAAAAATAAAACCTGAACATATTAAGCCAGCAGTTGAACAGGCTATTAGTGAAGGCAAAGCGGCTATTGAAAAAGTAGTGGCGTTAGATGTGCCATACACTTGGGATAACTTAATTGCTTATATTGATGAGGTAGACGATAAGTTAGAGCGCATTTGGTCACCAGTTTCACATATGAATTCAGTGGTCAATAGCGACGAGTTACGTGATGCTTATGATTCATGTTTAGCTATGTTGTCAGAATACGGTACTTGGGTAGGTCAACATCAAGGCTTGTTTAATGCTTACCAGCAACTAGCTGATAGCCCGTCTTATCTCGATTTAAATAAAGCTCAGCAAAAAGTCATTAAAAATGCACTGCGCGATTTTAAATTGTCAGGCATTGCCTTAGCCGATAACGACAAAAAACGTTATGGTGAAATTCAAACAAAAATGTCTGAGCTAGCCTCGCAGTTTAGCAATAATGTACTTGATGCAACTGGCGCTTACAGCGTAACCGTTACCGATGAAAGTGAATTAAGTGGTTTACCTGAAAGTGCACTTGCTGGCGCTCAGCAATTATTTGCAGATAAGCACAGTGAAGAACTAGTTGAAGAACAAACTGAAGATAACGTTGATGCAAATCTGCAAGGTTGGACCTTCACTTTAGACATCCCTAGCTACTTACCAATTATGATGTATGCCGATAATGCTCAGCTGCGTGAAAAAATGTATGTGGCTTTCGTTACTCGTGCATCTGAGCAAGGCCCTAATGCTGGTGAGTTTGATAATAGCGCCATTATGACTGAAACCTTAGCACTACGTCATGAAGTTGCGCAGTTATTAGGGTTTAACAATTACGCAGAAGAATCACTCGCCACTAAAATGGCTGAATCTACCGAGCAGGTGTTAGGGTTTTTAGAAGATCTTGCCGAAAAATCTAAAGCCCAAGGCGGTGCAGATTTAGCGCAATTACAACAATTTGCCGAAAAAGAGCATGGCGTTACGCAATTAAACCCATGGGATTTAGCTTACTACAGCGAAAAGCTAAAACAGGCTAAATATTCTATTTCTGACGAAGATTTACGTCCTTATTTTCCGGAAGACAAAGTCGTGGCCGGCTTATTTGAAGTAGTCCGTCGTTTATATGGTTTGCAAATTAAGCCTCGTAGCGATGTTGATGTTTGGCATAAAGACGTTAGTTTTTATGATGTATTTGCCGCTAACGGTGATTTACGTGGCAGCTTTTATTTAGATTTATACGCTCGTGATAAAAAACGTGGCGGTGCTTGGATGGCCGATTGTGTTGGCCGTCGCGCCCTAGCTAATGACGAAGTGCAGCTGCCAGTTGCCTTTTTAACGTGTAACTTCACTAAACCTGTTGGCGATAAGGCGGCGTTATTTACCCATGATGAAGTAGTAACTTTGTTTCATGAGTTTGGTCATGGCTTACATCACATGCTTACCCAAATAAACGAATCTGGGGTAGCCGGTATTAATGGTGTGCCTTGGGATGCGGTTGAGTTACCGAGCCAGTTCTTAGAAAATTGGTGCTGGGAGCCAGAAGCGCTAGCATTCTTATCATCGCATTTTGAAACGGGTGCGGCATTACCACAAGCAATGTTAGATAAAATGTTAGCGGCGAAAAACTTCCAATCTGCCATGCAGATGTTACGACAGTTAGAGTTCAGTATTTTTGATTTTAAAATGCACGCCAACTATGACGGTGCTAAAGGTTGTCAAATACAAAGTGTTTTAAACGAAGTTCGTGAGCAATATGCGATAATTAAAGCACCAGAATTTAATCGTTTCCAACACAGTTTTGGTCATATATTTGCAGGCGGTTATGCCGCGGGTTATTACTCGTATAAATGGGCAGAAGTATTATCTGCCGATGCATTCTCTCGCTTTGAAGAAGAAGGCGTGTTTAACCCGCAAACGGGTAAGGACTTCCTTGAGTGTGTATTAGAGAAAGGCGGATCAGAAGAGCCTATGGAACTGTTTAAAGCGTTCCGTGGCCGAGAGCCACAAGTGGATGCTTTACTACGTCACTGTGGTATTGGCGCTTAGTCTGTACTAAGCCAATAAATAGTGAATCGCTAACGTTCAAGTAGCGAACTGCGTATCTGCTAGTCATTTTAAAAGCCGTTAATAGTTCACTATTAACGGCTTTTTTATGCCTACAGTGTAAATGTTATCTTCCAACAGTAGTTGTACAAATAACTAACAAAACTGCGCTTTAGACGGGTTTTTTGTTAGAATGCGCACAACTTAGTAATGTGAGAAATTAATGTACGATTTTATTATAGTAGGTGGCAGCCAAGCAGGTCTTGCGATGGCGTATCATTTAAAACAATTAGGAGAGAAATTTTTAATTGTTGATGCTGGCGATAAAATTGGTAGTGCTTGGCTTTCTCGCTGGGATTCATTAACACTATTTACCCCTAAAAAATATAATGCCTTACCGGGTTTAAAGTTTACCGGCTGTCGTGAATACCCTAATAAACATGACGTAGCCGCTTACTTAACAAGCTACGTAGAAGCATTCGAGCTGCCATTGCAACTCAATACTAAAGTCACTTCGGTAAAAAAAATAGCGGATGTATATCAAGTTGCTAGCAGCGCGGGTAACTTGCAGTGTCGTAATATAGTTGTTGCAACAGGGCCATTTCATACGCCTTTCATTCCTGCGTTTGCCAGTGATATATGCTCAGCTATAAAACAAATTCACAGTCGCGATTATGTTAATCCTGCGCAACTTAATAACGGTGATACTTTAGTTGTTGGTGGCGGCGATTCGGGCGTACAAATTCTTGCTGAAGTAGCTGACACTAACCGTACTACGTTTAGCTCAGGCATAACTAATACCACATCTTTACCACAAACGTTATTTGGCAAAACCTTGTGGTGGTGGCTGAAAAACACCGGTGTATTGTCATTATCGCGTCATTCATTTTTAGGTAAGCAAATCAAAAAACGCATGCAACCGGTTATTGGTACCGATATAAAAGCATTGCTTGCCCGAGATAATGTTAATGCTTTAGGCCGGTCTTTGGCCGCCGATGGTAAAACCATTACGTTTGCCGACAACGAAATATCATCAATTAAAAACATCGTTTGGGCTACGGGCTATAAGCCAGATTTCTCTTGGTTAAACAGCGATGATGCCAGCAGCATAAAGTTTGAAGCCGATGGTTACCCAACCAACTATCGAGGTGTAGGCGCAACTAAGGGAATGTACTTTATAGGCTTACCATGGATGCATACACGCGGTTCGGCAACATTAGGCGGTGTCGCTAAAGATGCTAAGTATTTAGCTGCTCATATCGCTAAGCAAAACACCTTCAACACCGGCGAGCTAGTTGCTTGTAACGCCTAAACCTTAATGTGCCGATACATTTTATTGGCACAGCATCAAACTTTTCTATTTTACCTTTATATTTCCATTTCGATTTTTAGTATACTCATTAACATCATTAAAACTGATGAAATATAATAACTAAGGATCTGTTTTGGAAAAAATTTCAGCTATTTATCAGCGTGCAGCTGAGCGTAAAGGTGGTGAGCACAATTTAGAATTACTCATGTCGCCTTATGCAAGTTTAGCAAATTCAAATGCTGAATTAGCGAAACTTCCCAACGATAGATTTCTTGCTGAATTTACTAAAAAAGTATTTCAATCTGGTTTTGTATGGCGTGTGGTTGAGAACAAGTGGCCAGGTTTTGAAGAGCAATTCTTTGACTTTAATATTGAAAAAATATTAATGATGCCCGATGAAATGGTTGAGCGTAAAGCACAAGACCCAAAAATAATTCGCAACTACAACAAAGTGAAAACCATCAAAGCCAATGCCTTTATGATCCACGATATTGAGTTAGAACAGGGCAGTTTTAGTGAATTTGTCGCTAATTGGCCAGAAGATGACATTATTGGTTTATGGGCTTATTTAAAAAAACATGGCCAACGCCTAGGGGGTAACACCGGCCCTTACGCATTACGTGCGTTAGGTAAAGATACCTTTTTACTGAGCCGTGATATCGAAAGCTACTTTCGCGGACATGATTTAATTAGCGGTGGCCTCACCAGTAAGTCGAGCTTAAACACCATTCAACAATGTTTTAATGAATGGCAACAACAAAGCGGTTATAGTTTAAAGAAAATCAGTCGCTTAATTGCCTTAAGTACTGGCGACAACTATGTGCATCTGGAAGAACAATAACTAATGGCTGAATTAACATCTAGCGCTACTCCACACTGTATTGTCTTTGCTGATAGCTTTAATAACATCATGCGCGCTGAAAACGTCAGTGCAAAATGGCAATTACCATACGGCGGCGAACTGCGTGATATTAATAAAGTCAAAAGCCCATTTTACTTGTTATCTACAGATACCCAGCTTGAACTCTATAAAACCGATGAACCTAAAACCGGTGCTATTGTGGTCGATTTCATTGCTGGCGCAGTAGGACACAGACGTAAATTTGGTGGTGGACGAGGACAAGATATCGCCAAAGCCATTGGCCTAAAACATGGTTTTACGCCAAATGTATTAGATGCCACCGCTGGTTTGGGCCGTGATGCATTTATTTTAGCTGGTTTGGGTTGCAAAGTGACTATGATGGAACGTCAAATTCCAGTTGCCGCATTACTTGATGATGGTTTAATTCGAGCCCAGCAAGATGCAGAAATCGGCGCTTGGATGAGTGAACGTATGTCACTGGTTAATGCTTCAGCAATCGATAGTATGGAAAAACTCACCGATATTGATGTTGTCTATCTTGACCCTATGTATCCACACCGGGAAAAATCTGCAGCAGTTAAAAAAGAAATGCGGGTGTTTCAAACCCTAGTGGGTAGCGACCCAGATGCCGATAATCTATTAGAGAAAGCATTAGCCTTGGCAAAATATAGAGTGGTAGTAAAACGCCCTAATTACGCTGAGCCACTAGCCGGTAAAAAACCATCGACTAGTATCAAAATGAAGAAAAATCGTTTTGATATCTACGTTAATCAAGGCATCCCTAAAGCAGATTGATCGTGTTATTAATGGCGCCCCCGTTAATGTGGGTTTATTCTGGAGAAAAGTGACTGATAACCCGTAAATGTTGATTTATTCGCTTTTATGATCACTTGCAACCCGCAAAGCCAACTTTATTTACCTAAATGGTAATTGATAACCCATAAATATGAATTTATTCACCTAAGTGGTAATTGATAACCCGTAAATATGAATTTATTCGCTTAAATGGTAATTGATAACCCGTAAATATGGATTTATTCGCCTAAATGGTAATTAATAACCCGTAAATGTGAATTTATACATCTAAGTGGTAATTGATAACCCATAAATATGAGTTTATTCACCTAGGTGGTAATTGATATCCCGTAAATATGAATTTATTCACCTAAGTGGTAATTGATAACCCGTAAAGGTGTATTTATTTGCCTGAATAGCTATAGCAGTAAGTCATCATTTATCGGCGTGAACTTATCACAAGCAATTAATAATGAATTTGCAGTAAGCTGTTCAACGCCAACCACTTCCACCTCACATTTATATTTACTGCGCAGTTTATTGACTAACAAATCAAAATCACCATCGCCTGAAAGTAATATGACCTTATCCGCCTTTGCGCCGTATTCGATCGCATCTAAGGTAATACCCACATCCCAATCGCCTTTAGCACTGCCGTCTTTGCGTTGAATATAAGGTTTAAGTTTCACCTGAAAGCCGATAGCGCGCAAAATATTTTGAAATTGTCGCTGCTTTTCGTTGCCTGAATCAATGGCGTAAGCAAAGGCATTAATCACTTCATGGTTGGCACCGGCATAAGCCCAAAAAGTATTGTAATCAAAGCTACGATTAAAGCCTTGTCTGCAGGTGTAATAGATGTTTTGTACATCAACAAATATGGCAACGGTTTTCGCCGGTAATGGTGTTTCTGTCATGAGATTATTCTGTTTTAATTTATTATATTAAGCCTAGAATAACGGTTTTTTCATTTTAAATCAGACAAATGTAAACTTTGGGCATATAATCGTGCATACCAGCTTACTTAAAGCTCAACCAATAAAGGTGCACCATGATCAAAGTAAATGACACTATCCCAGCAAGTGAATTACAGCATTTAACCAAAGCCGGCATGATTAATTACTCGACTAGTGAATTATTTGCTAATCGAAAAATCGTAATTTTTGCAGTACCAGGTGCATTTACACCAACGTGTTCAGAAGCACATTTGCCTGGTTACGTGGTTAATTTTGATGAATTCAAAGCTAAGGGTGTTGATGCTGTTTTTTGTACATCAGTAAATGATGCCTTTGTAATGAAGGCTTGGGGTGAAGCCCAAAACGCTGAAAACTTAATGATGCTAGGTGATGGCGATGGTGCCTTTGCAAGCAGCTTAGGTCTAACTATGGCCACAGGTACTTTTGGTGGTTTACGCTCTCAGCGTTATGCCATGGTTGTTGAAAACAGTGTTGTAACTCATTTATTTGTAGAAAAAGCGCAAGAATTTGAAGTCAGCAGTGCCGAAAACGTATTAGCTGCTTTATAGTTACGCTAGAACATAACTGAAAGACTAGAGAAGTATTATGTTAAAAACAGATATGGTTACGCAGTTGAATGCGCAAATTAATTTAGAGTTTTATTCATCAAACTTGTATTTACAAATGAGTGCTTGGTGTGAAGATAAAGGCTTTGAAGGTGCAGCTTCGTTTATGCGTAAACACGCTATTGAAGAAATGCAGCACATGAACCGTTTATTTACTTATGTGAGTGAAACTGGCGCAATGCCAATTTTAGGGGCTATTGAAGCGCCACCACATGAGTTTGCTTCATTGATTGAAGTGTTCCAAGCAACCTATGAGCATGAGCGTTTAATTACTGAAAAAATTAATGGTTTAGCGCACTTTGCGTTTACCAATCAAGATTATTCTACGTTTAACTTTTTACAATGGTTTGTATCTGAGCAACATGAAGAAGAAACCTTGTTTAAATCGATTATCGATAAAATTGAATTAGTGGGCAGTGATGGTCATGCCTTATTCTTTGTTGATAAAGATTTAGCCGAAATGGCGAAAGGTGCTTCAACGTCGGTTGTCCCTGATATGACTGGTGCATAAGTTTTTATGGCATTAGAGCATGTTGATGTATTAGTTGTTGGTGCGGGCGCAGCAGGTTTAATGTGCGCCCTTAATGCCGGTTATCGTGGTCGTAGTGTTGCGGTGGTCGATATGGGTAAAAAGCCCGGCCGTAAAATCATTATTAGTGGTGGCGGTCGTTGTAATTTTACCAACCAAAATGCCGAGCCAAGCAACTACCTTTGTAAAAACCCTCACTTTGTAAAATCTGCTCTAAGTCGTTATACCCAGTATGACTTTATTGATATGGTTGAACGCCATGGCGTTGAATATCATCATAAAGCCCTAGGGCAGTTATTTTGTGATGACTCTGCGCATAATATAGTCGACATGTTATTAACCGAATGCGAGTGGGCTGGCGTGCAAATTCACTTACAAAGTGAAGTGTTAAAGGTAAGCCAAACCGACAGTGGTTTTATTGTGACTACCACAGGTAAAGACTATCAGTGTCAGTCACTCGTTATCGCTGCTGGTGGTTTAACTATGCCGAAACTTGGCGCGACGCCAATCGGATATAAAATTGCTGAGCAGTTTAATTTAACGGTATTGCCAACATGCGCAGCATTAGTGCCATTCACTCTACAAGATAGCGACAAGCAAAAGTTTGATGGCTTGTCGGGTATTAGTGTTGATACTGAAGTGACTAGCGTTAGTGGCGACAGTTTTCGCGAGAATATACTGTTTACACATCGCGGCTTATCTGGCCCTGCAATTTTACAAATATCTTCATATTGGAAGGCTGGCCAGTCAGTAAGTATTAACTTATTACCTGATGTTGTACTTAGTGAAAAGCTTGAAGAGTTTCGTAAAGAGAGCCCTCAGCGAGCACTAAAAACCGCATTAAGTCACTTATTGCCTAAGCGTTTAATCGAACGTTTATATGATGCCCAAGAGCTACCAGACAAACCTCTAAACCAACTTACCCATAGTGAAATTGAACAATTAGATCAATACTTTCACCAGTGGCAAATTAAGCCCAATGGTACTGAAGGCTACCGCACTGCCGAAGTCACATTAGGCGGCGTTGATACCGATGAATTATCGAGTAAAACCATGGAAAGTAAAAAAGTCTCAGGGCTGTATTTTATCGGCGAAGTGGCCGATGTTACCGGTTGGCTTGGTGGTTATAATTTCCAATGGGCTTGGTCGAGTGGCTGGGCTGCAGGGCAAGTTGTTTAAATTCCTTAGATCTAACTAATATATAACTAAGCTCTAACTAGGATTATGCGAGACTAAACAATGTATTTAGTCTCGCTAATTTATTAGCTTAATGTAATTTTAGTCTCGGCGAATGCAGCCGGGGAAACTACACAACATTTCAAACACTAAGTTAGCCGCTAATAATGCAGTATTGCCAGTGGTATCATAAGGTGGCGAAACTTCAACTAAATCGGCACCAATTAAATTAGTTCCATGCAAACCACGAATAATTTCTAAACCTTGTGATGCGCTCAAACCGCCTGGTTCTGGTGTACCTGTACCAGGTGCTACTGAAGGATCTAAACCGTCAATGTCGAATGATAAATAAGTTGGTGTGTCGCTACCAATTCTGTTGTTAACTTCCTGCATCAATGGTTCTAACGACTTATACCAACACTCCTCTGCGGGTACAACACGAACACCGCGGTCTTTCGACCAATCAAAATCTTCAGCGCTGTAACCGGTAGCACGTAAACCAATTTGTGTCATTTTTTCAGGGATGATCAAGCCTTCTTCAATAGCGCGTCTAAATATAGTGCCATGACAAACTTTTTCACCAAACATACTGTCGTTGATGTCAGCATGCGCATCAACATGAACCAAAGCCATTGGGCCATGTTTTTTATGTAATGCTCTAAGAATTGGTAAGGTGATAGTGTGATCGCCGCCAACGGTAACTGGCTTAATGTTATGTGCGACAACATTATCATAGTGCTTTTCAATTATTTGAATTGAGTCATGTAAGCTGAACGTGTTGATTGCCACGTCGCCTATATCGGCTATTTGGAAGCTATCAAATGGCGCGGCTTTAGTCGCCATGCCATAAGGCCTTACTAATACTGATTCGCTGCGAATAGCGCGAGGACCAAAACGAGTACCGCTGCGATTACTTGCGCCAATATCTAATGGCACACCGATCAAGCCAATATCTATTCCTTTTACAACATCGCTTGTTGGTAAACGAAACATAGTTCCTGGGCCGGCAAAACGCGGCATTTCATTACCACCAAGTGGTTGATTAAAATTATTCTCAGACATAGTTAGACCTTAATTTACTGTGATAATGGCTTTGGTTTCAAGAAATTCTTCTACGCCTAACGCGGTGAATTCTCGACCGTTACCAGATTGTTTGTAGCCACCAAATGGCGCTGAATAATTAAATTCTCCGCCGTTAACCATACATTGACCGGCACGGATTTTTTTGGCTATGTTAATTGCTGTTGCATCATCTTTAGCATAAACCGCCGACGATAAGCCATAAGGAGTATCATTGGCGATATCAATGGCTTGATCAATAGTGTTGTATGGGATCATACATAATACCGGACCAAAAATTTCTTCTTGGGCGATGCGCATTTTATTATGCACATCAGCAAAAATAGTTGGTTTTACATAAAACCCAGTTGGCAAGTGCTCTGGTGCAGAAACGCCGCCGCATACTAATGTAGCGCCTTCATCTATACCAATTTGGATATACTCTAGCACACGCTGTTGTTGCACTTTTGAGCTCATAGGCCCTAAAAAAGCATCATCATTCATGCCAAGCACTAAGTTATCAGCAGTGTCTTTAGCGATAGCAACCGCTTGTGCATATTGTTCTGTAGGAACTAACATTCGAGCTAGGGTGTTACAGCTTTGGCCACTGTTAAGCATGACATCTTCAACGCCATATTTAACCGCACTATTTAAGTCGGCGTCGCTGGTGATGATAAAGGGTGATTTTCCACCAAGTTCTTGCATCACTCGCTTTACTGTTGGTGCAGCCGCTTGTGCAACCTTAATGCCTGCTTGCGTAGAGCCGGTGAATGACACCATGTCTACATCTTGATGGCGTGATAGCGCATCACCAACAACAGCGCCCGTACCCGGCACTAAGTTAAATACACCTGCAGGTAGGCCGCAGTCATGTAAAATTTCAGCCATGATAAAGTCTTGAATAGGCGTTTGCTCTGAAGGTTTGACCACCATAGTACAGCCAGCAGCTAAGGCGGCACCTACTTTGCCAACAAATTGATGCAGTGGGAAGTTCCACGGGTTGATAAACGCACAAACCCCTATCGCTTCTTTAACAATAATGCATTTGTCGGCACTTACTTGTTGTTCGGTAATTGCTGTTTGCTCGGCAAATAACTGCATGGCATAAATAGCGCCTTCAATTTGTAACCAACCGGCAATGTGCTCAGGACACCCCATAGTTTGTGATACCGCCGCAACGAGTTCATCTTGGCGACGAACCATCTCGCTAGCGACTTTTTTGATTAAAGTGCTGCGCTCAGCTGACGAGGTGCTTGCCCAAGCTGGAAATGCTTGTTTCGCTGCTGCAACAGCCATATCGACTTGTTGGCTATCAGCGCAAGCGACATGGTTGAACACTTGCTCGGTCGCAGGGTTAATAACATCAAGGGTATTATTGCTGTTATTTTCAAGCCATTGGCCATCGATATAAAATTGATTCAAATTATGCATAACTAAATTGTTACCTGAATGATTTGGCTATTACTATGTATTGAGTATAGGTAGGGTTAAGAAAAGGTTAAATCCCCTAAAGAGGGGAGCTTTAGGGGATTTAATCATATTGTCTGCCTTGATATTTATTAACTCTGCGCAGGAAATTTTAACGTATTGAATTTATTGATTAATAGTAATCAAACTTAACCGTTAGGCCAAATGTCCCAGGCTTTTGACGATAAACCGTACGGCCGGCAAAACCGGTGAAAGAGTATGTTTCAGCATCATTATCAAGTACGTTGCGAGCCCATAACGATACAGACCAATCATCAGCGTCTGAGCTTAATGTTAGTGACGCATTTAATGAGCTTACCGGGCCATATTTAGCGTTATCATCGGCAAGTTGGGCGAATTGATTATCAGACCAGCTGTAACTGGTTTGAAATTTCAAAAACTTTTCATTTGCTAATGGCATATCGTAAGCCGCTAATGCGTTATAGCTCCACTCTGGTGCTTGTGATAATGCTGCGCCATTGTTTAGTGGCGCGGCTAATGCATCAACAAAGCCAAAGCCATTTTCATTCGCTAAGTCATTCACGGATGGGTCGGCATTAATGCCTCTTAAATCTGCAGTGGTTGGTGCTTTAGTTACTTTTGAATCTAAGAACGCGACACCTGCTTGTAGGGTGATTTCGTCTGTTGGCAACCAATGTACATCTACTTCAAAGCCAGTCGTTTCTGACTCAGGAATATTCGCTAAAGTTGTATCGGCAACAGCAAAGCCACTGAAGTTACTGAAATCATCAGACACAAACGTTAACAGTGACTGGCGGTTTTCATATTTAAGGGCAAATGCGGCAGCGTTTAATTGCATGCTACGCTCTAACAATGACCATTTAAAACCAATTTCAGCAGAGGTTACATCTTCAGGTTCAACATAGCTCCATGCACTTGAATCTAAAATAGCACCGCCATAATAGACGCCACTTTTATAGCTAGTTGCGACATTACCAAACACTAATAAATTGTCATTGGCTTGCCAATCTAAACCAATTTTACCGGTAATGGCATCTTCATCATTCACTTCGTTTAGGTCAACAACTGGGAATATTTCACCGAAGCTATTATTGGTTGCGGAACCATTAAATGAACGCTCATCATAAGAGTAACGAACACCAGCGATTAATTTCCAAGTGTCATTTAATTGCGTTTCGGTATGTAAGTATAAGCCGTAAGAGTCGGTTTCTTGGATGTAGTCGGCGGTAAATTGATCATCGCCAATGGCTGAAATATCTTCAGGGTAAAGTACGCCATCAAATGCTGAGTTAGTGACAAAGAATGAATCATCAAAGGTGTCAATGGCAACAACTTCTTCATTGGAAATGTTCGCCCCTGCAACCCAAGTAAAGTCGTCATTACCACTACTAATAAAACGGATTTCTTGAGACCATTGCTCCAGCTCGTTGTCTTGAATTAATTCCATAGTAGCAATAGCACTACCGTCGTAGTTATCAACGATATCACGGTCATATTGGTCCCATGAACTGATAGACATAACATCAAAGTTGTCGAAACTGTAATCAAGCGTTAATGCTACGCCTGAACCACTTTCATCACGCATTACTTCTAAATTGCCAACACTCACTTTCGCTGGATCTTTAGGTGAATTTAACTCACTAAATGAGTCATCGCCAAAGGTATCTTCAATACCTTCGCTGTCTGGTGATGAAGGTTTTGACTTATCTTGGCTTGCATATACGCGCAATAGACCAGTACCCGCATTACCTAATTCAAAGCCTAGCTGTGCGCGAATTGCAAACGTGTCTATCTCGCCAAATTCTTCACCCGTTTCTACATCTTCTTGCCAACCTTCATTAGATTTAGCATAGTTAAGAGCAAGACGACCATTCATGGTATCGGTTAAGCTACCACCGATTGCTGAAGTGATTTCTACGGTTTGATTGCTACTAAAGTCTGTTTCAACGTAAGCCTCAAAATCATCGCTAGGTTTTTTGGTGATAAAGTTAATGGCACCACCTGTGGTGTTCTTTCCATATAAGGTACCTTGTGGGCCTTTTAATACTTCAACTCGTTCAATATCAAATAACTGACCACCTAGATATACCGGGCTACTGGCAAATACTTCATCAGTATAAACACCGACACCACTGGTATTATTAGGACTAAAATCATCTAGTCCGATACCACGAATAGCAAATATTGGTGTGCCACCTGATGTCGCGTTTACTGCTACCAAGCCTGGAGTATGAGCACCTAAATCAACGGCATTCTCTACACCTAACTCTTCTAGCGAGTCGCCGGAAAATGCTGTAGCTGTTACGCCAACGGCATTAATGTTTTGCGTACGTTTTTGCGCGGTGATTGAAATTTTTTCAATTTCTTCACTGTTTGCGTATGGCGTTGCTATTGTTAAAATCGCGATTGCTATGGCTGATTTTGTAAATGTAAGATTAGTTTTCACAATCATCCCTCCAGAGGTTATAGTTGTTATATGCGGGACTTAATTGCGAACAGCGCCATTAATTCCAAGCTTATTTTATGATCTGGATCAACTATTACAGGTTCATCGCAATTTGTTTATCCCCCGAAAAGGGGATGTAAACAAATTGTTAAACTCAAAGGCGAATAATGAGTATTTCGAAAAACACACTAGATTGGCATAGCTGCTTAGCCACTGTGATCGATAAAAACTTTAATTCTGAAGCGATTAATGAACTCATAAAAGGTCTTGAAAATTTACTTGGTGGGCGTAGTACTATGTTTACCGTATATCCTTATGGCCTACAACCACAAACCACCAATCACCGAGTGTTAGCTGATGAAAATCCGGTGACTCAAATAGATACCTATGACAGTGGTGCATACTTACTCGATCCGTTTTATCGGTTGGCGTCGCACGACAAAGTTGAAGGGCCTTTTACTATGACAGAGATCGCCCCTGAAGGATTTGAAGAGTCAGAATATTTTGACCTTTTTTATAAGAGGTTGGGCTTTAATGACGAGCTTTGTATTATATTTCAACTTAAAGATAAAGCCTTTGCCAGTATTTCATTAGCAAGACACAGTACTGAAAAGCCATTTAGTCAAATCGAGATAGAGCAAGTAAAGCAGGTATTCCCGTTACTTAAATCTATCATTGAAAAGTGGCGACAATATACCACAAAACCTTCGAATGCGAATCTTGAATGGCAGCTTGATAATGCCTTATTAAAATTCGGCAGCTCAATTTTAACGGCGCGCGAATGTCAAATTTTACATTTAGTGTTACATGGCTATTCCGTTAAATACATTGCTGAAAAGCTCGAAAATAGTGTTGAAACAATTAAGCATCATCGTAAAAATATTTATATGAAACTTGATGTTAGTTCGCAGTCTGAGCTGTTTTATTTGTTTATTGCCTCATTAAAAGCAATGCCAGAAGGTGGCACTGAAGATCCTCTTACCTTCATGGAGTAAACGGTAAAACTGGGTATTATAGCAATCCGTATAATGCTCACATCATTACGCGCACTGGTATTACTCACCCTATTAGGGGATGTTTACTATTGTAATATTCTGTAACTATTTGGTCACATATTTTAACAATTATTGTGAAGGCTAGCGTTTAATGAGTGATGCAATTCCGAAAAATTCAATCTTTGATCATCCTAAAGCCATCGCCGCCGCGGTTATTATTAGTATTGTTGGTAACGCCGTTTTTATGGGCATGCCAATGCTCGTTGGCTCGTTGGCTGAAACTCTGGGTATAAACGAGCAACAGCTTGGTTGGTTAGCGTCCGCTGATTTAATTGGTATTTTTATTGCCTCCGTTTCAGTCTCTTTAATTATCAATAAGGTTAACCGGCAAACACTCGCTTATATTGGCATTGTTGTGGCGATCGCCGCTAACTTTTGTTCAACTTTATTCCATGACTTTGATGCATTATTTATTATTCGCGTGATCGCAGGTCTCGGCGAAGGTGTATGCTATGCCGTAGGTGTAGCGAGTATTGCGGGGACGCATAATACCGCTCGTAACTTTAGTATTTTATTATTTGGTTTGGTGGCGGTTAATGCTATTGAGCTTTATACATTCCCATCGATATCTGATGCTTGGGGCGTGAATGGCATCTTCTTGTTCTTCTGTATTGCGTTCTTTATAACCCTGTTCTTTGTTAAGTGGCTACCGACTTCGGCGGCCAATATTCTAGATGAAGACGGTAAAACCCAAAGTGAGCAAGGTCAGCCAACCATTCCCAAATGGATACCGTGGTTGTGTTTAACCGCCGTTGGATTTGTTTACATTAATGTTGGCGCATTTTGGGCATTCATCGAACGATTAGGTGTTGATGCGAGTTTAAGCGATGACTTTATCAGTAATACCTTAGCGCTAGGTACGTTATTTACTTTATCTGGGTGTGTGATTGCCACATGGATGAGTCGACGTTTTGGTCAATCTAAGCCATTACTTGCGGCTTTTGTGCTCATGACTGCCATTTTGTTTTTACTGGCCTTTAAAGTGAATGCCCTTAATTACGTTATTGCCGCCACAGTCTTTAACTTCTGTTGGTTATTTATCGATGTTTATCAACTGGGGACTATTGGCAATATCGACCATAGCGGTAGATATGCGGCTTTAGTACCTGGCGCGCAAGGCTTAACACAATCAATATCTCCAGCCGTTGCCGGTTATATCCTCACCGAAGGCTATGGTTATTCTGGCGTGATGATGCTGTGCGCCGTAGGTACTATTGGCGCGATGATTTGTTATGCCATTGTTTATGCAAAACTTAAAGATGTGGCCCCTGACATCGCAGACGCCAACTAATCGTAAAAATAATTAATTTCCCCCATATTTAATCTCTAAAGTCATGCTTGGAGATTAAATGCTGATTGTCATTTAATGCTTAGCTCCCCTTATCGAGGGATTGAGGCTAAAGCCGTAAGTTGGCAATCTATATATTAACAATGTAGTAACTTAATTTAATAGGTACATCCCAATGACAACACCACTAACAGCTGAACAAGCGCTATTGAAAACCAAGTTTTTTCCTTACTGGTTAGATAATAAAGATGCGCCTGCGCCTGAAGTGTCATTAACAGGCAATATTCAATGTGACCTATTAATTGTTGGTGCTGGCTTTACCGGCTTATGGGCGGCAATCCATGCCAAAGAAGCCAACCCTGAGCGTGATGTCGTTATTATAGAGTCAGAATGTGTAGCCATTGGCGCTTCAGGTCGTCCTGCGGCTATTTTATCAACCTCGGTAATGCATGGTTTAGTTAATTCTTCACGTTTGTTTCCTGATGAAATTGATGAATTAGAGCGCTTGGGCAAAGAAAATATGGATGGATTTTCTGACGCTATTGCCCGCTACAATATTGATTGTGATATCGAGTGGGGCGGCGAGCTTACTGTTGCCGTAGGTGAAGAAGGCATTCCCGATATCGAAACTGAATTTGAACTGTATAAAAAATATGGCCACGATGCACATTACTTAGATGAAAGCAGTGTGCAAAATGAAATTCATTCCCCCCTGTTTACTGCCGGATTATGGTCGAAAAAACGCAGCGGTACAGTGCATCCGGCCAAGCTTGCTTGGGGTCTTAAAAGAGCAGCATTGGCGTTAGGTGTACGTATTTTTGAATATACCCCTTTGGTTAACTCAACTCATTTAAAGCCGGGTGTTTTAGTCACCACGCCAGAAGGTACAGTTAATGCAAATAAAGTATTACTGGCAACCAATGCATTTGCTGCAGGAAGTAAAAAAATAACGCAACGAGTTTCTGCTATCAGAGACCGAATTGTGATGACCGAGCCATTAACTGCTGAGCAATTAGCGAGTGTTGGCTGGAAAAATCGTCAAGGTATTTATGATACACGTACACAATTAAACTACATGCGCTTAACGGCCGATAATCGCATTTTATTTGGCGGTCGATTAGGTTACTTTTTTAATAATAATACTGACCCTAAACAAGACAAAGTTGCTGATAACTATATACGTTTAGTCGATAATTTTTATAAAACATTTCCAAGCTTGATTGACATAAAATTCTCGCATGCTTGGAGTGGCCCTATCGCGCTCACCACAAGAATGGCGGTACATTATCAGCATTATTATCAAGGTGATATGATTTATGCTGGCGGTTATTCTGGTTTTGGCGTTACCGCAACACGGTTTGGCTCTCGAGTTGCTTTAGCTATTTTAGATAAAACCGATATTCCTGAAACCCAGTTAACGTTTGCTAAAACATTACCTGGCTACATTCCCCCTGAACCGTTTCGATGGATTGGCGCTAAAATTACCATGTATGCTCTAGATACACTTGATGAAAAAGGCGGCTGGCGCAAGCCATGGGTTCGTTTAGTTGAGAAAATGGGCTTCCCAGTGACGCAAAGCGAGCATTAGTAAAGTCGTTACTTTTTCATTAAAATGTAAATAATTAAGTCGTAATATATCGTTAAAGATTGAATCGAGTATGAGAACAGTACGAGACCGCATTAGGCATGCCATAGCCTTTGAAATAATTGGCCTAGTTTTACTTATTGGTGTGTTGGGCCTGTTTGGTTATAACATGGCACACGTTGGCTTAATGGGGATTTTTTTCTCTATTATTGCGACATTATGGAACTATGCGTTTAATGTCGGCTTCGATACTTTTATGATGAAAGCCTATAACTCGCTCAAAAAAACCTTTTGGCTGCGCATCGGTCATAGTCTAGCGTTTGAAGCGGGTTTATTGGTGGTAACCATTCCCGTTATTGCCTGGACTTTAAATGTGAGTTTGTGGCAAGCATTTATTATGGATATTGGTATGGTGATTTTTTATGTGGTTTATGCTTATCTTTTTAATATAGCCTACGACAAAATATACCCAGTTGCTTAATTGTCTTTGCCATAACACAGTTAGTAAGTACTCGCGAATAGGTGAAAGCCATTTTTGCATGACTAAAGACCGAAGCATCACTTTGATTGTTAACGTTAATCCGCAAGTAAGCAAAAAACCACCTAGTTGCTCATTTTTTTAAGCCGACTATACTCAACTCACAAGAACAATTTTTTAGCTGAAAAACATGCCGTATTAGCTATATTTCCTTGGGATATATTACTGTGCTGTTTAATTCGTTAACCTTTGTTTTATTTTTCCTCATTGTTGTTACCCTTCATTATTCACCGTTTTCTTGGCAGATAAAAAAAACCAATTTATTAATCGCCAGTTATTTATTCTATGCGGCTTGGAATCCACCGTTTGTTATTTTGTTATGGATTTCAACGTTAGTCGATTGGCATGTGGCTAATTGGATTTTCAAAGAGCAACAGCAGCATAAAAGGCGTTTACTGCTGCTGCTTAGTCTGGCGACCAATTTAGGTATTTTGGGCTATTTCAAATACGGTGAGTTTTTACTGGAAAATTGGCAGTGGCTTATGGGCAACTTTGGCATCAGTTATCAGGTGCCTGAATGGTCGATAATATTGCCGGTTGGTGTCAGTTTTTATACTTTTCAGACTATGGCTTATTCTCTTGATGTCTACTTAAAAAGAGCGAAACCGGCTAAGTCATTTTTAGATTTTTCACTGTTTGTGACATTTTTTCCGCAGTTGGTCGCTGGGCCCATAGTACGCCCAACCCACTTAATCCCCCAATTTGAAACGCCTCGTTTAGCGAGTTTAAAGCAGTTTTACTGGGGACTTGGCTTGATCATTTTAGGGCTATTTCAAAAAGTAGTGATTGCAGATGGTTTGTTGTCACCGGCCGTTGAAGCCGTTTATGGCAGTAAAGAAGCACTGTCATTTGTCGATGCATGGCTTGGTACATTCGCGTTTGCAGGGCAAATTTTTTCTGATTTTGCCGGTTATTCAACAACCGCAATTGGCGTAGCACTCTGTTTAGGTTTTTCACTACCGACAAACTTTAGGTTTCCTTATGCCGCGATTGGTTTTTCAGACTTTTGGCGACGTTGGCATATATCATTGTCTACTTGGTTACGAGATTACCTGTATATCCCATTAGGGGGTAATCGGATGAGCAATGTACGCACTTATGTTAATTTGATGCTGACCATGTTACTCGGTGGCTTATGGCATGGCGCCAGTTGGAATTTCGTTATTTGGGGAGGCTTGCATGGTAGCTTTTTAGCTATTGAGCGTTTTTCACGTAGACGATGGGGGACGTTACCTCTAACAAAAATACCTTTTGTGTCATTCATTCTGGCCTTGTTAACGTTTGCGGCCATTAATGTCACTTGGGTGTTTTTTCGCGCTAAAGACTTCGATACTTCCTCGCAAATTATCAGCTCGATGTTTGGTTTTGCCCCCGACAACGCGGCAACCCCGTTGCCTACATTATATATTATTGAAGTCATAGTGGTGGTTAGTTTATTGGTGTCAGCACATTGGACAATGCGCAATAGTACCTTAGAGCAAACCATTACAAAAATGCCCGCATGGCTGCTGACCCTTTTAATCACATTTATGGTGTTTACACTTGTTATTACACAGGGGAGCGGCAATGCCTTCATCTATTTCCAATTCTAATATTGTTTATCGTATTGTTCCGGAGCAGCCCTGGGCAAAAATTGTCATTATCGCCTTTGTTGGTGTGTTGCTATTACTCGTAGGTTGGGAATTACTTGCAAGAAAAATGCATCATCAACCGGGTGGATATCTCAGTGGTATGGATGCTATGTGGGCAGATGAAAGGCGCAAGCTTGATGATCCTGAACATGATATTAGAGTCGTTCTTACGGGATCAAGTCGTATGCTTTGGGCGGCAGATTTAAATATTATGGAACAACAACTCGGTACCCGGCCACTGCAACTGTCGTTGCCCGGCACGAGCCCTGCATTGTTTGTTGCCGACATTGTTGAAAACACCAATTTCAACGGCATCATTTTAGTGGGAGTCACGCCTTTTCTATTTAATTGGCTCACTGAAGGTTATTTTGGTCACGATGCGTTCGCTCGTTATCACCACGAATCTCCTGCTCAGTGGCTAAGTACCAAGTTACATGATCCATTAGCGAAAAATTTAGGTTTTATTGATGAAGGTTTTTCATTGTTTGAGCTTATTGATCATTACCTCGTTTTACCAGCAAGAGAAGGTGCAAAAGTACTCAATCAGCAAGGCTGGAAATTAGGTGATACTTTTGACGATAGACAAACGGATATGTGGGCACCTATTGAGCAAAGGGGTAGTTTTGATAACCAACAAATTTTAAATTTTTGGCTGCCTGGCATAGACAAAATAAAAACCCCTGACGAAATGGCAAGCATGGCACAAGAAGCGATAGATTATTTTTCACCATTAATAACAAGGTTAAAAGCACGAGGCGGTGATATGGTTTTTATCCGCATGCCTTCTAGTGGACTTTATTTAGAGCGAGACATTAAAAGTAATCACCAAAAATATTTATGGTTACCTATGATAAAAGGCTTTAATGCACCGGCAATAAATACCATGAATTTTGAGCAGTTATCAACGAATTTGGAGATCCCTGAATGGTCACATTTATCAAGAAAAAGCCAAGATGAATGGTCAGAACGTATCATCCCCTATATCAAAGATGCATATTCTTCTGTCCGAAAAAAAGACATTAACGATGTTTTAAAGTTAGGCAAAGAAAAAGCAATTAAGGAGTAAGCTATGACCATATTAGTCGCTATCGATTTATCCGCGGTTTCAGCGTCGGTCATTAATGTTGTCCCCGAACTTGCGAAAATAGAGGATGTTATTCATCTACTTTATGTGAGTGAGCCAAACCCTGAATTTGTTGGTTTTGATATTGGTCCTTCTTCGGTAAATCAGCAAATAGACCAAGAATTTAAGCAACAACAAAGGCAATTACACAAATATGCACAAACATTAGAAAAGCAGGGCTATAGCGTTCAGATCAGGCAAGCTAATGGTGTAATTGTCAACGAAATCATTGATAGCGCGCAAAAAATAGATGCCAAAATGATCATTTTAGGTCGCCATGGTCACAGTGCTGTTTATAATGTATTGGTAGGTAGTGTTGCTGCAGCTGTATTGAAACATTCACCGTTACCTGTGGTTTTGGTGCCGCAGTAGTTATAGTGTGGCACGGGTAATTCATTTAGCATGCGATTCAAGTTTTTGTGACGGCTGATCATAATGTGAGGGATATTTATATAATGCTCATTTATGCTACAAAGCTGTTATTTTTACAATCCAATCTAATCCAAATCATCTGACGACCTCTGTTGTATTCAAAATATAACGAAATTATAGCTTTGAATTGTTTCCTAATAACTAGTGTCCACCTACTTTTAAACGGACAGCTTCGGACAGCCTGACTGTCCGAACGGACACTACTCTCACTCCTCTTAAAATAATACCCTCTAAATACAGTTGCTTACGCAATGTGTAAACTTGGCATTGTACCTGCACTATATCTATTACTCATTTAGTTAACAGAAGATAGTTATGATTGCAGGTACCAACAGCCAAGACGAAGTTATTAGCGTCACCAAGAAATCTTTGCCAATAAAGCCGATTGTTGCTTTGGTTGTTATTGCTGTAATTATCTACTCAATGCTACCTACGCTAACCCAGTGGTATTCATCTATCCCTAGTGTTAACGCTAATAAATTAACCACAGCGGCAGTTATTCGCGGCGAGCTAATTAGAGACGTTTCTGTATCTGGTAAAGCCGTAGCCGCAAATGCTCCACAACTCTATAGCACCGAAGTTGGAAAAATCACCTTGCTGGCAAAACCTGGTGAGGCCGTTAGCCTAAACCAAGTTGTTGCACAACTTATTAGCCCTGAACTGGATGCTTTAATAAAGCAACAGGAATCGACTTTAGAGCAACTCATTATTAATGCCAACAGAGGCGGCTTAGAAGACAAAGAAGCGCAACTCGATTTAGAAAGTAATATGAATGCTGCAAAATCTAGTCTCAATGTTGCTAAGCGAGAGCGTCAGCGTGCAGACATAGCCTATCAAAAACAGATTATTAGTGAGGTCGACTGGCTTAAAAGTGCAGACACACTCTCTGACGCGGAGCGCTTTTATCAGCATGCAAAGAAACGTGTTGAGTTGGCAAAAGAGCGTTTAACCTTTGAAAAACAGCATCGTCAATTTTTGGTTAAAAAGCAGCAATTAATATTAGATGAACTAAAACGTCGCCATCAAGCACTTGATATTAAAGCGCCTGTTAGTGGTGTTGTGGGTAACTGGTTGGTTGCCCAAAAAAATACTATCGGCGCCAATATCGCCATTATGACAATTGTTGATTTATCCGAATATGAAGCTGAATTAAGTGTACCGGAATTTTACGCTGATGATATAGGCCTTGGACTAAGTGTTGCAATGCAAATTTCAGGCGTTGACGTCAGCGGTGAAATTATTGCCATATCACCTGAAATAAAAGGCAATCAGGTAAAAGTTCGTGCCAAGTTTGGCTCACAAATGAGTATTCAATTAAGACAAAACCAGCGCATTAATGCACGTATAGAATTTGAGAAGAAAAGTAACGTGTTAATGGTCAAGCGCGGCGCCTTTATTGGCTCGTTAGCAGGTAAATTTGCTTTCAAAAAACTTGACGAGAATACCGCTATGAAAATTGCTATCACCACAGGTATCAGCAGTGCTGATTACATTGAATTAACCGATGGCGTTAGCGAAGGAGAGCAACTAATTATCTCTGACTATCAAGGCTTTAATGCAGCAGAGCAAATCCATATTAACAATTAATAAATAACGATTGATGTCTGCTATCCATACAATATTTAAATAACCTAAATAACGAGTATTAACTCAAAGGTTTAAAGGAAAAATTTATGCTTATTATGAACAATGTTTCACGTATCTACCGTAACGATACCATTCAAACCCACGCTTTACGCGACTTTTCATTAGAAGTTAAAGCGGGTGAATTTGTTGCTGTTACTGGACCGTCTGGCTCGGGCAAATCAACATTTCTAAATGTTGCCGGTTTGTTGGACACCTTTGACCAAGGCGAGTACAAACTCGATGGCATTAGTGTGCATGGTTTAAAAGATGATGCATTGTCTCGTTTGAGAAACGAAAAAATAGGCTTTATTTTTCAAAGTTATAACTTAATTCCGGACTACAGCATTTTTGATAACGTTGATATGCCACTGCGATATAGAGGCTTTAACGCAGCAGAGCGAAAACGTCGTGTTGAACAAGCATTAGAAAAAGTGGGCTTAGCCTCACGAGCGAATTACTTACCGAGTCAATTATCGGGCGGACAACAACAACGAGTTGCTATAGCAAGAGCATTGGCAGGTGAGCCAAAAATATTATTAGCCGATGAGCCTACCGGTAACTTAGATTCATTAATGGCACGCCAAGTGATGGAGTTACTGCATAATCTTAATCAAGAAGGCACCACGATTATTATGGTGACACATGATCCGGACCAAGCAAGAGAAGTTAGTCGTAATATTCAAATTATAGATGGTCAAATTTCTGATTTTAAAATTTACGCGCCATTACAGCCGTCAGATAAAGACAGCCATGCGATGGGTGATGAAAATAAACGTATGAAAAATGAGGAGGTTGTCGATGCTTAGTTATAACCTTAAACTGGCGTTGCAAAGCTTCAAGCGAGCGCCATCTTTATATTTTTTGGTGCTGCTTACATTGTCTATCGGTGTTGGCTTATTGTGCGCTAACTTAGCGCTAGTAAGCTCTATGGCGGGTGACCCTATTCCAGAAAAAAGTGATCAATTATTTCATGTCAGCATGAATACCTGGCCTAATGATCAACCGCAAGCTGAACCATTTCATATATTGCGATATCGTGAAGCGATGCAAATTATGACCTCTGATATTCCAAAAAATAGTGCCGTTTTTTATGCGTCTAATGTTTACTCACGAGATTCAAAGTCAACAAGTTTACAGCGTTTCGATTCAAGTGTTAGAGCGACTACGCCAGGTTTTTTTGCCTTAACTAATGCGCCTTTCGCCTACGGTAATGGTTTTGCCAAGAGCTCAGGTATGGAAGTAGTCATTGGTGCTGAACTAAACAAAAAAATATTTGCGGGTAAAAACAGCGTCGGCGAAGTACTTGAACTTGATGGTGAGTTGTTAACAATTGTCGGGGTATTAAAGCCTTGGTCTTTGCGCCCATTATTTTATCATGCCACCGAAGGACGTGCATTTAACCTCACCGATGATATTTACGCACCTTTAGAAACGTCTATTGATTTAGGCTGGTCTATTCATGCTAGAAGTTCTTCAACGGTAAGTTATAAAGGCGTGCAATTTACTCGCGACCGTGATGTGTTTTATCTACAAGCCTGGGTTGAGTTAGAAGACAAAAACAAGCAACAAGCCTTTCAAGATTACTTAGACCATTACAGTCAAACATTAAAAGATGCAGGTGAGCACCCGCTCGATATTCGTAATGAATTACGTGATGTTAATGCCTGGTTATTAGAACGAGATATTGTTGACCAAAAAGTATTGGCTTTCACTTTAGCCTCAGTATTGTTTTTATGTGTTTGTGTGTTTAACGCCAGTAGTTTGCTGTTATCACGTTTTCATTCGGCTAAATTTGAAGTGGGCTTACGCCGTGCGGTCGGTGCAAGTAATAAGCAAATGTTGATGCAAGGCATAACCGAAAGTGTGCTATTGGGTTTAGTCGCTGGGTTGATTTCGCTGGTATTAAGTTGGTTATTTTTAAAGCTTTCAATTGAGTTTTTACCTGACTTGGCCAACATTGCCGTACTCGATAACAAACTGTTGTTGTTGGGCGTGTTATTAGCATTAGTGACTTCAGTAGCAAGTGCTTTATACCCTTTGTATCGAGCGAATCGCTACACCATTTCAGCCGAACTTAAATAATCAACATATTAAGGAAAAATCATGAACATTAAAGCGCTTTTCAAGTCCTTATTGTTGCGTAAATTCACCACTGGACTATTGATATTACAACTGGCAATAACTCTAGGATTACTGGTTAATAGTGTTATCTTGGCATTCGATACTAACGAAAAAGTTTCTCAAGCAACAGGGATTGATAACGACAACATTTTAATTATGTCGACTCACCCTACATCAGGTGATTATCGCGATCTCGATTATTATCGTTCCATTGCCACCCAAGACATGGCTAAATTAAATGAATTGCCGGGTGTTAACAGTGTCTCGGTAACAAATCAATTACCAATCAGATCTCGAGGCATGCTGAGTAATACTCATGATTTAGATAACCCTGAACAAGAAAATACAGATAAATATTTGCAAGACGTGAAATATATTTTAGCCCAAGAAGATTTAATGGATGCAATGGGCTTGTCGTTAGTTGAGGGCAGATTTCTTAATAAAAATGATCAACTAGATTTCGGCAGTGAAGAAAAACATAATATCGTCATTACTGAATCACTAAAAAAAGCCCTTTATGGTGATGATTCAGCTATTGGCCAAGAGACTAATAATGGTTTTGTAGTCGGTGTTATAAAAGATATTATTCTCGACCCAACACTCCCTGAAAATAAACAATATGGTCTTTTTATCAACACCATAATGGAATATATATTTACCGGTCGTTTTTACGTTATCAATGTTGAACCGGGACAAATGAGTAATGTTCGCAGTAAAGTGGTTGATACTATTTTAGCGGTACAACCTGAAAGAGATATTTTTAGCGTATTTACCATGACAGAACATTTAAGTCTTTTTTATCGAGACGACCAAGGTTTAGCTGATTTGTTTTTGATGTTATGTGGCTTAATGCTATTTGTTACCGCCATTAGCAGTTATGCTTATTCACAGTTTCATATTTCAAGACAAAAGAAGTTTATTGGTATTCGCCGAGCATTGGGTGCCCGCAAAAAAGATATTTTATTGTATGTGTTAACTGAAAATTGGTTGGTCTATGGCATTGGCTGTTTACTGGGTATTTTGGTGGCGTTTGGTTTTAATATTCTATTAAGTCAGTATATTGTATTGAGCAAACCCGATATGATGTTATTTGTACTTGCCACGGGTATTATTTTTATTTCGGGTACCTTGGCGACTTGGTTGCCAGCAAATAGCACCAGTAATATTTCACCCGTTGTCGCAACAAAAACAGTTTAATACCAGTGCCTAAAATTGGTATAATACCAAGTTGATTAATTAACTGCTCATTTTTAATGGTTAAAATTAATAACTACTGCGTTATAAAATTTATAAGTAGAATAACTACTTACTAAATTTTATGCCTTGTATTTATCCATTTTTCCTCATGAAAAAGTAGATCACTTAATTAGTCAAATTGGTATAGAACACTTTTTTGACAAGGAAATGTATGCCCCAGGTTTTAGTGGTTGATGACAACCCTGATATTTTAGACGCCCTTGACCTATTACTCGGTCTCCATGGTTATAAAGTAAGAACAGCGATGAATAAAAAAGAAGCCGTGTTAGCGGTTTCTCGATACAGCATCGATTTAGTTATTCAGGACATGAACTTTGATCAAGGCATAACCTCGGGCAATGAAGGTAAATCATTGTTCAGGGAGTTAAGATCACAAAAACCCAATTTACCGATCATTTTGATCACCGCCTGGACCCAATTAGAAACTGCAATAGAGCTCGTTAAAGCAGGGGCTACTGATTACTTGCAAAAGCCTTGGGATGATGTGAAGTTACTTGAATTAGTAGCCAAGCACAGCTTAGAAAATAATGAGAGTAAACATACGGCTAATAATAAATTATTAGCCGCTACCGCCACACAAGCGCTAATTTATGAAAGTGCAGAAATGCATGCATTATTGGCCGATGCAAATAAAGTTGCTCCAGCAGATGTCAATGTAATGATCACTGGCGCGAACGGCTCAGGTAAAGAAAAACTGGCTGATTATCTTCATCAAAAATCTTTACGCCACGCCGCGCCTTTTATTAAAGTAAACATGGGCGCCTTGCCACAAGAATTAATGGAAGCTGAACTTTTTGGCGCAGAAAAAGGCGCATTTACCGGTGCTAATCAAGCTAGAGAAGGGCGTTTTGAAGCAGCACACGGCGGAACATTATTTCTTGATGAGATAGGCAATTTATCACTTGCTGGGCAAATGAAATTATTGCGAGTTTTACAAACTGGCGAGTTTGAACGCTTAGGCTCTAACCAAACTATAACAGTAGATGTTCGGGTGTTTAGTGCGACCAATGTCAATCTTCTTGAAGCGGTTAAACAAGGTACATTCCGTGAAGATTTATATTACCGACTGAATGTTATCGAACTGCACTTACCGCCTTTAAATGCCCGTAAGGCCGATATTATCCCTTTAGCGACACATTTTATTGGTAGTGAATATTCATTGAGTGACGATGCCAAACAATTTCTGCTATCGAATAAATGGCAAGGTAACGTACGTGAGCTCGAAAATGCCTGTAAAAGGGCGATGATTTTTGCTGTTGATCACAATATCACTCTCCAGGATTTTACAAATCTACAAACATCTAAGCCAACAGAAAATGAAAAACAACAAATAGAAGCAGCATTAATCGAGCATGCAGGCGTGATAAAACACGCTGCTAACGCATTAGGTTATAGTCGACAGGCACTCTATCGACGTATTGAAAAATATGAAATCAACGTAGATAGTTTATGCTCATAATAAAATTGATACTGATAAATTTACTATTTATCGCCAGTTTTATCTTGTTATTTACTGACTCCTTTGGGTTGTTTGTACTCAATACTGTGCTGATAATTATACTTGTTGTGTTGCAATTACAGCGTGAAAAAAAACATCAGCAAAGAACGTTACAAGCAATATACGATGGTTTACTAAACCTACAAGATGGTGATTTTTCGGTGAGTTTAACTGAAAATATTCAACAGCAAAATAACCTGCAACAACATCAACTGATCACTCTATTTAATGAAGTAACCGACAAATTGCGTGAAGAAAAACAATCTCTTTATCAACGAGAGCTGTTGTTAGACAAAGTAGTGAATGCATCAGATGTTGTTACCGTACTAATCAATCATAGAAGTACCATTATATTTGCCAATCGGGCGGCGCAACATTTTTTGAACTCTGGCGTTTTACTCGGCCAGTTTTGGCCTGAATTACTCGAGCAACAAATGCCTGATTTATTGCAACATGACGATAAAAACAATGCCATTATTCAATTAGTCGCAAAAGATACCAGCAATGCCGATCATGATGAACAAAGCTGGCATTTATCACGTCACCAGTTAAAACTTAATGGTTCTAGCCATCAGTTAATCTTACTTAAGCCAATCACTAAAGAGCTGCATCGGCAAGAATTACAAACCTGGAAAAAAATAATAAAAGTGATTAATCATGAGCTTAATAACTCAATCGCACCTATTAGTTCTATGTGTCATAGTGGACTTATTTTGGCTGACCGACTTAATGAACCACAATTAAACCGAGTGTTTAATACCATTACAGGGCGGATCAACAAACTGTCGGAATTTATTCAAAGTTATAGCCAGTTAGCGCGACTGTCTATTCCTCAGCGTAAGCCTTTTAATATTGTTGAAACATTAGATCAACTAAAAGACCTCTACCAATTAGACTTAATAAGCTTGGATACTGCGGTGATACTAAATGCCGATGAAGGTCAGATAGACCAATTGCTGATCAACTTACTTAAGAATGCCAAAGAGTTTTCCCCTGAGCGACCAACACAGGTAAGTTTAAGTACTGAAGGCAATGAACTGAAGATTATTATTCGCGATCATGGCCCTGGAATGCCAATCGAGATAATGAAAAAAGCTTTCTTACCTTATTATTCAACTAAAGTTGATGGTAGCGGCATTGGTTTAAGTATTTGCCGTGAAGTGATTGATGCTCATCACGGCCACATTACTTTAAACAACCATCCTGAAGGGGGCTTACAGGTGACGGTAAGTTTACCTTTGCTTGCTAGTGCTAGAGAGAGTTAATCTTTAGTCTCTAAGCTAGCGATTTTATCTTGGGTGTTAGTGTCAAAGTCACTAGCATCATGGCGTTCATGTAACTGCTCATCTGGCTCACCCCAAGTGCAATTGACCATTTTTCCGCGCTTAACCGCATTACGTTCACCAATTTCTTCAGTCCAACGTACTAGGTTTTTATAGGTATGGGCTTGTAAAAACTCAGCAGCATCATAAACCTTATTAGTCACAACTGCGCCATACCAAGGCCAAATAGCTATATCGGCAATAGTATATTGTGCGCCGCACATATAGCGGTTTTGTGCTAAATGCTTATCTAGAACATCAAGCTGGCGTTTAACTTCCATGGTAAAACGATTAATCGGGTATTCAAATTTTTCCGGCGCGTACGCATAAAAATGACCAAAACCACCACCTAAATAGGGAGCACTACCCATTTGCCAAAATAGCCAAGATAAGCATTGGGCTTTTTGCGCAGCATCTGTTGGGATAAAACTGTTAAATTTTTCCGCTAAATATAATAATATCGCACCCGATTCAAACACACTAGTACTCGGTGTCGTGCTGGTATCGACTAAGGCGGGAATTTTTGAATTAGGGTTTATTTCAACAAAACCGCTAGTGAACTGTTTGCCTTCTAAGATCTCAATTAGATGCGCATCGTATTCTGCACCGGTAATGCCTAACGCCAATAACTCTTCGAGTAAAATAGTTACTTTCACGCCATTTGGTGTGGCTAAAGAGTGCAGCTGAAGGGGGTGTTTACCCACGGGTAATTTTTGCTTTGAAGTTGCGCCAGCAATAGGTCTATTAATACTGGCAAATTGGCCGCCACTTTCTGCTTCCCAAGTCCAAACTTTCGGTGGAGTATAGGTGTTATTGGTCATGTTGTAATTCCTAATACGCTGCTGATAAATTTAAAGGTAGTCGTTAGATTATTCGCTGACAATGCATTTTGACAAATAAAGCCTTATGCAATGAAAAAGCCAGAATAAATCTGGCTTAGTCGGTCATTATTGTTCGTGGTTAGCCCAACGGAATTGGCATACCATTGAGCAACGCTTGGCCGTTTTTAAAAGTGAAGTTAAATGATACGTTATCATTATCTTTTACTAGAATATTTTGGTCTAGCATTCCTTCAACATCCATCGCCATACCAATACTCTCAAGAAATGCTTGTGGTGCGTATCCTTGCGCATTGGCATCAACGGCAAAAATCATACTCATTGGATCGTTTGCATCATAAATGGATTGATCAAATTTAATGTTTAAATCACTGCTTACTGCGCCATCTTTAGTGTTCATACCAAGTTGGGTAATATTAAATTCAGGTGCTTTGGCAATCAATTTTGGTACTAATGCTTGTAGTTGCATCAATGCCATTGCTTGTTGCTGCTCTGGTAATTCTTGTAGCTCTAACATGACCCGCTGAACTTCTTGAAACACTTCAATATCCAAATTTTTCATAGTAATTTGGTAGTTAAAGTCATTAAATTTTTGCGCCATAGCATCAATACTTTGTGCATTAAAAAGCACTTCAAGATGCAATAAACCGTCATTTTCTTTGGTATCACCGGTAATGTTAAGATCTGCTATGTTAATCGCTGTATCTGGGGTTGGGCCATTAACACTAAACTCAGTAATGTGTACGGTAAAATCACCCGTTGTTAGTGCTGTAGGGCTAAATAATTCGCCACGGATCAATTGTTGCACCCCTGAAACATTCAGTTGCTTCATTTCAACCAGTGTTTGCAGATCTTCATTAATAGTGAAACCCTGCCAGGTACCTGCGAAAGTCATTGCGCCGTCCATCGCTACCGAAGAGGTAAATTCAGCGCCGTTAACTTCTAGCTCTACTTCATCGATTACCATGCTAAATGGAGATAATTTAAGAATAGATTGCATACTACCATCAAAGCCAATGTGACCTAAAATCTGTAACCTATTATCTTCAATATTTAAATCGGCCGGTAATAGTGCCAGCATATCGTCGTCTAATTTAATTTGCGTGGACGAATCACTTAAGCCAAAACCTAAACCATTGTATTTCCATAATAGCGGACCATGCTGTATCTCTTGTTGTAGAGTAAAGCTTAAGTGATCAATGCCTAAGCCATCTTCTGCAATCGGCATTGTAAAAGTAGCGGTCGTTCGAGATCCAAACCAACCTTGATGATACTCGGTTATTTCAAGCTCATAGCCGGGGTAATCAGAAATTTGGGCGTACATATCACGCACTTTTTTTTCTATTTGTTGACCAATAAAATAAGGTGAAGCAAGTAGCGCGCAGACAACAACTGCAATGGTTAACAACTTTTTCATGTGGGATTATTTCCTTGCAAAATCACTATTATTTATTCTTCATCGGTTAAATACTGCTGATAGTCTTTAATAGCAAAGTAGCGAATCGATTTTTTTAAGATAACTTTTTTAGCGATTAATAGTTCTTTGCAGTAAATCTTAACCACTTGTTTCTCGCCATTGGTGTCAGTCTCATAAGCATGCGCGTCATTATCACGCAGATTATTAAACTCAGTTTTCATTATTAGCTTCATATTAATCCTCGTTATCTTTTTTAGTAACTCGGTTTTTTTTGTCTTTATTAAAAGAGCTTGGCAAAATATCGACACCAACCATACTACCAACCTTAACAACAATTGGAATAGTAATTGGTGCGAACGGTAAAATTGCAAATACGCCAAGCCCAAGGCCTTTTAATAAATCAAGAAATTGCTTATTAGCAATTTTCATTTCCACAGCACTGGCCTGACGCTTAGTATATTTACGATAAATAGCGAGCATTTCTTTGGTTTCATCTTGCTCTTGCGCAAGCGCAAGTTTTACCATGAGTAATTGTCGTTTTAAGCGATAAATACTACGTCGGCGGCCAATACGAAAGACTCGAATTGGCGCTTTAAAAATGAAAACTCTTAATTTCATTGCGGGTTACTTAGCGACTCTACGTAAAAAGTTTATAGTCAGTAACATCAAAATGAACAACAGACTATTACTACCACCAGAAGAATCTGAATCTTTATTCTCTGCTGAAGTCACTGGCGGTAAGTTAGGTTGAGTATCTTTATTAGCATCGATTATAGTAACTGCTTCAATGATAACTAAATGCTCATCAGTAATTGGTGAATCTTCGGTGGGTTCTGTTTGCAGTGGTGTATCGGTGAAAGCGCCGCCTAAGTTATAGGTGGTTAAAGCATTTATAGCATCAACAATTTTCATACCTTCTGCTGTTGTGATAACACCAAACACAGTAAACCCACCATTTTGGTTATCTAAATTACCGGCATTATTAGCAACACTGAAAAACCATTGATTCGTCGCGCTGTTTTCATCGTCACCTTTTTTTGCCATTGCGATAGTACCGCGTACATTCGAAAATAATGGCTCATTAATAACGGTTGCTAAACTTGTTATCTCACTTATCTGTTCAGCTTCGCGGTCATAAGTAAAGCCACCACCTTGTACGATAAAATTTGACATAGAGCGATGAATAACGGAATTACTATAACTTTCAGCTTCAACATAGGCTAAAAAATTAGCAACGGTTGCAGGTGTGTGGTTATCTAACAAGTTCACTTCAAAATCACCTTGCGATGTTTCAAATAAAACTATGGTGGCATTGGCCGGATTGGCAATAGCTAATAAGCCAGAAAAGAGCAAAGTGCTCAGTGAAATATTTTTGAAGGACATTATGATTACTTCTATTAAATTATGGACTGTATAAATAAGCAGAAATATTAACCTAACTGCAGGGCAAAGCAATAAAAATCACAAGATATGAGCGCAGGATATTAAACATTGCAGATTATATTGAATAAAAGCCCATAAAAGCGACTTAGTAAGTGGTTAAGCCGGCTTTAATTACTTGGATAAGCTCTACTGATGTTATTAAACGTATCGAAGTGAAGGAGATAACAGTTTGAGGGAGAAAGGGCGATAGTAAGCAGCAGGTTGGGGTTGCTACTTACCATCTAGTAAAGCGATAAAGCTGTGATGTTAGGTTCTAACAATAAACTATTTCAGCATCAGTACCGTCAGTTCCATATCAAGTACTACGTCACTGTGGTATTTGGTTCGGCCACCAACTTGTAGGGTTAAATAATCCATTAACTGAGGATTATTATTTTTAATGCCTAGCATGTTTATTTTTACATACGCGAGTGCATTATTATCTGGCACATCGGTGATTTCTAACACCTTGCTTTGGCAATAAATAGTATCGCCGGCAAATGATGGATTACAGTGACTGCCACTGTGAATGGCACTTAACCAAATGCCATTGCCTAAGCCGTTATAACTTAATGCTCGACACAGAGATATGATATGACCGCCATAAACAAGGCGCTTACCATGTTTAGAGTCATCCATTAAGTGCTGATCAAAATGCACGCGGGCATTGTTCTGATAAAGGCGAGTGGCAAGGCTATGATCGGAATCATTAATGGTAATGCCATCGCGATGAAATAACGTATCGCCAACATTTAAGTCACTGGCTTTACGCTGATTATCACTATAGCTATCTTGCCAAGTAATATTCATCAGTTGTTCAGGTAATTGCTGTTGTGCAATCGATACTTCAGCATCTAATTGTGGTAACTCAGCAATACCTGTTGCGGCAGTGCCAGATGCTTTATGCACCATGACCCAACGTTTAAAGCTTAGTACTAGGTCATTATGTTGATTAACGGCGGTTGAGTGCACATAAACAACGCCAGTTTTACCATTGGAGTTTTCTTTTAAGCCAATAACTGCACTTGTTACCGCAATAGTATCGCCAGCAAATACGGGTTTAATAAATTCGGTTTCGGCGTAACCTAAATTAGCCACTGCATTGAGTGATACATCATTAACGGTTTTACCAAAAGCGATATGAAACAATAAAAAATTATCGACTGGGCATTGCTTAAAACCCAAGGCATTAGCAACTGTGGTTGCGCAATGTAGGGCAAAACGAGAACCCGTCAACGCGGTATATAAAGTACAATCACTCTCGGTTATTGTTCTTGGTACGCCATGTACTAACACTTGTCCTATAGTAAAATCGTCAAAAAACAATCCTGTAGGGGTCGGTAAATAATTATCGTTGGCCATAGATACTCTTTTAAATTCAGTTTAGATCATGGGGTCAGAGTAAATCACTCTGACCTGTTTCATCAACATTTTATTGTTTAAGCACATTACTTTTTCAGCTCAGAATAATTCATCCAGAGCTATTTCATGTCCATTTTATTGTTTAAGCACATTACTTTTTGCTCGCAGAGTGATTCACTCTGCGCTAATTCAAGGACATTTTATTGTTTAAGAAAATGCTTTTGCAGGACCTAGTAGCTCACTTTGACCTATTTCATGAACTTTGTCATATAAGCAAATAACTCTTGTTGCCCATTGCTCTAAACATGGCTCAATTAATCGGTCATCAATAACAGCAACACTTTGGCCTTGCTCTTTTGCCACTTCCATTGCTGCAATAATCGCTTTTGCTTTGCGTACATCTTCACCTTTTGGTGTTAGTGCATCGTTAGTATAAGTGAGCTGTACAGGATGGATCACCGCTTTACCGTCAAAGCCTAAATCTCTGGCTTGACGACAACTGAATTCACATGCCTCTACATCTTTTAAATTAAAATGTGGGCCATCGATTATATTCTTTTGATGGGCGCGAGCAGCCAAAATACACATCGACAAGTAAGTTAATAAGCCTTGTCTGTCTAAGGTTACGTTAATGCGTAATGAGTTGGCCAAATCAGTGGTACCCATAACAATAGTGGTTAAGCGATCGCTACAAGCGGCAATCTCTTCACTACGTAACACCCCTAATGGTGATTCTATATTTACCATTACCGATTTACTTTCACCACCGGCATTATCTAATGCATTAATGGCTGCAGTAAGCTCATCAGCACTTTCAATATTTGGGAATAATACGCCATCAATATTTAATTGTGCAAAGGCATCTAAATCGTCTTTACCCCAAGGTGAGTTAAGCTTATTTACTCGAACAATAACTTCTGAATAACCAAAGTCACTATTTTGTAAAGCGGCCACTAGCAACTTGCGCGCTTCCGCTTTTCTACTTGGTGGTACCGATTCTTGTAAATCAAAAATGATGGTGTCAGCACTTAATTTACGTGCCTTTTCTATATATTGCTGCTTATGTGCAGGAACATATAGCGCACTACGACGTGGTCGGTAATTTTTGTCATTAATACATGGCATAATTATGCTCCTTGAGCTGATAATTGTTTGTCGGCTAAGTCTTTTAGCATTTGCTTACGCAATACCTTGCCATTTTTAGTACGCGGGAAGTCGTCATAAAAATGGACAATTTTAGGCGCTTTATATTTAGCTAAATGCTCATTACCAAAGGCTAATATATCTTGCTCAGTAGCGGTGGCGTTAGGTGCTAAAATGATACACGCACTGACTAATATTTTGTCTTTGCCTAGCTCTTCACCAAGGGCAACACAATCGGCAACATCAGGGTGAGTTTTAACTACTCGTTCGATTTCATGCGGTGATACGCGATAGCCGAAAGTATTGATAATGTCGTCTTTACGACCAACAAACCAAATGTAGCCTTCTTCATCAACACGGGCATAATCGCCAGTAAAGAAATAACCGCTGTGTCTAGCTTTTGCCGTTTCTTGTGGTAGTTGCCAGTAATTAAGGAACAAGCCTGGGTCAGTTTCAGGAATTGCAATCATACCTTCTTCGCCTGGTTTAACTGGTTGGTTTTGTTCATTCAACAACACTACGTCGTGACCTGGTTGTGCAAAACCTGCAGCACCTGGACGAATAGGTTGTTGTTTGTTTTGTGAAATATAGTATGAAAATTCAGACATACCTATGGCTTCATAAACATCCATACCGAAGCGGTCACGCCATGCGTGCAACATTTCATCAGATAAATGCTCGCCAGCGCTCATACAATGGCGTAACGATGGTACATCACTGCCTTTAAAATCGGTTTTTTGAATTATTTGACGGTAAATTGTTGGCACACCAATGAAGATAGTACACTCATGCTTGGCAATCAACTTTGGCCAAGTAGAAGCGTCATTAGCACCTTCATGCACAATTACTGTGTGACCATGAAATAATGGGTCCATTAATGCTGAGCCTAATACATAGGTCCAGTTAAATTTACCCGAATGCATAATGCGGTCACCTTCTTTAAAGTCAAACCAAAAGCGACTCGCTGGTAGTCTGCCAATAAGCGATCTATGTGCATGCAGTACGCCTTTAGGGTAGCCAGTGGTACCTGAGGTATAAACTAAATAAGCCGGGTCGTCACTGCTGCTTGCTACTATGCTATCGTCACTTGGATTGTTAGCAAGTAACTCATCTAAATCAAGTACTTGTATATTTAAATCAGCATCTATTTCTGGCATCTCGCCAGCGCCCGATAATAATACCGCCGTTAACTGAGTATCTTCACTCAAAATAGATTTTAGTTCAGGCCACATAGATTTAGCCGTAACTAATACTTTTGCGCCAGAATCTTTCGCTAAATAGGCGACTTCTGGTGCCGACAATAACGTCGATGTTGGTACGGCAATCGCAC
Source organism: Colwelliaceae bacterium BS250 (assembly GCA_040779355.1). Taxonomy (GTDB): domain Bacteria; phylum Pseudomonadota; class Gammaproteobacteria; order Enterobacterales; family Alteromonadaceae; genus Thalassotalea_A. Next base: position 39,531 of record JBFONS010000015.1, on the reverse strand, counting down.
CTTGTTTTAGGCAACCAAAAAAGCTTACCGGGTAATCTATAGAATTAGGCAGACGAATGAGTACTCTATCGTCACTGCTTAAGCCAAGTTCTTTTAAGGTGTAAACAAATCGACCACTTAGGGTATCAAGCTGAGCGTAACTTAACTCGCAAGTACCTTGGCTATCATCTTCAATAATTAAAGCCGTTTTATTGCCTTTACCCTGTTCAACATGCTGGCGTACACACGCATAAGCAATGTTAAAATTTTCAGGGATATGCCACTGCCAGCCAGTTGCCGTTTGGGTTAGTAAATCATCAAATTTAATCATTATATGCGTCCATATGGCCAGTTTTCACGAATAACATTAATCGGTAGTTTCTTCAGAACATCGATTGCGAATTGTTTGTCTTTATCATCAAGAGATTTTAGTGCGTAAGCTCGAAGTAAGGTTTGTAGTGCTTTACCAAACATAGGTGGATCGAGCATTTCACCTTCAAATTTAATGGCACCACCAAGTAATGCATCAGCATCAATAGCCATTTGTAGAATTTTCACATTACGTTTTATTTCATTTGGTGATGGCGTAAATGCAACCTTAGACAAATGTATATGGTATGGGTGAATAAGCTGCTTACCCGTTAGACCCATTTGTGTTTCAACTACCGCGTGGCCATGTACAACATGTGCTGCATGATCGCCATGTAAGTCTAACCAGCGACGAACATCGTCAGGCTCAATAAACTTTTCTGGCATCGCGGTTTCATTAATCAATACTTCAACCCCGCCTATTACCCCTTTACCGGCAATACGTGCTTCAAGTAATAACATTCTTAAGTAGGTAAGTAATTCATCTATCCAGCCTTCAGGCGTTAGATGAATAGCCATCGCTTTGGAAAAATCGTGAATACCAAATACCACATGTTTAACGGCAGGGAATGCCATAAGCTCAGCGGCGATTTTTAAACTACGCGGATGCTCAATAATCGGTTGGATTTCAATGTTTGGGTTAACACCAAGCAACCAAGCTGATAGATCGCGGATTTCAGCTGCACCATACATTTCGCCGGCTTTTGCTAATACAATCACGTCAATGTGCTCAGCAACCTGACGGATCATTTCTAAATCTTTTTCATATTCATCGGTGCGAAACGGATTAATACGCAGTGCTATTTGAAAGCTGCGGTCGGGAAATTCTGGTAACTCTTTTAGTAGCAGCTCCCGGCTCATTTCTTTTTGACGACAACCATCTTCCAAATCAAATAATAGGGTATGGGCTGGGCAGTTATGAGCATGCTTATGCATTCTGCTTGTTGCCTCGGCCATGGTTTCATATTCACCATTTTTAGGAGAGTACTTGACTGGAGGGTAGTACAATTGAATACCTGGCCAAAAACCACCAAGTACATCTTCTTCGTTTACATGATCTAAAAACTCATTGTGATAATTCATCTTATCCCCTCCCAATCTTTATGGCTTAATTGCCGGTACTTTTTTGTTCGCCATCGCTTCGTTATAAGGATGTTATGAAACTGTTTCTGTAATGTTCCATTTAAAATTACACGATTAGAGTAAATATTTCAAACGTTTATTTCAAACAGTGTTTGAATTCGGTTGTAATTTGCATTTTTAACAGTTAGGTTAGTTATACCAAGCACTAAGCGTTAGCCATGTCACTTAAGTTACATGCGAGGTTTTACCAAGCTTGTAGTATAAATTTATAACGAAAAAGCAGCACTCTGTATATAATCAATTAGTCGTGTAGTTTAAAATATAAAACATGTGTTCAATATATGCTACACTTTAATGCTTTATTATTAGATACAAAAGTGAATGTTGAGTAGTCAATTAGTCGTAATGTAACGGCTTAATATTGACAAGTGGCGCTCAGCAATGCTGTTATTAACCAATTAGTCATTTAAAATTTTATCTTTGAGGAGAATCTTTATGTCAGCAGCAGTACATCCAAACGTGGCTTTATTCGATGCGGAAAAACCATTTCCAGTTATCCCTAGTTGTGAGCACTTTGCTGGCTCAGAAAAATTAATTCTTAAAGCGATGGCAATGCAGCACAAAATTGGCCAGGTATTTGATATTACTTGTGATTGTGAAGATGGTGCGGCTGCCGGTGCTGAACAAGAACACGCCGAAATGGTTGGCCGAATTATTGGCAGTGATGCTAATGAGTTCAATATGATGGGGGTGCGAATTCACGATCCTTCAAATGCGCATTGGAAGCAAGATGTTGATATTCTTATTCCTGCGTGTGGCGAAAAAGTTGCTTACATCACATTACCTAAATGTACTGAAGCTGGTCAAATTAAAGAAATGATCACTTACATTCAAAACTCAGCCAAGCTTAATGGTCTTGAACGTGAGATCCCAATTCATATCCTTATTGAAACGCATGGTGCTTTACGCGATATTTGGCAATTAGCCGCAATGCCTTGGGTACAAGTACTTGATTTTGGCATGATGGATTTTGTTTCTGGTCATTATGGTGCAATTCCAGCTTCGTGTATGCGCAGTCCAGGTCAATTTGATCATGCGTTATTAAAACGCGCAAAAAGCGAAATGGTCGCTGCAGCATTAGCTAATGGCGTAGTGCCAGCGCATAACGTAACGCTCGATTTGAAAAATGTTCAACAAGCAACTGATGATGCCTCACGCGCTCGTAACGAGTTTGGCTTTATGCGTATGTGGAGTATTTATCCAACACAAATTAATGCCATTGTTGACGCAATGAAACCTAATTACGAAGAAGTAGAAGATGCCGATGCTATTTTATTAGCGGCGCAAGTAGCTAATTGGGGACCAATTCAGCATAAAGGTGAATTACATGACCGTGCTACTTACCGTTACTTCTGGGAATTATTACAACGTGCCCATGTAAGTGGTATAGAGATTAGCGCTGCAGCAAAAGCGGCTTTCTTTTAAGTAAAAATTCAATAAAGACAAACTGTTAGTCGAAGTGAACGTGGCAATGATATGCTAAGCTCACTTCGACTTTTTTATTTTTGTAATTAAATTTGTATCATTACATAGAACGAGATCAATTTGACTTCATATCCAAGCACTAATAAAGGTTTTGCCCTAAATTTTATTGATAATAGTGAGGCACCGTTTTCAGAGCGGATCACATTAACTGAAAAACCTGTGCCTAAACTGGAAAAGGGTCAAGTGTTGGTCAAAATGCTAGCCGCACCAATCAATCCCTCCGATCTGGTTTATCTTATGGGTAAATATGGTTTAGCGCCTGTAAATGGTGCTTTCGCTGGTTTTGAAGGTTGTGGTGTTGTGGTTAGCGCGAATGCAGGGTTATATGGAAAATGGTTAACGGGTAAACGCGTTGCTGTTTCAGCGCAACCAGACAAAGATGGTGTTTGGGCAGAGTACGCCATCACCAAAGCAAACTTTTGTTTACCGGTGCGTAAAGAGATTTCTAATGAGCAAGCCGCAACAATTATCGTAAACCCTTGTACATCGGTGTGCTTAATTGAGCGAGCAATCGAGTTAGGTGCTAAAGCGGTAGTGATTAATGCTGCGGCAAGCCAAGTAGGTAAGGGCGTTATTCGTTACGCAAAAATGCGAAATATTAACACCATTGCTACAGTACGCTCGCAAGCAAATGTTGAGGTGTTAAAACAGCTTGGCGCTGATGAAGTACTGCTTACTACTCGCGATGACTTTAAAGAACAACTTAAGCTGGCGAGTAAAAAATTACACGCCACAGTATTGTTAGACGCTGTTGCCGATACTGATACGCCAATGACTATGTCATGTATGCCCAATAAATCAACGGCTATTGTTTATGGTCGTTTAACTGAAACGCACGACCCTATTGGCGGCATGTTTAGTGTGGGCGATGTGATTTTCAGGCAACATAAAGTGGAAGGCTTTTGGCTTGCTACTTACATAGGTAATGCCAAGCCTTGGCAAGTATTAAGCTTAAGTAAAAAAGTGCAAAAGCTCTTTGCTCAAGGGGTTTTCCAAACTGACATCTATGGCCAATTTAACTTTGCAGATTTTCCTAACGCACTTGAGCATTATGCGGTGCACAAAAGTGACGGCAAAGTGATCTTAACACCATCGACTGAAACACAATAAAGGCAATGGCCACCCATTATTTGGCTTTTTATTTCATTTATGTGGAGTCGTTACCCATTAACGATCTACTTTTAGCTTGTTCTTGATATGTCACTAGTTTAACTTCCTGCCTTTTAATGTGCTTACTGAGGAAGAAACTGCAGAGTAAACCTATTATTGAGATTAACGCAATCAGCATGAAATAGTTTTGAAAGCCAATTAATCCTGGGTTTGCATCTAATACTCTGCCGCTGAGTGCATAAAAGAAAATATCAGGTGTAAAGCCAAGCAGAGAAATGAGTCCTACTGCCGTACCCGTTTTATTCAGCTTTAATTTACTTTCTTCTAGTAAAGCAAAATAAATCCCTCGTAATGCAAATACGGCGATAAAGGTGATCACCAAGTTCACCATAATGAGTTGTAGAGCAATTTGACTGGCACTGATAACGGCCAAGCTTAAAAAGGCAATAATACATACGGTAAAGAGTGTCATGAGCATGCTACTCACTCTCCAACGATCAACTAACAAGCCTGCTGTAATGGCCGCAAAGGGTCTGGTATAACTTGCGTAAGTTGTAAACTCGGCCGATTCAAGTGCACTCATGCCTAAAACTTGCACCGCATATAAACCATAATTATCTATCGACTTATAGCCGCAATAAGCCGCAACAACAATACCGCCTTGTAGCCAGATGCCTCTATTGCTGAGTACGCTTTTAAGCTCGCCGTGGGACGTTGATTTATTGTCGATGGTTATTTCAGTATTAGGCAGCAAAATCCATATTAAACCTGCGGCTAACATAGTACTGATGCTGTAAAACAAAATAACCGATTGCAGAGCCAATTTTTGTTGCTCAATATTTACGACTTGTTCGTTCATGAATAAAGCCAGAATGAATACCGCAATAGAAGCAAATACACTAGCTACTAAGCCTCTGCCACCATCTAAAAGACCAAAACCAAGACCTTGAGTATTGGCTGTCATGCATTCGCGTGTTGCCTTTATCATGGCGGCCCAAAATAATAAAATACTGGTGAGGCCCCAATAACCAAATAACCAGGTGAGGCCGGTGGCGGAAGGTAATGTGTAATAATAAAAGCCACCAAGAGAGGTGCAAAACAAAGAAAAAGCCATTAACTTGCGAGCTGAAAATCGGTCTGCAATCATACCGCCCGGAAAATAAGCAAGCATGGCTATAATTCCATACACTGCAAAAATATCGCCTAACTCAGTATTACTGATCTGAAATACTTCCAGTAATGTAGGCCGAAAAAAGCGCGCCACATGAAAAGGCAAAGTGAAGATCATTTCTCCGGCAAAGATAATTGCGGCCAATACGACAAATTGCTTATTTAAATATTTATTGAAAATAACGTCTCACCTTGTTGGTAGATTAAACTTACTAAGCCGATTGATATTCGTTATTGCTAGTACGTCCGTGCCAAGCAATGGCAAATGCTAAAACAAAAGGGATAATTCTTTCTAAATAGTCCCCTGGCGGTGAAGGCAATAGGCTTAATATTACCGATAAAAAGAAGCCGACAAAAATAGCCGCAAAAGCATGCTTACCGTTCACTGAGCTACTGATCACTTTTACAATCAATAATGGCCCAAATGCTGCGCCTAAAGCATTCCAGGCAAACAGTACCCGTGAAAAAATATCATCGGGCGCATAAAGAGCAATTAACATTGAAATTATACACATAATCACCACGGTTAGGCGTGAATACAATAAGCTGTTTCGATTGCTTTTGTTGTCGCGAATATCATAAGAGATGGCTGCAGCCGACACTAATAATTGGCTATCGGCGGTTGACATAATAGCCGATAAAATAGCGGCAATAATAATGCCTGCAACCACCGGCGGGAAGAGTAGGTTGGTAACATCAAGCAAGGCTTGCTCGTTATTTGCTAACGGTTCAAGTAATACTTTGGCGCACCAGCCAACAATGAGCATGCCGGTGATAACAATGGCCGACCAACCGATGGCAATAAATTTTGCCTGTTGTACTGATTTTTCATCTTTAAGTGCCATCATTCTATTTACTACATGAGGTTGGCCAGGATTGCCAAGGCCAATTGCGAGTAAGCCAAACACAAAAGCGATAGCAACAAAGCCAGTACTTTCGCCCGTTAATTGCATTTGAGTGGCACTAAATGCACTGTGCATTTGCTGCCATAATTCAGTTGGACCACCAACCGCCATCAACCCTGCTATAGGCAATACCAAAGCAGCTAAAGCCATTAAAAAACCTTGTAAGGTGTCAGTAATACTGACCGCCCAAAAACCGCCAAGTAAGGTGTAAATTAGAATAATGGTGGTGCCCATTATGATGCTACTTGCCATTGATATATCGAAAGTATTCGCAAATGTTGTGCCTGCTGCTTGAAACTGGGCGGCAATATAAAAAGTAAAGGCGAGCACGATACATATCGAACATAGCCATAAAACAGGGCGGGTAAATGAACCACTGCCGTTGGCAAGTAACTCAGATAACGTCACTGATTTTTCTTGCGCTGCTTTTTTCTGCAATTTCGGCGCCAGCCAAATCCAATTGAATGCATAGCCAAGTATTACCGCAGGCACAATCCAAATAGCAGATAAGCCCATTGCGTAAGCTGCGCCGCTCATCCCAAGTAAAGTCCAAGCCGATGATGCACTTGCCGCAGAGCTAATTGCGGCAACCCAAGGACCAAGCCCACGACCGCCAATAAAGTAATCTTCAGTTGTTGAGGTTTTTTGGTTGGCATAAAAGCCAATGCCGATAAGAATTATTTTGTAGATCACCAGAGTGATAAGAACAGTAGTGGTGTAATCCATTTTTATTGTTGTTTTTATTTGGAGTTATGTGGTGATAATATCAATTAAACAAAATAATTACACTATGGTATTTTTGCGGCACATTAAGCTCTCAAGCCAAGTTAATTATAGAGTGAGAAAGGTCTTTATAGGCTAGTCTAAGAAATTAGAGACGAAACTTTAATAGTAAGTGTTATCAAAGCAAGTATTTATAACCGTAACTAACAAGTTGATCGGTACTCGTAAATTAAAATAATAAAATAATAAAATAATAAAATAATAAAATAATAAAGGAATACAGCATGAAATTATTTAACAAAACAAGCTTAGCATTATCTTTGTCACTATTAGGGGCTGCCTCAATTATACCTGCGCTTGCTAGCGACACCGAAAAGCATGTTCAAGAAGTTATCATTGAAGCACATGATGATAGCAATTCATCTACTGTACATATTTTTGTTGATGTAGATGGTGATATTACCAATGTGACTATTCCTAAAGATGCTTTAGGTGATAAAGATAAATTAGCCGAAGCACTAGCCGATGTTCCTGAGGATGTTAGAGATAAACTAATCAGTGACTTAGAAAACATCAACATGGGTAAATTACACAAAGATACTGCTCAGGTGCATGTTAAACATCATGGCGGTGATCATCAAAAACTAAATTCAGTAAATGACTCAGGCGATCAAAAACTTATTATCATCGAAATAGATGATGAAAATGGGGAGCATAAACAAGTGCTCCATAAAGAAATGACAATCATGAAAGACTCTTCAGATCATGAATTTATCGAGTTTAAAGGTGATGATAAAATTGGCGCAGAGAGTATTATTAAACTGTTATCACATGGTGAATACAGTGCTGAAGAATTAGATAAAATACAAAAAGCGCTTGATGCTAAAAGATAACCTTTAATCTTACCAAAAGACCACTGCCTACAATAATGATTTTATCGATCACCAGAATGATAATAACGGTAGTGGTTTAATCCATGGTATTTTTATGATTAATTGATGAACCACATGTTGTTAATAAAACAGTACTTAGCTATTGGCGCGGCAGCTTCAATTGGTTATTGTTCAATGCTTTCGGTTTTACTGTGCTTTTTTAATGATTGATCAAGTTGTTTTTTATCATCAGCAGTTTGGCGTTCTTGGTCTTTACAGTAAGCACTGTTCGTAAGCTCTGTACAGTTACCTATGGCAACACCATAGTCTTCATCTTCATGTTCATCATCCACTAAGCCTTTAGATAATTCAGGCGTTACATTTTTCTCATGCATGTTATTTTTTTCTATCGAAACACAGCCGGTTAATAATAAACCTAAAACAATAATTGTATATTTCATAATAACCTTTATTTGCTAATCTGCTCAGCATTAAAATCTGATTTTTGCACCTATGAAAGTATATTTGATGATCATATTTGAGGCGACTTGAGGACATTATCATCTTTGTTAATCCTAGTCTGTATTAAATTAAATACTAACTGTATTTCACCATAACAGGTTCACCATAGCTTTATTTGCAAGGCTTTTACTTGCATTAAGGTGAGTATAAAACAGCAATAGTTTTAACATTACATTTCTAATTAATGGCAGCGAAATGGTGATTTTATGTTAACAACAAGCTTATAAACCGCTATTGATTGAGAGAACTTTTTGGCGGTTATATTAATATTAATATAATTTTCAATGGCTTATTTGGTAATGCTGTTGTTTATTAGTTTTCAGTTGAAAATAAATTGATCCCAGTTAAAACCTTCAGCGTAAGAATGATGGAGACAAAATTATACTGAGGAAGTTAACATGAAAATGCCTACCAAGATTATTTTACCTTTGATATTACTTTTTGCCGTTAGTGCATGTGACGGTGATAGTGATAATGACATTAGTACAGCCGATTTAACCCCCCCGGCTCCAGCTGCTGCTACCACGATAGTGGATGCCGCAGTAGCTGACGGCAACTTCAACACTTTGGTTGCTGCACTACAAGCCACTGGGTTAGATGAAGTATTGTCTGATACCGAAGCCAAATATACTGTTTTTGCTCCTACCGATGCAGCGTTTGCATTGTTGGGCGAAGACACAATCAATGCCTTACTAGCCGATACTGATACCTTATCAGATATTCTCCTCTACCATGTCTTACCTGGTGAAGTAGATGCTACAGCTGCAATCGCAAGTGTTGGTACTACCGTAAACACTGCTAACGGTGATGCTATTGGTCTTTCACTTGATGGCGACATGTTACTAGTCAATACAGTAACAGTAACCGCTACAGATATCATGACAGATAACGGTATTATTCATGTTATCGATGCAGTGTTATTACCGCCAGCCGACATGACAGAACCTACAGATAATATTGTTGAAACTGCGATTGCAGCAGGTAGTTTTACAACCTTGGTTGCAACATTACAAGCAACAGGCTTAGATGCAGTATTAGCAGACGAGGAAGCAACATTCACAGTATTTGCTCCTACTGATGCCGCTTTTGCAATGATTGACGAAGAAACAATTAATACTTTACTAGCAAACCCTGATGTTTTAACGAGCATCTTACTACAGCATGTTGTTTCTGGTGCTGCAGTTAATTCAGTAAATGCTTATGCATTGAATGGTGCTATGGTCGAAACAGCTTCAATGGCCAAAGTTGAACTGAAAATTAATTCACAAACAGACATGCTTACCTTTGGTGGTGCTAATGTAGTGATGAAGGATATATACACAACAAACGGCATTATCCATGTCATTGATGCTGTAATTGTTGGTGCTGTTGAAATTCCAGAGCCAGCAATGAGCATTGTTGATGTCGCTATTGATAATGGTAATTTCACTACCTTAGTTGCTGCATTACAAGCCACAGGCTTAGATATTGTACTGGCTAATCTTGATGAAGATTACACTGTATTTGCGCCAACTGATGCTGCTTTTGCTAAATTACCAGCAGGTACTGTAGATGCGTTGCTTATGGATGTTGATGCCTTATCTAATATTCTTTTATATCATGTTGTACCAGGTAAAGTGATGGCTGATGGTGCTATTTCTGTAGCGCAATCTATGGATAACCAAGTGGCTACCGCGAACACTAATAAAGTGGCTTTATCTTTTGTTGATTCAATGTTGTATGTAAATGGTGCGAAAGTAACTGCTGCTGATGTAATGGCAGATAACGGCATTATCCATGTAGTTGATACGGTAATAGTACCAGATTCAATGAGCGATATGACTGACATGACCATTGCTGAGATTGTAGTTGCTAGCGCAAGTGATATGGATAACCCTGAGTTTACAACACTATTAGCTGCACTATCTGCTGCTAATCTTGCCAATACATTTGCCGATGATACCGCAACGTTTACTGTGTTTGCACCTACAGATGCTGCGTTTGCTAAATTGCCAGCCGGTACTGTTGAGGGCTTATTAATGGATATCCCAGCATTAACAGATATCTTAAGCCTGCATGTAGTAAATGGCGCTGCTATTTCAAGTGTCGATGCTTATGCTGCTAATGGCAAAATGGTAAGTACACTAGGTGGTGTTGATATTAGCGTTGGTATTGATAGTGATACACGTATGTTAACGGTTGGTGGTGCTAAAGTAATTATCACTAACATTTACGCTAAAAATGGTGTTATTCATGTGATTGATACTGTAATCACTAATTAGAAGTTCGTCCTGAGTACCTTCGATAGTCATACTCGAAGGGTTTCAACGCCTGCCTTAGTGCAGGCGTTTTTTTGTGTTAGTTAAGCACTTTTGTCATCCAATACTCTAGTTGCTACGTATAATTAGGTATGCAGTAGTTAAAGAGTCTTTTATATGAATATGCCTATTTTCCCATTACCCATTTATTTGTTGCCTGAAGGTTTAACTCGATTAAGAATTTTCGAACAACGTTATATAAATATGATAAAAAATGCTGAACAAACCAATGGTTTTGTTATTAGTTATTTTCAAGCCGATAGTGCACAACACATAAGTCAGTGGGGCAGTTGGGTCGAGATTGTAAACTTTGAACTCGATGATGGTGGCATCTTAGTCATTGATGTTCGTTGCAAGGCTTTGGTGACTATTGGAGCCGCTCAGCATAATACCGATAACTTGTTATTTGCTGACGTCAGCCTTAAAGAGCACTGGGCAGAACAATCTCACAGCATTGATTGTGAGGAGTTAACCAAGCAGTTGGGTTTGTTGTTTGTAAAAAATAAAGTACTCGCTCAAATTTATCAACATCAATTTACAGATCGCGCCGAATGGGTGTGTGCTCGCTGGTTAGAATTATTACCGGTTCCATTTGATGATAAAAATGTATTCATCGATGAAAATAGCTATGAGCAAGCAATCGACTTTTTGTCGCAAATAATTAACCAAGAAAATTATTTATAATTTATTTTTTAAAATGTGATCTTATTATGCTCAGGCTACGTAACTAGTACTAGATAAAGATATTTTGGATTTTATATGCTTGTTTTTGCAACTAATAATTCAGCACCGGCATTGATATGTAATCAAAAACATATTACAACTAAGGTTATGAATAATATAGATCACCAACAACTTGCCCATTGGCTTGTCGCGGTTGCAGAAACAAGAGATCAGCAAGCATTTACTCAGCTGTTTAAATTTTTTGCACCAAAAATCCAGCGTATTGCCGCTGGTAAATTCAACACCCAAGCCATTGCTAATGAAGTGGTGCAGGAAACAATGACTAATGTATGGCGTAAAGCCCATATGTATCATGTTGAGAAAGGTGCGCCAACAACTTGGGTATATACGGTTATGCGTAATGTCACTTTTGATATGTTACGCAAAATAAAATCGAAAAAAGAAGATACCTTCAGTGATGACATCTGGCCAATGCTAGAACAAGTCGATGAAGAAAGTAATGAATTTGCAGATCATATTGAAAGTAAAAAAATTCTATCTTATCTAGATAAGCTTCCTGAAAATCAACAACAAGTGATTAAAGGTTTTTATTTACAAGAAATGTCGCAAGAACAATTAGCGAACCATTTAAACTTACCCTTAGGTACTGTTAAATCTAGACTGCGATTGGCATTAACCAAATTAAAGCAGCAAGTAAACCTGCAGTTAGGAGAATAAAAATGATTAACTATCATCCCAACAGTGAGATATTAAATGCATTTGTTATTGGTGACTTACCCGCATCACTAGCCGCTGCAGTAGCAATGCATAACGACATGTGTAGTGCATGTAAGTATGAAGTACGTGCGATGACTGAGCTACAAGTTGAAAATGACTTTGAAGCAAATCAAGCGGCTCAACAATTATTAACAATCGATGATATTGATATTGAGCAGATGATAAGTAATATTACGGCAGTTGATACTATTGAGCCTGAGTATGAAAATGTTGCAGTAACAATGAATGTAAAAGGTCAAAGTTACAAATTGCCAAGAGCAATACAGCATATGCCTCTTGGTCGTTGGAATAGTATCGGTAAACTAACCCGTGCCAGAATGGATCTTGATGAAGGCGAAGTGCACACCAGTTTACTGCAAATAGAAGCTGGCGGTTCAGTACCGCAACATACCCATAAAGGCTTTGAATTAACCTTACTGCTTGAAGGCACTTTTAAAGATGAAATGGGCGAGTACGTTGCTGGCGATTTCATTATGTTAGACGGTACTCACGAACATCAGCCAACAACTGAAAAAGGGTGTTTATGTTATACCGTGGCCGATGCCGCGCAGCATTTTACCCAAGGTATAAACAAACTGTTAAATCCAATTGGTAGCCTCATTTATTAGGCACATTTAGTAATAGCTATACAGATTAATAGAAGCAACAAAGCCTGATAATTTATCAGGCTTTTTTATTTAGTGAACTTTTTTCTTAAGCTTTACGTATTGTTAGTTACTCAGGCAGTTTTTTAAGGAATTTAGTATGCCAAAACCAATTACAATAGGTATTAGCGCATGTTTAGTGGGACAAAATGTTCGTTATGATTCGAGCTCTAAAACATCACATTTTTGTGTAAAGGAACTTGGTCAACATGTTCAATACAGATCATTTTGTCCAGAAGTCGCAATTGGCTTGCCAGTCCCTAGGCCTACCATAAGACAAATTAAAAAAGATGACTTGATCACGGTTTCACGCCCCGACGGTACGGGTGATGTTACTGAAGCACTAAAAGAATACGGTAAACGTGTTGCTCAAATTTCTGAAAAATTCAGTGGCTACATCTTTTGTGCCAAAAGTCCAAGTTGCGGCATGGAACGAGTTAAGGTTTACAGCGAAGATGGCAAAGGCTCAACATCGGATGGTATCGGTACATTTGCTCGTGAGATCATGACCGCAAATCCGTTACTACCTTGCGAAGAGAATGGCCGATTGAATGATCAGGTTATCCGAGAAAATTTTGTTGCTCGTGTATTTGCGTATCGTAATTGGCAAGACCTAGTTAAGTCAGGTTTAACTCAACATAAATTAACAACATTTCACAGCCGTTATAAATATACGGTAATGAGCCATGACTTAGTTGCATACAAACAATTAGGGCAGTTGCTTGCTCGAGCAGACATGGCAGTAGAAACCATGGCTGAACAATACATACTTGGCTTGATGACTGCGTTAAAAATTAAAGCCAGTCGTAAAAATCACTCCAACACATTGCAACATATGCAGGGTTATTTTTCAAAGCAATTGAGTAAAGTAGAAAAATCTGAGTTGCGCCAACAAATTGAAGATTATCGAGAGGGTCTAGTACCTTTGGTTGTGCCACTAACATTAATTAAGCACTACTTATTACATTACCCTAAGGCATATATACAGCAGCAAAGTTATTTAGACCCGTACCCTGCAGATTTGAGATTACGTTATGGTTACTAACCTACATGGACTGTCAGTGCTTAATCTAATTTCTTATAAAGCTTTTAAGAGAGCCTTTAAGAGCGACACGAAGTGTTAGTTTGGTTTAGAAATGATATTCGTATTCATGATAACCCCGCTTTGGATTACGCGCTAAAACATGGCGTAACCGAGGCTGTTTTTTTAGCTACACCAAAACAATGGCGTCAGCATAATCAAGGCAAAATAAAAATTGATTTTTTACTGCGTCATGTCCAATTACTTGCCAAACAACTAGCACAACTCAATATTAAATTAACCATTATCAATGTTGATGATTTTGCCGGGCAGGTGAGCTACATACAACAATGGCAAGCACAGCATAAGCAGACTGTTGTCGCTAACAGTGAAGTTGAAATTAATGAACGCAATCGTGATACCGACTTAATAAATTCGAAATGCGCCATTAAACTATTTGAAAGTGATGTCATTGTCGCTAAAGGTAAGGTTTTAAATTTATCTGGCAGTATGTATAAAGTATTCACACCATTTAAAAAAGCCTGGCTTAAACGTGTACAAGCAATAAGTTTTGATTACATCCCACGCTATAGCAACAGCAGTAATACCCTAGATGATTTTTCTGGCGGTGACTTACAAGCAGTTGCTAAAATAATTAATGACTTGAAAACTGAATACCAAACCATGAATTCTGAGCATTGGCCGTTGGCGGATGCTGTTGAGCAGCAAACTATCCCTACTTTTTTACAAGACAAAATTGGTGATTATAAACAACACCGCGACATGCCTGCAATTAAAGCAACGTCTGGTTTATCGCCTTATTTAGCTATTGGCGCTATTAGCGTACGATATTTAATGCGTTTGTTAATACAGCGCTTCCCAGATTTATTGATAAGCACTGATAGTCCTAATTTTACTTGGCTAAATGAGTTGATTTGGCGTGACTTTTATCGACATTTATTATTTCATTTTCCTCGTTTATGTTGCAGTGAAAATTTCAATCACAAATATGACCAATTACCATGGCCTAATAATCAACAACATTTTATCGCCTGGCAGCAAGGTAAAACTGGCTATCCGCTGGTTGATGCGGCAATGCGACAATTAAACCAAACAGGTTGGATGCATAATCGTTTACGTATGGTGGTTGCTAGCTATTTAACCAAACACTTATTAGTTGATTGGCGTCTTGGCGAAAAATATTTCAGTGAACGTCTTATCGATGTTGATTTGGCCGCTAACAATGGTGGCTGGCAATGGTCTGCAGGTACAGGATGCGATGCTCAGCCTTATTTTCGGGTGTTTAACCCTATTACTCAAAGTCAAAGATTTGATCCAAAGGGCGACTTTATTCGTAAATATTTACCAGAGCTTAAACACATACCCGATAAACATATTCACTTTCCCCATGACTTTATTAAGAAAAGTGATTCAAGGTGCTATTGGCCTGCAATTGTTGACCATAAAACTGCGCGTTTAAGAGCATTAGAATTTTATAAAACGTATAGCTAAAAATAATAAGATAGCGATATATCAATTTTGTTGAATTGCTTACTTTAATGATTTTATAAAATGTTATAAATTAAATACTTAAGGATAAACATGGAGCACCTTGTGGCTAACCAAAACAATAATAATTACTTATCACCGCATATCGAAGTTGCAGAAGATAAGCAATTATCCCCTTGGTTACGAAATTTCATCAATATATATCAGCAACTTAATACTGAAAATATTGAGCTGTTAGAGCAAGTCTATGCTGAAAATATTCAGTTTATCGACCCTATCCATGAGGTTAATGGCTTTCAAAATTTAAGCGATTATTTTGAGAGTTTATATACTAACCTTGTCTCTTGTCAGTTTGCTATTACCGAAGTTATTGAAGGCGATAATTGCGCGGCTATTTATTGGACTATGGAATTTTGCCACCCTAAATTAAATTCAGGTAATGCGGTTAGTCTCGTTGGTAGCTCGCAACTTAAAGCGGTAGCAGGAAAAGTTTTTTATCATCGAGATTTTGTTGATTTAGGCGCGATGTTATATGAGCATATACCGGTTGTTGGCAGAATAATTAAAGCCGTTAAAAAGCGCGCCAGCAAATGAGTAAGGTATTGATCACAGGTGCAACATCAGGCATTGGTGAGTCACTTGCTGCAATATATGCGGCGCAACAAAATCAAGTATTCGCATGTGGTCGAAATCAACTCAAGCTAGAACAACTGCAACAAAATTCGCCCAACATTACTGCGTTGGCATTTGATATCACCAACAAGCAGGCCATTGCTGATGCAGGTAACGCAATTGATGAATTAGATATTTTAATTCTTAATGCTGGCGATTGTGAGTATATAGATGATGCCAAAAATTTTGACGGTGATTTATTTGCTCGCATTATCAATACAAATTTAATTGCCATTGGCCATTTACTACAAATACTATTACCCAAACTCAATTCTGGTGGGCAGGTGGTGTTAGTAAGCTCTAGCGTGACAATACTAGCATTACCTAGATCAGAAGCTTATGGCGCATCTAAGGCTGGGTTAGATTATCTAGCTGATAGTTTGCGTATCGATTTAGCGAGTCATAATATCGGTGTAACTCTTGTACATCCTGGCTTTATAGCTACGCCACTAACCGATAAAAATACCTTTGCCATGCCATTTATCATCTCTAGTGATGAAGCTGCACAACGAATTTATAAAGGCGTTGCAGCTAAAAAGTGGTATTTACAGTTTCCCAAGCGATTCATCTTATTAATGAAAATAATCGCATTACTCCCCAAGTCACTTTGGCTTAAAATCGTTAATAGAGGATCGAATTAATGAAAAAAATTGCCGTTATTGGCTCCGGAATTTCAGGCCTCACTAGCGCTTATTTATTATCACAAAAACATCACGTGAGTGTATTTGAAAAAAATGATTATATTGGCGGTCATACTGCAACTGTTGATGTTGAATATGCCGGTGAAAACCATGTTATCGATACCGGTTTTATCGTATTTAATGAAGCAACTTACCCTAATTTTTTGAAGTTATTAGACAATATTGGTATTGCTAAGCAAGCTACCGAAATGAGTTTTTCAGTGCATAATTGTCAAACCGGACTAGAATATAATGGTCATAATATTGATACTTTATTTGCCCAGCGACGCAATATATTCCGTCCTAAATTTTGGTCGTTAATCGCTCAAATAGTCCGTTTTAATAAGGCATGTAAACTCGCTTATGAACAAGATGATTATGATGTAAAACTAACCTTAGGTGATTTTTTACAGGCTAATAATTTTGATCAATATTTTGCTGAACATTATATATTGCCGATGGGGGCCGCTATTTGGTCGAGTTCGTTAGATCAAATGCAAGAGTTTCAATTTAAATTTTTTGTGCAGTTTTTCCATAACCACGGCTTACTCAATATTGCCGACCGACCACAATGGTTTGTTATCCCCAATGGTTCAAGATCTTATATCTCGCCATTAACGCAAGCGTTCCATCAACGAATATATTTAAATAGTCATATTAGTCAGGTCACTAGAGATAATGATGCAGTGCAACTGCACTTTAAAGATGGGTCATTACAAACATTTGATGAAGTGGTGTTTGCTTGCCATTCAGATCAAACCTTAGCATTACTCCATGATGCAACGACTGATGAACAACAAATACTGGGTGGCATTGCCTATAGTGAAAATGAAGTCGTGCTACATACCGATTTAAATTTATTACCGAAAAGGCGTAAGGCATGGGCAAGTTGGAATTATCAGTTAAGTGCAAACCGAAGTAAACCGGCTAGTGTTACTTACAATATGAATATTTTGCAGGGCTTACAAAGCGAACATACTTTTTGCGTTACCTTGAATCAAAGTGAAGATATTGCACCTGACAAAGTATTACGTAAATTTACTTATCATCATCCGGTGTTTAATTTACAAACATTGCAGGCACAACAACACCGTCAACTGATTTGTGGTAAAAACAATACTCATTTTGCCGGTGCATACTGGTATAACGGTTTTCATGAAGACGGTGTTAGAAGCGCCGTTGATGTAGGGGCTAGATTTGACTGTTATTTATAGCAGGTTATTGCTTATGGGTGGATAAATGACTGAATCATCATTGTTAAGTCGAATATATAAAGGCCAAGTTCGTCATCGACGATTTGCGCCTAAATCTCACCATTTTAATTATTCTCTTTTCATGCTGTGTGTTGATGTTGAAGAGGTATTAAGCGGTAAGTTAAATTGTGGACTCTTTGGCTCAAAGTGGTTTAATCCTATTAGATTTGTTGAAAAAGATTATGTAAAAAGTGAACCCGGAAGTTTACGCCAACGTATAGAAAATAAAGTATCAGATTTGGGTGGTAACTGGCAATCAGGTCGTATTGCAATGCTGGTTCAGGCTCGTTGTTTCGGTTTGTACTTTAGTCCGGCAAACTTTTATTTTTGTTATCAAGATGATGCCGATGGAAAAATTGCTGGCAGCGCTGAAAATGAAGTGTGTCGCTATATGTTAGCTGAAGTAAGTAATACGCCTTGGAATCAAAGGCATTATTATTTAGTCGATTTACAGAAGCCGCAGATATCAGATAAAGAGTTTCATGTATCGCCATTTATGGATTTAGATATGAGCTACCACTGGAAAGTTAAAGCGCCTTTGCAGGCTAAAAATAACTTATTGGTGAATATTGAAAACCATAGCAACAATGATCTTGATGACACTAAGTTATTTGATGCAACATTAGCGATGACTAAGCAACCATTTACCAAAAAATCTTTATTTAGAGTGTGGGCAACGTTGCCTATGATGACCTTTAAAATTGTGTTGGGAATTTACTACCAAGCGATGAGATTATTTATAAAACGTGTACCGTTTATTTCATATAAAAGCGGCACTGATAAAAAAAGTGATTAATATCACAACTAATTAATTAGAGTCTGTTGAGTGTTAATAAATGCGGACTCTGAGCGATATATTTATGTTGCTGTATAAAAAATGGAGTTGATTTTGGAATACATTACTGAGCAAGAGCAGATAAAACTGAGTTGGTTTAATAAACGCTGTCGTAAGCTGGTGTTCGCCGTTTTAGCGCGTATTGAAGATGGTTTTATTGAAGTCATCGAAGGTGATCAGAGTTATAGCTTTGGTAAGGTAAATGATAGCAACGATTTAAAGAGTCATTTGAGCGGTCAAATTACTATCCATGATCCTGGCACCTATATAGATTTTGTCAAAGGCGGAAGTATCGGTGCTGCAGAAGCATTTATTGCCAACAAGTGGAGCTCTACTGATTTAACTAAGGTGATTCGTATTTTTGCTAGAGCGCAAAAACTAACAGACAAGCTCGAGCAAAAAATGGCTTGGCTAACAAAATTTAAAAATACTTTATTTCACCGTCGCAATCACAACAGCAAATCAGGTTCAAAGAAAAACATCCTTGCTCACTACGATTTAGGTAATGAGTTATATACTCGATTTTTAGATAAACAAATGATGTATTCATCAGCTATTTACCCGAATGCTGATGCAGGACTTGAAGAAGCACAATTATACAAATTAGAGATGATTTGTCAGCGTTTGCAGCTGAGTAAAGATGATCATCTACTAGAAATTGGTACGGGTTGGGGGGGATTAGCCATTTATGCAGCCAGCCATTATGGTTGTAAAGTGACTACTACCACAATTTCGGATGAGCAATTTGCTTATGCCGAGCAAAAAGTTGCAGAGGCTGGTTTACAACAGCACATAACGTTACTTAAAGAAGACTACCGTAACCTTACCGGCCAATTCGATAAAGTAGTATCCATTGAGATGATTGAAGCGGTTGGTTACGACTACATGCCAAGCTTTTTTAAGCAGTGTAACGATAGATTAAAACCTGGTGGCAGATTATTAATTCAGGCCATTACCATTGCCGATCAACGTTTTGAGCATTATTTGAATAATGTCGATTTCATCCAACGCTACATATTTCCAGGCGGTTTTTTACCATCAATCAGTTTAATGAACGATAGGTTAAAACAGAACAGTGATTGTGTTTTAGAAGAGTTGCATGATATCGGCTTAGATTATGCAAAAACGTTAGCTGATTGGCGTATTCGATTTTTGCAGTCGTTTAATGAATTAAAGCCGTTTGGTTATGACGAGCAATTTAAACGATTATGGCTATATTATTTTGGCTATTGCGAAGGCGCATTTTTAGAACGCTCGATAAGTACTGTACATTTTGTTGCGAGAAAATAATAGACTCGTTAAGCACACCTAATTATTGGTTAGATAGAATAAACAAAACCTATTAATTGTTATCATTAATAGGTTTTTTTATAAGGTTAAAAGCGGCTCTTATTTTTTAATAAAACGCTTGTAGCCCTGTTTGTGAACGGCCAAGTATTAGCGCGTGGATGTCATGTGTGCCTTCATAAGTATTAACAGTTTCAAGGTTGATCATATGACGAATAACATGGAACTCATCACTGATACCGTTACCGCCATGCATATCGCGAGCGACACGGGCAATATCTAATGCTTTGCCACAGTTATTACGCTTAACCAATGAAATCATTGCGGGTTCAAAGCGTTTTTCATCGATTAAGCGGCCAACGCGCAATGATGCCTGTAAACCAAGAGTAATTTCAGTTTGCATATCGGCATATTTCTTTTGGAATAATTGCGTTTGTGCTAATGGCTTGCCAAATTGAATTCGGTCCAAGCCGTATTGACGGGCACGATGCCAACAATCTTCTGCCGCGCCCATGGCGCCCCAAGAAATACCGTAACGAGCCATATTTAAACAACTAAATGGCCCCTTTAAACCGCGTACATCTGGGAACATGTTTTCTTCTGGTACAAATACGTTATCCATTACTATTTCGCCGGTAATCGACGCTCTTAACGACATCTTACCTTCAATTTTCGGTGCAGATAAACCTTTCATCCCCTTTTCTAACGTAAAGCCACAAATTTGGTTGTCGTGCGCTGCACTTTTTGCCCAAACCACAAATACATCGGCAATAGGTGAGTTAGTGATCCACATTTTACTGCCGGTTAATTGGTAACCGCCAGGGACTTTCTTCGCACGGGTTTTCATGCCTGCAGGATCAGAGCCAGCATCAGGTTCAGTTAAACCGAAACAGCCAATCCATTCACCCGTAGCAAGCTTTGGTAAATATTTTTGTTTTTGTTCTTCGCTGCCCCATGTATAAATTGGGTGCATAACTAATGATGATTGCACGCTCATTGCACTGCGGTAGCCACTATCAACACGTTCAACTTCACGTGCTACTAAACCGTATGATACGTAAGATACACCTGAACAACCGTAACCATCAATGGTGGCACCAAGTAAGCCAAGCTCACCAAACTGACGCATGATATTTGCGTCAAATTTCTCATGACGATTCGCCATTAAAATGCCTGGTTGTAATTGTTCCTGACAAAAATCACGCGCCATATCACGGATCATGCGTTCGTCTTCTGATAGTTGCTCGTTAAGTAATAAAATGTCTTCCCAGTTTGATGCTGTGCTCACGTTTTTCTCCTTAGTTATACACACCGATGTTGGCAAAATATATTACCTAATTGGTGGCTAAATACGAACTTTGTCATTGAGTTATTTTTAAATAACCTGTTGCTGTTTTAAGTCTGCTAACTGTTGTTTAGTTAAGTCTAATTGCGAGCTTAAAATGGCATCTGTATCTTCACCTAAAATCGGCGGGGCTTTGCTATATTCCAGAGGTGTGGCTGAAAATTTTACTGGATTAGCAACTTGTTTAATCTTACCCGCTTGCCTGTGTTCTAATTCAAATATCATTTCTCTATGCTGTATCTGCGGCTCTTGATAAACCCTATCTAAGGTATTAATCGGGCCACAAGGTACGCCCTGTTGGTTAAGCTCTGCTAACCAATGATCTAGAGTGTTGTTGTGCAATGCTTGTTGTAGCTTAGGTATTAAATGTTGTCGATTTTGAACTCTAAGTTGATTGCTGCTAAAGCGAGGGTCTGTTGCTAAATCGGCTAAACCAAGCACAGCGACACAACGGCCAAATTGCCTGTCATTACCTACTGCTAACATTATATGCCCATCTTGAGCCGCAAACGCTTGATATGGCACAATGTTTGGGTGAGCTGTACCTTGCGCTTGTGGTACTTGTCCACCAATAAGGTAATTCATACCTTGGTTAGCAAGCGATGCCACTTGGGTATCTAGTAGTGCTAAGTCTATGTGTTGGCCTTCTTCGGTCTGAGTTTTATGATAAAGCGCTGCAAGTATTGCACTCACGGCATACATTCCTGTCATAAGATCTACGACGGCTACACCTACTTTTTGTGGTCCTGCGCCTGGTTGTCCTTCTTGCACGCCTGTTAAACTCATCAAGCCGCCCATACCTTGGATCATTGCATCATAACCAGCACGCTTAGCATCTGGTCCAGTTTGCCCAAAACCAGTTATTGAACAATAAATAATACTTGGATTAATGGCTTTCATACTTTGATAGTCTAGGCCATATTTTTTTAAGCCATCTAACTTGTAATTTTCGACCACAATATCGGCTTTTCGAGCTAAATCATGAATTAATTGCTGGCCTGCAGCTGTAGTAATATCTACAGTAATGGAATGTTTACCACGATTTGCTGCTAAATAGTAAGCCGCATCGCTAGTGTTCTCATCTTGGCTATTGTGAACAAAAGGTGGTCCCCATGTACGGGTATCATCGCCTGTATTTGGGCGTTCAATTTTCCACACCTCAGCACCAAAATCTGCTAACACTTGGGTTGCCCAAGGACCCGCTAAAATGCGGCTTAAATCAAGCACTTTAATGCCTTTTAGTGGACCCATGAAGGTTTCCTATTATTGAATAATTATATGATGTTATGTTGTAAGTATCGTCCAATATCAGCAATTTTTTCACTAGATTGTTGATCTTCAGGCTCAAGCCAACAGGCGTTGCTGTAGCTTTCAAAATGTAAGATTAAATATTCATTGTGGTAATTAAAGCGATAGTACTGACGATCTGCGCCGGTAACTGCTTCGATGATACGAGCGCCATCAAATTGTGAAAATATTAGCTCTGATAAATCGCTAATATCATCTTGATCCCACATTTGTTTAAAAGTGATTAACAGTAAATTGTTATTTTCTAAATCCACTTTATTTATTTGTTGCATCAGTTGTCCATGGTTATGAATTGTTGTCAAAGTAGCGTTTAGTTAAGTACCGCAAAAAGTTTGGTAAGAGTTATCACCGTCAGTAGCAGCATCTTGATAATTAGCTGTTTCGGCAATGACCGCATAAGGTGAAGCGAGCACTTTTATGATCTTTTCTGCGCTACTAAAGTCACCACTTTGCTCACACTGTTGCAAAACATTTTCAATGTGATGATTGCGCGGTATCACCACTGGGTTAGAGTGACGCATTAAACTTTGGATCTGAGTCATGTCACTGTTAAGCGATTGCAAGCGACTTAACCAAGTTTGATACCAGTCGCCAAGACTCGTTGCCATGCTGTTCTTTATATCTGCTTGCGTCAGAGAATCGGTTAACTGATTGAAGGTTTGCGTATAGTCGAGTTGCTTAGTTTGCATGATATCTAACAACTCAACGATTAACTCTGTATCGCTATCGTTATAATGTTCTATACCTAACTTATTTGCATACATAGCAAAGTAGGCTTGCTCAAATTTTTCTGAAAATTGATGAATGAGGGGCTCAACAAGAGCGACTGCTTTATCTTGCTCACTATCGATAAGTGGCAATAACGCTTCCGCGAGTCTTGCCATGTTCCATTGTGCTATTTTTGCTTGATTGCCATAGGCATAACGGCCATTGCGATCGATTGAACTAAATACCGTATCTTTATGGTAAGTACCCATCATCGCACATGGGCCAAAGTCGATAGTTTCTCCAGAAATTGCAGTATTGTCAGTATTCATTACGCCATGAATAAAGCCTACTCGCAGCCAGCTCACTACTAGTGCTATTTGTTTATCAATAACGTGTTCGAGAAATTTTACCACTTTGTCATCATCGGTTAAGTTAATGTCGCCAAAGTGCCTAGTTATCGCGTAATCGGTTAACGCGGCGAGTGACTCAAGGTCTGAGCGCGCAGCAAAAAATTGAAACGTGCCTACTCGAATGTGGCTTGTGGCAACTCGGGTTACCACAGCGCCGGGTTGGTAAGAATTTCGTGCGACCTGTTCGCCAGTGGTTACTACAGCTAAACATCTAGACGTTGGTACACCAAGTGCGTGCATGGCCTCACTCATGATAAATTCACGAATGGCTGGGCCTAGGGCGCAGCGTCCGTCACCTTGTCTAGAAAAGTGTGTTGGTCCGGAGCCTTTTAACTGAATATCATAGCGAATATTTTGATCATCGAGGAGTTCGCCAAGTAAGTGGGCTCGGCCATCGCCTAAGTGCGGATTAAATTGGCCAAACTGGTGACCTGCATAGGCTAGGGCAATAGGCTCTGCGCCCGGTGGTAATTCATTACCGGAAAAATATTGCGCCAGTAAATGCTTGTTGCTTAGTAATTCATTATCTAACCCTAAACGTAATGCTAAGCTGCTATTAAATAACTGTAATTCTGGTTTTTTAACAGGCGTAGGCGCTATGTTTTGATAAAATGCTTGGCCGAGCTGAATATAGGTATTAGTAAATTTCACGGTTAAACCTTCATTAACGTACTTAACTTTATAATAAACCAAAATGTGCTGAAAAATCAGTAATTAGTCTAAATGGATGGTGTTTATGGTTATTATTCGATAATAAATGCAATATTAGCTAAAAAAAGCGCAGACAGTGTGACAAAATTTTCATATAATCAGGTTAGTTTACAATCATAAGAAGAGTAGTCACTATGAAAAAATTAGCTCTAGCTCTAGCAGCTACAGTAGTTATGTCATCATCAGCATTTGCTGCCGACATTGAAGCCGGTAAAGCTAAAACAGCTATGTGTGCAGCCTGTCACGGTGCCAACGGTGTTTCAGCTGTTCCAATGTACCCAAATCTTGCTGGTCAAAAAGAAGTTTATCTTGCCAAGCAACTTAAAGATTTTAAATCTGGTACTCGTAAAGACCCAGTAATGTCAGGTATGGCAATGCCGTTATCTGATGCTGATGTTGCAAATATTGCTGCATACTACGCAAGTTTAAAATAATATAAACTTGTTTGAAAAAGCGCATTTGTAATGCGCTTTTTTTGTGCGTGCTATTTAGGAGCGATATCAGCCAATGAATAAATTAATGCCTTTACTTATCGTGTTAACAGCCGTATTTGTTAACTATGCTATGGCGCAAGAACAAGCGGTTGAGGTTTTAGCACAACCTAAGCCAGATGAAGCCGAAGCTTTTGAATTACCACCGCTTAGTGTCGAAGAGCAACAATTAAAGCAAGATCAAGCTGCTGAAAAATTAAAAGCACAACCTAAGCCAGATGAAGCCGAAGCTTTTGAATTACCACCGCTTAGTGTCGAAGAGCAACAATTAAAGCAAGATCAAGCTGCTGAAAAATTAAAAGCACAGCCTAAGCCAGATGAAGCTGAAGCTTTTGAATTACCACCGCTTAGCATCGAAGAGCAACAATTAAAGCAAGATCAAGCGGCTGAAAAATTAAAAGCACAGCCTAAGCCAGATGAAGCTGAAGCTTTTGAATTACCACCGCTTAGCGTCGAAGAGCAACAATTAAAGCAAGCTCAAGCAGCTGAAAAATTAAAAGCGCAACAACAACATTTAAACACCCTAGTGCTATTTTGTGCGCCATGTCATGGTGTCAATGGTATATCTGCAATCGACATTTATCCTAATTTAGCAGGGCAGCAGCAAGAATATTTAGCGCAACAGTTACGCGACTTTAAATCGAAAGCGCGAGTTGATGTGGTGATGAATGGTTTAGTCAAACGCTTGAACCAAGATGATATACAGATGCTAGCAGAGTATTACGCTAGCCTAGTTGTTGAACAATTTGATGATAAAGTTGCTGAGCCAGGTGACGCTACTGAATTACCTGTGACTAATGACAACATTCCCGTAGAAACTGGAGAACAACATGAAGGTTAAACAAATTATTGCTGTAATGTTAAGTTTTACATTATTGGCTTGTGGAGAACCACAAACTGTGAAAAATACTACGCAGCAACAAGCACAATCTGAATCTATGCCATCAGCAGAGGTTGCAAGTGAGTTAAATACGTTAGCGGAGCGCTATGTAAAATTAACTTTATTAGTTGGTGAGCATCAAGATTATTATATCGATGCTTATTATGGACCGGCTGAATGGCGTGATGAAGCAACTAAATTACCTCTCGCTGATTTAGAGTTGCAGGCGGCAACGTTATTAAGTGATATTAAGCTGGCTAAGGCGAGCACTGATGAACAACTACGTAAAGATATGCTGGTTGTACAAACACGCTCGGTAGAAGCATTCATTAAACAACTTAACGGTACTGTGCTTAGTTTTGATGATGAATCAATGGCGCTTTATGATGCCAAATCACCTAATTTAACCGAAGCTGATTTTGCTAAAGCAATTAACGAGTTAGATAATTTACTGGTAGGCGAAGGCAACATAAATGAGCGTCTTGATGCTTTTCAAGCGCAGTTTATTATTCCTCTGGAAAAACTCGATACGGTATTTACCGCCGCAATTGAAGAATCACGTAAGCGCACCAAAGCGTATATTGAGTTACCTGAAAATGAATCATTTACTATTGAGTATGTAAAAGATAAACCTTGGAGTGGTTATAACTGGTATCAAGGTAATAGCTTTAGCTTAATTCAAGTAAATACTGATTTACCTATTCAAATTGAGCGCGCTATTGATTTGGCTAGCCATGAAGGTTATCCCGGTCATCATGTGTTTAACTCTTTAATGGAAAAGCATTTAGTTAATGCCAATGGTTGGGTTGAATATTCGGTTTATCCATTATATTCACCACTTTCTTTACTCGCTGAAGGTAGTGCTAATTACGGCATTAATGTTGCCTATAATCATGTTGATCGCATGGCGTTTGAAAAAGACGTGTTATTTCCTTTAGCGGGTTTAGATGCCACTAAAGCTGAAGCTTATTACCAAGTGAAAGAAATCCTAGGTAAGTTATCTTATGCTGGTAATGTTGCCGCTCAGCGCTATTTGGATGGTGAGCTTAACAAACAGCAAACGACTGAATTTTTAATTAAATACGCATTACAAACATCGGGTAAAGCAAGCCAGCGAGTTGGCTTTATTGAACGCTATAGAGCTTATGTGATTAACTACAATTTAGGCAAAGATATCGTTAAAGATTACGTGCAATTTAATGCCGGTGATAATGAAGAAAAACGCTGGCAGGTATTTGCTGATTTACTGTCTAACCCGAAGAGCGCATCTATGATGGTGGTTCGTTAATCCTTACGAGACTATAAAATAATCGCCGGTAATAACTTTATGCAATTACTATGTAGTTACTATGCAGTGAATCATGCGGATGGTCTTAGTAAAACAAAAACTCCTTATATCGTAAGCCTTGGCTGTAATATAGGGAGTTTTTTTTGTGCACGAAATCTTGTCAGCTACTGTAGGTATTGTTAACGATTCATTGCAAACAACAACCTAAGACAATTATTCCTGCCATGGCGTTTGTGCTTTTAGTGTTAATTTCTTACTAACATAGTCTTCTCGGTTGGTATAACCACCGGCTAAATGACGGAAGCCACTAAAGGCACTACGAGCATGAAGCGTACGCCAATTATCAAACCATACCGCACGGCCAGGTCTTAATTGGAAGGTAATTTGAAATTGTGCATCGTTTATTAACTGATGAAATCTACCATAAGCTTTATAAAATGCTTTTTGTTCTGCAACACCTAACATAAAGGGGCTACGGTCAAAATTGTTAAAACAAATTTGCTCAAAATGACCGTGACGATCTTCGCTGATCACTTCATGTTCGCCTCGCAGTTGAATGCCGGGCTCAATATAGTGAGCAGGCACCTTAATTTGAGTAAGTAATCTATAGCCTTCAGGGTCTTCATCTTTGATGGTTTGAGCAATCTTAAAACCGTCGGCAAATTGATTAAAACCGCCTTCGCCATCAAATGCTAAACAGTGTAATAGCTGTAACCCGGGTGGGTCGATGGTATAAGTACCGTCGGTGTGTAAGCCTATACCAACACTAGTATAAGCACTGTCACTATGCGCTTCATTATTTGAAAAATCCCATAAACCGCCAAATACTGTTTCACGAATATAACCTATTTGTTCAAGCAATTTTTTAGTTGCTTGCATATCGGTTGGCATACCAATAAACGTGACTAAACCATATTTTTGCATAGCATCTAACACCGGCAGAAAATCTGCATCTGATTTAGTCACCACATTAAAATCAAATTCAGGCGTTTTATCTTGTATGTTTTTATCCCACAGCTGATAAGTTGGTTTTTCAGTTGAATTAAATGCCATACGGTAAAGAAAATCTGCATCAAATTCACTGTTCACACCGTCGTCTAACCACTGAATTTGTAATTGAGCACCGTCATTTACAATGTGCTGATGTTTGATTTCAGGGGCGTCGGGTAAAGCAAAAGTTGCAAGATCTCTTTGCAGGGTAGTTGGGTTAATACTTACTGTGTCGGTACTGTGATCTCTTAACCAAAACAAACTAAATTGTGCTGTTTGTTTATCTGAAAACGTAATTGCAATTTGATCTGAAATGCTCTCGCAACTGTGAATAAGCATAAAATAAATTCCTTTGTTTTTGGTATTATACCAATTTGATTAATTAACTTGGTATTACATGTTGTTTGAATAATTAATTAAGATTTTAAACAAATGATAGCGCTTTATATAATTGCTAATGCACAGCCTAATCAGCGAAATTATGACTAAAAAATGAAATGTGACTAATTTGTTCACTTAAGTGGATTTCAAAGAGATGAAACTCAAAGAGTAAACAACATGTTTCTGACTAATATTGGACCCACATTAACAAATCTAAAGTAGCAATTCCACTGTAAGTAGAGGATGAATAAATAGGGTTGTCAATCTAGGGATTATACATTTAACTTCGAGCAACAATGATTTAATAATCAAAATTATTTAATCAAATTGGTATAAAGATTAATGCTAAAAAAGGGATCTGATAAATGCAGATCCCTTTTTTATATTAAAGGCTTAACTATGACAATCGTAAGCGCTATAAATTTATTGCTTGCGAGGTACCTAAACCTGGACCATAAATTATCGCGTTTAATAATAATCTTGCCGTACCTTTAGTTGCTCCCCTAAAGTTAGGGCTGTCAGCAAAAAAGATAATCTGGCCGTTACCTTTGCTTTCACGAGTTAAATAGGCCGCATTACTTATACGCTGTGCAGCTTCTGGCCATACCAAACCACTCATACGTATGTATAAATCTTTACCTGCTGGTATGGTACTCCAACCAATCATTTTCTCTTTAGCTTTTTTGTTATCAACCAATACGCCATAACGAACGACTGCTTCAGCGCCATCTTTAACCATAAATAATGGCGCATTGCTGGTTAATACCGGTAGTTGTTCTTCGACGCCAAAGGTTAACCAATGCTTTTGATCGCTACGCGCGGCGATCATGGCTCCCGATGGCATAAAGTTAGCCGTCCAAGTATCCCACTGCTTGAGCTTATCTTTATCCATAGGCTTTAATTCTTCATTACCCGCCCACGGAAACCAAATTGTTTCAGGAACAATATTGGCTTTGATATCTTTAGCGTTTGATATGTCACTTTGCTGAGCGAGCCACTCACGATAAAGGGCTATATTATATTCAGATGATTGCTCATAGGTATCTTTTAATAATTCAACATTTGAGAAGTCTTTCGCGGCGGCCAATTGCTTGGCTGAATTACCATTAACGATAAGAGTACCGCCATTTTTAACCCAAGCATTGATAACATCAATGTTACCTTGCGATAGTTCGCCGTACCAACGGCTCGGTACGACTAACACATTATATTGGCGCAGATCAGTACGACTCAGTAGTTCTTGATATAAGTGAGAATGGCGGATACCAAGCTCAGTATCAATTAAATGCCACATAGATCCAAAGTCGCCAGGGTCAATACCATTTTGAGTTATCATAGCGATTTGTGGCTTCTTCAATAACTTAAAATGTTGGCCACCAATGTCAGGTAAATCATCTTCACCTAAGCCCTGATTTATCGCTTGTACCTTTGATTTACTGTCAATTGCTGCTTGTTGTACAAGTTGGCTTAGTTGCTCATCGGCCATAGGGTTATCATATTTATAGACCACCACTGAACCACGATTAAAATTGAATTGATTAAACTCACCTAATTTGTCTAATACTCTAACTTGCACGTTTTGTTCGAGTAAACGCGCCGCAAACGCAACTGATGAGTCACTACCGCCATCAACAATATAGGCGATGGCGTTATCCATATTACTGATGCCAGGTTTTACCATGGTGTTAGCAGTTATAAGATTTTTAGTGATATTCTCTGGCACTTCTAATGCTGCTAAACCATACATCATAGAGACATTCCAAGCAGTATTGTCATACATTACCGAGCTGCCATTACGGAGTGTCTTTTGACGTTCTTCGAGTAATACTTCGTCTTTTATTTTTGCATCAAAGCCCATAATAGCGGCAATGAGTGGCGCATCGTATTGACGATTCGGGATAATAATAGAGCCTTTAGGGATCACCGTATCTTGCACTTGCCCTAAATGATTTTTGGCATCATCAACATCAATATCCTTGGTATTAGTAAAATATTCAATGCCTTGCAAGTCAAGTAATTCAAGTAATTTATTTAAACGGCTGGCATTGTCAGTAGGTAAAATGACAAAACTTTTATTGGCATATTTACCACTGCTGGCAATATGAGTTTTACGACTTTTTACGAAGTCATTGAAAATAGCTTTACTGTTTTTTTGTAGAGTTTTTAAGTTAGCAATTGAACTCACAAATTGATGATCGACAGACTCTTTATAGCTGCGAATATTACCATTTTCTAAACGCACACCATCTTCAGCGGTGCGGGCCTGTTCATATAAAATATGAATTGAGCCTTTATATTCCGAGTAATTCGAGTAACCCGGATAAAGGTTTTCAAACCACTCGCCGGTGTAATATGGCCATTGTTTTTTGTCATAAGTACTGGCTTGATCTTCGGCGAATACCTTGCCCCACTTTATAATGCTGGTGGCAATATGTTCATTAACCGGCTCTCTTGGCGGACCAAATAAATAAGTGTCTAATGCGCCCATCTCATGACCGTCAATCATTAATAATGGATACCATTGGTTTATTGCTTTTATTCTGCCCCGAGATTCAGGGTTCACTGCAAAATAGAAATCTCTATTTAAATCAAATAAATAATGATTGGTGCGGCCAAACGGCCAAACGCCGTTATGGAGCATAGATTGGGTATCAAAATTTGGTGCTGTAGCGCGGTTTTCTTGTAGGTTTTTAGTAAAACGAGCGCGTCCATCTGGATTCATCATAGGGTCGACTAACACCACAACATCATTTAATAGCGCGTCTATATCGGTATTTTTTGAAGCAATTAAATGATAAATAAGCGCCAGTGCACCATCGGCGCCAGAGCTTTCATTACCATGAATACTATAAGCCATCCATGCGGTTGCTGGTGTCGTATCAATCAGTTTATTTAGTTGGCTAGTTGAGAGTTTGTCGGGATGGCTTAGTTGCTCGATATTGGTCTTAATTTGATCAAGGTTATCGATATTTTTTTTAGCCGATATGACTAAATAATGTAGCGCTCTACCTTCATAAGTTCGAGCATACTCAACAATGTTAGCTTTATCACTTTCTTTTGCCCACATATTAACGAGTTGATTTATTTGGGCTGGCGTTGCTGTTTGTTGGCCTACCTCAAAACCTAATATGTCTTCAGGCTTGGTAATTGCGGGATCGTAATCACCCGCTAAAATACTACCGTACTCAGCGCCCGATACTGGTGTTGGCTTCATGACTACAGTAGCAAACACTTGACTACTACAAGTTGTTATAACTAATAGTGCTAATGATAAAAATTTACCTTTTAACATTATCCATCCCTTTAATTTTATTATGAAAATTTACTATAGATAGTAAATGTTAAAATATAAAGGATTAGTTATAAGAGGTTGTCAGGATCAAGGCGTGATAGCTAGCGAACGATAACTTTATTATATTATCATGAACTTAAAACATTACATTTAAGATTACTTGTGGAACATCAAACATCAGTCATAGTTTTGCTGCAAGCAGCATCAATAAAAATAGAGCCAACTAGGCTCTATTTTACCTTCAGGGATGAAGGTATGTCGATTTGCCAAGGATGGAAAAAAATCGACGGTCTTCAGGGATGAAGGTATGTCGATTTACCAAGGATGGTAAATCGACAGTATTCGTAATAGTTTAAAAAATATCAGACATGGTATCAAATAAATGCAAACGCATCGGCATACATATGCTCGACTAATGCGCCCTGTTGGACAAATTCATTGCGTAAAAAACCAACCATATCAAAACGTCCAGCCATATAAATATCGTAAGGCTCTAGGCTGATTATATCGTGTAATAATGGTTCGTGTACTTTACCAACGCGACCTTGCCAATCATCTGTCGGAGTTTCAACAATTGGAAAAAATTTACCGTGAGCTAGGCTATCCACTAACGCTTGTGTTTCGGCTAATTGATAACAAGCACTCGGATCACGTAGTCCCCAATACACTAATACCGGTTGTGAAGTATTACGTTTTACTAAGTCACCCAGAATCGACTTAATGTATGAAAAACCGGTACCACCCGCTAATAATACAATAGGTCTAACACTGTCGGTGCGCAATTGTGCTTTACCGCCAGGTATTTCAATAGAGACCGTAGTATTGGCCTTAATGTGATCGATGACTTGCATTGCCCAACCATCTTCACCGAATGCGCCAATTTGTAATTCAATACACTCGTCACCAGGGCTGCTAGCGATAGAGAAAGGGCGTTTGTCTTCATCGCTCATGACAAAGTTTAAATATTGTCCGGCGGCAAATTGCACCGTTTTTTCAGGCTTTAATAGTACTTGATATACATGCTCTGTTAATGGGCGAATAGATTGTACTTGGCAACTTATGGTGTTCATTGGATCTCTTAAATATTTATTAAATTAGTGGTTATTGTTGATCTTCATTTGGTTTAGATAATATATCTAATTCATCCCAAATTTCATCAACATGTTGTTTAACTTCGTCGGTCATTACCATAGGAGTACCCCATTCACGGGTTGTTTCCCCTGGCCATTTATTGGTAGCGTCCATACCCATTTTTGAGCCAAGGCCTGAAACTGGTGACGCAAAATCTAAATAATCAATTGGTGTATTTTCAACTAAAAGTGTATCTCTGGCTGGATCCATACGTGTGGTCATTGCCCAAATAACATCTTTCCAGTCGCGTGCATTAATATCGTCATCACAGACAATCACGAATTTGGTATACATAAATTGACGTAAAAAAGACCATACGCCCATCATTACTCGTTTGGCATGCCCCGGATATTGCTTCTTCATCGTCACAATTGCCATACGATACGAACACCCTTCAGGCGGTAAGTAAAAGTCGACAATTTCAGGAAATTGTTTTTGCAGAATAGGCACAAAAACTTCGTTTAACGCCACACCTAGTATAGCAGGTTCATCGGGTGGACGGCCGGTATAAGTACTGTGATAAATAGGGTCTTTACGCATAGTAATATGGGTTACGGTAAATACCGGAAACTCATCTACTTCATTATAGTAACCGGTATGATCCCCATAAGGACCTTCTGGCGCCATTTCATCTGGTGCTAAATACCCTTCTAAAATAATTTCGGCCGACGCGGGTACTTCTAAATCGTTGCTAATACTTTTAACGACTTCTGTTTTACTACCACGTAATAAACCGGCAAAGGCATACTCAGATAAGCTGTCTGGCACTGGCGTTACTGCGCCTAATATAGTGGCCGGATCTGCACCTAATGCAACTGACACCGGATAGTTTTCACCCGGGTGCTTTTTCTTAAATTCTTGAAAATCTAACGCGCCACCACGATGTGATAACCAGCGCATGATAACTTTATTTTTACTGAGTAATTGCTGGCGATAAATACCTAAATTTTGACGTTCTTTTTCTGGGCCTTTAGTAATCGTTAAACCCCAAGTAATAAGAGGTGCAACATCACCAGGCCAACATGTTTGGATAGGTAATTTAGTTAAGTCGACATCGTCGCCACTCAATACGATTTCCTGACAAGGCGCTTTTTTTAAACGCTTGGTAGGCATATTTAATACTTGCTTATAAATAGGTAATTTATCTAAAGCATCTTTGAAACCTGTTGGTGGCTCAGGCTCTTTTAACATTGCCAGTAACTTACCAACATCACGCAGAGCGGTGACATCTTTTTGGCCCATTGCTAAAGCAACTCGATGAGCTGTGCCAAATAAATTGGTTAATACTGGCATATCGTAGCCAATAGGATTTTCGAATAACAATGCAGGACCTTCAGCTCGCAGCGTACGATCACTAATTTCGGTCATTTCTAAATCAGTCGATATTGGTTTGGTGATACGCTTTAGTTGACCAATTTTTTCTAATTGCTCAATAAAATCTCTAAGGTCTTTGTATTTCATATTGTTTATTCGATATGTGTTTGCAGGCATTATACATTATTTAACATTAAGAGCATTATCGTAAATTGGCGTACTTATTGTTATCCAAATATTTATAATATGAGAGCTCTCAGAAATGGACTTATGGATTAGCCCATTAACGTATATTTTACGATGAGTAACCATGACTTTAACTTTGTAGGCTGATAGCATGGTTAAGATTGTAAATAATAATAAGTGAACACTTAAACTATGAAAACACTAAATAAAGCCATGTTGACTGGCTTAACTTTAGTTGCCGCAGCGACCCTAGTAGGTTGTGGTGGTGATAAAGCCAAAACTGAGCAAGCCCCTTTTGTTGAAATAAACAAAGACCCATTCCCTAGTACCTATAAAGCCTTACCAAGCGTCCCAACCCTAATCACTAACGTAAATGTCTTAGATGGTATTGGTGGTTCATTTGAAAATACGGCTATTTTATTAGAAAACGGTAAAGTTAAAGCTATTGGTCGTGATCTTGTCGCGCCAAGCGATGATGCTAATGTTATCGATGGCAAAGGTAAATGGGTAACTCCAGGTATTATTGATGTGCATAGTCATTTAGGTGTTTATGCAACGCCTGATACGGGTTCTCATGCCGATGGTAATGAAATGGTTAAACCTGTTACCGCAGCTGTTTGGGCTGAACATTCAATTTGGCCACAAGATCCTGGTTTTCGTCGTGCGCTCGCGGGTGGTGTAACTGCAATGCAAATATTACCGGGCTCAGGTAATTTAATTGGTGGCCGCGGCGTTACCGTTAAAAACTTACCAAACCGTGTGATGCAAGACATGAAATTTCCTGATGCACCTTATGGCTTAAAAATGGCGTGTGGTGAAAATCCAAAACGTGTTTACGGCAGTAAAGGCGGACCAATGACCCGTATGGGTAATGTTGCCGGTTATCGCCAAGCTTGGGCTGATGCGCAAAATTATCAACGTTCTTGGGATCAATATAAAAAAGATTACGATGCTGGAAAAGATGCCAAACCGCCTAAGCGCGATTTGAATTTAGAAACTCTAGCAGGCGTTTTAGCCGGTGAAATCTTAGTGCATATGCATTGTTATCGTGCTGATGATATGGGCACTATGATGGATGTGATGAAAGAGTTTGATTATCAAATTGCATCATTCCAACATGCCGTTGAAGCGTATAAAATTGCTGACCGTTTAGCTGAAAATAACATTTGTTCGGCGATGTGGGCAGACTGGTGGGGCTTTAAAATGGAAGCCTATGACGGTATTCGTGAAAATATCCCTATGGTAGCCAATGCCAAAGCATGTGCCATTGTGCACTCTGATAGCGACCAAGGTATTCAACGTTTAAACCAAGAAGCCGCCAAAGCATTGTCAGATGGTCAACGCGCGGGTATAAATATTTCTAAAGCCGATGCGTGGACTTGGTTATCGGCAAATGCAGCTAAATCATTAGGCATATTCGATAAAACCGGTTCATTAGAAGTGGGTAAAAATGCCGATGTTGTGCTGTGGAGCGCCGATCCATTTTCAACTTATGCACAAGCTGAACTTGTCTTTATTGATGGTGGATTAGCGTTTGATCGCAACAAGCCAGAGTCTTGGGCGATTAGTGATTATGAGTTAGGACAAGTCGGTGAAGGAGATCACAAATGAGACATTTAATATTCCCTATCGTGGCAGCAGTTTCTAGCTTAGCTTTTTCTGCACTGAGCCACGCTGAAAAAATCGCTATCATTGGCGGTAAAGTTCATACCATGACAGCGCAAGGTACGTTAGAAGATGCGACGATATTAATTGAGAATGGTCGTATTGCTAAAGTCATTTCACAATCAGTATCTACCGATGCAAGTTACCGCATCATTGATGCTAAAGGTAAAGTAGTAACCCCTGGTTTTATTGGCGCCTATACCTCTCTTGGTTTAGTTGAAGTGCCATCTTGGGCCGGAACGGTTGATGCAACTGCGAAAGATTCACAGTTAACAGCCGCACTTGATGCCACTAATGCGATTAACCCAGATACCACACTGCGCAATATTACTCGTATTGAAGGTTTTACTAGTGCTGCTTCAGCATTAAGTAGTACCGGCTCTATGTTTAAAGGTCGCGGCGCGATCATTACCTTAGGTGATGATGAGGTACCGTTAATTAAAAAAAGTGCCTTTATGGCAATTGACTTAACAAGCTCAGGTGCCGATTCAGTAGGTGGCACCGGTGCTGCTATGTGGATTCATTTAAGAGCCGCATTTAATGACGCTATTTATGCAGCGCCTCTAACATTTACACCACAAACTGAGTGGCATGGTTCACTAAGTAGCGCCAATACACGGGCATTAATTGCGGTAGTTAAAGGTGAAATGCCATTATTAGTCGAAATTGACGGCGCCAGTGATATTCGCCGTTTATTAAAAATGCATGAAAACTTTAAACGTTTAAACATCACGTTGGTTGGAGCAAGCGAAGCATGGCGCGTAGCTGATGAATTGGCTGCCGCTGGTATTGCAGTGATTTTAAATCCTGAATCTAACTTGCCATATAACTTTGATCAAAATGGCGCGACGTTAACCAATGCGGCACGATTACATCAAGCCGGTGTTGATGTTGCTATTGGTATGAATACTCATAATATTCGACTCGCACCACAACATGCCGGTAATGCTGTTGCAAATGGCTTACCACATGAAGCCGGCTTAGCGTCGTTAACGACAGTGCCAGCTAAAATTTATGGTATTGATAAAGATTACGGTAGCTTAAAAGCCGGCATGGTTGCAGATGTTGTTGTTTGGTCAGGTGACCCATTAGAAGTAATGCAGGCACCGACTAATGTGATCATCAATGGTGTGGAAGTACCACTTGAATCACGTCAAACTAAGTTACGTGATCGCTACTTAACGTTAGATACTGAAAAACCACAGCAGTATACGCGTCCTTAATGGATAGTTAATCATTAACAAGCGAACAATAAAAAACCGATGCATTGCATCGGTTTTTTTATTTTATAAGCTTTATTTAATCAACTTGGTATTACTGCAAAATTAACTCTCAGGATCAGCTTTTGGTTTTAAACTTAACGTGCCTTTTTTCTTATGGTCACTGTCAGAGGCACTATCAGAGGCATCATCAGAGTTATCATCTGAATCATTATCCGATTCATTATAACTGCTAGGTCCTTTAGCATTAATCGCGGCTTCAACTTTTGCCCAAGGGTTTAATTTTTCTTCGTAAGTTTTAATTTTCTTTTGATCAATTGGCGCTGTTTTTTTCGAATCAGCCACAGCAAGATTGATTTCTTGCATCTCTTGCTCATTCAAATCACGCCACTGACCTGGTTTTAACTGGCCAAGCTCTACCGACATAATACGACTACGTTTAAGCGCGGTAACTTCATAGCCAAGGTATTCACACATACGGCGAATTTGTCTGTTTAAGCCTTGCGTTAATACAATTTTAAACATGTATTTACCCAGCATAGAAACTTTACAAGGCTTAGTCACTGTCCCAAGTATAGGTACGCCCTTAGACATACGAGTCACAAAACGCTCACTGATAGGAGTGTCTACAGTGACGATATATTCTTTGTCATGTGAGTTTTCAGCACGCAGTATTTTATTAACGATGTCGCCATCGCTGGTTAAAAATATTAAGCCCTCAGAAGGCTTATCTAAACGGCCAATAGGAAAAATTCTGTCTTTATGGCGAATAGCGTCAATGATATTGCCTTGCACATCACGCTCTGTTGTACAGATAATACCAATAGGCTTATTGTAAGCAATATACACCCGGTCAGATTTATTTTCTGGCATTGCTCCAATAGGGTTGTCATCTACTTTGACAATATCACTAGGCATTACTTTAGTGCCAAGCTCAGGTTTTTTGTCATTAATCGTCACTCTGCCTTGTTCTATTAACTTGTCGGCGGCGCGGCGTGAACAAAATCCTGATTCACTAATGTATTTATTTAAACGTTTACCGTCTGCTGTATTCAATTTGGCTCAACTTAATTAACTAGATATAGATAGCAATTGCTAATATTTACAGATTATCGCTTATAATGGCGTAATAATCATTTAAATGATTAAATTATCTGTGCTTGTATAATAAATGTGAATGAAGGTATCTTTTATCTATAAATGTCAGGAGCATTAAACTTTGTTAAAAAGCTGTTGTTTAGATGAACAATATAAACGGCTTCACCCTAATCGAAGTCATTATAGTTATTGTTATTTTAGCTATCGTGCCAGTGGTTGCTGCGCCAAAATACCTTAATTTATTACTTATATTTCCACAAAAAAAGGTGCTACGCACCTTGCAAATATCGTTAAAACGCTACCTTCAAACTAATACCAATTAACCGGCATTCATTTTATCCGATAAACATTGCTGTCTTGGCAAATATTCTAATGTTGCACAATCATCAGCAGTAGCTGCTTTTGCTGCACTTGATGACGATGAATCACCATTCGAAGAAGCGCACGCGGTTAAAAATAGACTTAAAAAGCAAAGTAAAACAATTTTATTCATAGTTTTCTCCAATTAAACACCTTAGTGATTTCTAATTTAAGCATAGCCAATATAATCACATTCGCTCAACCATTTGTTTATATTTAATTTTACTGCTTCAATTATCTCTTGAGCTACTTTTTGCTTTTAGCAATAACGCCAGTTGCTGGTTAAGTACAATCTACATCTCTAAACCGCAGGCATAAAAAAACCCGATGTAATTATCGGGTTTATATTCAATTCGTTAATAACGAGTTAGGTAATGTTACTTACGTCTCATTGAATCGAAAAAATCATTGTTAGTTTTTGTTAGTGCTAACTTATCAATCATGAATTCCATTGCGTCAATTTCGCCCATCTCATGGACGATTTTACGTAATATCCACATTTTCTGTAGTTCGTCTTGCTTAGTAAGAAGTTCTTCACGACGAGTACCACTGCGGTTAAAGTGAGTTGCTGGGGGAATACACATTTTTCAGCAATTTTACGCGAAAGATGTGATCCCATATCACTATTTCATAACCATTAAAAAACCCGACATATAGTCGGGTTTTTATTGAACGGTAGTAACTGACTTTGTGTAGTTACTTACGTCTCATTGAATCGAAAAAATCATTGTTAGTTTTTGTTAGTGCTAACTTATCAATCATGAATTCCATTGCGTCAATTTCGCCCATCTCATGGACGATTTTACGTAATATCCA
>JBFONS010000014.1:0-132803 GCA_040779355.1 Colwelliaceae bacterium BS250 | reverse complement strand
AACGGCCTATGTGGTTTCAGCTATATGTACTTAAAGACCGTGGCTTTATGAAAAACGTTTTAGAACGTGCGAAGGCGGCAGGGGTTAAAACACTCGTATTTACTGTTGATATGCCAGTTCCGGGTGCTCGATATCGCGACATGCATTCGGGCATGAGTGGTCCTTTTGCTGCTTCAAAGAGAATTTTACAGGCTACGCTTCATCCTCATTGGGCAATTAATGTTGGATTATTGGGCAAACCTCATGACTTAGGTAATGTCTCGGCTTATAGAGGCGAGCAAACTAATTTGGAAGATTATATTGGCTGGCTAGGTGATAACTTTGACCCTTCTATTTCTTGGAAAGATTTGGAATGGATCAGAGAATTCTGGGATGGTCCTATGGTAATTAAAGGTATTCTCGATGTAGAAGATGCCAAGGATGCAATGAAATTTGGTGCTGATGGTATTGTTGTCTCTAATCATGGAGGACGTCAGTTAGACGGCGTATTGTCTTCAGCTAGGGCTTTACCTGTTATTGCAGACGCAGTGAAAAGTGACCTGAAAATCTTTGTCGATTCAGGTATTCGTTCAGGACTTGATGTTGTACGTATGCTTGCGTTGGGTGCTGATTGCGCTATGTTGGGGCGTTCATATATCTATGCGTTAGCCGCACAAGGACAGCAAGGCGTTGAAAACCTACTTGATTTGTATGAAAAGGAAATGCGCGTGGCAATGACGCTAACTGGAGCAAGATGTATTAATGATTTAAATAAAAATTCGTTAATTGGATCGCTTTAACCCTCGCGGTATTATTGCCTACCCCCTGAGGAAAAGTTTAAGTTGGGTGCTTGGATCTCAGTGAGAAGCGCTCCAAAACTTGCGCCTAAAACATTGTATGAACTAGTTTTATTAATTGATAGCGGCTCATCATTATCAGCTTAACACTCCCCCAATATAGTAAGTAAATGGCTTATAGCATAAAATAAACCAAATCTTGATGGTATCTAGATGATCATTAGGTGTATTTTAGAATTTCTTTTTGTTGGAAAAGACAAAGTTTTGCATTAATCAGCGATAATCACTTCAATACCTTGTGCTTCAAACTCCTGTACTAATTTAGGATCTGCATCAACGTCAGTAATAAGTATATCTACTTCAGATAAAGGGACAAATAGAAAATTACTGGCAACTCCTAACTTTGAGCTATCTGCCATGATGATAAGTTTTTCTGCTTGTTTATGTAGCTTGTGCTCAGCTCTTACCAATAAAGTATCTGACTCCATGACACCAATTTTACTGATGCCTGGGCAACCCATAAACATTTTAGTACAGTGATAATTTGGAATGCTGTCATTGTCGAAAGCACTTAATATAATACCTTGAGAACGATATATTTCACCTCCAGGTAGCGTTACTTGATTATTACTGGTTTCCCAAAGAGATTGAGCAAGTACGATAGAATTGGTTAAAATATTTAATTGTCTATCCATTAAATATTCACCCATCATGTAAGTAGAACTACCACCATTAATAATAATGGATTCATTCTCTTCACAGAGTTCAACGGCTTTTTTAGCGATAAGCTGTTTCTTATCAAAATTTATCTCTTTATCAACTAAAAAGAAAGAACTGCTTATTTGAGCTCTTACAGATTTTGTCGCTGCCTTATCATTAACTTCTGCACCACCTCGAATTTTTTTAAGTAATCCGAGTTTAGACATTTTGTTTAAATCGCGGCGAATAGTAGCCTCAGATGAATTCAGCTTAGTACAAAAAGTACGCACACTCGCGAAATGTTCTTCTTCTAAGATATCAATAATTAACTGTTGACGTTGTTTTTCCAACATAGGGCTAGGACCTGTTCCGTAGTTTTTAATAGCCTTCATAGGATGCCTTTGGATTGTTATTATTTCAATGAATTTAATTACTTAATTAACATTATAATCTAAAAAAACATTAAAATATACAAAAAATGACTATTTGTGACTATTTATGATTACATGTGAGTAGTTGTATTTGCTTTAAGCTGTATTAACAAACAGCTTTTCAATAAAAATTCACTTTTATAGCTTGTTTTATAAGCTATGCAATAAAACAATCACCTCCCTTTAGTTGTAGTACAAGTTAGTATTTATTGTTTGATGTTGTAAATATTAAATTGTGAATATTAGTTTTTATGGCGCTGTGGGGGCGGAAGCGCCTTAGGCTTAATACTCTAAATTCATTTGAAACTTGAATGATTCCAATGTCTGCTTTGGGGATTTGAGACTTAACGCCATGCAAAAATGTTAGGCATAATTTCAGTTGTAAATAGATGTGGTTTTTTAACTAAAAACGGCAGTTTTAGACTCAAAGTTAACATCAAGTGATGGAAGTTCAACGGCAACTTTGAGCTTATAACGGAAATTAAAAGGTGTGAATGACTATATCTCGCTCAATATAGTCTTTTAACCCTGAATTAGACCATACTTTTTAGTTCAGGTCATGTTGTCAATTAACAATAGCAGGGTGTTTGACGGCTGAATTGATAGATCAACAATTAACGCTAATAGAGCCACATTATTAGAGTGACAACAGCCAACTTTATTTTTTCAGTTTGAAGTACTTGTTAAATGCCACACTTAACCGACATTGCTAGTTTTTCAATACCATGAGATGGAGTCCATCTTTTAAATTCAACAAAGCCATGTTTCTTGTATAAATTTATTGCGGGTATATTTACCACCGCGGTTTCGACAATAGCTGTTGAAAAATCATTTAGATCTAAAACATAGCTTATTAATTTATTTGCGATACCTTTCCTAAAATAATTTGGGTCGACAGTTAAGCTATTAATTTCTAAGTTTTTATCTTCTATAACAAGCTCAATAATTGCAGCGAGACATTTATTTTCAGTAAAACCATAAAATTGTGTTTTTGAGTTTTCTATATTTTTAGCACTTCGCAATAGTGGCGGGAAGTTAGCAGTCCCTATCAGTTGAGCTTCAATTTTATAAGAGTTTTGAAAAACAGTAAAAATCTGCTCTGCCACTGCTTCATTCGAATTATCAAGTTTTGTTATCATGCTAGGTTTTGCCTAATAAAGTAGTCGACTAAAAAATAACACACAGGGTTCCTTCGTGCGCGCCGTTACAATGAGTATCATTTTTTTGCCATAAATTATCTAAGCAATATTTGTGGTCATATTACTGAGATAGGTTAGATGTTTGAAAGACAAATTTTAGTTAAATATGGCCTGCAAAAATTTGGCTTTTGCAATGCCACCGACTTGCTCTGCAATCTGCACCATTTGCCAATGGTGGTTTGCTTTATCTGCGCTTGGTATTTCAATGTTGTACTTATTAAATCGCCAATAGGACGTCGCTGTTGCCGCGTATCGAACAAACATTTGTAAGCTATCCTTTTCTATAGGCTCTAATGGCCGAACTTGTTGGTAGCCATTAACTAACGCACCTGCTTTATTAAAGTTAATGCTGGTGCCATCTAAACAAGAGCCGACAATGGCCATGCCTAATTCGAATACACTGTAATAATTACATGCTTCTTCAAAGTCGATAATCGCTTTAAAATCAACACGTTCAAATAATAAGTTGTCATTAAACAAATCACCATGGATCAAACCCCGAGGTAAACGGTTAGATAAATTATTTTCTAGGTGAGTTATTTCTTTTGCTAACCATTGTTCATATTTTTCATCAATATTGAGGCCAATCACTTTGGCGAAAAGTTGGCGTCCATAGGGGTGATTAGTCGGTAAATAATAAGGTGCTGATATTTGATTCAATTTGGCGGCTTGAATGCCAAGTTGAGATAACATTGTTTCATTTAAATTATCAACAACTTGGCCTGCAATATAGCCTTTAAGCATTACGGGCTTGTTATCATGGGTTGTTAGAATGTCATTATTTACTGTTGTGATTAAACGTGTACAAGGAACATGGTGTTCTTCCAATAACAGTAATAATTGTCCCATTATGAATACTTCGTCAAAAGCCTTATCGTCACAAACTGTGAGTACATAAGTATTTTCTTGGGTCTTCATTAAATAACTAGAATTACCGTTACCACCATCCAAAGGTTCAAATTCAGTCACAGTGAGTTGATAGTTATCTGCTAATGATTGGATTTCTTGGTGATTTAATTGAGTATAAGTTGCCATTTATTATTTTTCGCATAGTTAAATAAATCCTCACCACAATATATCATGAGACGTTGCGAGCCAATAATTGAATTGTTCATTTAAACCATTAGACTATATATACCCTTGATAGACTGGTCCTTATTAGGTGGTTCTAGGCGTTTATATATCCGATAGTTGGTGTTGTTATTTTGAGGTTTTACCTTAGCATCAACAATTATATTTTAATCCACAGGTGTAACAGGGGCAATATTACTGTAAATTATCCAGTTACTTACTCTTTATTTGAATCCCTATGACACCAATTCGCTTGACCCAATACTCACACGGCGCAGGATGTGGCTGTAAAATTTCGCCATCGGTACTTGATGTAATGCTGAAATCATCACTATCTCTACCTGATAATAAA
Source organism: Colwelliaceae bacterium BS250 (assembly GCA_040779355.1). Classification (GTDB taxonomy): domain Bacteria; phylum Pseudomonadota; class Gammaproteobacteria; order Enterobacterales; family Alteromonadaceae; genus Thalassotalea_A. The sequence continues at coordinate 128,275 of JBFONS010000014.1, read as the reverse complement.
GCACTTTTAGTGGGTAATAGCACCAAGGATGATGCGGCTGTTTTCGATATTGGTAATGATCAAGGTGTTATTTCAACCACTGATTTTTTCATGCCTATTGTTGATGACCCTACTGATTTTGGCAAGATTGCCGCTTGTAATGCCATCAGCGATATTTATGCTATGGGCGGAAAACCACTGATGGCAATAGCCATTTTAGGTTGGCCAGTAAATCTTTTAGCGCCAGAAGTTGCTCAACAAGTACTTGATGGTGCTAGAGCTATTTGTGCTGAAGCGGGAATTCCGTTAGCGGGGGGCCATTCTATTGACGCGCCAGAGCCTATTTTTGGTTTAGCGGTTACTGGCCTGATCAATAATGCACACATTAAGCGAAATAATACTGCCGGGGTTGGCGATCTGTTGTATTTAACTAAGCCGTTAGGTATTGGCATTTTAACTACCGCTGAAAAACAACAAAAATTATTACCTGAGCATGTGCAAATAGCGCCGCTCGTAATGAAAACTTTAAATGCTATAGGACAAAAGTTTGCAGCCCTTGATGGTGTTACTGCTATGACCGATGTGACTGGCTTTGCACTGTTAGGACACCTTTTGGAGATGTGTCAAGGCAGTGATGTTGCTGCAGTTATCGACTTTCAGAAAGTGCCGTGTCTTGATTTCGTTAATGATTACATAGACCAAGGCTGTATACCTGGAGGCTGTGAACGAAATTTTGACAGTTACGGTGAGCACGTTGGGCCATTAACCCCTAAACAAAAAGCAATTTTGTGTGATCCTCAAACCAGTGGTGGTTTACTTGTGGCAGTAACGCCAAAAGGTAAAGACGCTTTTGAAGCTCTATGTAAAGATAATGGTCTTAATCTGCAACCTATTGGTGAACTCGTGGCGACAACTTCGCCAACAGTGAGTTTGTTGTAATGACCATAAGTAGCAAAAATAGCTCAACAATAGAGCGAGCCAACAGCACCGACTTTCGCGCTATTATTAGGGATAAAACCCCTTTAATGGATGTTCGCGCAGCCATTGAATTTGAAAAAGGGGCTTTTAATAATGCTATTAATCACCCTCTAATGAATAATGATGAACGAGCAGCCGTGGGTCTATGTTATAAAAACAATGGCCAAGATGCCGCTATCACCTTAGGTAATTCGCTGGTTTCAGGACCGAATAAAGCAAAGCGATTGGCACAATGGCAAGACTTTGTTCGGGAAAATCCACAGGGGTATTTATATTGTTTTCGCGGCGGTTTACGTTCACAAACGGTGCAGCGTTGGTTAAAAGAGTCAGGTGTTCACTATCCGTTGCTTATTGGCGGATATAAAGCACTTCGTCAATTTTTACTGAATGAACTTGAGCAGATAGCCTTACATCCGTTAATGATTTTAGCCGGTAATACCGGTAGTGGCAAAACGCCTTTTCTGGCACATTGTGCAAATAGCTTAGATTTAGAAGCAGCCGCGGGTCACCGAGGTTCGAGCTTTGGTGGCTTCGTTACAGCGCAATCAAGTCAAATAAATTTTGAAAATAAACTGGCTGAACAGTACATCACGGGTAACTATTCTTTGGAGCAAACCTTGATCTTAGAAGATGAAGGCAGAATAATTGGCAGCGTGCATTTACCGGACAGTTTACGACAAGCTATGGCATTAGCACCAATTGTTGTGATTGAAGAAAGTTTAGATTATCGACTTGAGCATATATATCAAGAATACATCATTCAAATGACAGCCCAATACCAAGCTAAATACGGCGTTGAACAAGGCTTTATCGCCTTTAGTCAGTATTTGCAGCAAGGCTTATACAAAGTACGAAAGCGCCTTGGTACAGAGCGTTATGGCCAGTTAAAGGAAAAACAGAGTACCGCCTTAACTCAGCAGCAAAATGGTCAATCACAGTATCATCTTGATTGGTTAAGACCGTTGCTCAGTGAATATTATGATCCTATGTATCAATATCAATTAGGATTAAAGGCCGAAAGGGTGGTTTTTCGTGGTACTAACGCGCAATGCTTAGCTTTTTTACACAATTAATAAGGTTTATTGCAAAAAAATAGACTTGTCGCTATGCTGAATAAATAGGACGTTATCAATACAACATTGCATCAACAACACGGAAATTAAAGGTATTATGAACAAAGACTTTATCCTTCAGCGAATATGTATTTTTTCAGGCAAAGAAATAGACCCCAATTCTGAACAACAGGTTATCAATATATTGAAGGATAAATTTAACATTCAGTTACCGCAGAGGCGCACACTGAATGAATCACTTACATCGTCAAGCAGTGAACATGAAGTGGTGAGTTTGATTTTACAGTATCGCACCGCAAGTTGATAAAAGCGGGGCAGATGTTATTACATCAGAGTGACTTGTTATCGCGTGAAAAGTGTTCAATAAAAAAAATAAAAACGATATGCATCGTTAATGGATAATATAGTCTATAATGGCTATGAAATAAATTAGGTATTTGGTTCGATCATGTATTGGTCCAAAAGTACTACAAGGCTTTCAAGCCGACAAAATGTAGTTGCCTCAAATAGATTTAAGTTCTGATTTTTGTGATGGTGATAGCAAATCAGATTTATATTTTTCACCAAAAAATAAAGAGAGTGTTATGAGTAAAGGTATAGTTAAGTGGTTTAATGCTGATAAAGGTTTCGGATTTATTACACCAGAAGACGGAAGTAAAGATTTGTTCGTTCATCATTCAGAAATTCAATCTGGCGGTGAATACGCAACATTAGCTGACGGTCAAGCTGTAGAGTTTGAAGTTGGCCAAGGACAGAAAGGTCCATGTGCAAATAAAGTTGTTGCAGTTTAAGCGATAGCACATAAAATAGGTAAGCGGATGTGCCATGCGCACTCGCTTACTTCTATTTTTTTGATAAAAAACCCATCTAAAATTCCATTCAGAACTAAATATCAATATTTTTATTGTTGTCGTGACCCTAGGTCAGGCATAGTCTTACCCTATTTTCGTGGACACACTGCAATTGTTGTCACGATACCACGCGAGATGTTTGATTAGCTCACCGATTGATAATGAATCAACTTGGTATAGCCAAAAAATCCATATTGTAAGGTTTCACAAATCTATTAAATAATGCGCTGCGAAGCCACTTTAGTTAATATCACCGGTATCGATTTAGATGTTGGTGTATAAGACCTATCACCAAAACTATCAAGCGGTACTAATGGATTAGTTTCAGGGTAATAAGCCGCTAAATTGCCGCGTGGTATATCATAAAATCGAATTTTAAAATCGGTCACCGAACGCTCTTGGCTATCATGCCAAATGGACGTTATTGTCACTAAGTCATCTTCAATGAAACCTAAACGTTTGGCATCTTTAGCGTTAATAAACAACACTTTCCGTTCACCAATAACGCCGCGGTATCTGTCGTTCATGCCATAAATAGTGGTATTGTATTGGTCGTGTGAACGCATCGATTGCAGGGTGAATAGTTGTGCTCGTTTTTCATCATCAAGTGTTGATATATCTAACGTAGACACTTGTTCAGGCAGTGGTGTTGCACTAAATTGGGCTTTATTAGATTGCGTTTTCCAAAGACGATTGGCGGCGCTATTACCTAAATAAAATCCGCCGGGTTTATTTAAATCAACTTCTATATTAGTAAAACCATCGACAACTTGGGCAATTAATTTTCGGATATTAGTATAGTCATCAGTCATGGCATGCCAGTCGACAGTTGCACTGCCTAACGTTGCATTAGCTATGTTGGCAACAATATTGGTTTCCGATCTTAACAATGCGGATATTGGCTCTACGCTGCCTTGTGATGCATGTACCATTGAAAACGTATCTTCAACGGTAATAAATTGTTCTACACCTTGTTGCCTGTCTATTTCAGTACGACCTAAACAAGGTAAAATTAGCGCATCTTTACCTATCATTAAATGGCTACGGTTTAACTTTGTTGATACTTGTACATTTAACTCCGTATTACGTAATGCTTGAAAGGTTTGCGCGGTATCTGGCGCCGCTGCAGCAATATTACCGCCTAAACAAATAAGCACCTTACTTTGCTTTTGTAGTAACGCATTCAAGGCATGATAAACATTATGGCCATTTTCAAGGGGCATACTCTGGCCAACCACCTTTGCTTGTTTCGCTAAAAATTCTTGCGGCGGTTTTTCATTAATACCCATAGTGCGATTACCTTGCACATTTGAGTGGCCTCGCACCGGACAAAGACCTGCACCGCTGATGCCAATATTACCCTTAAGCAATTGTAGGTTGGTAAACTCTTGAATGGTTGAAACAGAATGCTTGTGCTGGGTAATACCCATCGCCCAGGTTAAAATAACTCGATCGGAGCTAATAAATACTGCGGCAGCTTGTTCAATTTCTTGGCGAGTTAACCCCGATTGCGACACGATGTGCTGCCAACTAGTGTTGTTTACTTCATTAATGTATTCATCAAAATTAACGCAGTGTAAGTCAATAAAATCAATATCAAGAATACTTGGTAAGCCACTATCAGAATGTTTTTGCTCAACTGCTAAAATTGCTTTAACCATACCGCGCACTGCGGCCATATCACCACCTAATAAAGGCGTGAAATAAGCATGGCTTATTGTGGTCGCTTTTGACGTGAGTAACTCAATAGGGTTTTGTGGGCTAGCAAAACGCTCTAAAGCAACTTCTTTTAAGTTATTAAAGGTGACTATTTTACAGCCACCTTTGGCTGCACTGCGCAGGGCATTCATCATTCTGGGATGATTGGTGCCCGGGTTTTGGCCAAATACAAAAATAGCATCGGCTTTATCAAAGTCATCCAGTACAACCGTGCCTTTACCAATGCCTATTGATTCTATTAAGGCAACGCCGCTAGCCTCATGACACATGTTAGAACAATCTGGGAAATTATTGGTACCGTACATGCGACCAAATAATTGGTACAAATAAGACGCCTCATTACTGGCTCTACCTGACGTATAAAACTCAGCTTGATTTGGTGAAGATAAAGCATTCAAATGCGTCGATATCATCGCGAAAGCATCTTGCCAGTTAATTTTCTCATAATGATCGGTAACACTATTATATTTTACCGGATGCGTTAATCGCCCTTGATATTCAAGCCAGTAGTCACTTTGTTTCAGTAGTTGGCTGACACTATGTTGTTTAAAAAAATCAACACCGACTTTTTTTGAGGTTGATTCCCAGGCAATTGCTTTTGCGCCATTTTCACAAAAATGTAAGAAGCCGTCTTGTTTGTCACCCCAAGCACAACCTGGGCAATCAAAGCCTTTATCTTTATTGGCAATAAATAAATTTTTTAAATTGGTTTGTGGCTGCTGACTTTTAATAATGTGTTTAAGCGTTGAGGTCAGCGATGAAATACCGCCAGCTTTTAAAGGTTTGCTGTGCGCACTTTGTGGGTCTTGCTGTTGTTGTTTTAGCTGCTGCTCTTGCTTTATTTTAACGTTTTTATTAACCACAACGACTGCCTTAAAAGTAAATAGGGGCATCATGCTTGCGCACATGAATAAGGTTTAAATTATTAGCTTTGGCAATGTTAACCGCAAGCTGTGAAGGCGATGCTAGGCAAAGCAAACTAGCAATGTTAGCAATAACCGTTTTATTGACCAACTCAACACTGCAACGAGAGGTGATAATAATTGATAAAGATGTTGAGTTTATTTGTTTACTGAGTATATGCCCAATGAGCTTATCAAGGGCATTATGTCGCCCAAGGTCTTCACGACAAGCGATAATGTCGCCACTTTCATTGACTAAAAATGCCGCATGTAAAGCGCCGGTGTTATTACTGCGAATTTGCCATGTAGGCATTTGAGCTAACACATGATTGATATGTTTAATGCTCAGTGGTGGCGTATTAACAACCGGGCTAAGTGTTGGCATTGCTTGTTCGAGGGCTTTTACGCCACAAATACCGCAACTACTATTGGCTTTATGTTGTCGTGTGTTAAGTGCTGTCGCTTCAAAAATGCGATTCGCAACACTAACATTAATAATTGCAGTGCAACTGATTTCGTCAAGAGAGATACTAATGTCATGGACATCATATCGCTGTTTTATCACTTGTTCGGTAAGTAATAAACCAAGTACAAAATCATCTAAATCAAAAGGGCTGGCCATCATTACAGCATAGTTAACATCATTTATAGTGATGGCAACGGCGTATTCTTGCACGAGCTCTATGTTGTCAATATGACCGGTCAAAGCAATGTCGCCTCAATGATTCTAATAATTTCGTTAACTTACTAACAGCCAAATTCAAGTGATAGTTGCTATGACTATATCATAGCGACTATTTGTAGAACGTTTCTATAGACCATTATGATATTGGACATTAGTTGATTGTGGCACCATAGCATTAAGCGTTTGCTCGACCATAGCGTCACCTTTTAATAACTGTTGAAATTGCTCGATTAACATGGCTTTATCAGGGGATTGTTTATCGCCGGCGCCAATGTTCGTTAAATCAATCATAAAACCGTCAAATAAATTGGCAAGATCATTAATGATCTCCATATTTAAGAATTGATCTTGGTTATAAATACTCGGGTAACCGGCTTTTTGTTTATCGATGGCAAACGAGTCACCTTTAAGATTGGTTATGCTGGTTGATTTATCACAAGAAAGCATACAGCCATTATCTATACGTGGTTTTTCACAGCCGACACTTTGTTGGAAGAAACATTGTCTGCTGGCCATCAACAAAATAGGGTGATAGATACTGTAAAATAATTTGAAATTTTCTGGACGAGCAATAGTTTGTATTTGTGGTCTGTTTATTTCATTCGAAATAAACGCGCCACTACAATCAAATCCTTCTTTAAAGGCCATTAATGCATACGAGTTAGTGGTATTTAAAAATGGACCTGCTATCCACTCGATGCCGAGTTCGTTGGCTTTATAAGCGATACCAGTATTGCTGGTGACGATTAGTTTAGGCTTTACCTGTTCTAAAATACTTACCGCTACATCGTAGTCTTTACCGATTAACACTGGTGGAAACCAAGGGATTAAACGTGGGTTAGCATTTAAAAAATGGATGTACTTGGTACAACCACGTTTATAAGCATCTGGTAATTTAAAGTAAATATCAGCGTCAGTAACATCACACAAACTTACGTCTTGTTCATCACAAATAAGGATAGACAGCTCAGGAGTACCATCACTGTTGGCACTTGCCGGTTTAGGATGTTTTGTTAATGCCGGTAATATGACTTCTGGCAACACTTCTTTATCATGATTCAACAATACAGCCACTTGGTTTTTAAGTGTTGTTAATTCTTTAAACGGGATGCTAAGGCCGGCATCTAAATCATCTATCACTAGGCCGATTATGTTGTATTCAGCATTGTTAAAGCTTTTAAAGCGTTTCTCTATAGCGGCTTCATCTAAGTTCGATTTTTCGCTAGGAGCTAATAAACTTGTAGATTGCACTTCAAAGGTTTGTTCTTCAACCGAAAAACCAGTGGTGTGAATGGTGATGGTTAATGGCGTATTCAGCGCACCTGAAAAGCTTAATGTTAGCGGTACTTTATCAATACTTAAATATTTAATTTTGTCATCAACGGTGGCATTTATTTCATTTTTATCATCATGGTATTGCTGTGAAACTTCTTGAATCTGCACCACCGATATTGCATTGCTTTGATCTAATACATAGTTCTTAGAATTATCACGAGGGTTATCAATAAACATTGATTGATTTAAATCGCCCTTCAAAAATGAATTACTGAAATCACGGTTAAATACTTTATACAGTTGCTCACCATCTTGAGTTAACTCGCCAGTTTCAACAAAACCATCGATTTGTTTACGAAAGCTATCAACAACAGTATGAACGTAACTAGAGCCCTTAATACGGCCTTCAATTTTAAATGAATGTACACCCGCTTCAATTAACGCTGGTAGGTCAAAAAATGCCGAGTTATCTTTGATGTTCAGTGGAAAACTATTGCCTGTAGGCGTAACTTCATATTCTTCACGACACGCTTGGCTGCAACGACCGCGGTTTCCCGAATTACCTACACTTGCAGATGTTGAGTAACATAGGCCTGAAAAAGCCACACAAAGTGAACCATGCACGAACACTTCACTTAAAATATCGCATTCCCGGCTAACCGCGGTTAATTCAGTAATTTCTCTGAGATTCATTTCTCGAGATAAATTGACTCTTGAGGCGCCTAATTTTTTTAAGAAGTGAATTTGACCGGCATTATGAGTGGTTAACTGTGTTGATGCATGAATATCTAACGTAGGAAAATGCTTGGTGATCAAATTAAACATGCCAATATCTTGCACGATAACACCATCTAACGTGGTATTAACCAGTTTACTTAACAACTTAGCCATGGTTTTGAACTCGCGTTCTAAAATCACAACGTTTAAAGTTAAGAAAATTTCACATTGATACTGGTGAGCAAGTCTTATAACACCAACAAGTTCGTCAAAAGAAATATTAGATGCGCGATTACGGGCGTTAAATGTATCTAGGCCACAATATACTGCATCGGCTCCAGCAATGATTGCCGCTTTAATTGCGTCGACACTACCACCTGGGGCTAATAATTCAATTTTAGGATTCATTTGTACAACTTGTTGTCAGTTAATTTTAAAGGGGGGATTTTACCCGTATATTTACCAGATGAATACAGTTAAAGTAGTTTATCAGCGATAAATAAGCGAACATTTGCCAAGTAACATGACTGAAACTAGCACAACACCAATATTATACTCTTTAAGAAACTGTCCTTATGCGATGCGAGCTAGGCTTGCACTCTTCGCTAGTACACAACAAGTTATGTTGCGTGATGTGGTATTAACGAATAAGCCCGATGAAATGATAGCGGCATCTGCAAAAGCAACCGTGCCTATTTTAGTGCTCGCTCAAAGTAGTGGCGCAGTTAAGGTTATTGATGAGAGTTTAGATATTATGCTTTGGGCCTTTGCTGAAAGTGACCCGAATGATGTTTTACATAAAAGCGTTCTCAATAAAAGCGAACTAAGTCAAAGCTCTAGCTTACCAAATACTAACTTACCAAGTACTAGCTTACACAGTGAGATGATGAATTTAATCGCGACCTTTGATGATGAATTTAAAGAGTGTTTAAATAAATATATGGCGGCTAAACGTTATCGTGAAGATAACGTTATTGAACTTAGGCAAGCCTGCGAAGTTTACCTTGCAGACTTAGAACAGCGTTTAAGCAAGCACAGTTATTTTATGTCTGACCACCAAAGCTTAGCTGATTTAGCGCTATTACCGTTTCTGAGAAAATTTGCGCGAGTAGAGCGGCAATGGTATTTACAAGCGCCATATCCTAACCTTAGGGCTTGGCTTAATAATTACCTGCAAAGTGCTATGTTTAGTAAAGTGATGGCTAAACATCCTTTGTGGATAGACACTCATGAGGCTGTTTTATTTCCAGGTTAGTCGTTATGGAGGGTAACAATTTATTTAATCTGTAACCCTCACTTTAAAGTCTATTGGTAGGGCATTCATCGCACAACTTAGTCACCACATTTCATTTTAAAACAGCTATTTCACTTATTTGTTGAATTTTTCAAGACTATTGTGCTGAAAAAACCGATAATAGCGCTAATTAAACTAAATTCGCCAATGACGCTTGATAAATGTCCTTAATATTAAGGAGTATCAGCATTGCATTGCAGCGCACAACACCGGAAATCACCAGATGGAAATCAAAGTAAATTTTCTCGACAACCTCAGACTTGAAGCTAAGTTTGATGACTTTACTGTTATAGCTGATCAACCTATTCGTTATAAGGGAGACGGTTCAGCACCAGGTCCATTTGATTACTTTTTGGCTTCATCTGCTCTATGTGCTGCTTACTTTGTTAAATTGTATTGTACGTCTCGCAACATACCGACAGAAAATATCCGCTTGGCGCAAAATAATATTGTTGATCCTGAAGATCGTTACAATCAAATATTTCAAATCCAAGTTGAGTTACCTGAAAGTATTTCAGATAAAGATCGAACTGGCATATTACGTTCTATCGATCGTTGTACGGTAAAAAAAGTTGTGCAATCTGGACCTGAATTTAAAGTAGAAGCGGTTGACAGTCTTGAAGACGATTCACAAGCTATGCTTATGGCCTTGCCAGAAGGTGATGCTAAAACTTACATTTTAGGTAAAGACTTACCGCTTGAAAAAACCATCGCTAACATGACCGGTGTTTTAGCCGACTTAGGCATGAAAATCGAAATATCTTCATGGCGCAATATTGTCCCTAATGTTTGGTCTCTGCATATTCGTGATGCAGCGTCGCCTATGTGCTTTACTAATGGTAAAGGCGCAACCAAAGAGAGCGCTCTTTGTTCGGCGTTAGGTGAATTTATTGAGCGCAGTAATTGTAACTTTTTCTATAACGACCAATTTTTTGGTCAAGATATTGCTAACAGCGACTTTGTCCATTACCCGAATGAAAAATGGTTCAAACCAGGTGCCAACGATGAGCTGCCAGAAGGCATACTCGACGAGCATTGCTTAGACATATACAACCCAGATGATGAATTACGTGGCTCGCACTTAACGGATACCAATTCAGGTATGGCTGAGCGCGGTATTTGTTCAATTCCTTATGTACGCCAATCTGATCAACAAACGGTATATTTCCCGTCGAACTTAATTGAAAATTTATTTTTAAGTAATGGCATGAGCGCCGGCAACAACTTGTTCGAAGCGCAAGTGCAGTGTTTGTCTGAAATTTTTGAACGAGCAGTTAAAAGACAAATTATAGAACAAGAAATTATTTTACCAGACGTACCTCAAGACGTGATCGCCAAGTACCCAGCTATTTTAGCCGGCATTAAAGGCTTAGAAGCGCAGGGCTTCCCTGTTGTGGTAAAAGACGCATCATTAGGCGGGCAGTTCCCGGTAATGTGTGTAACCTTAATGAATCCAAAAACCGGTGGCGTATTCGCTTCGTTTGGTGCTCATCCAAGTTTTGAAGTTGCATTAGAGCGAAGCTTAACTGAATTGCTACAAGGCCGTAGTTTTGAAGGCTTAAACGATGTTCCTAAGCCAACATTCAATAGCTTAACCATCACCGAACCTGAAAACTTTGTTGATCATTTTATTGATTCTACTGGCGTTATTTCTTGGAAATTCTTTAGCGCAAAACACGACTATGAATTTTGTGAATGGGATTTTTCTGGCACTAACGAAGAAGAAAACAACAGCTTAATGGCGATATTAGAAACGTTAGGCAAAGAAGTATACATTGCCGTGTTTGATGATTTAGGCTCTACGGCTTGTCGAATGCTAGTACCAGATTACTCTGAAGTGTATCCGGTTGAAGATCTTATTTGGGATAACACCAATAAAGCCCTCGATTACCGTGCAGATATATTAAACCTGCATACCTTAAGCGAAGACGAATTAGTTGCTTTAGCAGAGCGTTTAGAAGACAGTCAGCAAGATAACTACATCGATATCAAAACATTAATTGGTATTGAGTTTGATGAAAATACCGTTTGGGGACAGTTGACTATCCTTGAGCTTAAAATTCTAATTTACCTTGCCTTAGGTGCTCTAGAAGATGCTATGGAACTTGTTGGTGAGTTCTTGCAATATAACGACAATACAGTAGAACGCGGTTTATTCTATCAAGCCGTGCATACCGTACTTGAAATTACCCTAGATGAAGAATTAGAGCTTGAACAATATATTGATAACCTAAACAGAATGTTTGGTGAAGAAAATATGCACAATGTTGTGGGCTCTGTGTTTGGCGACGTAAGATTCTTTGGCTTAACCCAAACAAGTATGCAGCTTGAAGGGCTAGACAAGCACCTTAGATTGATTGAAAGCTATAAAAAACTTCATAATGCGCGAGCAGCACAAGCGCAAAAATAGCGCTGAAGTAGTAAGCCTAAACCATCAAAATGCCAATTTCTATCAATAGAAATTGGTTTTTTGCTTTTAACCGCAATTTGAGTATTCGTTAGTGAGCTAAGGAGTACCGGCATCATCAAAAGCAAACCGGTAAATATACGAGTTGTTTAGCGCGAGTAATTAGTATCAAGCAATGCACCAGATTGCTGCGACCTATATGATGAATAAGTAGCGCAGTAAAAATAACCGATAGCTTTCTAAAAAGGCCATCAGTTTATGATTTTCTTTTTTTCGCCACAATAATTAACTCCTATGATCATTATATTAAATATCTTTGAGTTTGAATTTAAGTTGATTTAGATTAACCTTTAGTGTGCTTTTGTTGTTAGAATACGCCGGTTTTAAGTTAATAATTGGAGAGACAAGATGAAGGTAGTTGAAGTTAAGCATCCTTTGGTGCAACACAAATTGGGTTTGCTGCGACAAGCTGATATCAGTACAAAAAGTTTCCGCGAAATTGCGCGTGAAGTGGGTAGTTTATTAACTTATGAAGCGACTAAAGATCTTGAACTTGAAACCGTTAAAATTCAAGGCTGGGAAGGCGAAATAGAAATACAACAAATTAAAGGCAAAAAAGCCACTGTTGTGCCAATTTTACGTGCTGGCTTAGGTATGATGGATGGTGTTTTAGAACATATGCCAAGTGCAAAAATAAGTGTTGTGGGTATTTACCGTGATGAAAAAACACTTGAACCTGTTCCTTATTTTCAAAAGCTGGTTGGCCAAATAGACGAACGTTTGGCATTAGTTGTTGATCCTATGCTAGCAACGGGTGGTTCAATGATTGCAACGATTGATTTGGTTAAACAAGCTGGTTGTAACAATATTATCGTTCTTATTCTAGTTGCTGCTCCTGAAGGTTTAAAGGCATTAGAAGCTGCCCATCCAGATGTTAAAGTATATACAGCATCAATTGACGATCATCTTAATGAAAAAGGTTATATCGTACCTGGATTAGGTGATGCTGGTGATAAGATATTTGGCACAAAATAAAATATAATTAGTCTAATATAATCATGAGTTGTAACTCGCTTTACAACTCATAGCCAAATTATTTGAAAATGTGCTGTTATGCACTTTTAAGTACTTGGCTCTAGGTTTTATTGATTTTTAATACAATAAATGACCATCTTTTCGTGCATTTATTGTGCAATGTTTAGCGTTTGATTTTAATAAACGAGAGGAAGTATTTTGCGCACTTCGGAACAAAAAACATCAACTAGTTCAAACTCTAGTGTAGACCAACAATCACCTCCAATACCTCACGACTACACGGCTAATTTTAATACTTTTCAACAAATACTCGCTGGCTCACAAATGTTATTTGTAGCTTTCGGAGCATTGGTTTTAATGCCTTTAATCACCGGATTAGATCCTAACGTTGCATTATTTACTGCCGGTATTGGTACGTTACTCTTTCATTTAGTGACTAAAGGGCAAGTACCAATATTTTTAGCATCGTCATTCGCATTTATTGCGCCAATTGCCTATGGCATCCAAACCTGGGGTATTCCAGGCACCATGTCAGGTTTATTTGTTGCGGGTTTGGTTTATATGCTTATGTCATATGCGGTTAAGCTGCGCGGTGTTGAATTTATTCATCGTTTATTGCCGCCCGTTGTTGTCGGCCCTGTGATCATGGTGATTGGCTTAGGCCTTGCACCTCTTGCCGTCAATATGGCATTGGGTAAAACTGGAGATGGTAGTGCGGTATTAATTGATCAAAATATAGCAATGTTCATTTCATTTTCGGCACTTATTACCACCTTGTTAGTTTCTGTGAAGGCTAAAGGCGTATTTAAACTCGTGCCTATTCTATCGGGTGTGCTCGTTGGTTATATCTTGTCATTTATGTTTGGTTTTGTAAGTTTCAGTGCTATCAGTAATGCCGATTGGTTTAGTTTACCTAATTTTGTCGCTCCTGAGTGGAACTGGCAGGCGGTGCTATTTATGATCCCAGTGGCAATTGCACCTGCAGTTGAACATGTTGGTGATATCTTAGCGATTAGCAATGTAACGGGTAAAGACTTTGTCAAAAAACCGGGATTACATCGTACATTATTTGGTGATGGCTTAGCGACAAGTGCAGCCTCATTATTTGGTGGGCCACCTAATACCACTTACTCAGAAGTTACAGGTGCGGTTATGTTAACACGTAACTTTAATCCTAAAATTATGATCTGGGCTGCGGTCATTGCCATTGTTTTATCTTTTGTGGGCAAATTTGGCGCTTTTTTACAAACCATTCCTACAGCAGTGATGGGCGGCATCATGATACTATTATTTGGTAGCATTGCCTCAGTAGGCTTGAATACTTTAATCCGTAATCAGGTCGATTTATCAAATGGCCGTAATTTATGTATTGTATCAGTGGTTCTCGTCTTCGGTATCGGCGGTATGTCCATTGGTTTTGGTAATTTCAACTTACAAGGTGTAAGTCTTTGCGCGTTAGTTGCCATTCTATTAAATATATTTCTACCGAAAATGAAATTGAATTAACAACATAATAAACACGCCTTGCGGTCTAAAAAAAACACAATATTTGCATAAGTAAATATTGTGTTTTTTTTTGTGAAACCATCTGAAATTATTTAGCTGAGTTATTTAGCCACGCACTGTAACTCGTTTATGTCAGAGCCATGTTCTGGGCATATAGTTAACTGCTAGACCACGCCATCTAAAAATTTGGCTCCAATGTGCAAGATAAACAGCAACTAATTTTTTTATTTTATAAATGGCTTTCGTATTGAACAAACGAATCGACATTAATCAATATTGATGATTGGACCTCGACCATTGCCTTTGCAATTGATGTTAATTCTAAAGCGACATTTATCAAAGCGTGCCAAAAATCAACTGATTTAACTCCCTCAATCTTTAGTAAGCAGCAAAAAATGCAATTATTTTGCAAATAATTGAAGAAATACGTACGAATATGCCCATTCAAACGACAATACCACTAAATTAAGGCACATTTCATTTAACAATCTAATACTTAAAAAGAGAACTACTATGAAAATGTTTGAATGGGATGGCAATCGTAAGAACTTATTGTCTTTACTTTGGATTTACCTAACGGTGAATTATATCTATTGTGATGTGTTTACTTTACACGATGCCAAATATTTAGAAGCATTTTTGTCTGGTGATGTTGGTGGTATGAAGATCACTGAAGAATTCTTATTGGTTTTTGCCTTTGTGATGCAAATTCCTATGATCATGATTGTCTTGTCTAGGTGCTTAACTTTCACACTAAACAAATATTTTAATATTGTCGCGGGTATTATTACGACTTCAATACAAGCCGTTACGGTGACTATGGGAGGCACACTTTACTATATGTTCTTTAGCTTTTTTGAGATTTGTACCGGCTTATTCATTATTTATTTAGCCGTCACTTGGAAACAAGAAGAAGTGTCATAGTTTGTAGTAATAGCGAAAAAGTTAACTACATAAACGCCAGTGGTTAGCTTAAATATTTACCTAGCACTAGTCTTAATATGAATAATAAACAACTTGATAAGGTGAAGTGGAAATTTAACTGTGCTTTAAGACTGGCAGTAAAATAACATTAAGTTTATAAAAATAGATTAATAGAGGTCTAAAATGGGAATGCAAACGGAACGAAATCTTCAATATTTATACGCGAGAATAGCAGGTTTATCTTATATTATTTTCACTGTTGCAGGCTTAGTTAAAAATTTTTTATTGAATACCAAAATGTCCGATATAAGCGCTGTTCAAGTAAATAGTATATTTGAAAATGAAATGCACTTTCGCTTAGGAATTGTGGCAGAAATCATAATGTTTCTTGCTGTTATTATGGCTTCAGTGTCGTTTTATGTTGTTCTAAAGTCAGTAAATAAGCAACTAGCGCAAACAGCTTTGTGCCTTAGATTAGTTGAGGTAATTATCGGCGGGATTGCTGTTGTTATCAGTATGGCAATGCTTGCCTTATCGAATAAAGCATATCTCTTAGAAATGTTTGACTTGCAGCAATTACGTATCATCGTCGGTGTAGCTTCAAGCTTTATAATGCCTGCGTATGAATACAGCTGGATATCTATGGGGTTTGCGGGAGTAATTACGTTTTATTTGTTTTTTAAAACGCGTTATATACCAAGAATTTGGTCAGTTTGGGGAATCATTACTTACTTGAGTTTGATTCTGTATCCCTTAGCTAAACTACTTATACCTGATTTACCTCGTGAGGTTATGTTTGTGATGTTTCCAGGTGCTCTTTTTGAACTAGGAGTGGGTATTTGGTTGTTAGTTATGGGAATAAACATTCCAAAGGATAGTAATAATACGCCTAACAAATAAGTTAACACGCTCTAGTTACTCTAATCGTTGTTGTACAGTTATGAGGTATGGCGAGCGTTCGCCTTAACTAGCATTGCTTCTTTGACGATATGTAGATTCAGGGGTAATTTTACTTTATAATTATTGGGAATCATAAAAACTTTATCTCTGGTAATAAAATGGTCAACCTTTTTCCCACAGTTATATATTCCTGCATGATCGGAATAACAATATTCGCTTTATTAGAGGTTTTCAATAGGCCTAATGAAAGACAAAACGTCTTTCTTAAAGGTATGTTGTTGTTATTGTTTATACATTTTGCAGGTGAACTTTTTATATATTCAGGCGCATATGTTTATGCGCCAACTCTCGCTGGTGCACAATTTCCGTTTAGAGTTTTACTAGGGCCAGCCTTCTATTTTTATGCTCATGCAACGATGTCACCAGACAAAGCAATAAGTAAACAATTGGGCGCATTAACGTTATCCGGACCTATCCTAGTAGTGCTGGCAATGCTGCCTTTTATTTTTATGATCAGTCCCGCAGAAAAACTGGCCCTAGCTAACCCATTAACACGAGACCCTGGACTTTGGAAAATAGCATTGTTTACTTGTTTTTTCGCAACCTTTGTATTTATTACATTCACCGCATTATTCTTAGCAATGGCTTTAAAACTTCACAATTCTCACCGTCAACAACTTATGGAGCGCTTTTCTGATATTGAGCAGCGTTCATTAGATTGGTTTAAGCCCGTATTGATAATTTGGGGAACTGTTTGGTTAATGTATGCCGTTGAGTTTTCTCTAGGTGCGCTGGGTTGGCATTGGTTTGGCTCAGGTAAATTGCTTCCAATACTTGAAACTATTGGATTGGCTATTTTTATACAGAAGGCATTAAGCCAAAAAGTACTTAATGAATCTGAGAAAGGTTTACCTCGTTCTAGTCAGGCTAGAACCGCTTTACTTAGCTCTGAAAAAATGCAATTGATTGCATCAAAACTGGAACACGCAATGAAAGAAGATAAGTTGTTCTTGCAGGATAACTTATCGCTAAACAAGCTGTCTGCATCGGTTTCTGAAACTGAAAACCACATTTCAGAAACACTCTCTCAATTTTTACACACCAAATTTTTTCAATTTGTTAATAGCTTTCGAGTCGAAGAAGCGAAGGAGGCATTACAGGATAAAGACAAGTTAATCACTAGTATTGCCTTTGATGTAGGTTTCAATTCTAAATCGACATTCAATACAGCGTTTAAAAAAATAGTTGGTTATAGTCCATCCGCATACCGAAGCTTACTACTCGAGAACAAACAAAAAACACTTTGAAAAAATACGTCTGAATGTGTCTATTTGAAATGCATGATCTGTTTTAAGCAAAGAGGACACACTAATAATGGAATATAATTCAATTTGTAATGGTCAACTAAATCAAGATATGGTGGCCGATAAGTGGTTCTCGCTTTGCATACGTGAGGCGCAGGACCAAATCTGTTAATGAGCTAAGGATGGCCGACATCATCGAAAGCAAAAGAGTAGTACAAAATTCCAATAATGCAATCCACATGCATGGTCTTAACCTCATGGCAGGTTATGGAACACTTGAGACTGATTACAATATAACGTAATGTATTCAAAAGCCTAACGGCGGTTAAGAGCGAGCAGCCGACATTGTTCGGCTAAAATCATCCACTTGATAAAGCTGTTATGTTTAAAGGGAATTACATCATGTTTTGGCACATATCTTTCTGGCTATTAGTTGCATTAATAGTTATCCCATTACCGTTTAAGATTTATGAATATGCTACAGGTAAGGATAAAAGCTCTATCGGCGTAAAAGTTGAAGAAATGTCTAATGCGCTGTTTATGGCTGTAGGCTTAATTGCTTTCTATGGGTATCTAAATGATCAGGTTTACCTTTTTCCAAGTTTCTGGATAACGTGGTTAGTAATTTCAGTTCTATGGTCTATCACTTCTATATTTTGGTCTCCTAAATTAGCTTATGCAACCGAGGTTATGGGTAAAACTAAAATGCGTATATTGGCAGGTGTAGGTTGTGTTTTATATTCACCATTATTTTTGGCAGTGTACTTTTACGTAATTTAAACATAACAAGATTGACCGTTTCAGTTTGGCACAAATTTGACCTAACGTATTGATATTGCTAAGGTCGGCTTTGAGCGATCAGCGGACGATATCAAAAATCTAGCCATAAAAGTCCATTAAACGGAAGTTATAAATTCAAAAAACAATGTTGAAATTTAATCAAAAGTTGAATGACTTTGTATCTATTCATTCATAGAAGTTTTTGATTAGTGCTTTTTATTATATCAATAGCAAATTCAATTAATTCATCTCTTCCTGATTTTATACCGTTAATGGTTGGCTTCACTTCGATATCAGGGATAATACCAACCCTCTGCGTTTCAGTGCCGTCAGGGTAATAAGCACCTTTTCCTGAGATCATCGTAGATAAATTGCCAGGCAGCTTAATTTGAGAAACATCGCCATCAGCTCCTGCTGTCGTACTTCCAATTATAGTTGTGTTATTTCCTGCCCTGAATGCCATTGCGGTGAATTCAGCTTGGCTTTGGGATAATTCATTTACTAGAACAATTAGCTTCCCTTCATAATTGTCCTCCGATGCGGGGATTTCTAACGCTTCTTGAAAATTGAACTCTCCAGGGTTATTAAAGTTCGGCTTTGTAAACTTAACGAATTTCGATGGAGTAGCTGTAAAAAAAGAACCTAAAGTATATGGTACAAATGTAGAGGGATAGTTTCGTATATCAATAATAATTCCATCTGTATTTTTTAGTTGATGCTTTATTTTTTTAATATCATCATTTTTAATGTTTTTTAAAGTGATATAACCAATATTATTATCAATCACTTTAAAGCTTTCTCCATTTTTTTCTTTTCGATACCATTGATAGAAATCTAATTGTTTTTTTTCATATAAGTCTAATTTCACCGATTGCTCAACAAATTCTTTAACGTAGCTGACTTCTATAAACGATGAGTTTGATCTAAGAAGATCTGGAGCTAAATCTCTTAACTGAGTTGGGTAATTGGAAGCAGGGTAAAAAGGAAGTCTCTTGGTGATTAACTCAGCTACATTTATACCATTTATTTTTGTAATGACGTCGCCAATTTTTAATCCTACTTTTTCTTGCATTTCTGGATTGTAATAATCAATAATCACTAGCTTATTTTCAATCATCCTGACGTTAATCGGCGGGTAATATTTGCCAATCCATTGCTGGAATGCATCATTGCCTCCCCAAATAATTGCATGCGTATCTTGAACATCGCCAATAAGTTGAAGCGTGGTAAGTTCATATTCTAATTCGTTTTTAGCATTTACAAATGGCTTAATATATTGATATAACACATCATTCCAATTTTTATCCATTAGGTGCTTATATGGGTAGTAGTAATGGATCATATTCCAGTATCGATATAACGCTATTAGCCTAAATGCTGCATCAGGGTATGGCATATTGGCATAAGGATTTTCATTTTTAAATTCAGCATTACCGATATCAGAAGCTGAACCAACGTAATAATGTTCTCCTTGGGTTCTATTTTGATAGATGTAATTCAATAAAGATTCAAGTTTGAGAGAAAGTTGATGTTTTTTTATCCAGCTTAATTCTGGTTTATGAAAGGCATTACTGGCAGTTTCGGAACATGTTATACAAGGGGCTACTTTTCCAAGTGTCGCAATCCAGTTTAATAGAAAATCATCTCTTTCTTCATTCGTTTTAAGGCTTAAATACTTGGGTAAGATTCTGATTAATTCATAATCCCAGTTGTATTTAGCCTTAGCTATCGCAGGGTGGTGGTATTTCAAAAATCCCCAAATCTTCCCTAAAAGATCTAAGTTGGCTAAGTGTTTATTATTTAATGCAGGAAAATTGACTGTAGAACCGTTATCAAACTCTTTATCTAACTCAGCAAGTGTAACTTCCTTTAAAGGTGCATCTAAGATAGCTGTATCGTCGATAAACACTTCAAAGTTATCAAACCATACTTTGCCTTTGCCCGCGAGCAAGCCGCCAATGACAATGGACTTAGCGCTGGAAGTTTTTAAATCCAAAGTGATTTCATATTTGCGCCAATCTGTTGTACCAGTAATACCTCTGTCACTCATATTGTCTAAGGCTATAGATGGGTCTATTCTCATCCAAAGACCAGCAAAACCATTACTTACATTTTCGGTTTTGATGTAGCCAGTAAGTTTGATTTTTTCTCCTTGATATTTAGCGGGAATAGAATACGACCATCCTCCATACTCTGGAGAATTACCATCGTACTCTACGAATACCGATTGTTTACCGTGTTGCGTTATATCACTAGTAATTGATGTAATATAGCCATCACTTCCAAACATATTCCAGTCAACTGGCTTTTCTTCTTTAATGGATTCAAAATCTAGGTTTAAGGTGTCTGAGTAGGCAAAGCTACTAAATATCGTGACAAAAAATAAAAAGGTTGAAATGCACTTCATCAGATTAAATATCCCTATTAGATGACATGTTTTAATCAATCATATATTAGTAAGTATAATAATTTCAATACATTATCTATTGGGGAACAACAATTGCTACTTATGACCTGACAATATTGTAATGAGCTTATAAATATTTATATTTTCCGCAGATCCTGTTTTGAGGCGGTTAACCTTTGTAATTAACTATTGATTAAATTCATTGTTACAAGTTAAGTTAGGCTTTGTGAAATAAAACATATGGAAATGTCATGCGATTAACAAAATTAGCATTCAAATTAATCATTTATTGCATCCTGTTAAATTTAAGTGGCTGCGACTCTAGCCCAGAAGTAAATATTACTGAGTCAGATATTAAAGACCTCAAAAAAGAAATATTCAATAAATTACAGGTTATGCCTGAACTTTTTATTGATGTGGAAAATAATCTTTATAGTATTACTGCGCAATTTGCTAAAGAAGATATCCAACATATAGAACTCAATAAATTAGAAAAGATAACTATTGAAACTATTCGAAATTCTTTACCGATAACACCTCATGAAATTTCAGTTACGATCAATTCGAAGCTAACTGCTTTTCCTCTACCATGTCAGGGAGAGAATAAAACTTTATCGATAAGGCTGACAATCAATAAAGAAGGAAAAGTCTTTGCCTTTGGCTCTGAAATTTCTGATGCTTATCTTACTGAAAAATTAAAAGAGCTACCTTATGGTTGTGCAAGCACCAGGCTAGCAATCCTTTATGAAAAAGGAACATCACCAAGTCATATCGATAGAGTTGATTCGCTCGTAAGTGAGGCAGGTGCTTTTACAAACTACGCACCTATTTTATTTGAATTGCCAGAATTAACATTGCTATGAATGTTAATTGTTTAGTCATTATATAAAATGCTTTATCAATTGAAATTAGCGGAAAATAAACATATTCAATCAGATGCTATTGTGGGCCCTTTGTAGTACGCGAGTTGCTGTCTGCATAAAATTCTGCATTTGAGAAAAACGGCGCAGTACGATAGGCTGTATTGAGCGATTAAGAGACCGTCACAAATTTACATCAAGCACGGATGTTTAATATAAAAATATATTTAAGGACGAATTTTTGAAGAAATTTATAGTCACCATTATGCCTATATTCTTATTTTCATGCGGCGGGGATGCGGATGATTTTTTTTGTAATGATTCAGCAGAGCCAGCCATTGAAATTGAAGTTTTTGATAGTGCAACCCAGTTACCCATATCCTGTGGAGCAAAAGCGACTATACAGGATGGTACATTTACCCAAGAAATAGAAAATATTCCTGATTTAAACTGTGAAGATACGCAGTTATTAATGGGAGCACATGAACGAGCAGGTAACTACGATATAACGGTTTATAAAGAGGGCTACTACGAATGGAATACTTACAATGTTAAAGTATCTGAAAATGAATGCCACGTAAATACCGTCAAAGTACAAGCCTACCTAGAAGAAATATCTCCAGAAGATCAAGGCGTGGCCTGTACTCACCAGATAGAATCTGGACTATGGTTTGAATTATTTGATAAAGAAACAGGAGAGCGACTTCATTGTGATGCCACAATCACAATTGAAGATGGCGATTATATAGAAGAGCTCATTGATTGTAAGGGATTTGGTGCTGCAGGGGATGGTGATTTTATAACCGGTGTCGGAGCTGCACCTGAAAGAGCTGGTATTTACAATGTCACTATTGAAAAAGAAGGGTATCAAAACTGGTACAGTTCAAACATTGAAGTATCTGAAGGCATTTGTCATGTCAACCAAGTTCAAATACAAGCGTACTTAGAGAAGTAGATTTTAAAATTAATCTAAAACCCACAGGCAGCATAAAGAGCGATAAGCGGTCGTTGACAAAAAGATTATCCACTTAATAAAGCTATTATATGCAAAGGGAAAAAGCATGAAGTATTTATCAATTTTAACTATATTACTCATTTCTGGTTGTTCTTCTCAAAGCTTCACAGATAAAGTTGCCGATCAAATCATTGAGCAAGTCACAGGTAAATAATATTCCCGTAATTCATCACAATGCCCTGCAATTAAAAAACATTGTTCTGGTGGAAGCTATGAGGAATGGGTTAATGAAAACGGTGGCAGAAGTTGTGCTTGCAATTAACAACATTGAATACAAGTTGTTAAGGTTGGGCGTTTAGTGAAACGATGTTAAGGACACATTGCACCGATCAATGTTTAAACCGTAGCCATTAATTGATGGACAGACAATGTCTGTGACACTCAAATAAACAATCAAAAGTTCCTAGCTCAAGTTAAATAAAATCAACCTAATCTACTGAATAAATTAATAAAATTAATGAATTTCAAAGTTGAGTATGGCACGATGTACATCTTCAAGAGTCAGGATAGTTACATAGACTCTCTATATTATAAAGATCATATATAAGGATATATATTTTGAAAAAAATCGTTTTAATTTTAGCTTTATTCTCTCTTAGTTGTGTTGCTTCTGAAGACACACAAGGTAAAAAATATTCTTTTGGTATTGGCATTGGTTCTGCCTATAGTGGGATTGGTGGTAATTTCGGTATTGTTTCAAAGAATGACATGAAATATATTTCAGCAGGATGTGTAGATAGCAGCTCCATGTATGGCACCACCTGCGGGGTTGGAGCTGGCTGGATTAAAACTGACCTATTTGATCTTGAATCAAATAAACATGGGGTTGGTGTTTACGTGAGTATTGTTGGGCATGAGAGTTATGCCACATTCGAAAACGAAGTTTATTCATCCCAGGACGATGATATTTATGGTGTGGGTATTAGCTATACATACTTTATGAATGGTATTAATGAGTCAGGTACAATTTTTGGAATATCTACCCATATCACTAATGCAGATCATGAAGATAGCTATGGCGGTTTTTTACAAGTTGGGTATCAGTTCTGATAACATAAATTGCTTAAAGCTACCCGTGGTCGGCTGTAAGCCTTCGTAAATATAAAATGCATGATGTTATTGTAAAATAACAAGTTTTTAGTGGTCATCACTGACTGGTTAGAGCGTTTCGCAGACATTAGTATCTTAAAATTATCCATTTAATAAAGTTGTAAGTTTTGCAGCCCACAATTCTTACGTAATTTTATAGGGCAAGGAGAGTAAAATGAAAAAATTAATACTAGGGACAGTTTTATTACTACCTTTGGGGTCAATTATGGCCGCTGAGTCAATTCGTTGGGATCGTGTGGATGTATCCTATGAATCAGTTGACCGAGGTCGGGATAAGTGGACAGGTTTTGGTTTGTCTGCGACCAATTTGCTCGGTGAAAACGTTTTTATCGTAGGTAGTTATACTAGTGTGTCTGATGACCTTGATACGTTGTTTAAAGACGGTGAGAAAGATGCGTACAACACAACCATCGATAGCGACATAAATACCTTTTCAGCAGGTTTAGGCTACCGACATTCTTTATTTAACACCACTGATTTATTTGGTGTTATTTCTTATGAAAATAAGGAATATAAATTATCGATTTTTAATCATTCCGACAGTCAAAGCGAAAATGGCTATGGTTTGAAGGCGGGCTTGCGTTCACTTGTAACTAATAAAATTGAATTGACTGGCTCGGTTGGTTATGAAAAAATATTCGATTCTTCGGAAACAGAGTTGAAAGTATCAGCCTTGTATCATTTTACTGATCAATTTTCGATTGGCTTAAGTTATGGTAAATCTGATGATGTGGATTCAGGAACTGCATCCGTTAGTTGGTTCTTCTAAAAAAATAATAATATCAAGCCAATCAACGGTGACAACTAGTGCTCTACGAGTTTTTGTGTATGCTCGCAGGCTCGAACATAGTTGGACGTAATCGACTGAATTTTGATGGCACGATTGCATCTATCGATGATATAACGTCATGTACTCAATAACTCACAGGTTGCTGCGAGCGATAAGCGGACTGTTTATTTATCCTCGGAACTTTTCTGAGCGAATACCGTCTATAGAATATAGCTAACCTCTAAAATGGATTTTAATGAAAATAAAAATAATTTTTTATTGTACTTTACTATCAACTGCCTTAGTCAGCGGTTGTTCATCTACTAACATACATTCTCCTAATTCAAAGGATAATAATATAACTAATGCCGAGGCTATGGCCTTAGGTGGCGGCTTAGCTGTTGCTTGGGTAGCCAATCCAATTGTAGGTATCGTAGTTGGCGCTGGGACATACTACATACTAGAAGATGAAATAAAAAAGGAGCATCAATATGAATAAGCTTATTCCGATATTGATTACATTAGGTTTACAAGGATGTTTCACATGAAGATTTTTTCAGCACTGGTTTGTGTACTATTTTTTAGCGGTTGTTGTTCGAACCAATCTGATCCCGATGGCTATAGCATTGGATTAGATTGTTACACTCCAATAAAGACTAAAGATAAATCCTGTAAAGTTGATGACCCTAATAAGTCTTGTGATGAAAAGAGTCAAAAAACCTAACGAAACCAAAAGTAAAAATTAACTATAAGCAAATAAACAAGGACTTAAAACAGCTTGCTGTTTTTTGCACCGCAAAATTTTAGCAAACCATTTTAAGTCTGTGATTAGGTGTGGCGACTTTCGGGTTATGGCACAAAGCGGAAGTTAACCATCCGCTGACTTAAGTTTATCCTACTGACATTCTTCACGTTATCAATTAACAATAGCAGGATGTTTGACGGCTGAATTGATAGATCAACAATTAACGTTAATAGAGAAAACTCGTTTATTTCAGATCCATGTTATGGACATATCTTCAACGCTAAAGCGCTTGAGAAAATTGATATTACCTGTGGTGCGTTGTTCATGAGCAATCGAATACATCAAGTTATTGTCTAGTACCTATGATTAGAGTTCATAATAAAAAACGCCGATAGGGGATACCTATCAGCGTTTTGTTAACATCTAGAAGTATTACTTGATTTGGTTGCCACTTCTATCAAGTACAATCGGCTCACCCAATCCAAGTTCTTTCATGCGAGGCAATTGTGTTTCGGCATCACCAACAATTAAGTACACCATTTTATCGGGATTAATGTATTTACTGATGGTTGATTTTGCTTGCACAAGGTTCATATTACTAAGAGATTCTTGCTGAGATTCAACATAATTATTAGCTAAGTCATAACTGCTTATGTTTTGTAAAACCCCCATTAAGTTTCCTGTTGTTTCAAATGCACGCGCGTTAGATTTTGTTAATACCGATTGCGTATTGGTTAAAGCTATTTGATCAAAATCATTGCCGTAATTGGTCATAATTTCTCGAAATGTTTGCAATGATTCTAAGGTTACATTTGATCTCACACTTGAACGTGCAGTAAACAAGCCGCCAGCATTTTCACGGCTAAACCCTGAATAGGCACCGTAGGTATAACCTTTTTGTAGACGTAATATTTGGAATAACTGACCAGAAAAACTTCCACCTAAATTATGATTGACCGCCACTGCTTGATAAAAGTCATCTGCATTGGCTGTCATGGCTGGATTACCAATACGTAAAAATGACTGCTTAGCCCCCTGGATATCTACAAAATAGAGTTGGGCTTTGTCAATACTTGGTAATGCTTTAACCTCTGGTAAGTTAACGTCTTTAGCGGTTAATTTAGTTTTTAAAGCCGTTAAACTTGCTTTAACGTCTGCTGACTTTATATCACCTGCAACATGAACCGTTGTAAGGTTTGCGGCAATATTACGCTGATAGTATGCTTTTACATCATCTAACGTAATAGCGTCAACACTGTCTGCTGTACCTGCGGTCGAGGTTGCTAGCTTGCTATCATTACCGTACATTATTTTTGCATAAACATTTTGCGCAATAGTTCCAGGGTTAGCATTAGCTTGTTGGATTTGCGCTTTAGTTTCTTGTTTAATGCGTTGCCACTGTGATTCATCCCAACGAGGCTCTAATAATATTTCTTGAGCAAGTGCAATCGCGGCAGGATAATTTTTAGCTAATGCGCTACCGGTAAGGGTGATGTATTCATCACTTGCGGTAAAGTGCAACTCTACACCTATTTCACCTAAAGCATTTTCAAGCGCTTGCGGTGTTTTTGATGCCGTACCTTCCATCATGATTGATGTAAGCAAGTTTGCTAAACCATCTTTTCCTTCGGTATCTAAAGAGTGTCCACCCATGACTCTTATAGAAAAGGATACTAAGGGTAATTCATTGTGCTCAATTGATAACACAGTTAAGCCATTGTCGAAATTTGCTTGTTGAACGTCAGGTAGCTTTACCGGATTCAATGTTCCGTCTTTAGGCATAATTGAACGATCAAAAGCTGATTTTGCTTGCGCAACCGGTGGCAGCGACGTTACCACTGTAGCATCAGCACTTTTCATTGTTTGTTCTGCGCCTTGAACAATTTTTTCTTCAATGACGTTTGCTTTTATCGCACCAGTTAATGAAAGCTCTGGTTTGCCTTTAGGCACAAAGCTGGTCGCGATATAGTTTTTATTGAACACATACTTGTTGAACACATTCATTATATCGTCGCGAGTAACTGCACGATAATGTTCAATCTCGGTAGTGACTAATGATGGGTCGCCACTAAATTCATTGTGTTGAGCAATAGTCGAGGCTTTATTGAATACACTGGTTAACTCACCGTAAAAAGCGGTTTCTCGTTTAGTCATAATTCGAGCTAACTGCTGATCAGTAAAGCCATCTGTCGCAAACGTTAGCAAAGCTTCATCAATACTAACTTTTACTTTATCAAGCTGGATGTCATTAAATGCTCTTACGCTTAAGGTAAATACACCGGCTAATTCGGAGCTGTAATTACTGGCTGAAACATTAGGTGCTAATTTTTGTTGTTCAACAATATTTTTATATAACACGCTGTCTTTACCGTCAGCCAATAATTCAGACAGTATATTTAAGGCGTAAGAATCTTTGGTATATTGTTCTATTGTCGCAAATGTGATGGTTAACTCAGGTAATGTCGCAAAATTATCTTCATGATAAAGCGATTTACTTGTTTTAATTTTTACTGGCATTGGTGGTAATGGCGTAACGTCACCACGAGGTTTTAATTCACCAAAATATTTTTCTATCCAGGCTTTCGCTTCATTCGCTTCAAAATCACCGGCGAGCACTAATGTCGCATTATTAACACCATACCACTGCTGGTAAAACTCACGTACATCTTCTAACGTTGCATTTTGTAAGTCTTCTAAACTACCTATCACATCCCAGCTGTATGGGTGACCTTCAGGGTAAAGTGCCGTCAGAGTGACATATTCGGTGTGACCGTAAGGGCGATTATCAACACTTTGTCTTTTTTCGTTTTTGACGACTTGTTTTTCATTATCTAATCCTGCTTGTGTCACAGTATTGATGAAATATCCCATACGGTCTGATTCCATCCACAGTACTTTTTCTAAGCCGTCATTTGGAAAGACTTCGTAATAAATTGTGCCATCTTGCCATGTGCCACCATTAAGAGTGCCGCCCATGTTACCCATATTTTTTATGAAATTACCGGGCCCGACGTGTTCAGAATCTTGAAAAAGCATATGCTCAAAAAAATGAGCAAAACCTGTTTTTCCTAATTTTTCACGATTAGAACCAACATGGTATTGAATAGCAACAGCAACAACAGGGTCGGATTTATCTTGATGGAGCACCACTTCGAGGCCATTGGCTAAAATGTACTTTTCCATGGCCAAACTTGACGACTTAACCTGCTTAACTATTGACGTTGGGGAAATTGTCTCTGATTTCGATTGATTGCTGTTATCGCAACCATTAATAGCAAGTGCTAGGGCACTTAAGGCAAACATTTTAGTTATTTTTTTCATTGTTGTTTTTGAGCTTCTCATAGAGTGACATCCATTTATGTTATGAATTTGTTAACAGCAATATACTAGCTTATTCCCAATATTCAACCATTTATAACCATCACCTGTTTTTTAAATGCAAATGAGAATGATTCCTATTTACATTCATTGGGAGGTAGCATAAACTTCGTTACAGATTTTACGCATTTAAAAAACAACTTATCGGTGGACAATAAAATGAACAAAACGGCTCTTGCTATGGCAATTATTTATGCTTGCTCAACAACAACCGCTTTAGCAGAACAGCAAACACCCGGCATTGAAGTTATTCAAGTACTCGGCAGTTATTTTAATGATTACAATATTGGTGAGGCGACAGGAGCCATGCGGGTTGATACGCCGCTATTGGAAACGCCGCAATCGGTTACTGTGATCCCTGCAACGATTATAAATGAACAGTTAGCCACGACTCTTGGGGAAGTGGTTGCAAACGATGCAAGTTTAACGGCTGGCTCAAAGCAACGAAATAGAGAAACATTTAACTCTCGGGGTTTTGAATTAAGTTCATCTTCAGGTTACCTACGTGATGGTCATCAACATTGGTCTCATTATCAACAGCCAATAGAGACTCTTCAATCGGTAGAAGTGATTAAAGGCCCATCGAGCATTCTTTATGGTCAGTCTGCCCCTGGTGGTTTAATTAACATGGTGACTAAAAAACCAACCTATGAGCAGTTTACCAATATTGGCCTTGATACCGATCAAAATGGTTCAACTCGTTTAAGTTTAGATAGTGGCGGGGCACTTAACCTTGATGAAACGTTGCGCTATAGAACGGTACTAGTAAAACAAGATGTTAACTTTACACGAGAATACCAAAACGGTGAAACACGAGAGCGTGATAGATTTTTAGGCTCTTTAGTGATTGATTATGACATTAACGAAGATTTGTTAGTGCGTATTCATTATGACCAAACTAACGATAAAGCAGGGCTTGATACTGGCGCTTGGTTAGATGAAAAAGGTGATGTTATTGGCGATGAAAAAACAATTTACGATATGTCTTGGGCATTTACTGACATTACCGTAGAAAATACCGGCATTGATTTAGCATACTATCTCTCTGACCATTGGCAGATAAAACTTGGTTACAACGAGCAAAATTTTGAACGCCAGCGCTTTGAATCGTCACCACGAAAACCTGACGATTATCAATTAGGCGACAGTTATCAATCTAATCCATACGATCGCTTTGATGATTGGACATTTAAAACTGCGTTTATTGATTTTAGTGGTGAAATCGACTTGGCTGGTATGACACATCAACTTTTAATTGGCGTAAATAGCTTAGATTATTACTACGGACAGCTGAAAACATCAGGACAGTCATTTAGTTATCAATCTGGTGGGTTAGAACCACAAAAGCCCAATATTAGCTATAAAACCGATAATAGTCTGTATACCAGTGAGTACGATTACTACGGTGTATATTTTCAAGATCTAATGACTATTAATGACCATTGGCAGCTTTCGATTGGTGGTCGTTACGACAAACAAAATAAACAAGATGCAGATAACGAATCAGTTTTACCTAAGTATGGTGTGCTTTATCATCCTAATAATGATGCGACACTCTATGTCAGTTACACCGAAGGATTTGAACCACAATCGAGTGATACCCTAAATAATGACACTGATCTTAATCATGGTATGGATTTAGATGCCACTACCTCAGAACAAGTTGAGCTGGGCGCTAAATGGCAAGCAAACGATCGCTTGTTATTAACCACCGCATACTTTGATATTGAAAAAAGTGGCACCTTGATCACTGAAACACTAACCAATGATCCTGTGTATGAAACGGTCACTACCCAATCAGGTTTACAACGTCATAAAGGCTTTGAATTTGCCGCTCAAGGTGCATTAACAGACACTTTATTTGTTATGGCGTCAGCAATGCATCTTGATGCAGAATATGAACGTGATGAAAATTATCAAGGCAACACGCCTGTTGATGCGCCAAAATGGTCTGCGTCGCTGTGGAGTCGTTATGAGCTGACTCAAAGTGTCGCTTTAAATGCCGGTTTGTTATATCAAGGAGAACGCTTCGCCGATAACGCTAATTCCATTGAAAAAGATGCTTATACGCGCATTGATATGGGCGCAACCTATACCACTCGTCTTGCGAACAATGATTTTTCTTTTAGAATGAATATTGAAAATTTATTCGATACCGATTACCTTGCCGGCGGCGGGGTAAGTAATGTCACCATTGGCGAAGAGCGTACCGTACGTTTTGAAGTAAAAGCCAGCTTTTAATCACACCAAATTGATATAATTCGTCACTCGCCTCAACATTTATAGTGAGTCGAGTGGCATCACAAATTTAATATGAAGACCTATGACTAAATTTTTAAAACTTGTACATAACTGGACGGGCTTTTTTATCAGCCTAATTATGCTGATCGTATTAACCACTGGCGTTTACCTGGGTAGCGTTGATTTAATTAAGCGCATGGATGACAAAGGCCAAACGTATTTGAGCTTAACTCATCAACAGAAAGCTGAGATAACGGCCGATGTATTGGCTAGGTATCCTGAGACTACTTCGGTAACCTTACCCACCGAAGCCATTCCTTATGTTGAAGCATCTGCAAAGCTAAAGTCGGTATTCTTAACAACAGAATTGACTGAGATAGACACACAAATAAAAACCGAAAATAAAGTGTGGCGTTGGTTATTCTTTTTTCACCGTAACTTTCAATTAGGTGACATAGGTAAACACGCCAATGCCATTAGTGCGATATTGGCAACGGCTATTATGTTTATTGGTTTGTATCTATGGTGGTTAATAAGAAAAGGCTTCAAATGGCGCCATACCCTACCTAAAAACACTAAAAATAGTGCACTAATTAAAAGTCATATCCAACTGGGATTAATATTCTCATTACCGTTATTGGTTATGGCAATTACTGGCGCTTACATAACGTATGGTTCATGGGGACCATCAACGATTGATAGCAATAAATCATTGGCCATTATAGCGCCAGCTAATAACTGGCAAGCACAACTCCAATCAGCACAACAATTATGGCCAGAAGCAAACATGGTATCGATTTCAAAACCACGAAAACCAGAGCTCAATAACTATATATATACCGTCAGCTTTAATGCCGATAACGCTTTAGGTTTGCAAAAAACCGACACCATAAAGATAGATTTATATAGTGGTCAGCTGCAATCTGCACAAACCTTCAAGGAGAAAGGTTTAGCCTATCAATTAAAATATAGTGCTCGCTTTTTACATGACGGCGCAAGGATGTCTTCTTGGTACTTAATAATACTTATTGTGAGCTCAATATTAACTAGCGCAATGGTTTGCTTTGTTATTATTAGTTTTGTACGTAAAAGGATATAGCTGACACAAGCTAATAATTACGGAAAATTATCTGGGCATATAAATACACTATGCAGGCAACATGGATGTTGTCATATAGTGTTGGTATTAAGTGCGATTCATTGACACGAAAGTGATTAAGAGAGTAAGTAATTAATTTAGTGGGTATAAATATCTAAAAACAGAGTGTTTTTAATACTTATATTTACCTCATACAGTGCCTTGTAACTTGTTTTTAACATCAATTTATTTTATCTTACATAAGTTATTAAATTATATGGATTATTATGGCTTCTAAAGTTAAATATATTGAAACACTGTTTAACGATGCTATTAGCAATGGTAATGTGATCTTACGCCCTGCACAAAGCACGATCGAACCAGCATCAGCGATTAATTACTCAAATCAAGAAGCCTTACTTAATGGCATGTGGATAATCACCAACAGAGTGTCTTTACAAGATGCTGCTCAGTTATTTAATCAATGCCGCCTTTCTACTATTTGGGGTTTTAAAAAAGTAGCCACCGATTTCAATAATTGGCATTTAGAGCCTGAGCCTAATCAGTTAGATTCTCAACTTGTTGAAGAGGAGTTATTAAAAAGCAAAATCATAATATCTGAACTTAATGACCAAATTTCTGACCTAAAAGCCATTCTAGCCTCGGCAAAGGAAGAAGAGCCGGCGTTAATAAACAGGGTAACGTTGCAATATATTAATGATAGTCGCAGACATACCGTAGATTCAGCAAAAGAAGATGCTCGCTTAAAAGCGGAAAAACATGCCGAGAAACAAGCCAATCAAGTAAGAAAACTATTGAAGTTGTAGCCAAGGTTGACGCTCTTTTTTATAAACCTAATACAAGCTAACTTAATTTAAATCATTCTGTTTATATATATTTGAGCCCGATCCGAGTAAACTCCCTGCGCTGCACTCATTTTCCCTGGATACCTTATGCAAACACTTGCTCAACTCAAGTCTGGCCAATTATTTGGTGCTAAACGTTTAACCTTATCTGACAATTTGACTACTTTTCCAATAGAAATATTATCCCTGGCTGATAGTTTAGAAATCCTTGATTTGTCTAATAATCAATTATCTTCATTACCAAAAGAATTGCGACAACTTAAACGTCTTAAAATTATTTTTGCCAGTAATAACCTCTTTGAAACATTACCTGAAGTACTAGGTGAATGTGAAAATTTAGAAATGGTGGGATTTAAATCAAACCAAATCAGTGTCGTACCCGAAAACTCATTGCCTTTAAAATTACGTTGGCTGATATTAACGGATAATCGAATAGAGCGGCTACCTGACTCCTTAGGACAGCGTCCACGCTTACAAAAACTCGCATTAGCCGGTAATCAATTAACACATTTACCACAAACATTAGCTCAGTCGAGCAACCTAGAGTTAGTCCGAATTTCGGCTAACTGTTTGCTTGAATGTCCAAGTCAATTATTAACATTACCAAAGCTTGCTTGGTTTGCTTTTGCGGGCAATCCATTTACCCAGTCTGATGTTAATATTGGCTTAGTGCCTGAAATACCATCATCTCAGTACACATTACAAAATGTACTTGGACAAGGTGCTTCTGGCGTTATTTCAAAAGCTACTTGGAATAACCCACAAGATCAATTCCCCACTGACATAGCTGTCAAAGTATTTAAAGGGGAGGTTACTAGTGATGGTTATCCACAAGACGAACTACAAGCATGCTTGAAGGTAGGCAGTCATAAAAACTTAGTGAAATCTTTAGCAATAGTGAATGAAGATGGCTATATGTCTTTGATACCGGCTCATTATGACAACTTAGGTTTACCACCATGTTTTAATAGTTGTACCCGAGATACTTTCCCTGTGGATTTCAGTTTATCTATCAACCAAATAGATAAAATTATTACTCAAATGGAAGATGTGTTTAGTTATTTACACGCCAATCAAGTTTGCCATGGTGACTTGTACGCACATAACACCTTATTTGATGAGCAGGCCAATATCATTTTTGGCGACTTTGGTGCCGCAACTATGTACCACATGTTAAGTGCACCACAACAACTACAAATACAACAGATTGAGCGAAGAGCGTTGCATCATATGATTGATGATTTATTAAGTATATGCGCTGAAGCAGATCGTTTGAGTGATTTATATCAGCGTTTGAAGGAACAAAATAGCTAGTTATTCTATTTCAATAGAGGTTTGTTACTCATTCCTCTTTAACTAATTATTAAGGTCTAATTTTCTGGAAAATCCTATAGAATTTGATTCGAAGAGCGCGATTTTAAGTGACCTAACTACAAATCGGCCTACTTAAATTGAATGTACAGATTGTTGTTTTGAGTAAATCACAGTGGCGGGCTATGTAATCTCAGTAGATAATTTAAAAAATACAGTCTGGATTACGTTTTATTGCTTGTCCGTCACGCATTATAAATCCAAGTTTTTCAATAAAAACCATTATCATTTCAAATTCTTTTTCTGAGGACCAATCTACGCCAAGATTTTTCAGGTCACAACCAAGCTTTAAGCCATTTAAGTTCTTAATTTCGGTCCACTGCAAAGGGAAAATTGCTTTTATATTGGCTTCATTAGTTTTGAGCCAGTTTTCGTTTCCAAGAGTACCTGCCAATGACATTCTACATTCCAACTTTATTATATTTTGTTAATTGCTTAATTCACCTGATGCGAATTATGCACGTTTGTTGCAAGGATAGGTAGGCATTGATTCTTCTGAATACAAAATTATATTTAATGGATAACTAAAATTAATTATATTTAGTTTACTTAAGACTTAGACTTAACTGGCAGTGGGTGGCTATTTAATATTAATTGAATAATAACTCTTGCAGCACCAACAAATATAGTGATAATCGAGCAAGGTTTTATTTACTGAGTTTATAAAGTGCAATTATTAGAAATAGAGTGTTTAGGCAAAACACTGCGACTAGAAGGTTCAATGGCTGGGTGGCAACAACTATTTTGGGATGATCAATGTGTTTCGCAAACTAATGCCAGTGCCGACAACGATAGCTTTGTACATCAGTTTTCTCTGCAAAGTGAACAAGGCGAGTTACGAGTTGAAGTTAATGGTTCATTGCATTGGCAGCCCTTTGAACTGCAATTCCAGCTTTTAATCAATGACGAACTTTTGCATAAAAATACCCTCAATGAAAAAGATATAGAGCAACATCAAGTCACCAAAGATAAAAAACAACCGATTAAATTTAGCTTTATTGGTATGGCTGGCCTTGGCTTAAAATTATTGAAAAGTGCTAAGGTTGTTAAGGTCTTGTTTGCTGCAGGTAGTTTAGCGGCTTATAGTTGGTTATTTTCTATTGAATTTGCAATCGCACTTATCCTTTGTCTGGTGTTTCATGAATACGGTCATATCAAAGCAATGAAATACTTTGGTTTGAAAACTAAAGGCATTTACCTTATTCCATTTGTTGGCGGGTTAGCGCTAAGCGATGACAAAATTAATACTCGCTGGCAAGATGTTGTTATATCAATAATGGGGCCTTTCTTTGGTTTAATACTCTCGATTGTCTGCTTAGTTGGATATTGGATCACAGATTTAGAAATACTCGCAGGCTTAGCGGTATTTAATGCATTACTTAATTTATTTAATCTGTTACCTATATTGCCTTTAGATGGCGGACACATACTCAAAAGTATCGCTTTTTCAATCAATTCTAAAGTCGGTATAGTCGCGGGTGTATTAGGCGCGGCATTAGGTGTTTATATTAGTTATCACTTTGGTTTAGCACTATTAGGCTTCTTACTAGCTATTGGTAGCCTTGAAATATTCTTTGAATATAAACGTCGGCATTTAAGTGAGCTATTGCCTCTTAATCGTTATTCCCAAATTGTATCTGTTGTGTGGTACATCCTTACAGTAGGTGGCTTAAGTGCCATTATTTGGTTTGTTGGTCAAACGGCAAATGACGCATTGTCATTACCACTTAAAATATTGGCTAGTTAGTGAGGCGGGTAACTGAAATAACTAAAAATAACTAAGACACGCACTGTAATCATAAAATTTTCAAGACGAACTTTATGCTAATTAGTTATAGTGCTTGTCTATGTAAGTATTAACAAGCACAAGTTTTAATCTGATGAGATGAGTTACTGGCGAATATTTATATCTGGGCTTGTATCGATATCACCATCATTATTTATGGTTGCTGTTTTTCCATCGAGTACCAGTCCGACTAAACTTTCAATAGCATGATTGCGAATAAAGCTCAGTTCAAACCCATAGTTGAATAAGGCGTTGGCAGAAATTTTTTGATTATCATTTAAATTAGGCCATAAAACTTGTCTATTTAGGGCTGAGTGGCGGCGATTTTCTTTAGGGGGATTTTTATTCATAACGTCCTCTATAAGATCATTTTATTCTCATATCGAATGACTAAGTTTAGAATAACTTAATTATTTAGCAAGTTAGTTAACAGTAATATACTACCTACCGTACTACTAAAAAAATGTGGATATCAAAGAATACGATGAAATAGTATTAGACATAAAAAAAACAGAAAACCTTCTGAGCTCTAATTAGCAAAGGACTTTCTGGCTCTTTTAGGTTTGATTTTATTGAGAGAATAACCTGAAGGTGGTGCCGCTGCGTGACTCGAACCTGCGACACCTTGCATGTCATGCAGTGAAGGCTAGTACCAAGCCTCTAACCAACAACTTAAGCAAGGCACTATCGATAGGGTTTAATAAACTTATAGCTTTAAAGGCACTGTTGTTAATGCTTATCATTGTTGCTAGCGCTAATACCATTAATAGTAACCAATAGTATTTACATTAGTTATCACTCCAACTCCTTAATTAAATTATTAAGGAGTATCTAAATGGCTACAATGAAACAACTTAAATCAGGTAATTAGAACTGTCATATCGACATTAAAGGTGTAGCAAGTTTAAGTAAAATATTCATACTTAAATCAGATGCCATACGCTTCAGTATTGAAGAATAAAGTCGAAAAGGCTACACAACGTTGTGTTAAAAATATTGTTTTATGAAACATTCATGTGAATTTCATGAGTTTTTTACATTATTTTCACGTATAAAATTTAATAAAGAATTAATCTAGTTTCTGTCATAGGATCAGGCATGTTGCTTGCTTCATGTCAATTGTATGTCAAGGAGACAACGCAATGTTTAAAAATAACTATATTAAGTTTATTGTTTTAACAAGTTCAATATTTATGAGTGGCTTGACCATGGCTGGTCAACCTTATGGTTCAGGAGCCTCAATTTGGAGGGGGGTTAATCACTTTACTCTAGCTTTTGTTGATGAAAAGAGAGGTTTAGTTATTGCTTTTGGTGGAGATATAGAAAAATTATGCGAAGGTGCAGATCCTGAGATGGACAATTTGCAGACACAACAGGTAAATAATCCAAGTGATCTTATTTCTGCCAATATGTTGTCAAAAGGAGATGATGTCAAAACTTACGTCTTTAAATTTGACGGCGTATCTCTCTGCAGCGACTTTAAAAATTATCCAATCGCATCTGGAACATCAGATGTTATATACCGTAATAATGATTATTTCTGGTGGAGATCGGATGGTAAAAATGCAAATACCGAGGGATTGAGTATTCATGGTGTCTTGGAAAATACATCTACCGGTGAAAGACAAATGCTAAACACTAATTTTAAATGTTTAGCTAAAAAGAATGATTGGTCTTGCGTGACAAATATCAGATTAAAGTAAATAACACAGTACTTGCAATACACAGTTAGAAAAGCCCGACTAATCGTCGGGTTTTTATCTTCATAAGAGCCGAAGTTCGAACTTTTTTGCCTGAATCTGCAACATTTACTTGTTAACATTATTTTTAATAAGTACCAATTCATCTTTTGAATTCAATAGCCCATCATTATCAATAAACTCTATTGACCTAAGAAGTTCGCTATCTTTGATGTAAATAAAAGATAAGCTTTCTTAACTAAAGTGTTTTTTGTTCAA
This sequence comes from Colwelliaceae bacterium BS250, assembly GCA_040779355.1. Taxonomy (GTDB): domain Bacteria; phylum Pseudomonadota; class Gammaproteobacteria; order Enterobacterales; family Alteromonadaceae; genus Thalassotalea_A. The sequence continues at coordinate 90,362 of JBFONS010000014.1, read as the reverse complement.
CTCTACTGTTTGACTGTCCTAGTTGAATTTTTATAAACTTTTTATGATAGTTTCCTAAATATTGCGTTCTCTACTACTATGTCTAATAGCAGATCAAAATAATGAGTGCTAATTCATCCTAAAGATCTAAAATAAAAACAAGGATCGTTAAAAAATAAAATTATGATTTATCAATTTGGCGACTTGCAATTAGATCAGGGAAAGCGACAACTAAAACGCGGCGATGAAATTATTAAACTGCCGAAGTTAAGTTTTGACGTACTTAACGTTTTGATTGAATCCTCACCTAATCACGTTTCACCAGACGAACTAATCGACAAGGCTTGGGGAGAGCGCCGAGTTGTTAGCCCGGAAAATATTACGCAACGTATAAAAATATTACGTAAATCCCTAAATGATGACGCATCTCACCCTACTTATATAGACGTGTTGTATGGACAAGGATTCAGATTAATACCTGCCGTTACGATTGTTAATGAGAATTCACATACAAAATTAATCAGTAATAAAAAAAATAGCAGGCTACAAATTGCAAGCGCAATTACCGCTATTGTTGTTTTAGTCATGTTACTGAAACCATTATTATTTCCGGAAAATATTGATCTCCTCAATTCTAATAGTCAATTTAATCCAGACAGCCAACAATCTGCAGCTTTACCTAAAATAGATTTATCAAAAGGTCCAAGCATTGCAGTGCTGCCGTTTGTTAATATGAGTGATGACAACAATGAATATTTTAGTGATGGGATCTCGGAAGAAATAATCAATACATTGGTACGTCAAACCAATCTTTCAATTGTTTCTAGAACATCATCCTTTCAGTTCAAAGACAAACAGGTTGATGGCAAACTCATTGGTAAAGTTTTAAACGCCACACATCTGCTCGAAGGCAGTGTCAGGCGGTTTGGTGAAAGATTAAGGATCACAGCACAACTTATCGATTCACCCACTGGTACGCATCTTTGGTCAAATCAATATGATAGAAGTATTGAAAACTTGTTTGATGTTCAAGAAGAAATAGCGGCCAGTATTGTTAAAGAAATAAAGCTTCAACTCATTTCCCAAGGAGAGAACCGATTACCGAGCTTTATTAACTACGTGCCAACAAGTTTACATGCTGACATAAGCTCACAAGCCTATGAAGCTTACTTGAAAGGCTTGATGCACCGAAACCGTATGCTGCCAGATGACATCGCACTTGCCATTGAATTTTTTGAACAAGCGGTGCAGTTATCACCCGAATTCGTAGAAGCCTGGGAAATTCTTATCGAAACACAGCTAGACGCATCTTCGTTTCATTTTTCAGTTACCACGCCGGTCAAAGCTTATAATAAAATAGAGCAATACTTAGCGATAGCTCAACCATTGTTTCCCGATAATCTTTACTTTAGTGCTGTGCATGGCGGAATGTTAGCCTTTAACCATTATCAATGGCAACAAGGTTTAGCTGAAATTGAAACAATATTGCCACAGATTAATGATAACGCCAGAGCGTTGTCCTATCTGTCTGTTGTTTACCTTTACTTAGTTGAATACGATATAGCACTTCGCCTTGCTCAGCGGGCCTATCAATTAAATCCGTATTCGCCAACAACATTAATGGTTCTGTCGCATCTTTATTATGAACAAGGAAAGTACAGAAAAGCATTCGATATACTGGAAAATAACGGCAAGAGTTATTTATCGTCTGTTGTATTGGCTTTGATGCATATCTTAGACAGAAATGTGGTGGGGCTCGATGAAAACTTTCGCAGAGCAAAACAATTTGTTAAAGCAGATCATCCCGTTATTATAACGTTGCAATCTTGGTTACTCCTGTTTAATGGTAATGAAAAAGCTGCAAGAACAATGGGTGATAAACTGGTGGAACAGATAGAAGAAGTACCAATCTCGTTTGGTTGGGTCCTGAGTAATGAAGTGAATAGAGCTAGGTTTCGTGAATTAGCTGAACAACAAAGGCATCCAATTCTTATCTATAAGCTGTTAATTTGGAAAGCAACCAATGGTAGTCCTGATTTCGTTCTAGCCCCTTATTTTACAAAAATCAAATTGGACCAATTGCCCGATAAAGAAAGAGAACTTGGCTACTTTCGTAACAAAGATGAACAGAACGAAGTCCTAAAAAATGAAATATCACTGACACTAGCGCAGTTAGAAGATTATGTTGGTACTTATAGGAACGGGGTAGCAAGGCTTGAGGTCATTATAAAAGACAATAGGCTTTACTACAGCCGAACTTATTCATCGGGTCTATTGAGTATGACAAAAGAAAACTATTTTGTATCCGTGACTGATAAAACGGCGGAGTTTGAGTTTTTTAAAAATAACACGGGTGAGTTGGATCTCTGTGTTTTACGCGTTGGTGATTCAATTTGGTATTTTTATAAAAGTAATGAGGATTTGTGAATTGATATTCACAAACACAATTCTGCTTATTGGCTCAATGATTACAAAGGCAAAAAATTTCGCAAGGAAGTAGAACAGTCGTAAAATACTTTATTTAATTTTGTGGATTTTGTAAGCTATTTAAAAAACATTATGTACACGGATGTGTGCTATTTCATAAAAATTAACAAGTGTTAACTGGGAAAGTGGTGCTCGCTGCGGGACTCGAACCTGCGACACCTTGCATGTCATGCAAGTACTCTAACCAACTGAGCTAAGCGAGCGTATCTTTATTTACTACGTTGAAGCAACGAAGGCTATATTAACTAGCTCTATTTATTGTTGCAAGCGCTTTTATGCTTAAGTGCGCATATTTAAGTTTAACTGCACAATTGTTAACCAAATAGGTACTTATTTAACTTCAATAGAACTATTTAGAGAGTAACTTGCTGTGCAGCTTTCGGTAATATTCCCAAGCTTGCCCGTTTTTGTATAACCTTTAAACGCCATGCTAAAAAGATAGCCGCTGTTGTTAGTCCTGATATAAAACCAATCCAAAATCCGGCCGCGCCTATTGGCGTAATAATCCAATCAGTAAGACCAAGCATTAACCCTATGCCTAACCCAACAATCCAATAGGATACAAAGGTAATATATAAAATTGATTTTGTATCTTTATAACCGCGCAGCGCACCTGCTGAAATAACCTGAATAAAATCAGAAAATTGAAACAGCGCAGCGAGAAACATTAATTTTGCTGCAAGTGCTACAACGCCTGCGTCTTGTGTGTAAATAAGAGCGATAGGCTCTCTAAAAACCACTGTGATTGTGGCCGTGAAAATAGCGATTAAAAAACCTAAAATCATTGAATTGGTACAAATATCTTTGGCTTGTGCGAGTTTATTTTCACCCACTGCAAAGCCCACTTTAATGGTGACCGCCATGGCAATAGATAATGGGATCATGAATAGCAATCCTGAAAAGTTAATCGCTATTTGATGACTCGCGACTATCTCCGAGCCAAAGGGCGCGAGTATTATGGCCACTACCGAAAATAGCGATACTTCAAATAATAAAGACAGAGCGATAGGTACGCCAAGCTTCATGATATTAGATATTTCGTTATAATCGGGCCATGCAATGCCTTTGAATAAGTTTATATGAGCAAGTTTTTTTGACGCATATACATAAATTAGCATGCCGAAAAACATTGCCCAATAGACGATTGCAGTAGCAATACCACAACCAGCACCACCTAATTCAGGGATACCAAAGCCGCCATAAATGAATAGGTAATTTGCCGGAATGTTGATCAATAAACCAATAATAGAAATAACCATGGTTGGTTTAGTAAAGCTTAAACCTTCAGCAAAGTTTCGAAGTACTACGTATAAACAAAAGCCAGGGCCGCCCCAAACGATATAACTCAGGTAATCGAGCATTAATTGTTTTAATTTTGGCTCTAACGCTAAGCTAGATTCGATTAATGGCGTGATGGTGAAAAAGCCAATGATCACTAAAATCGATAATATTATGGCTATCCATGCTGTTTGCACGGTTGATTTAGCAATCGCATTAAAACGTTTTGAACCGGCAAGTTGCGACACTATGGCAGATAAAGCCATGATCACGCCGTAAATGGTGAGTATTATTGGTAACCAAACACTACTTGCTACGGCAACCGCAGCCATATCTGTAGCACTTACTCGACCAGCCATTACGGTATCGGAAAAGCTCATTAAGGTTTGGATAAGCTGAGCAATTAAAATTGGGTAGGCCAATTTCATTAAATCTTTGGTGTCTTTGAAAAATTTATCTAGAGTCATGAGCTATAAAATCGGATAATGGTTAAAGTTAAGAATTACATAGCGGTTCTACCATGAACGGCTACTCAGATATGGATGATATATGTTTACTGGAATAGTGCAATCAACAGGGCAAGTTAAATCTATTGTTAACGGAGATAACTTCAAACACTTTGTTGTAATTGTCCCTCTTGCTTTACTTGAAAACTTACAAATAGGCGCAAGTGTCGCAAATAACGGTGTATGTTTAACCGCGGTTAGTTTTACCGCCATTGATGATGAATTTGGCCAAATAGAATTTGATGTCATTGATGAAACGCTACGGTTAACTAATTTAAATGTTATTGACCTTGGTCACGAAGTAAATATAGAACGTTCTATGAAAGCTGGTGATGAAGTGGGGGGGCATATGGTTTCTGGTCATATTCAAACTATGGCGACGTTAATTGAACGCATCGACACGACTGATAATTGCCAACTAACATTTAGCATTGCTAAGCAATGGCAAAAATACCTTTTTGCAAAAGGCTTTGTTGCGGTTAACGGCGCAAGCTTAACTCTAGGCGATGTAAAGCAAATGGAGTCTAATACTGTGTTTAATTTGCATTTGATCCCAGAAACACTTGGTCGAACCAATTTAGGTGTCGTGCAAAAGGGTGAACAAGTGAATATTGAAATAGATCAACAAACCATCACCATAGTTGATAGCATCGAACGCATTATGAACGAGCGTTTAAGCAACTAATTCATGCCACTAGGTTAGCTATTAAGTTAGCCATTATATTACCCGTTAAAAAAACTGCTCATCATCGGCATCAACTTGTAACTGAATTTTTTGATTGTACTCATCAATATGCATGTTCATGTGAATATCATGGCAACAAGACGGACAAGATTCGTAATAGTTTTGATCGCCCTGCGTAGTATCTAAAGTGATATGCAAGTGATAGCCACAGTGTGGACAGGTGATTGTTTTTCGGCTGATATCATGGGGCATAATTGCCTCCGTTAAAGTTAAGGAATTGTTGTTAGTTAACTTTTTAATTATGAGCGTTTTTCTGATATTTGCCTGTAAATAAATGTGTTTTTTACGACTTTATTCGCTGTTTTTATCTTGCATAAATGTAAACTTCAACTAGCGTTTCTAACGTACATTTGATGATATTTATGTAAGTCATTGATAAAGCTCTTAGCTTGATTAATATAGATACCTGCGAACAAATTGGCATGATTTAATATGTGGTAACCATTATAGATATGTTTACGATATTGATAGTCTTTATCGAGTGGGAAAGTATGATTATAACCTTGATAAAATGCAGCAGGAAATCGACCAAACAACTCGGTCATGGCGATATCTACTTCTCGGTCGCCGTAATAGCTAGCAGGATCAAACATACAGGGTTTACCATCAACAAAAGATACATTGCCTTGCCATAAGTCACCATGGACTAATGATGGGATAGGGCGACGATGGGCGAGTAGTTGCTGGCAAATGTCGGTAAGTACATCAAGGCGACCTAATTGAATCCCTTTATCTTGCAGTAATTGCAATTGATAACCTATGCGCTGCTCAGCAAAAAAACGGCTCCAATTCTGCTGCCAAATATTTGATTGTACAGTAAGCCCTATATAGTTATTTTCGGTCCAACCAAATTCCGCTTGTTGATTGTTACCGTGCAATATTGCTAAGCCTTCACCTAATGCAAACCATTGCTCATTAGCCATTTGTAAACTACTGGTATGCATCTCTAAAAATTCGAGCACTAGATAGCTATAATTTAGTGTAGTGCCACAAGTAATTACTTTGGGAACGATAAGTTGTTCAGATACCGCTAAATGCTCAAGCGCAAAACTTTCATTTTGAAAGGCTGATAAGTACTGTTTTTGATTTAACTTTACGAAAAATTGATGGTTATTGTCGGTAATATGAAAGGCTGTGTTGGTATCGCCACCACACACTTGTTTGGTTTGGGTTATTACAAAGTCATTTTTAATGGCTTGTGCAATATCTTGTGCTATTGCATTCCACATCGATAATCAAACTCTAATTAAGAATAAGTCACTCTTTTAGTATAGCTTGCTTTATACCAAGTTGATTAATTAACTGCTCATTTTTAATGGTTAAAATGAATAACTACTGCGTTATAAAATTTATAAGTACGACTGCATGGAAGCAGAAGATAGAGCGACGCAGGATGCCAAAGCCGAGAATAACTACTTACTAAATTTTATGCCTTGTATTTATCCATTTTTTCTCATGAAAAAGTACGACTACATGGATGTAGAAGTTAGATCGACGCAGGATGCCAAAGCCGAGATCACTTAATTAGTCAAATTGGTATTACTATGATAGAAACATTGGCGATAACATTTATTGCACTGGTTTTAACGCTTTGAGGTTAAGTAAGCTGGTTTTCAATGAGCTCAGAGCATACTTATTACTGATCCATATTGGTAAGTCGCCGGCGGGATCAAAGTGGCTATAATAGTTGATCACCAAATTGCCGTCTTGCTGAACAGTTGCCTGCCATGAAACATCAACATCCTTCACTCGAACCACCCCTTTATTTGGCGGTAAAAAATGATTAACATCTTTGATGCTTAAATATAATCGGCTTGCGGTTTTTTCTACTAATGTGGTTTGCGTTAACAGCTCTCTATCAGCAACCGGGCCAAAACCGTTAAAATGGGTTAATACAATGAATGTTTTATCATTTATATTTTCAATTAACTTTGTATTATCAACTTTATCTAACCAAGTGGGGGCTAATTTTTCATCAGTAAGTAATTGATAAAATTCATCAACTGTTGCGCCGATGGTAATTTGTGCTTTGACTTCGTATAAACCGGAATTTTTAAGTGTTTGATAATTTATTTGTAAATATGGGCTTTGGTAAAATGTTTGCCATTTTGCTTGTACTGAACAAGAAAATATCAAAATGGTCATTAAAACTAATGATTTGTAGCTGAGTTTATACAATTAATCGCTCCGCGGCGCCGTACAAAGATTGCAAATTAAGGTGATTTCACCTATATTGCTTGCATTCAAAATTTGTATCGTAATTATTCTTATTAAGAACCATTATAATACAATCTTTTTAGCACCTATAGGGTGTTTTTTTAATTTATTACAAGTGACATTACGTAGGTGTCACCACTGTTGAGGATATATTGTGCCAGTTATAACTCTCCCTGACGGCAGTCAGCGTTCATTCGAAGAATCAGTTTCAGTAATGCAAGTTGCTTTAGACATAGGTCCAGGCTTAGCCAAAGCAACTATTGCCGGTCGTATAGACGGTCAGCTTGTTGATGCCTGTGAATTAATTACTAGCGACGCATCATTACAACTTATCACTAATAAAGATAAGGAAGGATTAGAAATAATCCGTCACTCTTGCGCGCATTTATTAGGTCACGCAATTAAACAGCTTTATCCTGATGTGAAAATGGCGATTGGCCCTACAATTGAAAACGGCTTTTACTACGACATCGATTTAGACGAAAAATTAAATGACGATGACTTAGTTAAAATTGAAAAACGCATGACCGAGCTTGCTCGTACAGGCTATGAAGTTGTTAAGAAAACGGGTACTTGGCAAGATGCGTATGACGCATTTACCGAACGCGGCGAAACATACAAGTTAGAAATTTTAGATGAAAACATCGACAAGTCTGACACGCCGGCGTTATACCATCATCAAGAATACGTTGATATGTGTCGTGGACCACACGTTCCTAGCATGCGTCATTGTCATCAATTTAAATTAATGAGTATTGCTGGCGCTTATTGGCGCGGTAATTCTGACAACAAGATGTTGCAACGTATTTACGGCACAGCTTGGGCAGATAAAAAGCAACTTAAAGCATACATTGTGCGTTTAGCGGAAGCTGAAAAACGTGATCACCGTAAAATTGGTAAAACATTAGATTTATTTCATTGGCAAGACGAAGCGCCAGGTATGGTGTTTTGGCATAACGATGGTTGGACAATTTACACTGAGTTAGAAAAGTTTGTTCGTGAAAAGCTACGTACCTACGATTATGACGAAGTTAAAGCGCCAATGATGATGGACAGAAGCCTTTGGGAAAAATCAGGTCACTGGGACAAATATGCTGATGGCATGTTTACTACCGAGTCTGAAAAGCGTGAATACGCAATTAAACCAATGAACTGTCCTGGTCATGTGCAAATATTTAACCAAGGTTTAAAATCGTACCGTGATTTACCGCTACGTATTGCTGAGTTTGGTTGTTGTCACCGTAACGAACCGTCTGGTTCATTACACGGTCTAATGCGCGTACGTGGTTTCACTCAAGATGATGCCCATATTTTCTGTACAGAAGAGCAAGTGCAAGCTGAAGTGATTAAATGTATTGAAATGGTATACGACGTATACAGCTCATTTGGCTTTGAAGACGTTGTTGTTAAATTGTCTACTCGTCCTGAAAACCGTATCGGTAGTGATGAAATTTGGGATAAAGCCGAACAAGGTTTAGCGAAAGCACTTACCGACAGTAATATTGAATTTGAATATTTACCCGGTGAAGGTGCGTTCTATGGTCCTAAAATAGAATTTACTTTAATGGATTGTTTGGGTCGAGCTTGGCAATGTGGTACAGTACAGCTCGATTTTGCTCTGCCAGAGCGTTTAGGCGCGACTTATGTCGGTGAAGATAACGAGCGTTACACGCCAGTTATGATCCACAGAGCCATTTTAGGTTCACTAGAACGCTTTATCGGTATTTTAATCGAAGAGTTTTCAGGTAAGTTTCCAACGTGGTTGTCACCAAATCAAGTGACAGTGATGAATATTACCGATAAACATGGTGAATATTGTAGCCAAGTTGTAAAAAAACTAAAAGAAAGTGGCATTAGAGCAAAAGCGGACTTGCGTAATGAGAAAATAGGCTTTAAAATCCGCGAGCATACTTTGAAACGTGTTCCTTATTTACTCGTAGTGGGTGATCAGGAAATGGAAGCAGGTGAAATTGCTGTCCGAACACGTTCAGGTGAAGATTTAGGAAAATTGTCTGTGGATGACTTCATCGCTAAAATCAGCGAAGAAGTGAAGACACGGGTTTAATTATAGTTCTCTAGGAGGAACAGGCTATTAAAGGTGGTCAAAGAGGCGGTCAAAAAGAACCGCAACATAAGTTAAATGAATTAATCACAGCTGAAGAAATTCGTTTAGTTGGTCTGGAAGGCGAGCCTTTAGGTATCGTTACTTTAGCAGAAGCATTAGATGCGTCTGAAAAAGCAGGTGTTGATCTTGTAGAGATCAGTCCTACAGCCAAACCACCAGTCTGTCGCGTGATGGATTACGGTAAGTTCTTGTACGAGAAATCGAAAGAACTTAAAGAACAGAAGAAGAAGCAAAAACAGATCCAGGTTAAAGAAATTAAATTTCGACCTGGAACTGATGAAGGCGATTATCAGGTCAAACTACGCAACCTGAGACGCTTTTTAGAAGGTGGCGATAAGACCAAGGTAACATTACGTTTCCGCGGTCGTGAAATGGCCCATCAAGAGCTAGGTATTGTACTTCTACAACGTGTTAAAGCGGATCTAGAAGACTTAGCGGTTTGCGAATCTTTCCCTCGTAGAGTGGAAGGTCGTCAAATGGTGATGGTGCTTGCCCCAATCAAACGATAAACTTTGGTTTACAAGTAAACTAGTGTTTAGTAATAAACACTAGCTTCACCTATTTTTGTCGTTTTTAACCGGTAGCAGAGGCATACAAGTAAATTCTTTGAATTTCGCCCCATGTTACTTAATATTTGGCATACAACAATGCGGAGTTATCCCATGCCTAAAATGAAAACCAATAAAGGTGCTGCAAAGCGCTTTAAAAAAACTGCTTCTGGTGGTTTTAAATGTAAACAAGCCGGTCTACGTCATATCTTAACTAAGAGACGTACCAAAGTTAAGCGTCATTTACGTGCAAAAAGTATGGTTGCTAAGTCTGATATTAAATCAGTTGTAGCAATGTTACCTTACGCTTAATCATAGGAGATATAGACAATGGCTAGAGTAAAACGCGGTGTTCAAGCACGCGCACGTCATAAAAAAGTTTTAAAACAAGCGAAAGGTTATTACGGAGCACGTTCTCGTGTTTATCGTGTTGCTTTTCAGGCTATAACCAAAGCAGGTCAATACGCTTACCGAGATCGTCGTCAACGTAAACGTCAATTCCGTCAACTTTGGATTGCTCGTATTAACGCTGCAGCTCGTCAAAATGGTTTAACTTACAGCCGTTTCATTTGTGGCCTTAAAAACGCTTCAATTGAAATCGATCGTAAGATCCTTGCTGACATCGCAGTATACGATAAAGCAGCTTTCACTGTATTAGTAGAAAAAGCGCAAGCTGCTCTATAATCAGTAAAAGACTTGTGAAAAGGACGCTTCGGCGTCCTTTTCTATTTCTTATCAAAGCATATTTTATGAGTGTGCTTTGCTAAGAGATAGATTACCTAAGTGATTTTATATATACCAGCTCCACTAAATATCTGCTCATTTTTAATGGTTAAAACGAATAACTACTGCCCTATTAAATTGATAAGTAGAACAACTACTTACTAAATTTAATACCTTGTATTTATCCGTTTTTCCTCATGAAAAAGTAGAACACATACATAATGGAATTGGTATGAGAATACTTAGGCAATCTCTCTAGAGTGAGTTTATACCCATTGTTTTTGGGGCTAGATTAGCTCTTTGTGATTTTTGAAACACTATGGTCCATAGAGACTTACAACTGATAAAACCCCGGGAAAAAATAATGACAATTACTAGTAAAGTGTTAGCTGTAAATAACGATCTACCAATTCGCACCGACGCCCCTGTGCATAGCGGTAAAGTACGTAGCGTTTATTGGTTAACGATGGACGACAGTCGTCGTCTGATCAAAGAAAAAGGCTATAACGTAGCCGAAGACTCTCCTCTAGCCATTATGGTTATCTCTGATCGTATCTCAGCATTTGATTGCATATGGCACGGTGAAGGCGGTATGAAGGGTGTTCCAGGTAAAGGCGCAGCATTAAATGCTATTTCTAACCACTGGTTCAAGCTATTTAAAGAAAATGGCTTAGCAGACAGCCATATTCTTGATATTCCACACCCATTTGTATGGATTGTACAAAAAGCTAAACCTGTAATGATTGAAGCAATTTGTCGTCAATACATTACTGGTTCAATGTGGCGCTCTTACGTTAAAGGCGAACGTGACTTTTGTGGTATTGAATTACCTGAAGGCTTACAAAAAGACACTAAATTACCTGAGCTTTTACAAACACCTTCAACCAAAGGTATCTTAGAAGGTATTCCTGGTGTACCAGCACAAGATGACGTAAACATCACTCGTGCAAATATTGAAGATAACTTCGCTGCATTTAACTTTAAATCGCTTGGCGACATTACTTTGTATGAAAAGCTTCTTAAAGAAGGTTTTGATTTAATTAGTGATGAGTTAGCAAAACTGGATCAAATCTTTATCGATACTAAATTTGAATTTGGCTATGTAAAAGATGCTGCCGGTAATGATAAATTAATTTATATGGATGAAGTGGGTACGCCTGACTCATCACGTATTTGGGATGGCGAACAGTATCGCGGCGGCAAGGTTGTTGAAAACTCGAAAGAGGGCTTCCGTCAACTATTGTTGAATCACTTCCCTGACTCAGACATCTTATTAAACAAAGACCGTATGAGCGAGCGTGAAGCGTTAGCACGTGACAATGCTTTACCTGAGTCAGTACTCATGGCTGTTTCTGATACTTACACCGGTATTGCAGAAAAAATCACTGGTCAAAAAATTGTTATTTCTGATGATCCAAAATCTGAAATCATCGAAATATTACGCAATGAATATCAATTAATCGATTAGTCTTAATTGTTATACAAAAAAAGAGAGCTTAAGCTCTCTTTTTTTATGACCATAAATCAAGGGGTCAGAGTGCTTGATATTACTCTAAAATCAAGCACTCTGACCCCTTGATTGGTGTTAAATGCTGGTGATGTTAACCGACAATTTTAACATTTGACCTGGCTGTAAGTACTTCTTACGGTTCAGGTTATTCCATTTTTCAATGTCAGCTATTTTAACTTTAAACTTATTGGCTATGCGGTCTAATGAATCGCCGTTGCGCACTTTATAATTGATATTACGCATAATGCTATTACTTGATGCACTCGGTTGGTTGCTAGCTAGAGCAACACTTGAGCCCGTCCAAATGGTAAGTTTTTGTCCTAAGCGCAACATGTCTTTAGGTGCAAAACCGTTCCACTTGGCAATATCTTTGCTATTAACTTTATACAGCTGGCCTATATCCCATAAAGTATCACCATTCTTAACCGTATAATTGACTTTGGAACCTGTGCCTTTTTTGGCTATTTTATTTTTACGTACTTGCTCGTACGATTTATAGCGATCGAGTGATTGCGTAGCTGTTGGTATCAATAAGTATTTTCCGGCGCGGATCTTACTATTGGCCATATTATTAGCTTCTTTAATAACCGTAATTGTGGTGTTATAACGATTGGCTATCACACCTAAACTATCACCGTTTTTAATTTTATAACGCTGCCAAGATAAACGGTCCTTGTCTGTTAACTTCGCTAAGCCGGCTTTGAAATTATCAACTTTATTATTTGGAATAAGTAAATTGTGAGGGCCATTTGGCGCTGTTGCCCATCGGTTGAAACCAGGATTTAATGCATGTAGTTCGTCAATTGTTAAACCAGATAAGTCTGCAGCTAAGGCTAAATCGAGCTGTGAACCAATGTTAATTGAACTGACCACTGGCTTATTATCAATAGCGTATAACGAAATGCCAAAGTCATCTGGACGTTTGATTAAGTCAGCTAAAGCTAATAATTTTGGTACGTAGTCTCTGGTTTCTCTTGGTAGTTTTAAATTCCAAAAGTCGGTAGGGCGACCCTTACGTGCATTATATTTAACTGCTCGGGCTACTCGACCTTGGCCAGAGTTGTAAGCGGCTAAAGCTAATAGCCAATCACCATCAAAATATTTATGTAAATAGGTTAAATACTTGATTGCGGCTTGTGTCGATGCAACAACATCGCGGCGACCGTCGTACCACCAGTCTTGCTTTAAGCCAAAGTCTTTGCCGGTACCTGACAAAAACTGCCACATACCAGAAGCACTACCGTGTGAATAAGCAAAAGGGTCGTAGGCGCTTTCTACTATAGGTAATAATACCAACTCCATTGGCATGTTATGCTTTTCAAGTTCTTCAACAATGTAGTAAATAAAAGGCTCTGAGCGTTTTGCCACTCGATCCATATAAGAGTCGTGCTTTGCATACCAATTACGTTGGGCGATAACTTGCTTGTTTTGCGGAATATCAAAATGCAATTGGTCGCGTACACGTTGCCATATATCATCTGAGATAACGGCATTTTCGTCATCCGTTAAGTTAATTTCTACATCAGCTTTAGGATGAATAACCGCAGCCGATTCATCGGCAAGCAAGGCTTGGTAAATATCATCGTTTTTAGCTGTTTTATTCACTTGCTCAGATGTTGTTATCTTATTAACACTTTGATTGTTGTTTAAATTTTGACAACCAACCAGTAGTGTTAAAGACAATGGTAATATAATTTTCTTCATGAATACTCTTTATAGGGTGCTGAAAATTGCTAAAAACGAACAATGCGTCACTGCAAAGTATAAGATAATGATTTAAAAGTTATCTTTTAATTGACGAATTATAGCAAAGATTTCGGGATTACTTTTTAATAATTGTTGTGATTCTCGTTCAGCATGCAGTTTAATTGTATTTATATGAGTTCTTAAAAATGGATTTATTTGTTTCTCAAGGCCTATTGAAGAAGGAATTGTCGCGTCTCCATTAGCCCTCAATGATAATGCATTTTCATAGTATTTATTCAGTTGACTATTATTTGGTTCAATAGTTCGTGCGAATTCTAAATTTGCTAGAGTATATTCGTGGGCACAGTACACTTTTGTGTGTTCAGGCAATTTTGCCAACTTAGACAATGAATTGTGCATCTGCACCGGCGTACCTTCAAATAATCTTCCACAACCACCTGAAAACAAGGTGTCACCACAAAATAACATACCATCACTATAATAAGCAATATGGCCTGAAGTATGACCTGGTAAATCAATTACCGTAAAGCTGAGTTGGTTATCAAAGAGGTTAACGTGTTCACCTTCAACTAACTTTATATCTAACTGTTGAATATTTTCATTTGCTGGGCCATATACGCATAAAACATTGCCTTGCTGAGCGGCAAAATCTATTAATGTTTTAACACCACCAACATGATCACTGTGATGGTGCGTAATTAATATATTGGTTAATAAAAGATTGTTTTTATTCAAAAAATCAATGCACACTTGGGCATCGCCAGGGTCAACTAAAGTGCAATGGTTACTTGCATCACTCGTAATACACCATATATAGTTATCATTAAAGGCTTTGATTGCTTGAACTTTATTTTGCATACATAACTTTTTTGTAAGGATAGATAAGTTAATTATAACTGGTGAAGTGACAAATTAATATAATCTCCGTTAACTATTAGGTCATGATTTAATGAAACCTGCTTTAGCTTTTAATGAACCACAACAGCCAACTCAATGGACTGACATGCCCAATGGGCAACTTATTGCCGACAGTATTGAGCAACAGCTTAAACCTTGGTGGGCTCGTATGTTTGGCTATCATTTGCTCAAGCTTGGTAGCCTTAGTGCTTATATAAACAGTCACGACTCTGTTATTCCACACCAGGTTAATGTTTCAACGCAACGAGAAAATGCTGGTGTTATTGCCGAGATTGACGATTTACCTTTTATTGAACATAGTGTAGATGCTTGTTTATTAACGCATTGCTTAGAGTTTTCAGTAGACCCTCATCATATTTTGCGTGAAGCCGACAGAGTCATCATTCCTAATGGATATATGATCATTAGCGGTTTTAATCCATTAAGTCTTGCTGGTTTAAATCAGTTAATTCCTTTTCGCAGACAAGAGTTACCATGGCGAGGTCGTTTTTTTACGCCGATGCGAGTAAAAGATTGGCTGCATTTATTAGGCTATGAAATTATGGATGATAGACGGTTTTTACACAGCAGTTTAAGCTCGGCAAATAGTGCCCAAGGATGGTTTTATTATCATTGGCAACGATTTGCTGATCGCTACCTAAATAACTTTGGCTCTGTTTATATTATTGTGGCTAAAAAACGTGTTCATCCACTCACCCCAATAAGGCCGAAGTGGCAGATCAGACCAAAATTTAGTCCTGTTAATGTGACTAATATGGGCGGCAGTAGACGGTCTTCGTTAAAGAGTAAACAAGATTGAATTTACAGTCCCGGTCACCGTTACAGTCAAGTCGGATAATTAATTCATCAGTAGACGGTCAACCAAAAACATTATTTTTAGCCATCGATTTTGGCAGTCAGTCAGTTAGAGCGCTGTTGATTGACTGTGATGGCTGTATTGTCGAAAAACAGCAATTAACGAATTTACAATATATTAAGACCAGCCCAAAATACGTTGAACAACAAGCTGATTGGTTTTATCGGCAAGTAACAATTGTTTGTCAAAATCTGCTCAAAAAAGCGCAAGCAGATAATATTGATTTAAGGTCAATTACCGCTATTGGCATAACGACGATGCGTAATACATTAATAAACCTTGACCAACATGGCGAGCCATTACGAAACGCCATTGTTTGGAGTGATACCCGAACCGCTAAATCACTGCCTAAACTTGCTTGGTATTGGCGCGCTATATTTACCATCGCCAGTATTGTAAAACCAATAACAAGTACAATCAAAGAGTTACAGAGTAAAGCCTTCATCAATTATATTGCCGAGCAGGAGCCAAAGGTATGGCAACAAACCCAGCATTTGCTGCTACTTTCAGGTTATTTATCTTTTAGGTTAACAGGTAAGCTTGTTGATTCTAGTGCTAATGTCATTTCACATTTACCGTTCAATTTTAAACAAGGTAAATGGCGAAATCGATTTTCTTGGCAATATCAGGCGTTGGCTGTAAAGCCTAATTGGCTGCCTACATTAGTTAAACCCGCAACGGTTATAGGCAATTTAACCGATAATACTGCAAAAGATTTAGGTTTGGCGAGTACGTTGCCATTAGTTGCTACTGCCGCCGATAAAAGCTGTGAGATATTAGGCTCTGGCTGTTATTTGGCTGGGCAGTTGCATATTAGTCTAGGTACAGCGGTATCGGTAAATATGTTAAGCGCAAAATATAAAGGGCCAAAGCCTCTATATCCTGCTTATCCATCATTGGTTGATGGTATATATTTAACTGAGAAAATGCTCAATCATGGCATGATCTTACTCAACGAATTTATCAAAGTGAATGCCGCTGGCTTGGGATTTTTAAGCCTCAATAAGCCTGATACCATCAGCATAGAGCATTTGATTGAACTGTACATTATCGCTAATAACATTCATTGTGATGACGTTGTGTTTAACCTAAATACATTGGACCGTGCAGAACAGGTGATGTCAGGTTTTAGTGGTGAACACATCGGCAATGTGTTTTCGCAGTATCTCGCCATAATAGACGCGATTGTTTTACAAATAGCCCATGCGATTAAAGAATTAAATCGGCGCTTGCATACTATACCTAGCCAAGTCATTGTTAGTGGTGGCGGTGCAAATTCAACCTTAATACTGAAGAAAATAGCCAATATTACAAAATTACCGGTTATTAAACCCAGCACTGATGAAGCCGGTGCTTTAGGTGTTGCAATAACCATTGCTGTTGCTACCAATGTTTATCCAAATTGGTCTGAGGCGATAAATGCTATGTGTAGTAATACCAACACAATTGCGCCTGATGTTTTGAGTTAATTTGCTATAGTTGCTATAACAGCTATTACTAACATGCAATTTCAACCATTTATATTTCCAATAATAAGTAAAATATCTAAGAAAAGACAATATCTATGAAAAGACAAGATTTACAGCAAGTGCTAACTGAAATATTACAGCCTGAGCGAATTAAAGATTTTTGCCCAAATGGTTTACAAATACAGGGCAGTGATAACATCACTAAAGTGATTACTGGCGTTACGGCAAGTCAGGCATTAATTGATGCGGCTATAGAAAAAGGTGCTGATGCTATTTTGGTACATCATGGCTATTTTTGGAAAAATGAATCGTACTGTATTACTGGGATGAAACATAAACGCATAAAGGCGTTACTCGATAATAATATCAACCTGTTTGCTTACCATTTACCTTTAGATATTCACGAAACGTTAGGTAATAATGCGCAATTAGCAAAACTTTTGGATATATCGATAACAGGACCATTAGAGTTAGGTAATCCTGTATCGGTCAGCATAAAAGGTGAAGTAGCCGAGACAATGAGTGCTGAGCAGCTCGCCAATAAAATATCTACTACATTAAATCGTCAATGTTTACACATTCCAGCAAGCTCTAATAAACCAATAAAGACAATTGCCTGGTGCACTGGTGGTGGCCAAGGATATGTTGAATTAGCTGCAGAGCAGGGCATTGATGCTTTTATTACCGGTGAAGTGTCAGAGCAAACGACTCATATAGCGACAGAAATGGATATCCATTTCTTTGCTGCGGGTCATCATGCTACTGAACGTTACGGTATAAAAGCACTTGGTGAATTTTTACAAAATAAATATCAATTAGATGTAGAATTTATCGATATTAATAATCCTGTTTAATCAGTCGCTGTTAATGACGCTATTCGAAAAAATCGAACGTTATGTCGGTTTTTTTGTGCTTTTTATTCTATTTGTAGAATGTAAAATGCCACTATAGAATGTTAAGAGCGCACAATATGATCACTAACACTGCAAATAAATACGGTTTAATAACTAAGATTTTCCATTGGTTTTCAGGGCTGGCAATCATCGCCACCTTTGCTTTAGGCTTTTGGATGGTTGATTTAACGTATTACAGCAGTTGGTATAAAACGGCCCCACATTGGCATAAAAGTATCGGAATATTATTGTTAATGCTTACCATTGTTCGATTAGTGCTTAAGTATAAGCAAGTTAAAGTACAACCTATTAGCGAACACTCTGCATTCATCAAAAAATCATCTAGTGCGACACACAAGCTATTATACCTATTAATGTTCATCGCTTTTTTCAGCGGCTACTTAATATCAACGGCTGATTCACGTTCGATAGAGGTGTTTAACTTGTTTTCTGTACCAGGCGCTGGCGAATTATTTAGCAATCAAGAAGACATTGCTGGCCTCATCCATGAATACGTCGCTTATAGTTTAATCTCTTTAGCGTTAATACACGCACTAGGCGCACTCAAACACCATTTTATCGATAAAGACGATACCTTAAAACGCATGCTTAAGTAGTCTTTGTTATTTAAACGCACTATCTAATTTAAACATTTAAGCTAATTTAAAAAATATAAATCATTTATTACAGGAACACTTATGAAAAAAATAATTTTATCTACTGCACTACTCGCATTAACGTCACTCATCCCAGCACAAGCTGCTGATTACACTATTGATTACAAGGGTGCGCATGCATCGGTTAATTTTAAAGTGAAACATATGGGCTTTAGTTGGTTAACCGGACGTTTTAATAAGTTTGATGGTGAATTTAGTTATGATGAAAAGAACATTAGCGCGTCAAAAATTAATATTAGCATTGATACCAGCAGTGTTGATTCAAACCATGGCGAACGAGATAAGCATTTACGCAGTGATGACTTTTTAGATGTCAGTGAATTTACTACCGCGACGTTTAGCAGTACTAAAGTTGAAGATAAAGGTAATGGTAAACTTGCTATTACCGGTAACTTTACACTGCAAGGTATTACTAAAGAGCTTGTTATCAATGCCGTAAAAATAGGTGAAGGTGATGATCCTTGGGGTGGTTATCGTTTAGGTTTTAGTGGTACAACATCCATTAAAATGAGTGATTTTGGCTACAAAATGGACTTTGGTGAAATATTGTTTGATTTACACGTTGAAGGTGTACGTAAGTAATTTAACTAAAATCTAAAATCTAAAATTAAAGATTAAAAAACCAGCATATTTGCTGGTTTTTATTTTTCTAGGCAAAAATTAACGTTTCAACGCCTGCCACCATAACCCTAACGTTTCATACCAAGCAGTTTCACTTATGGTTAAGTTGATTGACCTAGGAAAGTAGTCTTGCCAACGTTTATCACCATTATTGTCTTTCACATGAAAGCCAGTAGGAGCGGGGATTGGGTTTGTTCCCGCTTGGATAAAGTAATTCATTGAGCGTGGCATATGATTGGCATTGGTGATGAGTATAAAAGATGAGTTTTTTACTACCTCGCTAATGTACATCGCTTCGTCTTCAGTATCTAACGGGCGAGGTTCAACTATAATGCGTTGCTCTGCAATACCAAGCTCCATGGCTGCTTGTTTTACTTTTAGCGCATTTGAACTTATATCTGTAATTGCTGCGCCTGAGGTGATCAAGGTTGCATTTGGATGTAAGTTGGCAATTCTCACGCCTTCAATGAGTCGTTGTAAGGAACAAATTTTAAGCTCTTGTGATGCGGCTAAATTAATATCGCTGGTATGGCCGCAGCCTAATATCACGATAAAGTCGATACTGCCATGTACAGGCTTATAGCTTGGGTATTTACTTTCGTAACCTTGAATAAAGAAGGAAGCACTTGGCATAAATGACAATATAAATAGCATCAAGGTTGTCGCAATTAACAACCCCTTGGCTATTTTGGGTTTGCGATTGAAAAATAGAGCAACCAGTACAAGACTGATTAATAATAATGGCATTGGCATTAATAGTGAACCAATGACTTTTTTGAGAGTAAATGAATCCAAGTTTAATCCTTATAACTGTATCATAGAGTATAAATAAGCGCGGCTCAGACCAATAAGCATTATGAGAGTAAATAAATCCAAGTTTAATCCTTATAACGGTTTCATAGAGTATAATTAAGCGCGAGTCATAATCCAATAGTTTAGCTATGTAACTAATATTTTTGGATAACTATTTATCAAATTTAACTATATATTGCATAAATGTACCTAAATTCATTATAGGGTGTTGATTTTATGGCGCCTTTAAGGTGTAATAACGCGGTTAACGTTTAGAGTTTTTGCTCAAACTTAACACCAGAAGAGGTTGCATTAGTCAGGTAGATAATTTGAGGGTCACACCCAATGATAATTATTGAGGGGGTCTAATGCCGAGAATAATGATTATGTGGTTAAGCATTGTTCGGTTGTAGTGGCTGAATCCCTATAACTGTCACCGAAACGGTGGAGAGCTTCTGGCTGAAGACCTTAATATATTCTTATATTCATTGCCTATCAGTCATGCTCTTCCTTATGTATTTATTGCTTTATGCAAATTAGGGAGAATATCCAATGTTTAATGTAGCTAAGTTCGGCGGAACTAGTGTAGCCGATCATGAAGCCATGCTTCGTTGTGCTCATATCATAAAATCACAAGTTGACACTCGTGTCGTTGTTGTATCAGCAAGTGCTGGTGTTACTAATCACTTAGTCACTTTAGCGCAGCAGTATTTATCTGCTACTGAGCAAGTTAATATTATTGCCGATATTAGAGCAATTCAATACAACATCACCCAACATTTACCCGTTGCCGAGCAACAATTAAATGAGCAAATAGAGCTGGTTTTAGTGTCTTTAACTGAATTAGCCATCCAACAAAATACCTTACAAACAGCTAAAACTGGCGATGCGATACTTGCTTGTGGTGAGCGCATGAGCTCAATTATATTTGCTGAAGTGTTACGTAGTATTGGTGTTGAAGGTTTAGCTTTTGATGTACGCCAAGTCATGCGCACTAATAGCTTATTTGGCAAAGCTGTCGTTGATATAGAAGCATTAGCAACGAACTGCCAAGAAATACTAACGCCATTATTACAAGAACATGTCATTGTTACACAAGGCTTTATTGGCGAAGATGGGATGGGCAATACCACAACATTAGGTCGTGGTGGCTCTGATTATTCTGCAGCATTGATTACTGAAGCTATTGGCGGTACCGGTTTAGCTATTTGGACTGATGTGGTCGGAATATTTACCACCGATCCTCGTATTGCTAATTCTGCTCGTGCAATACCTGAAATTAGTTTTGGCGAAGCTGCTGAAATGGCAACGTTTGGTGCTAAAATATTGCATCCGGCGACGCTTATTCCTGCCATGCGTAGTGATATTCCGGTATTTGTTGGTTCAAGCCGAGAGCCTCAAGCGGGCGGCACACAAATTCGTCAAGAAGTTGAGTCTAAACCAACTTATCGTTCAATTGCGGTGCGCAAAGAGCAAACGCTAGTTACGGTTAAAAGTCCGGCGATGTTACACGCGAGTGGTTTCTTAGTACAAGTGTTTGGCATTTTAGCCAAGCATGAATTAAGTGTTGATTTGATCACCACATCAGAAATATCTGTTGCTTTAACGTTTGATAACCCAACCGGTTCAACCCAAGCATTAATTACCAAAGCTGTGGTCGAAGAGCTTGAACAATTATGTGAAGTAACCGTTGAACATGGTTTAAGTTTAATTGCTGTTGTCGGTAATAATTTACAAACAACCGCGGGTTTAGGTAGAGATATTTTTGATAAAATTAGTGACGTTAATATCCGCATGATTTGTCATGGCGCCAGTGCTAATAACTTATGTTTTTTAGTTGATGAGACTAAAGCTAATAATGTTGTACAAACCCTGCATGATTCATTGTTTGTATAACATTTAATTTGATCAATTATTTATTTCTGTAGATTGTCATAAGCCCATCATTTGATGGGTTTTTTAATGCAAAAATTCTCTATAAGCTAACAATGGATTTTAGGAATGTCTTGCCAACAACTGGTGAATTTAGGCGACATAAACTCACGGCGCATTTGAAATGAGTCGTTACTCATCGCGGCAAGTTTTAAGGTACCCGCGCCATAACGGTTATTAATCGTATCTAAGCATTGCATCAACTCAATATTATTACAGTCCTTATTAAATAAATCGCCTTGATAACTGCCAGTTTCAAGCTCAATTGCGCCAACCCCACAACGATAAAAAGGCACACCTTGACGATATAGTTGTTTTGCGGCATTGGCAACATTCGATGCAATAACAAGCGTATTATCAGTAGGCGCTGGAAATTGTATTTGTATTGAGTTTTTATAATAATTATTGTCGTGCGGCGAGCTTGCGACAAACACCATTAAACGCTTTACTAGTGACTGTTGCGATCGAGCTTTCTTTGCAATTGTATAAGCATGAAATACTAGGGCTGATGACAAAGAGTTTATATCAGTTACGCGCTGGCCAAATGAGCGAGTCGAGAAGATTTCTTTTTTAACGTGTTTTATCTCATCCCAAGACAAGCACGTAATGCCATTTAACTCATTTACTGTGCGTTCGACATTAACGGAAAATTGCTTACGTATTTTTTTGGCATCTTGATTGGCTAAATCTAACGCTGATTTAATGCCAAGTAAGTTTAATTTGGCGCTTAGGCGAGAGCCAATACCCCATACTTGCTCAACCGACATACGTTGTAATATGTCTTGTCTATGGCTATCAGCAATGGCAACACCATTATAACCACTGAGTTTTTTAGCCGCATGGTTAGCCGCTTTTGCTAAGGTGGGGGTTGCGCCAAAACCAACACCAACCGGTAAGCGGGTTTCACGCCAAATAGCTTGGCGAATTTTATGACCATATTGATGGAAATCGTCAATGCAGCGATAACGCTCAAACACTAAAAAGGCTTCATCAATAGAATACACATGTTGGTTGTCACAAAAACGGCTGATCACATTCATCATCTTTTCTGATAAATCGGCATATAACTCATAGTTTGATGAACGTACTACAACATTGTGCTGCGCTAAAAATTGTTTTATTTGAAAGTAGGGCTTGAACTTAGGAATTCCAAGTTTGCGTGCAATAGGGCAAACCGCGCAAATGCAGCCATCATTATTGGTAAGTACCACCACAGGCCTATTTCTTATGCTTGGGTCGTATACCTTTTCAGCAGAGGCATAAAACGATACCGCATCAACTAACGCATACATGAGATGAGCTCGGGTGCTTGTTGATGTAAGCGAATTGATCGGGTAACCACGCCTTCTATTACAGGCCTATTTCTTATGCTTGGGTCGTACACCTTTTCAGCAGAGGCATAAAACGATACCGCATCAACTAACGCATACATGAGATGAGCTCGGATGCTTGTTGATGAAAGCGAATTGATCGGGTAAGCACGCCTTCTATTACCGGTCTATTTCTTATACTCGGGTCGTATACCTTTTCAGCAGAGGCATAAAACGATACCGCATCAACTAACGCATACATGAGATGAGTTCAGGGGCTTGTTGATGTAAACGAATTGAGCGGGTAACCACGCCTTCTATTTGAAAGTCGTCATTACTTGTAATGGTCACTGCATGGTGTTTTGAGGATGCTGAAACTAATCTTGCCTGCACTTTATCGAGTATTTTACAGACAAAACAGCCATTAAAATTTGCAACAATAACATCGCCATTATTAACATTGATTGAGCGGTCGACAATTAAAATATCACCATCAAAAATACCCACACCTTGCATGGACTCACCATTGGCTTGGCCTATAAATGTCGCGTCAGGATGATTAATCAGCAGTTGATCTAATGACAATGATAATTCTTTGTATTCGGCGGCTGGGCTTTCAAAGCCAGTAATTCCTGCTTCTGCATAAATGGGGATGATTTTCATAATATAGATACACTGTAAATTTATACAGTATAGCTGTATGTGATGATAAAATAAAGCTTATGTGAATATCATTAATATAATAATTAAGCTGTAGTAATAGCCGCTTGTTGGCATTTATATAGCATTAACCTAAACTTTAGTCACTTAGTTATAGGTTAAGTTTAATATTATTCGGATATTTTTAGCTTGCTAAACCATCGCTGTCGTTTAATTCAAATAACAATATTAAAGGATATATTATGTTAAGACGTCAATTTTTGAATCGTATTGGATTAGGTCTTGGTGCTGGGTTGTTTGCGCCTAGTAAACTACTTTCTGCCACTGAATCAACCGCTCTTGCTAGTGATGTTATAAAACCTGGAGATTGGCGTACATTACGCAGCTTGTTTCCCCTTACAGATAAATACATTCAACTGTCCACTTTTTTACTCGCTTCTCACCCTAAACCGGTGAGTGCAGCCATTGCAATGCACCGTAAGGGCTTAGATGAAAACCCCTCTGATTATTGGCATGATCGTTTTCTAACGATTGAGCATGACATTGCTACAGTCGCGGCTCAATACATGGGAGGGAAGGCAGAAAATATTGCCTTAACCGATAGTACTACTATGGGCTTAGGGCTTATTTATTCCGGTTTAAAATTACAAGCAGGCGATGAAATATTACAAACTGTGCATGATCATTATTCAACAGATATGTCACTCGCCCATGCGGCTGTGCGAACAGGCGCTAAAGTGAACCGAATTGCACTCTATGATAAGCCTGAAGATGTTAGCGTTAATGATGTAGTAAAACGCCTTAAAGACGGAGTTAATAGTAAAACTCGAGTAGTAGCCGTAACTTGGGTACATTCATCAACTGGAGTGAAATTACCTATTAGATCAATGGCTGATGCGATTGAAGCGATAAATAAAAATCGTAATGTTGAGCAACAAATTCTATTTTGTGTTGATGGTGTGCATGGTTTTGGCATTGAAAATGTCGATGTAAGTACACTCGGTTGTGATTTTTTTGTTGCGGGTACCCATAAATGGATATTTGGTCCTCGTGGTACCGGCGTAATTTGGGGCAGTGAACGAGCATGGGCTTTAAGTGAACCGGTGATCCCAAGTTTTAGTGCCTCTTACGATGTTTGGCTTGGTAATACGACGCCAAATCAAGTGCCTGCTGGTGAACATATGTCGCCAGGAGGATTTCACTCCTTTGAGCACCGCTGGGCATTGCCGGAAGCATTTAAGTTACACCTGCAGTTAGGCAAAGAAAATGTGCAAAATCGAATTCATCAACTAAATACGCAAACCAAACAGGGGTTAGAAAAAATGTCACATGTGCATTTGTATACCCCAAAAACAACGCAATTGTCGTCTGGTTTAGTGTGTTTTGATGTCAAGGGAATGAAGGCGGACCAAGTGGTAAAAACATTGCATAGCAAAGGTATTATTATGAGTAGTACACCGTACCGTAATAGTTTTGCCCGGTTTGCACCGTCATTACTGAATAACGAGCAAGAAATTGAAATGGCATTAGCACAGATAAAAGCATTAGCTTAAGGTAAAAATAAAGAGCGGAATTTTCTGCTCTTTAACTCTTTAACTCATTAATGTTGATTTATTGTTGCTAAAGCTAAAGCTAAAGCTACAAATACAACCAACTCAATGTGAACGATAACGTTACCCACATCAAAATAATCAGCGGAATACCAACCCGTAAAAAATCCGAGAATTTATAGCCACCAGCATTCATCACCAGTAGGTTAGTTTTATAAGCCATAGGCGTGGCATAACTTAAATTTGCACCAAACAGTACCGCTAAAATAAAAGGCTCTACCGGTAAATTTAACTGATTGGCAACCGATATGGCAATTGGCGTACCAATAACCGCCGCAGCGTTGTTTGATACAATATTAGTGAGTATGGCGAGTAATAGCATTAGTGCCGATAAAATCCCTGCAGGAGGTAAATCAAAGGCTAGAGCAACAAAGAGTTGCGCTATGTATTCGGCGCCACCTGTTTTCATCATTGCCGCGCCTAATGCCAGAGAAGCCGCAACAATTAAGACTACTTGGCTACTGAGCGCCGATGTTGCATCTTCCCAGTTAATACAGCGAGTGACCAGTAATACCAAAACGCCACAAATAGAGCTTATGGCAATCGGTAAAATACCAAGCGCGGCCACTAAAATAACAGTGACCAATATGCCTAACGCTAAAGGCGCTTTTTTTGAATGGGGTAAAGCTTCCGCGCCATCAATAATCAGTAAACCACGAGTCGACTTTACTAAGGCAACCTGTGCATCATCACCTTGTACAAGTAATACATCGCCGGTTTGTATGGTAACATTACTGATGCTTTTTCGGCCAATATCCATGGCTTTACCGCCGCGGTGTAAGGCTAATACAGACATGCCAAAGCGTTGTTTGAAGCTCACTTCTTTAAGCGTTTGACCAGGTAATCCCGATGCTTGCGTAACCACAATTTCGGCTAATGTTTGTTTGTCTGCAATTAGCGGGTGCTCAGCATCGACTTTATGCTTACCTCGATAAAGCGTGGCATGGAGCACTATTTCATACTCTTTCAGCCTGTCGGGATAGTCTTTAACTTTTAACCTATCGTTCGCTTTAATAATGGTGTCGGGTAGCGGAATAACATTACGGTAATCAGGGCTACGCTGAATAAACTCTATCGACATCATACCTTCGGTGAGTTTTCGAACTTCGGCGACCGTTTTCCCTATGCATAAACTGTCATTATTAATATTCAAATAACCACTAAAAATACGCGGTGAAGTATCGGGTAATAATGGCGCACGCTTGGGTAAAATTTTAGGTGCTATAAGCCATAAGTAAACAACCGCAACGCTAGCTGCGATAAGGGCTGGATATGCAAAGTGAAACATACTAAATTTCGGTAAGCCCATATCATGAGCAACACTTACCACTAAAAGGTTTGTTGATGTACCTATAGTTGTGGTCATGCCGCCAACTAATGTTGCTAAGCCCATAGGCAATAACATGGGTGAAGAATCCGTTTTTGTTCTTATAGATACACTAATCAGTATTGGTAAAAACAGTACTACGATAGGCGTATTGTTTACGAAAGCACTTAATGTGCCGGCAAGTAGTAAGGTGATCAGTAAAGATAAAGTAGGGCTTATTTTCCATAGTTTGGCTAAATATCGACCTATGGGCTCTAATGCGCCGGTTCTGACTAACGCTTGACCAATGATCATTAAGGCACAAACAGTTATGAGAGCTTCATGACCAAAACCAAAAAATAATGATGAAGGTTCTAAATACTCATCACCTTGATAAAAAGGAAATACCGTAAATATTAAGCCTAATATCGCAATAACCGCTAATGATGATGTTTGCAGGGGAATATCTTCACGGCGAAAAAGGTATAACGCCACTACGGTGATCAATAACATTGCCAGTGCATGGTTATTGGGGATGTCAGGTATATTCACAGAGATCTCATCAATAGGATCATGGTTAAGGTCATTTCTGAGTTAACCGTATGTCCATTTTAAATTTTAGTTATTTTATGATGCTAGCTTATGTTTAGCCAATAGCCAATAATATTATAAGCTTTCATTTAAAAAAATTGAGTACATTTTGCTGTTACTTTTTCGGCACGCCGTTAAAGTCAGTTCGCAATCGCTAATAATGATTAGTTCTGCTTTTGTTGTTGCATAATTGCGACAATGCCATAAATCTAGTGTGTCATTATCGATACAGCTGTTAATATGTGTTTTATAGCTCATTTAATAAAAGTAATCAATATCAATTGGTTATGATGTTTTATTGATCTGGCATGAGTCTTGTATTAATAAATCATCAATAATATTAAATGAAGATGTCTGATGGATACACAACGACAAGCTAAACAAAAACCACTGTGGAAAAAATATTGGTATGTTATGCCGGCAGTATTACTGCTGTTTTGCGCTTATTTACTGAAGAATGTGTTAGGTAATGCCTCATATATGGTTGAAAAAAATGCCTTGGTTATCGCTAAAGTAGAGCAAGGTAATTTTAAAGTAAATGTGCGAGCTACCGGCGTATTAAAACCACTTAATATTCGTTGGATTTCATCGCAAGTGTCGGGTCGTGTTGAACAAGTATTTGTTAAAGCGGGCGCCAAGGTAAATGAAGGCGATGTACTGGTTCAGTTATCAAACCCCGAATTACACCGAGAATTAAAGAAAGCCCATTGGGAAGTAGAAGCGAATAAAGCTGAAAGTCATGCCGCTTTTGTGGCACTTGAGTCGCTATTGGTTGATTTAGAAAATTCAGTGCTTGCCGGTGAATACAGCTATCAGGCCGCTAAATTAAAACTTGATGCTGAAACTTCATTAAAGAAACTGGGTAATGCGACGGTTTCAGCACTAGATTATCAAAAAAGCGAATTGGCTGTTAAACAACAAATGCAGTCTTGGCAAGCACAGCAACAAAAAACTGAAAAAATGAAAGTCAATATGGCGGCCACTAAAATAGCTCAACAAGCGCGGTTGGGCCTGGTAAAAAATAACTATCAACGTATTGAAGAACAAATAAACTCATTGCAAGTGAGGTCGGCAACCAATGGTGTAGTGCAAAAAGTATCGTTGATTTTAGGTGAGCGTCTGCAAGTAGGAGACAGTGTGGCCTTAGTTGCTGATCAACATCAGTTATATGCACAGTTAGAAGTTCAAGAAGTGCGAGTTCGCGATATTGCTTTAGGGCAATTGGTAACGGTTGATACTCGTGCCAGTAAAATTACTGGTGAAGTGTCTCGAATTGATCCCGCAGTGAATGCTGGCATGGTGTTGGTTGATGTTAAATTCAGCAGCCAATTACCCAGTGAAGCACGACCAGAACTCACCGTTGATGGCTTGATTGAAATAAGTAATATTGATAACGCGCTGTATGTTAAACGCCCAGTGTTTGCACCTAAAAACAGTGTTGTAGAACTATATAAACTGGGTGTCGACCAACTATTTGCCAGCAAGCAGTCAGTCAATCTTGGCCAAAGTTCGGTAAATAAAATTCAAATCCTTTCGGGCCTTGCTGTAGATGATGAAATAATTATTTCAGATACATCGAGCTGGCAAGACCATAAAGAAATCATGATTAATTAATAGGTGTGACAAGGCTAATCTTGTCACAACACACAAATACCTAATAATCGGCTGAATATTTAAGCAGCGATTAACACCTGGAGCACAATAATGACGGCATTAATAACTTTAAAGAATATCAGTAAAACGTTTTTTACTGAAGACGTTGAAACCAGAGCATTAAATGAAATTAATCTGGTCATAAATAAAGGCGAATATATTTCCTTAAGTGGTCAATCAGGGTGCGGTAAATCAACCTTATTATCGTTATTAGGCTTACTTGATTCGGCAACCTCTGGACATTTTAAACTGGCCGACAATGACGTTTCAGCATTGACTCGTGACCAGCGAGCTAAAATTCGCAGTAAACAAATAGGTTTTGTTTTTCAATCATTTAACTTGATTTCAGATTTAACCGTATTTGAAAATGTGATGTTACCACTCACTTATCAAAGCGGTTTGTCTAAATCAGAGATTGAAGAAAAAGTGAATGAGGTATTGTTAAAAGTAGAAATGGGCCATCGTAAAAACCATTTCCCATCGCAACTTTCAGGGGGGCAGCAGCAGCGTGTAGCTGTTGCTCGAGCCTTAGTGAATGATCCGGCAATTATCCTCGCCGATGAGCCTACAGGTAACTTAGATTCTAAAAATGCGCAAGCAGTTCTACAATTGTTTGACAAGCTTCATCAAGAAGGAGCGACTATTTGCATGGTAACTCATGATCCAGCTTCAGCTAAAAGAGCCAGTCGTTGTCTAGAGATGTTTGATGGTGTGTTGATTAAGGACAATATAAACCTGCAAAAATTTGATCCGCAAAGTGTACAACCAATTGAACTGGCTGTGGGGTAAATAACATGTCGATGTTAATAGATATTAAATACGCGTTTAGATTGTTATTTAAATCGCCGAAATTTACAGCAATGACTTTAGGGGTATTAATCGGTGGTTTGTCGATTAGTTTGTTCACGTTTTCATTTTTATATTCAATAGTTTATAAGCCTTTACCGTTGCCTGAAGGTAATACGGCAATGTCAGTGAGCATAGTCTATGAAGACGATTTTAATGCCATTTCAGCTTATGAATACATTAATGTAAAAGATAATATATCGAGCTTTTCTGAATTTGGTATATACGATGATCGAGATATTCGCATCTCAGTAGCGCAATCGGGTAAAAATATTTCGGGAAGTTACGTACGTAGTGGTTTTTTTGAATTTAGTCGTACTTTACCTATATTAGGTCGAACTATTCAAGCAGAAGACAGTGCAACTGGTGCGACGCCAGTAGCCCTGATCAGTTATGAAATATGGCAAAGTGAATTAAATGGCACCGCAGATGTATTAACTAAAACGATGAGCTTGAATGGTCAAATAACCAATATTATTGGCGTAATGCCACAAGGCTATCGATTTCCTAATACCTCTAAAATTTGGATGCCATTAGCGAATGATGTGTTAACTCGATCGGCTGAACAAAGTGATTATTTTTATGCTTATGCTCGCATAAAATCTAATGCCACTATTGCCCAAGCTGAATTGGAGTTAGGTCAGGCGGTTAATCAAATTTATCAGCAAAATGTTAAACTTTTTAACTTACCTGAACTGCAAAAAACAGCAAAACTATTAACTTTTCCAATGGCACAAATGGGCGGCCAAGGCACAACTGTTTTTGCTTTTCTAAATGGCATTGCCTGGTTAATATTATTACTGGCTTGTATCAATGTTGGTAATTTACTGCTCGCTCGTTCTATTGAACGACAAAAAGAAACCGCCATTCGCGCTGCTCTTGGGGCAACAACATCTCGTTTAGTCAGTCAATTAATGTGGGAAGGCATTATTATATCGACGGTTGGCGGCGTACTATCATTATTGCTCGTCGGCGCTGCACTTGATTATACTGAAATTATTTTACATTCATGGATGCCTAGTGAAGGTTCATTTTGGTGGCATTGGAGCATGGATGTAGAAACGGTATTAATGGCTGTTGCATTCACTGTGGCGACCATATTATTAGCTGCATTTTTACCTGCATGGCGTTCAGCAAGACAAGACATTAATATTACGCTGCGCGATGGAACTCGAGGCGCGCAAAGTAAAAAAGCGGGTCGTGTGGCTAAAATATTAGTCACAACACAGGTGTTTTTGGTCGCAATATTAATGTTGATTGGTTCTATTTCTGGTTTTATTTCGCATAAATTTATTAACTTGGAGTTAGGGGACAATTATCAAAACGTAATGACCGCAAGAATGTTGATCCCAGAAAATAAATATCCTGAGCCAGCACAACAGCTTGCTTTGTTTCAAACTTTAGCAGAACAAATAAAACAACATCCACAAGTCGTTGATGTAGTCGCCAACAATTGGAGCCCAGCCTCAGCAGTAACTATTGAAGGCCATGATTATGCTTCAGAAGATGATAAGCCTCAAATCGATACGATTACGGTGATTGGAGATACTGCTACTGTCGGTGTTAATTTAGTTGCAGGGCGACAATTTACTCATCTAGATAAAATTGGCAATAGAAAAGCAGCATTGATCAGCCAGTCGATGGCTAATCGTTACTGGCCTGGTGAGTCAGCACTGGAAAAAAGTTTTTCAGTGAGTGTTGCCGATAAAAACGAAAAAGTATTCGTGGTTGGCGTAGTCACCGACCGTATGAATCCAACCACGTTATTTGGTAAATTAGACAGCGCCGATGAAATTTACTTGTCAGGTTTGCAATTTATTAATAATTATCAAATTCTTTATTACCGAATTTTACCTAACACTAAAAACGCCGAACAAATTTTTTATCAAGCAATGTTTAAGACAGACAACGCTATTGAAATGGATTACTCAGTGCAATTAGCCACTAAAAACCGAGAATTAATGCGTGACGGGATGCGAATGATGTCAAACGTTACTTTTGTCACCGGCTTCTTTGCTTTGTTACTCGCTATGGTTGGTATTTATGGCTTAACAGCAAACTCTGTTGCGCAACGGACTCATGAAATAGGCATTCGACGTGCAGTTGGTGCCAGCGATAAAAATATAATTAAAATGTTCTTAATTCAGGGAGCTAGGCAGTTGGTTATTGGCTTAGGTTTAGCGTTACTGTTTTTTGCCTTAATTTCATTCGGCTTTCATAATTTTACGGAAGCAATTTTACCGGTATATTACTATTTTGTTTTAGCTCTTGTCGTCGTGTTAGGACTTTCGACTATTGTGATGATAGCGATATTTGCACCAACAAAACGCGCCGTAAAAATGGAACCTAGCCTAGCGTTACGTTACCAATAACAACTTAATATATACCCGTTACCACTGAAACCTGCATCTTGAATGGTAACGGGGATAGTAAACAATAGCGCGTAAATTAATGATTTTATGTGCTATTGTTATTTTTATTAAACAAACTTAATATTGACTTTATTTAACGTTAATATTCAAATAAATTGCGATTAATTTAGGATGTTTTATTTCTAGTGACTAAAAAAATCTTAATTGCTGATGATGATATTAATATCATCGCCAGTTTAAAATATGTTCTCGTTGAAGAAGGCTTTGATATTTTGGCGGTGACAACGCCAGAAGCGGCATTGTCTAACTTACAAAACCAAACGGTCGATTTGGTTTTACTTGATATGAATTTTCAGCAAGACACCACTTCCGGGGCTGAAGGAGTGCAGCTAGTAGAGGCCATTACAGCATTCGACCCCAGCATACCTATTATCGTAATGACTGGTTGGGCAACCATTGATATTGCGGTTGAAGCAATGCAAGCCGGCGCCAAAGATTTTATTCAAAAACCCTGGAAAAATGAGCGTATGCTCAGTGCTATTAGTATCCAACTAGCTTTGGCGAAATCGGATAAAAAAGCGCAACGACTCAGTCAACAGAATCAGTTATTAACCTCGCAAGCGCATCCAGCAAATAGGGCGGGGATCATTGCTGAATCTGCGGTGATGCAAGAATTATTATCAAGCTTAGATGATTTAGCGCAAAGTGATATGAGTATTTTGTTAACGGGAGATAATGGCACCGGCAAGAGCATGCTGGCCGCGTATGTGCATGGTGTTTCAGTACGTGCTAAAAATTCATTTGTACCGGTGAATATGGGGGCAATTCCAGAATCATTATTTGAAAGTGAAATGTTTGGCCATGTTAAAGGGGCGTTTACTGATGCCAAAGAACGTCGCATTGGTCGTTTTGAAATGGCAGAGCAAGGCACTATATTTCTTGATGAGTTAGCCAATATCCCTATCGCTCAGCAAGCAAAATTATTAAGAGTACTGGAAGAGCAGAAGTTCGAAGCCGTGGGCAGCAGTAAATCACAGCATGCTGATGTTCGTATTATATCAGCAACCAATAGCGATTTGATTAATGCTATTGCAGAAAAAAGTTTTCGCCAAGATTTATATTATCGACTTAATACCATACAACTAAGGGTACCTTCGTTGAGTGAAAGAGTCGAAGACATCGCCGCTTTAGCAGAACACTTCTTACATTCGTTTAGTATTAAGTATCATCGACAGTGTCCAAAACTTTCCGCCGAAGCCATCAATAAACTGCAACATTACTCTTGGCCCGGAAATATTCGGGAACTAAGCCATTTAATGGAACGGTTATTATTTACTTGTAAAAAAGACCTTATAGAAGAACAAGATATAATAATATCCGGCACTAATGTGGCGAATGATTCGCTTGATGTACCGAGCCTTACCATGGACGATATCGAGAAGAAGACGCTAGTGAAACGGTTGAAGTTTCATCGTGGCAATGTCACCGAAACGGCGAAATCTCTAGGGCTAAGCCGAAGTGGTTATTATCGACGATTGAGCAAATATGAACTGGGTTAATTCTATGTGGCAATTGTTGTTTAAAAAAAATAAACAACAACTAGGTGATGGACCCACAAAGTTAGCATTGCTGGTGTGTATTCCTTGTTTTACTATCTGTGCAGTGTCGCTGTATTTGGCGCAAATTTCCGCTTATTTGATCGCCTTTATCCTGATTATTTTACTATTACTCTGCAGTTACGTGGTGGTTGCCAGCAAGCAAAATTCAGAATACCAAGTTCGCACATTATCTAATTTAATCGAATCATTGATTGATGGTGATTATACCTTAAGAGGTCGTTTGCAAACCAATCAAGCATTTCAAGAATTATTAAATTTGGTGAATAACTTAGCGGATACTTTAGCGAAACATAAAATTGAAGCAAAACAATCACGGTTATTATTAGAGCGGATCATGGAACAAATGGATGCCATGGTGTTAGCAACCGATGAAAAAGGTTTTGTGGTGATGGCCAATGCCTCTGCTAACAAACTTATTATGGGAGATGTTGATAATATCACTGATATTGAATTGGCGACGTTACCCATAGGTGCAGAGATTGTTAAATCGCCAGCGGGTATCATCGATTTTGATCAGAGCCAATTAAGTGGCGAGCACTTTTTATTTAAAGAGTCTTTTTTGAGTGAAGGCCAAACCCACCAGCTTTACTTACTGACCAATGCTGAACGATTATTGATGGAAAAAGAGCGTAAAGCATGGCAAAGCTTGCTCAGAGTACTAAGCCATGAAATGAATAATTCTTTAACACCCATAGCAACCATTAGCCAATCTATGCAGGATAAGTTGCAAAAAAACAGTGAGCAATTAAATAGCGCTTCATTACTTGCAGGCATTAGTATTATTAATGAAAGAGCCGATTCTTTAAGCACGTTTATTGCAAGTTATAGCCAACTTTCGCATTTACCCCTGCCAAATAAGTCATCATTTGCATTTAATACTATGATTGATAACTTAGCGCCACTTTTCCCTGAAGGTAAAATAATTAGCGATGAGAGTTGCGATATTGTGGTTAATGCCGACAAAAGCCAATTTGAACAAGTCTTAATCAACTTATTTAAAAATGGTTTTGAAGCGATGACTGCTGTTGATGACAAAATAATAAATGTTAAGTGTTATCAACAAGGCAAGTGGCAGCATCTCGCCATCATTGATCACGGTACTGGCATTGCCAACGCAGATAACTTATTTGTGCCATTTTATACCACTAAAAATCAAGGCAGTGGCATTGGGCTCGCCTTGTGTAAACAAATTTTGTTCAATCATAATGGTTTAATAAAGTTAAAAAATACGTCCTTACATAGCGGGGTTGAAGCGCTACTATCTCTCCCTAAACTAGATTAAATCGACTGTTATCCTAGGTAGCGTGTAAATTTCACCCATATAAAAAATAATGCAACAGAGTGACTTCACAAGGTAATTAAGCAACTTCTTTATTGATATCTCAATGCAACTATGTCAATTTTTATTGCACTGTAATGAATATTTTACTGATCCAATGTTTTCAACAAAAACACAGGTTTTTTTATGTTGTTTTTTTCACTAAACGAGTGCTATCTTATAGCACTATTAACATTTTATTTACAGTGCGTGTTGTCTATTACCCTTTAGACTTAAAAGACATTTACTTTAAATATCAGTAGTTAAAAATTAGAACAGCGCTTTTTGTGTTGTCATTCACTAACAATAAACGGAATGAATATATGCGGACAATAATAAAAATAGGATTAGCATTAATCTTCACTTTAACTATGCAGGCTTCCTGGGCAAAATCCAGCGATATCAAGGTTAAAGATTTTTTTAGAAACCCTGAATTTTCAGCATTACAATTATCCCCAGATGGTAAGCATATTGCTGTTTTATCGCCAGTAAATAACAGACGCAACATTGTTATTATGGAAACGCTAGGTTTAAAGAATATTACCCCGATAACTGGATTTAGAGAACAAAATATTGGTGCTTTTTATTGGGCTAATAATAAAGATATTGTTTTTACTCTAGACAGTGATGGTAACGAAGCTTTCAGTATTTTTACTATAGACACAACAGAC
This sequence comes from Colwelliaceae bacterium BS250, assembly GCA_040779355.1. Taxonomy (GTDB): domain Bacteria; phylum Pseudomonadota; class Gammaproteobacteria; order Enterobacterales; family Alteromonadaceae; genus Thalassotalea_A. The sequence goes on along the minus strand of JBFONS010000014.1, from coordinate 54,423 downwards.
AAAAAATCTAAAGTGGTAAAACTGGTTGGCTCTGATGTATCTAGCCAAGGCATCCGTTCTGCGGCGACCATCCATCCATTGATGAATGATCCTGACCATATTATTGTTCAATATAATGGTCGTAGTGTTAAGTCTCCAGATGTATATAAATTACCTCTAAATAGTAGTTGGAGTGAAAAACGCGGCAAAAACAATAAAATGAAAATGATCGCTAAGAATCCTGGCGATATACAGGGCTGGATAGTCGATCATGATGGCGATGTACGCGGCGCTTTGTCTATTAAAGGGCTTAAAGGTAAATTTCATTATAAAGAAAAAAACGATGAAAAATTCCGTGTTATTCAAGAGTTCAATGTCAATGATGAGGGCATAAGCCCACTAGGATTTGATTTTGATAATAAAACCATGTTTGTTACATCAAATGTTGGTAGAGATCGTGCAGCGGTTTATAAATTCGATCCACAAACAAATAAACTCGGTGAAATGATTTTTGCTCATGATGTTGTTGATGTAAGTGGCTTAATGATGTCACGTAAGCAAAAGAAACTTCTAGGCATAAGTTATTTCGATGATTACCCTGAAACCGTATACTTTGATAAAGCAACGGAAAATATGATGAAGTCGCTTGAAGCGTCATTCCCAGGTAAAAGAGTAAATATTACCAGTCAGTCTGAAGATGAAATGCTTAATATTGTGTTAGTGAACAACGATGATGATCCAGGTAACTACTATTTATACGACCGTAGCAAGCCAAGCATAAGTGCATTAGTGCCAAGAATGGCATGGTTAAAACCTGAAGAGATGTCTTCAATGAAGCCAATTAAATTTACAAGTCGAGATGGCTTAACTATTCGAGGCTATATCACTATTCCAAAAGACTCTGATGGTAAAAATTTACCGCTAATTGTTAATCCTCATGGTGGTCCATTCGGTGTTAGAGACATGTGGGGCTTTAACCCTGAGCATCAATTTTTTGCTAGCCGTGGTTATGCCACAGTACAAGTGAATTTCCGTGGTTCAGGTGGTTACGGACGTAATTTCCAACAAGCTGGTTACGGCGGCAAATGGGGTGCAGAGATGCAAGATGACCTTACCGATGCTGTTAATTACCTAGTTAAAGAAGGCATTGCTGATGGTGACAAGGTTTGTATTTATGGTGCCAGTTATGGTGGTTATGCAACAATGGCTGGTTTAACATTTACGCCAGACCTTTACAAATGTGGCATCAACTATGTTGGTGTAACCGATGTTGCCTTATTGTTTGAATCTATGCCTAGACACTGGGAACCACAAAAAGATTTACTGAAAGTTCAAATCGGCGATCCTGATGATGAAGAGCTAATGAAACGTATGTCACCTTTGGCTCATGTTGATAAAATCAAAGCGCCATTAATGATTGTTCAAGGTGCTAGGGATCCACGTGTAGTAAAACAACATGCAACAGACTTACGCGATGCTCTTGAAGACCGTGGTATCGAATTAAGTGATGATGAGTGGATCATGAAAAAAGATGAAGGTCATGGTTTTAGAAAAGAAGAAAACCGTATCGAACTTTACACTAAAATGGAAAAGTTCTTAGCGAAGCATTTAGATTAACGTTTAAATACATTCGATAGAACCAAAAACGACAAGGTCTTGGCCTTGTCGTTTTTTTTTAATTCAATACAAAGTTATTAACTTCATGGTTATGCTTTCATCTTAGTGATTTTAAATAACTTTTAATTTCAAGGAAGTTAGCTTAACTTAGATATTATTCATACTAAAAATAGCCATTTATGTCAGATCCTAAAATTGAACCTAATAGTGCAACAAGTGAAAAAGTAAAAACCAAAAAAGTTCGTGTTAGAACCGGCCGACGTTATAAAAAAGGCGAAGCGGATGATCATTATGATGTGATTGTTGTGGGCTCTGGTATTGGTGGTTTAGCAAATGCGGCTTTGTTATCTTTGTTGGGTAAAAAAGTATGCGTACTTGAACAGCATTACACAGCTGGTGGCTTTACTCATGCATACTGGCGTAAAGGTTATGAATGGGATGTAGGCGTACATTATATTGGCGAAGTACATAAAGAGTATTCCGCACTGCGCCGCATTTTTGATGTGATCAGCGAAAATCGCCTAAAGTGGGCTGAAATGGACGAAGTGTATGATCGCATTGTTATTGGTGATGAAGAATTTGATTTTGTTGCAGGTAAAGAGAACTTCATCAAAAGCTTAACCAAGCATTTTCCCAATGAAGAAAAAACCATTAATGACTATGTGGCACTGGTTCGTAATATTAGCGCTAAAACCCCTACATTCTTCGCCGGACAGGCACTGCCGCCATGGTTGGCTAAATTATATAATAAAATTCGTCCTTACCTAGTACCGAAAGAATTTTTTCAAACAACTCGAGAAGTGTTGGAGGGATTAACCAATAATCAAAAATTGATCTCTGTGCTTACCGGTCAATGGGGCGATTATGGACAAGTACCTCGTGATGCTTCTTTTTTGATCCACGCCCTAATTGCTAAGCATTATTTGGCTGGCGCTGCTTATCCTGTTGGCGGAGCTGCGGCCATTGCTCGTGAAATTATCCCGACTATCGAAAGGTCAGGTGGCGCGGTATTTACCTTTGCTGAAGTTGAGCAAGTGCTAATAAAAAATAACTGCGCTTATGGCGTGCGTTTAGTTGATGGCACTGAAATTAAAGCCGATAAAGTAGTGAGTAATGTCGGTTTTATGAATACCATAAAGCGTTTGTTACCAGAGCCAACAAGAAAAAAATATAATACTGAGCAATGGGCGACAAAGGTAGAGTATTCAAACGCATCACTTTGTTTGTATGCAGGTTTTAACGGCAATGCTGCTGATTTGAACTTAAAAAGTACTAATTTATGGTTATATCCTAATGGTGATCACGAGAAAAATTTTGATGACTTTATCTTATCGCCAGGCAATACCGCGCAGTTTCCTGTGGTATATGTCTCATTTCCATCAAGTAAAGACCCTGACTGGGATAGCAGATATCCCAACAAGGCCACTGTAGAAGTCGTCACGATTACTCAAATGCACAGCTTTGAATCATGGCGCGATACAACGTGGAATGAACGTGGTGATGAGTACTTGGCTTATAAAGAATCACTCGCACAAACCTTACTCGAAAAATTATTTGAACGTGAACCACAATTACGTGAAGCACTAGACTTTTATGAACTATCAACGCCATTATCAACTCAGTTTTATCAACTCAATGAACAAGGTGAAATCTATGGTCTTGAACATAGCGTAGATAGGTTTAAACAGGCATTTTTACATCCACAAACACCCGTTAAAAATTTGTATATGACAGGTGCCGATATTTTAACCGCTGGTGTCGGCGGGGCAGCCATGGCAGGATTGATGACTACCTTTAGAATGCAGGGTTTGTTTAAAATGGGCGCTGTTAAAGCACTATTGAAAAATCATCCTAAGTAATATTATTTAATGCCTTCAATAACATAACTGCCGCTAACACTAAGCTGAATGTCGATAGCTTGTGTTGTTTTGTTTTTCCAATATCCACAACCCTATGAACCCTGATTATGGAGTACGGTAAAACTGCTTTTCATTGTGCTTTGAAAATTATTTAATGCCTTCAATCACATAGCTGCCGCTAACACTAAGCTGAATGTCGACAGCTTGTGCTGTTTTGTTTTTCCAATATCCACAACCATGTGAACCCTGATTATGGAGGACGGTAAAACTGCTTTTCATTGTGCTTTGAAAACTATTTAATGCCTTCAATAACATAACTGCCGCTAACACTAAGCTGAATGTCGATAGCTTGTGTTGTTTTGTTTTTCCAATACCAACCATGTGAACCCGGAAACGGCGCAGTAAAGCTACCTTTCATGGTTGCCGCTGTCGCTATGGTATAACTTTCAAAATATCCAGTTGTATCACCGGCAGGTTCACCATGTAAATCAACATAAATATCACCGCCGTTGGTGCTCCACTCATAGGTGACTTTTTCGAATTGCTGCACCGACAACTTGTATTCTAAGCCTTTACCTGCAGGGATTGTGATAACAACTGAGTCGTTACTCATACTGCCATTAGTCACTTTATTTACTGTCGCAGTACTCGCTTCTTGCTTAAAAACGGTAAGCCCTAATTTAGCGCCAATACCCGTTGGGTCGATATTATATTCGGCAGGTAAAATTAAAGTAATGAGTGCAACAAGGGCAATAATTATCGAAATAAGTAACGCTTTTAATAAAGAGCGCTTTTCAAGTGTGTGTTGCATAGTGATTTATCTCTGTAGTATGGGTAATTAGTAAATAAAATAACCGGTAAGTTGCAAGCCTATCAACATAAAGCCCGCGCTCATCAAACCGGTATTTGTTGCTGTGGCAAAATGGTTAAAGCTTTGATGCTGTCGCCAATAATTAATGCCTAGCAATATAAATATTAGTGCTGAAAATTGGCCTAATTCAACGCCTACATTAAAGGCCAGTAGGTTTTGCCACAAACCATCGTTAGGTAATTGAAATTCTTGAATTTTAGTGGCTAAGCCAAAACCGTGAAACAAGCCAAAAATCAACACCGCTTTTTTTGTATCCGGTTGAAAACCAAAGACTCGTTTAAAACCGCCTAAGTTATCAAAACCTTTATACACCACTGAAAAGCCAATAATTGCATCAATTAAATAGGCATTCACTTGGATGTCGGCAAGTACGCCAAACAGCAGTGTGACACTGTGGCCTAACGTAAACATGCTTACATATAACAATACATCTCGTCGTCGATGTAGGAAAAACAGCACGCCAACTAAAAATAATAAATGATCGTAACCGGTAACCATGTGCTTGGCTCCAATATACAAGAAAGGGATTATTTGAATGCCGGTGCTATTTTGTAAAAAATTGCGGGTATCATCGTCAACACCGTGTGCGAAAGCTTCGATTGACGTTATGGAAAGTAATATAAGCAGGGGATACAATAAGTAGCTGACTTTAAATTTTGGTAACATTTACACTAACCTATGTGGTTGAAAGCCATAAAGAAGTAAACATGTGAACATGCTTTAAAATTCATTCTTGCTTTAAACATATCTTGCCTTAAACATAATATAATCAAAGAATTAAATGTTAATTTTTATATACGATAAGTGTTTATTATAGCAAACCAGATTAATATTATAAATAGCCATTTATTGCCGAGAGGCATGTAAATCAGAATATAAAGGCAGTCTGCTAGGTAATATCTAGGCTGTCTAATTAATTACTACCATTATTGTTTTTGCTGCCTTGTTTAATGTTAATAAACAATTGCAGACACCTTAGTCTGTACTGCAATGAAAACTGCCGTGCATACATTGCTCGACTTAAAAGCAACGATAGTTTTCTTAATTTGTACTAACGGAAGCTTTTAACGACGTAAATACACTTTATCCCACCTATTAATTTATTCGCTAAATACACAATCCATTAGTAAAAATGACCAATAAACAATTGTTTATGTATTTTTTACATTACTCTTATATGTATCTAATTGTTTTTTAACACTTTTATTTTTGGCGCGTTACTTGCTAGATATCTTTTATAACAATATATGTAATTTAAGTAAGATAATTTATCAGGGATATAAAATGACCACAGCAACACCAACAGCTTCAATCGGCAAGGATATATTTGCTCGCTCATCAAATAATAATTGGTTAAGTCATAGTGCTAAAATGTGGTTTTTAGTGACTGTGTTCGGGCAATGGATATTTGCTTCTTATGTCGCAATGTTTTACGGCGGAGTTGCATTGGAAGGTGATTTGTCGCAATGGAATAAAGTAATGCCTCATGGCTATGTTGCTGGAGATACCATAGGTAATATTGCCGTCGGTATGCATTTGCTCCTTGCCCTCGTAGTCTTGATTGGAGGACCATTACAACTTATCCCTCAAATTAGAACGTTAGCGCCAAAATTCCATCGAATTAATGGCCGAGTTTATATATTAACCGCGCTATTTTTAAGTATTGGAGGCCTATTTATGGTGTGGACTCGCGGGGTAGTAGGAGGTGATGTTTTAAAATATAGCATTAGCTTAAACGCGATTTTAATCATAATATTTGCAAGTTTAGCTGTTTATTTTGCAATTAAGAGGGATATAAAAACACACCGTCGTTGGGCAATTAGACTGTTCATTGTTATGGGTGGGGTGTGGTTTTTTCGTATTGGGTTAATGCTCTGGTTAATGATTCATCAAGCACCTGTAGGGTTTGATCCAAAAACATTTGAAGGCCCATTCTTAACATTCTTAGGCTTTGGACAATACCTTATACCATTAGCTGTTGCGCAGTTATACTTTAAGGCTTGTGAAAGCAAGAACAACCAACATAAGATAATCATGTCTGTTGCTCTTATCTTATTAACGGTAGCAATGGCTGGTGGTATTTTTTCTGCGTCAATGGGAATGTGGTTACCAAGAATTTAGTTTACTTAAAAAATACTTATTCAATTCATATTGAAGAGTTAGATAGCAAGGCTATTTATTGGTAAATAAATAGCCCTTTTGCTTTTTAATAGATTTTAAATATCGTTTATCGCATTGCTCTTTAAACGAGAAAAGTAAGCTACACGACTTTAGCTTTTTATTTGATGACGACACTCGGTTATTTCATGATCACTTGTCTTAATCTATATTCACCAGTTAATTCACGAACATCAGGGTATGTAGCCGATGTTTCTTCTGACACCTTTTGATTTTCTTCACCCCATTTTTTCATAAAAGCATTATATTTGTCTTTATTAGGATCTAAATCTGCAGAGCTTGCGAAAGTAACCGTTAAGACTAAATTGAAATCGCCACTTTGTGGTAATTCACTAGCCCAAATTTTCCAGTCTTTTATATAACCTAATTCTTTTTGCAGTTTAACTGCTTTTATCCAGCTCTTCGTTAACCCTGCTAAATAAACATCTTCCATATTTGGGTCAACTTTGACTGTTGTCACCGACAGTATTTCTTCGCCTAAGTCATAATCCTTAAAAATTTCTAATCGGTCCTTTGCAACAACCTGTAGGCTTACAAAAAGGGTTAATATAAATATACTAATTTTTTTCATTGTTATTTCTCCATAAATTATAGTAATCCCTAGCGCACAACTTAAATCACATAAGGCTCAACAAGTATAGATACATATTAATATTTTGCACATTTGTGCTTAACGGTGCATTTTCAGTACAAGTATTTAATTACGACGATACGATTGATATGCCAATTATATTAAATAAACAATTAGTTTACAGTAGCTATTCCATAAAACTGTGCGGCTACAAACTCGCTTAAAGTATTTGTAGCCAGTTATATCTAAGTTACTAACTAGGGAAAAAATATCGGGTTAGCTAACGCTAATCACTAAATTTAACCGTTAAAATTAATATAACACCACTCATCATAATTCACCCTTATGTTGTTAAAAACATGGTTATAGTTTGCACATCGCCCAATATTGAATGAAGAATTCAGTAGCAAACTAACCAAGAGACAATCAAAATGACATTATTTAAAAGCTTTAACAAAGGCAATACCAACCAGCCGATAACACGATCACTGTTACTAATATTGATTAGCACACTTAGTGTTTTGTCCTTTAATATTATGGCTGCAACGCCCACTAAAACGCCACAAGATACCATGGTGCAATTAAGCGATAATGCATTACATATGATGAGCATAGGTGAAGGCGAGTTTACGGTAATATTTGAATCAGGTTTTGGTAATGACCTTTCTCATTGGCGTAGGGTTGCGGCCCCAATAAGCGCTAAAGCAAAAGTGGTGGTTTATTCTCGGGCAGGTTATGGTAAATCTGATGCTATTGCTAAAGCTCGAACATTAACCGAGTCTACCAATGAATTACAGCAACTGATTGCTCAAGCAAACTTAACACCACCTTTTATTTTTGTCGGTCATTCATACGGCGCACATATCATTCGAACTTTTGCCGCACAAAACCCAAGCAGTGTTGCGGGACTCGTGTTTGTCGACCCTGCCAATGAACAGTTCATACAAAGATTAAAGCAGCTAAATAAAGAAGAGACTGAAAAGTTCTTAAAAGTATATGAACAAATGGTGCCTGAAAAGCTGCAAGCTGAAAGTAAAATATTAATGGCAATTGATGAGCAGGGTGCTTTACCATACTTTGGCCCGTTACCTAATGTACCTGCGTCTGTATTAACGTCGATGGTACAAGAGTACCCGCAGTTTATCATTCACTCACCCGCTGGAAAAAAAATATGGCGTGAGTTGCATACCGAGTTGTTTGGTCAATTTACCAATGCCAATCATGTGGTGACCAATAACAGTGGTCATAACATTGCACTTCAGGAGCCTGAGTTAGTGGTTGAAGCAATAAATAAAGTGATACAGCAAGCGAGTAAACTATCAAAAAATAAACGCATAGCGATGACTTTAAACGATGCGGAAACACTCATTAACAACGACGATCTAATAGCCGCTGAACATATGATATTTGCACTATTTAAAAATATGTCTTTGCAAACAGGTCAAATAAACGCCTTAGGGTATAAATATCTGGCTAACAAAGGTGTTGAGCATAGTGAACGAGTATTAGCTTCGGTTATTTTAAAATACAATGTGATTAATAACGCTAACTCAGCTAATGTATTTGATAGCTATGGCGAGTCATTACTTGCATTAGGAAAACCTGTAGAAGCAAAAGCTCAATTTTTAATCGCGATAAAAATGAACGACGAAACTGGTACAGACCAAGGTGCCTTAACAGGTTATAAAGCTAATTTAGCCAAGGCTGAACAAGCAATAAAATAACTCAAACTGACCCAAGTAGATGATAAGCAACTCAAGTAAATGCATAATTAAAATAATTTAAGTAATGGGCTATGATTCATACAAAAAACCTAACAACAAGTAAAATGGCAGAAAATAAACGACTACGTTTTTGGTTATTGCAATTATGTGGTTGGTTACCCGTTGCCATTTTGTTTTTGCCTATTTTTGGTGATGATGATTTTCTAAGTATGAATGCGCTTATTTTTTCATCATCAGTTACTCTGTTAGCTCTCTTTACAAGTACGCGTTTAAGGCTAATATATCAGTTTCTAAATACTAAAATCAGCCGTGGTAGTTTTTGGTTAGTATTGATACTAACGATGAGTTTATTCGCTGCAATATGTGTCGATATTATTCATCACACTATTTGGTTTGCTATTGCGCAGCTAGACTCTCAATATAAACCTGTGTACCAAAACCAACCTTTTTTAGTGGTAACCGGTTTCCTATGGTTTGTGTATGTTTTTTGGAGTAGTTTGTATTTAACTATAACGAAACAAGACAACCTCAATCACTTATTAGTGCACCAACAACAGCTCGAGTTGTTGGTAAAAGAAAATAAAATCAAAAGCTTACTAGAACAGTTAAACCCACACTTTATGTTTAATACCATTAACAATATTCGCTCACTTATATTGCAAGACGCTGATCGAGCAAGAGATATGTTACTCAGCTTTGCCGATATCATGCGTTATCAAATGAATGTAAATGATGATGCGTTAGTTCCCCTCAAAGATGAGCTTAACTTTGTCATGGAATTTATTGAACTTAATCGATTGCAGTTGGGTAAGCGACTGAATTTCACGCAAAGTATCGATACTTCATTATTGACTAATTGTATTCCTAGAATGGCGTTACAATTACTGGTAGAGAACGCCATAAAACATGGTTTTAACCAGTCTGCAAAGCCGGCTATTTTGCAAGTCACTATCAAAAATGAATTGCTCGAAGGTAAACCGCAAGCTTGGTTTATGTCAGTTAAAAATAATGGTGTGCTGAATCATAAAAAAAGCGACTCAGGTATTGGTCTACAAAATTTAAATGATAGGCTTACGTTAAGTTATGAAGATAATTATAAATTAACTTTAACAGAGGAAAATAACGTAGTTGAATGTAAAATATTATTCAACTATTAAAATAAATCATGATAAATGCCGTAATAGTAGAGGACTCTGAGCTTGCTCGTTTAGAGTTAAAAAATTTGTTACTTGCTCACCCTGAAATAACCATTATTGGCGAAGCTGAAGATGTTGACTCTGCGGTGGCGCTTATTACGAAAAAGTCACCAGATTTGATTTTTATGGATATCGACTTACCCGGCGGCAATGCTTTTGATATCTTATCTCGTTTAACCATTATTCCAGCACTGATATTTACCACGGCGTTTGATAATTTTGCGCTTGATGCCTTTGAATTTAATACCGTTGACTATTTATTAAAACCGATTAAAAAACAGCGCCTCGAAAAAGCGTTAAATAAACTAAGCGCCAATGAACACTCGGAACAAGCCATTGACTTGCTATCGGGTGAAAGCCAGTTTTTCATTAAAGACGGTGATAAGTGCTGGTTAATAAAGGTTAATGAAGTTCGATATATTGAAGCCATCGGTAATTATAGTCGCATTCATTTTGCTCAACAGTCACCAATGCATTACAGTTCAATACAAAAAATAGAACAACGACTCGACCCGAAAATATTCTTTCGCATCAATAGACAAGAGCTGGTTAATTTAAATTATGTGAAGTCTATTGAACCATGGGTTACCGGAGGTTTAAGGTTAACACTCACTTGTGGAACCGAATTGGATGTATCTCGCCGACAAGCAAATAATTTAAAAAATTTGATGATGCTCTAAAGTCACTATTTTAGCTATTACTGCCATACGTAATATAAGGTCATTAGCAGATAAAACATATGGATATCTACAATCCATGTTAGTTTTTAGATTATTATAGCTTCTCTAGGTAGCTATTGGACTCAATATAAATGTGCTATCGTTTAGGCCATTGCCATGCTTTCAGGCTTCTTATTAACGATGTTATTTGAACTAGTATTTTTGTTCCTCGCAGGCTTTTTTGGTGGCGTGCTTAATTCCATTGCTGGCGGCGGAAGTTTTATTACCTTCCCGGCGCTTATCTTTGTTGGCATTCCTCCGGTTATGGCAAATGCGACAAATACTTTTGCGTCATGCGCTGGTTATATGAGCGGTACTTATGCCTTTCGCAAAGAGATTGCTGACCATAAAAATGAACTGCTGCTAATCATAATTATCAGCTTGATTGGCGGTGTTTCCGGTGCATGGCTATTACTGCAAACACCTGAAGCAGTGTTTCGAGAAGCCATTCCCTGGTTATTGTTGTTTGCTACCGTATTGTTTGTTTTTGGTGGCCAAATTAATACTGGGCTTAAAAATATGGCCTACAATCACCGACACGCGTCATCCATCGGCGGTATTTTACTGCTAATCATATTATTTGGCGTGTCGACTTATGGCGGCTTCTTCAACGCTGGCCTAGGCATTATCACACTCAGCTATTTAGCCTTAGCTGGCCACACCAATATCAATACCATGAATGGATTGAAATTATTAGTGTCATCGACCGTGTCACTGATCGCCATCGCATTGTTTATTTATAACGATGTTATTGCCTGGTATGAAGGTACTATTGTGTTATTTGGTACGTTAGCAGGCGGCTATGTTGCGGCGCACCTGTCACGCCAATTGCCGCAAAAACATGTTAGGCACTTTGTTATTGTGGCGAGTGTTGCTACCACACTGTATTTCTTTTTTGATATTTATGCAGGCTAGTAAATATTAACACTGACTTATGGAACAGAATTGGATGTGTAGAGCCGACAAGTAAATAATTTTAAAATTTAAGCAGCGTTAAAATTAATTTATATATTTTATAAACGTGATCCGTTAAATTCTATTCATTAGCATTGATAATTATTCACAAAATAAAAGCAATTTGGGTCAATATGTTATGTCACTATTAAAAAGTAGTAAGCAGTTAGTGAAAGAAGCAAATGAAAAAATTAGTACGCTTTCTATAGAAGAAGCGAAAAATTTATTAGGTCATTCAGATAGTGTTTTTATCGATATCCGAGATGTACGAGAATTAGAGCGAGAAGGTACTATTCCAAATGCTATACATGCCCCAAGAGGCATGTTGGAGTTTTGGGTTGACCCAGACAGCCCTTATTTTAAGCCGATATTTGGGCAAGATAAACAATTTATCTTATATTGCCAGTCTGCCTGGAGATCGGCATTAGCTACCGCCGCTCTACAAGATATGGGGCTTTCTAGGGTTTGTCACATTGATGGTGGTTTTAATGCTTGGAAAAACTCTGATGGTGAAGTCCATCAGAAAAAGTAGCACTAATGTTCTTAGTGCTATTTATTCGCGAGTATGGGTTTATTGCAATTTAACTAACACATAAAACTAGCTAAATACTGCATATAAAGAGTGAAATACTATGCATCTATAGTGTAAAATAGCGTAATAACAAACCTGTAAAGTATAATCAGGGATACATTTAGTATCGTTAAAGCTGATGTTCTGCTTCAGCGCATTATACGCTATCTATTTATACGTTAACGGCCACGATCACCACAACTAGGTAATCTACATTTATTGATTCGTTTTACCTTAGGAAAACCACATGCAAAACGACACTCTCCAGTTAGACAGCCCTTTTATAATAAACGCCAATGTCACCATTAAAAATCGCCTGTTTAAATCAGCAATGAGTGAACAACTTGGCACAGTTAAACATGATCCTAGTCAAGGGCTCGTTAATCTTTATAAAACTTGGGCAGCAGGTGGTATAGGCCTGTGTGTCACCGGTAATATCATGGTGGATCGAAACGCATTAGGTGAACCTAAAAATGTGGTCCTTGATGATCAAAGCGACCTTAATCTCTTTAAAAACTGGGCAACTGCAGGGATCGCAAATAATACCCAATTATGGGCACAGCTTAATCACCCGGGCAAACAAATTCCTAATTTCATTTGTAAGGTGCCTGTAGCACCATCGGCCATTTCACTAGAGCATGGTTTAGAAAAAGGCTTTAATACTCCGCGCGCTCTTAATGAAGACGAAATTTTAGCGATTATCGAAAAATTTGCAAACAGTGCTTATTTAGCTAAAAACGTTGGCTTTACTGGGGTACAAATTCATGGCGCACATGGCTATTTAGTCAGCCAGTTTTTATCACCTCGGCATAACCAGCGAGATGATCAATGGGGCGGCTCGTTAGAAAACCGCATGCGCTTTGTGTTAGGTGTGTATCAAGCAGTCAGAGAAAAAGTTGGACCGCAATTCCCTATTGGCATTAAACTCAATTCAGCTGACTTTATGAAAGGCGGCTTTAGTGAAGAAGATTCAATGGCGGTTGTTAAAGCACTTTCTGAGGTAGGCATAGATTTAATTGAAGTGTCTGGTGGTACCTATGAAAGTCCATCCATGATGGGTCACAGAGTATCAACCAAAAAACGTGAAGCCTACTTTTTAGATTATGCGGAAAAGCTCAGAGACACCACTGCAACACCTCTTGTTGTTACTGGCGGCTTTCGCAGCGCACAAGGTATGACGGATGCAATCCAAAGTGAGGCAACCGACTTTATCGGCTTAGCCAGACCTTTAGCGGTTGATCCTGATTTACCAAATAAACTAATGGCTAATAATGATTATAAAGTTGTCCTGAGACCATTAACAACCGGGGTAAAAGTGATTGATAAAATGGCCATGCTTAATATTACCTGGTACGAGCATCAACTCGAACGTATCGCCAATAATAAAGCCCCTAAAGCCAATTTAAGCGAGTGGTATTCATTTGCTAAAACAATGTATACCTCTGGCAAGTATGCCTTTAGAAGCCGCAGAGCTTAGCTCAGCAAAGGCCTTAATAATACCAAGATGAATAAAGGCTCAGCTATTTGCACCTTATATAAAAATGCCATTCAATTTGAATGGCATTTTTTATGTATTTTAATTTTTTGGGATCACAGTCGCACTATGACAAGGTGAGCAGTGCCATTTTCTTACGCATGTAGGCTATTTGTTGAGCTAAAGGTAATTCTTTAGGACACATATCTTCACATCCTAATAATGTCATACAGCCAAATACTCCGCTGTCGTCACCAATTACCGTGTAGTAATCTGCGTCAGTTCGATGATCGCGAGGATCTATTTTAAACCGAGCAATTTGGTTAATGCCAACCGCACCAATAAAATCATCACGCATTTGCGCCGTACCGCAAGCTGAAATACAGCAACCACACTCTATGCAACGTTCTAATTCATAAATGTCGGTTGCTAATTGTGGCTCCATTCTTTGTTCAACTTGGGTTAAATCAAGCGCTTCTTGTTGTAAATGAATCCATGTTTCAAGGCGCTGAGACATGCCTCTCATCCATTTTCCGGTATCAACGCTAAGATCACCTATTAACGAAAATCCGGGTAATGGTGCAAGGTGAATTATATCTGGTAAGTTCTTCGTCAATGTTCGACAAGCTAAAGACGGTTTGCCATTGATTAACATCGCGCAGCTGCCACAAATACCGGCTCGACAAACAAAATCAAATTGTAAGGTAGGGTCTTGGTTTTCTCTAATATCATTGAGTGCGATAAATAAGGTCATTGAATCCGCTTCTTCAACGGTATAACGCTCAGTCTTAGGGGTACTGTTGCTGTCTGCAGGGTTATGCCTAAATATAACAAACGTGAGAGTTCGTAAAGTGTCAATTTGTTTAACAGCAATGGTCATTTGCGACATTTACTTTTTCTCCGTTAATCGTTGATTATCACCTTGCAGCGACGGCGGTAATAAGTGTTTATAAGGCATTAATTGTTCTTGCATGCGAGTTGTAGCATTCATATTATCATCACCTTCGCTGCGGTTATCTTTGCTAAACTGTTTATGGATTTGTTCAATTTGTGCCTGACGTAATAGTGTATCAGGGTGATCTATCCTTTCTTTTGTGCCATAACCTCGCCATCCTGGTGCCATTTCCATTTTAGTAATATCAAGCGGCTCATAATGCAATGTTGGTAAACTACCTTGCTGTTTTGGCCAGGTTGCTAATGTTCTTTTGAGCCAGTCTTTATCATCCCTTAATGGGTGATCTTGTCTGCTGTGCGCGCCTCTGCTTTCTTTTCTCTGCAGAGCGCCTTGAGTAACACATAGCGCCAGCTTTAACATGCGCTGTACTCTGTAGGCTGCCACTAATGCTGGGTTAGCACCTTTAGAATTACTTTCGACATAAATGTTTTCAGCTCGCTTACGCAATGCTAATAATTTATCGACAGCTTGCTGCAATCGTGGTTCATCTCTGAAAATGGCCACATTGCTGGTCATAATCTCTTGCATTTCACGCATCAGTTTAAAGGGATTTTCGCTATGTTGTTTATTATTAAAAGAGGCCAACAACGTTTGCTGTTGTTTATAAAATTGTTCAATTAACGCTGATGACACCGATATATCACCATCAGGGCTTTCTATAAAATCAGCAATGTATTCACTAACTATCATCCCCGACACGACTGTTTCTGCAACAGAGTTACCACCTAAACGGTTAAATCCGTGCATGTCCCAACAAGCCGCTTCGCCCACTGAAAACATCCCCGCGAGTGTTGGCGATTGCCCAGTGAAATTGGTTCGCACACCGCCCATGGAGTAATGCTGCGCGGGCCTTACAGGAATAAGATCTGTGACAGGGTCAATACCGAGAAAATGTTGGCATATTTCTTTTACTTCACGTAAATGAGTATCGATATGCTCTTTGCCTAACAGTCGAATATCTAGCCATAGATGATCTCCGAATCTAGATTTAACACCTAAACCCTTGGCGATATGAGTTTCCATCCAACGAGAAACGACATCACGCGAAGCAAGTTCTTTTTTCTCTGGTTCATAATCTGGCATAAATCGGTGTAAATTAGCATCAAGTAACAGTCCACCGTCACCTCGGCAACCTTCGGTCACTAAAATTCCAGCAGGAAAAATTGCGGTTGGATGGAACTGTACAGCCTCCATATTGCCCAATGCTGCAACACCTGTTTCTAAAGCAAGTGCCGCTCCCATGCCTTCGTTAATGACTGAATTAGTGGTAGAGCGATACAAACGGCCAAACCCTCCTGTAGCAATACAGGTTGATTTGGAGATATAAGCGAGTAATTCACCCGTCATTAAATTGCGCACAATCGCCCCATAACAACGTTTACCATCATGAATTAATGACATTGCTTCCATGCGTTCATGAACCGGTATATCTTGCGCTATGGCTTGATTACTCATGGTGTATAACATTGAATGTCCGGTGCCATCAGACACATAACAAGTACGCCATTTTTGTGTGCCGCCAAAGTTTCGAGCCGTAAGCAGGCCATGTGATTGTGCGGATTCGGTTAATGTTACTTGTTTACCGTCAATGACACTTTGATGTTCACCTTGCTGAATACGATTCCAAGGAACTCCCCAAGCAGCAAGCTCACGTACGGCTTTTGGAGCAGTATCAACAAACATTCTTATAACATCTTGATCGGCGCCCCAATCACTACCTTTTACGGTATCTGAAAAGTGTACGGTTTCGTTATCACCTTTACCTTTTATACTATTACCCAAACTCGCTTGCATGCCCCCTTGAGCCGCCGCCGAGTGTGAGCGTTTAGGTGGCACCAAACTCAATACAATAACATCGTGACCGCGTCTTTTAACGCCAATCGCTGTTCTGAGACCAGCAAGACCGCCGCCCAAAACCAATGCGTCAGTATGAATTATTTTCATCAATTATCCCCTAGATTCAAACTTTTCTGTGGAACTGGGGCAGGGACGTATCGTTCACCAACCATAGATTGGTGCTCATAACCTATTTTCATATAGGCTTGCAGTGTTGCGCACCCTAACACTAGAAAAAACACCGTGATCAACCATTTTACTTTCTGTAAACGACGACGATTTTTTTTGACATCTTTTCCTAAAAACCAGCCCCATTTTATCGCCAAACGATAAATGCCAATGCCACCATGAATTTCTACAACGAATAGTAAAATAAGATACAACGGCCACATGCGGCCAGACCAAACACGATCTGCAGAAGCGAAAGGCCCAATATCAGCGGGGTTTAACATCAGCTGATATAAATGAATCGAAGCAAGAAACAGTAGTAAAAAGCCACTAATAACTTGCACATACCAAAGCCAAGTATCACCGTGCTTAAATCGTGATAAGTGCTGATGAATAGCTTGATATTGTTTAACATTGGCTGGGAATTTTCGTAATGCTAGCAGAGCATGTATCAAGAGTAGGGCGAATATTCCCACCGCAACAAAGGTGACCAATATAGGGTAAGGCTTCCCAAACAATGGTTGACCTTCAAACATACGGGCGACCCAATACATTGCATCATGACTGATCAAAATAGTTGAAACAAAAAACATGTGAGCCCACATGAATAAAACTAATATCAGCCCTGTGATCCCTTGAATCATATCGAACCAAGCTGGCCAACGGTTGATGTATTTAGTCATTATATATTTCTCAGTAATCGCCACAAATAAATATTTTTACATTATTATGTATATACCCTATCGCTGTAATAAACATAGATCTATATCAGTATTTTAGTGATTAAATTATTTATATACATTTACTAAAGTGCTTTTAGTTTCATCACTTTTGGTACTAATTATCAGATGCTTATATGAAATACCTAGGCTTTATTGATAGGTAATATAGGACATTCTAAAATAAACTGACGATGGCATACCGATACCACAATAAAAGTAAATTAAGGGTCATCAATAATCTCTGCAAGTCAAAGGAATGACTCCTAGAGTGACTTCGAAGTCAATGGGTTTTGCTGATTTGCACTTTAATATTTAAAAAATAAAAAATCAATTAATATGTAGTTAGCTATTGTTTATTAACGCTTTTATATCGATGTGTTGTTTTTTGGTAAATATGCATTTACATTTATTTAACCTTAGCTATTGACAAGTAAAATGATTTCGAAGTACATTTTGTTTGAAGATAAATTATCTTTACCAAAAAAATATAAAAAATATTAATACATAATAGGGTATTCACAGCAGCAATGTTGATGGAAGGGAATATGAAAAATAATAAATTTCAAAATCTGATTTCTAAAAAATCAGTATTAGCATTAGCAGTAGCAAATGCTTTTACAGTACAAGTAGCATTTGCTGAAGATGCTACAAGTGCAGAATCTGCAAAAATAGAAACAATTACCGTGACATCAGCAAAGCGTGTTCAAAATATTCAAGAAGTGCCAATTGCCGTGACATCGGTTTCTGGTGAAGCGCTTGGTAATATGCAAATTACAGACATTTTGTCTTTAGAAAAAGCGATTCCAGGCTTAACGGTTTCGAGTTTTGGTAATAATCCTCGCGCTGTTATGCGCGGTGCTGGTGCAGCTGGTACAACCGATATCGCCGTGCCTATTTATCATAATGGCATGTACCTTCCTTCGTCAGGCCAAGCACTTGCTGGTTACTTAGATGTAGAACGTGTTGAAGCACTTCGTGGACCACAAGGTACCTTGTTTGGTCGTAATACGTTTGGTGGTTTAATTAACGTTATTACTAAGAAACCTGAGTTAGACGAGTTTGAGTTTGGCGCGGCCGTTACGGGTGGTGACTACGATCTTCAAAAAATTGAAGGTTTTGTAAACATCCCTCTCGGTGACAAAGTAGCAGTTCGTATTACTGGCGCGGATGAACAACGCGACCCCTACGTTGAAAATATTAATAATCCAGATGGTGGCTTAAAAGATTCTGACTATTCTTATTTTCGAGCGCAAGTCCTTTTTGAAGTTACTGATAATTTGTCGATCAATATCGGTGCATCTAAGTGGGAAGATAATGGTAACGGTAGTTTAAACTATGCGTACAAACCTTTAGGCATACCACTTGATAAAGATGATCCTACAAAAATAAATGCTATAGACGGTTTTTTAGATCCTCGAGTTGGTTTATATGAGGGGTGTGCTGATGGTGATCGAGCTGGTGGCCGCTCGCAGGCTGGTAATGTATGTAATGGTGATGAGTCAGCAAATATTGTTGATGGTGAATATAATATAAACTATGACTATACACCTAATCGAAAGTTAGAAGATACTGCTGTATTTATTAATGTTTCTTGGGATGTGGCAAGCCATAATATTAACCTGAACGCAGCCTCGTTCGAATATGAATCTGTTAATATAATGGATGCTGAACTTTCCAGTAACGCAGCCTGGATCGATGGTAATTACGGTACTCGTAATTCAAAGCAAGTAGATTTAACGATTACTTCAACCCATGATAGTAAATTACAATATACATTTGGTGCTTACTTATTTGATGATACAGATTCAGATAATAAATCTGCTTATATTTTTGGTAGTTTAGAAGAGTCTTGGTATGGATATGCTGGCGCAACTCCTGAAACACCATCATGGGCATATTGGAATAGAGAAGGTTTTGGTGGTACTAAATCTACCGCATTATACGGACAAGCCACGTACTCTTTAACTGATAAGTTAAATATAACTGCTGGTTTACGTTTTACTGAAGATGAGCGTGAATCAACATCTTCAAATACGCTACCTTGGGATGCAAGTTTACGTTTGGGTCCTGATCTACCTACATTTGATTACACCGATCAAGAAAAAGAGTATGGTAAAGACGATCATACCGATTATCGTTTAGGTGCTGACTATCAAATAAATGACGATTTAATGGTATATGGTTCGTATTCAACCGCTTATATTGCTGGTTCGATAGATAATGTTACTCGTAAATTTACTGATCCTCAAGAAAATACCGCTTATGAACTTGGTTTAAAATCAACCCTGTTGGATGGTACTTTGCGATTAAATGGTGCTTTTTATATGGGTAAACATGAAGGTCTTACAACGACAGCATTTGTTGAACAAGGTAGCACTGGTGTTGCTGTTGCAACACAAATACCTGGTGGTTCAATAAATGCTCAAGGTCTTGAAGTTGAAGGTTTTTGGGATGTTACAGAAAACCTAATTGTAGATTTTGGTATCTCATATGACATGTCAGAATACGATGAATTTAATGTTGATACTGGTAATCTGGTTTGGAATGGTGTTCAACCAATCGGCGTAGATGAAGTTGATGATGCAGGTAATGGTGTGTTTGTAATGGATGGAAAAGATACACCATACACACCAGATGTTACGGTTGGTTTGGGGGTTTCTTATACCTTTGACTTAGGTGATATGGGAACAATAGTTCCACATGTCTTTACCTACTATAATAGTGGTTATGAAACTAACAGGGCGCCTGTATTCTTTGGCGAGCAGGAAGATTTCACTAAAATTGATTTGTCTGTGAAATGGCAGTCAGTTGATGGTGATTGGACTGCAAAATTCTGGATGAATAACGCAACAGATGAATTAATCACAACCTATACTGAAATATTTTCAAGAGCACGTGTTTTGCAAGATTATGCAGCACCTCGAACTTGGGGACTGCGTGTAGGCTATAATTTCTAATCAATAGTTTTTGAAATATAAGCCTGCATTTTGCAGGCTTTTTTCGTATAAATAATTAAGTTAATACTAGCGTAGATAACTACAAGTAATTATTTTACTATTTAATTAAATCGGTATAACTCATAGCAATGATGGAGCGCTCAGTTTGACGCCAGATGTAATTCGTATCTTAGAGCAAGGTTTTTCTCTGCAACAACAAGGTGATTTAGCCGGTGCGGAAGAGCTTTATTTAAACGTATTAAAACAAGATGAAAATAATCAATTCGCGCTTAATTTATTAGGTGTAGTTTGCATAAATAAAAATGATCAGGCGCAAGCTGAAATCTATTTAACAAAAGCATTAACGGTTAATAACCAAGATCCTGAAACGTATAATAACTTAGGCCTGGTATATAAAGAGTTAAAACGCTTTCCTCAAGCACAACAAATGTTTGAATTTTCTTTAAAATTAAACCCTAAACAGCCAATCATACTCAATAATTTGGGTAATATACTGGCAAGCTTAAACCAGCATGATAAAGCTGTTTACTGTTTTGATTCTGCGCTAAAAATTAATAATCGCTATGTGGATTGTCTCAATAATTTAACTCAATCGCTGAAAGCTTTAGGGCAATTTGAAAAAGCGATCCAAGTGATTGAATATGCCATAAAATTAGAGCCCAATCGAAGTGAATTATTAAATAGCTTAGGTGAAATTTATAATTCAATAACAGAGTATGATAAAGCAAGCGATCTACTTAAACAGGCAATAGCGGTCGATGACAATATTGTTGCTAAGATAAACTTGTCAACCTCACTGAAACAGTTAGGGTTTGAGCAGCAAGCGTTAGACTTGCTTAATGAAGTTATTGCTGTTGAAGAAAATAACAGCGAAGCCTTAAACCATTTAGGTGTGTTGTATGAGCAGTTAGGCGATTTCGACTCTGCGGCACTAAACTTCCGCTTATCTATTAAACATACACCAAATCATGCTAGTTCATTTTATCAGCTGTCAAAATTGAAAAAACAACGACTCAGCGTTGAAGAAATAGCAAAATTAACACAATTAATTGCCGATGATAGCCAAATAGCCTTATTTAAGTTTTCATATTATCTAGCGTTAGCTTGTGAAAGTGACAAAGCCAAAGATTATGATCAAGCAATAGAATACTTTATTAAAGGTAAAGCGATTAAAGCACGTAGCAATCCGTTTGATGTTGCTAAAAATAAAGCATATTTAGATAGTTTAAATGGACTGTTCGAGCACCAAAATAACAGACAAGAACCTGCGAATAAATTCCAAAAAAATAATGATAAAAAAGCGCAACCTACACCAATTTTTATTGTTGGCATGCCTCGCTCAGGTACAACCCTAACAGAACAAATATTAGCGTCGCACAGCAATGTTGTTGGGGCAGGTGAGTTAGGTTTTATTAATGATATAGCCAAACAAGCCGTTAGATTAACTAATACGCCTTATCCGCAATGTATAAAAAAATTGAACGCTACACAATGTGAAGAGCTTAGAGAATTATATCTATCTAAAGTGCTACAGCGCTTTGAGGTTACAGAGTACTTCGTTGATAAAAACCCACTTAATTATAACTCTGTTGGCTTTATTGCGACCATTTTTCCTGATGCTAATTTTATTTATTGTAAGCGTGATGCTATGGATAACTGTATATCAATTTTCAAATTACCATTCGATGATAATCAAACCTATTCACATGACTTAACGGCGTTAGGACAACACTATTTGCAGCATATTGAGTTAATGGATTATTGGCAGGGAATTTATCCTGATCGGATATTAACGGTTAATTATGAAGATACAGTTGCAGATGTTACGGCGCAAATAAAGCGTTTAACCTCATTTGTTGGCTTAGATTTTCAAGACTCAATGCTTAATTTTCATCAAACAAAACGCATTATCATGACGCCAAGTGCCGAGCAAGTTAGACAACCAATTTATGCGTCTAGTGTTGGCTCATGGCAACGCTATGGTGATGCATTAAAACCACTACTTGAATCATTGCAATATAAAACAACCGCTAAGCTGTAAACATAAAAAAATTATAGGTAAGACACATATGTCAAAAATAAAAACCACACACGTAGGCTCTTTACCACGCAGTCAAAAAGTTGTCGATTTAATCTTTGCCAAAGAAAATGGTGAAGCATATGAACAAGCTCAATTCGATCTCGCAATGACTGAACATGTTGAGCAATGTGTACAAAAGCAATTAGGTTCGGGAGTAGACATAGTTTCTGATGGTGAAACCTCTAAAATTTCTTACGCAACTTATGTTAAAGACAGATATAGCGGCTTTAGTGGTGACAGTGGACGTAACGCTCCTGCCGACTTAAAGCTGTTTCCTGATTTTCTTGAGCGCTTAGCTAAAGCTGGTGGTACACCGCAATATAAACGACCTATGTGTACCGGTGATGTAAAGGTACTCGATCAAAGTGACTTACATAAAGATATAGCCAATTTAACGCGTTCAGTTAAAAAAAATAGCGCCTCACAAGGTTTTATGAACGCTGCATCGCCTGGGGTAATCGCCTTATTTTTACAAAATCAATATTACCCAACAAGGGAAAAATATTTAGAGGTGCTTGCCGAGGTGATGCGGGAAGAATACCGTGCAATTGTAGATGCTGGTTTGCATTTACAATTAGATTGCCCTGATTTAGCCTTATCCCGTCACATGATCTTTAATGATTTATCTGATGATGAGTTTATCAAAGTTGCTAATCAGCACGTTGAGGCTCTTAATTACGCACTAGAAGGCATAGACCCAAGTAAATTACGTGTACATATATGTTGGGGCAATTACGAAGGCCCACATGTGTGTGATATTGAAATGAAGAAGATGTTTAATACCTTAATGTCGGTAAACGCCGAGCAGTTATTGTTTGAAACATCTAACCCTCGCCATGCGCATGAATGGGCTGTATTTAGAGACAGAAAAAATGATATCCCAGAGAACAAGATATTAGTACCAGGGGTAATCGATAGTACAACAAACTTTGTTGAGCATCCTGAGTTGGTTGCCCAACGCATTACCAATTTCACTAACATTGTAGGCCGTGAACGAGTGATAGCAGGGTCGGATTGTGGTTTTGGTACCTTTGCCGGTTTTGGCTCTGTAGCGCCGGATATTGCCTTTGCCAAACTTAAAAGTTTAGCTGAAGGTGCCGCGTTAGTGTAGACACTGATTTGCTTAACTAAAAACAGGGCTTATAGCCCTGTTTTTAGTTAATGAAGCTTAATCATTAATGATTAATCCATAATGTCATAAAAGCTTGCAGCCGTTTTATAACGTAAATCACTTTGCTGTTTAGCCGTATAGTTTACTAATAGGTGTTGCCAATGTTGCATTAAGCTTTCATAACTCATATAAAGCTTATCAACGGGGAAGTTCGACCCTAACATGCAACGATCACTGCCAAATAGCGTAATAGCTTGCTGCGCATATCGACTGAAGTTGTCGGCATCAAAGCCATGATTAAACATGCTAAATCCTGAGATTTTCATATAGCAGTTTGGCAGAGATGCAAAGCGCTGCATGGCAATAATCCATTGATTAAAGCCATGCTCACTTTGATCCCAGGGAGATGCTAAGTGGCAGATAGCCACCTTTAAATTAGGCAGTTGTTGCAGTACTTGATAAACATCTTGGTACTGTTCTTCGGTGAGTTGTAGATCAAAGCTTAATTGATGTTGCTCTAAAAGATTTAAAGCACTAAGCCATTTGCTAGCATCAAACTTTGGCAATGTTTTGTTTTCATCAGGGCTTTTGCCAATAATATGGCGAACCCCTTGGGTGATTGAAAACTGTTTATGCGCCAATATTTGTTGTTCAATATTGGCACTCAACATGTCTATCTCTACCACGGCTTTACATGGATATTTACCACCACTGTGCTCATGGCATTGCTGTAGCCACTTTGTTTCATCAAGTCTTAAATGCTCGGCGATGCCCACCTGTATATGCACGCTTTTATCCACTTTAGCTTTATGATCCTGGCAAAAATCAGCAATCAAGTAATTTTTACGGATAGCATCTGGCTGGCCAAAAAAACGTTTTTGGCCATAAGCTGCAAGCCAAGGGTAGTGATGTTGTTCAATATCCCATAAATGGTGATGTGCATCGATTAACATTGAGATTAATAACCTTTATAAAAACACCGCGTTAATACCGCGCTATAAAATAGACGTAGATAGGTCAAAGCGTTTCATTAATGAATGCCAGTCGATAACCATATGCTCGGTACTAATTTTGCCATCATTAATGGTGAATATCGTTTGTACCGGTATTTTTATGCGTTTAATCGCACCGTTATCATTAAAATCACCGTCAATTTGCCAAGCAATAGCAATGTTATTACTGTTTTGATTATCAACAATCACACGTTCCAACTGACAATAGCGGCGATTCAGTTGCTGTGCTAAACGCAATACAAAGTCGCGTAACTCACTGGCATCAGAACCATCACTGTTATCATGATTAGAAACAGGGCTAGGTAAATTGATAATACAATCATCACTGTAGATGTCTTTGATGATTGGAAAATCTTGCTGTTGCCACAGTGTCCACCAACTATCGACGAGAGACTTGTTATTGGAGTTGAGACTGTCGTTTATATCACTAGGTTTTGCATGAAAACTTTCAGGATGTAACTGGTGGTCGAATTTAGCAATAATTAATGGATCGGCACTCGGTAATTGCTTAATAAGTTGTTGATCATCACACTGTAAGTGATTTTGATAACTGTAACTATCGACAATGCAATGAACGCGTTTAATGTATTGTTTATTATGTTCAAATTGAAAGGTTAGGCGAACGTTGTCGTCACTGTTTTGCCCCTTAAATTGACATACTAAAGCGCCATATTGACCATCATCAATTTGTTGGCTATCGATTAACTGGCCAAAACCAAAATCTTGCAGGCTTTGAAGCCAAAATTGCTGTAATTGCGTTTCGCCATAGGCGGTATAATCGTGCTGTTGCCATGCCGTGGTATGCAAAAGCTTTTCTTTTAACGCCTTGATATCGCCATGGCAATAAAGATTGGTAATAGCATTAAACATCTAGTTTGCCTCCAAGTTCAGCTAAACTCTGTTGAGTATTCCTAAATAAGTTTGCATAAAGAGCAACTTCATCAAAAACAGTAATTTCTTTGGCAATTTTGCCTTTATTAACACGTAAATGCGATGCACCCAATACAAAGAATTGTTTACCCTTAGTATGGTTAAGCTTCGATTCTTGAGGGCTATGGGTACCAGCAAGTGCCCAACGAATGGCAATGTCGCAAGTATCTTCATCGAAATAAGTAATGGCAATATGATCTAAGGTCATTCTGGCGTCAGGGCACTGGGCTAACCAGGATATTAAGGTACCACTTATTTGTGCAATACCAAGGGCATTACGACCACCAGGCCACTGTAGCTTAGCGTTTAACTGATAGTAATCATGTAATTTAGAAAATTGTTTTTGGTTAAATAACGTTTGTAACCAAGAATGTGCAAATGTCTCAGCATCAAAATTTTCTAACGTATTATAACCCTTTGGCGGTAATACATCTGCTCTATGATCGTGTTCAATAACACGCTGATATTCGCTTTTATACCACTTAGTGAATGTTTTATGTGGGGCATTGTGCGACATCTTTTTTGCTGCATCTAATGGGTCAATACCAAGCTGTTTGACTAAAAATGAGTTATCTCTTACTAGCCATTCTTCAATGATGCGATTTTCTTTACAAACACAATCTGCAATGGTTGTTACTCGCCCGGTTTTATTCGTTGCTGGGCCAAATTCAGAATCACCATTGTTGGTCATTATTGAGGTGATTAAGTGCGATGAATAGTAAGTATCTTCACCTTCATCTTTCCAAATCACGTTTTCACCAATTAACGATCTGTCTGGAAACGCAGCAATGGTTTTTAAGGTGTTTTGCACGACTAAATCAACACTTTCAGAATAAGCACCTAAGGTATAGACAGGACAAATATCACCATAATAGTCATAACATAAACCAACGTTTTTTTGTTCCCAAATTCTATGGGTAATACGGATAATATAATCGGTAATATCAATAAATTCAGCATCAAAGCCTTTAAGTTTTTGGCTTTTTTCGCTCTTCGGGTGTAACAGCTTTGCAAGAGGTTGCCAGTATACTTGGCTGACGTCTTTATTTAATGTAGGCATGTTAGGCTATCCTTTAATGTCCTAGTGTTATCCATTTTTATCTTTCAAATCAAGGTTATTGAATTTGAACTCTAATGCCGGTGTTAATGTTATTTTGCATTTGTGCAAATACGTCGATGCCCATTTGCATCATCATATCGATAATATCTATTGCGACCCAATTCTCTTTTAATCGATTGTCTTGTCGTCGCCAAAAATCCATGACTCTTGGGTACACTTTTGCATTGGTGGCGTTTAATCCAAGCCAACTATCACCTGTGAGTGAGCCATACATGTGCGGCCAGCCACCGGTTGCGACATAATTATTGTGACCGGTAAAACATAAGGTGCCATCAATGCCTCTATCAGGAAAACCATTCAAAAAAGGTCCTTGATGATGTTCCTGAAATCCTTTAACACCACGAGTTGTGCCTATACCGCCAGGGCCATACCAGATAAAATCAGGATGCCAATGTTTGAGTAAATCCATACTGCTAAGATTTACCCCGTCAAAACGGCCCAGTTCAGCGTGCATTTCTTTAACCAAGTCAATGGATGAACGAGTTAGACTTTCATCTTTGTGATCAACACACAAGCCATCCATTGTTGTTGGCGGCATCACTAAGCCATCATGACCTAAGCTTTTTCTTATCGGGTTAACACCTGCTTGATTCATCACATCGATAAGATCGAGTAGGGTATAGCAACGATGTATTTTGCCATCCACGACTTTCGCCATTTCCATGTATCTTAAAAATAATGAACGCTTGGTTGCTGGAATAGTCAGTAAATTATTGGTGAATGTTCCGGTAAAATAACCGGTAGAACAAATCCATGTATCGCCTTCATATTTGTCTACAAAGCTAATAAATGGCTTGCGTTCAATATCGGGCATACTATTGATTAATAACTTAAAATAGCTGTTATAAACTGCATCAATACCATTTAACTCGTTAATTGGGTGCGCAATATTAAACTGACAATCTGCAGTTAAAAAATCAGCTTTGTTGTCGCTACCTTTGAGCAGCGCATTATACGCTTGCTCTAATAAATTAATGTCCATCAACCTAATCTACCCAGTACTCAAATAATACCAATGAGGAAATACTTAAGATGAAGAATGCAAATAAAACGTAATTTATTGAATCAACTTTGCCGGGTACTAAATACCAACCATTTTCTTTCATTGGTTTGTTTTCAGTAATAAACATTCTTAATTGACCTTTGATGGTGTACTCAGAATATTCTTTTTGGAAGCCATCAAGCAATATACTCGCAGCAATACTTGCTACTATACTTACCGTTACGCCAACTACCGAAAACCAAGGCCAAGCCAAGTCTGTTGCTAATGCGACATAAGTTACTGAAGCAAAAGCAAAAGCTGTACCCACTAACAAACCACGTTCTGTTGTATGTTTTGAGAAGAAACCTAAGGCAAACATACCTAGTTGAGCGCCAACAAAGAATGAACCCACTTTGGTTAATATTTCTAAAATAGAACCGGCTGCATGTAAGTGATACATAATCGCAGGCACAATAATTATCAATGCCCAAAAAAGCGTAAATACACGTGTCGCTTTTAAGTAATGAGCATCGGTTTTGTCTTTGGCAAAGTACTTTTGATAAAAATCTAAGGTCGTTATGGTTGAAAGAGAGTTTAATGCCGAATCTAAACTCGACATAGACGCGGCCATAACGGCTGCGGCAATAATGCCCATTAACCCTGGCATGCCATAATCAGCAGCAAATGTTAAAATAATCGTATTTGGATTTTCAAATTCACGGCCATCATAATAGCCGTAAAACAATACACCCATCACAATGAAAAATAAGTAGATGAAGAATGCGACAAAGCCCATTAATAGGTAAGACTTCTTAGCATCACCAATGTTTTTGGCCGCTAACGTACGTTGTACCATCATTTGGTTGGTACCATAAACGGTTATATGATAAACCGACATGGCTAGTACACCGGACCACACTGTAGTGGTTTGAAAGAAATCAAATGAATAATTGAGCGGGTCTAACTTACCCAGATCTTTTAATTTGCTCAACGTATCATCAAAGTTAGTCGGCATTTCGGTGATCAGGGCGTACATAATAATGCCCGCACCGATAAATAGGATTGCCGATTGGATAACATCGGTCCAAATTACGGCGGTGATACCGCCTAACATGGTATAAATTAACGCGATAATGGTCACGATAAAAATAGCCGCGACCACATCAATGTTTAAGATAAACGAGAGGACTAAAGAGGTGGCATATAACACCGCAGCAGAGCTCATGGTTTGTGACATTATCCAAATTGACGATACCATTAGTCTGGCTTTTTTACCAAAGCGCTTTTCTTGGTATTCGTATATAGAAGCAACGCCGGCATTGTAAAAAAATGGAAAGAATAAACAAACTACGGCAATGATCACTAATGGGTAGTTTAAGTGAATGGCTATGGCCCCCATTCCTTCTTGATAAGCCCAAGCAGGTGCGCCTAAAAAGGTTAGGGCACTTACATAAGTGGCAATAACAGAAATACCGATTGCCCACCATGGTGTAGTTTTATTGCCTAAATAGAAATCGTCCGAAGTGTTAATTTTTTTACTTAATACATAACCAAGCAGAAGATTAGCAATAATATAAACAATCAATATGCTCCAGTTAAGGGGGCCGAATTCATTCATAAAGGGGTCCTAGTAGTTACTTTTTGATTGTTACACACCACAAATTTACACTTAAGATGTTGTAATTTAGAGCACCAAAGTACTTGTGGTCGCTGTAACAATAAAGTTAATTATAATTATTATTAGAAGTCATTATATATAAATTGACTTCGAAGTCACTACAACATAGCATTAAAAAATATCATTTAAAAGTAACAAGTTATTAATTTCGATTTTGAGTGGGTTGGGTGCATGAAAAATAAACGTTTAATAGAACATAAGTTGAATAGGTCTGTGAATAATTCTGTTGAAAGTTCAGTGATCAAATCAACACTGAGTTCACTATGTTTATTTTATGCTCTACTATATTCTATCGCTGTAAATGCGCATGAAAAGGGTTTTCAACAAGCGAGTATGTCGAGTTATATAATTGATAACGCAATAGATGCTCCCTTATCTTTAATATCTAACCAAGCGCTAATGAGTGCGGCGAGTAGTGAAGTAGCTAGCGAAGTTACTTTTACTGAGCTTACTAACGAGAGATTAAAATCGGGTGTAGAAATACTAAACCAGTTGCTCACATTTAAGAGTGATAACTTAACTCAGTATGCATTACTGCAAGCACCATTACCGATTCAATCATTTAAAGACCGGCCATTAATTGTGTTTTTGCATGGTTACCATCCACAGCCAAAAAACTATGGGCGTATAAAAGATGGCTCAACTTATCGACCTGGAGATTATTATCGAAATCTTACCCAGGCATATACAAAGCAGGGCTTTGTGGTACTTACCTTAGATTATCGAGGTCATAACGACTCTCAAGGCGAACAATTTACGCAATTAAAAGACGCGCAATTATGGTATACCAGAGATACGCTACATTTTATTAATCTAGTCATCAATAGTGAGCGATTCGATAATGACAATATATTTGTGGTTGGTCATTCAATGGGGGCGAGTAT
Organism: Colwelliaceae bacterium BS250; assembly: GCA_040779355.1. Lineage (GTDB taxonomy): Bacteria > Pseudomonadota > Gammaproteobacteria > Enterobacterales > Alteromonadaceae > Thalassotalea_A. The sequence continues at coordinate 24,274 of JBFONS010000014.1, read as the reverse complement.
TGGTTTATATACATCGTTATTACTAAAACGTCGGATCAAAGCTTCTTCACTTTGGTCTATGTCCGATAGAACGCCGTTACTCCCTGCCTTTAACATACAGGATGATAAGCGAATATCTAACGGTGAAAAAATAGGTTTAGTTAGGTTACATCACGGTAAATACGATAAAACAACCAAGCTAGAAAATTCACAGCAGGCCAAAAATATACTGCAAAAACATAATATTTTTGAACAACTTTATGTTTATGAAACCGATGATCATCTTTTTAAATTAGATGATTTTGATCGAGCAATTAATCGAGATGTATCGTGGTTTCATTCATTAATAGAAAATTAACACAATCAGCATGGTTAAAGTAATAGATAACCAGCGCACCTAAAGCATTAGCAAATTAGAAATAGATCAATAGTAAGGATTTTAAATGACAAATAATGCGGCCAATAAAGCCCTCATTCTTAAGTACTATGAAGCGTTAGAGCAAAGTAATGAATCAAACGTAGCTGAAGTCTTAAGCGAATATACTCGTGACGACTACCAATTCTTTGGTGTTCATCCATTTAATGAACAACAAGGCTCAGACGCAGTTTGTAACGTTTTTTGGCAACCATTCATGCATGCCTTTAAAAACATACAACGTCGCCAAGATGTGTTTATGGCCGGTAAGTGTGCCGATGGCTCTGAATGGGTAACCAGCATGGGTCACTTTATGGCCTTGTTTGATAATGATTGGTTAGGCATACCTCGCTCTCGTAAAGTGGTGATGATACGTTATGCCGATTTTAACTGTATTGAAGATGGTAAAATTACTCGTACTGGCTTTTTCTGCGATATTATAAATGTTATGAATCAAGTCGGTATCAATCCTTTAACCATTGAAACCGGTCATTCATTTACCTACCCAGGACCGCGTACTCACGATGGCGTTATGCTTGATGAAAAAGATCCTGCTGAAGCGGAAAAAACCATGAGTCTGTTAAATCAAATGATCGATGATTTATCGGCGCTAAATGAAACGGCTAATGATAATTATCCATCAGAGATACTGGCGCGAACTTGGTCAGAAAACATGGTGTGGTATGGCCCCGCAGGTATTGGTGCCAGTTATACCATCCCAAGGTATCAACATCAGCACTCTTATCCCTTTAGACAGGGCTTAACAGACAAAGTATTTAATGGTCATATTTGTCGATATGCAGAAGGCGATTATGCCTGTTTCTTCGGTTGGCCTAATTTATCCAATACCCCAAGTGGCGGTTTTTTGGGCTTGCCGGGTGGTAAACGTGCTGATATGCGTGTGGTTGATGTATATCGTCGACAAGATGATAAATTGCAAGAAAATTGGGTGATAATAGATATCCCGTATTGGTTAAAACAACAGGGCTTAGATATTTTAGAGCGAACCAAAAGTATTGTGAATCCCGACTAATAGCATTTATAACAATCAAAGAAATAAAGCAGTACGTTACGATGCAGTAATTTAGTAATTTAGTAATTATGCTCAATTAAAACCACCCGATGATTTACTCATCGGGTGGTTTTTTGTTATTGATTACTTTACTAATATTACTCGGCGCAATTACCCAGCAATTAGAGACTCAGCTAATCACTAAGAAATGTAAAGCATGCTGTTTAAAACAAATGAATAGCAGCTGTTGTTATCGCATAGCCGCCAAACAGCAACCATAAGAATAAAATACCGGCTAAGTAAACGGGCTTAAAGCCAATGCCTTTAAATTTTTCTATGCGAGTTTCCAGCCCTAACGCCGTCATGGCCATAGTTAACAAAAAGGTATCTACATGATTAATTGCATCAACTAAATTAACCGGCAGTAGCGCTAATGAATTGAAAGCAACAACCGCAATAAAACCAACCGCAAACCATGGGATCATAATGTTATTTTTAGTGGCATTACTGGTTTGACTTACTTTACTTCTTAACCATAAGCTTAATATCACTAAGAACGGTGCTAATAGCATCACCCGTAACATTTTTACGATCACCGCTGTGTTGGCGGTTGACTCATCAATGGCATTACCCGCGGCAACCACATGAGCTACCTCGTGTAAGGTGCCGCCTAAATAGACGCCCATATCATTCGCTGATAAATCCAATACACCACTTTGGTATAAAAAAGGATACAAACACATGGCAAGAGTGCCAAACACCACGACAGTAGCAACAGCAATACTGGTTTTATAGGGATCAGATTTAAGTAATGGCTCAGTTGCCAATACAGCTGCAGCGCCGCAGATAGAGCTGCCGGCACTAATTAAAATACTGGTATCTCTATCAATCTTTAGTAATTTATGACCGACAAAGTAACCAATAATAAATGTTGAGGCAACAATTACCGCGCTTACTGTTATACCCGCTAAACCAACCTCGTTAATATTTTGAAAGGTCAGTCTAAAACCATAAAAAACAATACCTGCACGCAAAATAGTCTTGGTTGAAAATATTATGCCCGCCTGCCATTTTTCAGGTGATTTGCTGCGAAATGTGTTGCCGTAGACTATGCCTAAAACAATACCAATAATCAGTGGGCTAATAGCAAACTGCGAAAATATTGCTAGTTGCGCCAGGTAAGTTGCTAATATTGAAAATATCGCGACAATTGCAATGCCTTGCAGGGTATTGCTACGATTCAGTGGTGAAAATGCCATATATAAAGCTCTATGTTAACGATAGTGTGGTTGTATAGTTGTTATAGGAATAACATATGCCATTTAGGTTGATTAATAAAATAAATGATTTTAATATGATACATTAAATAAATTAATGTAAGTGCGCACATCTGATGAATATCACCCTAAAGCAGTTAATGGTTTTTACCACAACAGCAAGGCTCAATGGCATTACCAAAGCGGCTAAAGAGCTTTGTTTAACCCAGTCAGCAGCGAGCCAATCGCTGAAAGAACTTGAAACTATTTTGGGCGTGCAATTATTTAACCGGGTGGGTAGAAATTTATATATTAGTGATCATGGCACGGCGATATTGTCGAAAGCGACACTCATGCTTGAACTGCAAAAAGAACTGCAACTTCCACAAGGTAGCGCTTTGCAGGGGGAATTAATTGTGGCATCTAGTGTCACAATAGGTTCGTATTTACTGCCAAGATTATTGGCTGACTTTGCTCAACAACACCCATTAATTATGCCTAAACTTATTATTGAAAACTCCGAACAAGTAATGGCTAAATTGTTAGCAGGAGAGGCTCACATTGGTTTTATTGAAGCACCTCTCAGTCATCAATCATTAACAATATCACCATGGCAAACCGACACCTTAGTGGCTTTTTGTGCGAATCAACACCCACTGGCAAGCAACGGAAAAATAACTCTTGATGAAATACCTAAGCAGCGTTGGATTTTACGTGAACATGGCTCTGGTACTCGTTCGGTTTTTGTCAACAGTATGCAGCAGCAAGGTATAATGATAGATAATAGTATTGAATTATCGCGAGAAGAGGCCATTAAACAAATGGTTCAAGCGAACTTAGGAGTAGGGGTGTTATCACTTTTGTCGATTCAACAAGAGTTAGACTTAGGCTTATTTAAACAACTGCATACGCCATTAAATTTAAAGCGACTTTTTTCTATCATTAAGTCTGAACATTACCAACACAATAACTTGGTAAAGCAATTCATTGATTTTTTAGAGCAAACAACGGAACAAACAGAGCCATTAAAAAGTTAACGCAAGCTGTTATATCAGTTTTATTATGGTTGAGATAAACCGCAAACCTTCCCCAAATTAAAGCCACAGTAGAAACATTAGAAACATTAGAAACAGTAGAAACAGCAGGAATAGGGGAACTCATTACTCTTATTTTTAAACTCCACACTTTCTTGATGACTTCTTGCTATTTATTGGACAATCTTTGTTTACTATTTTTCATGTTCTTAATACCTAACGATAAACTTTAAATTAGAGATTGATATGAATTATAAGAAAAACAAATTTTTTTCCAAAATAGTTAAACCACTACTATTTACAGCGATTATTATATTAACCATCACTGGTTGTGAGGATGACAATGACGATGATACGTTAGGCGCCATTCGCTTTTATCATGCATCAGAAAATGCTCCTGAACTATTCTTAACCCTAGATGAAAAAATTGACGATGATGACGATGATTATTTTGAAGTAACATATTCAAGTATTGGCCTTGGAGAGTCTAATGGTAAATCCGATTTAGAGACCCAAGAATACTATATCGAATTGGCATGGCAAGACGATGATAGTTCAAGTAGAGATGATTTAGAGCTCATCTATCAAAAACAGCATCAAATAACGAAAGATAATACCCACTTTATTGTCTTTGCTGAAGACGTTCAATCACCTCAGATATTATCTTATGATATTGCTCAAATTGATGATGAGGATGACGAAGAAAATGAACTGTTTAATTTAAATGTATTAAATATGCATACTTGGTCTGAGGGCATTGATGTTTATGTGTCAAAGTCTGATGAATCATTTAACCAAGCGCAATTATTAGGCGAGTTTAATTACACTGAGCTATCCGACAATCAAAAGTTAGAAGTAGATGACTATGTCTTTTATATTACCTCAGCCGGAAGTGATGAAGTATTATATGAGTCAAGTGAAATAGGTTATTCATATAGTAACCAATACATTATGGTCATTAGAAAAAATCCGGGGGTTGGCGATTCCCCTTTTGCTATTGATAGAATTTCATCATCAAGTGTTACGCTTTACCAACATGAAGGAGACACTGCTAAGTTTCGGGCTTTTAATGCGATTGTAAACCACGACTTGTTGCCTAATTATCAAGGTGAATTTTTGTTATCTTTAGATTCTATTGATGATTCAATCGAAGTTACCTCGACCAAATTCGGTGAATTTAGTGATTCATATAGCGCCGTACAAGGCGACTATAGTGTTGATTTGCTCGTACCGTCTACTTCAGACATTATTCTGCAAAGTCATTTATTCACCTTAATCGAAAACACAGATAGAACAATATTCTTTTACCTTGAAGAGGATGATGTTGATTTAGACAATGATGGTAATGTTGATGAAGATGGTGATGGCTATGTCGATGAAGTAGAGATCACCGTAAAATCATTAGTTGTAGATAACAGTACCAGTGCGAGTATTTATGATCATGACATTAATATTATTAATTTCGTTGATCATGATGACTTTAGTTCAGTGAGTTTTTATTTTGTCAGAAGTGATGAGTTGATTGACACCGCAAGCTTATATCGCAACGTATCATACTCTTCACCTTCGTCAATTACTTTAGTGAACAATACTTATAGTATCTATGCGGTAGCTAAAAATGGCAGTAGTGATGTTATTTTAGTGAATACTGAATTGACACTGGACGAAAGCAGCGAAGCAATGTTTTTGATTTTAGAAGAAAATATAAACACACCTAGTGGATACAATATAAAATTTGCCAACCAAAAAGATAATTAATATCGGTTAATGCAGCTAACATACAGTGTTAGCTGCTTTTGTGTAGGTTATTACCCGAGCAAGAAAGTGGCTGCGCTAATCTCTATTGCCTTATTGCAAATAAGGAATAAATTATTCTGCTACTTTCGCTAAGCCATTATTTTCTAAATGTAATCCTTTAATACTAAACTCAAGTGGCGGATCAAAAGATGCTATAGCCGAGTCTTGGGTTAACAATGCATCAGTTAAATAACTGCGGCCAACGGGTAATCACTTTACCCAGTGTGCTTATTTTCTTTTTGTTCTTGTTCGATTTGTTTTTTTAACCTGTTTCTTTTTATTGACTTGTTTAGGCGCTTTTGAAAACTCTTTATGAAAAGGCTGTTCTGTAACAACAGGAATGATTTGCCCTATGCTATTTTCAATATTAGTTAATTGCCTTATATCATTTTCTACAACAAATGAAATGGCCATGCCACTTTTCCCGGCACGAGCAGTTCGCCCTATGCGGTGTATGTAGTTTCTTGGATCTTCAGGAAGGTTATAGTTAATGACTAACGTAATATTATCAACATCAATGCCACGAGCAGCAACATCAGTTGCAATTAATACTCTTATATTAGAATCTTTAAAGTTTTGTAACGCTTCCTCCCTAACGGCTTGTGTTTTACCACTGTGCAGGCTAGCTGCAGTTATTGATGCTTTTTCTAGTGCTTTAACAATGATGTCAGCGCCATACTTTGTTTTACAAAAGATGAGAACTTTTTCATAGTCAGGGTTTGTCAGGATATTAAATAGCAAAGGTACTTTATCCGATTTATCAAGGTGGTATACACTTTGATTAACCAAGTCGATAGTAACCGTTTCAGCAGTAATTTGAATTTTTGTAGGATCCGTTAATATTGCTTCTGCCAGTATCTCTATTTCAGCAGGCATAGTCGCTGAAAACAATAGTGTTTGTCGGCTCTTTGGCAATTTAGATATGATGTTTTGAACATCCTTAAAGAACCCCATATCAAGCATTGTATCTGCTTCATCTAACACAAATACTTCTAACGCCTTAAAATTTATATCGCCCGTTTCAATTAAATCCAATAATCGTCCAGGGGTGGCCACTAAAATATCAAGTCCAAGTGCAATAGAGTCAACTTGATTTTGTCTTCCTACACCACCATAAACAACCTTAGTTTTAAGCCCTAAACCATCCGAGTAGTCATCGATGTTTTGCATTATTTGCGAGGCAAGCTCTCTTGTGGGCGTTAGTATCAGCGAACGCGTGCTCTTAGCTTTGATATCAATTTTATTTCGTCCAAAATTATTGATAATAGGCAATGAAAAGGCTGCAGTTTTTCCTGTACCCGTTTGCGCTATACCAAGAAGATCATTGCCATTAATAAGAGCTGGGATACATTCTTTTTGGATCGGTGTGGGCTGTTTATAGCCTTTAAGAATAACGCGGTCAATAATTGACTCTAAAAGTGAAAATTCTTTAAATTCTGACATGCTGCCTCGGTGTTCTTTAATCAATAGCCGACTATTCTAACAGAATGCTTTAACATATTTAAGACGTATTCAAGGTGGCTGTTTCGATGAATCCTCACAAAATATCTCACAACTAAATAATTCAGTAATCAAGTACTCTGACCCCTTGATTTTGGCCTTACCTACATATCCACGTTAGGTCATCGGCTTGAACCTAACGTCGGGCTTTATTAAATTCTCGCATACGGGCTAAAACATCTACTTTTAGCTGCGCATATACATGCAATAGGTCCACTAACACCCAGTTTTCTCTGATCATGCCATTTTCACAACGCCAAAAATCTAAGCTGCGCATCGTTATTTTTTGTTCGCCAGGAGCTATGCCTAACCAACCACTACCACTAACGGTCATATGCATTCCAGGCCAGGCGGTAAAGCCAACATAGTTATGATCAGCAAATAAAAAACCTTTATTGGCATCGCCAACTCGATTTGGCAGTCCATTTAAAAACGGGATTTGATGCCAGTTTCTAAAACCGTTAATACCGCGACCAGTACCAATACCTGCAGGGCCATACCAACTGCATCTTGGGTGCCAATATTTCTCAAGTTGCATGCCTGTAACGCCTTGAGTGGCATAATTGCCTAAACTATTACACATGTCGTTTACTAGCGTTTGACTGGCTTGTGCTTTAGTTAAATCATAAGCAATAGCGACAAGTCCATCTTGAGTTGCTGGTGCTGGTACTTGCCATTCACGGCCTAAACTTGGCGCCATAGGCCAAGCATTAGCTTGCATCATTAATTCAGGTAAATCCCAAATCGCTTGCATCTCTACAATTTTATTATTTTCAATACGATAAAATTCATGAAAACGCATCGCTACTTGATGGCCTGTGGCAGGGATGTCGAGCCACGAATGTTCAAATGAACCGGTGTAATAACCACAACATCCAACCCAGTTAGAATCTTGCAATGAGGGACCTGACATAACTATTGTATCGCGTCTTTCTAAGTCAGGAATTGCACTAAAAAGTGTTTCATAAACATCGTTATAAAGACTTTGTGGCCCTTCTAATGTTTCAAAAGGGTGAAACAGTTGGATTAATGCATCTTCGGCAAATACCTCGTTCAGCACGTCTTGTACTAAATTTGATTGATAATTATATAAAGCCGATCGCCACTTAGCTAATAGGGCTTTATTTTGATTTTGCTGCGTCGTTAATTGGGTTGCTAACGTGTCCATTTTTATTCCAAACTGAGTAAGTTATTGGTATTAGTGCGTAAATAATTCAATATTGGTTGCCATCATTTGATTAAAACCAGCGACGCTTCCTTGTGGGGAGAACCACTGATACTTTGAAGTACCTAAGTTGTGGGTGTTGCCAATGTATTCAAAATTTTTGGCTTTACCACCACTGGCGTTGATATTATCCGCCAATGTTTTATTCCAATAACTTGGTGAATAGTAATCTCTATCTGAATGATGCAAGTACAAAGGCTCTGTGAGGTATTTTACTTGCTCAAATCCGCCGATATTTGCATACATTGCTTTAATTTGTGGATCATGTTCGAACATGACTAAGCCATTGTCCGCTTCAGTTACCGAAAACTTTACTGCATTTACATCGCCAACTTGAGTATTTAACTTTTCGTACATGGTTGTAAATCGCGCCATTAGGCTTTCTTTGACGCTCGCTTTAGGCCAATTTTCATGCTGCCAAGTCCATTGTTGTTTAGAGTTATCTGGAAATTGAATCCAGTCGGCAGGGTAAGCAAATTTAAAATTGGCGTTAAATTCACCATTTGCACCATAAGCAGATTTGGTCCATGTGCCGTCGCCCGATAAAAACGCTTCACTGCTGTTGCCCATAGGCCCATAAAGCATCGCTTGTTCAAATCGAGGTAAAAAACAGCCGGCCCAAATAGCACCGGTGCGAATATGATTGGTTACGGTAGAGTCTTCGCCTGAAATTGCCAATGCCGTAAGTACAACATCGCCACCTTGAGAGTGACCGGTAATATTTATATTTTCGGTGTTTAAGATGATGGCATTTTGTTTAGGGTTGAATGCTTGCCAATCAATTGACTGTAATGATGTTAAGCCCTCAATCAAATTAAGCGTATCTATGGTGTAAAACATAGGACTTAAATAACTGGCGTTATCCCATGCTTGCATATATTCAATGCCATCTGCGGCAATACCATTAACACTACCATGGCCCCTAAGGCCTGGCGTTACCACTACAAATCCTTGCTTTACGTAACCGTCGATAACATCGGCATAATTGCTATTGGCTTGATAGTTAAAGTCATAAGTGGGTGCATTATTGATGCCTATCCAACCGTGAATAAACACCACAACAGGATAGCCCTTGGTTGGCATAGGCGAAGCAGGTATATCTAGGCGTGCATATAACGTTAAACCATCAGAGTCGTAACTACTTAAATAACTGTTGTATCGATTTTCGTTATCAAAATAGTGCTTGGTATAGTCGTTAGTGGTATCTAAAGTATGTAATGTTTGTTCAATGGTTATTGCGCTTTTATATTCTCGTGAGCGCAAAGACTCTACCGTTAACTCTGCAAGTGAATTAAGCATTAGCGTTGAACCAGGTAAATGACTCACCTTAGCGATATCACTTATTTGTTGCTCGTCCTGCTGTGAAGGCGTGCCACTAACAACATCGACTTTATCAGAGCAAGCAAACATTAATACACTGGTTGCGAGTAATATTAACTTATAAGCGCTGCCATTATTTTGTTTAAACATCAGTGATATCCCACTTGTATTAAAGGTTATCAAAGCTTTGGCGCAGAGCCTCGGCGCCAGATAATAAAAAGTTATGATCGCTCGCCAGTAAAAATACCGAAACGCCAAGATTTTTCCATCGTGGTATTTCATTCAAATTACCAACAAACATACCACAGGGCTTTTTGTGTTTTTGACATGTCGACACGATAGTTTCAACGGCGGCAATAACGTTTTCGTGGCTTGGGTTTGTTTGCCCAAGTGATATGGTTAAATCGATTCGACCGACAAAAATACAATCGATTTCTTCAATTTGACAAATGTCGTCTATTTCATCAAGCGCTTCCAAGTCTTCTATTTGGGCAATAACACAGGTCTCATCAACATTTTTTGCTAATGTTTTTACAATACCCGCAGTGGTATATTCTGCAAAACGGGTAGAGCCAGCAAAACCTCGTCCACCAGGGCCGTAGAAGCATGTTTTTACTATGCTCTTTGCTTGCGCTGCCGATTTTATATGAGGCAGAACAACGCCATCTGAGCCAATATCTAATGCGTTCAATATTGTTGCTGGATTTGTATCAGGCACTCTCACTACAACAGGTTTGTTATTTGCTTTAGCGGCAAGTACGCACTGGTCAAGATCTTGACGAGTAAACGGCGCATGTTCAGCATCTAAACAGATAACATCTAATGAAGTGCGCGCTAACACTTCAGTATTGTGATAATGGGTTGTTTTAACAAACGTGCCAAGTATGGATTGATGATTTCTAATTTGCTGTTTTAATGACACGATGTAAACTCCGTCGATTGTTGAGATAGGTTTATACTGGCAAGCCAGCTGGTAATGGTTTGTATAGATTGTAGCTGTTGTTCTTGCAGAGGAAAATGACCACAATCGCTTATTAACTTAAGCGTTGCTTGTTTGGCCACTTGCAACATTTTTTGCTGTTCATTAATAGGACATAATTGGTCGTTTTGTCCGGCAAGTATTAATACCTTGCCAGTGTAATTTCTTATCACTTCAAGGTTATCGTTTCGAGTTGAAAGGGCGGTTAGTTGACGTTCAAAACCAATGACACCAAGCTCGTTTGCCATATCAATCACTAATTTATGGTTTGTCTCGTTTGCAGCATGAAAATAATGGGGCAAATAATAACGGTTAATTGCTTGTTCTAAGCTTAATGATTTTGCTAACGCTATGTGTTGTTTTCGCACTGCACCTTTGCCGACCCTGTCAGCGTGACTATTTGCGCTTAATAAAATTAAGTTCTCTACTAATTCAGGACTTTGCTTAATTAACTCAAGTGCCACGATGCCGCCCATTGAAAATCCTAGTACGGTACCTGACGTGGTTATTTTTTCTTGGCAAAGGCGTACCATATCGGCGATAGTGCGCTGATTGGTAAATTGAATGATTTCTACTTTATAACCATCGCGTTGTAAAATTTGTTGTAGCGGGAGAAACATTTGGGCACTACACATAGTGCCCGGGAGTAAATAAATGTATTTTTCGGTAATGTTTTTTTGTTTAGTCACGTTGTCTGGTTCTGGCTTTAACTGACTTTCCTTCAATAAAAGTACCTGAAAGTACTCTAGATTCTGGAGAAGAGTCGGGATTTTCAATACGTTCAATCAACATATCAACCGCCGCCTTAGTCAATTGTTCCATCGGTTGTTTCACCGTGGTTAATTGATAAGTAAACCAACTCGCTGGAGAAATACCATCAAAGCCAACAACAGACATATCATTTGGTATATCTAGTTTTAGGTTTTCTCGTGCTTCATCAATAATACCTATTGCCATTGCATCGTTCGCTGAAATGACTGCATCAGGAAGTGTGTTTTCACTTACCCATTTTGCAAATTCATTGCGAGCAGAATCATAACTATAGTCACCGTAAATGATTGGTACGTCGGTGATGCCATGCCCTGCTAATTTAGTAATAGCGACTTCTCGACGTTCATTGGCAACATCAGATGACGTTGGCCCAGATAAAATCAAAAATGTTTTATGCTGAGTTGCAATAAGTTTATCTACAAGTTGTTTAATACCTTTGTCGTGATTACAACTAACAGTATTGGCGTTTGCTTCAGGTGCATGGCGGTTATATAACACCACCGGCACATTATGTCGGGCAAACTGTTCAAGGTTATTGTGGTCAAAATGAGCGGCTAGAGCGATCACACCATCAACTTGGAACGTCCAGATTTGTTCCATCACATCATCTAAACCTTCAGTGTCATCTAAAGTAAACAATAAAACTCGCTTACCTTTATCTGATAGATTTTTATTGAGCTGTGATAATACTTCTGGATAGTTCTCATTAGCACGTGATGAGATTATAACCGCTACCATACTCGACTGTTGAGTGATCAACATGCGCGCAATAGCATTAGGCCTATAGCCCATTTCATTAGCGGTTTTTAATACCTTTTCTCTAGTCTTCTTAGATACGCTAAACCCAGGGCGAAACACCCTAGATACAGCAGATTGTGACACACCAGCTTCGCGTGCCACGTCATAAGAAGTGACTCTTTTTTGTTTAACCAATTATTTATTTCCGTAACGTCTCACACGTATATCGGCTTGCTCTTTATGACCTGCAAATCCTTCAACCGCACAAAGGCGTGAACAGTATTCGCCAACCACAACAGAAGCTTCTTCCGTAACTTTTTGATAAGTACATGTTTTAATGAACTTTCCAACCCATAGACCACCAGTATAGCGCGCTGCTTTACGAGTTGGAAGAGTGTGGTTAGTACCAATGCATTTATCACCGTAAGATACGTTTGTTTCTGGGCCTAAGAATAGGGCACCAAAGTTTTGCATATTGTCTTTAAAGTACTGTGGATCGTCAGTCATTACTTGTACATGTTCAAATGCTAAATCGTTAGCAACGTCTACCATTTCTTGTTTTGAATCACAGACAATAACTTCACCAAAGTCACGCCATGCTGCACCTGCGACTTCACCGGTAGATAAAATCGTTAACTGACGCTCAACTTCTTTCATCGTCGCATGAGCAAGTTCTTCACTGTCTGTTAATAAAACGGCTGGAGATGTAGGACCATGTTCTGCTTGACCAAGTAAATCGACAGCACATAACTCACCATCAACAGTATCATCTGCAATGATCAGTGTTTCGGTAGGACCGGCGAATAAATCAATGCCAACACGTCCAAATAATTGACGTTTAGCTTCAGCAACAAACGCATTACCAGGACCAACGATCATATCTACTGGCGCAATCGTATCGGTACCAATAGCCATTGACGCTATGGCTTGGACACCACCAAAACAATATATTTCATCAGCACCGGCCATATCCATAGCAACAACGATGGCTGGTGATGGACGACCATCAAAAGGTGGCGCTGCGGCAATCACGCGTTTAACTCCAGCAACTTTCGCGGTGAGGACACTCATGTGAGCAGAGGCAACAAGAGGGTATTTACCACCAGGTACGTAACAACCTACGCTTTCCATAGGTATATGTTTATGGCCTAAAATGACACCAGGGATGGTTTCCACTTCAACATTTTTCATTGAATCTAATTGAATTTGAGCAAAGTTTCGTACTTGCGATTGCGCCCAGCGGATATCTTCAATAACGCTATCATCTAATTCTTCATAACAAGCAGCAATTTCTTCTTTAGATAATAAAAATGACTTCGGACTCCATTTATCGAATTTTTCAGAATAGGTGCGCACAGCAGCATCACCTTTGTCTTCAATGTCCTTTAGAATACCTTCAACAATATTTCTAACGTTTTGGTTTTGTTCTTCTTTTTCTTCAACTGAAGGACCTTTTTTAAGGTAACGTACCATTGTATTTCTCCTGATATTAATTATTTTTAATTTACTATAATTTGTCGGTGAGTGAACATATTTATCTTGCAAGTGCGGTCATACTAATTAATAATGACTTCGAATGCAAAAAGTATTTTTAATTAAATAATGAACTCAATTTTTGGAAAAAGACATGGGATTTCAAACAAACCTTTTAGAAAATAAAACCATATTGGTTACCGGTGCAGGTAAGGGCATAGGTAAAGCTTGTGCTTTATTGGCGGCTAATTGTGGCGCGCATGTGATTGCGGTGGCACGAACTAAAAGTGATTTAACCGCGCTTGAACAACAGCATCAAAATATTCAAGGTTGGGCATTAGACATAAATAGTGATGAATTTTTACAGCGTCTATCATCACTAAGTCGTTTAGACGGTTTAATTAATAATGCTGGCACCAATCGAGTCGCTCCTATGCTTGAGCAAACCGATGAAAATTTAGATTCTGTTATCGATTTAAACATCCGCAGTATGTATAGAATTTCTAAAGCAGCGTTACCGGCGTTGATAAAATCCGAAAGCGGGGCAATTGTTAATATGTCTTCGCAAATGGGCTTTGTCGGTTCACCAGGACGAACGCTTTATTGTATGAGTAAACATGCTGTTGAAGGATTAACTAAAGCCATGGCAGTTGAACTTGCCGAGCATAATCTTAGGGTTAATAGTGTCGCGCCAACGTTTGTAGAAACCCCAATGACTAAACCTATGTTAGACGACCCTGAATTTAAGAAGTTTGTTTTCGATATGATCCCATTAAAAAAATTAGCCTCTGTTGATGACGTGGCTAATTCGTGCGTATTTTTACTGAGTGATCTAGCAACAATGATCACCGGCACCAGCATTAAAGTAGATGGCGGTTGGACTGCACGTTAGTCGTAACCGCTTTACACAAAATAAAAAATTAAAGGTAAGACAATGACTTTAGAAAATCGTTTGGTTAGATACAAAGATTTAAAACCCTGTACCAATGCATTTATCGATACCCGTTCTCCAGGCAGTGATAAAAAAGAAAACTTTACCATTATTGGACCAGGCGTAGCTGAAAACCCTGATCAACATGTACATATTTCAATACCACACGGTTTTAATATCGGCGCGGCAAGACAGCCTGCTGGTTGTTTAAATTCTCAACACAGCCACTTAACAGAAGAAGTGTTTGTTATTCATTTTGGTGATTGGGACTTTATCTCTGGTGTTAATGCTGATGATGGACGTATTCGATTATCTGAAGGCGATATTATATCTATACCAATGGATATATTTAGAGGATTTGAAAATGTCGGTGAAGGCTTAGGCTATTTACATGCCGTATTAGGTAGCGATGACCCAGGACGTGTGACATGGGCACCTGCGGTATTTGAAATGGCGAAAGACTATGGCCTTATATTGCTAGAAGATGGGTCGTTAGTAGATACAACATTGGGAGAGCAAGTTCCACAAAATGTTAACGCTATGCCTGTAACCTCGGCACTACAAATTGCACAGCACAGAGTAGTGAATGGTAAAGACATGGAAAGTATTGTTATTCGAACTAAGGATTTTCCTTGGTCTGATAGCACACAATTATCAAGGTTTTCAGGGGTAATTGAGGCGAGTCTTGTGGGCGAATCTAATGATGCTGAAGGTATTGTTGCCAGTAAATTGAATTGGCAACATGGTTTTGTTGTTAGAGCTCTAAAGTTTGATGCCGGCGCATTTGTATCCGCTCATACTCGCAGTGAAGAAGAAGTTATTTTTGTTCATGAAGGCGAGCTTACGATTAATGTTGATGAAGAGAGTATTACCATTGGTAAAGGTGATAACTTTACCACGCCAATTGGTTCGGTTCGTTCATTTGTAAACCACAGCGATAAACAAACCATAGTTTATGTGACTCGCGGCGGTAATGCCCCTAAACACGCAGTATTCATTTAGAGGCATTAAGTGCAACATAAATTTATTTAGTTTTTCTCTTCTAAATTTAAATTAAGTGCTAATACCAAGTCCATTAATTAACTGCTCATTTTAACCAACAAAAATGACCAGACATTTATGTCACTTGGTATTAGTTGCTGTTTATCGTCAACCACCCATTGTTGCTCTCATGTTGGGGAGTGTTGTCGGTTGTTTAAATTGTCTCGATTAAATAATGACTCATCATAAGGCACACTATTGGTGATCACAATACAATGACCGAAACTTTGCATTAGAACTTTACCATAGTGCTAGTGTTATTCGATTATGGCAGATAATTAATGTAATAAAACTACATAAATACGTATTATTTCAAGTTAAACTTGATTTAAGTCGATATTTGTTGTAAAAATACTACACTTAAGGTTGAAGAGAGCAGTTTAATGGAAGATAAAAATGACGTTATTGAAGACAATAACACGCTAGAAACAACAAAATTTGACTATGATAATGCTGGCTGGCCGCGCGATTTTGATATACGTATTGAAGTGGCAGAGCAACGTGAAGTATTGGGTGTTTAATTAAAAAATATTTTTAAGTTTTTCACAGCTGCAATCATTACGTACAATGCTAACTAGACCCAGATTAAAAGTTCTCTTAGTTCTCTAGTCCAGTGTCTTGTTCCTAAAAAGTTAGTAATATTGACGTTCAAAATTTGCCGGTAAAATCTCAATTTGGGATTTAATTCGGTTTGAATAAAATATTGCGGTAATAGGTATCGTATTCCATTGCACTTATGTTCCTATCTGTAATCCCTTGTCGACCATATTTTACTTTCGTGTAGGTTTTGAGTATAAAACCGACTGACACAACTAAATCATTTAGAAACAATATATTCCCCCGTGGTTTTAGCTTGTTAGCTATCTGCCTACACAAGATCGTGATGCTCATACCACTAACAATTAAAAGCTTATACCAAGTCCATTAATTAACTGCTCATTTTTAATGGTTAAAATGAATAACTACAGTGTTATAAACTTTATAAGTACGACTGCATGGACGCAGAAGGTAGAGCGACGCACTAGTACAGGATGTAAGTAGGTAGAACAATGTAGGAGCAATTGTCGAGGATGCCAAAGCCGAGATCACTTACTTGGTGGAATTGGCATTAATAGTTCTTTCACTATAAAAACCCATCAATTTCTAAATAACGTCTCAAAAAAAACTCATAAATTGAATACCATCAGGTTCGCTTAATTAGAAGATTGATACTCTTACTTGTCTACTTGTCTAAAAAACAGTTATTTCAGCTTTATAACCATACATATTTTATGGACATAATTAAGCTTTATATAGGTTTATTTTCTGAATTTTATCCGCTATATTTAATTGATAAATATATAAAAAATTAAATTTTGTACGTCTTTTATTAAGGGATTTTATGAGTTCAAGTGCTGGTTTACTAAATGGTACTAAATTATTTAGTCCGATGATGCTGTCCTCGGCATTTATCAATCTACTTTCGTTAGCATTACCATTTACTATGCTACAAATTTACGATCGTATTTTACCCAATCAAAGCCATGGTACAGCCACTGTATTAGTTATTGGTGTTGCTATAGCGATTCTGTTGGAATTATTCTTACGTTTTGCCCGCAGTTGGATGCTCGCATCCTCGGCCGCTAATTTTGAGTTAAGTACCACCATTAATGTGGTTAACAAGCTGTTAAGTGCCGATTATAAACACGTACAAAAAATTGGTGTGGGTAAAGTTAATAACGGTTTAAGTAGCATAGCCGCAATGCGAGACTTATATTCTGGGCAGGCAGCTGTCGCAATAATGGACTTTCCATTTGTATTAATATTTTTAGGACTCGTTGCTTATATTGGCGGCGCGTTAGTCTTTATACCTATTGTGGTGTGGGCAATTGTCATTATTTTTGTTGTGATGATCAGCAAAAAGTTATCAGCCGTTACAATGCAACTTTCACTGAGTGAAGGCGAACGTTCAAAATTACTTATTCAGGTGTTATCCGGCTTAACAACGGCCAAAGCATTGGCGTTAGAGTCACATCTTAGTGACCAATATCGTAAACTAAATCATAATCGCTTAGAGCTGCAACAAGAGGTTGATTGGTTATCATCAAAGCTGCAAGAATTTATTCAAGGCGCTTCGCAAGGCACGACTTTAGTGCTGGTGATGTTGGGGTGTTTAGCGGTATTAGACGGGCAATTAACAACGGGTGGATTAGCTGCATGTTCTATACTCGCCGGTCGTGCCGTTGCGCCTTTAAGTGCCATCATAAATTTACGTTCGAGATTAGTTTCTGCCAAAACAGCAATGAAGCAAGTAGATAGCTTATTGCAACTCCCTGAAGAAAACTTCAATGGCACCACTACTTATAAACAAAAACTTCCTCTTGGACCTATCGAATTTAACAATGTTAGTAGCCAACAAGTCGGCGGTAAAATTTGTCATCTAACCGGTGCAATAGCCGCGGGCCAAATTGCCGTTATTCAATCAAACCCATTAACCCACGCAAGTTTGTTATTAAGTTCAATTGGTGCATTTAACAATATTGATGACGGCACAATAAGCATTGATAAGGTGCAATTAAACGACCATGACAGTAATGAGTTTAGGCAATCGGTTGTTTACTTAGCGCCTTGGCCCACATTATTTGCAGGCACCGTGATTGAAAATATGACGTTATTCCAACCGCAGTATGAATCGTTTGCGATGGAGTTATCAGAAGCACTTGGTTTAACGCCTACTTTGGCGCAGTTACCAGGTGGCTACCAAACATTTTTGGGTGAAAATGACAGTCAAATGTTGAATAAGGGGGCAATAAAATTAATTGCCATTGTGCGTGCCATGGTGCAGTCACCTTCAATATTATTACTTGACGAGCCTCTCATTTCGCTTGATGCCGATGCACAAGCAAGACTAGTAAACATTTTGCAAAGCTATAAAGGAAAAATGACCATTGTTGTCGCTTCTTATTTTGATGCCATTAAAGATATAGCCGATGTATTAATTGAGCTAAATGAGCAAGGCAATCAAATATCTAATTTAACCAATAAGCAGGGCGCGGATGCACCAAACAAGGAGCAAAAATAATGGAAAGTAATGAACTGAAAATTATTTCAATTAACTTGTTTGAACAATTAGGCTTGTATGCACAGGCTAAAAATATAGCGCAAGATACACGTTTAGAAAACATTGATACCGTAGGTTTTGCGCGTCTATTACGCAAACATAACTTAGGGTTTACGGTGCATAAATCTGATACCAATAAAATTAAGCAAGCTATGCATCCGTTTGTCGTTATTCCAGACGATAAACCCGCTCAGTTGATCAGACGTCGTGGTGATAAATTTGAATGTTTGGTTGAGAATAAACAATGGCAAGACTTTAAGTTTTCTGACATAGCATTAACCAGTCATGTTTTTTTCATTGATAAAATTCCTGGCACACGTGAATCTGCAAAAACATTTGCCGCGCACATGAGTAAACGTACCAAATGGTATAAACCAGTATTTTGGTTAAGCTTATTGGCCAGTTTATCGGCGCTTGCAGTACCACTATTTACTATGTCTGTTTATGACAGAGTGATTGGTGGGCAAGCACCAGATGCTTTACCCAAAATAGCCCTAGGAGCCGCAATTGCAATTATCATCTTAGTGGTATCAAGATTGATAAGAGCAAAGGTGTTATCGACAACGAGTAATCGTTTTGCCAGAGATTTATCTGAAATAATGTTTCAGCGCCTGTTAAGTATGCCGCTAATGGTGTTGTCTCGAGTGGGTATTACCAATCATATTGCCAGAATGCGTAATGCCGAAAAAGTGCGAATGCTACTGTCAGGACCTGGCGGTGCTGGGTTGGTCGATTTACCTTTCGCTATAATTGCCTTTGCCACAATCGCAATTTTAAGTGGCTGGTTAGTACTAGTACCTATCATTATGCTTGGTCTTTATTATTTAGTGATGAAAGGCTTAAACAAATACGCACAAAAGGCCACTCCGGTTATTTCTGGTGATTATCAAAATGCCATCAATGAATTGTCGAAAAATATCTTACAACTTAAAGCGTGTGGTAATACCGATAGTTGGAAAACCAAGTTTGCTCGCTTAGTAAGAGAAAACGCCAGACAAAATTTTTTATACTCAAAACGTAATGGTTTAAACGCCGCTGCCGCTCATGCGCTTAGCATGTTTACTGCACTTGCTACGGTATTTACGGGCATATTTTTAGTATTAAATCAAAGCATTACACCGGGAGCACTAATTGCCTGTGTCATGTTAATTTGGAGGATCACCGGTCCCGCTCAATTAGCTTTTTCATCATCATCTAAATTTACTATGTTGCAGGGTTCTATTGCCCAATTCGATCGATTCATGCAAGCACGGACTGAACAAAACGGTTTGCGTTTAGATATTGTTGATACTAGCAAGCCACCAGCCATATCTTTTCAACATGTAACGTTACGATACAGCGCTGAAGGAGAGCCTGCATTAGCCGGTGTTACAGTTGATATCGAGCCAGGTGAACACGTTGCGGTGATTGGTCCTAATGGTTGCGGTAAAACATCAATGCTATTGGCAGCATTAGGTGTGATAGAGCCGCAAGCTGGTTTTGTAACCGTGAATCAAAAAAATCTCAAACAATATGATCCTGAAGCGTTTAGAAGTCATGCAGCTTTCAGTCCAGTTGAACCGGATATATTCCCAGGTACATTGGCTCAAAATTTACGAATTGCTAAAAGCGATGCCAGCGATGAACAACTTATTGAAGCGATGAATGCATCGGGTGGAAACGCCTTGTTTGCTGCTTTAGGCAATGATATTAATGCGAATATTCTTGGACAAGGCAATAATATGCTGTCGGCTGTTGAAGGCGGATATATAAGTTTAGCTCGAGCATTTTTGAAAAAATCTAAATTACTAATATTAGATGAGCCAATTGCAAACAGAAATCCTGCGGCAAAACAACAATTGATAGCCACTTTAGCTAAATTAAAAGGTAATACAACGGTGATATTTAGTAGCCATGATCAAGAGTTAATCAAACTGGCTGATAAAGTCGTCGTGTTAGATAAAGGGGCTGTGGTATTTGCAGGTCCTTTGCCAGATGAAAATAATGAACCTCAACCTGCACAGGAGCAACAGTAATATGGACAATCGTCAACTGGCTAACAGAGTGTGGCCTGAGCATGAATTTGCTGATGCAGTAGAAGCACCTGTTGAAAAAAAATTAATCAAAAATATTACCTTAATGGTGGTATTTGCAATTACCTCTTTGGTGGTTTGGTCGGTTTTTTCCTCTGTAGAAGAAATTGCGAAAGCGAAAGGTAAAGTTGTCCCTCTTGGACACAAACAAATTATTCAAAGTCAACTGGGTGGTACGCTTGCATCTGTGATTGTTGAAGAGGGAGATGTCGTTAAAAAAGGCGATGTACTCGCAACATTCTCTGCCATTGATAGTGTATCGGCTAAAGAAGAGCTACAAAGTCAAATTGCTAATGCACACATGAAAATTGAACGCTATAACGCTTTTAAAGATAGACGCAAAGGGGATTTTAGTGAATATGAGGTTCAGTTCCCGCGCTTAGTTAAACAACAGCTGTCTGCCTTAAATGGTATGGATCAGCAGTTTTTAGCACAAGAAAAATCTTCACAATCGGCAATGGCAAAAAGCAAAGCTGAATATCAAGCCTTAGCCAATGAAATTCCTGCACTTAAACGTCAAATCAATGCGTCACAAAAAACCTCAGAGATGTTAATTAAGTTAGCAGAAACCGGTGGCGTTTCAAAAGTTCAAATTTTGGAAAATCAACAAAAACTTGACTCGTATAAGCGAGAACTAAAAGCCATGCAAGGCAAAGAAAATGTACTGTCTAAAGATATTACTAATTTGCAGGATCAACTAGCGCAACAAGAAGCAACGGCGTTTAACGATGTTGGCGAAAAACAAACCGATGCACAAGCAGAATTATTAGTATTAGAAGCCCGTTTGAAAGCTTCTGACTCGCAAGTACTACAAACAACTATGCATGCACCCGTCGATGGTATCATTCAGTCTATTCCATCATCTACTTCAGGCAGCGTAATTGCTCCTGGTGGCACAGTTGCCGTTATTGTTCCAACAACCGAAACCGCATTGTTAGAAGCTAAATTATCACCAAGAGATATTGGTTTTATTACGATTGGGCAAACGGCACGCATCAAAATTGATGCCTTTGATTACAGTCGTTATGGTGCAATTGATGGCATCGTTAAAAAAATATCGCCAACAACCGACGCAGATGAAAAAGGTGGTGTATTTTACAAAGTACAAATTTCCATAGAGAAACCATACTTTGGCGAGCACAGGGGCAAGTTTGATCTTATACCCGGCATGACAGGTGAAGCAGATATTGTTACTGGTGATAAAACTATATTTGAATATCTGTGGAAACCAGTTTTCACTAATGTAACAAGTGCCTTTGGCGAACGTTAATTTTAAGAGAAGTTTTTATGAAAAATTCAGATAAAGATAATCAAGATATTAAAAAAAACAATAACAAAACTGACGAAAAAAACGTTGCTAGACACGCCGAGCAAAAAATTCAAGACAAGGTTAAGCAACTCGATAAAGAAGCGGCCAAATTAAAAACCAAAGAGTTTCGTTACGATAACAAAGACTCTAGCGTCGTTAATGAAGATTTAGTTGCCGGTAGAGTATCTCCACATGTCCTTGCTGCTAATGCAGCTGCTGACGAAAATGTTATTGCAGACGACGTTACAAAAGTTACAGAAACTGTTGAAGACCAAGCCATTGAAAATGTACAAACCAATGTAGAAGTTAATATTGAACCCATTAATGAAGAGTCGGCAGTAGCAGGCCAAGCGAACATTGAACAACAAGTATTGCTAACTCGAATAGGTAAGGGCGGCGCAGTATCGCAAGAGGTTGTACCTACTTTTCCCGATGGATCACTTGTAACAAATGGCCAGCCCACTTCACAAACTGGTATATTAACCGGAGGTACAGGTACGCTTGCTGTTCATAATATTACGTTTAATTCACCCAACGTAGGCACTAATGTCACTGGTCCAGGAAGCTCTGAACATGTTAATTCTAGCGGTACTCCATTAGTAAGTACAACAGAACCACTTGAATTTGCGCCCTCGTCACAAAATACCAACGTAAAAGAGAATGCTAGCGTTGATACTGTTTCAGGCGATCTAAACGTAACCGGTACACTTGCTATTAGCGCATCGTTTAGCACTGAAAATAGCCAGGGACAGTATGGCTCCCTAGTTATTGATCCTAAAACGGGTGAGTGGAATTATCATTTAGACAATACCTTAGTAACTACTGATGCCTTATCTGAGGGCGAACATCATACTGAGCAATTTGTAATTACTGCAACCGACGAAAATAACAATATTGTTAAAACGGTTATTCATGTTGAAGTTGAAGGCACCAATGATTTACCTGTTATTTCTGGTTTAAATCACGCTGCTATTAATGAATTTGGCGTTGTTAATCAAGTGTCAGGGGCCCTCATCGCCACAGATCCCGATCATAACGAGACGTTAGTTTGGCATGTCGATAATAGTCATGGTCAGTTTGGCGAGTTATCAATAGACGAAAAAACAGGGCAGTGGCAATACAATATAGATAACAAATCAACAACTACTCAGCAGTTGGCTAGTAAGCAACAAGTAACTGAGCATTTCATTGTTACGGCAACCGACTCGTCTGGAAAGCCAGTATCACAGCAAATTGACGTGCTAGTAACCGGTAGTAACGAACTCCCCATTATTAATGGAGTTCATTCAGCAGAGCTTACCGAAAATGTCGGTAATACAGTTGCAGCAGGTCAATTAACTGCGACCGATCCTGATAATGGTGAACACCTTGTATGGCAAGTAGAACACGGAGCGAGTCAATACGGACATTTCAACATAGATGCTAATACTGGCATTTGGCAATTTGAAATTGATAATACTAGCCCTGTTACCCAATCATTAGCCCAAGGGCAAAGTGTTACAGAACACTTTTTAGTTAAAGTAACCGATTCATCGGGTACACCAGTAATGCAAGAAATCGCTATTAAAATTAATGGCACTGAACAGCACGCACAAATAAATGGCACGAGTAATCAAACTTTAACCGAAGATAAAGCCTTATACCAAGGGCTTCTTCGAACGGATGGTCAGTTAACTGTTACCGATCCTGACGCTGGTGAAAATCAATTCACAGCGGGATCATTGCAAGGCCAATTCGGTACCTTATCAATTAATAACAATGGTCATTGGACCTATACAGCTGACAATTCACAAGCCAGTATTCAAGGTTTAAACACCGGTGAATCATTACAAGAAACCTTAGTTGTTCATTCTGTTGATGGCACTGAACAAAAAGTGACTGTGACCATTAACGGTACTGATGACAAAGCGGTTATTGCGGGTACTGCACAAGCATTAATTACAGAAGATAAAGACGTTCGCCAAGGCCAATTACATGCGGATGGCCAGTTAACGGTTACCGATTTAGATGCCGGTGAAAACCAATTCACTGCAGGAACACTGCAAGGCCAATTTGGTACCTTAGCAATCAATAACAATGGCCATTGGACCTACACGGCTGATAACTCTCAAGCCAGTATTCAAGGCTTAAACACCGGTGAGTCATTACAAGAAACCTTAATTGTTCACTCTATTGATGGCACTGAGCAGAAGATCACAGTAACCATTAACGGTACTGATGACAAAGCGGTTATTGCGGGTACTGCACAAGCATTAATTACAGAAGATAAAGACGTTCGCCAAGGCCAATTACATGCGGATGGCCAGTTAACGGTTACCGATT
>JBFONS010000013.1:0-141084 GCA_040779355.1 Colwelliaceae bacterium BS250 | reverse complement strand
CTCATTCAATGGATACTATTATAAATACAATTAAAATTAATGCTGTTAACCAAGTGTAATCGTGTGTGTGAGTTTGTTGGACATGATTATTTTTGGTCAATGATTTGTTAATTTAAGGTGATAATGGTTTTCAAAGTCGCTTCAAGTGAGTTATTTCAACAATGACAAAACTAATTATTCAAATATAAATAATCTTCAGTAAGCGCATAAATTTTGTTATAGAAAATAGTTATGCTGTTGCTTTATTTTGGGCAAAAAAAAACACTCGAAAGTTCAAGTGTTTAAAGGGGTATCTCGGGGAGAGAAAATAAATGATTTACTCATTCAATGGATACATTATAAATACAATTAAAATTAATGCTGTTAACCAAGTGTAATCGTGTGTGCAAGTTTGTTGGTAATTATGTTGTATGCTTAAGCACTTATTCATTCTTGCTATTTCATCTGATATTCGCGTTCGACTTTGCATATTCTCGTCATGTAGTGGCTATACCATAGTGTCTTACCTTGTTGTTGGGCAAGTTGATGGTCGGTATTTATTTTCCATTCTTTAATCGCTTGTAAATCTCGCCAATAAGAGACTGTTATACCTAGTTGCTCTCGTGCCGACTCCACACCTAAAAAACCATCACTTTGACTGGCAAGTACCAGCATAAAGTCAGCCATTTTTTCATAATTTGGGTCCTCAGCCTTTAACGTAGAACTAAAGATCACCGCGTAATAGGGAGGTTTTGGAGTATTAGCAAAAAGACTGGTATCAAACATTTATCTGCTCCAAATTAACAATTGATTATTAGCCGGCATGGCAATATCGGCCAATAATTTAAAGCCTAAATTATTGGCTAACTGATTTACTGCTTCAAAATCACGAATACCACTTAAACTATTACGCTCTTTTAACCATAACTCAAAATCAGCGTTAGTGTGACTTGTGAACTCACCATTATATTTAAAAGGACCGTAAATACATAAGGTTGCTGTTGCAGCTAAAGAGTGCTGTAAGTTTTCGAACAATTCAATAACCGCTTGCCAAGGCATGATATGCAAAGTATTAGCGGTGAATATCGCATCAAACTGAACATTTGGCCACATTGCTTTATTGCAAACATCGAGACTGATCGCTGGTTTTATATTACCTATATTGGCGAGTTGCAAATTTTGCCTAAGTGCTGCAATGTTTTCTACTAAATCACTCGGTTGCCAGGTTAAGTTGGGAAGGTTAGGGCTGATATATACGGCATGCTGACCTGATAGGCTGCCAATCTCAAGTAAATTTGTTGAACACTTAAAAACATTAATGAGTTGTTCATTAATGATATGTTTATTGCGCTCACATGAAGGTGAAAAATTGAAGGTGTTCTGCTCGGTTAATTGCACAATTAGAATTCAATGTGTTTATTCAGATTAACCTCATAATGGCACATAGTTACAGATAAAAAAATAGCCACTTAATGTGGCTATTTATAAATCAAATTAATCTTTAAATGACTATGCTTGATTCTCTAACGGGATCATATGCACATCGCGTTGTGGGAATGGAATACTGATGTTTTCACGATCAAATGCCATTTTAACTTCTTCATGAATGGAAAAGTAAACTTCCCAGTAGTCATCACTCTTCACCCAAGGGCGAACAAAAAAGTTAATCGACGATGCACCATGTTCACCAACGACTATCATAGGTTCAGGCTTTTTAAGAACACGAGAATCTGCAGCCAATACACTTTCGAGGACTTTTCGTACTGTAGGAATGTTATCTGAGTAGCTTACGCCAAAAACCATATCAACACGGCGCACTTTCTGGGTAAAGTCATTCACTAAACAGCCATTCGATAATAAACCATTAGGGATAAATATCTTACGATTATCAAAGGTTATCATAATGGTATTAAAAATTTGAATTTCTTCAATCTTACCAGTAAAACCTTGTGCTTCAATAACATCACCGGCTTTAAAAGGTTTAAAGAATAAAATGATAATACCACCAGCAAAGTTTGAAAGACTCCCTTGTAAGGCTAAGCCTACGGCTAAACCTGCAGCACCGAGTAAGGCTATTAATGAGGCTGTTTCAACACCTATCATCGACGCAAAGATAATAATAGCGACAGTTTTCAAGGCAATACTAATGATGCTTACTAAAAATTTATGAAGCGTTACTTCTACTTTTCGTGAAGCCATAGCCATATCAACAAGTTTTACGATACGCTTAACAATCCATAGCGTGATCCAAAAAACTAAAACCGCAACTAAAATGTTACTCCCGAATGTTATGGCTAAATTTATAAATGTATCCAAGTGTTTTTGGATCATATTCATGTCGATACTTTGGAGTATTTCAGTAGTTTCAATTGGATCCATACAATTACCTTTTGTTATTTTTAATAAGCGGAACAATCATTGTGTAAATATAGCATTGATTTATTGAATAAATGCTGCAAAGTTGTCAAATACTTTGTGTTAATTCGTAATTACTGCCGTGACGAGCGGATATAATAGTATTACCCATGGCGAATTTACTATTTTAATGCGACTCAAGCAAAGTTTGCATTGCTATCATTCGTGTAATTATAGACACTTGTTTTATATAACAAGTTATACCTCGCATAAGGAAAAAGGGTGTATGTCGTTTCTTCTAGGCTTTGCTGCTCTATTAATATTTCAATTAGCGGGTGAAGTGATTGTTATTTTATTTGAACTTCCTGTTTCTGGGCCAGTTATCGGATTATTTTTATTGTTTATCGGCCTTGTTATAAAAGGTACCGTGAATGAGCATATAGAATTTACGGCAACTAATTTACTCAGTCATCTTTCTTTATTATTTATCCCTGCAGGCGTTGGGTTGATGATGCACTATGAATTATTACAAAAAGAATGGCTGGCGATATCAGTTACTTTAATCGTTAGCACCATAGTCATGCTTATAAGTACTGCGGTAATAATGATGTTGTGTAATAAGCTCTTTGCTTCGGAGTCTACTCATGACGTTTGAGCAAAAGTGGCAAAGTATTATTAATTTAATACTGACCTCACCATTAACGGGTTTAGCAATTACATTACTCGTTTATTGCGCGGCAATAAAATTGTATAAACAATCTGGGCATAATGCCTTAGTAAATCCGGTGATTCTTTCTGTGGTAACTATAATCACTATTTTGCTAATTACGGGTATTAATTATCAGGATTACTATAAAGGTGGTCAATATATTCACTTCTTTTTGGGGCCTGCGGTTGTCGCTTTAGCAGTACCTTTGTATCAACAAATGCATCGCATAAAAAAGTTAATGCTGCCAATTTTTATTACTTTAATCGCATCAATTTTCATTGGTTGCTTTAGTGCTATTTTCTTGAGTGACTGGCTTGGAGCTAGCTTGCTAACACAAATATCACTATCGCCAAAGTCGGTAACAACACCCGTTGCGATGGGGATTTCTGAAAACATTGGTGGCATCGTTTCGTTAACGGCTGGTTTAGCCACGGCTACCGGTGTTATTGGCGCTATTTTCGGTACCAAGGTATTCGAAATTATGGGTATTAAAGACGATGCTGTCAAAGGTATCGCTATGGGATTAACGTCACATGGCATTGGCACCGCAAGAGCTTTTCAAGTAAGCAATACTATGGGGGCCTTTTCAGGTTTGGCTATGGCTATTACCGCATTTACCACCGCCTTTATGTTACCTTGGTTATTAAGTTTATTCGGTTATATTTAACCAACAGCGTAATAAACTAGCTGTTTTATTACGCTGTTGGTTAAGCTATGATAAATCAACCTAGTTAATTAATGGAGTAAAATAAGTATGAAATATATACTAAACTCACCGTTTTTCAGTGCGCTTTTTGCTCTTATTGGTTTACTTGCCTTCTCTTATAATCCTGAATATCAAAATGCTCCAACGGTGTATTTTTTTGTCACTGTTTACCTGTTTTTTACCTATAGCACTGTTTATTTTACGTTAATACGATTACGAGCATCAAAGGACTAAGTAATATCTTTTAGCTCGCTCTCGGCTATTTAGTCGAGGTTGTAGTGCCGTTAATCGCGACTTAAGGCATAAAATCTAGGTTGCCAAAGTCAGCTTGAAAATCGACACACCAAACACTTAGCCCGGTTAAATCATTTAATGTCTTACCATTAGGCAATGTTAACGTCAGTGTTTCATTGGTAAATACTTTACCATTAATTTGATCACTGATTTGAAATGCTGCATCACTGCCATATTGATGATTAATGGCTGCATAGATATAAACATCAGGTCCACCGCCATCATAATTAAAGTCGGTTATTGTAATCGTACAGTTATCAATAATTGTTGCCGTACCAGATACGTCATGCGCAAATGTTGCAAAGGAGGCGCTATAACCAACCATAGAGTGGTCACTACCACAGTTGTTAAATTGCCCATCATCAATTTTCACCAGCGACTGGTCAAAGTGATAAATGGCATCATATTCACTGATTAAAGATTGATGTATGTTTGTCGTTAGCATCAGCAACGCATTTGCTTTTTCTGCAAAATCATCATCTGTAAATACCAAATCGACTTGGTTAAATACTTGCTGAGTTTGGTCATTAATTAAAATGCCATTATCTGGGTTGCCATCATTATCAAGAGACTGCAATAGTCGTAGTAAGTTACTCACTTCTTTTTGATAAACATCTTCACTGGAAAATATATTAAGTGGTGTCACTACGCTTTGTGCCATTACTGCAGGCAGCGCTAAATCACCTATTGAAAAGGTTACTTGTTCTGATTGTAGATAAATAAATTCACCCTCAGCATTGGTTATGCCTGATTGAGTGGCCGTGCTATAACTTAACCCTTCAACAGGTGAGTCAATAAATTGCCCGGTAAATTCTTGTGGTGCAACTGCGGTAGGGCTAGAGTCAGGTTCACTGCTTGAATCACCCCCTGAGCCGCCACAGCCAAAAAGTAACGTACTAATGCATAAAGCCAATGATATTTTTAACAATGTGCTCTCCTATGAATAATTTCTATTACTCATAATAAGCGATATATCATTGGGAAGTTATAACAAAAGATTAACAATTTCTGTGCTTTTTGAGCCTGCACTATTGTACCTATGTCATTACTATTTGTTTTCAAGTAATTCGGTTAACAGCGCAACATCGTCAGTTAATGACGCAACCGTTTGCTCCAACACTTCAATACGCGCAACAAGCTCTGATTGACTCCCTAGTGGTGCTTGTTCTGCTTGTTCTGCTTGTGTAAATGTTTCATTTTCAAAGGTGAGGTTTACTTCAATATCTGAAAATAAATGTACATAGCGCGAATCTCGCTTGCCCGGTTGACGCGCGAGTTGTTTAACAAACTCTATATCATTAAGGTGTTTAAGTTGCTGTAATGTCGTTTCAACTTCACTGACATCGTTAAAATCAGCTAAACGATTAGTACGGGTTCTTAACTCTCCAGGCGTTTGTGGGCCCCGGAGTAACAGCACACAGATAATAGCTTTTTGTTGTGGAGTAAATTGCAGGTCACTAAATTGGGTATTACAAAAACGGTGAATATATTTATTCACTCGTCCTGAAGACATTTGGTCGACCATAAAAATATTCATTTGAATTAACTGATCAACTACATTTTGCACATCACTTTCGCTAAGTGACATTACCGGCTCGCGGTTACTTTTTTGATTACAACCACTAGTGAGAGCATTTAACGATAGGGGATATTGTTCGGGCGTGGTGATTTCTTTTTCTAACATTACACCAATAACACGACACTGTTGCGCTGATAATGTGATCATCTTAGATAGTATCCTTATGACAGTAGTACTGAAGTTATAGCAATCAATATGAAATAATACTATGTAATTATATTGAAACATCTATTTAGCGATGAATACTAAAAAACCATGCGCAGGCATGGTTTTTATAAGGGATGAAACTTAAAACTCAATTATTCGATGTTCTGAATTTGAATGTTGCTTGTATAGAATTAAATCTATTATTACATGGGGTTGCGTGTATTTTTATTGCTGGATTTTGAGTTGTGTAACCAAAAATGTAACCAATTGTTTGGTTTTACACAATTAAAATTTTACTTTGTAAAGGAAGCGCTGGAGATTATTTAATAATATTTATATTTTTATCGAATAAAGTTAAATCATGATGATTTTTTACGTTGTTAAATTCGTCAGATTTTTTTTCTCCGTATATTCTATCAATTGAAAGAGCATAATTGATAATTCCTTCTATATGATCTAGTAATCCGAAGATTGTTTTGAATTTGGTATGTTCTTTATGCTTTTCAGGGCCATTTTCCATTAAGCCATACAAATGTCTTTCCAATCTAGATTTAAAAACTTTTGATAAAAGGGGAACATTACCGCTAACATTTAATCCAAGTACCGTTTTACTAGTACCAGGAGGAATTACTCTTATTTTTCTTTTATTAGAAGTATATTTATTATCATCAAGTAGGCTTTCAATGAGTGTAATTACCTTTCTCGCCTTCTCTCTATTAAAAGATTTTTCTCTTGTCGAAAAACATAAATCATCGGAATATCTGGTGTAAACTAAATTAAATTCTTTTGCCAATTGTTCTAAAGCAATATCTACAGGTTTGAAAACCATATTAGATAAACTTGGACTTGTAGGAGCCCCCTGAGGCAACTGTCCTATAAACTTAATGTTTCCATTTAAATATGGATAATCTTCATTTTTACTAGACGATTTAAATTTGTTAGCAAATTCGTTAGTAACTTTAGCTGAATCTGTACATAATCTGGCGAATTCGAAACTAACTAAGCTAGAGTATCCAAGTTCCCTAAATAAATTATAAATTTGAATTTCAGTTATTGAATTAAAAAAATCTTCTAAATCTAATTTTATTAGCCATCTTGCTCCGCAATGCTGTGTTGCACATTCAAATATTGAAGCTCCTTTATGATATGAATAACATCTCCAGTGAGGTTTCAGTTTTATTAAAATATTCTGTGAAATCCAACGCTGTACTTTCTTCAATTCATCTGAAGGTGCTTTAATATAGCGGAAACCTCCACTACGCTTAGGTATTTGATATTCTTTATAATTAATCGTGAAGCGATTAACTGATTTTCTTAAAAAATTATAATCGCTACCTGAATAATGACTAAGATGTTTTATACTATGGACATAAGGTAAAGATTTTCTTTTTAATTTATTTGCTTTATCTATTATTTCAGCAAGCTTGTCTTCGGGGAAATTTTTATATATACCTTCATTGATATAAGTGTGGTCAGGTCCTATTGCCAAAATTAACTACCTTTGATTTCTAATAATACTACTTAAGTAATATAGGAGGCCGCGATCAAATATTACTTAAGTAGTAATATGAGTATTAAAGCTTCGCATTTTCCATCCAAACTAAGTAATTTAGCTAAGAAAAAACCCTTTAGGGTTAATAATTCATAATTGAATTCGCAATCACTCTCAAGAGAGTGACCGTTATATGTAAACCATATAACTGACACTAGTCAATTGACGCTAGGCCTGACCGAGTTTAGGATAATAGTTTTCGGTATTATTAACAACCTTTTGTTTTTTAATCATTTTATCACGTAAGTAATCAAGTTCAAATTTACCTTTCTCAGTAATGGAAACATTGTTGTTGGTGATATTTAATAAGTTTATTTTTTTGCATTTATCAAGTATAAAATCCAATTTATCTCTTTTTATGGAGGTAAATTCAATAAGCTCAGGTATCTCAGTCGTTGCATGAAAGCTAAGGTAATCTAGAATTTTAAAAATTAAATGTCTCGAGTTAAATGTTTTTAATGAAATATTTAATTCATTTCTAATATCTATAGGAAATGCTCTAGCAGGAAATAAGCCCATCCAGCTTGTAAGCTTTATGTATTTACTTGCAGAAGCATATTTAAATGCACTTCTATAAAGTATTGATGGCAAATTGTTGGGAGCTGAATGTGTAAAAACTATACTTACAGGATCTTCTCCGAAGCCCAGTGGGTACTTTTCAGTTTTATTAGCATACTTTACACAAAGATCTGATATTTTTTCAAAATTATCTACACTTTCTAGCATGGGACAATTGGATAAGACATGTAAATTTAGTCCTTTTTTATCAAGCCACTTTTTGACTTTAGTTTTCCCTTTTTTTGTAGCTGAATAACTAATAACATCAATAGTTAAATGTTTACCTGATAGCCAACTTTTAATTGAAGGGTGTTTATAAATAGATTCTAAAAAATCAACAGTCCTTTTTCCACTTCCAATCAAATCATCAATTAGAATAATAGAATCAACAGCTTTATCTCTTATTTGATATAAATTAGCAATTTTTGTATGTTTATTCGTTCTACTTGATATTAACTTTCTGCTATGTTTTCTCTTTATGTGGGTTATTACATTTGAAATAAATGCTTCGCTTCCAAGTGCTTCATTGCTAACTTGAAGGGTAGGGATCTCTTTATCATTTGTTAATGAAAAAAAAGACTCCTCCGGGTTTAGTAACTCTCTAATAGAATAAATAACAACAGAATTATAACTATTAATTAAATTTTCAGTATATGCAGTTATAGAGTTAACAACCGTTTCTGTCTTAATGATTGTTAAATTATCTAATAGCTCTCTGGCTAAATATTTGTCTTCTGAAGAAAATTGATTTATCCAGGATTGAGTACTACTCAGTGATGATAATTTCATAGTGTAAATTAATAATATTCCTTTATATATCCAAAAGCCCGATCAAACAGCACCTAGTCTTTATATAATTTATATTTGAGTAAAGCCTTACGTAAACAAACAGTTATGATAGATTTCCAATGTTCGGTTGAACAGGTAGGTACACTATTCTATATACTGGTTCTACTTAGTTATTAATTTATAAATTCCATATGTAGTAACTATTTACGTGTTTTTTAACTTAATATTATTCAGTTGTGTAATCATTTTCAGGGGCTATAAGAATTGATAAGCTATTTTGAAGTACAAAAATATAGTGGTGTTTCTATCGTGGATATACAAAGTCTTGAACATGATGACTGAACAAGCTCTCTCCAATAAGGCCACACATGGTAGCCTACATTTTCTTCTGAGAAGGCTTCTATAAGTTCTTTATCAACCTTTTTGTCAGATCTATAAGTAGCATTAAAAGTAGCTCTTATTTCAACTAAAGCATCAGTGATCTCTTCAAGATCGGGATTTTCTTCATTTACCAATCGAATGCCACATCCATAGTAGAAATGATATTCCCAAAATTCCTTTTCTTCTGATTGAATAGAAGTCTCTCTTACTTTCTGAACACCTCTAAATGTTTGAATATCAGCATCTGATGTATCAAAATCTTTAAGATCTATATCATCATTTAAGGCAACATAAGAATCTCTTAAAGTAACACTCGTAACAGATAACGCTTTTTTAGCTTTTTCAAATGCTTCTGTCATTTAGGCCACCTTTGCCCAATGAATATCAGCTCTTCTATCAATCACATTGACAGTTTTATTTATTACTTCAGAATGCTTATGAGAATCTTTCTCTTGAGTTATCCATGTATCAATAAAATGCTTAACTTTTTTGACTGCTACTTCTGCTTCATCTTGAACTGGCAATTTTATTTCAGGTTTAAATCCAAGAGCAAAACAAATATCAGAAAATGAACCCAAAGTCATATTTCGTGATCCACTCAATATTTGAGTAACATAAGAACGAGACTTACCAAGCCTACGAGCTAATTCTTTCTTGGTGATTTCAAAGTCTTCTAAAATAACAAGGAAATCTTCAGTCACGTTATAAACAAGCTCTTCTCGAGCAAATGCTCTCTCTTCAGAGTTAATTAAGATTGATTGTTCTACATTAATTTCTTGCTTAGTATTCATCGCCATTCACCTCTATTCTTTTCCAATTATTACCAACTAACGTAATGTCTTTGTCTTTGAGCTTACCGTAATCTTTATAAACATAATGGCTTATAAAATACGTTCTAGGATGTCGCTCCGAAATCCAGCAATATCCCCTTATTGGGATCCGTTTAAACGCATTAAATTTCTTAACTGTGCTCTGGCCTTTTTTTCTAGGAAGAGCTCCTTCTTGTGGAAAGTTTTCCTTAGACATTCTCTCCCCGTTAAGTAATCTTTTAATTTGCTGAACCATCCCTCTTTCAAAAGACTTTCTTTTACCAGAATTCAAGCTTGCTAATGCTTCATGAAAAGTATCTGTCGCACCTTTACAATGTATTGCGCAAAACTTAGTTCCTTTAAACTTTTCTTGTAATTTTGTATCTGTCACATAACCCTACCGAAAGCCTTTAGTTAACATATATGTTAACCTGGGCGAATTTTCAACTAATTAATAAAAAAAATCAACCTTTTTATGTCCACAATAACAAATAACTTGTCACTCTCTCGTAATACGTTCATCAAGTAGAAGCACTTATAATGTTATTTATTACAGCTTTTCCAATAAGGCTTATTATCCCACCTTGCTGAACATAAATTGGATCGTCAAGTTTATGCCACATATCACGATTGATGTATTCTGTTTTTATTTCTGATTGTATTTTGGGTTCTGCAGAATTCTTTAAGTAAATTTTATTCGCTCTGTTAATCATTACTTTATTCTTTACGCTTGTAGTTTTGGATACATCTTCACATATCTCTTTAATAAGAATAGCTTCTTCGTCACTAATCGAATACTTATTCTTAATATCATCTA
The DNA here is from genome assembly GCA_040779355.1 of Colwelliaceae bacterium BS250. Lineage (GTDB taxonomy): Bacteria > Pseudomonadota > Gammaproteobacteria > Enterobacterales > Alteromonadaceae > Thalassotalea_A. Next base: position 130,409 of record JBFONS010000013.1, on the reverse strand, counting down.
AAGCAGCTTCTATCGTTGTTCTAGGTGTTTCTTGTCCTCCTTTTCCCGACCTAAATCCCGTTTTTTTGATAGGCTTGCTAGTTACATTGATTTTTGTTCCTTTTAACTTGACTGCTCCTTTGCTCAGCTCAACTTTACTTAAGAAACCTTTTATCTCGGAAGTTTTTCCTTTTCTAATAAGTAAATCACTCATTACCTCTGAAAAAACAATAAATTCATTTAGCTTTTGTCCAAGTTCAAAGAACTGAGCAATAAAATAATACAAATTGGTATAGCGTTTTAGCATAGCTACATAATTTTTTTGATCTTCAAGTTTTGGTAATTTTTGCTTAAAAGAAATTCTGTAATCTTGGTTTAAATTACTTAAAATGGTATCAGCATTTGATTTTCTTAATCGGGCTTCATTTTCTGCTTCTATATATGTATTTACATAAGACTCAATTTCACTTTCAACAAATACCTTGGTATAAATGATTTCATTAAAAAGGGTAACTAATATATTCTTATCAGGCTGTTTTTCTTTGAAAGGGGAACCTTTACGGTGCTTATTAAAAGCGTCAAAGATGTTCTGGGCATTATTAGTAAAATCAACAACTAGAATGTCATCTTGTTCTTTATCGTTATGCTTTCTATTTAGTCTTGAAACAGTTTGAATAGCATTAACATCATTGACAGATTTATCTAGAAACATGGTTGATAATAAAGGTTGATCAAACCCTGTTTGAAATTTATTTGCGACTACTAGAATACGATACTCATCAGTATCAAAAACATCTTCTATCAACTTACCTTCAAGACCATTTAACTTATCTTCTTCAATTAGTTTCTTGGTCTTTTTGTCGGTAAAATCACTAAAGGCATATAATACTTTCCAGGGTAACCCTTTCTCTTCTAATATAGTTTTTATAGTTTCGAAATATTTTTTTCCTGCTATTCTAGAAGAAGTCACCACCATGGCTTTACCTTTACCTCGGACTGATGGTATTACCTTTTCTTCAAAAAGCTTAACGATAACTTCCGATTTGTACTGAATGATATCTTCATCTTCAAAAGCTATATTCTGTAATAGTTTTTTGACCACTCCTGCAGGGAAATTTTTGTTAGGTAATGCTTCAGTTAAATGTAAATTGTAAAGCGTTTCATAAGAAATAATATTATGAGCAACATCTAAAATATACCCTTCCTCAATGGCTTCTTCTTCACTGTAAATATCAAAGGGTTCACCAAAGAAAGAAACTGTTTTAGGTGTAGTAGTAGCGGTAAATGCTACAAATACTTGATTGGTTATATTTAGTTTATCAAGCTCATCACGAATATTATCATCATCATCATCTTCCAGTTCACCTTCATTAAAAAACTTACGCATGCTCAATGCAAGTTTACCATCTTGAGAGCGATGAGCTTCATCAATCAAGAATGCTACATTACGATTTTTAAGCTTTTCATCATTTTGTAACTTTTGCTGTATATGACTGAACTTGTGAATAGTGGTAACGATTATATCTCTATCGTTTTCGAGGAAAGACGCAAGATCTTTAGATCTGTTAGTGAAATTAATTTTTGTTCCTAAGTGACTAAATAACTCTAAGTCATCTTTAACATTTTTATCTAAAGCCTTTCGATCTGTCAGTATAATAATATTATCAAATATTTTTTTATCATCTGCGGTATACAAACTGTCTAATCGATCAGCCATCCATGCAATGGTGAGTGTCTTACCTGAACCTGCTGAGTGGTTAATGAGGTACTTTTTACCTAATGACAGTTTTCCATCACAAAACGTTTTAACGTCTTCTGCTAGCTTTTTACTTGCTCTAAATTGATGATAGCGAGGGAATATCGTAAATGACGGACTTTTTTGCCATTCACCATCTACTTCTTGTTCTTTTACGGGTACAAATATTAAATAATGTTCAAGGTAGTGGGCGATATTCTCAGGAGATAATGCATGTCGATAAACATGCTCAACAGGATATTCGCCTACATTCTCCGCTTTATTATTTAGGCTTGCATTAAACCACCTAAAATTCTTTTCTGTGCAGGGGTTCGTCGCTATTTTTGCTTCAGTATTACTTAATGCTACGTATAAAAATGGAAGTTGGTATATTTTATTACCCAAATCTCGTAATAGAAAACTTTCGCTTATAGCATCATTAACATCTTGTCCTTCATCTTCATGCTTAAGCTCCATTACTATAATAGGTAGACCATTTAACCAAATAACTACATCAATACGCTCCTGAGAATTGGGATTATAGTAATATTCCTTTTTGAAAATTAAGTTGTTTCTTTCATAATGAGCTAGGCCCGTTTCACTTTTATTAGAACGAGGCTTTTGAGCATAAAGTTGAATTATTGTGCCTTTAACATCTAGCCCTGTTCGAATAAGTAACCACAAAGGCTTATTTAAAACCTCTTTTTCTAGTGCTTTAATGATTTCTCTTTCTACATCCAAGCCAAAGTTTTCCTTTAACTCCTCATACTTTCCTTTTTGAGTAGCTTTCACAAATTCAAATATTTCATGTTCAATGAAATGAGAAGTTCGATTGGGTTTGATCGCTAAATCATCAAGATTTTTATATTCATGTGTGTTTGTTAAAAATTCACACATATGATCTTGAAAAAGTGTTTCTTTATTACTTGGCATAATTAATCCGTTAATTTCTCTTTAATAAATTATTCGTATCCTAAAGAATTTCAGTCACTTGTTTTTTGCCTGTTACACATTCGTGAATGAGACTTTTGCGGTAGGCTTGTAGTGTCCCTATTTGAGACACTATTTTATTCTTAGTTACAGTCAGCTTCGATAGATAATTGTCGAGATATTCAACAATCTCTTTTTGTTCGTTTTTTGGCGGGTAAACAATCTGTAAATAACCCGTCCTAGTTTGATTTAAGATGGGTAATGTTGTGTATTGAGCAAATTTAATCACTTCTTTTTCAATAATTTTTAATTGGTAAGCCAAATATTCAGGAACTAATTTAAAATTTGTTTGAAGAATATTTACTTGCTGATTACATGAGGAAGGTTTTCTTATAATCCCAACTTTACCTGCTGTAGCACCAACACCAACAAAAAAAATGCTATTTTTTGGATATATTTTTATTTGATTATCTAAAACAGCTCTTTCATTTATTAGTTTTTTAGGTTTATTTATTGTCAAACCATCATTAAAAGACTCAGGCGCATACCACTCTATAGTCCCGTCAATAAAATATTCAGGTTCACTTGTAGAAGGAGTTTTCCCCGTATCAATCCTTTCGCAACCTCTTTTTATTCGAGCAAACTTCCAATGTATAGGATATTTGGTTATGTGTCCCATATCTACTTTATTGTATTTGACATCCGGGTTTAATCCATGAGTACAGGCATTAAAAATTTTGGATTTTTTCATATCCTCAATTTTCTCTAACTGTTCTTGCTTAATAGCTATAATGCGATCTAATTTAGCAGTGGCTATGACTAAATATTCAGCAATAACTTTTTGCTCATGGACCGAAGGTATAGGGAAGTAAACATTTCGAAGTTTCGATCCATAAATATGGACTACAATATCACCTTTAGAATAAATCACCTTTTGATAGATTGCTGATGCACTATTTAATACAAAGCTAAGGAATAGACTATCAGCTCTATCAGGCCTGAATATGATTATGTCACCACCTGCAAAGGCTTGCTCGTCCGAATCATAAACTACACATTTACCTATTTCTTCTTTTGTTTCACCTGAACCTGTTAGTAGTAAATCACCCCTAAATATTTCAGTCGATTTCAATGCTGTTTTTTTCGATATTTTGTTCTTTAAAGAGTCGGTTTTTATATCATATTTAGTGTAAATATCCCCATACAAAATTGCCGGAAGTCCTTCTTCTTGTATTTCAGATTTAGAAATTCCGCTTCCTTTAGTAAAGCTACCTAATGAAACAAGTCGTACTCGCTTCCAGTGCTCAGGTATATCTCCCAACCACTCAATTCCGCTAGGTTTATAAGTATATTTTTCCATTTTACAACTCGCGAATTTCGTTTAACAAAACTGTAGCTTCTTCTTCCAATTGCCAAAATTGGTTAATTAGGTTTTCACTGCTTTCAGGTTCTTGGTATTTGTAGAAGTATTTATTAGGTAGTATTTCATAGCCCAATTGCTCATATTCTTCCCAACGGATAATTTGACAATCAATTTCTTTATCTAAAAAAGCATTGATATAAGACTCTTTGATTTTGGCTGTTCTGTCGAAAGCAATATACTCGTTATCTATAATATAATGGCGGTGTTTGTAACTAGACGACTTTTCTTGAGCTTTGAACCATTTTTTTATGTCGTTAAGTTTTTCACTTTTGAGTTCAGTAACTTTTAACTTTATGGCATTTGCAGCTAAAGTTTCAAATGCGATTTCACCATCATAAGTAAGGTCAATTACAACATCATTAATATTTACTCTCATGGTAAAATCTCCATAGAGATCAAATGCTTTCTTCACGTTAGTATTATTTAGCTGTTTAGAAAATTCTTCTTCTAACCACATTTGCTTTCCATTTTCATCCTCTTGCCAGAATGTAACCTTTACTTTATGAAAAGCGAAATCGGAGTAATGGAATTTTGTGCAAGACTCGTTTTCTTCCCAAGCTTCAAACTGATCGTGAATCCAAGTTCTATTAGTATCTGTTACTAGGTTACGTTTCTTGCCGAAAGATTTTGGCTCTTTTTCACATTGATCCCTAGCATTTATAATGATCGTATGGTCTTTTTTATGGTTTGGTTTATTATTATTAAGTAACCAAATATAAGTGTAGATCGCTGTATTATAGAACATTTGTTCAGGTATCATCACAATACTATCCAGCATATCGTTTTCTAATATGTAGCGTCTTATTTCACTCTCACCAGACGTTGCATCTCCGTTACTCAACGGAGAGCCGTTAAAAAGAACAGCTATTTTAGAACCACCATTTTCTACTGATTTCATCTTCTCTATCATTGTAAGTAGAAACAACGATGCACCATCATTACTTGGTGGTATACCTACTGAATAACGAGAGCCTTTCAATTTCTCAACATGCTCTTTATAGGGAGACCAATCCACTCCAAAAGGAGGGTTCGAGATCATATAGTCAAATTCTTGACGGTAATGTTGGTCACCATCATCTTCGATACTTTCAATATGAGGAATTAGCGAGTTACCATGAGTAATATTACTGCGGACTTCCCCTTTTAAAAGCATATCAGCTTTACATACGGCATAGTTTTGCGATAACAACTCCTGTCCGTTAAGCAATACCAGCTCTTCGGTATTTGTAATACCCTCTGATGTCTTCGCTTTATCAATTAAATGTTCTTTAGCTACTGACAACATGCCGCCAGTACCACATGCAGGATCATATAAAGAAATAGCTTCTGTTGCCGTTTCAGGATCAAAATTAATCTCCATCAGATCAACCATGATTCTTATAATTTCTCTTGGGGTAAAGTGTTCTCCAGTATCTTTAGCGTCATCCTGCGAAAATTTTTGTAATAAGTTTTCGTAAACATAGCCCATTTCGATATTGGAAAGCCTTTTAGGACTAAAATCCTCTTCAGCAACAAGCTGTATGATGCTGCTAAGTCGTTTTTCTTTAACCATTTTGCTTACGGTTAGACGGTATTCAAATTTATCAACAATTTCCTCTACGTTATCGCTAAACCCATTAAGAAAATCTCTAAAATTGGTTTCTATCGCGGTATTACTTTCACCTAAAATACCCTTAAGTGTCCAATCAGTCTTATTATAAAAATCAAGCTTATGTACTTCGTGTTGTTTTATTTTTTTTCTTAAATTAGCACGTTTCACATTAGCTTTTTCTATATCTTTTTTATGAATAATTTCAATGTTTTTATCCGAGAAACTTTCATCTTTAGTAATAATATCTATTTTGAATTGTTTTCTATTCTCTTCCAGTACACATTCTATTCTTCGTATCATTATCATTGGAAGAATAACCGCTGGGTAATCTTTCGCTTTAAACTTGCCTCTAAGCTTAATAGCTCCTTTCCAAACTTCATTGGTAAGGTTTTCTAATCTGTTTTTATTTATCATTATATTATCTTGGTAATTAAGGTTTCTTTATAGAATTAGGATGTTATTTTTTATGGTTTATATTTAAGTTAATCATATTAATTATGATTAACTTTATCATTATATAATGGGTTTAACAGGTACTTTAAATATTTAGTTTTTTTTGTAACTCTATAATCCTTGCTTCTCTTTCTTCCTGAGACATATTTGCAATCCTACTTTCTACCGAATTTTCAATATTAGCTTGGATTTCTTTCTTTTCCTTAAAGGCTTGAACATCTATATGTTTGCCTAGTAAATCTAATGCCTTGCCAATCCCGGTTGGATTAAATTCTTCCACTTCAATCGTCTGGTATACACCATCAACATTCAATATTTTCTTTATGGGTTTACGACCAAAACAGTGATCTAAGTACTCTTGTATTTGAGCCAGTACATAATCTGAATCTATCTGAGTTCGTTCTGCTCGCTTGCTTTTAGCTTCTTCAATAGCGTTTTTAATGTCAAGTTTTGACAAGTTCTGATTAGCAATACGATTGGCTGTATTTTTACTGTAACCGGCTCTAATAGCCGCTTGAGTACCATTAAGGTCTATTAAGTATTCATCAACAAACATTTGCTGTTTGGCTGTGAGCTTCATATGTTTCATTTGTGCTCCTATTTTCTGATAACTGCTATACCACCTATACCAAATTGGATTTCACTAATTACAGTAAGCCTTGGATAGGGGATAGCAAGATAAACTTGTATATTTATTGCTATACCGGTTTTAATTCAATACTTTCTTTACTTATAAGGATTGGGGAAGGTGGTATAGCTGATAAACATTACTCAAAGATATCTTGCGATTGTAGATTTAAAAGATGTGCAAAATTCTCACGCATTTCTTCAACGTCTAGTAATTCATAATACTTACCATCCCCTCGATCTGACCTTCCAATGCTGGAACCGACGATTTGAGTCATGAGCTTTCCTATTTGGCTCCGGGCACTGCCAGGTCTAATTGAAATATTTTTGTTTTCGCACCAAAATAAATACCTTTCAATTAATTTGGTCGCTTGAATCCGAGCCTCTTTTGCAAAACCTGTTTTATCTAATAAATTATCGTAAATAAATTGGTGAGAAAAACTCAATGATTGAAGCTTTTGATCTATTAGTGCTTTAGTCGATGGGGCACAAAAAGGATTAAAATCCTCAATATTAAGGTTTGAAAAATAATGAAATAATTTTGCGTCACCCTGACTGTCAATCCAGCTATAAAGTTTTTCAAAGTACTCTTTATGTTGAGCAAGCTTAGGGCATGGTTCTAATACTAAGTATCGTCTTTCTTTGACTCCTGCTGCAATAACATGATGCCTATTACTTGCAAAGAAAACTCTCGCATAATTGGGGATAGCGACAGCTTCTAATCCTTTCTTTTCCATCTGAACAGTTGACTCACTAATGAAGGATTTTAATTTATCAGCGGTAGCTGTAGAAGTAAGGTTGACTTCATCTGCAAATATCAGAAGTTTATTTGCAACAGCACCATTAAATTGGCCTGTTATATGTCTGTCGCCATTCAAATGGATACCTTGCGCTCCAAAGATTTTTAACAAAGGATTCATCATTGTACCTTTCCCTGTCCCTTCTACAGATTTCATTACAACTGCCACACTAGGCTTCTCGTGTGGTTTTTGAATGATGTGAGCAATATATTTAATCAAGTATTCATAAGCTACTGAATCTCCCGCACATATAACTTTGTGAAGATGGTTTAAATAAATCGAACAATCACCTTGAATGGGTACTATTTTAGGTTTTATATAGGTATTAAATACATTGTTAGGGCATTTTATTTCGTGAGGATAAAAACCTACACCATCCAGTTTTTTATTTTTCCCCGGCCATTTAAACCATGCTCTACCGGCATTACTACCAGCAATAGTTAGGTAATCGCTAGTGTAGTTTGCAAACTCTTCAACAGATAAAAATATGTGCGATTCACCATGCATACGGCATGGTTTCACACATGTGATTTTACTTTTACTTGCGTACAATACGTGAGTGAAATTATTATTCATGTCACTTAGAAGCTTTACTTCATCATCGTTCAGCTCTTTGCCATTTGCTAAGGAATTGACATTAATTTTATACATACTTCCTCCTAGTTAATTCTTTTACTAATTTAACTTTCTTAAGGAGTCGAACTTGGCCTTTTCTATTTGTTAATAATTGTTTTGAGGCTAAATTTTTTCTAATGATTGCTCTACAAAAAGAAATCCATTCTTTGGATGTTTTGAAAGTTTTTGTCTGATACCAATGTATTACTTTTTTATCTTTTAAAAGACTAAAAGAAAAAGTGATAATGGGGTTGAAAGAAAGTTTATAAAATAATACTTCATCCCCTATGTTAATTGAGTGAATAGTATTATCGGCAATCAATTTTAATGAAATAAATTTACTAAACTCTTTGTTCATGATCTATCTCCTCGAATTTTTTATCGATTGCTTTGAACTTGATGTCCATCATATTGAGTAAATCGATAACGTCGTTATGTGATACATCAAAGCTTCTAAAGTTATCTGCACTTAACAGAAGTTTGATTAGTATGTGTAATTCATTTATTTCAAAACTTACTAGTTCAATTTTGGTCGGCATAAGCTCTTTAGGTAGTTCCATGATTAAGCCTCCAGACCAGGGTTATCTTTATTAATAAATATCAAAAGGTCTGATAGGAGCCAGGCCACTGAATTTTGACCGAGAATTCGGCGTTTAGGATGCTTGCCTTCTTTTTCAAGTTGAGTAGTCCTGCTTCTGGATAATGATGTGAATTGTTTTCTTTCTAGATCTCTAACAAGGCGTTCTTTTTCACCATAGAGATCTAGTAAAGTTTTTCTAAGTTTTGGATTGTTGGATATTAATACGTCTTTCATTTTGTGCCCTCAAGAAGGTTTAATTAAGTGAGCACAATCTTCCGTTACCTATGAATATAAGTAGATAAATCTCAGAAATTTCTGAAATTTGAATTTTTACTATTGATTTTTTTGGATGTTTTCTAGGCTTAGTTCCTCAATATATTTTTTAAGAACTTTATTTCTATATTCAGGAGTAATTTTCAAAATATTTATCAATTCATTAATTGTTAATCCATTTCTTATTAACTCTACGTTTTTAAAATGAGTCTGATATATATTTGCTTGCGATACGCCTAAGTCATTAAAAAGTGTTTTAATTAATAGGCTTTTATTGGGCTTTATATTATTTAAATCGAACCAATTTAAACAATCACTAAGCTGGATAAGCTTTTGAGTAAATATTGTTTTGAAAAATGAAGGATTAATAATATATTCTTTGTAATTATCTTTTGATACTTTTTTTACTGGAGATGATCTTTCGTTATTACCTGTAAATTCTCTTGTATATGGTAATAGGTTTTTGAAATCAGTCTTTAAACTTTTATTTGATGAACCAGTAATGTTCGCCTGGTATAAAATATATTTAAATTCAGAGATTTCTTTTTTATCAAACAGTTCATAAACGGGAGTAGTTAGCTTACAAAAGTTTGAATGTTTAGCGTCACTTAGCTTTGCCTTAGCATTTAAATATAATTCTTCTAAAGAATCAAATGTAATAAGGTTTACAGAAGGAAGTTCTAAATCGTAACCACATCTATATCCATCCTCTAAGCTTTTTATTTGTGATAGTTGGTCGTAAGAGATAAGTTGTTTTGACAATATTGGATTACCGTTGATAATTTGGCCCATCCAATAGTTGAAGTCTGTTTCCCCATCTAAAACCTTTGACTTGTTTATCGCAACCCTTACTTTTAATTCAAGGGTTAATTCTAATAGAGTAAGACTTTCAAGTTCAGAATAATTTTGTTCTGAATACCAACTTAAATAATCTTTTGTAGTACTTTTGTTCATTTCAATTCCCTGGATATCTATTCTTAATTAACTCATTTAAATCATTTTTTGATGAATATAGACCAATTTCCCAGAGTGGAAAATTATATAAATCACATGCTATCTCTGTGATTGGATATTCAATTTCAACTTCATCTGCCCATGTTTCTGGCCAATCCATCATCCCGTAAAGTGTGCCCCAAATGTTTCCCGCTATTGCACCTGTAGAGTCAGAATCACCGTCATGTGAAACGCTCATGCACATTAATTCTTTGAATGATTTTGCTTTTAAAGCGCAATAAATTGAAATGGCTAATGCTTCTTCAGCAATCCATCCTTCTCCTAAATAGTTAATAGCTTCATGAGGCAGCATTGGATCTTTTGATAGCCGGATTGCACTTTCAATCTTCATAATTGTTTCGGTATGGAATTCCTTTTTATAAAGAATTTCGATTGAGGTTTTGCAAGCATCAATTAAAGAATCACCTTCTAATATTTGATAAATAATAGCGGCAAAAGCACCTGATGCTAAATATCCAGTAGCATGGCCATGGGTTAAGTTTGCAGCATTGGAGGCAAGATCAAAACAATCTTCAACCGTCTTCTTGTTCTTTAAACGCCAACAATATAGTCCAACCGGAGCTACACGCATTACTCCACCACAACCTTTGCTATTATTGATAGCTGGTGTTTCAAAGCTTTCCATTACAGCAAGTGCCGACAAGCAAGTATTTCCTGGTGCTCTTTGAGAATGAAGTTCTCTTTGCTGCCAAAGATAACCATCAGTTTCAACATATAAGCTCCGCGGAGATGAATAGCCTTGTGTTTGATACCAGCGTTGGTAAGCGTGGCCTATACAGCCAAGTTCAGAAGTAATACCTTTAAAGCAACCTCTTACCCATGAACGGAGTAATCCTTCAGCTGTAAATAATGTCATTTGCGTATCATCGGTTATAGCGCCAATTTTCCCATAGGCTTTATCAAAGTCTTGGATCCCTTCATTGCCATATTTTTTTATGATTTCATCTCGCTTCATAAATTCTACAGGAGCGCCGAATGCATCACCGATTGCACCACCAAGTAAACAACCTAAAAATTGTATACGATGCCATTCAGATTCTTCATCAATAGATTGATGAGCAGGGGCTGTTGTATTTAATGCTGAGAAATATTTATCAAAACAAAATTCGTGCTGATTAAAGAATTCGTTTATATAAAGCTGTGTACCAATGTGTTTTTGAGGTAATGGTTTTAGAGAAGCTTGCTGTTTCCAAGGAGCAATAATATCTCCGTTATTGCTAATACCTAATCCATGTTGCCAATAACTTAAGTAACTGTTTCCGTCTTTAGACGAATAAGCCTGAGAAATACTATTTGAGCGATGTGCGGCATATCTTAATTTATTACGACCAATCGCTTCTCCAGTCATCTTGTCTATGTTTGCACATATAGCTCGTATTGTTCCTAAAGCGCTATCATCTAAAGGTTGATAAACATTAATAACTAAGTGCTCACCTTCTTGTTTAAGAGCAGCTAGTAATTCATCTTTACGTTGTATTGTGACTATCTCATCTGAAGCGAGATCTATATCACCATATAAAACAGTCCAATTTTCACCTTCAGCAAAGATTTCATCTTCAATACCTGGCTCATCGAATAAATTACAAATCGCTAAAATTGCTTGGTGTTGTTCCTTATAATTGGTACTTTTTTCGGCCATCTTTAATTGAAGGCCATGCAATAAAAGTTCTTTCGGTATTTTACCAATATCATCTAAACCAGCTTTCAGAATTTGTATAGGTAAGAAGTATTCTTTAGCAGGCAAGGCCAATATATCTAATGCTTCTTCTTTAAAGGTAAGCGCTACTAATTCAGTCATTTCTCATCCTTGATTTACATATGGGGCAATTAAATTCGATATTTTTTCTAGTGCTTCTTTGCGTTCATTAAAATAGTCATATTGGTCGTAAACACCTTCAACGCCTTGGATCTTATGATTCAAGCATCTTTCACTTATGTGCGGTGGTACTTGTAAGCTAGCTAATAAAGTTCTCGCTGATCTTCTTAAATCATGAATGGTAAAATGTGGAAAACTAATTTTTTCTTCTTTAAATAATTTACCTATTGCCGCATTTAACGTATCTGGAGAAACATAAGGCCTTTTACTTTTTCTTCTATTAGGAAATACGTATTCACTAGCGGCAGATCTTATTTTCAGTTCTTCTAGCCAATTAGACACATGCGCAGACAAAGGCATTCGAATACTTACGCCTGTTTTAGTTCTTTCTGCGGGTATGGTCCAAGTGCCTTTATCTAAATCAAATTCGGACCATGTTGCAGCCATTAGTTCCATTTTCCGAGTAGCTAAGGATATTAATAAAGCAACAGCTAAATAGTTTTCTCTGGTTACTTGGTCGCTGTTAGCTGTTAAGACCTCAAATAATTCTTTAATCTCATTAATAGACAGGGCGCGTTGTCTTGCTTTTTCAATACCACCTGCGTCTACATATTGAAATGCATCAGCAGGATTGGTTTCTATGATGCCGAGCTTAATTCCGTGGCGGAAGATGTGCTTAAGATAATTTAGCGCATCATTTGCGATAGAAGGGCGGCCCGATTGGTCGATACTTTTAATGACCGTTCTAATATCAAGAGGCCTAATTTTTTCTGTGGCAATCCCACCAATCATTGGAGAAATATCTTTTTGATAAACGCGACGATAGATATGGCCCGTTTTGATACGTTTTTCCTGCTCTTGTAACCAGTCTTCAGCTAGTGCATCTAATAACTTAAATGGCTTAACTGAATCAAGCTTTCTATGCTCTAGGGGGTCTTCGCCTTCTTTAACCATCATTTTAATTTCTGCAGCTTTTAATCTAGCTTCAGCTAAAGACAATGCCGGGTATGGTTTTTTAAGGGATATAAATCTACGCTTGCCATAAATTGAATAGCGTACTTCAAAGCTAGCTGTTGCTGAATTGCTTACGCGGAAGTAAAGCCCATTACCAAGCGATTCTCGACACGGCTCGCCTTTCTTTTGTAAGGCAGTTAATTGTTTAGCGTTCAGTGTTGCCATTAGCATCCTAAAAATGGTTACAAGAAGTTTTATTACTTCCAATAAAAAAGGTTACTTAATATAAGTAACCTTTATTGTAACCACTTTTTCAGTTAACGCCAGTCATCTTGAGATATCTTTAGTTAGTTAACTTATTGTTTAACACTAACAATTACTAACATCCGATATCATGAGTGCTTTATTCAATATTCTGAATTTGCTCGCGCATTTGCTCAATTAGCACTTTCAATTCAACGGCTGCTGCAGTGATGTCGGTGTTGATTGATTTTGAACCTAGGGTGTTGGCTTCGCGGTTAAACTCTTGCATCATGAAATCTAAACGGCGACCTTGTGGTCCACCTTTTTTTAGGATTTTCTTAGTTTCTTTTACGTGGCTGTGTAAGCGGTCGAGTTCTTCGTCCACGTCCATTTTTTGCGCTAGCATAACGAGTTCTTGCTCTAGGCGAGTTGATTCTGGCTCGATGCCGGCGTCATTGAATTTGTCAATAATACGGTTGCGTTGCCATTGAATGATCTCTGGCATGTGCACTTTTACTGCTTCTGCTTGTGTTGAAATAGCGTCAAGGCGAGTAGTGATCACTTCTGCCATATTAGCGCCTTCACTTACACGAGCAGCAATGAAGTCGGTAAGCGCTTGTTCAAAACCTTGCAGTAATTCACCTGAAATTGCATCCATGTCGGCTTCTTCAGCTTCCATTACACCAGGCCATTTCATAATGTCGACAGGGTTAAAATTATTAACACCTGCAGCATTAGCAATGCTGTTGGCATGTTGCACTAATTGTTCGGCCAATTTAGTGTTTAAAGTGATGTTACTTTTTGTCGCAGGGTTGGCATTAAAGCGTAAGTTACACTCAACTTTACCGCGATTTAAGGCTTTGCGAAAACGTTCGCGTAATACCGGCTCTAGACCGCGAAATTGCTCCGGCATACGAAAGTACGTTTCAAGAAAACGCTGATTTACCGAGCGAATTTCCCATACCGCGTTACCCCAGTCGCCTTTAATTTCGATGCGTGAAAATGCTGTCATGCTGTGGATCATAATAATACCTATTTTGTGTGTTTAGAAATGATAAACAATCAGCACAGTTATAAAATTTTAGGTGCTGGTTGGTGGCACAATTATGCACCACATATTAAAAACTCTCAATGACGAGTAACTTCTTAAGCCACAATTTTCGCTAGGTGTTTATATTATTGCTATACTTTACGTTTAGGTTTTTCATATTAAAAATATGCTGAACAAAGTCAACTGAATGAAACAAGGGTGCTGTTTTTGCATATTTTTCGGCGACAAATATAGTTCACTGAGGATACTGTTATGAACATTAAAACAACCATTATGGTTTGTATTACTATTTGCTTGTGTTTTTCATTAAATAGTTATGCGGGAGGCAAAGCTGGAGGTAAAATTTTAGTATTAAATCTTGTTGGAACTGGGGAAATGTACCTCGACAAAGTCCCCGATATTGACGGCGATGAAGTCGATGATGATGCAATGTGCTTTGATGTAGATCTTGTAAACGCCAGCAATGGGCAAGTAATGGGTACGGCGACGGATTGTCTTTCACAGGTCTCGGGTGGTGAGAATGGTGGTGTAGCCTTAGTTGGCACCACATATTTCTATATGCATCAAGGTATGCTAATCACTCGAGGGAAAACAACGGTGCAACCGGTTAATCATGAAACTACAACCCCTAGGGGGCAAATGATCACTCACATTACAGGCGCCGCAGGCTCGGATAATGCGATTCTAGGTGGTACGGCGCGTTTTGCCGATCGCACAGGAACGGTACGTTTATCAGGTATGGTAGATATGACAAATTTTGGCAGTAATAACGGTGATCCAGTTGAAGGTGATCCAATTGCCTTTGATTGTTTATTTGTGATCACATTAGATTAGATATTATTCAGTCGTTATAAACTAAGGCCACTTGTTAAGTGGCCTTTTAATGTGCATGTTTTGAGCGATTACTTATTATTTAGCTTAAACGAGCGAGGATTTGATCGGCCACTCTAAATGAATTGGCATAAATGGTATAAGTGTAAGGCACACTACCACCGGTTGGCATAAATGAGCCGTCGGTGATGTATAAGTTGTCGACTTCATGGGCTTTACAGTTTTTATCTAATACTGAGTCTTTAGGGTTATTGCCAAAACGACAACCACCTGCTTGCAGGTTTGCTGGCGGGTATGAACTCACCGATGAACTGACGTTTTTTGCGCCCATAGCTTTCAGTAATACTTCGGCTTTGTCAGTAATATATTCACCCACTTTTAAATCGTGTTGATGCGCGCCTATTCTTACTTTAGCCACCGGGTCACCCCATTTGTCGGTGTTGTCCTTATCTAAAGAGACAAAACAGTCATCGGTTGGTAACCAATCATTAAATACTTCAAAGCGTAACGTTTTGCCAAAATTAAAGGTGTTTTGCAGGTTGGTCTTTAATTGTTCGCCCCACACTAAATTGTCGTCACTGTCCCATTTTTCAGAGCTGGCTTTGGCAATGGCATTTTGATGGAACAGAAAATCGATGGTGCCGCCTTTCGCCGGTTTACCAAAATCTTTGTCATCAATCTTATACCAGTCTTGAATGGCGCGATTAATGAAAGGGCCAACAACTCTAAGTTGCTGTTGTTGCTCCTTGCTGATTTCATCAAAAAGGAAATCACCTTGGCCAGTACCACCCGCAGAAAAAATTATATTTTTACCCACTTGGTTATTGTTATTGGCTAAACCATTTGGGTATTTATCGCTAGTTGATGCCAGCAGTAACCTCGATGTTTCAATGGCTTGGCAGGCAACAACATACATTTTTGCGTTTACTGTGTGTTTACGATTATGCTTGTCGTAATAATGTACACCAGTAACTTGGCCACTGCTGTCAGAGTCTAACTTATACACTTTTGCATGCGGTAAAATGGTGCAATTACCACTGGCGACCGCATGGTTTAATAGTGCCGCTCGGCCGCTACCTTTAGCACCTGATGAACAACCATAACTTGAGCAATAACCTGAATATTCACAGCTTTTTCTACCCATAGCAGGCGTTGTTAATATCGCCCTTGGTACTGGGAATGAATGATAACCAATATCTGTGGCAGTTTTATCTATCCATGCCGAAATAGGGTGTTCAGCGGTCGGAGGAAAAGGGTAATCGGTTTTATGTGGTTCCAAATATGGATGATCGACCACCTTGCCAGACACGCCAACAATATTATCGACTTTGTCATAATAAGGTTCTAAATCATCATATGATATTGGCCAATCGGCGACGTTAGCGCCTTTTATTGTACCAAACTCAGATTTTAAGCGAAAATCCATCGGTTTTAACCGATGAAAATAACCACTCATAAAGTTTGATGAGCCACCAACAACGTTGCCATTCCAAAAATCCCAGCCTGATTCACTTGTCGCTTCACCTTCCCAGTAAATATCACCATTACTGGCGGTAAATTCTTCCTCGATTACATGCTGCTCATCTTCTAGCTTTGGTGAATAAGTGGTGCGCCGACAACAGGCCATTTCATCTTTATAAAAATCCTCTTCGGTCAGCCAAGGGCCTTTTTCGAGCACTAATACTTTTTTACCAGCCTTTGCTAAGGTGTAAGCTATTGGCGAGGCGCCAGCGCCACTGCCGACAATGCAAATATCGTATTTCATTAGCTTGCCTTCCCTGAATGTTTTGGCTCTGTTTTATTGTGTTGTGCTGTTTTATTGCCTTCTGCTGTAACATTTTTGACTTTAATTGCAGCATACGCAGGCAATTCATAATAACGCTTACCAACGGGGGGTAATGGAAAGCCGGCTTGATGTTTAAGCCACTGCCAACCAATGCCATCAGGATTTCCGCCATACGAAGGCGGTGCTAACATGGCTTCAAAAATATAAGTAAGTAAGGTGCTGATCCAATTTTCACCGGCGCGAGACTGACTCACTGCTCGTAATGATGCTTCTTTGTCAGTAGCACTTAATGAGTAAAAATTTTGCTTTAATTTACCTTGGGTATAACCGTTTAACCAGCCAACACCTTTTTTGATAAACTCGCTTTCTTCTGGCTCTGTCGGTTGGGAATTAACCACATTATATAAATACTGAATGACGTTAAGTTCTTTGGCGCCAGGACCCGATGCTGAGCTTGGCAATAAATGCTCGAGCACGGCATTTATGCTTTGCCATGGCTCAATAGTTAACTCTACTTTATTAGCAACGGCCATTGCTGGCATTGGTATTGTTGTTGCGGCACTTGCCAAGGCTGCTGATTTTAAAAACGTACGGCGTGATAAACGTCTTGTTAGGCATGCAGGCGTTTGATAGTTAGTATCAAAAAAAGAATTCAATGGCTTATTCCTAACTTTTACTGTTGGTTGAGTTGTCTTTTACATCGGCAGAAGCGTTGTTTTTATTGGCGGTCATTGCCGCTTGCGTGGCTAAATTTGTGGCGTTATTAGTAAACGACCATTGTTCAATAAAACTCAGCCAAGCGGTACGAGAATAGTTACCTGAGGTAAGAAAGTCTGCAGTATCTTTAGATAATAAAACCTTACCTTTGGCGGTAGATACGTACATATGTGGATAACCTAGCACTGGCGGTAAGCCCTGCATAAACGCTTCATTCTCATTTGTGTCACTGACACTCACTTTCAGCAGTACAAAATTTTCATGTAGCGCTTGGTAAATGTCTGGGTTTTTTTCTAAAAACGCATCCATTTTATGACACCATGTACACCAATTACCGCCAATTTCAATTAATACATTACGCTTACTTTGGCTGGCCATTTGTATGGCGGCGCTAGCATCTTTAAAGGGGTCGCTTTGCTCATTGTATTCTTTACTAAATGTCGGTAATTGTTGTTCAGCTTGGCTATTAAATGAAGTACTTAGTAATACTAAAAATAAGCTGGCGAGTAATGGCTGAAAAAGTGCTTTAGTCATAATTTTTTATCTTCTGTAATAAATGCGAGATTAACGTTCTGCTATAAATGACCTTGTTAGTATTAACTATATTTCAACAACCAGCATATTGATAGTAGTGGTAATGCTCTATTATTGTTAAATGTCGGTAAAATTACGGTTTGTTCTGCGCTTGCTAGTATATTTTTTTATCTATGTTGCTATAATAACGCATCAAAAAAATCATCCCTTATTAGGAATACTTTATGCGTCCAAGTGGAAGAACGGCTGGTCAAATTCGCCCAGTAACGATTACTCGTCAATTTACAGCTCATGCCGAAGGCTCGGTATTAATTGAATTTGGCGATACCAAAGTCATTTGTACCGCAACTGTTGAAGAAGGTGTTCCGCGCTTTTTAAAAGGCAAAGGTAAAGGTTGGGTTACTGCTGAATACGGTATGTTACCTCGCTCTACTCATACGCGTATGCGTCGTGAAGCGGCAAATGGTAAACAAAGTGGTCGTACACTAGAAATTTCTCGCTTAATTGCTCGTTCATTACGTGCAGCTGTTGATTTAACTGCGCTTGGCGAAAATATGATCACCGTTGATTGTGATGTAATTCAAGCCGATGGCGGTACTCGTACTGCTGCTATTACAGGTGCTTGTGTTGCACTTGTTGACGCGCTAGATTATTTACGTGCCAAAGGTGTGTTAAAAACGAACCCGCTTAAGCACATGATTGCTGCGGTATCAGTTGGTATTTATAAAGGCGCTGCGGTTGCCGATTTAGATTACCCTGAAGATTCTGCTGCAGAAACAGACATGAACGTCGTGATGACAGATACCGGTAAACTCATTGAAGTTCAAGGTACTGCTGAAGAAGCGCCGTTTAGCTTTGATGAAATGCAAGAAATGCTACTTCTTGCTAAAGACGGCATTAACGAGTTATTTGATGCGCAAAAAGCTGCATTGAGCTAATCGTTTTTAATATTATTGATACATTATTTTAGATAGACGAGATTGACATGAAAGATTATCAACGCGAATTTATTGAATTTGCCTTAAACAAACAAGTATTACGTTTTGGCGAGTTCACTTTAAAATCAGGCCGAACTAGCCCTTACTTTTTTAATGCTGGTTTATTTAATACGGGTGGTGATTTAGCGCGTTTAGGTCGCTTTTATGCGACTGCTTTAGCTGAATCGGATATCGATTTTGATTTATTGTTTGGTCCTGCTTATAAAGGCATTCCAATTGCGACTACTACTGCTGTGGCTTTAGCCGATCATCATGATATGGATATGCCGTATTGTTTTAATCGTAAAGAAGCTAAAACGCACGGTGAAGGTGGTTCTTTAGTTGGCTCTGAGCTTAAAGGCAAAGTAATGCTAGTGGATGATGTGATCACCGCGGGTACTGCTATTCGTGAATCAATGGAAATTATTAAAGCCCACGGCGCGGAGCTTTCAGGAGTATTAATTGCTCTTGATAGACAAGAAAAAGGCCAGGGCGAATTATCTGCCATTCAAGAAGTTGAACGTGACTTTAATACGGCTGTTATTGCTATTGTTGGTTTAGGTGATGTAATTACTTACTTATCTGAACAAGGCGATATGCAGGAACATTTAGAAAGTGTTAAAGCATATAGAGCGCAATACGGTATTTAATCGTATTATACCAAGTCCATTAATTAACTGCTCATTTTTAATGGTTAAAATGAATAACTACGGCGTTATAAAATTTATAAGTACGACTGCATGGACGCAGAAGGTAGAGCGACGCAGGATGCCAAAGCCGAGAATAACTACTTACTAAATTTTATGTCTTGTATTTATCCCTTTTTCCTCATGAAAAAGTACGACTACATGGATGTAGAAGGTAGAGCGACGCAGGATGCCAAAGCCGAGATCACTTAATTAGTGGAATTGGTATTACCTAATCAGAAAAACTAGAAATCGTGTATTGATCACTCAATACACGGTTTTTTAATTCAGGGAAGAATTAACTTAGAACTACCAAGGATGGTTAAAGTTCTGTTAATTCAGGGACGAATTAACTTAGAACTACCAGGGATGGTTAAAGTTCTGTTAATTCAGGGAAGAATTAACTTAGAACTACCCAGTACGGTTAGTGATGTTGTTGCTTAGATGAATCAATGCAAATCATCATAGACCGCTTGTTAAGATTCAATTGGTATAAGCTACTAGACGGTTTCGTTTAATGGCGTCTTAAGTAAGCGTTGATTATAACGGCGACTATGTTTACCTAAATGCAAAGATAATAAAGTGAATACCAGCACCCCTGAAAAGTTAGCCATTATGTCGAGTAAGCTGAATGTACGCATTGGCAAAAATAACTGACTAAATTCTTCTGCTGTACTGATAACTATTACTAATACCGCGCCATATTGATTCATTACCTTGCCAGCAAAGTGACGAAATTTAAATGCGTAGTTAGCGAATAATGTCAGTAGTCCATAAATACCGAAATGACCGACCTTATCACCGAAAGGAATGGCGTTTTTAATGTCATTAACAATCATGTCTTGACCCGTATTAGCCATAAACTCAATAGCGCATAAAAATATAAAAAATAGCAGAGCAACAAACTTCATTTATTATTCCTATGGGGTGAGATGAGCCATGAAATTAACTGCATTGTACAGATTTTAATCATAGTGTCTGTTACATTTTGTTAGATGATATTTAACTTTGTATTAACCTTATGTTGGCGTGGGGCTTTGCTTAGTCGCTTAGGCTTTCGATAAATTCCATGGCCTGTGGCAGTGTTTGGCAATAAATTTTCTCGACACAACATTCACCGCAAACAACAGCATGAGCTCGCACCAGTTCGTTAATATTATCTACTGTTGCTGTTGCAAGGGCTATTGCGCTTTCAAAACTTGTTTGTATATCCGTTAAGCTAAATACTTGCCCATGACTATCAATAAGTACATCTCGCTCGGTAAATACATAAAGCAACATTTCTTCATCATTTTGCCAAGCGGTAGCTGAGCTAATATAAATTAGCTCATCTTCACCGTCATGCTTAATAAATGCTGGCCAATTGATCATGACTTATCGTCTGTCGCCGTAGGTTTTTCAACGTCATCGACAACCGCTTTAATTGCGTTTTGCCCAGGAAATTCTTTAATATAAACATCCTGCTTAGCGTATGGGATTTCAATATTATGCTCAGCAAACTTTTTATAAATTTGGCTGTTGAGTTGGTCAAGAATACGGCCACGAAATGCCGGTTCGGTGATCCAGCACATCAATTCAAAATCTAGGCTGGAGCCGCCAAAGGTACGAAAGCGCACCACCGAAGCTGGGAAACTGCAAATATCTTTTTCTTCATCAGCAACGCTTTGCAAAATCTCGCGAACTTGATCAATATCACTGCCGTAGGCTGCACCTACTTGTGCGCGTATACGATATTTAGTACTGGGGCCACCTGACTCATTAATCACTTTAGTGTTACCCATTACCGAGTTTGGGACAGTAACTTCAATGTTGTCGCGCGTTAAAATACGTGTACTGCGTAAACCAATATTTGTAACCTCACCACGTTCGCCACTTTCTAACACTATGTAGTCTTTAATTTTATAAGGCGCATCGGCCATAATAAATACACCAGAAAATAAATTGGCAAGCGTATCCTTTGCGGCAAAACCAACCGCGATACCAACAATACCAGCAGAGGCTAACCAAGCCGACATATCAATGTTCCAAGAAGATAATATGTAATAAACCGACAGTGCTAAAATTAAGATTAATGCTAGATTTTCAAATAACGGTAAGGTTTGCATGTGCAGTACATGAAAGTGTTTTTCATTGGCGGCAAAACTGCGCAATACAATGCGCGTTATACGTAAAATGAATAAGCTCCACAGGATCAATAAAACACTATAAAGCACCGGGAATACAATTGAAGTCACTTGTTCTGGCAGTTGCACCACACTTGAAGCAATTGACATGCCCATGACCAATATGGTGTAAAACAATGGCTTATGTAGTAAATCAACTAACTGATCATCAAACTCTGCATTGGTTTTAGCCGTCATGCGTTTAACATAAGCAATAATGACTTTATCTAATATCCAAGCAAAGACCCAAGAAGCTAATAAAATAATCATCGCGTGCAAAAATGTATTGTCGCCAATATAGCTTAAATAATGAGTTAGCTCTTGTTGCCATACTGCCTGTGTTGATACTTCTTCCATAATGATCTCTTTGTACGTTTTATTCAGGATTTAGGATTTAGGATTTATTATATTTAGCCGTCGAGTTAGTTTTTACTAAAGAATGATTTATTTTGGGCTTTATTACGACGTAAGTTTAAACACGTATCACTGGTCATATGCTTAATAAAACACGGTAATACTTTTAAGCTGGTATCCGCTGTTTGGCCTTTTGATAAACGAATGATTTGCTGATAATAAAAACCTACCGCGCCAACATTGTTAATCGCTTTTACTAAGCTAATTGGGCTATTGTTACCCCAAATGCCGTCACCTAATTTTAAGTTCTGTTCAAAATCATCAATGCGATCGACTTGTTGATTGATCAACTTACTCGAAATATCAGGTTGCGTACATAGTGGCCTTGCTAAGCCCACCATATCAATTTCACCACTGGCTACGGCTTGCTCCATTACATCACGAGAGCGAAAGCCACCGGTGATCATTAATGGGACGTTTGCAGATTCTTTAATCGCTTTTGCGTACTCTAAAAAATACGCTTCGCGCTGGCGAGTACTTTCACGTACTTCCGTAGCTTCTACGCCCATTAAGCTTAATTGTTCGTAGGTACCGCCCGAAATTTCGAGTAAATCAATACCGTCTTCGCCTAACCAAGCAGCAACTTGTACACAATCTTCTAAACTAAATCCGCCTTTTTGAAAATCAGCAGAGTTAAGTTTTACTGCAACTGGGAAGTCAGCGCCAACAGCATTGCGCACGGCTTGCACAACTGCGCGGGCAAAACGAGCTCTGTTTTCTAAGCTGCCACCCCATTGGTCGGTGCGTTGATTTGTTTTTGGTGATAAAAATTGGCTAATTAAATAACCATGCGCACAATGTACTTGCACGCCAGTGAATCCAGCTTCTTTAGCCAAACGTGCCGTTGTTGCATAGCGTTGAATAATGTCTTCAATGTCTGCTTGTGTTAAAGCGCGAGGTTTTGAAAATGACCCAAGCATTTTCAACTGCACTGCAGAGGGAGATAGCGGCTGGCTATTCACTAAGCTTGGACATTGTCTACCAGGGTGAGATATTTGCATCCATAAATGGTTGCCAGCAACTGTGCCAGCACTTGCCCATGCTTTAAATGCATCTAATGCTGAATCATCTTCTAAAACAACATTACCTGCACGTTCAAGGTAGCGACGATCGATCATCACATTACCGGTAATATGTAATCCAGTGCCGCCTAAAGACCAGGTTTTATATAATTGATTGTGGGCAGCTGTCGGTCTATCTAAGCTATCGGCAAGACCTTCAGTCATTGCACTTCGACCTAAGCGGTTGTTAATGGTTTGGCCACACGGTAACTCTAATGTTTGTGCTAAAGGTGAATTCATTTTACTTCCTGAAATTGTTCTTATTACCGATTTGAGCAAATATTTGCTTTATGGTCAAACCGGTATTTATTATGATTTTATATTACCAGTTATCCAATCACATAACACAGTAAAAAATTCATCGCTGTGGGATATAAAAGGTGCATGTGATGCGTGCTGAAAAGTATAGCGGTCACTACTTGGCAGTAGCTTATCAATTTGCTCGATTACCGCTTTGGGTACTAAGGAATCTAAGCGACCATACATTCTAAATACCGGGAGTGTTAGTGCTTGCACCTTACTGCGTAAATCAACCGTTTCAAGTAATGATAATGAGTCGTCTAACACTTGATTATTAGGTTTAGGGCGTTGCTCAATCAGAGTTTTAATTTGTTTAATATCTTGGCGAACCGTATCGCTACCTAGCGCTTGGATTTTAAGAAAACCGTTAATGGTTTTTTCACTATCAATAGTGAGTTGTTGATGAAACATGCTGAGTAATTCGGCTTTGATGCCAGGCCAATTATTACCGGCAACAAAATGCGGAGATGATGTTACGGTTACTAGAGCGGATACTTTATCGGCATGATGCAAAGCAAGCTCAGTAGCCACTAAACCGCCCAATGACCAACCAATGATAATCGCGGGTTCTTTAATACATTGGGCTACCATAGCGGTGATATTTTCTAAACTGTAAGGTTTGGCAATACACTGATTATTGTCACCAAAGCCCGGCAAATCAATGCATGTTATTGTATAGTGCTGCGCTAATCGCTCTGCCATAGGTTGAAAAATGGCGCTGTTTAAGCCCCAGCCGTGCAAGAATACTATGTTGCCATTGGTTACGGAATTGTGCTCGCCTAAGCTGTTAAATTTGAGAAGTTCTGCCATGCTTATACTTAATGGATGAAACGATAATGATTATTTTACGCAATGGATTGTGTTTATGGAAATATCTTCGATAAAAATATCTGCTTTGCTGCAGCGACTAGCAACAAAACTCATATCAAGTTGCCACTTCTGGCGACAAAATTTATCATTACATTATTGTGATTTATGCCTACAACGCAGTGATCACTACTCATTACTTTGTCAGCAATGCAGTGCTGATTTAATACGTTTTGATTTAATCGCTTGCCATGGAAATTTGCTTTTATATCCGAATATAGCTCGGCAATTACCACAAATTAAATTTTCTAAGCTTATTTGCCTCGCACCTTATCAGTGGCCATTTAATGCTTGGATCAGCCAAATGAAGTATCAACATCGGTTTGAAGTTGCAACGCTTTTGGCGCAATTGTTGGCATCGCATATTAAGCAGTCTATTAATAACAATGAATTGCCGCAATTAATTATTGGGGTGCCATTGCATCCGCAAAGATTAAAGAGTCGGCAGTTTAATCAAGCCGCACTCATTGCTTTTGAACTAGCAAAAAAATTATCGATTAATTATCAAAGTCATTTAATTACACGAGTGTTGAATACCGAGCCACAAGTAGGGCAGTCGGGTGCGAGTAGGAGGAAAAATTTAAAGCATGCATTTGCGTTAAACACCAACACATATGCCAATAACAGCAATACAAATGCCAATCGCGCTATTTCCGGTTACGCCAATGGCTGTTTTCCTGAGCATGTAGCAATTGTTGATGATGTGCTTACGACCGGAGCAACGGTGAGTGCAATGGCTAAGTTATTAACAATGCACGGCGTAAAAAAAATAACCGTGCTATGTGTATGTTTAGCGATGAAAAATTGAAATTTTCATCGCTAAGCTTGTTATTCACTAGTGCTTTTAGCGCTATAGCTTGACGAGAAAAATAACGCGTTGGCGACTATCTTTGATGTACCTTGCCAATAACCTCGAAAGACTAAGTTTTCAGTACTGGCAATGATTTTCCCTTTACCGACATTATGCGAAATAATGGCTGAATTATTGGCGACTAGATCACTCATTTCTGGTGCGCTATAACCACTTAATAATGGTTCATTGCTGTATGCTGCGACATTAATAAACGGCACTGACGGTTTTTCCATCATTACAGTATTATTTTTGAATATTGCTAACTCATCATTATGATAGCCATATGCTAACGGGTGACTTATATCTAACTGAGCCTTAAAAATTGCTCCCGCAAGGCGTTTTTGCGCCGCCAATGCATCTTTATCCGCGTAATTTAAATCCGCACTTTCAAATGAACGATTAATTTTATTGTTACTGATAAAGCTGGCATTAAGTAATTCTTTAGCCGTTAACCAATGCAGTGCTTTTTGTTGAGCATAAATGCTGCCACCGCTTTCTAGCCAGCTTTTAATTTTTTTAGTACTACTCTCACTAATGGTTTTGTAGTCACCATTAACCATTATAATGTGACTATATTGGCTGAAGTCAATGCTATCTAAGCGGTATAAATCAACCACGCTTACTGGGATAGATAAGGTTTCGTCTAAATAGTAAAGCATATGGCCCGCTTCGTATTGAGATACACCTTGGCCGCCAAGCATCAGTACTTTAATTGGCGCCAACGTTTTTAATGATGGGCTACCTAAATTTATGCCTTTACTGGAAAACCCTGTTGATAACGCGACAAGCTCGATGTTTAACTCTTTTTGAATGTTGGTCAGTTCAGTAAACCAATTATCAAGCTGTTGAATGCCTGCGGGAATAACAATACTGCCAGGTGCAAACTCAACTGATTTTTGGCCAATATCTTGAGTAAATGGTTTTGTTGCTACTTTTGCTTTAATACCTTTATTTAATAATTTATTCAGCATTTTTGGTGCTAAATAATTATCCCAAGAAAATGCATAAGCGTAGGAGGTTATCGTTGGCGTAGCAATTTTTAGCTTACTTGGTTGCCATGCTGTAGATGCCAGCTTAAGACTTCTCACCGACTTTATTTCATGGCTGTTAATATTAAATGCCAATGGCATAGTCCAACCAGAAACATCATAGAAGGTATTGTTTTTGAAGGTCGTTACTTTATTAAATATGGTTTTAATTAAGCGATATTGCTTTTGCTTAATTGGCACGTAGAACGAGCTTTCTTTGTAGTAATAGCCATCGTTATCTTCATAATTTTTAACTAATGGATAGGCTTTAATTTCATGTTGCTCAAGCAAGCTTAAAAAGCTATTTAAGCGATGCGCATCGAAACGTTCGCTAATTAAGTAACCATCGAAATTTTCTTTGTCAGCAAGCTTGGTATTTTCATTATGAAAATCACTGCGAAATTTATGCAATTCAGCTTTGTTTTCTTGCGCCGCGATTAAGGTAGAAAAAGACGTTAATACATGATTTTTTATGCCAAAAGCAAAGGTGAGTACGCCATTTTCACTGTCTGTAATGTAACCACGAGAGCTGGCTTGTTCAAATAAAATACCTACTGCAGCATTGATGTCAGGGTACGTTGAACCTTTGCCGTAATAAAAATCATCATAGCTTTCTTCGCTGAAATATAAACGTTCATCACTATCGAGTGCTTTAGCATGGTAGCCTGCAAACAGTTTCGTTAATTCGATATTTTTTGCTGGCGTTAATGGGTTTGTGCGAGAAGGTACACCAGGTTGGAAGAAGTAACTACTGTCTTTACCCATCTCATGAAAGTCGGCTAAAACATTCGGTTTATATTGATGAAAGTTTCTCACTCTGTTTTGACTTTCAATTTGCGTTAATGGCAACCAGTCGCGGTTTAAATCAAACATGTAATGGTTGGTTCTTCCTGACGGCCATTGCAGTTGATGTTCGCGATGTTCCGGGTCAGTATTGATTGCATTATTACGGTTGGTGTTAACCCATGTGGTGAAACGATCCATACCGTCAGGGTTCATGCTTGGCTCGATGACGATAACTAAGTTATCCAATAATTCAGTAACCTCAGCTGTTTTTGCCGCCGCTAGATAGTAAGCCACAAGCATAGCGGCATTAGCACCACTGATCTCATTACCATGAATACTATAACCTAGCCATACCACTGCTGGCGCATTTTTGTCTTGTTTTTGATTGGCTTTACGATCAGCTAAAATATTATCTAAGTTCGCTAGGTTTTCTTTACTACTAATGGTGGCAATAACTTGTTTACGATGTTCATTGGTATAACCCATTTCTTTAATAACAATGTTATCGCTGGTCTTAGCTAAACTTTGAAAGTAATTTATTAATTGGTCGTGGCGCACATGACGCTCACCTACGGTAAAACCTAGGCTAGATTGCGGAGTTGGAATGTTACTTCGATAGCTCGACTGATCAGGGAAATAATAGTCTAAAGGCTCAGCTTGCGCGGTTCCTAGGCAAACCAAACTCAATATTAGCCATGTTTTTATCGATTTTAACAACACCATTCTCCTGAAAACTGCAGATATTCTTTAATTAGTAATCAAAATTATAACCATTTTAATGGCTTAACAACAATGTTTGCTTAATTTTAAGTGTTTTTAGCGATTAATTTACAGTTATTTAAGGAGAAATGTTAAGCAAAGCTAGCCCTTAGCCGTTGAGAATAGTATTATATCAACATACTTGAGCTTTTTACTCGGGTATAGATATTTATTACCAAGCGATGTGTGGTTGTTTGGTAAATAACGTAAGCATTTAGTGAGTTTAATGATGATTAATATTTCAGAAACAGCCCAAGAACATTTTGCCAAATTACTTTCTCAGCAAGCCGAAGGTACATGTATTCGTGTATTCGTGGTTAATCCGGGTACAGCTCAAGCCGAGTGTGGTGTATCTTATTGCCCACCTGAAGCTGTTGAACCCGATGATATTCGCATCGAATATAAAGGTTTTGACGCGTTAGTTGATAAAGACAGCGAGAACTACTTAATTGATGCCGAAGTTGATTTCGTCACTGACCAAATGGGCTCACAATTAACACTGAAAGCGCCAAATGCTAAATTACGTAAAGTAAAAGACGACGCGCCTTTATTTGAACGTGTACATTACTTTATTCAATCAGAAGTAAACCCACAACTTGCTGGTCACGGCGGCGATTGTACGCTGATGGAAATTACTGAAGATGGTTATGCTATTTTACAGTTTGGTGGCGGTTGTAATGGTTGTAGTCAAATTGACTTAACCGTTAAAGAAGGTGTTGAAAAACAACTGATGACGATTATGGGTGATGAAATTAAAGGTGTTCGTGATATGACC
The DNA here is from genome assembly GCA_040779355.1 of Colwelliaceae bacterium BS250. GTDB lineage: Bacteria > Pseudomonadota > Gammaproteobacteria > Enterobacterales > Alteromonadaceae > Thalassotalea_A. The sequence continues at coordinate 101,789 of JBFONS010000013.1, read as the reverse complement.
GAACATGAACGTGGTGAGCATTCTTACTACTAAATAATTCAGCTCTATTGAATACATTAAAAACCAGATCAATTGATCTGGTTTTTTAGTTTTAGAGCTTAAGTAGGCTGCTTGCTCAATTTATATTCATAGCAATAATTCCAATAACAAATTAACAGCATAATCACTACAAACGGCATGCTTACATAGACTAAAGTGTGCCAACTACTGGCAAATAATAACCATCCCGCCGATAACGAGGCAATAGCCTGTATAGTAAAAATAGCAAAGTCATTGGTTGCTTGTATTTTGTATCTTTCGTGCGCTTTATAACTTCTCGGTAACATGACTGTACCGGTTATAAATAAGAAGTTCCAACCGACGCCAAGTAATACCAATGCCCACCAATAATGCATGACTTGCTGGCCTTGTAAGGCAATAACGGCTACTAATGCAAACATTAAAGTACCAGTTAACATTATGGCGGTAGAGCCAAAGCGTTTAATTAAGAAGCCCGTTATTAATGACGGTAAAAACATTGCGGTGATATGGCTCTGTAATACCCATTTGGTATCTTCTAGGCTGTGTCCCATCATATCGTGCATGCTAATAGGTGTTGCCGTCATTAAAAAGCTCATTAAGCCATAACCTATTGCCGCGGCTAGCATAGCGATAATAAAAATAGGTTGTTTGATGATAGTCGTTAACGATCGCGCCGGAGTATCGAGTACTTCTTTGGTGGCTAAGTGCGGGTCAGTAAATAGTTGAAAAATGATCAAAGCGAATGTCATTAATACGGTCAAACCTAAGAATGAGCCGGCATAACCGTGCGGTGACGCTATCCAGTCTTTACCCATTAAGGCTATTTCTGGGCCAATAAACGCCGCTAAAATTCCCGATAACATTAACGCTGAAATTACTTTAGGGCCTTCTTCGGTACTAACGCTTTCTAATGCGGCAAAACGTAATTGCTGCATAAAGGCCAGGCTTATTCCTAAGAAAAATGCGGCAAACACTAATAGATAAAAACTTGCTGTTATGGCCGCTTGCATAGCGATAAGAGTGGCAATGATGCCATTAATAAATCCTAAGGTAGTGGCTTTTTTGCGGCCATACTTTGTTGATAAAATAGCGACAACAAAAGTACCCAGGGCAATACCAATGATCATAATGGTAAGCGGTAAAGTGGCTAAGGTAGGGTCGGGAGCAATTTTACTAGCGAGTAAACCGCCAATAAAAGTAATCACCGGTGACACACTAAGTACTAATGGTTGTGAAACAAACAATACCCATATATTACGTGGATATTTGCACACTTTACTCAAAAAAATCGCGGCGAGGATCATAATGATAACAACAGTCATTAAGGTGTAATTCATTATAAATCCTTTATTAAATCAGCATTATAGTGCTTGAAATGCCACATTAACGTTAAGCCTCGAACCACCATGAAAATTGATAGGGCGGCCCATATCGCATGATTACCTAGTGAGCTAAATAGCCACCAAACCGGAAAAAAACAACCAAAAGTAGCAATCAGCATACTGTTGCGCATCACTCGCCCCTGAGTTAAGCCAATATATATACCATCGAATAAATAACACCAACAAGCAAGGATAGGTAATAGCGTTATCCAAGGTAAAAACTGTTCAGCGAGCTGGGTGACGGGCTCAATATCAGATAGTAATAAGATAAACTGTTTGCCAAACAATAAGAAAAATAGACTATAGAAGATTGCAAATATTAAGTTATACACCATGGCCACTTTAACTGCTATTTTAAGGCCTAGCAGATCTTTTGCCCCTTTCGCTTTACCCACTCGCGCTTCGGCGCCAAATGCAATGCCGTCTAAGCCAAATGAAATTAACAATATAAAATTCATTAATATAGCATTGGTAGCAACAACGGTATCACCAAGCTTTGCCCCTTCAAAGGTAATGAAAATAAAACACAGTTCAAGGCAAATAGTGCGAATAACAATGTCGCGATTTAATTGCATGTAAGCGAGTAGTTGTGAGCGGGCAAATATTTGCTGTTTAATATCAGCTAAGGCACTGCGTAAAGCGCCCATCTGTTTGTGAATACTCGCTCTAATTAACCATAAACCCAGTAACAAACCACTATACTCAGCAATAAGAGTCGCGAGAGCCACACCTTGTACTTGCCAGTTAAAGCCAAGTACGAACAGTAAATCTAAGCATAAATTGACGACATTGGTGAGGATGATCACCCACATGGCTTGTTTCGCTTTATGCATACCTAGTAGCCAACCCAAAACCACTAGGTTTGCGAGTGCAGCAGGGAAACCCCAAACCCTAATTTCGCTATATTGGCGGGCATAAAGTTGTACTTCATTCGAGCCGCCAGCAAGCCAAAGTGCACCATCGATAAAAGGTTGCTGCAGTGCGACTAATAATAGGCCAATAGTGAGTGCGACGATAAGTCCACGGCTTAATACTAATAACATTTGCTGTTGGTTATTACTGCCAAAAGCCTGCGCTGCCAACCCTGAGGTCGACATGCGTAAGAAACCACAAAACCAAATAATTGCAGTGATTATCATTGAACCGACAGCGGTGCCACCAAGAAAATACGCATGCGGAAGATGGCCGATTACTGCTGTGTCGATAAGGCCTAAAAGCGGTACCGTGATATTTGATAATATCATTGGAATTGCTAAAGTAAATAATGCACGGCGTTCATTTTTATGGGCAGTAGAAAGCACCAGTAATCCTTTTAAAACAAATAAATAGAGCTATAAATAAATGACTTGCTAGAATATAGCTAAGCTATACAGATCATCATAAGGGATCTACCAAATGAAACATACTCTTGTCGCACTCTTGTTGTTGATATTTTCGTCGTTTAGCCAAGCAACGGTTATTCTGGTCTATCATCATGTCAGTACTAAAACACCGAAAAGCACGTCTATTTCGCCAAAACAATTTGACCTACATTTACAGTATTTAAAAGATAATGGTTTTACCGTCATTGCCTTAAATGAACTGGTCGATAACTTAAAACAACAAAAACCCCTTACTGACAAGACCGTGGTGATCACCTTTGATGATGGTTACGGCGATATTTTACAAAATGGCCACCCATTACTAAAAAAATATGGTTACCCGTATACCATGTTCATCAATCCTAAAACTGTGCCTAATAAAGGCGGTATGTATTTAGACTGGCAACAAATTAAGCAGATGTCAGATGAAGGGGTATTAATCGCAAATCATGGCTTAGTGCACGATTCATTAATTAAAGCACCGCAAGGCCATGATGCCAAGCAATGGTTGTCGACAAAGCTAGAAGAATTACAACAAGCTGAGCAAATGATTAAGGATAAGACCGGACAAAATTGGCAATACTTCGCCCTCCCTTATGGTGAATATACTGTTGATGCGCAAGTTCAGCTCGAAAAAATGGGCTATGCGGTATTTACTCAGCAATCAGGGCCGGTAGGCTTAAGTACTGACTTAACCGCGATCCCACGCTTTCCTGCATCAATGCCATACGATCAACTGGGTCCGCTAAAAGATAAGCTTAATTCGTTAGCGTTTAATATTTCGGTTAAATCGCAACGTTCTGCCACCATTGTTGCTAATGGTGCGTTACCCGATACTAAAGTAGAAATTGAAGTGAAAGATTTTTACAGCAGTATGTTGGCATGTTTTATTTCTAGCTCAGGTAAAGCGGAAATTGTTTGGCAAGATAATAAGCAAAGCTTCACTATGAATATGAGTGGCCCGTTGAAAACAGGGCGTAATCGTAGCAATTGCACCGCACCGAGTATCAGTCATGCCGGGCGCTATTATTGGTTATCTAAACCTTGGTTTGTACCAAAGCCTGATGGCAGTTGGTATAGCGATTAATATGAGCAGATAGATAATCAAACTTTATGAAGCTCACAAGCAAAGAACAAGTAAAAAGAAAGGGCCGATAATTTTCATTATCGGCCCTTAGTTATTTGTAATACTCGGTTTATAAATTAGATGCTAAATGCAGTTAATTACTTTAGCGATATTAACCTTCAAGTTCAGCATTGTGATAAATGTTTTGTACGTCATCACTTTCGTTTAACATGCCCATGAATTTTTCAAATGCAGCAATATCGTCTTCATCTGAAACAGTCTTGTAATCTTGTGGGATCCAAGTGATTTCTTCCATTTCAAAATTAATGTCTGGCATATCTTCAGATAATGCAGTCTTAACTTTAAAGAATTCAGTGTGCGGTGCGTAAACACTAATTAAACCGTCTTCACATTCAACGTCAGTTACATCAACGTCTGCCATCATCAGCATTTCAAGAATGGTATCTTCATCATCGCCTTTAAAAACGAATAACGCTTGATGATCAAACATAAACGAAGCCGAACCTACACCACCTATTTTAGAATTGGTTTTAACAAATGCTTGGCGTACGTCTTTAAAAGTACGGTTAGTATTGTCGGTTAAACAATCGACAATGACCATGCAGCCGCCAGGGCCAAAACCTTCGTAACGAGCTGGTTCGTAGTTTTCACCACCAGCACCATTCGCTTTATCCAGAGCATTGCTAATTACATGCGTTGGCACTTGGTCTTTTTTTGCTTTTTCAATTAAGCGACGCAGTGCTAGGTTATTATCAGGATCTGAACCACCATTTTTTGCCACTACGTAAATTTCTTTACCGTATTTAGAATAAACTTTAGTTTTTTGTCCCGCAGTTTTCGCCATATCGGCTTTACGGTTTTGGTAAGCTCTGCCCATCTTAATTCGCTCTTTTGTTTCTAATTAATATATGTTGATTTTATCAATAATATAGCAAAATTAGCTAGTCTGATTTGGGCTAGCGCAACAATTATTGAATAATTCGATTGATTATTTATAAATGAGGGACATTTTAGCCGTTTTCAAGGTTAATCCCTAAACTAGCTATTAATTCATAGTAGCCAAAAATCACCACTAAGAAAAATACAAACAATAGCAGCTCATGCTTAAAATGATGATTGTGATAAAAATCTCTGTCTTTATGATGAATAACATCCATCATCTCATCACCAAAACGAATCGATAAAAATGTACCAATACCCGATAATAGAATAATGGCCCAATACGGGTAAGGATTTGTTAAAATTGCCGCCATTAAGCGAGTAAGTAGCGTGGTTTGATAATATTCTTGAAAAAATAACAAGGCAATAACGTTAATTGCTATCGCTATTGCCCAGACCACAATTTCAGAGATAACCATGCGAATACCAAACAGTAACCGCAACGGAAAATCGAGTAAAAATCCTGCATCAGCTACCGGTGTACATAACACGAAAAAGCTCCACGTTATTAATGCCGCAATACCGCCGGTAAGTAGGTCATATTCGTAACTTAAAAAGCCAAAGTAGCCGAATAATAGCAAACACAATAATGAAAATTTTATCATTACTTGTTGATGGGGTTGGGTCATGCCTAATTTTTTCCTAGTGATAGTAGGTTATTCATTACTGGCCAGTGCTTTTAAAATAATACTCCAATGATCGAGACCATCATGAAACGCCTTAATTGGTAAACGTTCATTTAAACCATGGGCGAACATTTCATCTGGGTTCATAAATACACTAGATATGGCCCAAGTTGGAATGCCCGCTGAGCGAAAGTGCATACCATCAGTGCCGCCAGACTCCATATAACCCATAATGCTTACATCAGGGTAACGACTATGCACAGCTTTGCTAACCGCGCTCATCACATCATCTCTAAGTTCTGAAATTGGACTTTCAACTGGCTCACCTAACGTGGTAAAGATTACGGCGTCATTTTTAACAACCTGCTTTAAGGTTTTAGCAACATCACTTACGGCTACTCCCGGAAAAATACGGCAATTAATTGTGGCTGTTGCTGATTGCGGCAGGGCGTTTTCAGCATGACCGCCACTAAGCATAGTTGCAACGCACGTTGTCCGTGTAGTACCTACATAGGAAGACTCTTGCGCTAACCTATCAGAGGCTTTTTTATCATTAGGGTTGTTAGCAAAGGCAATCATGGCCTCGCCTAACTCGCCACCCAATTTTTTGCCGGATACGCGAAAAAACTCTTTGGTCATATCACTCGACATTACAGGGAATTGAAAATGTTGAATATTGTTAAGGGCATTACTTAACTCGTAAATGGCATTGTCGGCGCGCGGACGAGAGCTATGGCCACCTTTATTGTGCACGGTTAACTCAAACGTCGCGTAAGTTTTTTCTGCTGCTTGGACTAAATAAGCGATAGCGTTGCCATTTGCATCAAGGTCGCCACCACCGGCATCGGAATTTAGTGCAAATTCTGCATTAGCAAGTTCTGGTCGCTCATTAGCAAGCATTTTTGTGGTGAGCATGCTGGTTTCTTCATCGCCTGAAAATGCGATGATCAAATCTCTATTTGGAACAAATCCGGCCTTTTTTAAACGAATGAATGTTGATGACAACATGGTAATACCGAGTTTGTTGTCGATAGAGCCACGACCATAAAAATAATCATCATCTTGGCTTAACTCAAAAGGCGGACGCTGCCAATCTTTCGCTAGGGCTTCAACTACATCCATATGACCAATTAATAGAATAGGTTTTTTACCCGAAGAGCCATCACCACGGTAATGGACAGTTAACGCCGCTGTTTTACCTTTAGGGATTATATTGATGTCTTGTTTAGCAAAACCTGCTTGTTCAAACTCGGTTGCTAAATAGGCCGCCATTTTAGGTACATTACCACGTCCTGCTACCGTTGGGATGGCGATAATATTGCGATATATTTCTAGGCTTTTATTGGTATGCTCAGTGGCCTCAATGCTTTGTGCATACGCGGTAAAAGACCCCAACAAACTAACCAATATAACAACGAATTTAACCATGACAATGTCCTTTTTATGCGAGTGCTAATTAAGATAGCTTATACCAATTGGTATTAATTGCTTGTGTATAAATCATAAATTTTGCTGAAATCGCTGAGCATTATGTCGCTGTCAATGCTTGGCACTGAACCTGGTGTGGCATGCTCTACAGGCTTAAAAATAGCATGTATTTGCCCATTTGGATTGGTTAATATTATTGATGCACTGTGATTAACTAAATAATTATCTTGCTCGGTATTTTCGACAATGGCGTACATAAGACCTAGGCTACGTGCAAATGGGAATAACACTTCGTGACCGGCGCGCAACGCAAAAAACTCTTTATTAAAATAACCAATGTAGCTATTTAATTTTTCTTGGCTATCACGTTTCGGATCGGCTGTGACTAACGCAACTTGCATATTATTATCGGTTATTTCTTGTAGCTCTGGATAAACGTAATTCAGCTCTTGCAGGGTTATTGGACAAATATCAGGGCACGAAGTATAGCCAAAGAAAAACAAGGTCCATTTACCGCGCAATTGCTCATTAGTGAAACTATTGCCATTATTATCGGTGAGTTCAAAACTCGCTAAGGTTCTCGGTGTTTGGTATAGCAATGCAAGTTCCGGTTGCTGGTTAGCTATGTGTTGTTGATATACAAATACACCTATAGCAGTAGATACCACCGCCAAAATAATAATTAATAATTTATTCATGTTATCCAAATGTAAAGTGGGGCTAATTAGGTGTGCACTTTAAAAAGTGCACACGATTATGCCATTGGTAATATGTAGTGATCAGCTAACAATACTAGAAACAGTACCATTAAGTGAATGATGGAAAAGCGGAATGTTTTCATTGCGGTATCACTTTCAGCGTTAAATTTTAGTTTCCAAGCGTAAGCAAAAAACACTAAATTTAAGGCAGATGCGCCGATTAAATATATCCAGCTGCTCATGCCTACCAAGTAAGGCAGTAAACCAACAATAAAGAGCAAAATGGTATAGAGCAATATTTGTGTTTTAGTAAACGTAATACCGTGAGTAACGGGTAGCATTGGAATATTAACTTTAGCGTAATCATCGCGGCGATGAATCGCCAAAGCCCAAAAATGTGGCGGTGTCCAAACGAATACTAATAAGACTAATAACAACGCATGTGGGTGCACTTCGTTGGTCATTGCTGTCCAACCTAATAATGGTGGAATTGCACCGGCTAAGCCACCAATAGTGATATTTTGCGGTGTTGCTCGCTTTAAATACATAGTGTAAATCACTGAGTACCCGACCAGTCCCGATAGTGTCAGCCAAGCCGTCAGTGGATTTACTAAGGTGTATAACATCACAAAACCAACAACCGCCAATGTAACCGCAAATCCGATAGCTTTTTGATTGCTAATGCGGCCATTTGGTAATGGTCTATTATGCGTTCTGGCCATAATCGCATCAATGCGTTGATCGACAATATGGTTAATGGCAGCAGCGGCTGAAGATAATAAACCTATGCCTAACATGGCCGGAATAAGAAGTTCAACCGGAATAGCCCCTGGCACAGACAAACTCATGCCGACTAATGCGGTTAAGACTAAAAGGGCAACCACCTTTGGCTTAGTGATTTCGTAATATTCACGCCATGATACTGGCTGTTCCAGCTTGGTATCTAGCGCTTCTGCTGTTAATGTTTCAGTTATCTGTTCACTCATATTAATTCCTAAATTTTACGCTTTAAGCTGTAAGTTAAGGTGATTAAACTTAACATTAATAATGCGGCTACCACGTTGTGGCCAACGGCTACAGGTAATGGTAGAGAGAATACTATATTGCTTATGCCAAGACTTACCTGACCGGTCAATATGACTAAAATAAATAGCGCATTGGTTTTGAAAAAGCTTGATTGAGCCTTGCTTAATACACTTATTGCGAGCCAAGCAACATATACAGTGGTGATAATTGCGCCGATACGATGCATAGCATGAATGGTAATGCGCTCAGCGTGATTTAAAAAGCCAAACTCATAAGTACTTCGCTCGGGTGGAATTAAATCAAATGAATTAGCAAAGGTCAGTTGGCTAAACCAACCATCTTGGCAAATAGGCAGTTGCGTACAAACCAAAGCTGCGTAATTGGACGAAGTCCAGCCTCCTAAGGCAATTTGAAGCGCTAAAATGCCAATACCTATAAAAGCAAACTTTTGATATTTTTGCAGGGCAAAATCACCGCCGGGTATGCGATAATTACTGAGTCGTAAATGTAATAAATACAACAAACATAAGGTCACAAAACCGCCGAGTAAATGCCCCATGACAACAATGGGCATTAATTTCATGGTGACTGTCCACATACCAAGCGCCGCCTGGAAGCAGACAGTGACAACCAGCAGTAAAGGCAGGAATAACGGTTTGCCATGCTGACGATTTTTAAAGGATAAAATAAAAATTAAGCCAATCAGTAGACCTAAAGCACCAGCGAAATAGCGATGGATCATTTCATTCCAAGCTTTAGCAGGTTCAACAGGGCGCTCTGGAAAGGCTAGCTCTGCTGCTTTAATTTTATCTACTGTTTCAGGTACATCTAAAAAACCATAACAACCGGGCCAGTCTGGGCAGCCGAGTCCTGCATGAGTTAAGCGGGTATAAGCCCCTAAAGTGATCACAACTAAAGCCAATAAAATAGCGACAAAGACTAATTTCTTAGTGCCGTTCATTAGCCAATCCTCGAGTACTTAAGCAATTTCTTTAAATCACTCAGCATGGCTTTTCCAAAAGCGGGTATGCCTTCAACACTAGTTGGTTGGGCATAAGTAAGGACAATGTTACCTAGTGGGTCTGAAACATATATTTGCACGCTAGATAGCGCTGTAGCAGCTTCACTTGGCGTAGTGATAATTTGCCAGTGATTAGCATTTAATTGTTTTAATTGCGGCGCATGAAAAGGTGAATTACTTAATGCCACAGGAGTGACCCTTGGTGTTTCTCTACCAAGTGCCATATAAGCATGCTCAATACCCATTAACGTTTGCTCACATTGCTCATTACAATCTTCAGGTAGTGAATAAATGACTAGCCATTGCTTTAACTCATCTTGCTTAATGCCAATATCGGCTAATGTCATAGGCGAAGTTAATAGCTGGCCCTGATTGGTTACACCATAGTTAAACCACTGATAGTGTAATGCCAGTTTTGCTAATACGATGGGAATAACGAATGCTGCCAGCACTAGCAATAAACTGCGTCTAGACTTCTGCTGTGTTGTTGTCATATTTTGCCTACTTTTTATTTTTATTTTATGTTTATTTCGCCAGCATTGAGACTACTGGTTAGTACTTTGTTTATGAATCTTATAACTTGCGGCTAACATTAAACTTAACCACGCAATCGCTAAGGTTAACCATTGAAATGCATAACCACGATGCTTTTCTGGTGGCATAACCACAGGTTGCCAATTTTTTTTATAACCTAACTGTTCATTTTTATCTAAGTAAACCACAAAGGGCAAGAGTTCAATGTTAATTAGTTGTGATATTTTTTCGAGGTCTATACGTTGAATGCGCGCCGGCCAGCTTTTACCTTGTAACTCTTCCTCAGCTAAAACAATGCCTTGCTCTATTATTCGGATGTTTCCAGAGATGTTTTTTATGCCAATTATATCATTCACCGAGGGTATTATTTTTCTGTCGATGCTGCCTTCTAGCCAGCCCAAATTGATTAATACATGTTTGCCACTGCTTTGATCAAAAAATACCTGTAATGCTCTATAACCTAATCGGCCATGATTAGTTTGATTGTCTAACAAGAATTGAAATTGATTATTAAATTCACCGTTTAGGGTGACCGGTAAATCGTTTATAGAATTTAAGTCTTCTGACTTTGCTTGCAGTAATACCGTTGTTAAGTCGATTGCCTGCTGAGTATTTAGTGCAGTGATCCGCTCTAAGCGTATTTGTTTTTCATCAGCGCGATCGGATTGCCAAACACTAAGCTTGATTAATGCTGCAAATACAAGCAAAGTAAATACTATCCAAGGCCAACGCCATGACGTTAACAAGCCAGTTAAGACCGTGAGCTTATTCGTTTTCATTTGGTACTAACCCTACAACATATATAATTAATAAAGGGCAAAACATGGTATATAAAATTATCATCTTCGCGTTATTCGCAGTAATGATCTACAACTTGTTTCGAGCTATGGTATTGATGACAAAAAATGACCCTGACAAGCCACCTATGTCGAAGTTTATTGGCCGTAGAGTGATGTATTCCGGCTTGATTGTTGTGCTGATTATTGTTGGTTTGTTAACTGGGTTGATTACCCCAAATCCAAGACCTTACTAGACTAAATCTAAGACTAACTACTATAAATTTAAGACCTTCTGAGATAAACCTAACACATATTAAGATTGAAAACGCCGAGCAATTATTATTGTTCGGCGTTTTTAGTTTTAAACGATGTACACAAACAGAAAGAGGAACACCCAAACCACATCTACAAAGTGCCAGTACCAACTTGCAGCTTGAAAACCAAAGTGATTTTCAGGGCTAAAGTGGCCTTTAAATACTCGGCACAGCATAACGATAAGCATAATGGTCCCTAAGGTAACATGCATGCCATGGAAGCCGGTTAACAAGAAGAAGGTATTGCCATAAATACCACTAGCAAGCGTTAAGCCCATTGATGAGTATGCATGAATGTATTCTTCAACTTGTAAGGTTAAAAATGCTAAGCCTAACAATACCGTAATGCCTAACCATATTTTTATCTTGGCACGTTGATTTTGCTCTAATGCTACATGAGCAAAATGCAAGGTAAACGATGATGTTAATAGTAATATGGTGTTGTATAAAGGTAATCCAGTCCAAGGCATTGCCTCAGTTGTGGTACCATCTGGCGTGGTTGTTAGCGGCCATGCGGCTAAAAATTCAGGCCATAATACTTGCATGGTTTCTAAGTTGTTTCCGGCGCCGCCAAGCCATGGCACACTCAATACTCTGGCGTACAGTAACGCGCCAAAAAACGCGGCAAAAAACATTACTTCTGAGAAAATAAACCAGCTCATACCTTGGCGAAATGAGTTGTCCATTTGCGCGCTGTATTTGCCTTCCATTGACTCGGTAATTACATTGTTAAACCAACCAACTACCATATATATTATTAAGGCAATACCAGCGAGTAATACCCAACCACCAATACCTTCACCTGTGTCTAAGTTAGCGACATAGTTGCCAGCACCAATTGCAATTAAAAATAATGCAAAGGCACCAATAATTGGCCATTTACTCTGATCAGGTACGTAATAACTTTCGTATTCTTGTTCTTGTTTTGCTGTCATTATCTATTTCCTTGAAGCTGTAACCTTGTACATTGTTCACTAAGGTGTAGAGCTAGTATTAACTGTATTTCTTAATTGTAAAATTTAATCAGGCAACAATATTAACTCTCGTATTCTTTTTCTATTGTCATTATTTCTTCCCCTACGCCTTATTCTGTATCTAATGTCGTATCTGCTGTGGCTGTAATGTCATACAAGGTGTATGACAACGTCAGTTCGTGGATATCTGCCGGTAAGTCTACATCTACATAAAATTGTAGTGGCATCCAAACTTCAGCATTGTTCTCTAGCGGTTGTTGGTTAAAACAAAAACATTCAATTTTTTGAAAATAACTCGCCGCCAGACCTGGAGATACCGACGGCACTGCTTGTGCCACACCATCTCGACCTGATTCATTTTTAGCGTAAAATTGTACAAATTTCATTTCGCCTGGGTGTACTTTAATAGAATTCATTTCAGGAGCAAATTGCCACGCTGCACCCTGTGCAGTGCGGCTAATAAATTGCACGTTAATGGTTCTTGAAGTATCAATGCCGTCACTATTGACGTCAGCCGCCGTAGTGGCGGTTTTACCATTTAACCCAGTAATATCACAAAACACATCATATAAAGGTACTAGAGCAAAGCCAAAGGCGAACATTGCAAATACTGTTAATACCAGTTTTTTGACGCCTTTTTTTACATTTTGCTCAGTACTCATTTAGATGGTTTCCCCTATCTCTATTTAGTCTAAGACTATTTAATAACTGGTGGTGTAGAGAACGTATGGTAAGGGGCAGGAGATGGTACTTCCCACTCTAAACCTTCTGCTCCATCCCAAGGTTTCGCTGGCGCTTTTTCACCGCCACGAATACATTTGATCACCAACACTAAGAATATTAGTTGTGACAAACCAAAGGCAAAACCACCAATGCTAACCCACTTGTTAAAATCGGCAAACTGTAGGGCGTAATCTGGAATACGACGAGGCATACCAGCAAGACCTAAGAAGTGCATTGGGAAAAACAGTAAGTTTACTGAAATAAGTGAACACCAAAAATGGAACTTACCTAATTTTTCGTTATACATATGGCCAGTCCATTTAGGTAACCAATAATATGCGCCTGCATAAATTGAGAACAATGAACCTGTTACCAGTACATAATGGAAATGCGCAACCACAAAGTAAGTATCATGGTATTGGAAATCCACTGGTGTCATCGCCAGCATCAAGCCGGAGAAACCACCAATAGTGAATAAAATTACAAATGCGATTGAAAACAACATTGGTGTTTCAAACGTCATCGAACCTTGCCACATAGTAGCAACCCAGTTAAATACTTTAACGCCAGTAGGTACCGCAATTAACATCGTACAGTACATAAAGAACAGTTCGCCGGCTAATGGCATACCTGTGGTAAACATATGATGCGCCCAAACGATAAACGATAAAAACGCAATCGATGATGTGGCATAAACCATTGAGCTGTAACCGAACAATTTCTTGCGACAAAACGCCGGAATAATTGTCGATACAATACCAAAGGCTGGTAAAATCATAATGTACACTTCAGGATGACCAAAGAACCAGAAAATGTGTTGGAACATCACGGGATCGCCGCCACCGGAAGCATTAAAGAACGAGGTACCAAAATAGGTATCGGTTAATACCATGGTAACCGTACCCGCGAGGACGGGCATTACGGCAATCAACAAGTAAGCGGTGATAAAGAATGTCCATACAAACAATGGCATCTTCATATACGTCATACCAGGCGCACGTAAATTCATAATGGTTACCACAATATTAATGGCGCCCATGATTGAAGATATACCCATAATATGTACAGCAAATACGAAGAATGCAGTACTACCATTTGAATAGGTTGTAGATAGTGGCGCGTAGAATGTCCAACCAAAGTTAGGACCCCCGCCTTCTAAAAACAATGAAGACAATAAAATGCCAAAAGCAAATGGTAAAATCCAGAATGACCAGTTATTCAAACGCGGCAATGCCATGTCTGGAGCACCGATCATCATAGGCAGCATCCAGTTAGCTAAGCCAGTAAAGGCTGGCATAATGGCGCCAAATACCATGATTAAACCATGTACTGTGGTCATTTGGTTAAAAAAGTCTGGTTCTACTATTTGCAGGCCGGGTTGAAATAACTCGGCTCGTATAACCATAGCCATTGCGCCGCCAGTAAGCAGCATAATGAAAGAGAACCATAGATAAAGGGTACCAATATCTTTATGGTTGGTGGTGTATAACCAGCGCTTAATGCCGGTCATTTTATGATCATGGTGATCGTCGTGATGATCTGTCATTGTGTCAGTTGCAGTACTCATAATCATTCCCCCTTATTTGGCTACGACAGCAGATGCTTGAACCATATCGCCGGTGCTATTGCCCCAAGCGTTGCGTTCATATGTAATAACAGCAGCTAACTCTTGTGGAGATAGTTGCGCGGCAAAACCCATCATTGCAGAACCAGGCTTACCGTTAGTTACCATGTTTATGTGCGTGTCTACAGGACCTAATGCAACTGCACTGCCTTTAAGGGCAGGGAAGGCTGGTGGCATGCCAAGACCTGTTGCTTGGTGACAAGCCGCACAGCTAGTTGTATAAACTTGCTCGCCTTTCGCCATTAATTCATCCATAGATAAATCATCAAGTTTAACATCCGCAGTATCAATTGCTGGCGTCTCGAGTGGCGCAGCTTTTGGCGTTGCAGTCTCTGATGTTGCTGAAACAGAACCACCAACAGCAGAATTTACATCGCTTGCTTGCACAGCATCACCAGTATTGTTGCCCCAAGCATTACGCTCGTAAGTCACTACAGCAGCTATTTGTTTTAAGCTAAGTTGTTTACCATAACCTTGCATACCAGTACCCGCACGACCGTTAAAGATCACATTAATATGTTCATTTAACTTATCGCTATTGGTCGCAACTGCGCTACCCTTAAGAGCTGGAAATGCTGGCGGTAAACCTTGACCTGATGGTTGATGACACGCTGAACAGTGAGCCGTGTAAGTTTGCTCACCTAAGCTCATTAATTCATCCATAGGCATTGAAGCATTTAATGATTGTGCTTCTGTTGCTGCGGCTTGAGTAATGGCAAGTTTTTGCTCATTCACCCATAACTCGTAATCAACTTCACTACGCACATCAACCACAATTGGCATGAAGCCATGGTCTTTACCACATAACTCAGCACATTGGCCGCGGTAAATTCCTACCTCGTTGACATTAGTCCATGCTTCGTTAATAAAGCCTGGGTTCGCATCTTGTTTAACGGCAAACGCCGGTACCCACCAAGCATGAATAACGTCATCAGAAGTAATTAAGAAGCGCACTTTGCGATTAATTGGAATAACCATTGGCTTATCTACTTCGAGTAAATAATTTTCGCCCTTAGTTTCGCCTGCACCATTAAGGTTATCAAATTGCGCTTTTGGTGTTGACAAAACACTATAAAATTCAATGCCTTGATCAAAGTATTTGTAATGCCATTTCCATTGCGAACCCGTTACCTGAATGGTGATATCCGATTTGGAATTATCTTCCATATTAATCAGGGTAGTGGTTGCAGGCCAGGCCATACCAATAAGAATTACGATAGGAATAGCAGTCCAAAGTATTTCTACTTTAGTGCTTTCATGAAAAGTGGCCGCTTTCGCGCCTCTTGATTTGCGATGGAAGATCATGGACCAGAACATGGCGCCAAAAACTACAACACCAATAACGGTACAGATCCACATGACTAACATATGTAAGTCATAGACATTGTGGCTGACGTCAGTCACCCCTTTTGTCAAATTTAATGGCATATCTGCCCAAGCTGAACTGGAAAATATAGTTCCCAACAACAGCCAACCCAGGTTACGTCTATTCACCCAACATCTCCTCTGCTTTAATTAGCCTAGAAAATACAGAATTAGTGACAGGATACATCTATACCAAAGAAATGACTCGGGTATTATTCGATGTCTCTAATTTCCGTAAATTATTATTTTTATTTTTATACCAAGTCAATTGAATATTAAAACTTGGTATCTTACGTACTACAAATCTACATCGAAGGAAGTGGTAGATTTAACGCTTTTATCATTATTATTTTGTTTACTTCCTATCCTAGAGTTACTTAATTTTTACACAATATCTAGTGCTTTATTGATTTTAATCAAAGTTTATGTAAAAAAAAGGTTAGAGCAAATACTCTTGTTTTTAAAGGAGTTACAGTGATTGCGCGGAGTGTAGGGCATAAAAAAAGCTAAATTATACGATATAATTTAGCTTTTATAGGTGTTTGATTTTTATACAGAAGCAGGTTTTCTAATGACTAAATAAGCGTCTGTTAATTCAGCAATTATTCGATTCAATAAAGCAGAAATCTATTTTATTACATCCAATCTGCGTTACGGATAACGCCAACAGCAATACCTTCAATATTAAAGTGCTGAGTAGCCAAGTCGACCACTATCGGTGAAAAATCTTCGTTTTCAGCAAGCAAGTAAACAACATTGCCTTCGCGTTTATAGCGTTTCACGGTTACGTCATCTTCAACCCTAGCGACCACTACTTGGCCATTTTGGATGTCGGTGGTTTGGTGTACAGCTAATAAATCGCCATCTAAAATACCAATGTCTTTCATGCTTTCGCCAGTTACGCGAAGTAAATAATCAGCGTTAGGGCGGAATAAGCTGCCATCAATTTTATAATGTTCTTCAACATGCTCTTGCGCCAAAATAGGCTCACCTGCGGCAACACGGCCAATTAATGGTAAACCTTCTTCTTCAACATGAGCTTCAGCTAAACGAATACCACGTGAAGTACCCGGTAACATTTCAATAAAGCCTTTTTTAGCAAGTGCTTTCAAATGCTCTTCTGCGGCATTAGCCGATTTAAAACCAAAGAAGTCGGCAATTTCCGCACGAGTCGGCGGCATGCCGGTGTCAGAAATCTTTTCTTTTATGAAATCAAATATTTGCTGTTGTCTTGCGGTAAGTGGACGCATAACATTCCTGTTTATCTGTACAGTACAATATACTGTTAGTATATACAGCTAAAGATTAAACGCAACTGTAATTCATTAAAATTATTAGTTTTGTGTGGTTTCCAGTTTCATTTGAAATAAATCCAGAGGGGGAAATTGCATTTTTAAGAAAATCAAAGTTAGAATAAAGTTAAATGTCTATAACGCTTTGTAGTAAATCACTTTATTTGATCCATAGTTTTTTAATAATGCCTAGTGATGAATAATCTCTATAAGAAGTTTGGGTTATTGAATGTGGAAACGATGAGTCGTTATCGGTAGTTTAGAACTACGGTACCATTAAGGCTCAATGAAAAGTCATCTATAACTCAAACTATTGATTTTTTGTTGGACTGCTTTGGCTCAGACGATGTTAAAACCATTTATTTGCAGTCATTATCAGCCAATTTTGTTACAAAAACGTGCCTGAGATTAGAATCTCACTTCTGTAGTTTAATAGATAACTTACTTTTTGATTTATAAGGCTAACTTCTGTCACTAAAGAACCTGGAATATGGTGAAAGGAGAGTTGGTAATCCCATAGAGAGTGTTTTTGGCATAATTGCACTACAGAAATAAAAAGGTAACAAGCAAATAATTATTCACAGATTACCTTTGGTAAATTTTACTCTAAATTTTACTCTAAATTTTATCGTAAACTAACTGATTAAAGTCATTTCATTTAAAGTAAATTCAGTAACTGCACCTTCCGTTGCAGCCATGTAATCAGCTAAATGTTGGTTAGCCATATGCGTTTGCCAAAGTTCACGTGTTTTCCAGTTTTCATAAAACATAAAATGTGTAGGGTCTGTAATGTCTTGATGTAAGTCGTAGTTGATACAACCTGCTTCAGCACGTGTAAGTTCAATCAATTTTAAAAGCTCAGCTTTTACCAATTCAATTTTGTCTGCGTTTGCTTTGATGTTTGCAACAATCGTTAATGTAGTCATAATATTTTCTTTATATTTGTAATGCGTTTAAATGTTGTTTTTAAAAACCTTGCAAAACTATTTTTCCGATTGATTTACCAGATTCAAGCTCTTCATGGGCAGATCTTAAATTTTTGGCATTGATAGCGCCTAAGTTTTTACCAACAGTGGTTTGGATATAACCTTGGTCTATCAAGTCAGAAATTTTATTAAGTAAACGATGTTGTTCACTCATATCTGTGGTTTTAAACATCGAACGGGTAAACATGAACTCCCAGTGGAGTGACAAACTCTTAAGTTTAAGTTTACTTATATCAAGGGATTCGGGGTCATCAATTAAGGCAATTTTACCCATTGGTGCTAACAGCTCAACATAGCTATCTAAGTATGAATCTGTATGAGTTAAACTGGCAACATGGGTTACTTGTCCAATATTCAATTGTTCTATTTGTTGCGGTAATGGTTTGGAGTGATCAATGACATAATCAGCACCTAGCTCTTTCACCCACTTTGCAGAGCTTTCGCGAGAGGCGGTAGCGATAACAATTGCCCCTGTTAATGCATTCGCCAATTGAACTAAAATTGAACCAACACCACCGGCAGCACCCACAATTAAAATCACCTCGTTTGACTGTTCTTTTGAGTCAGGATGCTGTTGTTTTATTGCTAAACGCTCAAACAATAATTCCCAAGCGGTAATTGCGGTTAGTGGCAATGCTGCGGCTTCACTATCTGATAAACTTTTTGGCTTATTACCGACAATACGTTCATCAACTAATTGATATTCAGCATTACTTCCTTGGCGATTTAAATCTCCAGCATAGAACACCATATCGCCCGGTTTAAAGTTACTCACTGATTCACCTATTGCGACAACTTCACCGACAGCATCCCAACCGAGTACTTTGTATTCATTACTCACTGGTGCAACATTCTGTCGAATTTTGTAATCTACTGGGTTAACAGCAATAGACTTAACTCGTACTAATAAGTCATGACCTGAAGCCGAAGGTTGTGGCAGCTCAATGTCTATTAAGGATGCTTCGTCGCTGATAGGTAATGATTGCGTGTAGCCAATTGCTTTCATGGTTGTTCTCCTGTGCTTTTAAAATTGTTAGTTAAAGTTGATATTGAACTTGGGAGTAATAATAGAACTTGATTATTCAAAGATAAACAGCATAATAATTGAAACTTTATCAAATAATTTTTGACAATCATGTTATTAGAAGATCTTAATGTTATATTAAAAGTCGCTGAATTTCGTAGTATTACCGCAGCAGCAGAGAGTTTAGATATGCGTACAGCAACGGCCAGTGCGGCAATTAAACGGGTTGAACGTGCGCTTGGTGTTGAGTTATTTATACGAACGACTCGACATTTAAGACTTTCAGTTGCTGGTGAAAGATACATTCCAAATTGCGAGCAAGCGTTGCAAATGCTCAATTTAGCTCAACAAAATGTTAAAGATGATTTAGGTATTATTGATGGTGAGTTAAGAATTTCAGTACCGTCTGATTTAGGTCGAAATTTAGTTTTACCTTGGCTTGATGAATTTATGCAAGCACATACAGGAGTTAGTGTGAAACTGCATATTAGCGATAGTAATATCGATTTCTATCGAGATCCGGTCGATATTGCTCTGCGCTATGGCTCACCAAACGATGCTAACCTATATGGTTTTAAGATTTGCAATGTACCACGAATGATTTGTGCAGCACCTGAGTATCTAGAGAATTATGGTGTGCCTAAGCACCCCAATGATTTGACTACCCATAACGGCCTTTTATATCAGTTACATGACATTATTCATGATGTCTGGGAGTTCCTCCATCAAGGTGAGTCAATTAAAGTAAAGATGCGAAGTAATCGTACTTCAAATGATGCTGAACTGGTTAGGCGATGGTGTGTAAACGGCAAAGGGATCGCAGCGAAATCTAGTTTAGATATGTCAGCTGACTTGCTTAGTGATCAAGTCGTTTCACTACTATCCGATTTTACACCTAAATCAACTGAACTATGGCTTATTTGTCCAAGTAGACAGACGATCACTCCGGTAGTTCGACTGCTTAGAGAGCATTTGAAAATTAAGTGTGCTGATGTATTTACTCAACTTATTGATAAAGGAATTTTAACTAAGGCTGATGTTGACTAGTTGACTAGTTGAGTTTGTTAAGTGAAATTAAGAACTATGCTAGAACTAAACTAGCCATCCACTGTTAACTAAGAACTAAACTAGCCATCCACTGTTAACTAAACTAGTCGTCCAGAGTAATGGACTCGAAATTAAAACACCAAACTGCCTTCGATAATATATAACGTTTGAATAATGGTATTGATACCTTAGTCGAGGGTTCTTGAGGTTAATCAGTTGGAATTATCAAAAATCAGGCACACTCAACCCATGCATTGATTTCATGAAAGAGGATTAGGCGAAGTATCTTATGCTGTTGTTGTTATTGGGCCGTCGTTTTAACTGGGCTTGATGAATATGTTCATCTAAAGAGTCTTGATTGCCTACCGCACCTTTAAAGTACTCTTCAAAATGTTGCGTAATAGTAAGCCAATTATCTTCTCCAATACCAAGTTCTGCCAACAAGTCGTTATCTTTTGAGTTTATATGGCCGCGCTTATTTTTTCGCTGACAACGCCCTGTGGCTTCTACGAGTTGCACATTATCTTTTGCTTTAAAGCTAATACCATTGAGTTTTTTCAATGAATATCCACCGGTAAAAGGCAATAAACTGGTTGGTTGTTTATTGTTTATCGCTGCCTGTATGCGCAGCTGTATGCTGGTATGGTCTGATTGTTTTAAGCTTTTCGCCACTTGTGCGCGTATTGGGTTTAAATCAACGTAGGCCATACATGCTAATAATGATGCATCATCAAGTAGGGCTTGTGATGAAAAGCGGCCCTCCCAAAATCGTCCTGTGCATTCATCTTCCGCGTTGGCTAATCGCGCAACGTATTCATTTAAATCTTTCATGAACCAGCTCAAGCTAGATAAACGAGATCGATAGATTTTTACTGTTGCTTTAACTGTAGGTAATAGGGCATCGTCAAACGTTTCATCCTGGCAAAACTTCCGGGTAAGCAAGGTGCCAAAGTGAAGATTATGCCAACGTTCGAGTACTTGCTTTTCACTGAGCTTATTGGCTTCTTGTTCATTAATTTTAACGACAATATGAGTATGGTTGCTCATGACTGCAAACGCACACACATCAATCGTATAAAGACTTGATAGGAATAACAAACGATCTTGCACCCAAGCGCGTCGGTGTTCAAATGATTGCTCGGTGACCGCATCCGTACCACATAAAAATGCTCGCCTGACACAACGCGAGACACAATGATAATACGGCGTTTCAGACAAAAAAAGTTGCTGGCTTCTTGGCGTAGGCATAGTAACTCTTCCTTGAGTTTAAAATGTATGTTTAAAGTTTAGGTTATGATGGTAAGTTATGCGAGTTACGGTGCGTGGCTAAATTAATGCTCATCTACTAGCATAGTCACTACTTGAGGATTATTGTGCAATGTTCGATGCACTGGACAGCGGTCTGCAATTTCCATTAGTCGGATTTTTTCTGCATCGCTCAATGGGCCGAACAACTGAACCTTACGGATTAATGACTCTATCTTTTTATTCGGCTCGGTAACATTGCCCGCATCTTCCAAATAATCACGCTCGTGCGATAAAGAGACTTCTACATGCTCGAGTTGCATTTTTTTATGGTCAGCATACATACGAATTGTCATTGCGGTACACGCACCTAAAGCGGCCAATAAATGTTCGTAGGGATCGGGCCCTGAGTTTTGCCCTCCGGCTTGTGTCGGTTCATCGGCATACCAGTGATGGTGATCACTGAATACTTCCAACTGAAATTTATGATCAAGCTCGGCCACCATTATATGGCCCTTAGAGATCTTCTGGCTGGATATTTCCGGTACTGGAATATATCGACTTGCCCATCCGGAGATCATTTGTGCGACATATTCACTATCTTTTGCTTGTGATAAAAGGTGATCGGCAGTGTCTAAGCTGACGAAACTTTTAGGGTGCTTAGCAGCCCTGTAAATTTTTTCAGCATCAGAAATATCTACAGTTAAATCAATGGGCGAGTGTAATACCAGTAAAGCCTTATTTAGGTGCTGTATATGTTCTGTTGTTTGATTACGTAAGTCATCGATAAATTGTTTTTTAATGGTAAATTCTCGCATCCCTAAACTCACTTTCGCTGAGCCGCTTTGTTCTATGGTGTCGAGGTGAGCATCAAAGTTGTGTATTACATGACTTGCTTCAAATGGCGCCGCAATTGTGACTACCGCTTTCACTTTTGGCAGTTGTGCTGCCATAGATAAAACAGCCGCTCCTCCGAGGCTATGCCCGATTAATAATTGTGGCGCTTGATAATGTTGTGCAAGGAATTCTGCCGCGGCAAGTAAATCTTCGGTATTGGATGAAAAATTGGTATTGGCAAAGTCACCGTCACTATTTCCTAATCCGGTAAAATCGAATCTAAAAACAGCAAAGCCATGTTGCACCAAAAATCGACTAATTCGCGAAGCCGCAGCAACATCTTTACCACAGGTAAAACAATGGGCAAATAATACATAGGCTCGTACTGGTTTATCAGGCGTTTCAAGCAAGCCAGCTAGGTTTTGCCCTTGACTAGGAAATTCTACTTTTGTTCTCATCGATTCTATCCTCGGTTTGGTATAAACACCTCGCACGCAAATGCCACTCAATGCTTCATTGCGCAACTAAACAGTTATTAACTTTCTAGGTTAGGTGTGCAGTAATTTAACGTTCAGTAGCTACTGTTAGCCATGTGTCGTTTACTATTTAGCATCTAATAGTGGTTCAATAACTTCTTGCCACTGGGCTAAGCTGGATTTGTGATCAAGTGGAACTTTACCTGCATTGTTAATAAATAATGTAGGTGTTGCCCAAACGGCCTTTGTTGCTGCGTAGCGAATGGGTGTACGTGCTTGCACATATATATCACTATCATTCATTCTTTCAATAAATTTTACGCGATCTACGTTTGCATGTTCTGTAGCAAAATCAGCCACTAGTTGAATTAGATCATGGTGAGTCTTATGTAAAAACGGTCCATTATAAAATTGTGCTTGGCGCTCATAGACAAACGTGGCGAAATCATAAAATTTGTTGGCATCTGCATCTGCTAAAGCAAATAGACCTAAGCTCACATCCCAGGCTTGACGGTGGTTACTTAGGGTGATCAAATGAACCCTAAGGCTGACCGATTTATCTTGGTAGTATTTTGCAACCTCAAGCAATGTTGGCCAAATTGTAAGTGAATGCGGACATTGAATATCGATAAAAGCATCAATAGTAATTTGAGCCGCCGCATCTCCGAGAAGGAAACCACTCGGGCGGTGAGGTATTGGTATGGTCATATGAAGTGTTTTTCCTATATTGTTTTAGATGAATGATTATAGTTATGTAAATTAAATTAACAAATATCTACCCAGCATTAGGTTGAACAAACTTAAAGAAATATTTTGATTTGGTAAGTGCTGAATTAACTAAACTCGCCATCCAGAGTAATTGACTCGAAATCAAAACACAAAACTGACTTCGATAATATATAACGTTTGAATAATGGTATTGATACCTTAGTCGAGGGTTCTTGAACTTAAATCAGTTGCAATCATCAAAAGTCAGGCACACTCAAACCATGCATTGATTTCATCAAAGAGGATTAGATGAAGTCGTTTGCTGTTGTTATTGGGCCAACGTTCGAGTACTTGCTTATCACTGAGCTTATTGGCGTAGGCATAGTAACTCTTCCTTGAGTTTAATATGTATGCTTAAAGTTTAAGTTAGGATGGTAAGTTATGAGTGTACAGTGCGTGGCAACATTAATCCTATGCGAGTTACAGTGCGTGGCTAAATTAATGCTGCTAAATTAACGCTATGCTCGAATGAAGCTTAAGCTGTTGTTTCACTTTGAATTTTGACCGCAGCCTGGTGTAACTTTTTACCAGAAAAGAAACGTTGGTGTATTAGGTGTTCAGGGATCTTTTGCTCAATACTTTTATGATATTTGGGTAATAAAGACCAATGTAAACGCCAACGTTTGTGGTGCGCTGTATGGTAACCTAAATTACCAGTCACTAGGTTGTAAAAGCGGTTAGTACAATTAAATGAGGCTGCAAATTCGTCTTGTGTGTCTAAGCCAGCATGGTGGTAATAAGTAAGCCACGCGGTTAAAAATAACGAAATAGCCATAGGTAATAAATAAACAAATAGGGCATTTTGCCAGTTAATTATAAATAAAACAGTTAATAAGCCTAATTGAATCAACGTCATTATTACAAATGTTTTCATTTGTTTGGGAAAACGTTTACCAACCATAACGGCACGGGCATAAGACGTTATCCATACTGAAAAGGCATATTCCAACTCAGTCATTGTTTTACCATTTGCTCTTTTCCAACGGGATTCATCTTTAGTTTGATCCATAAAGTTCATATGATGACCAACAACATGATGTAAATACCAAAGGTGACTGGTAATACCCGTAATACAAGCATAAGGCACTTCTATAAGTCGATTGAGTATCGGTTGATTAAACGTTTCAAGATGTTGATGATGATGACTAAATGAGCAAAATACACTTTTAGGTGCTATGCCTATTATCAACCAAGTGACGACCTGCCAAAGATGCTCTGCATAGAAAAAAACGACAAGATCTAATACAAAAATCATACATAATAAAAATACCGGTACATAGTCGGCTTTATATTTAAAAAAAGTCATTATTACGTATACCCGTGGTGCTTAAAAATAAAATGGTTAGTAAGGAGTAGGTGTTCATATTCAAGATGAAATGGGCCTGATAAAGTTATTTATAAATCAAACGCCATAATAGAGCTAAATAGCATGGTTCTCTAGTTAATTTATTATATTAAAAATAGCTAATTGCTATTACGAAACTAAAAACAACAGGAACCTGCTATATGATTCATTATGAGTTATTGTTCGCGAATGCCTGCACTTGCACCAAGGGCATATGATCGCCCTCATCTTTACCTTGATATACGGCTTTAATTTCGCCTTTTTCATCAACCAATAAAGACAACGGCATAATTAATGCCCTTGCTGAAATTTCGCGTGGGATATAGCCTTTGCACATACCTTTAATGGCTGTTGGTAGGCGCAATAGCATGCCTTTGAACATGCCGAATAGGGAGTTTTCAACGCCAAATAATTCATAATATTGCCGTGTTTCATCAGCTAATATAGGAAACTGTGCAAGATGCGACGTTGCGTGTTCTTTTAAGTGCGCAATATCGGATTCAAAAATAGCGACTATTTCAAAATCATCGCCAAAATCAAGCTTAGCTTTTACCAACTGCGCCATGCGTAGGTTGCAAAATGGACAAGTGGCAAACCTGAAAAACGTCAGTAAATACTTTTTACCTGTTAACGACTTACTATCAAACATCGAACCGTCGATAGCCGGTAATGTGATTGGTGGAATAATTTGACCAACTTTCATAAAAACCTCTTAAGCATTAGATATAACTCTATTAAAGTCTAAATAGACAAGTTTTCAACTGGGGCGGGCAGGTGACTATTGATGCAAATGTTATGACGACCGGTAACTTGATAGGTTTTTAGTTTTGCTTGTTTACCTTCACCAGTATAAATATCTATATGATCACGTTTAATTGCACTACCTACATCGACGGCACTAAATGTATCGATACCCATATGAGGCTTAAGAGTGGCTATATACACTTGACTATTTCGTACTATAAAGCTGTTATCAACGGCTATATTACCAAGCTCTAAAGGTAGGCCTTTGGCATTTAACGGCTGGTGACTTTTATGCCACTTATTCGCATAGTAACCAATATACCAACCCGCATTAGTTTTGCCCCAACCTTCCATTTGCACTTCTTTTACAAACTCTAAAGGATAGTCATATGATTTTTTGTTTAGCCAAATTTGGTGCATATTATGGCGTTTAAAATCATATTCTAGCGGTGTATAAAAACCAGTTATTTGCCAGTTTTGTTGACAAATTTGGTTAGGGCTAGCGCACGAAAATAAATTCACTAAAGTGAATAGTATAAAAATTTTATTCATAAGTGTTGTCGAAGATTAGTAAACAGCCAAATACCATATTTGGCTGTTTTATTGATACCTAAATTATTGCTTTGGCATTAAATCTAACAGTACATAAACGGTTGCTTCTACACCTGCTTTTACAGAAGGTTCCGGTGAAATTTTAAATAACGGGCTATGATGACTTGGTACAGCAGGGCCGCCATTTTTAGCATTATCAAAATCTTGTGCTGGTGTGCCGCCGACACCGAAGTAAACACTTGGAATATAGGGTTCAGTGGTAAAGAAACCAAAGTCTTCCGCACCCATGCCTAGGTTTGCTGGCGGTATTAAGGCGTCATCACCCATGTTTTTAGTGATCACACCTTTTAAACGCTGCGCTAACTTTTTATCGTTAAACGTTGGCGGATAAGCTTCTGGGCTGACAATCACTTCAGGCAGCTTATCATCAGGTACACCAGCCGTTTTTGCGGTGCCAATGGCAACACGTTTAATCGCATCAAGTAATTGAGTTCTCACTCTTGGGTTTAAGCTACGAACCGTTAATTGCAAATGCGCTTTGTCAGAAATTATGTTGTGCTTAGTGCCTGAATGGAACGCACCTACGGTGATTACACCTGCATCTCTTGGTGCTAATTCACGACTCACAATAGTTTGTAGGTTAGTCACAATTTGCGCGCCAATCATAATTGGGTCTTTGCCTGCATGCGGGTAAGCACCATGAGCACCAATACCGTGGACAATAATATCTACTGTGTCAGCACCTGCATAAGGAGAGCTTTCATCAATGATTATTTTGCCAGCAACGGCATTAGCATTTACATGAAAGGCTAAGGCATAGTCAGGCTGACCAAATTTATCCCACAAACCATCCTTCATCATGGCCGAAGCACCGGGGCCTCTTTCTTCAGCGGGTTGGCCAATAAGCATTAAGGTGCCTGACCATTGATCTTTTATACTCGCCATATGTCTAGCTGTGCCGACTAAACTCGTAATATGAACGTCATGACCACACGCATGCATGACCCCAACTTCTTCACCATTCCAGTCTGTCATTTTTGCTTTCGATGCATTTTTTAGTCCTGACATTTCAACAACGGGCAAACCGTCCATATCAGCGCGCACCATAATCATAGGACCTGGGCCATTTTTCATAATAGCAACAATACCTGTACCGCCGATGTTTTCGGTAACCGTAAAACCAGCACTACGAATTTCTTCAGCTAAACGTTTAGCTGTTTTATTTTCCATCAGTGACAGTTCAGGATTCTGATGAAAATGATCCCAGAGCGAAGCTAAATGGTTTTTATAATCTTTGTTAACAGCGGTTGTAACATCACTTGCTTGTGCTGCACACATCACTAGTGTGAGCGAGCTAGCGAATAAAACAGTCGATAATATTTTCATTATTATTTGTTCCTGAATAAGTGTTTTTTTAATACTTGTTTTACCATATACCTATACTTGATGAATGTCTTGTTTGGTATGATAAATGTTCAGTATAGAACTTGTTAGTGCATTGATGTTATTATATATACTCACCCTTTATTTTCTTTACTTGAGTGTTTAATTCCTATGCGTTCATTGTTTTATTTTTTACTAACTTGGCCTTTGCAGTTACTAGTTCGTTGCAAAATCGTTCCCGATAAAGCGGTAGAAACTTTAGAGTTTGGCGACACTAAATCATTGTTTTATGTTGTCCGCCATCAATCGGCGAGTGATTTAATTGCCCTCGCGATTGCCTGTAAAAAGCTGAGTTTACCTAGCCCACTTGAAAATGTTGTGGTTGATGGTCAGTCATTTAGTCGTTGCCTGTGTTTATCAAAACCAAACTCAATATTTCCTTGGGTAAAACGCCGTCAAACTAAAGCATTACAACAAGTGTTAGCGTTACTGCAACATCATAAAAAGCATGTTGAAGAAGATGCAAAATTAATTCCGGTCAACATCTTATGGGGCCGCAGTCCTGCAAAAGAAAAAAAAGCCGATGTCGGTATGGTGTTAGCCGATAAATCATCACCAAATTTCATTAGAAAATTTTTCATTGTACTGTTTTTAGGTCGCGATACTTTAGTTCGCTATTCTACTGCAGTGTCATTTCGTGAAGTTGTTGCAACTCAAGGCAGTGATGAAGTGGCAGCACATAAATTAATTCGTATGGC
The DNA here is from genome assembly GCA_040779355.1 of Colwelliaceae bacterium BS250. Taxonomy (GTDB): domain Bacteria; phylum Pseudomonadota; class Gammaproteobacteria; order Enterobacterales; family Alteromonadaceae; genus Thalassotalea_A. The sequence goes on along the minus strand of JBFONS010000013.1, from coordinate 73,430 downwards.
GCGTTTTCACTTTCATCGTCAAACAATTGCCGCAACAGGTCCGCGTTTAATGGATCGTCAGCAAATGTTTACCGCACTGTTTGCCACCGCATCTATAAAGCGTTTAATCAAAGATGAGGCAAAATCTAAGGGTAAATCAGAAGCTGAAATTAAGCAGCAAGCATTAGCCTTAATGAAGGAAATTGCCGCCGATTATCGCGATACGACCATTCGCTTGGGCGAACGTATTTTGCGTTGGTTATGGAATCGTTTATACGATGGCATCGAAGTAAAAAATGCTGATAGATTACGTGAACTATCACATGAAGGTCATGAAATTATATATGTGCCTTGTCATCGCTCGCACATGGATTACTTGTTACTTACCTATATTATTTATCAACAAGGCTTAGTAACACCAAGAATAGCTGCCGGTATTAACCTAAATTTTTGGCCTGCTGGTCCTATATTCAGAAAAGCCGGAGCGTTTTTCTTACGTCGTAGTTTCCGTGGTAATCGTTTATATGCCACTATTTTTAGAGAGTACTTAGGCTTATTATTTGAACGTGGCTATTCGGTTAAATACTACACTGAAGGTGGTCGTAGTCGAACCGGTCGATTGTTAGCGCCAAAAACTGGCATGCTAGCGATGACGGTACAAAGTATGCTCAAAGGCATCGATCGACCTTTAACATTAGTGCCTGTTTATTTAGGTTATGAACACGTAATGGAAGTTGCCAGTTATCATAAAGAACTAAAAGGCAGCTCGAAACAAAAAGAATCTATTTTTGGTGTGGTTAAAGCAATTCGTAAATTACGCAACTACGGCAAAGGTTTTGTGACCTTTGGTGAGCCAATTAACATTAATGATTTCTTAACAGAGCAAGTACCTGACTGGAAAGATAGCATTGACCCTATTGATCCGCCTAAACCACAATGGCTCAGCCCAGTGGTAAATACTATGGCTGATCAAGTGATGACAGGCATTAATAAAGCGGCAGCACTTAACTCGGTGACGCTTACCGCATTAATTTTATTATCGGCAGAAAATCACGCACTAACACGTAAAGAATTAGAAGAGCAATTAGACTTCTTCTTAATGATCCAACGTGAGGCACCTTACAGTAATGATATTCATATTCCAGTTGAAAACGGCAAAGAGCTTGTTGATGCGGTTATTAGGCTGAATAAAGTTGATGTCATAGATGATAATTTAGGGCAAATTATTTCTCTTACCGACAATGCCGCTCTAGAGATGGGCTATTACCGTAATAATGTATTACATACCTATATGTTACCGTCTTTAGTGTGTCGACTATTAAAAAAATATGACAAACTTGATAGCACTGAAATTAGTGCAAAAGTTTTACAAATGACTCAGTTAATGAAAAACGAGTTATTTTTGTGGCAAGATGAAGCCGAAATTACGGTGCAAGTTACTGCTATTTTATCATCACTTAGTGCACACCATATTGTTAAGCAGAGTAAAGCCGGTTATTGGTCAATTATTGAAGAAGGTGAGCAGGCCTTTATGCTTAATTTAATGTCAGCCTGTGTGAATGAAACCGTACAACGTTATGCCATCAGCATTAAGCTCATTAAGCAATTAGCACCAGTGAGTCGTTCTGATTTAGGTGCTGATACCAAAACACTTGCACAACGTTTATCAAAGTTGCACAACATCAATGCGCCAGAGTTTATCGATAAAAAAGCCCAGGCAGCTATTGTTAATGCGCTGCGTGAATATGGCTATATTGAATCGGATGATAACGGCTGCTTTGTGGTTACCGAGAAGCTTGCCGACTTAGAGCACACAATAGTGCATCTACTTGATGCTGACGTATTACAAAGTATTATGCATTCATAAATTTTTGTCGCGTTAAGCGCCATGAACCATAATTAAACAAAAAAACAGGGCTTTATGCCCTGTTTTTGTTTATCACACATGATAATCGAGAATATGATGAACATTAAATTTAAACTCATTTTTACATTTATTCTAGGCAGTGTTTGCACTGTGTCAGCGCAAACACTGCCTAATTTACCTGAGCCGGTAACAAATAATGCGGTTGCGCAAGTACAGACAAAAAACGGTGATTATTTGCTGAGCTTTATGGGCCTGGGCGTCAATAAAAGCTATCAAGATGTGCATAATAAAGTCTGGGCATTAAACGTTGGTGAGCAACAATGGCGTGTTAAAACGCCAGTACCAAGTACGCTTGCTTTAAAAGGTCGCCTTGCATCTGTGGCTGTTGGTGTAGGGGAGTTCGCTTATATATTTGGTGGCTATACCGTTGACAAGCATCATCAAGAAATATCAACCCCCGACGTATATAGATACGATGTCGTTAATGATGAATATTTAAAGCTAGCGAGTATGCCAGTACCCGTTGATGACTCAGTAGCGCTGGTATATCAGCAACGCTATATATACCTAGTAAGTGGTTGGCATAACGCCGGTAATGTTAATTTAGTTCAAGTTTATGATATTAAAATGGGTACTTGGGCACAAGCATCACCATTTTTAGGTGTCCCTGTATTTGGACATGCGGCGGCTCTTAGTGGTAATTCAATCTTAGTGTGTGACGGCGTAAGTGTTGTTCCTCAGCGTTTAGCTAGACGTACTTACGCTGAAGTGGCGCAATGTTTACTTGGTTTAATCGATCCTAACAACATACTTGCTATTGATTGGCAAAAAGTTGATCACCCCAATGTTAATAATCCAAATGAAGGTGCTCGTTATCGTATGGCTGCCGCTGAGGTTGCAGGTGATATTGTGATGCTCGCCGGCTCTACTAATCCATATAATTATAATGGCATGGGTTACGACGGCGTGCCGGCGCCAGCCACTGCACAGGCTTGGGTTTTTGATATTAACACCAAGCAATGGCGTGTTGTTTCATTAGGCGTTGAACCTAGTATGGATCATCGTGGTTTACTCATATATGAAAGGAGCTTGATCACACTCGGTGGTATGAATGGCCAGCAAAAAGTGATTAATAACGTAATAACGCGATCGTTAATTAAATAAAGTGCCAATAATATTACAGTTTGTTTACTTGGTTTGATCCAGATCAGAAAGTTAACATGTGAGAGGTTTACTCTATAGAAAACACAGGTTAGGAGTATCACATGGACAATTTAAGCGTATTATTATCAGACCCTATTGTATTATTTTCTGCTGGCGGTTTAGCCGTTTTATTAGCAATTGCTTGTTTTTATGTTTATTACTTTGTGAAGAAAATGAACAATAACGAATAATGTTACAAGTCGACTATCTATTTAGATTGTCGATAGACCAAAATTTTTCCCCCGCAATACCCTTTTGGTAGCGTTTGTTATTTATAATAAGCCTACCTTTTTTATTGTCTAAAATTTTTACTATAAATTAGTCACTTACTTGCAATTATAGGTTTCGAGAGTAAGATTATAAACAACTTCATTTTTATAATAATAAAACTCGTTATGGATAAAATTAAATATTTCCTGTTGTGCACCCTAGCTATCCTATTTAGCGCTAATGCTAATGCTGCTTTGGTCTCTCAAACTGTTACATCGACCAAGACATTTACCATTAAAGGTATTAAGTTGGAGGCCATTTCTGGCGAGTTTAACTTTGCATTTGACCCCAAATCAGCGGCCAACCAAGTCATTGTCGATTTAGATAAAGCACCTCGTAATGGCAAAGGTATGGTTGAGGCAAAGGCTAATTTTTTTATCATTCAACATCAAGATCCGAAATTACGCAAAGGTGCCTTAGTTGAAGTGAGTAATCGCGGCTCTAAAGCGGCGCTGCGTTATTTTAATTTAGGTGATAATAGCAGTAATCAACTTTCTGCTATGGGTGATGGTTTAATACAAGAATTAGGTTTGTCACTTATATGGGTTGGTTGGCAAGGCGATGTGCCTAAAAACAACGACACTATGCATGCTACTTTACCTCGAGTTGCTGGCATTACTGGTTATGCTCGCAGTGATTGGACCCTTGATTCGAGCAAATCACTATTAAGCCTGGCTCATCATGATAATATTGAAACCATCTACCCGGTTGATTTTGATAAGCAAAGCGATGCTTGGTTAACTAAGCGCATGGGCCGTGATAATTTACGCTCTATTGTACCAAGATCAAAATGGCAGTTTAGTTCAGACGGCAAAATGATTGCCGGTGATTTTCAACCTGGCGTTTATGAATTAGTTTATCCAGCTAAAGACCCTATGGTTATTGGTTTAGGTTTAGCGATTATTCGAGATACTGCTGAATATGTAAAATCAGCAAATAATCCTTATCAAGTATCGAAAACTATCGCTTTTGGTGTGTCACAAACCGGACGTTTTTTACGGCATTTTTTATACCAAGGTTTTAATGAAACTGAACTCGGCCTAAAAGCTTTTGATGGTATGTATATCCATACTGCGGGTGCTGGGCGCGGCAGCTTTAACCATAGATTTGCGCAACCATCTCGAGACGCACATCGCATGTCAGCTTTTTATTATCCGACCGATGTATTTCCATTCACCAGTGCTAGGGTGCGCTCCGCTATAACCAATAAAAAACTTGGTTTATTAAAGCGTCATCATCAAGATTTTTATCCGAAAATATTTTACACCAATACCGGTTACGAGTATTGGGGACGTGCAGCTGGACTGATCCACAGTCATGATATCTATGATATTGCGCCGCTAGCAAACGAACGTATTTATCATATTGCCTCTGCCCAGCACTTTGTTGAACAGACTAAAAATATGGTCACTATCAATGAGAGTGAAGGTTTATTTCAAGGTAATCCATTAAATTTTAAGTTGCACCTACGTGCCTTGTTATCGCATATGAGTAACTGGGTAGTTGATGATATTAGCCCGCCGAAGAGTAATTACCCAAAATATTATGACCAAACATTAACTAACTTCTCCCATTTTCAATTACCTAAATGGTTGAATATGGAAAAACCATTTAAGCCACATACGGCCTATGAAATTGATTATGGTGACACTTGGGATGCAGGCATTATTAAAAATCAACCGCCGGTTATTTTAGCGGAAATTATCCCGCCAGTGCCTAAAGTTGATAATAATGGCCATGAAATTTCTGGTATTAAACATCCGTTAGTTAAAGCCCCTATTGCGACGTTTTTTCCATGGATGTTAAGACATAATAAGTTCGCCAGTAATGAAATAATGAATTTTCGTGGCGGCGTTAAAAAATGGCCTAAATCGCGTATTCTAAATCGTTATGCGGATAAAAAATCGTACTTAAATCATGTTAATAAAATGACACTTAAGAGTGTTGCTGAGGGTTGGATATTGGCTCGTGATGTGAGTAGAGTTAAACAACAAGGTAGTTGGTTGTGGCAATGGAGTATGGATCAACCGGAACCGATATTTGCCGTGACAGATAAAAGCACTAGCGGAGGCGCAGAAGAGTAGTATTAATCTGCGTAAAATAACAGTTATTGCCAGAGTAGCTGTTATTTTTATGCAAGTACTTAGTAGTGGCTAGTGTATAAACCTAATTGCGCAATATTAGCTGTTATTTTTTGATCATGATCCAAGTGTTCGCATAATCAGGCAAGTGCTTATTTGCTTGGTGATAATCATCCCAACCATAATAACTGTCGGTTAAAAAATCTAACTGGAATAAATTATTATCAAAAGCGCCACCCGTATCGGCCAAAATACCCATTTGGCTAACAGAATGGCCATTATTTAGATAATTAATCATGATCAACTTACCTAAGCCTAATTGCTCAATATTACCAGCAAATGTAACGTGTGGTTTTATTTCAATTTTATTACCAATTTCCGAGCCGTAACCCATTATTGAAGGTACTTCCGCAAAATACCAATAGCGGGCTTGTGCTGTTTTACCAATACTGTAGTCATAGCTAATGCCATTATTGCGATGGACATTAAAATATCGTGTTTTACCGTCAACATTTAATACTCCGGTACCTTGCAATAACACATCATGTAAGCCAGCTTCAGTTAACCAAATAAGTGGTTCGGCTAATTTTTGTTGCACCAGAGCGCCGTCAATAATTTGTTGGCGAGTATATTTAAAACGGGTTAATTGTGATTTTTTTAACTCAGCTTGAACCAGTGATAAATCTTTCTCATCAAAGGGTAATGCATATAACGCTTGATTATATTGCGGTGTTTTAACCGAGCTTGCGGTTAATAACTTGGTGTAATATTTAGTAATAAACAGCTGTTGTTCAGGGATGTTTGTTAACAGTCGACTTTTAATCTCGTTAGTACTTTTTTGCGCGATATCATTCGCTTTATCGCTATCGGCATGCCAACGGTAAAAGTTGAAGTTAGCTTTTAAAAACTGACTATCTTGTAAACGACTGTTTTGTTTATTACGTACATCATGTCGATAAGTCGTACAAATAAAATCAAGAGTATCATTGACCATCTGTTCTGTGATGTCACTTTTTACAAGTAACTTCAGCGGTGGTGGCACCGCACCTTCATTATTAGTATCACTGTTATGAGCGATATATTTTTGGGTGTTATTTGCTACTTGGCATAAATTACTGGTTTTAAATAATTGCATTTGTCCGATATTCGGATTTTGCTCTAATATAAATTTAGCGGGTGCTGCCTTTATAGAGAAACTCATGCAGAACATAGTGAATAACAAGCTAGAGCTTAAATTAAAGAAACGTTTCATCTGATCAGGTACCGGCTGTTAGGGTTTATTTTTACTTAGACAAAATGGATTGTACTAGGCACTAGGTTTTTTATTGAATTGCAGCTTACTGGTACTTGAGTGCACCGTTAATTTAGAGCTCCCTTAATTAGGAGCTCCCTTAATTAAGAGCTCCTTCACTAATACCGCGATTAACTTAGAGCGCAGTGTTACAGAGCTCTGTTGGTTAACAACTCTTGATAAACCCTATTTGCTTGCTGATGCTCGCCCATTGTTTCTAGCAGCTCGGCATAGCGTTTTAAATCATCCGGATTTTGTTGTAATTTTAATAGTGTGACAAACGCTTTTTGCGCTTTATCATGTTCATTGTTCGCAGCACATAAATGCGCCAATGCACTAAGCCACAATACATTGTCAGACTGTTTTTGCAGTATTTTTTGAATGTTAGCAATTAAGTGCTGACTATTTTTAATCGATAGCGATTTCAACATATTAATAAATGTTGGTGACGCATCTTTCTTAATGAATGGTAAGACTAATTCTTCTAATTGATCTGTTAAACCATGAGTATTTAAACTATTAGCATAGGCTAAAATCATGCCTTCATTTTGACGCTCTTTACGACTTAATGCTTTAAAATATTTAGTCACACTGCTTATGCTTTCGCTTTTTACTAGATGCTCAAAATAACCCGAAAATGCCTGCAACTGCCATTGTGAAACGGTATTTGTAGCGAGGGTTTTATCTTTATTAATACTTTTTAAAAGCTCGATAGCTTTTTCAAAGTTTTGTTCATGCAAGCAAAGCTCAATTTCTAATCCGCTTAATCTTGCATCATGAGCTAAAAGCTTATGATTATTGTCCAACAGCACACGCGTGTTGCTAAATTGTTGATCCGCTAAGTTAAGTTTACCGGCTGCTAACAATGTTTCAAAACTAAAGTTATGCTGCGCTTGCGGATGCTCGTTGATCAGTTGTAAGTAATTTTCTGTGTTGGCGGTTAAACCTTGTTTATGTGCTGCAAATGCTGCAATTAACCAAGCACTGTTTGCCAGCTCAGAACTTTCTGCACATTTAGCCATAAGTTCTTCAGCTTTTGGATAATCTTCGAGCAAGTAAGCAGCAAGCGCTTGTTGGAATTGTTGTTTGGCTTTAGCTTTATTGGTGAAGGCCATTTTACGCCAAGTTTTAGAGCTGATTTTAAAGCCTATGCGTGCGCCCCAAAATAATAATGCCAATAAAAATGCCAGTATAACTAATATGAATAAGGCACTTACTACGGTTAATTCGTAAGTAAACTCGCCCATAGCGATTAATATGTAACCTTTTTCATCAATTAATAGCGGTGCCATGGCAATTAATAACAATAATGCCAGGAATTTAACTAAAGTGCGGATCATGCTTTACCCTCCGTTGATATTTCTGGCTTATCAACTGTCGGTAAGGGTTTAGTTACTGCTTCAGTGGCCGTTGGTTTGTCAATATCTGCTGGTTTTTGAGGTTTCACGCCACCGAGTTGTTTTTTAGGTGCTTTTGGTTCAGCGCTACCGTTGCTTTTATTGTTATTTAATAGTTTTTGTAGCGCCTGTTGTGAAGCTAAGTTTTGTGGATATTCAACGGTTACTGGTATCACTTTTAATTCGCTTAAACGCGCATTAAACTGCTGAGTTTTTATTGAAGTCATATCAAAGTAAACACTTAACCATTGCTGAATGTTGGTCACCGAGGCTTTATATAGTTGGGTGTCACGTTGGCTCACTGCCCATTGCGCTTGTTGAATTTTAAGGTCTAAATTGTTGTATAAATTTTGTTGGAATTGCGGCTCCATTAAAGGTTCAACATTACCTGTTCTGCGACGAATAGTTATAAATTCTTCTTTAAATTTATACCAAGATTTCGCTAGGTTTGCTTGCCAGTCATTTACGTCAGATGATAGCGCATTACTTTCTTGAATTTCCGCTTCTTCTGGTAATTGTACTGATGCAAGAGGTAGTTGCTCAATTTGTTTAGCAAGTCCCATAAAGCTTAAAATGATCTCATCACTTTCAAGGGTGGGTAATAATTTTAGTTGTTCAATATCTTGATGAATTAATTGGCGAATTGATAACAGTCTAGGATCTTTCAAATCACGCAAGCGAGTATCGGCATCGGTAATTAATGCGATGGCAGTTTTTACATCTTTTTCTAACCATAACACTCGTCCAGCCATGCGGATTAAGTATTCAGCTTCAGTGATTTGCCAGTTGTTTGGTTGTCTATCAAGGATGAGCTTAATTTCTTGTTCTAACACGCTAATGCGGCTAGCACTGCGTTCTTCTACGCCTTTTATCATGGCACTGGCGCGTTGCTCTGCTTGGGACTGTAATAAACTAATTTGTTTTTGTAAGTGCTTATCAAGTTGCTTGATATTCGCGGCCATACCGGCATTAACGCGTTGCTCTAATAATTCTGTTTGTTGCTGCTGCCACCAATAATGGCCGCCAACTCCAGCGCCTGCACCTAAGGCAAGTAACAAGGCTAATACCGCTGTTTTTGACAACTTTTGCTTACCCGTAGATGCCGCAGTACCTCGATTGCTTATTGGTGGTTTGTTACTGCCGCGGCTTTGGCTTGGCTCAGGTGCTGATTTGCCTGCTGTTGTTTTTGCATCAGTAGCGGTCGTTTTTGCACTATTTTGTTTAGCTTGCGCCGCAATTTTAGTGGCTTGCGCTGGCGTTAGTTTAACGTCTGTTGAAGTAGATGCTTTGCTTGATGCAGTATTATCTGTATCTGCAGTTTTATCCGTGCTTTTGTTGTTATCTTTATCAGTCATAATCTACTTCCATTGATCTTGTTACCGTTGCTACGGCTTGGTATATTTTTGCATTGTTGGCACCGTCGGCGTTATATACCCGCGTTATGCCACTACTCATAGCTTGCTCGGCAATACGCGCACTAGCGACTATCCATAGACATTGCTTGAGCCAATGCTCTTGCTTGGTTAATTCTAGTGTTTTGTGTAATAACTCATTACTGGTTACCACAATACAATTTATTTGTACTTTGCGCCATTTTTCAATGGTTTGTTGTCTATTAAGCGCTAACCATTGACGCTTATATACTTCATTATAGGCAACATTTGCGCCGCGATGCTGAAGTTGTTGTTTTAATGTTTCTCGGCCACCATCGCCACGCACAATTAAAATGCTTTTATCGGCAACATCTTGCAATTGCGTTAACGCTAACATGCCTTCGCTGGTGTGTGCACTTGGGACAATAATATTATCTATGCCAGCAATTGTTAATGCTGCTTTGGTCGTGTCACCCACCGCAATAATCAAGGCGCCATGGTTGAGCACGTCAGCTGTTATTGTTTCTAAACTAAATTTAACCGCGGCTTGGCTAATAAAAATGATTATTTGTGGTTTGAAATCGTTAATTTGTTGTTTTAAAAGGGAATGATTTATTCCCTTTTGATAGGCGAACAGAGGTGTTATCTCAATATTATTAGCCAAAGGTTGTAATTCTTTAGCTAATTTTTGAGACTTTTCTAATGGTCTGGTGAGTAAAATATTGAGTTTATTGTTGCTCATATACCTGTTTTAAAATAACGTCAGCGCCTTGCGCTAAAAGTTGATCAGCTAAAGTTTTACCCAGATCATCGGCATCATTAATATGACCAGAAATTTCACTGTGCAATATAGTGCTGCCGTCGATTGCGCCAACTAAACCGCGTAGGTGTAATTGTTCACCAGTAATTGTTGCATAGCTGCCAATGGGCACCTGACAACCGCCTTGTAAGGCTCGATTCATTGCGCGTTCAGCGATTACTCGTACACGTGTTGTTTGATGCTCTAGTGGGGCTAATAATGCTTTAACACGTTCATCATCGATTCTACATTCAATACCAACAGCCCCTTGGCCATTAGCGGGTAGCATAACTTCTGGTTCGATAAATTCGCGAATACGTTCAGGCATTTCTAAACGAATTAACCCAGCAGCGGCTAATATAATGGCATCGTATTGGCCATCATCTAATTTTGCTAATCGAGTATTAACATTACCGCGTAAATCTCGAATTTCTAAATCTGGACGCAATGCTTTAATTTGACACTGGCGGCGTAAGCTCGACGTGCCAACAATGGCGCCTTGTGGAAGTTCACTTAAACTATTAATGGTATTTGATACAAATGCATCACGCGGGTCTTCGCGTTCACAAATAATTTCTAAGCCTAAGCCTTGTGGAAATTCAACCGGAACATCTTTCATTGAATGCACGGCAATATCTGCACGGTCTTCTAACATCGCAACTTCGAGTTCTTTAACGAATAAGCCTTTGCCGCCAACTTTTGACAATGGCGAATCTAAAATAATATCGCCTTTGGTTACCATCGGCACTAACTCTACGGTAAGTTGTGGATGAAAATGCTCAAGTCGAGCTTTTACAAATTCAGCTTGCCATAAAGCAAGGGCGCTTTTTCGAGTCGCTATTCTTAGCGTTTGTTCAGTCATGAATGTCTCAGTGTGCTATGCGTTTAGTATATTAATCTTTATTTAATATTGTATTTGGTTTTAGGTGTTTAGCGTTATTAAGGCGCTAAACTAATAGCGCTGTCTGCTTGAGTGCTAACGGCGGCAGATATAAATTGCCAAAATTCTTCACCGCTGCGTTTATCTATCCATTGCTCGTTTTGATAAGCAAAATGGTGGCCATTAAATTTAGTTGCTACCCATACTTCCTGTAGTGGCGCTTGTTTATTTAATATAATTTTAGTGCCACTAATAAACGTCAATGTTAATAAACCGCCAACCCCTTCAAAATCAATGTCTACACCACAATCTTCAATGCCTTCTTCTACTGCTAATAATAGGTCTTCAGCAATTTGATTATATTGACTATCGTTCATTTTTCACCCTTTTTAAATTGGTTTCTTTATAAAAACCAAATTTCTTGTAATAAATGTTGGCAACAACTTGGTATTTACTGTTGTGCATGCGATTATAATGCTACTTGCGAAACAATGCGATCAATAAAATGCTTAATAAAAAACTGTTCATTGTTATATTATCTGCTGCGCTTGCTACAACCCTTGGTTGTGGCCAAAAAGGGCCGCTTTATGAAAGTGAAGCTGCGCCTGAAAATGAAGTGCAGCAAGATGCTGAACAAGCCGAGCCAAGCAAACCAGCTCAACCATAGTTACTTAGAAAAAAACAATAATCAATTACATTTAAATCGAAATATTTGGAAGCTGAAGTGGACTTTTTTAACCGTCAAAATGATTCTTTATTTGCTGAACAATGTTCAGTAACCGAACTTGCTAATACTTATGGCACGCCTTTGTATGTGTATTCACGCGCTACTATTGAGCGCCATTGGCATGCGTTTGACGACGCAGCGAAAGAGATGAAACATTTAATTTGTTATGCGGTAAAAGCCAGTTCTAACATTGCTATTTTAAATGTACTGGCTCGTTTAGGTTCTGGATTTGATATTGTCTCTAAAGGCGAATTAGCTCGTGTGATTGAAGCCGGTGGCGATCCTAAAAAAGTGGTGTTTTCGGGTGTTGGTAAAAAAGTTGATGAAATCCAGTATGCATTAGAGCAAGGTATTCACTGTTTTAATGTTGAATCTGAGGCTGAGCTCACTCGTATTAATGATGTGGCGAAAGCTATGGGTAAAATTGCCCCTATTTCTATGCGTGTTAATCCAGATGTAGATGCGGGTACACATCCATATATATCTACTGGCTTAAAAGATAATAAGTTCGGTATTCCAATTGATGAAGCGGTGGCTATTTATCAAAAAGCTGCAGCTATGTCGCATTTATCAGTAAATGGCGTAGATTGTCATATTGGCTCTCAACTTACTGAAGTTAAGCCTTTTTTAGATGCACTCGATAGAGTGTTAGTACTCGTTGATAAGCTTAAAGATGTTGGTATTAACTTACGTCATTTAGATGTTGGCGGCGGCTTAGGCGTACCATATCAGGGCGAAGAGCCACCTCATCCAAGTGAATATGCAAAAGCCATTGCCGATAAAATGCAAGGTTATGATCTTGAACTTATTTATGAGCCAGGTCGTGCCATCATGGCGAATGCGGGTATTTTGGTTACTGAAGTTGAATTCTTAAAAACCAATCAAGATAAACACTTTGCTATTGTTGACGCTGCAATGAACGATTTAATTCGTCCTGCGTTATATCAAGCATGGCAAAACATAGTACCGGTTGAAGTTAATCATGAGGCTGAAACTCATAATTATGATGTCGTTGGCCCAATATGTGAGACCGGTGATTTTTTAGGTAAAAATCGTGATTTAGCGATTGCCGCTGGTGATTTGTTAGCAATACGCAGTGCGGGTGCTTATGGATTTACGATGAGCTCTAACTATAACTCGCGCCCACGCGTTGCTGAAATTATGGTGGATGGTGAGCAGTCACATATTATTCGTGCACGTGAAACTATTGAATCATTATGGCAAGGTGAAGCTGTATTACCATAGCACTGATTTATCAACTGAGTTTTCAGGTTAGTTAGAGTAGTACAACAGCAACTAAAGAGTTAAAAACAACATATGTTAATGAATTTTTCCAAAATGCACGGCTTAGGTAACGACTTCTTAGTATTAGATAACGTCACCCAAAATGTTTATTTATCGAATGAGCAAATTCGTAAGTTAGCCGATCGTAATTTTGGTGTTGGCTTCGACCAATTACTTGTGGTTGAACCGCCTTATGATCCAGATTTAGATTTTCATTATCGTATTTATAATGCCGATGGTAGTGAAGTTAGCCAATGTGGTAATGGCGCACGCTGTTTTGCTCGCTTTGTTAAAATGAAAGGTTTAACCAATAAGAACAAAGTTAAAGTGTCAACCAGCTCGGGTAAAATGACGCTACATATAGAACGTGACGAACAAATCACAGTCACTATGCCTATTCCACAATTTGAGCCAAGTAAAATACCCTTTCAAGCACAAAAAGTTGAAGGCACTTACATTATGCGTGCCGGTGAACATACGGTGTTATGTGGCACTGTGTCGATGGGTAATCCGCACTGCGTATTAACCGTTGATAGTGTTGCCGATGCCGATGTTGATAATATAGGGCGAGAGTTAGCTACTCATGAACGTTTTCCTGAAGGTGCTAATGTTGGTTTTATGGAAGTTGTTTCACCAAAGTATATTAAACTTCGGGTATTTGAACGAGGCGCAGCAGAAACTTTAGCTTGCGGTAGTGGCGCCTGTGGTGCAGTTGCAGTAGGTATTACTCAAAAGAAGTTAGCCAATAATGTCACGGTAGAGCTACCCGGTGGCAAACTTAAAATTTATTGGAAAGGGCCAGGACATCCAGTCAAAATGACAGGACCTGCCGAACACGTATTTGATGGACAAATAGAAATATGACTGACAGTAAAATATTAACCCCTGTACTTGATGGCGAACATAACTTGTTAACTGAAGAGTTAGTAAGTGATTACTTATTGAGCAACCCAGATTTTTTCACTAATAATAGCCAATTAGTTACGTCTTTGCGTTTTGCTGATAATAACCGCGGAGTCGTTTCGTTGGTTGAACGTCAGCAACAACTTCAACGTCAAAAAATACACTTATTAGAAGAAGAAATTACCGCTCTATTAACGGTAGCAAATTATAATGAGCGTTTATTCTCAGTATATAATGACTTATATTTAAATTTAATCGAAAGTAAAAACCTCTCGTTATTTTTAGATTGTTTATCACAAACAACTACGCAATTACTTAATTTAGCATCGTTTAAATTATATTTAACTGAACAAGTGACAGGATCTGATTTTGCCATTGGTCATGACGCTATTGTTAAAACTGATTGCAGCAGTGTCATCGACAAACGTTTTGATAAAAATGATTACTACTTTGGCCGTTTACAGCAAGCTGAAAAAGAGCAGATTTTTGCCGACCAAGAAGTTGGTTCAGTGGTATTAATTCAATTAAGCGATGGCGATAGCTGTTTAGGCTTTGTTGCCATTAGCTCAAATGATGCTGAACACTTCAATCCGGCAATGGATACATTACTTTTAAACCAATTTCGCACATTAGTTGCTATGCTATTAGTACAGCAATTGAAAAAAGTGGGATTCTAACGTGCGTTTTTATCGAAGGCTGTCATCTTTTAAAGCAATAAGCTTTGATTTAGATGACACCTTATATGATAACCATCCGGTCATAACCAAAGCCGAACAAGAGTTACAGCATCATCTGATTGAATCAGCACCAGAGTGCGCTGCGCTTGGCCCTGATTTTTGGTGGCAACAGCGTGATGTCTGCTTAACCAATCAACCTGAATTATGCCATGATGTTACGGCCTTACGTTTGGCGTGTATGCAATCGGGTATCCAACATTTAGGTTATTCCGCTATTGACGCTAAGGCGAAAGCAAGCGCCGCATTTGATCATTTTTTAGCACACCGTAATAACTTACAAGTCTCTAATAGTGTTAAACAATTACTTGCCAAGTTAAGTAATAAATTTCCATTGGTTGCTATATCGAATGGTAATGTCAGTATCGAAGAAATAGGGCTAAGCAGTTATTTTACCCATACCTACTTTGCTGGTAATGGTAATTTGCAAAAACCAAAAGATGATATGTTCAAGCAAGCTTGTCAGCAATTACATATTGAACCGCATGAGTTACTGCATATTGGTGATTGTACTCATGCCGATATTTATGGCGCATTATCGGCGGGTTGCCAAACCATTTGGATTAACAATGGCGAGTTTGCAATTACTAAGAAAGCATTGAAAGTACTCCCAAATGCTGAATTTGATAATGTTGAGCAATTAGCTATTTTTGTTTAGTGACCTGCTTTGTAAACAGCTAAGTGATTCAACGGTTTAATACACCGACTCATCGTAAAACCATTGAACTTGCACTAGTTCACACATCTAATATAATTATCAAGAATACATGCTTACCTATAGCTCAAGGGATCTAATGAAAAAATTAATGTTAAATGGCTTATTGCTCTGCTCTATGTCATTTGTATCTGTGGCTGATGACACTGATAACAGTCGTAAGTTAGACATTGACCATCAAGTGGTCACTCAGCACAAAACTAAAGTGTATGGTGAAAAATTTTCATACACAGCCACTGCGGGTACTCAGCCTGTATGGAATGAAACGGGCGAAGCAGTTGCCGCGTTACATTACACTTACTATCAACGTGACAATGTAAAAGACAGAGCCAGTCGTCCTTTGCTGATCTCATTTAATGGTGGCCCAGGCTCTGCGTCAGTATGGATGCATGTAGCCTATACCGGACCGCGCGTATTAAACATTGATAACGAAGGTTACCCATTACAACCGTATGGCGTTAAAACCAACCCATATTCAGTATTAGACACCGCTGATATTGTTTATGTAAATCCAGTGAATACTGGCTACTCACGAGTATTAAAAAATAGTGAAGGCAAAATGCCAACCAAAGAAGAACAGAAAAAAATGTTCTTTGGTGTTAATGCCGATGTTAAATATTTAGCAGAGTGGTTAAATACCTTTGTCACTCGCAATGATCGCTGGCGTTCACCTAAATTCTTAATTGGAGAAAGTTACGGTACCACTCGGGTTTCAGGATTAGCATTAGAATTGCAAGACCGCCAGTGGATGTATTTAAATGGCGTGATATTAGTGTCTCCTACTGATATTGGTATTGAACGCAATGGTCCTGTTAAAGCCGCGAACCGTTTACCTTATTTTGCCGCCGCTGCTTGGTACCATAAAGCCCTAGATAGTGATTTACAAAGTAAAGACTTAGCAGAACTATTGCCTGAAGTTGAACAGTTTACCATTAATGAATACTTACCAGCACTTGCGATGGGTGGCTTTATCGCTACTGATAAAAAGCAAAAAATTGCCGAACAAGTAGCGAAGTATTCGGGGTTAAGTGTTGATCAAGTGTTGAAGTCTAATTTAGATGTATCACCCCGTTATTTCTGGAAAGAGTTATTACGCGAGCGCGGACAAACTATTGGCCGTCTTGATTCTCGTTATTTAGGTATTGATAAACAAGATGTTGGCGATAGCCCTGATTATTCAGCAGAACTTTCTTCTTGGTTGCATTCATTTACACCAGCGATTAATTACTACATGAGTGAAGAGTTAAACTATAAAACTGACATTAAATATAACATGTTTGGTAATGTTCATCCTTGGGATAGAACCAATAATAATACCGGTGAAAACTTACGTAAAGCTATGGCTGAAAATCCTTATTTAAATGTAATGGTGCAATCTGGTTATTTTGATGGTGCGACTAATTATTTTGATGCAAAATATACTATGTGGCAGTTAGACCCAAGCAGTAAAATGAAGCAGCGTTTAAGTTTTAAAGGCTATAGAAGTGGTCATATGATGTATTTACGTCATGAAGATTTAAAGCTGTCTAATGATGATTTAAGAGCGTTTATAAAGGCCGCAGTGCCAGCGAAAGATAAAGCCGCTAAATATTAACGGGTAATCGTTATTGTCGTTGTTTTTATCATGAGGGTTGGTGCTTGCACTAACCCTTTTTTTTGCTCTAAGAGTAATAATTGTTGATCTATGAATTCCCATCTATTGTTAATTGACAATGCCATGAATATTAGTAGGATAAGCTTAAGTAAAGGATACTAAACTTCTGCTTAGAGCAAGAAACGGTCGGTAATGACAGACTGTCGTTACGAATTTAAATGCTGTGCAAAGGTGTAATGATCCTATGTTTCATGCATTTTTCCACTTAATCAAACGATTATATTTTTAGAGAGGATTTATGAGTTCTTATATTGTAGGGCATCTTTCAGAAGAACAGGGTCCTGTAACAAGCATCTATAAAGAAGTTCGGAAAGTGCCATTCTCGTACACCACCAAAAAGAATGAAGCAGAATTGGCATCAGAAGGTGCGACTGTTTACGTAATTGCAAAAGAAAAGGTGGGTAGAAGAAATATTTTAAAACTCGCTTATAGCTACAAGTGTACTGAATGCTTTCGAAAAGCCGGTGGTAAATGGCTCGGAAAATTTGATTATAAAAACACCGTGAAATATGAAAAGGATGGCGAACTAAAATTATTAGACCCGCCATTAGCAATAACTGATCCTGATTTTATTAGTTGGTATAAAACTAAAGCTTTAGGAATGCGGGTAATTCCTGCTGAATATGAATCCGTATTAAAGGCTATGTTTGTTTAGTTATTGGTTCAAATATAACAAGTTGCTCAAGCAAAAAAAATAAAAGTTGGCTATCGCTTCGCGATTATAGCCAACCATTATTCTTGTCTTAGCAATGCGTTTGAGCACTCTCTAGTTATGTATCTATATCCACACAACGATGAATGGAAATCTGAGTTTCAAAAAGAAAAAAATTCCATTATTTCTGGTTATAAAGGGATCATTGAAGTTTTTCATATTGGCTCCACTGCGGTAACAGGATTGTATGCGAAAGATTGCATTGACCTGTTGGGCATTGTAAAAGATATATCAGAGGTTTCTAGTTTAAAGCAAAATATCACTAACCTTGGTTATGTTCATAAAGGTGAATACGGTATTCCAGGAAGAGAGTACTTTGCTAAAAAACAAAGAAAAGTTCATTTACATATTTTTCAATCTGGAGATGTAAATGTAGAAAAACACTTAAATTTTGTTAAGGTAATGCAAGGTAACATAGAGCTAATTAAAGAATTAAATCAGCTTAAGCAAGAATTACATGCAAAGTATCCTAGAGATAAAGATTCTTATCAAAATGCAAAAGAGTGTTTTTATAATCGTATAAATGGAACGGTCCAACTATAAGCTGTTCAAGCGGGACAAAATACAGTTTATTGTTTTCATCCCTGAACATTTTAGCCTCCTAAATTTTGCCCCTTAACAGGGCGTTATGCCGAAGAGAATTTCATTTTATGCCTGAAGCCAATCCCGCAAGAATCATGACCTTTGCATCGCCTAAAGAACTCGGTCGATGGCTCAAAGTAAATCACGCCATTGAAAGTGAATTGTGGGTGAAGATATTCAAAAAAAAGACCGGAATTGCGAGCGTGACTTGGGATGATGTGGTGGTTGAGATGTTGTGTTGGGGCTGGATCGATGGCATCAAAAAGTCAATCGATGACCAAACTTATCTCCAGCGGGTCACGCCAAGAACAACGCGAAGCAACTGGTCTAAAAGAAACACAGCGCATGCCGAACGCTTGATAAGTGAGGACCGGATGATGGAGTCAGGGCTTGTGCATATTCGTGCTGCAAAAGCGGACGGTCGTTGGGAAAATGCCTATGTTGTAAGTGAAATGGAAGTGCCCGAAGATTTCCTAACCGCACTGGAGAGCAAGCCGAATGTTAAAGCGTTTTTTGAAACTCTCAATAAATCGAGTCGTTATGTTATCGCGTACGGATTGATAAGTGCTAAAAAACCCGAAACCAGACTAAGGCGGTTTACAAAATTTATGAACATGCTGGTGCACGAAGAAAAGCCTAAATAAGTAGAATTCGGCATAACAAATCATTCAAAGGACAAATGTCAGTTGGCTATTTACTCCTTCGTTGCTAATTTTAGCCAACAATTTTTTTGTCTCTTTTTTTGCCTCTTAACGGGGCGTTATACCTCAGGAGTTTACGTTGATTATTGTTGAAACTGAAAGGTTAAGTATTCGTCAAATTACAAATGAGGATGCTATAAACCTAACAAAAGTGTTAGCTGACCCTATAGTCATGCAATATTCGACAGTAGGTGTTCACAGCGAAGAACAGATTTATGATTATATAGCTAATTGCAAAAATCAGTATGACTTAAATGGTTATGGGCATTGGGCAATTTATAACTCTATAACTAATGAGTTTGTTGGTGTGTGTGGTCTTAATAAGCATGAAGTGGATACTGATGATGTTATACATATTAACTATCGCCTTGCCACAGAGCAACAAGGTAAAGGTTATGCTATTGAATCTACATTTGGTGTATTAAATTTTGCTAAAAACACCTTAAAACTTAAAGTTATACACGCACTAATAGAGTCAGCAAATATTAGCTCTGTAAAAGTGGTAGATAGAACCGGCTTTCAATTTATTAAATCTGCTGTCTTTCGTGGTTTTAAAGTAGATATATATCAAGTGGCTTTATAAAACGAGCTATAACAAGAAAATAAACAAGGACACGTAACCGTTGGTTTCGCTGCGCTACATAATTTTAGCCAATCAGTGTTGCAGAGAAAGAGTAAACAATATTTAATTTATTTGTTTGAATTTACTTTTAACCGGGCGTTATATAAATATTGTAATTCCATAAAATTGAGAACTTGATGAGCAATATAATTTTAGAATCAGTTATTACCTGTCCCAAGTGTGGCTTTAACAAAAAAGAAGTTATGCCTACAGATGCATGTCAGTATTATTATGAGTGCACAGCCTGTCACGCAGTAATTAAACCTCTCAGTGGTGATTGTTGTGTATATTGTTCATTTGGTACTATAAAGTGTCCACCCATTCAAGAAAATGGTACTTGTTGTGATTAACTCATATAAAAAGTAACTTAATAGGACAAATAACACTAGTAATAGGTTAATAAATTTAACGTATTAAACAAATTCTTCTCGTTTGTCAGTTCGAAGTTAATTAGATATTCTGATCTCACTTTCAAACTTTCCCCAGAGTTTTTAAAGTATCATTTGGTTATTTT
Organism: Colwelliaceae bacterium BS250; assembly: GCA_040779355.1. Lineage (GTDB taxonomy): Bacteria > Pseudomonadota > Gammaproteobacteria > Enterobacterales > Alteromonadaceae > Thalassotalea_A. Next base: position 53,142 of record JBFONS010000013.1, on the reverse strand, counting down.
TGTATAGGGCATCTTTTGATGCCCTTTTTTTTATCTTGAAAATTGCACTTTATTGGTGCGACCAGTTCACGTAAAAATAACATTACTCTTACTTCGTTTGAAATTAATCTTTCTAAAACAGTATGTTAAAATAGTATATTAAAACATGGCTTGGAGTTTGCTTTATAACTATTGTCTTCATTTCGAGAATTTATATTTACTATGGCCGTTCAAACACCAATACGCGGATTACGCTCTTTTTGTATTGCAGCAAAGTGTTTAAGTTTTAAACACGCAGCAGGACAACTTTTTCTTACGCCTTCAGCTGTTAGTCATCAAATTAAGCAATTAGAAGAACAGTTAGGTATTGAACTGTTCAAACGTCAAACACGTTCAATTGAGCTTACCACCGCGGGTAAACAATTTTATCAATCGATACAACCAATTATTACCGATTTGGAATCAACCATTGCGGACTTTACTAATAGTCAGCAAAATAAAACAATTACAATTACTTTACCTGAATTTTTTGCGAGCGAGTTATTCGTTCCTAAGTTAAGCGACTGGACTAATGCAAACCCTGAAATTAACCTACAGCTTGAAACCGTTAAGTCAGGACTAAAAGTACCAACTACGGCAGATTTATCCGTAGTTCTCTCTAATGGTAAGCCCAATGGTAGTATTATTACCGATTTGTTTCCTGTTCGTTATGTACCAGCGTGCAATAAACGCCTTTATCGTAAATGGGCATCAGAAGGTTTTGATGCATTAAAGACAGTACCGCTTATATTGCACCAATCCAGACCTTGGGCTTGGCATCAATGGGCTGATAAGGCAGACATTTCAGATTTCGATCCTAAACAAATTATTCAATTCGATAGTATGTTTGGTGTGGCAAGAGCGGCGCAGCAGGGCATGGGTATTGCACTTATACCTATGCCGATAAGTCACTCATGGTTTCAAGAGCAATTCTTGGTTCGCCTTTTTGAGGAAGAGCTTGTGACAAATGACCGTTATTTCTTATTACGCCACGACGACATAGATCACTCTGCTGAGATGCACAAGTTTGCGGATTGGATCCAAGAAACGTTTTGCGACCTTTGGTAACTGCAACTCACGCAACAAAAGCCTAAGGGTTAAAAAAATTCACTTGTTAGATTTAATTTGATCGTTTGTCAGCATCGTTCTAGTTATCTAAAGTAAGCATGTACTCATAAAAAAGGTATGAGTACATTAACTTAACTAACTAAGGAACGACTATGTTTACTAAAAAACTCACGTACAAATCACTACTTGCTTCAACGTTTATCGTCGCTAGCGTAGGTGCATTTGCTAACTTAAATGAAACACCAGCGCCAAGCTATAATAACTTAAGTTCAGCGTTTAAAATCGCCATTGTTAAAAACGCACCAGGCACTGAGCACATTTTGGATGGCAATTACACTGAAAGCTTAGCAAGGTTAAATGCCGTAAGTTTAACTAGCGAAGATGCCTTCGATAAAGCGATGGGTGTATGTGTTGCGAATTTAAAAATGGGTAAGTATGAAGTGGCTGAAAAAGCCTGTTCTACTGCAATAATTCATATTGAAGCTACTGGCAATGACTATCGCCACACTCGCTACTTAAAATCAATTGCTTATAGCAATCGTGGTATTGTGAATCACTTTTTAGGCAGTAAAGCCGATGCGTTTTCTGATTTTAATGCGGCTCTATCGTATGATGCGAATGATGTTGTAATGGAAAACTTAAAAGCATTGAATATCGCTTCTCTAAAGAAAGAGCTTAAACCCGCAACTACTGCAATGAACTATTAACTTTACCAAGTTAAACCATAGGAGGAAAGATCATGGAAAATCTATATCCGAGTAAAAAAAATAAAGGAAAGTATCAACGACAGCAGAGTTAAAAGGAAGGTAGCATGTTAATAAAGAAAAATAAAAGGTGTAATTCTAAACCAAGAATTACACCTTTTTAATGGTCCACCCAAAATATTGAAAAGCGCAACGTTATAGCTCTTTGCCATCCTTGGCATCGCGATATTAGCGCATCCATGCACGTCATCCCACACGCGCATTAGCGAGATGTAGGGGCCTCCTGACGCAATAGGTGACTCTAAGAAGCATTTAAACAATATCAGAATACAAATCCTTCCAACTTGCATGATCAGTTGTGATAATTAATAAAGTCGGTCTATAGCGCTAATCCAACGATCATTTTTCCTGCAATTTCTTTTACTAATTTTGCCATTAACTGAGACGTCATGTTGTCGATATCTTTATTTGGATTAAACTCAACAATGTCAGCACCAACAACAGGTCCTGCTATTTTATGAATAATGTTAATAACTTCTCTGCTACTAAAACCTCCCGGTTCACGATGCGAAACTCCTGGAGCAAAAGCAGGATCAATGCCATCAATATCTAGAGAAATATATACCGGACCAGAAAGTAAAGGCACCTCGCCGGGCAGCCAATCTTTCATCTCAATGATCTCTACATTAAATTTTTTAGCTTGCTGACGTTGATGTTCGTTAAGTGTTCTAATGCCCATTTGCACCAGTCTATCGCATAAATTCTCTTCCATTATGCGAGCGAAGGGACAGGCATTCGATAGTTTATTGCCTTTAAACGAATCATAAAGATCGGTATGTGCATCAAAATGTAGAATTGTTAATTTTGGGAATCGTTTAGCATAAGATCTAAGTAGTGGATAAGAAATACTATGATCACCTCCCAAAGTTAATAAGCGAATATTTTGACTCAGTAACTCATCGCATCGCTGCTCTATTGTTTGCACAAACGAGTCATTACTGCCGATTAAAATATCATCACAATCTATCCATTTTTGGTTATTAAGCAGATCTATATCATTTTCAGTACCCGCATTTAATGAACCACTTGTTAAAACCTCACGGACCAAAGCCGGTGCTTTAGCTGGGCCTCTTTCAAAGGAAGAATTATCATCAAACGGAATACCTAACAAACCAATGCGCTGTTTATTTATAGACAACTTAAACCTCTTTTCTAATTAGATGACTCGAATGGAAAATACTTTAATAATCAAATATAACCTAACAGCAAGTAAACACTGAAATAATTTAGTTGTTTAGGGTGCAATTAGAATTTTTTACTGTTTTTACATACAGTGACAAAATTGCTTGTTATACTCGGTATAATTTTTTTCCCTGAGCAAAGCTAAAAAATCATTATGGATGTTTCTGAGTTACTTGATTCTTTAAACGATAAACAGCGCGAAGCTGTAGCCGCCCCCGCAAAAAATATGTTGATATTGGCTGGCGCCGGTAGTGGTAAAACTCGAGTTTTAGTGCACCGAATAGCTTGGCTTGTGCAAGTTGAACAAGTATCACCGCACAGTGTTTTAGCGGTTACCTTCACCAATAAAGCTGCAGCAGAAATGCGTGGCCGTGTTGAGCAAGCCATTGGTGGTAACACTAAAGGTATGTGGATTGGTACCTTCCATGGTTTGGCGCATCGTTTATTGCGCATGCATTTCAAAGAAGCCAAACTACCACAAGAATTTCAGGTGCTTGATTCAGATGACCAGTTAAGAATGCTTAAGCGCATTGTTAAATCATTACAACTTGATGAGAAAAAGTGGCCAGCAAAGCAAGCCATGTACTACATCAATGGTAAAAAAGATGAAGGCTTACGTCCCCAGCATATTGATACCCAGTTTGATGTTACCGAACAAACCTATGTTAAAATTTATCAAACCTATCAAGAAACCTGTGATCGCGCCGGGCTTGTCGATTTTGCTGAATTATTACTGCGCGCACATGAGCTTTGGCTACACAATCCTATCTTGCTAGAACATTACCAGCAGCGTTTTAGTCGTATATTGGTGGACGAATTCCAAGATACCAATGCTATTCAATATGCTTGGCTAAACATGCTGGGTATTAAGCACGGTAATGTCATGATCGTAGGTGATGATGATCAGTCTATCTATGGCTGGCGCGGTGCTAAAATTGAAAACATTCAACGTTTTATAAATGACTTTGATGCCACAACAATTCGTCTTGAACAAAACTATCGTTCTACCGGTAATATTCTAAATGCAGCCAACGCCCTTATTGAAAATAACAGTAATCGCTTAGGTAAAGATTTATGGACCGACGATAAAGACGGCGACAAAATATCGCTCTATACCGCCTTTAATGAAATTGATGAAGCACGCTTTATCTCTGGCCGTATTAAACAATGGTTAGAAGATGGCAATAGCTTAGATGATGTTGCGTTATTGTATCGTAGTAATGCCCAGTCGCGTTTACTCGAAGAAGCCTTATTACAGGCTAGGTTACCGTACCGTATTTACGGTGGCCAACGATTTTTCGAGCGCCAAGAAATTAAAGATGCACTCGCTTATTTACGTTTAATCAATAATCGTAATGACGATGCTGCGTTTGAACGTATTATTAATACCCCTGCACGAGGCATAGGCAATCAAAGCTTGGCCCAAGTACGTGATTGTGCGCGTAGCCAAGGTTTTACTATGTGGGATGCCTGTATACACATGATTGAACATGATGAATTATCAGGGCGAAGTGCTAAAACCATTAAAGCCTTTGTTGAATTAATTGTGCAACTTGAAGATGATTCCGCCAATTTAGATTTAGATCAACAAGCCAATAACGCTATTCAAAACAGTGGCCTAAAAGCCATGTACCAAGCTGAAAAAGGCGAACGTGCAGCGGCAAGAATAGAAAACTTAAATGAGTTAGTTTCTGCTTGTTCAACTTATGAAGTTATTCCTGAAGATGCCGAAGAGCTTACGCCATTAACCGCCTTTTTAACCCATGCAGCGCTTGAGGCGGGTGAATCACAGGCCGATGAGTATGAGTCAGCAGTGCAGTTAATGACACTGCATTCAGCCAAAGGCTTAGAGTTTCCACTGGTATTTATTGTTGGTATGGAAGAGGGCATGTTTCCGTCACAACAATCGAGTGAAGACTTAGTACGTTTAGAAGAAGAGCGCCGCCTGTGTTATGTGGGTATGACCCGCGCCATGCAAAAATTATATCTAACCCATGCAGAAACTCGCCGTTTATATGGGCAAGAAAAGTTTCATCGCCAAAGTCGATTTTTAAAAGAGATACCAGATAAATTTATTGATGAAGTGCGGATGAAAAACCAAGCGGCTAAACCGAAAACAACGGGCCGTTTTAGTAATACCATTACCATGGAAACATTTGAAAATACCGGCTTTAAATTAGGCCAACAGGTAAAACATCAAAAGTTTGGTGAAGGTGTGGTACTTAACTTTGAGGGCACAGGTGCGCAAAGCCGTATTCAAGTAAACTTTAGTGAGCATGGCAGTAAATGGTTGGTAGTAGCTTATGCCAGGTTAGAGTCTGCTTAATCATTGAACTTTTTAGTTGAATTTTGGATGTAATAAAGCCGAATAAACAAGGTTTATTCGGCTTTTAAATAGACTATAAAGAATAACTTAAGTTATTAAAATTTATAGCTAGCTCTAAAGTATGCAAATTGCCCTTGACCACTATGCACGTTTACCGCAAAGCCCATAAAGTCATGATAAGCAAATGGCGGTTCTTCATCAAGCAGGTTAGTAGCACCTAATGTTAAAACAGTATTTTCGAAACCATAGTAATTCATAGCTGCATCTACAGTAACAAAAGCGTCTAATGATGACATGCCTACCTGTTGTACTGCGGCATCTTGTTTAAATTCATCAATGTAGTTAACCGCAGCGTTAGCACCAATATTACCAGTGCCGCTTAGCCAATCAATACCAGCTGTCCAGCGAAACTCTGGTTGTTCAAAATCGCCTGCTTCAGTTTCTATACGTTGACCACCATTACCATCTGGGCGTTTATCTTCGTATTCAATAATATAATTTAGCACATAGGAAAAGTTAAATTGTCCTATACCTGTATCTAAACCATATCTTACGTCGACATCTAAGCCAGAGGTATCTAGATCACCGATGTTCTGAAATGAATCAAATATTCTTACCACTTCACCAGGATCGCCAGGGAGTTGCGAAGGAAGACGTTCTACAACGTTAGGATCGTCACCAAAATTACTAAATACAAACTGCGTATCAGAATCGATAATATTTTCGATCTCGTAAGTATAATAATCGACCGAAAGGTTTAACTTATCTGTAAAGTTATAAATAACACCGACATTGTAACTCGTTGACTCTTCTGGCCCTAAATCAGGGTTACCTTCAAATATTGCAGTATATTCTTGTGGATCACATGCCTTGTTGACATTACCAACAGCCTCACAGCGAACAGTATCGACAAGATTAGGTGATTCATCGGTTCTGCCTAATCCAAGTTGGTGCAACGATGGTGCTCTGAAGGCTGTACCATATGAGCCTCGTAAACTTAAACTGTCAGTTGGAGCCCATAAGAAAGATACTTTAGGATCAGTTGTTGTACCAAAGTCACTATAGTCTTCATGTCTAATAGCAAGCTGAACTTCAAGGCTGTCTAGTACCGGGATCGCTAATTCGGCAAATATTGCGGTATTATCACGACTACCACTGGCTTGTGTTGCTTCCGTGCCAAAAACATTACCACGTAAGAATTGATCATCAGGATTATCGCTAATCGATTCTTCACGATACTCAGCACCTACACCTACCAGTAAATCACCTGCTGGCATTTCAAATATTGGCCCTGATATTTTGGCATCAATGGTTTTATTGGTTGATTTACCCACTCGGGTCGTTGTCGTTTCTATAAACGCTAATGATTCAGCAGAGTTTGCTGAAGGTTCAAAGGGGTTCCATGATTCGTTATCAATAGCCTGTTGCACACGTTCCGAGTTGGGGTAACCATCTACACCCATCTCAACCGATTCACTTTTAATGTAGCTATAAGCTGTTTCCCAACTCCATTCGCCTATATCACCTCTAAGGCCGACAATAGCGCGATAGTAATCGGTATCAACTTCTTTTTTACGGTTACCAATATCGACCATACGGCGACGCATAGTGAGATCTTGCATGTGGAATTGACTCGTAGGGTCATCGGCTAATGGATGGTTGGCATTGTCGCCAGCCATAAATAGTTCATTGAAGCTTGGACTACCGGCACCGCGGATCATGGTTTTAGCATTTTGTCCGTTAAGTTCAGCGAAACCTTCGAGCTTATCGTTAATTTCATATTTACCTAGGTAGTTATAGCTGAAACGTTCTGATTGCGGAACCATTGACATGTGTGGGGCGTAATCGTAACGACATAAATCACCAACAATATCTTCCGCAGGACAAACATCATTACCAAAAGTATCTGGCACTCTAATTGTTGAATCTGACGCTAAAGCGATAGTACCAGGTATGCCAGCAGAGCTTCTGAAATCGTCAGCAAATTGATCATTAGGTCTTGCTGCCGCTTGGTTTGCTGATTTTGAATAATCCCTATCCGAATAAAGTATTTCGTCACGTTTGAAGTAATCTAAAACAAATGTGTGACTGCTTTTTTCGCTGCTATTGCCCCAAACTAAGCTGACATTTTCTTCACCGCCACCGCCATCTGAGGTATCAGCAATTTTGGCACTAATTTCGACCCCATCAATATCATCTTTTAATATAATATTGATAACACCTGCAATTGCATCTGAACCGTAGGTTGCAGAAGCACCATCTTTTAAGATATCGACCCGCTTAATTGCGGCTAATGGAATATTATTAATATCGACAAAAGCGGTATCAATCCCCTTAGCAAATGGACTCACGGATACGCGTCTGCCATTAACTAATATAAGCGTTGAATCTGCACCTAAGCCACGTAATGACACACTCGAACCACCATTGGCGGTATCATCACTACTGTTTGCTTGGGTGGAGAATGTACCTTGACCTGCAATAGGCAGTTTAGAAAATAAACTAATGAGGTCGGTAACGCCTGATTTTGAGATTTCTTCAGCAGAAATGCTGGTGAGTGGTGAGGGGCCTTCCATATCTGTACGCTTGATATGTGAGCCTGTTACTTCTATGCGTTCAATGGTTTCATCTTCTTCTACAGCACTTAATGCATTACTGCTGACCAATGAAAATAATGACGCTCCGGTATACAACAATACCGATTTGCTTAACTTAGATAGTTTAAACATATTCCCTATTCCCTGTAATTATTATTCTATCCTGAATCACAGCTACAAGTTCAGTTAGCAGCCGAATACTAATATCAGTTAATAAATTATTAACAGAGTTTTTGGGAAATTGAAAGTTTTTCACCCACTTCGATCGTACAAAAATGTAACATATTTTTTCAGATAGCAACTTTTAAGAGCGTTATAGATAGAAAAAAAGAAGGCTTATATGGCATTAATTTATGACGCCAACAAGCCTTCCGTGCATACATTAGCGTTCTCCGTAAAAGCTGTTTTTACGAATTAGGCTGTAGTTATCCACGTCTGTAGTGGTTGCTTTAATATAAATTTCTGCAACATCTTTACCTATTGTCGTAAAGGGAACGGTTACTGTGATTGGTTGGCTATAAACCTCTGATGGTTGCAGTTCAATCGTATAATTTGCATTGTGAGTGATGCCACCTAAGCCTGATATGTGCAATTTGTAGCGTGTTATATGCTGAGATTTATTGACAATGTTAATGGTGTAACTATTTTCTATATCGCCATCAATATTGGTTCGTGACAATACATTTCTATCTCTAATAATCGATAAATCCATTGGTACACGTAACAGTAAGGTGGCAATAAATGCGGCTATCATCAATAAAGAGATCAACGCATAGCCAATAATTTTAGGACGTAGTAATTTAACTTTTTTACCTTTTAAGGCATTTTCGCTGGTATAGCTAATTAAGCCGGTATCGTAATTAAAGGCTTTCATGGTTTGATCGCAAGCATCAATACATGCGCCGCAATCGATGCATTCATATTGTAGGCCGTTGCGAATATCAATGCCTACCGGACATACTTCTACGCAAAGGTTACAGTCGACACAATCACCTAAATCTAGTTCTTTCGGGTCTTGTCCTCTCTTGCGTCGGCCTCTGTTTTCACCACGTTGTTCATCGTAAGCAACCACTAAAGTGTTACTGTCAAACATAGCTGATTGAAAGCGTGAATATGGACACATGTAAATACACATTTTTTCACGTAACCAGCCGGCGTTACCGTAAGTACATAATGCAAAGAAACCGACCCAAGACGTTACTAGTAATGACCAGTCGAAATTAAACAGGTTTTTATAAAGGTCGATGGTCACAATGAAATAGCTCATAAAGGTTGTGGCAGTAAGAAATGACATTAATAACCAAATGCTATGTTTAGCAAATTTTTTACTCAATTTATTTATTGACCAGTCACTATTATCTAGGCGGGCTCGTTGATGATGATTGCCTTCAATGCGTTCTTCAACCCATACATACATAAATGTCCAAACGGTTTGCGGACACGTATAACCACACCATATTCTGCCTAGCCAAGTGGTAATGAAAAACAGCAGGAAACAGGCCACAATTAACAGCCATGCGAGCAATAAAAAATCTTGTGGGAACAGAGTCAGATTAAAAATATGAAAACGCTGGGCATCTACATCTAGTAATATTGCTTGGCTACCATTGAAACTTAACCAAGGTAAAAGAATAAAAGTGGCTAGGAGCACAGCGCCTATATAACGGCGCCACTGTTGAAAACGACCTTTTTGCTTGCGCATATAAATAGAATCATCGTTCTTATATGGCTTGATGATCAGATCTTCTTGCTTAATATCAAATTTCATTTGGGACTGCTAACTTTAAAGTGACAATTGCTGTCTATATGGCAAGTATGGTGCCAGTTTTGTTTTTAAGTTAACTATATGTTTTTAAATGAATTTATACTTTTTTTGTAATGTCTGCCTGTGTGTTTAACCACGCTATCTCGTGTTTTCGCTTTATTTCGTGCTTTTGTGTTGGTATTTGTTTTTGCTTTCTAGCGCGAACATGTTCTAAATTGGACGCTTAATCCCTAGATTTTTCATTTTAGATCTTAACGTACTATCCGGCATATCGAGAATCTTTGCCGCACCTTGCATGCCACCAATACGCCATTGGCAATGTTTAAGTACTGCTAATATATGACTTTTTTCTATCACCGCTAAGCTTTCTAAATTTGCTATCGTTTTCGCTTTGTTACTGAGTAGTTTTTGCTGACAATTTAATATATTTCCTGTGGCTAAGATAACCTCACGTTCGAGTATATTTTGTAATTCGCGAACGTTACCTGGCCAATGGTATTGACTCAGCATAGTAAGTGATTTGTTACTAATTGCAGAAATATTCTTTGCTAACTTATTGTTTAAATTATGGATTATGGCATGGCAAAGTTCAGGGATATCTTCAATGCGATCACGCAATGCGGGTACGTGAATGGGAAATACGTTTAAGCGATAATATAAATCCATCCGAAATTTATTTTGTTCGACCATTGCCAGTAAATCTCTATTGGTTGCGGCGATAACGCGGATATTTACTTTTATGGTTTTATTACCACCGACTCGCTCAAATTCTGATTCTTGTAATACTCGTAGCAATTTACTTTGTGCTTCTAATGATAGCTCAGCAATTTCATCCAAAAATAGGGTGCCTTGATCAGCGAGTTCAAATCGACCTTTACGTTGTTCAAAGGCACCAGTGAAAGAGCCTTTCTCATGGCCAAACAACTCGGACTCTAATAAGTTTTCAGTAAATGCGGCGCAGTTTACTCGCACCAGTGGTTTATGTTTACGAGTACTTAAATTATGTAAATTTCGAGCGACAAGTTCTTTACCCGTACCGTTTTCGCCTAAAATTAATACCGTACTAGCGGTTTGGGCCACGAGTTCAATTTGCTCCAACATTTGCTTGAATAAAGCACTACTACCGACAAAACCGGTAGCGGACCATTCTTGTTTTAACTCGCCGTGTAAGTATGAATTTTCAGCCTGTAGTTGTTCACTTAAGTGTTTAATGTCACTTAACGCTGAACGCAGAGCTGATTCAGCCTGCAATTGTTGACTGATATCTCTAAAGACAACAACAGCGCCGATAATATTGTGATTACTAAATACGGGCGTAACCGTATAGGCTACAGGGAATTTTGAACCATCGTCTCGCCAAAACACTTCATCGGTAACGTGGCGCGTAATGCCGTCTTTTAATGAACCGTAAATTTTGCATTCTAGTGCCGGGTAGTTACTGCCATCTGAGTGACTATGGTGATGATATTGATGAATGTTTTTACCAATTATTTGAGCTGATTGCCAACCCGTCATTTGCTCGGCCGCAGGATTAATAAAAACCGCATTACCATCGATATCAAAGCCATAAATGCCTTCGCTAACGACATTTAGGATCAAATCACTGTTACTTAAATAGTGCTTTAAAGATACGCTCATAATTTACATTTATTTGTTTGATATTTTAGCCACGATATATCGAGGCTTATTTTTAGTTAATATACTCCTAATTGGTAATGGAGTGAATATAAAAATGAGGTGATGAATTCAAAGAAGATTAAATTACTGAGTGATAGTAGCTGTTTTCACAAATTCGGGTAGCAGGGTTAGCTCTGTTGAATTAGCGTTTAATTTATTTAAGCTTTTAATGTGCTCTATTCTGTCGATCGATAATGGATGTGTACTTAAAAATTTAGGCGGCTCTATTAATTTGTCGAACGAGTCTAATATTTCAAATAACTCTACTGCACCTTCAGCATGCCCATAGTGGTTTATTATAGTGTCATAAGCTACTGTGTCTGCTTGGCTTTCTTGTTCTCGGCTATAAGCTAAAACGGTTAGTAGGCTTATTTGCCCGAGTATGCCACTGACAAAACTACTGTCGCTAACTCCTGTAATTGTTGCTAAGGCAACACCTACAGTTAGCCCTCTGCCCATGGCAATAATTGGATGTCGATATTTAATATGGGCAATTTCATGTGCCATAACCATGGCTAGGGTGTTTTCACTGTCAAATTTAGCCAGTAAACCTTGATGTATAATAATATTACCCCCTAAAGTTGCGAAGGCATTTACCGTATCATCAGCAACATAGTGGACAGTGATGGTGATATCACTTGGTAAGTTTTGTGCAGTAGCAAGTTTGTTGGCAAGTTGTTGTAAATAATTTTCAATGTCGAGCTGTGACCTCTGCTGAACAAGTGTTTGCTTATCAATGTTCTGCTCAATGCTAGATATTTCAGGCATGCTTTGCACTAACGATTGCTCTGCTGAAAATGGAATGAATTTAACTAACCAGCCAGCAAGAAAAGATAGCACCACAATAAGTAATGAAATTACTATACCCACGCCAAACAGTAGAATGAAAAACTCTTTTACTTGGTTTTCATCCTTAACATTTATTCCTTCAGGAATGATTGGATTAGTATATTTCATCAGTGCTTTATTTCATCAGTTATTGGTGGTGCTAATGTTCAATTTAAATCAGCGTTTAAGGCTGTGCCATAGGCGTATACTTCTACGCAACTCACTTGGTTTTGTTGACCTTTGGTGATTGAAGATGTCTCAAGCTTTACGTTAATGATGGTGTTCATGCCTTTATTGCTGGCACTTTCTTTCATCCGTAATATTGCTTCTCGTCTGGCCCGTTCTAATAATGATTCATAAGCGGTTAAACGGCCGCCAACTAAACTCTTTAATGACGCTAAGATTGTTTTAAAATAATCATTAGCAATAACCACATTCCCTTCTACTAAGGCTCCTTCACTATGCGCAGTGATATCCTCAGGAAAGCGTTTTGAAAATGTTAATATGTGTCTAAATTGCTGTTCACGTTCAATAATGGACTTAAAATGTTTTTTCTCGGCCATGCGGCCAAATACAAAACCCAACAGCAATAAGCTAGCAAATAGTATTATTTCAAACATATTATTCTTCCAAAATGACAGCAGTACCATAGGCGAATAATTCAGCTGCACCGGCCGTGATTGAAGATGTTGAGAAACGAACATTTAATACCGCATTCGCGCCAATAGCTTGAGCCTGTTGTACCATTCTTGCTACTGCTTCTTCGCGAGCTTCAGTCAGTAATTCGGTATAACCAACCAACTCACCGCCGAAGATATTTTTTAAGCCTGCCATTAAATCACGACCAACATGCTTGGCTCGAACGGTATTACCTTGAACTAGGCCTAAATGAGATTGAATATTACGGCCTGGGATAACTTCGATATTACTTATTAACACGGCAAACTTCCTTTTATTATTTATATAGTTACAACTATTACAGCTGTTAAGAATTTACCTTAGCAACTAATGACGGCGGTCACAACGTAATTTAATAAACATGGCTAATGCTAGATTAATTAGGCTCTATTAGCCTTAATTGTTGGTAACGGAGTTATGAGTCGCTTTAATGTAAAAAAAGGATTACTTTGGAGTAATCCCATAGAAACTCATCCGTCCGTTCAGTGCCACAAAGAGAAGTAGAGAAAAAGCGCGTAACATATACCGAATAAGAAAGAATACACCGTCTTCCCGTCGTGTTTTTGGACGGGATCTCCTTCAGCGTACTGTGGATTGATGAATTAACTTTTGATCTTGAATTGAAATCTTCAATTGGTCGGCTATGTGCCATAATACGACAGTCGATTTTTTCAATTCATAGCAACATTTATTGCTTGGCAAGGCAATATACTTCCCTTGTAGGACTGCCATGGTTTAATGGCCTATTCCCATAATGTAATGCTTAAAATGCACCGAAAATAATAAAATAACTTTTTTAATCAATATCTTAATGCTAGGTTTGTTCTTGAAGGATATTTAACAAGGATCGTTAATTGATTTATTACTCATAAATCTTACCTCATGTTCCGCGTTTCACTCCCTTAAGTTATATCAATCCTGCTTATCAGGATTGCTATAAAACATAATAATATTTAAAAGGAAATTTCATGAAATACTGGAAATTAATTATTTTATTTGCGCTGCCGTTTTTTGTCACACAAACAGCTTTTGCTGAAACCACGCTAATCTGGTCAACTCAAACCCTATCTAATACTCAGCTAAAGGGAACCTTTATCACTCATGATTTATCTTTCACCAGTATGGATGATTTGGAAAAAGTAGAGTTTCGAGTAATCCCATCTCTCAAAGAGTGGGTTACAGTAACTCCTTCCTACTTTGAACATGTTGAAAAAGGGGAAGAAAACCAATTTAAGGTATCTATAAATTTACCAGAAGAATTTAAAAAAAATAATTTGGCCGGCGTTATCCAACTAAGGCATTTAATTAACGGTAAATCACAAAAAACCATCGCAATACCTTTACAAGTGAATATAAATATAACTGACAATATCGAAGATATCTTACCGCCTGACCCAGGAGCTGATGGGGAGATAACCCTATTAGGGGTTGATTCTGATCATGATGGTGTCAGAGACGACATACAAAGATATATTTATATCAATTACTATAACAATAATAGGGTTCGAATGACCCTTATTGATAGAGCTAAAGAATTCCAAAACTTATTCATTAATGCAGATAATAAACCAGCAGCCTATGACATTGCTACTCGTTTCGGATTACATGGAGAATGTTTATATTACTTGGGAGGGGAAAGTACATTTGAAATATTAACAATGCTTGATTCAGAGATTTTAAATACCTACGAAAGAAGTAAAGCATATTTAAAGTTCAATAATTATTTGGCTGGAGAAATATTAACCAACAACCAAATCTCTAAGTGGAAGTTTAGCTGTAGTTTTGATGTTGATACTCAAGGATAGACTCATGATAAAATATTTAACCATTCATCGAGTGCTTCAGGTGTGTGTTTTACAACTTGAAAGGTACGCTTAGTGTCGGGGCCAACTTGAAGACAAACATCATGTTTATCGTTAGCCCAATCTAAACCAATAAACGCGGCGAACTTATGATCTAAATTACTCATTTCTAACCTCCTAGATTGAAGTTAGTTACGTGATCCTTTGTTCTTCGAAAGAAATATAGAAAGCTATTTAAATAGAGCTTGCACTGAGTATTCGTTAGCGAACAAAGGTACTTGCTGACTCGAGAGAAAAGCCGAAATCATTAAATGATGATCGCTCAATATTCGTAGACAGCAAGCACATAACCTATAAGTATAATCTATGGATACTAAAGGTGTGAATGACTATAGATCGCTCAAAGCAGAAGTTAACTATCCGCTGACTTAAGTTTATCCTACTGATATTCCTTGCGTTGTCAATTAACAATGGAGGGTGTTTGAAGGCTGAATTGATAGATCAACAATTAACGCAAATAGATCCATTAATTAAGAGTTGGCAATAAAAAAGGCTTTCCAAGAAAGCCTTACTGTTATTGTTTTTTTGTCGCTCTTTGTTGTTTGAGCTTACGAACCGCATCCCAACTATAAATCAATATCGCTGCCCAAATAAACACAAAGGTGGTCAGTTTTTCAATGGCCAATTGTTCGTTGAAAAATAACACGGCTAATACAAACATTATCGTTGGCCCTAAATATTGGAAAAATCCTAGAGCGGCTAAAGATAACCGTTTGGCTGCTGCAGTAAAGCAAAGTAATGGTGCAGTAGTAACCAAGCCTGCCGCGATTAATATAATGTTTAAACTTGCATCATTCACCATCATATTACTTGTTGGACTATCCATAAAAAATATCCAATAAATAATGCCTAAAGGTAGCATTAACATCGATTCGATTAATAATCCAGGTACGGTTTCTACCATAAGTTTTTTGCGAAATAAACCATAAATACCGAAGCTGCCAGCAAGGCCTAAAGCAATAATGGGCAAGCTGCCAATACTAATTAATTGAATTAATACACCGACTAAAGCGAGTAGTACTGCAATCGTTTGCCACTTTCTTAATTTTTCACCTAAAAATACCAAACCAAGCGCTACAGAAAATAAGGGATTAATAAAGTAACCAAGGCTTGCCTCGATAAGGTGATGATTATTAATGGCCCAAATAAATATTAACCAATTTGCGCCTAATAATACCGAGGTAAGTAATAACCAAGCGACCTTTTTTCGGTCTTTTAAAATAGATTGCACTTTGCGCCATTGGCCCATGGCGATAACGATAATGATTAACAACACGCATGACCAAATAATACGATGTACTAATATTTCAGGAGAAGATACACCTTCAAGAAGCTTAAAGTAAAGCGGGGCAAGTCCCCACATTGTATAGGCTGATAGGGCATTAATAACGCCACTTTTGGTTTCGGCTGCTTGGGTCATTTGTTGTGATTAAATTTAACTAATTTATGTTTCGCGAGTTTAACACAGTAATTAATACCATCGCAGATGTAAGTTAATTTAATCGAATTTAAACAGTAAAGATTTGTTGCTGATTACTCTGAATAATTAACTTGTAGAAAAGCCTACCGAGTAAGGCATTAACTAGGTAAAATAAAGTATTACTTGCTTACATCGATAAACACTTGAATTTAGAAACCCAAACATCTTCAACACCTGATTTGCATCACTCTTTAGACCATCATTTTGGTTATAAAAGTTTTCGCCCTGGTCAGCAACAGGTCATTGAAGAGTTACTAAAAGGTCGCGACTGTTTAGTGCTTATGCCTACTGGTGGGGGTAAGTCGCTGTGCTATCAATTACCGGCAACCATAATGCCTGGTTTGACTATTGTCGTTTCGCCGCTTATCGCCCTAATGAAAGATCAAGTTGATGGCTTAACTCGACAAGGTATTGGCGCGGCTTTTATTAATTCAAGTTTAGATGCACAAACGATAAACCAAACGATGCAGCGTATAGCAAGTGGCGAAGTTAAAATTTTATATGTAGCGCCAGAGCGACTATTAAATCATTATTTTTTACAAAGCTTACAGGAGGTGCAGATCAGTTTTTTTGCCATCGACGAAGCACATTGTATTTCGTCATGGGGTCATGACTTTAGACCTTCATATACGCAACTTGGTCGTTTAAAAGAGCATTTTCCATACACGCCTGTCATCGCTTTAACGGCAACGGCCGACGTGACTACTCGTAAAGACATTCTTAACCAACTTAGGCTTAATGATGCCTTTGTTTTACTCGATAGCTTTGACCGTCCAAACATTCGTTACACCCTCACCGATAAATACAACGGCGAAAGCCAGCTTATTGAATATCTAAAACAGTTTGGTGATGAGAGCGGCATTATTTATTGTAATAGTCGCTGGCAAGTTGACAAGTTGAGTGGCTTTTTAGCGACTAAAGGCTTTAACTGTGCGTCTTATCATGCGGGCATGGAAACCGAGATGCGTAACCTTGTTCAAGAAGGTTTCACTAAAGATAATATCCGTATAGTGGTCGCAACTGTAGCGTTTGGTTTAGGCATTAATAAACCCAATGTACGCTTTGTTGTGCATTACGATATGCCGCGTACATTAGAGTCGTATTATCAAGAAACCGGCCGAGCAGGGCGTGATGGTTTATCAGCGGAAGCATTATTTTTGTATGATAGCCAAGACATTGAACGCATTAAAAAACGTATTAATCAAAATGATAATGAGCAGCGGGTTAATGTTGAATTACAGCGTTTTGCCGCTATGTCAGGTTTTGCTGAAGCGCAAACTTGTCGCCGCCAAGTACTATTAAACTATTTTGCTGAATATACCCATACCGGCTGTGGTAATTGTGATATTTGTTTAGACCCGCCAAGTCGCTATGATGCAACGGTTGATGCCCAAAAAGTATTATCGTGTGTATTTCGTATTAACCAATCAGGTGATATTCATTATGTGATTGATGTTTTACGCGGTATTGAAAATGACAAAATCAGCAAAGCTGAGCATGACAAGATAAGTACCTTTGGTATTGGTAAAGAGCAAACTCGTGGCTACTGGTTTTCAGTCATCAGACAATTAATTCATTTGGGTTTACTACAACAAGATATAGAACAGCAATCGGCATTGTGTTTAACCAATGCCTCAAGAGCTGCATTAAAAGGCGAAGAGCCATTAATGATCGCCAGACCACGTTTACAAAACCAAGGTTATTGGCAACAAAACAAAAATGCTGCAGGTTATGACAAGGTATTGTTTAAGCAATTACGAGGACTGCGCAAAGAGATTGCTGATTTGGAAGATATTGCGCCATTTATCGTATTTAACGATGCATCGCTCATAGAAATGTCGCGTAATAAGCCACGAAACGACGCAGAATTCTTGGAGATCACTGGCGTTGGTGATACAAAGTTGGCTAGATACGGAAAACCGTTTATAGAATCTATTCAGTACTATTTGAGTAAGTAGTGCTCAGTAAGTAGTATTTAAATTACTTTTTTTTAAATACGTAAGCGCCAACAAAGCAAGCGGTAGAACCGATATAAGAAGCCAATACTTCATCTGAGAATGAGCCGGTAATAGATTGGCTAAATTGTGCTCCGACTTCTTGCGATGATTGATAACCCCAATAAGCTAAAGCCGCACCAATAATAAGTAAAATTAAAGAGATAATTTTATTCGTTGCCATAAAAACTCCAAAATAATATTAAACGCTTTATTAAAGCATAGCTTAAGTTTTAATTAGAGGCTGAGTTAGTATTCAAAGTATTGCATGACTATCACGCCAAGCATGATTAACAAACCGTAATGATTATTTAAAAAAGCTTTAAAACATTGTTCACGTTCACGGTTTTTAATTAACTGCTGCTGATAAATAAAGCTTAGTGCCGTGATCAACAAACCTAAATAGAAAAACATATTAAACTGCTGTAGTTGTCCAACTTTTACCAATAAAGCTAACGTCAGTAGTTGTAAAAAACTGATGATTATTTTATCAAATTTACCAAAAATTACTGCGGTAGATTTCACTCCTATTAAAATGTCATCGTCTCTATCAACCATGGCATACATAGTGTCATAAGCAACAGTCCAGAATAAGTTAGCCAAAAATAGTAGCCATGCAACCGTTGGTACTTGGCCTTGGATTTCGGCAAATGCCATGATCATGCCCCAGCTAAATGCAGCACCTAACACCACTTGTGGAAAGTGCGTATAGCGTTTCATGAAGGGATAACTGGCTGCTAAAATTAATGCCACTAATGACAGGGTGATGGTGTACCAAGACAACGTCAGTACAATCATTAAGGCGATAACAATTAAGCTCGCAAATAGTCCTAATGCTTGTTTGGTTGACATTAAGCCACTCACTAGTGGTCTATTCTCAGTGCGCTTTACTTGGCCATCGATTTTTCGATCCGCAATGTCATTAATCACACATCCTGCACTGCGCATAATAAATACGCCGAGAGCAAAGGCAATACTTAAATGCCAGCCTGGAAAATCCTCTGCAGCAACCCAAAGCGCCCAAAAGGTTGGCCATAATAATAAATAGGTACCAATCGGTTTATCCATACGGGTGATCAAGGTGATGGCGTGCCATTTATCTGACGCTGTTGTCATTAATGCTTCCTACAAAAGTTTATTTACGCAATAGTGCTAAAAATTCAAATAGATAAACTACACTTTTGTACAGTGCATAATGTTTTTGTGCTGTATAATTGATATTACACAACTCTACATAAATATTATTTAATGTGTATCTTAACAGTCTTTAATTGAGTATTTAACCGTTAATAACAATAAGCTTATATGACCCAAAAACCACCTTCGATGTTCAAAGCTAGCTTGAAGCTTGCTTGGCCAATTTCATTACAAAATCTTTTAGTGACTATGCTAGGTATGATTGATGTGATGATGGTAAGTCATTTAGGTAATGCCTCGGTTGCCGCTGTGGGTTTAGGTAATCGGGTGCAATTTGTGGTGTTAGTGATTATCCAAGGTTTAGCTTGGGGGGTTGGCATTTTATCCGCACAGTATTACGGCGCGGGTAAGTCAAATAAAATAAGGCGTTCAATTTTAATGGGCGTAACGCTAGGTTGCCTAGTGCTAACGCCAATTGTCATTATGTCGTTTTATTTTGCCGATACCGTTATGGGTTGGGGCTCTGCAGATCCTGAGTTAATCGCCATTGGTGAAAGCTATTTATGGATCACTATGCCAAGTTTGCTGTTTGTTTCGGCAATTATGGTGTTAGAAAATGCGCTGCGCGGTACCGGCCAGGTAAAATTACCTATGGTACTTGGCAGTATCGCTATTTTGTTAAATGTTGTTTTAAACTATTGGTTAATCAATGGTGGTTTAGGCATAGAACCCTTAGGTGTTGATGGCGCTGCTATTGCAACCACAGTATCTCGATTCATGCATTTAATTATTATGGTTTCAGTACTTACAATTGCCAGGCATAAAATAAAACCTTCACGTATTGATGTTAAATCACTGCGAGAATTTCAGCCTTGGAAAAAACTCATTAAGCTGGTGATACCACTTATGTTTGGTTTTGGTGTGTGGTCTATAGGCACGTTTGTATATCAACTTATTTACGGTCAATTAGGTACGCAGGAATTAGCGGTGATCAGCTTACTTGTGCCTGTCGAAGGTATGTTCGTTTCACTGTTTTTTGGTTTCGCGTCGGCGTGTTCCATTATGGTAGGGCAACGTCTTGGTGCTAATAAATTTGATGAGGCATGGCAGGTGGGTAAGATTTTTGCCCGTACAGCTCCTGTTGTTGCCATGGTGCTCGGCGTAGTGTTGCTGTTGAGTGAAAGCATAGTATTTATCCCCTTCAATGATCTACCACCGGCAACGTTAGCAATGGCATCTGATGTGTTTTTAATCATAGCTTTAGGCGCTTGCATAAAAATTACTAACATGACTCTAGCCATGGGCATTTTACGTGCAGGTGGAGAAAACAAAGCGTGTTTATATATTGATATTTTTGGTATGTGGATGGTCAGTATTCCGGCGACAATGTTAGCCGCATTTTACTTCAACTTGCCGATGTTTTGGGTGGTATTCACCGCTTACTCTGAAGAAATTGTGAAACTAGTACTTTTTTCTTGGCGTGCAAATCAAAAGAAATGGCTACGTAATTTAACCTTATAAATAGGCTCTTGCACTCGGCAAAAACACTTCGGCAACGATTAGCGGTTTACCCTCTATAGTGAATACCGAACGTCGACCCCATAAGTTATGAGACACTTGCAGATTCAATAATCCCGCTAACTCGCATACCCTTAAGCTGGGTTGTATTTCGGCCACTTCTACTACTTCACGGTGCAACTTAGGATTATTAAATAATACTTGCCCTAGAGGCTGTTCGCCAAGATTTTCCAACGCTTTTTGCTCACCGGTTAAACTGGTGAGTGGTAGTACGCTTCGAGCAAAAACATGTGGCACGTTATCGCAATATAATAACACTTCACGAATTAAAACCTGTGTACCAACCGGTATCTCACTACTTGCTTCATAAATACTACAAGGTTCAACTTGCTGACCGATGAGTTGTACTTTGAAATCAGTGCAATGTTGTTTTAAACGAGCGGTGAGAGACTTAGGATCGAGCAACCAATCGCTTAGTCTTACCGACTTTGGCGTTTGTTTAGCACTTACCCAATTAACATCTAAGCCAATGGGAAATTGCTTGCTTATCTCTGACATATTGGCTTAATCATATTATTTACGTTGTTTTCCTAGCAAAACGGCATAACCCATACCAACCAATAAGCCTACTAAATGCGCCGTATTAGCAACATTTATTGGCATAAATTCAGTGAAACCGAGCAGCAACCAGAACAACATAAAGCCAACAATCGATGTCGATAGAAATATGCCTTTGCCAGGGTTTTGATGTCCAAAAATCCAAACAAAACCAACCACAGCGTAAACGACTCCCGACAAGCCACCAAAATTAGGTCCGGACATATAAAACTGAGCAACATTTGATAATAAAGCTGCGATAACGAATATTATGACAATATGTTTTGATCCCAACGCTTTTTCAATTTGTCCACCAAGCTGCCACCACCACATAGTATTAAAGGCAATATGCAGTATCGAAAAATGGAATAATGCAGGCGTAAATAATCGCCATGGCTGAGCAAATGTTTGTTGTATATCGCCAGAGAGGTTAAATTTCAATAAATTGAAGCTGTCATCACCAAAGTAGCCAAAGGTTGCTACATACACTAGCCAGCATAGGGCAAAAATTATAAGTGTAAATGGACCTGCTTGTGCTAAAAAATCGGCTTTAAACTGTTTACCAAAACCACTATTGTTTAACTTAACGCTGCCACCACTTTGCCACGCCGATTGTTGATATTTAGCTTGGTGCGGATTGTGAATATAATCTTCGAATTCACTTTTGCAGCGAGCTAAATCTTCTTCTAAGCAGTAAACAGTCCAACCATCAATGTGATTATTATCGTCTTTAGCAGCTTGTAGTTTAACCTCACAACCAATACTTTTTAGGTAGTCGACAAAAATAATCGCAACAGTTTTTTGTTGAATATTAACTAAAGGTACGAGTTGCGACATAAATTTACTCTACATTGTTAGGGTAAGAGTTACCCCATTGCTCAAAACCACCATCAAGCGAATACACTTCGGTAAAATCTTGGCTAATTAAAAAATCTGCTGCTTGTTGGCTTGAAATGCCGTGGTAGCAACAAACAACAGTAGGAGTATCGAGATCAGCTTCGCGCATAAAGTCGCCTAAACTGTCATTAGTTAAATGAATAGCGCCAGGTATATGGCTGGTAGCAAATGCATTAGCATCACGAATATCAACCACAACATAGTTATTTTCGTTGCTGTTGGTTAAATTCTGCTGTAGTTGTTCAACATTAAGGTGTTGAAATTGAGCGTCTGTATTGTTCACAAAAAACCTTATTTAAAATCAAATTTGTATAATGAAAAGCCGACATAAATGTAGCATTTTTGTCGGCTTTTATGAACTATTGTTTAACTTTTATTGCTAATTCCAGCTCAGGATAACCTTTCCAGAATTACCTGATAACATGGCATCAAAACCTTGTTGGAAGTCATCAATAGGGAAGTGATGGGTGATAATTGGTGATAAGTCTAGCCCTGACTGAATAAGGCTGGCCATTTTATACCAAGTCTCAAACATTTCACGACCGTAAATACCTTTAATCGTTAAGCCTTTGAATATTACCTTGCTCCAATCAATAGCCATGTCTTGCCCTGGAATACCTAACATGGCAATTTTACCGCCGTTGTTCATGTTCTCTAACATGTCGGTAAAGGCCATCGGTACGCCTGACATTTCCATGCCTACATCAAAGCCTTCGGTCATGCCCAAATCATTCATCACATCTTTTAAATTTTCTTTGGTCACGTTAACTGCGCGAGTCGCGCCCATTTTACGTGCTAAGTCTAAACGGTATTCGTTGATGTCGGTGATCACTACGTGACGAGCACCTACGTGTTTAGCAACTGCTGCGGCCATAATACCTATAGGACCTGCACCTGTGATAAGTACGTCTTCGCCCACTAAATCAAAGGACAGAGCGGTATGTACAGCATTACCAAATGGGTCGAAAATAGCCGCTAAATCATCAGAAATTTCATCGGGTAATTTAAATGCATTGTACGCGGGTATCACTAAGTATTCTGCGAATGAACCCGTACGATTAACACCAACGCCTACTGTATTGCGACATAAATGAGTACGACCACCACGACAATTACGACAATGACCACAAGTAATGTGACCTTCACCAGATACTCTATCGCCAACGCTAAAGCCTTTTACTTCTTGGCCCATAGAAATGACTTCACCTGCATACTCATGACCTACAACCATAGGCACAGGAATAGTTTTTTGTGACCATTCGTCCCAGTTGTAAATGTGAATATCAGTACCACAAATAGCGGTTTTATTAATTTTGATTAATAAATCGTTATGACCCATTTCAGGCTTTGGTGAGTCGGTCATCCAAATGCCCGGCTGTGCTTTTAATTTTGCTAATGATTTCATGTTTATCCTAAGGAATAGTGTTCCTAAAAATGTTGCTAAAGCGTGTTATACCAATGATTAGATAATGCCCATGTCTTTACCAATACGAGTAAAGGCAGCAATGGCTTTGTCTAATTGCGCTTGAGTATGTGCGGCTGAAATTTGTGTACGAATACGGGCCTGGCCTTTTGGTACAACCGGGAATGAAAATCCAATAACGTAAATGCCTTCAGCTAATAAGCGATTTGACATGTCGGCAGCAACTTTAGCGTCACCTAACATTACGGGTACAATCGCGTGGTCAGCACCACCACAAGTAAAGCCAACTGCTTCCATATTAGTACGGAAATACGCCGCGTTGTCTTTCAATGTTTTACGTAATTCACCGCCATCGGCAAGCATATCTATTACTTTGATTGACGCTGTGACAATCGCTGGTGCTAAAGAGTTTGAAAAAAGGTAAGGACGTGATCGTTGACGTAACCACTCAACAACTTCTTTGCTTGCTGCTGTAAAACCACCTGAAGCGCCGCCCATGGCTTTACCTAAAGTACCAGTGATAATATCGACACGGCCCATTACGTCGCAGTATTCGTGTGAACCACGACCTTGATCGCCAACAAAACCTACTGCATGAGAGTCATCAACCATTACCATGGCGCCGTATTTATCGGCTAAGTCACACACGCCTTTTAAATTGGCGATAACCCCATCCATTGAGAATACACCGTCAGTGGCAATTAACTTAAAACGCGCACCAGCATCCGTTGCTGCAATCAATTGTTCTTCAAGGGCAGCCATATCGTTATTGGCATAACGGAAACGTTTCGCTTTACATAAACGCACACCATCAATGATAGACGCGTGGTTTAAGGCATCAGAGATGATTGCATCTTCAGCGCCTAAGATAGTTTCAAATAAACCTGCATTAGCATCAAAGCATGAAGAATATAAAATAGTATCTTCCATACCTAAGAAATTACTTAATTTACCTTCAAGGGTTTTATGAATGTCTTGTGTACCACAAATAAAGCGCACTGAGGCCATACCAAAGCCATGATCATCTAGGCCTGCTTTCGCGGCTTTAATTAGTTCTGGGTGATTGGCTAAACCAAGGTAGTTATTGGCACAAAAGTTTACAACTTCTTCGCCGGTTGCTACTGCAATATCTGCTTGCTGTGCCGTAGTAATAATACGTTCAGCTTTGTATAAGCCTTCTTCTTTTACTTGGTCGATTTGTTGTTGTAGGTGGTTAATAAAATTAGATGACATATTGGCCTCAGTAAAATAATTTGTTTTTAAAAAACTTGAATAATAATTGTAGTTTCTTGTGAGTACTTTGTCGCACTTATTACAATCAACTTATGAAAGACACATTATTCCCTCTTTTCAATATAAAAAATAGTTTACAGATGTTTAAAGTGACATATAATGATTGCAAAATGACATGGTTGGGTGTCATATCGAAATGCGTACTTGGTTTATAGGAAGATACTAAAGACATGATCAGTGAAAAAGACGAAGAATTGCTTTCTATTTTACGGTGTAATGCTCGGGCTAGTGTTTCCGATATTGCCAGAGCCTTAAATGTTTCAAGAACCGCCATACAAAATCGAATTACCAAGCTTGAAAATAACGGTGTAATAAAATCCTATACCGTTGAGCTAGGCAGTAGTTATAAAGAAGATCTAATCACCATCAATGTATCGCTGAAAGTAAATCCAAACTTACGAGAAAAAATTTACATTATTTTAAGAAAAATACATCAAATAAGTCATGTTTACTCAATTAGTGGCGAATATGATCTGCTTGTTGTTCTGCAAATTCAATCGCTTAAACATCTTACTGCAATATTGGATAATATTTGTAATTTAGAAGGGGTAGAGCGTACGAACTCTTCAATAATTTTGGATGCAATTTTTGCAAGATAAACCATAGGAATTTCTTAAAGCTAAAATTATTGATAAATTTTAGCGATTAAATCATTGGCGTTATTGCACCGGCCAAATTAATTGCTGCCTAGTTTAAGTATCATTAACAGACAGCAATTTAATTTATATTAACGGCCTAATTTTGCAGTAAATATTTACCATGAAAACGTAGATGATTTTCAATGAAACTGGCAATGAAATAATAGCTATGATCATAACCTGGCTGCATGTTCAACGTTATATCTATATCAGCTTGTTTTGCCGCTATGATTAACGCCTCTGGTTGCAATTGCTCAGTAACAAAATTATCGCTAGTACCTTGATCTATTAGTATCGGCAGCTGTGGTTTCAATTTTATTAATAATTCACAGCTATCGTGTTGTGCCCATAATTCTTTATCGTTGCCGATATAATTGCTCAAAGCTTTTTGCCCCCAAGGACAATTGCTAGGATTGGTTATTGGTGCAAATGCAGACACCGACTGGTATTTATCGCTATTTTTAAAAGCAATAGATAATGCGCCATGACCGCCCATTGAATGACCTGATATAGATTTTATAGCAGACACCGAAAAATTAGCGGCAATTAACTCGGGTAATTCATCAACAATATACGAATACATTTGATAATGTTTGTGCCAAGGTGACTGGGTTGCATTGACGTAAAAACCAGCGCCTAAGCCAAAGTCGTAACTTTGTTCATTATCATCGGGTACATCTTCACCTCTAGGGCTGGTATCGGGCATAACTAATGCCATCCCTAACTCTGCAGCGATACGTTGTGCTCCAGCTTTATGGCTAAAGTTTTCATCATTACATGTTAGGCCCGATAGCCAATATAACACCGGAACTTTTTGTGTTGCTGCCTGTGGCGGTAAATAAATAGCAAACGTCATCATGCAACTGTTACTTGTTGATTGGTGACTGTAGCGTTTATGCCAGCCACCAAACATCTTATTTTCACTAATAAGAGTTAATTCAGACATTAATGACCCTTACTTGTCAAAGTGAATAACGGTGCGAATACTTTTGCCTTCATGCATTAAATCAAATGCTTCATTAATTTTATCTAGGCCCATAGTGTGAGTAATAAAATCATCAAGCTTAAATTCACCATTAAGATAACGTTCAACATACTCTGGTAATTCAGAGCGACCTTTAACGCCACCAAATGCACTGCCACGCCATACTCGACCAGTCACTAGTTGAAATGGTCTGGTGGTGATCTCTTGGCCAGCTCCGGCAACACCAATAATGACTGACTCTCCCCAACCTTTGTGACAACACTCAAGGGCAGAGCGCATTACATTGACATTACCAATACATTCGAATGAGTAGTCAACACCACCATCGGTTAATTCAACAATCACATCTTGAATGGGTTTATCGTAATCTTTCGGGTTAATACACTCAGTTGCACCAAGCTTCTTGGCTAAATCAAACTTTGATTCATTAATGTCGATGGCAATAATGCGGCTGGCTTTTGCCATTGCCGCGCCAATAACAGTTGCTAGTCCAATACCACCTAAGCCAAATACTGCAATGGTCGCGCCTTCTTCAACATTAGCGGTATTTTTAACTGCGCCCATGCCAGTAGTTACGCCACAACCTAACAAACAAACTTCTTCAAGCGGGGCTTTTTTATTAATTTTCGCTAGCGAAATTTCAGGTAAAACTGTGTATTCAGAAAATGTTGAACAGCCCATATAATGAAAGATAGGCTGGCCATTAATCGAAAAACGAGTTGTGCCATCGGGCATTAGCCCTTTACCTTGAGTTTCTCTAATTTTTTGACATAAATTGGTTTTACCGGAAAGACAAAATTTACACTCGCCACATTCTGGTGTGTATAGCGGGATAACATGATCGCCAACAGCAACACTCGTAACCCCTTCACCTATTTGTTCAACAATGCCGCCGCCTTCATGGCCTAAAATACATGGAAATATACCTTCAGGATCGTCACCTGATAAAGTAAATGCATCGGTGTGACATACACCTGTAGCAATCACTTTAACTAAAACTTCACCAGCTTTTGGCGGAGCAACATCAACGGTTTCAATAGTAAGAGGTTTGCCTGGTCCCCAAGCAACAGCAGCACGAGATTTGATCATGGAAAAATACCTTAAAATGATTTCAGTTCTAATTAGTTGAAATTATAGCAGTAACTTTGCAAGTGTATGCTAAAGAAAGTTTGTTAATTGCCAACTCGAAGGTATAATTTGCACTTAGTACTAAGAAAACAAAAGTTTAAATCATAAAATTCACTAAATATACGAGCTCAAATTGAATAAACAAAAGCTGTCTTTACGCCTTTACCAACTGTGTATTTTATTACTGACACCAGTATTAATTTTAGTGTTTTTAGTGCGTTCAATTAATCATAAAGAATATCGTCAACGTATCAGTGAACGTTTTGGTTGGATATCTTCTGGCCTCAAATCTGGTGGTATTGTTGTACATGCAGCCAGTGTGGGCGAAGTGATTGCCGCTAAGCCTTTCGTCGAAAAGTTAATTGCCGAATATCCAAACACGGCAATTACAGTGACCACATTTACACCAACAGGCTCGGCGCAAGTGATTAAATCATTTCAAAATCGCGTTCAGCATTGTTACCTGCCGTTAGATATTTCGTTTTGTGTGCATTTGTTTTTTAAATTTTTAAAGCCGCAAGCGTTGATCTTGATGGAAACTGAATTATGGCCAACACTTATTCAACGTTGCCATAAATCAAATGTAAAATTGCTGTTGATTAATGGTCGTTTATCGGCAAAATCTTTAAAAAGTTATCAAAAACTTACTTGGCTGATCACACCCGCATTAAATAAGTTTGATGCGATTTTATGTCAAAGCTCAGACAATGCCGATCACTTTATTACTCTGGGCGCCGAGCCCAAACTGGTTTCTAGCAGTGGTAATTTAAAGTACGACATTAGCGTAACCGATGATATGCAAGAAAAAATCACTGAGTTGCAGCAGTATATAAGTAGCGATAGAAAAGTGATTGTTGTTGGCAGTACCCATGAAGGTGAAGAGCTACAAATGCTTAGTGCCTACAAAGAATTAAAGGCTGAGTATCCAGAATTATTGATGGTGTTAGTACCTCGCCATCCCGAGCGTTTTAATGCGGTTGCCCAACTTTGTGAAAGCCAAGGCTTGAATGTTATTAAGCGTAGTGATCAAAGTGAACTGACTAATGCAACTGACGTTTGGCTTATTGATACTTTAGGTGAGTTATTTGCGTGTTATGCGTTAAGTGATATCTGTGTTGTCGCGGGTAGTTTTTCCGGTGTCGGTGGGCATAATCCATTAGAAGCGGCATTATTTGCTAAGCCAATTGTTGTTGGCACTAATATGGCTAATTTTAAAGATGTTAATGCTAAGCTTAAAGCCGCTAACGGTATTGTACAGCTTGATGATAATGCAACATTAGGGCGAGAGTTAATGGCTATATTTGCTAATGAAACAAAGCAACAAGAGCTAGGTCAGCAAGCATTATCTGTGGTAATTGCTAATCAAGGAGCCACAAATACCAGTGTAAAACTCTTGCAGCAGTTATTATCTAAGAACGACTAACTACATTCAGTCTAATAGCTTATCTATTTTTTGTTGTACTTGAGTAAATGAAATTTTATTCATTAACTCGCCCTTACAACGAGTATTCCAGGGTAATTCCGTCCAAGGCTTGCCGTACTGTGCAATTACACATTCATCGTACACACTAACAACATTGTCTTGATCTAAATAGGGTCCTGTACGTTTCGGATTAGAATGAGCGTATAAGCCAATTACTGGTGTACCCACAGTCGTTGCCATATGAGCCGGGCCAGTATCTGGTGCAATAACCAATTTTGCTTGTTCAAGTACAGCCAGTAATTGCTTGAGGTTAGTTTTGCCAACCATGTTAATTAACTCATGCTGGCTATTATTGCTAATATCACTCGCTAATGATTTTTCTAATGCTGTAGGCCCACCGCAGAGTAAAACATTGTAGCCTTTCTCTATAAGGTAGTCTGCAGCTTGCGCATAACCTTGCACAGTCCAATTGCGTTCAGCTTTACTTGCGGCTGGAGAAATAACGGCAAAAGGTTTATCTGTGGTAATATTTTCTGCCACCCAATGGCGTTCATCTTCACCAAATGGCATATTCCAAGTTGGTTTTTGTGTGTTTACACCAATAGCTTCGGCATAACCCATAAAGCCTTCTAATACGTGTGGATTTTTTTGATGCGCAATTTTGCGATTAGTGAATAGCCATTGTGCTTCTCGGGCTCTGGAGTTATCAAAGCCAACTTTAATTTTTGCGGGTATGAAAAAACTAGCAATACTCGCACGCAAGGCCGCTTGCATATGAAGTAGTACATCAAAATGACGGCCACGCATTTGTGCGCGTAAATCTTTGTAACCTTGTAAGCCGATAGATTTATCAAAAACAATAAATTCGACATTTGCTAGGCCTTTAAGCAGCATATGTTCAACTTTGCCTAAAACCCAAGTGATCTTTATATCTGGATATTGACTTTGAATTTGTTGTACCATGGCCACAGCATGACATACGTCCCCAATAGCAGAAAGTCTTAACAAACAAAGAGATTTTGGGGTGGGTATTTGACCCTGCATAAATATTTCGCCACAATAAACTTAGAAGTAGTGTACTACCATTAATTATAATTATTAAGGCTTTTTATCTTGAATCTGTCGAGATTTGTAAAACAATCCTCTGTGAATTTGTACAAACAGGGGGAAACATACTGCTTATTTGAGCAAAAATTGCTTCCAGATTTTTGTGTTGAAATGTTTAGTAGCGACTATTGGCAACACCATGATGCTATTTTAGGCAAAGCGGTTGGCCGCGGAACTGCTTGGTTTTTAAAACATCCAACCACTAATATGGTGCTTAGGCACTATTATCGTGGTGGCTTAATTGGCAAATTAATTAAAGATAGTTATGTATTTACTGGTGTGATGAATACACGCGCTGCGCAAGAGTTTATTTTACTCAAAGAAATGCAAGGTCTAGGCTTACCTGCACCTAAACCAGTCGCCTTCAAAGTTTGCCGTAATGGCTTCAGTGGCCTGACTTATCAAGCGGATATACTAATAGAATTGATCCCTGGTGCAACTGATTTAGTGGGCTTATTAACTAAAACAACATTACCTAATGATATTTGGCTTAGTATTGGCAAATGCATAAAACAATTTCATCAACACAACATTTACCATCATGATTTGAATGCTCATAATATTATGCTTGATAGCGATAATAAAGTTTGGCTGATTGATTTTGATCAAGGTAAGGTGATGGCAACCGCAGGGCAATGGCAAACAGATAATTTGCAACGATTATTGCGTTCGTTTAAAAAAGAATTGCTAAAACTTCCTGAGTTTCATTGGTCGGACACTAATTGGCAGTATTTAATGCAAGGCTATGATAATACATAGGGCCTTGCACTTCAGCTGATGTGACTTTATTTATGCAGACAGTTGTGAGTTTAAAGCTTGTTGCTCTAATGCTGCATAATGACCGCGAGCTTTTTCAAAGTCGCTTCTTGCTGTGTCTGTTATATAAGGGCTTAATAATGCGAATATTTTTAATAGTCCATCATATAAATTCGAGTCATCAATTTTAGGCTCTTCATTTTGAGTTTGTAAGTAACTTAACCAAAATGTAGTTGTTAAACGAAGTAAACACGTTAAATCATCAAGCTCTTCATCTTTTATGCTCAATATATCCGCTTCTTTCAATGACACTAGCATGCCAGATACTTTCTTGATGATTTCTTTTTGAATTTCACTATAACGTTTTTTCAGGGCTGGATTTTTGCTTAACAATACCGGTAGGTTACTGTAGAAAAATCGAAACTTAGAAATTAACTGGAAGACAATATCCATGTATCGCACAATACTATCTAATGGATTAATAGTATCTGATAGAGTTTGAAATTGAGAAATTAGATCATCAGCATATTCGCTATAAATGGCATAGATAATGTCTTCTTTATTACGAAAATGATAATAAAGGTTGCCAGGGCTTATGCCTAAATGTGATGCAATATGGTTGGTAGTAATATTGCGCTCACCTTTTTCATTGAATAAATCAATGCTTGCATGGATGATTTTTTCTCTAGTTTTCATTACTTAAAAAACCTACTTCCTGTCAATTAATTCAAACCATCATACTATCAAAATATAGCCAAAAGGAAGTGTTTTGAGTATTTACTTTAGTTTTAATTTTTTGTTAATTATCTACTAATGTTAGTTTGTGTATAAAAGGATTTACATCAGAGCTTTGCATTGTAAGAGATGACAGCTAAAATGGATTTATTATCAATATAGGTACTAGCAGAAATACTCTATGAAAAATAAAGCAATTTATCCCGGCACATTTGATCCGGTTACTAACGGGCATCTTGATTTAATCGAACGTGCAGCACAATTATTTAATCATGTTGTGGTTGGCGTTGCCGCAAGCCCAAGTAAAAAACCTAGATTCAACTTAGATGAGCGGGTAGCGATGATCACTGAAATTACTAAACACTTAAACAATGTAAGTGTTCAAGGGTTCAGCGGTTTACTGGTCGACTTTGCTAAACAAAGTAATGCACAGGCATTAATTCGTGGTTTACGAGCGGTATCTGATTTTGAATATGAATTTCAATTAGCCAATATGAATCGTCGTTTATACCCAGAGCTCGAAAGTGTGTTTTTAACGCCAGCAGAAGAAAACTCTTTTATCTCATCAACATTAGTGAAAGAAGTATCATTACATGGTGGTGATGTAAGTGAATTTGTTCCGCCTCATGTTAAGAAAATTTTAGATGAAACGGTATTTAATAAAGCCGGCCATTAATATTAGCGAAAGAAGTATCGTTTCATGATAATGGCGATGTAAGCGAATTTGTTCCGCCTCATGTTAAGAAAATTTTAGATGAAACGGTATTTAATAAAGCCGGCCATTAATATTAGCGAAAGAAGTATCGTTTCATGATAATGGCGACGTCAGTGAATTTGTTCCGCCTCATGTTAAGAAAATTTTAGATGAAACGGTATTTAATAAAGCCGGCCATTAAAATAAACTAAAATACTTCAGCCATTTATGCAAAAAGGTCTATTACTGATAAGTAATAGACCTTTTTTTTGCAGAGCCTAAATGGGTATTGTTTTAGTTCTTTTGACACTTAGGGCAAAAGACAGATGCTCTACCAGCTTGCTTGATGTCTTCTAAAATAGTCTCACAAATAACGCATTTTTCACCACCGCGACCATAAACTTGCAATGATTGAGCAAAATATCCAGGACGGCCATCGACTTGAGTAAAATCTTTTAAGGTTGTACCACCTTGGCTAATGGCTTTTGCTAATACTTGTTTAATAATATCGGTTAAATTGTTATAACGCTTTTGACTTACCTTACCCGCTGGCGCGGTAGGTAATATACCTGCCTGAAAGAGTGCTTCGTTAGCATATATATTACCAACACCTACTACTATGTGGTTATTCATAATGAAGGTTTTAATCGGTACTGTTTTTTTACGAGACTTTTTAAACAAGTAACCTGAAGTAAAATCGCTAAGCAATGGCTCAGGGCCTAACTTACTAAGAAGAGGGTGCTTGTAAATATCTTCGGTAACCCAAAGTACAGAGCCGAACCGGCGAGGATCGTTGAGTCTTAACGCTAAACCCGATGTTAAAACCAAATCGAAGTGGTCGTGTTTACTTACCGCTGAATCTTTCGGTACCACACGGATAGTGCCAGACATACCTAAATGTAGCATTAAGGTACCTTTACTTGTCTCTAATAGAAGATATTTAGCCCGGCGAGCGATGCTAATTATTTTTTCGCCATTAATTTCAGCAATGGTTGGCGTGATTGGCCAGCGCATTTTAGCGTTGCGCACAACTACATTAGCAACTGTTTGATTTAGCATGTGCGGCGTTATGCCTTGGCGGCAAACTTCTACTTCAGGTAATTCAGGCATGACATCTTTTTAATAATATATTTGTTCACAGTATACTGCTTATACCAACTTGAATATATATCTGCTCATTTTTAATGGTTAAAACGAATAACTACTGCTTTATTAAATTGATAAGTACGACTGCATGGACGCAGAAGGTAGAGCGACGCAGGATGCTAAAGCCGAGAGCAGCTACTTATTAAATTTAATACATTGTATTTATCCATTTTCCCTCATGAAAAAGTACGACTACATGGATGTATAAGTTAGAGCGACGCAGGATGCCAAAGCCGAGATCACATACATAATCAAATTGGTATTTGATATTTTAGGCAAAAAAAAACCTCGCTAGGCGAGGTTTTTTATTAGAAGTGAAAATCAATTACTTGATTTTAGCTTCTTTGTAGATCACGTGTTTACGAACTCGTGGATCAAACTTTTTAATTTCCATTTTTTCAGGCATAGTCTTTTTATTCTTATCAGTAGTATAAAAATGACCTGTACCTGCAGATGAAACTAAACGGATTTTATCGCGCATGGTTAAATTCCTTAAACTTTTTCGCCACGGGCACGGATATCAGCTAATACTGTATCAATACCATTTTTATCGATAATACGCATTCCTTTCGGAGTTAAACGTAATTTTACAAAACGGTTTTCACTTTCTACCCAAAAACGGTGTGTTTGTAGGTTCGGTAAAAAACGACGACGAGTAGAGTTCAACGCGTGAGAACGGTTGTTTCCTACCATCGGTTTCTTGCCTGTTACTTGGCAAATCTTAGACATGTGAGTCACTCCAATAAAATATTTCAGCTCGAGCTTGTAAATCCCAGGCCGTCGCACGGGATCCTGAAAAGGTCGCAGATTATATATACGTCCTTCACAATGATCAAGCTTTATCGGCTAGAAATTAAGCTGATGTTTGTAATTGGCGCGATTATACTGATTTTTATCTAAAATCCCAACGTAAATTACGCTTTTAAACAAAATACTTTGTTAAACGCTCAAAAAAGTCGCAGTTTTGCCTAAATAGGCCTGTTTTAGTCATTTTATTTAAATGTAATTAAATTCAAATTTATTTACATATCGCCACGTTCGGCTAAAGAACAGGTTAAATGTCCGGCAATAATAACATGATCTAGCACTCTGATATCAACTAACGCTAAAGCTTTTACTAAACGCTGCGTTATTTGTTTATCGGCTAAGCTAGGTTCAGCAATCCCCGATGGATGATTATGTGACAGTATAATTGCTGCGGCTCTAAATTTAAGTGCGCTTTCTACCACAACTCTTGGATAAACTGTGGCTGCATCTATAGTGCCAAAGAATAATTTTTTGAAACATATAATATTATGTTGATTATCTAAATATAAAATAGCGAATACTTCGTGATGCTCGTGCTTAAGTTCTGAAATTAAATAATCTTTTGTTTGGCTAGAAGACGTTAAGCTTTCTCCTTTAGTAAGTTGTGCAGCCAAATATCGACGCGACATCTCTAAACACGCTTGCAGTTGCACATATTTAGCTTTACCTAAGCCATGCTGCTGACAAAATACTTCACAGTCGGCGGTAAATACTTCGTGTAAGCTGCCAAAGTGTTTAATTAAGTGTCGAGATAAATCGACGACATGAAATCCTTTAACCCCGGTGCGTAAAAATATAGCCAGTAATTCGGCATCACTAAGGCTTTTGGCTCCTAAGGTTAGTAGTTTTTCGCGCGGGCGTTCTTGTGTAGGCCAATCTTTTAACATAACTGCTTCCTTGCAATTGTAGGTAATTGGGGCTTGTTAACGCAACTGAACTAATCAATTGGTATAACTATTAAATAGTTAATGAAATCAATAGAACGTGTTATCTTATCGACACTATTCATTAAAGTGCTTATATAGCTATATAAGTGTAGATAAATTTTAGCAGGTGATAATGTTTTTACAGAATAAAAATATTGTTTTAGGTGTTACTGGCGGTATTGCAGCTTATAAGAGTGCAGAACTGGTACGTCGTTTAAAAGATCAGGGTGCCAACGTTAGAGTTGTAATGACTCAGGGTGGGCAAGCCTTTATTACACCATTAACGTTACAGGCGGTATCGGGAAATCCGGTAAGCGATAGTTTATTAGATCCTGAAGCTGAAGCGGCTATGGGTCATATTGAATTAGCCAAGTGGGCTGATTTAATTTTAATCGCACCTGCTACGGCAAATACTATTGCGAAAATCGCTTATGGTATGGCTGATAATCTATTAACGACTATTTGTTTGGCAACGGCAGCGCCGATTGCGATTGCGCCAGCGATGAATCAACAAATGTGGCATGCCAAAGCAACGCAAGCCAATATGCAATTGATTAACCAATTAGACATAAGTGTTTGGGGGCCAGGCGCTGGCGAACAGGCCTGTGGTGATGTTGGTTTTGGTCGTATGATCGAGCCTGATGATATTGTAAGTCACTGCGCTGAGCACTTTAAAGCTGAAATCAATAATCATTCTTTAGTGGGACAACATTGGCTTATTACGGCCGGCCCTACTCGAGAGGCAATCGATCCGGTTCGTTATATTTCAAATCATAGCTCAGGTAAGATGGGCTTTGCTATTGCCGATGCAGCCAGTCAGTTAGGTGCAACCGTCACCATTATTTCGGGTCCGGTAAGTTTACCAACACCGAACAACTGTACGCGAATTAATGTCAGCAGTGCCGTTGAAATGCACAGCAGTGCTTTAGAGTTAGCAAAACATGCAGATGTATTTGTTGCTTGTGCTGCCGTAGCTGATTATCGCGTGGCGAATGTCAGTGAACAAAAAATAAAAAAATCTGCCGATGCAATGAGCATTGAGCTGGTTAAAAATCCAGATATTGTTGCTGACGTTGCGGCGTTAAATGATAAGCCATTTACGGTTGGCTTTGCCGCCGAAACTCAAGATGTTGAACACTACGCTAAAGGCAAGCTCGAGCGTAAAAACCTAGATATGATCGCCGCTAATAATGTGGCGACATCAGGACAAGGCTTTAATAGTGATGATAATGCACTCACTGTTTATTGGAACGGTGGTTGTAAAGAGTTACCATTAACCAATAAAAAGCAACTTGCTCAGCAATTAGTTGCTAGCATAAATGAAAGGAATCAGCATGGTTAACGATATTGATAAACATAGTATTAAACTTAAAATATTAGATCACCGTATTGGTAAAGAATTTCCAATGCCAAGTTACGCGACACCTGGCTCTGCAGGCATTGATTTATGTGCATGCTTAGCAACTGAGCTAACCATTGAACCTGGTGAAACACAATTATTACCAACGGGTATTTCAGTTTTTGTGGAAGATCCTAAGTTATGCGCGACAATATTACCTCGTTCAGGTTTAGGTCATAAGCATGGTATTGTGTTGGGCAACTTAGTCGGCTTAATTGACTCTGACTATCAAGGGCCGCTAATGGTTTCTTGTTGGAATCGTAGCAATGAACGTTATACCATTGCACCTGGCGACCGAATTGCGCAATTAGTCTTTTTACCCGTTGTCCAAGCAAGCTTTGATATCGTCCATAGTTTTGAATCAAGTGCTCGCGGACAAGGTGGCTTTGGTCATACCGGTAGTTAACCCTTTATCGTTAATTGCTATAGTAAGCAGTGTATATAATCCAAATGCTATAACACTCAATATTAAAAACTGAAGAATTATAATAATATGCCAGAAAATCAAAAACCTAATCGTCGTCAGCAAATTTTAGAATGTTTAGCGCATATGCTCGAGACAAGTCCTGGGCAACGCATTACTACGGCTAAATTAGCCGCTGAAGTGGGCTTTTCGGAAGCGGCTCTTTATCGCCATTTTCCATCTAAAGCTCGTATGTTTGAAGGTTTGATTGAATATATTGAAGAATCATTATTTTCTCGCATCAATTTAATATTAAATGACCAAAAAGAAACCATCACTCGTTGTCATCATATATCTCATGTGATTTTAGTGTTTGCTGAGCGTAACCCTGGTATGTGTCGCATATTAGCCGGAGATGCCTTAGTGGGTGAAAATGAACGTTTACGAGTGCGAGTGCATCAGTTATTTGAAAAGCTTGAAACCCAATTTAAACAAATACTTCGCGAACGTAAGTTACGTGAAGGTAAAAACCTTCCTATTAATGAATTAGCTTTGGCGAATATAATATTGGCTTATTGTGAAGGCAAAATTAGCCAATATGTTCGTTCTGGTTTCGATAAAAAACCAAGTGAAAATTTTGCCGAACAATGGCAATTCTTAATGACGGGTTGTTAATCAGCAATTCCCTCCATACATTAAATACAGCAAATTTATATTGGCTAGTTATACTCTATGTGTAACTAGCCTTATTTTATTTAGAGAGTCCCTATGAGCGATTTAAGTCAGTTAAAACCATCACCTTTATGGCAGTTATTTGCCAATATTTGTAGCATTCCACATCCTTCTAAACATGAACAAAAAATATCTTTATGGATCCAGTCTTGGGCAATCGATCAAGGTTTAGCCGTTAAAGAAGATGAAGTGGGTAATTTATTCATCAAAAAACCAGCGACTCAAGGCATGGAAAACTGTAAAGGTGTAATTTTACAGGCTCATATGGATATGGTGCCACAAAAAAATAATGACACAGTGCATGATTTTTTAACTGACCCAATTAGGCCATATATTGATGGCGAATGGGTTACTGCTGACGGTACAACGTTAGGCGCTGATAATGGCATAGGTTTGGCGTCAGCTTTAGCCGTACTTGCTAGCGATGATCTTGCGCACGGACCATTAGAAGTTTTAGTGACGATTGATGAAGAAGCCGGTATGAGTGGTGCTTTTGGTTTAGAGGCCGGTTGGTTAGATGGTGACATTTTAATTAACACTGACTCTGAGCAAGAAGGTGAAGTGTATATGGGCTGTGCTGGCGGTGTCGACGCAAGCGCAACCTTTACCTTAGAAAATGAATCGGTACCAGCCGGCTATGAATCATTTAACTTATCAATTTCAGGTTTAAAAGGTGGTCATTCAGGTGTCGATATTCACACTGGCCGTGCTAATGCGAATAAACTATTAGTGCGCTTTTTATTGCACGCAAGTCAACGATTTGGCATTCAACTTACTGAATTGAATGGTGGCAGTTTACGTAATGCCATACCACGTGAGGCCAATGCAAGCTTTGTCCTGCCAAGTGATAACGTAAGTGAATTAAGAACTGCGGTTGAGCAATATGTTACTACCATGCACGCGAACTTGTCTGTGGTAGAGCCTAATATTTCAATGCTATTAATTTCGCCTGAAACTTTTGAGCAAATGTGGACAAACTCATGTCAAAACACTATTTTATCGGCATTAAATGGCTGTCCTAATGGCGTTATCCGCATGAGTGATGATATTAGCGGTGTGGTTGAAACATCATTGAATATGGGCGTATTACGTTGTAAGGGTCCTAAATTTGTTGCGCTTTGCTTAATTCGTAGCTTACATAATGATGGCCGCATGGAAACAGAAGAAATGGTTCATTCAGTATTCTCTCTTGCTGGTGCAAAAGTTGATTTTTCGGGTACTTACCCAGGCTGGAAACCAAGTACTGATTCAGAAATTATGAATGTAGTACGTGATACTTACCAAACTAATTTTAATAAACTACCTGAAATTATGGTGATTCATGCCGGACTTGAGTGTGGTTTATTCAAAACTGAGTATCCAAATTTAGATATGGTTTCTATTGGTCCAACAATTAAATTTCCACATTCTCCAGACGAGAAAGTAGAAATAGCCACTGTTGCTCAGTATTGGCAATTATTAACGGCAGTATTAGCAAATATTCCGGTTGCGGATTAACTCTAATATAGCCAAGCAGCATATGCCCAAACAGCTTATACCCAGTAATGATGATAATCATTGTTATTGGGACTTTATTGCAGAATGTTAATTGGGTTAGTTTATTGCTACCTGTATCAATAAACTATGCAGTAGCAGAAACCGTAGTAGCTGAAGACGACGTTCAATATATGTCAGATGCAACGGCTGTTTATATCCAAGCAGGCGCTTAAGCTATTATATATCGATAAATAAAAAGCCGAACTTAGAGCATAAGTTCGGCTTATTTAATTCTTAATTTATGACAAATGTGTATCTACTTATGTGCGTCTTTTAATATCTCTTCGGCTTTTTCATAGCCAATATCAATGAGCTCTGCAGCGCGGTTAAACTCTAAAGTCCCACAGAGGTTACGAGGAAACTCAATTAAATAGCTAGGCGACGCTGCAGCTAATCGATGACGGGCAATTTGACTCTGCATTGCATCTACTGCTTGGTTCGCTACTTCAAAGGCATCCCAATTAGGCGTTGCCTTACCATTTGATTTTACCAGTATTGACAAAAAACGATGAATACGTTTCTTAAATGGGGATAAGCTTAATTCACGTATTTTCTTAATACTATTTTTACGCTTTTTCGGTTCGTATTGTGGGCGACCGCCTAAGTTAACTGCAATGGTTAAGTCATTATGATCAACAAATGTAGGGCCAACGGGAACTGGATTAAATATACCACCATCTAATACACGCTTACCTTTGTAGGTGTATGGGGTAAACACCATAGGAATTGATATTGAGGCTCGAATCGCTTGGAACAAACCGCCATCTTGGATCCAGATTTCTTTTTCATTATCAATATCCGTGGTAATCGCGGTAAACTTTATATCTAAGTCTTCAATGTTTTTATCGCCAACTAATTTAGTTAGCTCATTAATAACTTTATCGCCTTTAATAAAACCGCCTTTATCCCAAGATAAATCGAGTAGTGTCATTAAATCAAATTTTGAAATGGCACGTACCCATTTTTCCAATTCATCGAGTTGACCAGCGGCATATATACCACCGACTAACGCGCCAATAGAGCAGCCAGAAATAGATTTAATTTGGTAACCGTTCTCTACTAACCAACGAATAACACCAATATGAACAAGGCCTTTAGCGCCGCCACTACCAAGTACTAGAGATATCGTTTTATTGTGTTTTTTCTTGGTCATTATTGGCTATTGCTTATAGGGTTATTAGTAATGTTTTCTAGTAATATAGAGTAATCGGTGATTGATGGAAACTCATTAATTTTAATTGCTTGTTGAGTACTGTCTGGATTGGCAACTGCTAGGATATGTTTTATGCCATACATTTGAGCAGATTTTAAGATTGGTAAACTATCATCAACAAACAAAGTATTGTCGTTGTTAAAGCCAACGTGTTGTTGTAAACGTTGCCACAGCAGTTGTGACTCTTTAGTTACCCCAAATTGATGAGTCGAAATAAGTTCATCGAAATATTGGTCGAGTTGAGTGCGTTCTATTTTTAAAGACAAACTATCTGGGTGAGCATTGGTTACTAAGATAACTTTACGGCCAGATTGCTTTAAAGCCACCAAAAAGTCATGGGCATCATCGCGTAGTTTTATTAAATGTTGCACCTCGCGTTTTAGCTCGGTTATAGGCATATCTATTTGCTCTGCCCAGTAATCTAAACAATACCAAGCAATAGTACCTGCTACTTTTTGGTATTTTGGCGCCATAACTTCTTTGGCTTCATTTAGGCTTAAACCATAATGCTCAGCATAGCGCTTGGGTAAATGTTCAATCCAAAAATGATTGTCGAAATGTAAATCGAGTAAGGTGCCGTCCATATCGAGTAATACGGTATCTATTTTTGACCAATCAAACATGGATTTATTCCTGTGAAAATACGAATGAAATGAGTATATTATAACTACGACAGCAATTATGTTAGTTCTCGGTTAAATATCATACGATATAATGACCAATTGCTTTATAAGTATCAGTTTATTGTGCAAATTATATAATACCAAGTCCAATAATTATCTGCTCATTTTTATTGGTTAAAATGAATAACTACTGCGTTATAAAATTTTTAAGGAGAATAACTACTTATAAAATTTGATGCCTTGTATTTATCCATTTTTTCTCACTAAAAAGTAGATCACATAACTATCGGAATTGGTATAATGATTCGCAAAACTTTAGGTAATAAATAAATGGAAAAGTCAGCTAAGCTTAAGTTACCAGAGATACTATCGAGTAAAGAAGTTGCTCATAGTCGCTTAGTCACAGTAGAAGAAATCGAATTAAAGTTTAGTAATGGCGAATTGCGCACCTACGAAAAAATCAAAAGTGGCGGTCGAGGTGCAGTATTAATTGTCCCTATGCTAGATGATGAAACCTTAATTCTGATCAGAGAATATTCTGCTGGCACCCATAATTATCAACTGGGTTTTCCGAAAGGTTTAATTGATCCCGGAGAAGAGCCTAGTATTGCCGCGAACCGTGAATTACGCGAAGAGATTGGTATGGCGGCAACAGAGCTAACATTTCTACGACAAGTGAGTTTAGCGCCAGCTTTTTTTAATGCCAAAATGGATTTATTTGTTGGTAAAGGTTTATACGCCAGTCCATTAGTGGGCGATGAGCCAGAGCCTCTAGAAGTGGTACATTGGCCAATTAAAGATTACAGAAATTTATTAGCACAACCTGACTTTACTGAAGCTCGCAGTATTTCAGCGCTAATGTTAGCGATTGATTTATTTAAGGGAAAATAATGACTGAAGCCTTAACATTACTAGATATTGCCATAACTACCGCCAAAAAAGCTGGGGTTGAGGTAATGAGATATTACGGAAAGGGTAACTTTGAAGCATTTACTAAAAATGATGATTCACCGGTAACTGATGCTGACTATGCCGCCAATAAGGTGATTGTCGATGAATTGTCGCGCTTAACACCTGACATTCCAATTATTTCTGAAGAGAGTGAACACTTAGCACTTAAAGATAGAGTTAATTGGCCAAGATATTGGTTATTAGACCCTATTGATGGCACCGGAGAGTTTATCGCCGGAAGTGGCGATTTTGCCGTTAATATTGCTTTAATAGAGCATAATTGGCCGGTTATTGGCGTTATCCATGCGCCAGCTTATAACGTAACGTATTATGCTGAAGTCGGTGAAGGTGCATTCAAAGAAGATGAACACGCCAGCAAGCAAATACATGTTGCCGAATATGATGGCAAACGTGCGATTAATGTTGGTGTCAGTCGCAGACAAAAATTAACTGTAATGGCGCAGTATTTAAATAATGACTATAGCTACAACCATATTCCATTAGGCAGTTGCTCATTAAAAAGCTGTCAAATAGCTGAAGGTACAACTGACTGTTATTTACGTATTGGTCCTACAGGAGAGTGGGATACTGGTGCAAGTCATTGTATTTTAGAAGAAGCTGGCGGCACTATTATGGACAGCGAATTAAATTCATTGTCTTATAATAAACGCGAAAGCTTAATGAATCCCGACTTTATTGGTCTTGGTAATATTGAAATTCCATGGCCTGATTTAATTATAAAACACAGGTGTGAACGTGATTATGAATAACCTAACTAAGATTTTTACTGTATCGATGAAACCTCTATTAGTGCTGGTAACTTTGTTTACTTGTTTACCCGCTATTGCCAGCTGGCAGTTGGATAATAATGATTCGATGATTAGCTTCATTAGCACTAAAAAAACTAATATTAGTGAAGTTCATCACTTTAAAGAATTAAAAGGCAGTATTCGCGCAGATGGCGAAGCGACTGTAACGATTGACTTAGCGAGTGTTAATACCGGTATTGCTATTCGTGATGAACGCATGCAAAGTTTATTATTTCAAACCGAGTTATTTGCCAGTGCTGAGTTCAGCGCCACTCTAAGTAATAAGTTTTTAGATGAATTGGTTGTTGGTGAAAGTACTGAATTAATGCTGATGGGACGTTTATCACTGCACGGCCAAGCACAAAGTCTGCAAGTTCCAACCTATGTCACTAAATTATCTGATAAAAAATTATTAGTTGTGAGCATCAAGCCGGTAATTCTTAATGTTGCAGATTTCGCTCTAGTTGAAGGTGTTCTAAAGTTACAAGAAATAGCAAAATTACCCAGTATAAGCACTGCCGTACCGGTAAATTTTGTATTAACCTTTACTCGTTAAATTGTTCAATCGGTAATATATTTACTGTTTCGTGAAGCTCAGAATACACTAGCACTATTTTTTTTGCGGTTAACTGAGCTTTCACTTGTACTATTTTATCTGCCATAGACATCTCTTCCATACCGTAATCAGTACCTTCACGAAGAATATACGATTCTATAATTCCGTGTAATGCGTCGCTACTCAGTTGTTCTAAAGGAATTATCATTATGTGCTCTGTCCTGAATTAACATCATCATCATTACTGCTTTTCATAAAATGTTCAT
The DNA here is from genome assembly GCA_040779355.1 of Colwelliaceae bacterium BS250. GTDB lineage: Bacteria > Pseudomonadota > Gammaproteobacteria > Enterobacterales > Alteromonadaceae > Thalassotalea_A. The sequence continues at coordinate 9,205 of JBFONS010000013.1, read as the reverse complement.
TGATAAAATCTAGCACCCTATGTTCTAACCAATATTGTGGATTGAAAGGATTATTTCCGGCGATAAAACCAACATGACCGCCATGAGCGCTTATTTCAAATTCAATGGCGGGGTTGTCTGGTATATCGGCAATATAATTATGATCTAAAAACGGGTCATCCAAGGCATGAATGACTAATGTCGGTTTAGTGATTTTATCTAAAATATATAAACCACTGACTTTTTCATAATAATCTTCAGCACTTTCAAAACCATTCATTGGTGCTGTCACTTTATCATCAAAATCATACAGGGTAATAATGCTGTTTAAATCAGCTGCGCTAATATGAGATATCAACTCTAAATCGATTTTCGCTTGCGTACTATCCTTTAACATATCAACTAAGTACTTTTGATAAACCCTAGAAAAACCTTGGCCAATTCGGTCACTACAACTGGTAAGGTGCAGTGGTGCGCAAATAACAGCCGCGCACATAAATGGATTATTTTCATCTTCGGCTAAATAATTGGCGAGTACATTACCACCTAATGAAAATCCAAGGATCGCAAGTTGGCGATTGGCAAAGCGAGCTTTTAAATATTCGGTGCAGTAATGTACATCCCAGGTATCACCGCTGTGATAAGACGGACCTTGGCGATTTGGTCTACCACTACAACCCCTAAAGTGCATTAATACGCCTATCCAGCCCCGCGCTTTGATTGCCGCCATCATACCTTTGGCATAATGACTATCAATAGAGCCTTCTAAGCCATGCAGTACATAAACGATGGGAGTAAAAGGTTTAAGGTCTGGATTTTCTGTCCAAGCAAGATCGACAAAATCACCATCAGGTAACTCAACGGTTTCATTAATGACATCAACCGTTTGCTTACGGCGTAATACTTTTGCTGCCATAGTTTGTAAGTGGCGATTACTAAGCCACCACGCAGGTTTAAAAGAGCTTTGCTTTATCATGTTAGTTATCAGTGATTTTGTTCACAAATTATTGACTGTATTCTAACCCTTTTAATGGTTCATATACTGCAATAACTTGATCTGTTTTGTCGGTAAGGGTTAATTTTTGATTTTTAATTTGAAAATATTTGGCATTACTAATCGCCATTAAATATTTATTTTCTTGTTCTGAAAAGTCAGCGCAAAATTTTCGTGTTGCCATAGCTGGACCAAATTCAATACTATTATCAGTATAAGTAAACCCCCCAGAATAATTGTTACAACCAGCAAAACCTCTGAATACGTTATTTTCAGTCAAAAATTCTATTTTTAATGGTCTTTGACTCTCGCCTAAAATGGCTGGTTTACCGGATAAAGTTATCAGCTGCCAAGGTTGTCCAACAAGAGTTAACTGCTCTGTAGACTCATCACTTATCATACTATTTTGACAAGCACTTAATAGCATAGAGCTCATAACAACTACTGGCAGGATAAACTTTAGTTGAGCATTTTTTAACTTTTGAGGTAACAACATTTATATCTATTCCATTAATCGTAAATTGTTAATCATAGTGCTAATGGCATAATATTGGAATATTATTGTTATTAATCAACTGATTTTGTAAAGTTTGCAGGCTTTGTTGGTAATTTTATCGATTTATGATGATACTAAATAACTAATTTGATATAACACGCTTTTTAAAATTACTAGGATTATCGATCATGCCTATCGAAAAAACGCTACGAGACCGTAGTGGCGCAAAATGTGAACTTTGTGGTGCACAAGACAACCTTGCAGTATTTGAAGTGCCACCTGTTGCAGAGCCAAATTCAGATAAAAGCATTTTGGTTTGTGCTACTTGTAACGGCCAGCTAAATGCTAATAGTGATTATGATACCAATCATTGGCGTTGTTTGAACGATAGTATGTGGTCTCCTGTAGCAGCTGTACAAGTTATGGCTTACCGGATGTTAAAGCGTTTGAATTCTGAAGGCTGGGCACAAGATTTATTAGATATGATTTATCTAGAAGATGATGTACGTGATTGGGCTGACTCTGCTGCTGGCGATGCCGCTGAAGATGAAGAGCCAACGTTAGATAATAACAAAGCGCCACTTGCTGCTGGCGATAACGTGGTCCTTATTAAAGATTTAGTGGTTAAAGGTGCTAACTTTACGGCTAAACGAGGTACACCTGTAAGAAATATTTCACTTACTTCAAATCCGTTACATATAGAAGGCCGTGTAAATGGTACTCGTATTGTAATCATCAGTGATTACGTGAAAAAAATGTAGTATTTGCAAGCTAAGAATTTATTGATTTCAATTAATTCTTAGCTTAACTTTTAAATTAATTGTTATAAAACAATAGGATGAAAAATGAACGATATGACTTAATATAAGATATTTTTGTAATTGTAATTAAGTGTAACTTTTTTATTGGAATTTTGTCCTAAATAATCTAAAATCCCTGTAAGGCTAATGGAATAGATCCGGATTTACTATTACATTATAAAAATAATAATATTTTAAAGGGATTTCTTTCATGCAATGCATTCGCATTTTTGTGTCTAAAACTATCAAAATTTCACTCCTTATTTTATCCATTTTTACCATTTATGGCTGTGGTTCTGACTCTAAAACAGAGGAAAAAGAAAAAGTATCTCTTTTTCAACCTGAGCCAACATCATTATTTGATCGAGATAAAGTAAAACCAGAGCCTGTACCAGCGCCAGAGCCTGAACCAGAGCCTGAACCAGAGCCTGAGCCGGAACCAGAACCGGAACCAGAACCAGAACCTGAACCTGAACCGGAACCTGAGCCGGAACCAGAGCCTGAACCAGAGCAGGTAACAATAACAGGTAGTGCAGTTAAGGGGCCTTTAGCGTTTGCCGACGTTAAAGTATATTCAATCGATTCAACCAGCAGTAATTTTGTTGGTACAGAAGTGGGCAGTGGTAATACCGATGCAGCCTCTCAAATAGAAAATTTATCTCTACCTTTCCCTTTATCTCCGCCTTATATTCTTGAAATTAGTGCCATTGAAGGCACCATAGATATTACTACTGGCCAATACCCTGTTATTGAAGTAATGAAAACATTACTGACCGATGAAATGTTATCGGGTGGACAGCAAACATTTGCCACACCGTTAACTGATATGACGGTCTCTCTTATTTTCAAAAATGCCGATTCTAATGTTGCACCGTATACGGGTAATGCAGATGGTATAACCTCTAATTCTGAAATCCTTGCAGCTATGCCTGTTGCTCAAGAACAAGTTAAATCGACACTTGGTTTTGGTTTAGAAGATGATGTTGATTTATTCAGTACCCCGCCATTAATTAACGAAACAACTGATTCGGCTGACGCCCAAGCATCTACTGCAGCTTATCGTAGTGCGGTAGAAGCATTAACTGCCGTTGTGTATGAAATTAAAAAATTAAGTGGTGATAGTGAAATTACCACTGACAGTATTGTTGATGATTTAGCTGCCGATTTATCTGATGGTGAAATTGATGGTGCTGTAGATGGCGTAGTTACTGAAAGTTACCCTGAACAAGCATTAGAAGTTCTTGCGCAAGATCCCGCTACTTTACCTATTCCGAATGACCCTGAAGGTCGTACGGTTGCTGATGTTAAAGAGATGATTGTTGAAGAAACAGCATCTACTGGTAATGAAGCAACTGATACAACTGCTTTTGTTGCAAGTGAAGACGTTATCGTTCTTGCACCTGCAGAAACGTCTCCAGATATAGATGGTGATGGTGTATTAAATTCGCTAGATGCTTACCCTGAAGATGCGTCAGCTGACAGTGATTTTGATAATGATGGTATGCCTGATGTTGTTTATATAGTTGTAGATGGTGTTCGTACTAGCGAGATAGATATCGATCGTTCAGATAGCGATGATGATAATGATGGCGCAGTAGATGAAAATGATGCTTTCCCGTTTGATGCAACTGAAACTACTGATACCGATTCAGATGGCACTGGTAATAACACAGATTCTGATGATGATAATGATGGTGTAGCTGATATCGATGATGATTTTCCACTAGATAGCACAAAATCAAATGCTGTTGACCAAGATAACGATGGCTGGCCTGTTGGGCAGGATGATGATGATAATAATGCAGCATCTCCAAATGAAATATTTGTTGATACAGACAGTGATGGTCAAGCGGATACTGGTGGTTTAGCTCCAGATTCAGATGATGATAATGATGGTGTAGCTGATATTGACGATGTATTCCCTCTCGATGCCACTGAATCTAATGATTTAGATAATGATGGTGTTGGTGATAATACAGATACCGACATAGATGGCGACAATGTTGCTAATGATGATGATTTATTTCCATATGATAGCCTTGCGTCAATTGATACTGATAATGATGGTATTGCCAACTATTACGATGAAGATGATGATGGTGATAGCTTAAGTGATGACGTTGAAACCTTAATGGGTACTGACTCGCTTAAAAGTGATAGTGATGATGATGGCGTTTTTGATAATGTCGATGCACTTCCTCTAGATCCTGCAGAGCGTTTTGATACCGATAAAGATACTGTTGGTAACAACACTGATAATTGTCCGTTAATTGCTAATACATTCCAGTTAAACACTGATAACGATGCTTTTGGTGATGCTTGTGATACTGATGATGATAATGATGGTGTCTTAGATGCTGAAGATGATTTCCCATTAGATGCAACTAAGTTTAACGCTGTAGATGCTGATAACGATGGCTGGCCTACTGAGCAAGATTCAGATGACAACAATGCAGCCGTACCAAGTGAAGTATTTGTTGATACAGATAATGATGGTTTAGCAGATAATGGTGGTTTAACGCCTGATGCTGATGACGATAACGATGGTGTTGAAGACGCCTCTGATGCATTCCCATTAGACGTGACTGAATGGTTAGATACTGATTTAGATGGTACGGGTAACAATGCTGACCTTGATGATGATAATGATGGTTTTTCTGACGCAGATGAAATTGCCGTTAATTCAGACCCACTAAATGGAACAAGTAAACCAGCTGACTTTGATACTGATGGTACTCCTGATGTAAGCGATACAGATATTGATGGTGATGGCGTATTAAATGCAGACGATGCCTTTGATTTTGACGCGTCTGAATCAGTAGATACTGATTCAGACGGTACGGGTGATAACTCAGATCTAGATATAGATGGCGATGGTGTTTTAAATGCTGATGATGATTTCCCAACGAATGCAGCTGAATCAATAGACAGCGATGGCGATGGTAAAGGTGATAATGCTGATACTGATAGAGATGGCGATGGCGTAAATAATGCTAGTGATGCTTTCCCTGATAACGGTACAGAATCTGTTGATACCGATTTAGACGGTACAGGTAACAATGCCGATACTGACGATGATGGTGATAAATATACTGATATTGATGAAGCTGCAGCTGGTACAAATCCATTAGCGAGCTCAAGTGTCCCTGCCGATTTAGATGGCGATTTTATCTCTGATGCAACCGATACTGATATCGATGGCGATACGGTATTAAATGCGGAAGATGCTTTCCCAACCGATCCTAATGAAACTATTGATACCGATGCAGATGGTACGGGTAACAATACTGATACAGATGACGATGGCGATGGTTTTTCTGATACAGACGAAATAGCTGTTGGCACAGACCCTCTATTAGATACCAGTATCCCTGCCGATATGGATGGCGATTTTATCCCTGACTCAATCGACACTGACCGTGATGGTGATGGCGAGCAAAATGCTACCGATGCCTTCCCTGATAATGCTGGGGAAACTACTGACACCGATTCAGATGGCACAGGTAATAATGCCGATTTAGATGATGATAATGATGGTTTTTCTGATGCTGATGAAATAGCAACTGGCTCAGATCCATTATTAGATACAAGCATACCAGGTGATATGGATGGCGATTTCATTCCTGATTCTATTGATGCTGACCGTGATGGTGATGGCGTAGACAATCTTACAGATGCTTTCCCTAATGATAATAGTGAAACTGTTGATTCAGATAGCGATGGTACAGGTAATAATGCCGATGCATTCCCTAATGATGCAACTGAAACACTAGATTCAGACAGTGACGGTACAGGTGATAATGCCGATGCATTCCCGAACAATGCAACCGAAACACTAGATTCAGACAGCGATGGTACTGGTGATAATGCCGATGCATTCCCTAATGATGCAACTGAAACACTAGATTCAGACAGTGACGGTACAGGTGATAATGCCGATGCATTCCCGAACGATGCAACCGAAACACTAGATTCAGACAGCGATGGTACTGGTGATAATGCCGATGCATTCCCTAATGATGCAACTGAAACACTAGATTCAGATAGTGACGGAACAGGTGATAACGCTGATGCATTCCCTAATGATGCTACCGAAACAATGGATTCAGACAGTGATGGAACTGGTGATAATGCCGATGCATTCCCGAATGATGCAACTGAAACACTAGATTCAGATAGCGATGGCACGGGTGATAACGCTGATGCGTTCCCGAATGACGCAACAGAAACACTAGATTCAGATAGCGATGGTACCGGTGACAACGCCGATACATTCCCAATGGATGCTACTGAAACAACAGATACTGATTCAGATAACGTAGGCGACAATGCCGATAATTGTCCGGTTATCGCTAATGAAAATCAATTAGATACAGATGGCGACGGTATTGGCGATGCGTGTGACCAAGTATTAGAAGTACTTGAGTTCACTTACAACTTCAATTCTGGCGATATTTTTTCAGGAATTATCAAAGGTTATATCCAAGAAGATTCTGACACTGTAATTGTTCAATCGTTTGTTTCTGCAACTGTGAATGGTGAAAATTACCCATCGATTAGTCTTGATGAAGTTAGAGCAACTGATGTTGCTGATGTTGCTTCAATGAGCTTTAGTGGTGACGTATTAGATTTTTGGGTTTGTCCATCTGGATTTACCGCAAGTTATTTAGATGGTGGCGATTGTAACTTCCGTAATGAAGGTGGTTTCTTATTAACGCACAGCATTGAATACGAACCGCTGGGTACAGCAAATGTTGCTATTGGTAACGGTGTAGACAAGTACACTGAAGTAGGAATTACTCTTGAAAACTGGTCATTAACCTATGTCGATAGTGATTCAGATACATTGCGTGATGGTGTTGATAATTGCCCATATATTGCCAATCTTGATCAACTAGATACGGATATTAATGGCAAAGGTGATGTTTGTGATAACTACACATTTGATCTAAATGGCCGTTGGTTCATTAAGGAAGAATATACACATACCGGTGCTGCAGGAGAGTGTCAACCTGAAGCTACTGAGGCAAACATTATTGTCGGTACTATGAATGACTCTCGCCTTCATTTTGTTGGTCAAGAGAATGCTGAAGATGATGGCGAAGGCATAAATGGTAGTGTCGATGTTGATGGTAATTTTACCTTTAATGACGGTGACTTTGTTTCAACAGATGGCACTTATGATGAAGTAACAGATACATTCACATTTAGCTATACAGCTGTGCATGATGACGACTGTAATGAATCAGGTAATATTTACGCGACGCGTATGACTGAAGTGAACGAACAAGCTTCTATGTCTAGTACAGTTACTTGGTATGACGGCGATATCGAAGAAAACAATGGTAATATTACTGGAGCTTTCTATGAGAAAGGTGATGTAACCGACTCTGCCAATGAAGTATTCTATGGCTATGACTCTGTAAATTCTACTTGGACCATCGATACTGATACATCTGATGATCTTTTAGTGACGTCTTCTGGCTTGGTTCTTGACCCTGACGTATACACAGCTAGTGGCTATGTAAATGCTGGTGAAACATTAATTTTATCTAATGCTTATAGATCACTTAACTTAGATTTTGAAGAGCTAGTTCTTGAAGGTTACCCAATTACAGGGGTACTTGATGAAGAGTTTGAATATGTTATCGACCCTAGCGTTAATTTTTCAGCTGGAGCGAAAGCGTACTTTACTAAAGTAACATCAAAAATTGAGTCTTACCGTATATGGTGTGATGATTCTTGGGATAACTATTTTGTAGATAATCTAGTTTGTGATAACGCAATTCCAATTGCATGGGATCCAGAGTTTACCCCAGCTGAAACTATGAATGACATTGTTAATGTCAATAATATTCCGACTGATCAATTGATTGGTGCTATGTGGGTCGGTGGAAATAATTATAAATCTACTCAAGCTTATTTTATTACCGATAATGGCGATATATCTGGTGCTAACTTAAAAGTTGTTTATGTAGACAATCCAAACGGTCAATGGAATCCAACTATTGTTGCAGAAACTGGTGTAGATATTGTACAAATTGGTAGTCAAACGATTTACCGATTTACGGTTCCTGAAAATATTCATAATGAACTAGAACGAGATGCTGACTTTAGACATATCTTTGCTCTTGCTGAAAGTGAAATAGAATCAGGTACATCAATCGTTCGACGTGGTCATTACGTTCCTGCAGAGTTTGAAGAAGAACCTGCAATGCTATTTAATACCACAGCCCAATTAGATATCGAAACAGCATTCGTTTTTGAAGATACTGATGCTGATAACATTCCAAACTCAATCGACCCTGATCAAGATAATGATGGCGTATTAAATGCAGATGATGCATTCCCATTAATTGATTCAGAATGGTCTGATTTAGACGGTGATGGCACGGGTGATAATGCTGATTTAGACCGTGATGGAGACGGTGTAGATAATGATTTAGATATCGCACCAGATGATGCAGATATTTCTGCAGCAATGATCTTTACTACCACTGAGCTGAAAGCTAATTACATCAATTTACCGAACAGTCATGGCGCTGAGCCAACGATTCGGTTGGGAGTTGGTGCTGGTCAGCAATACAGTTTTGATACTGGCGCTGGTGAAAACATTACCGGTGCAGGCACGACAACCTATACCTTTGCAGTAGCAAATGATGAATTAGTGATGAGCCTTGATTCACCCGTTGAATTGACCGCATTTTGGACGCCACAACAATTGGCCGATATCGGTGTAGTTACACAACAAGCTGCCGATGACTTTGTTAATGCCAATACCGAATATCAGTTAGAAATGCGCTACACCATTACGACTAATAAGTGGTTATTGGTCGGTGATGATGTAACGAGTCAAACGTTCTGGTCAACGACCACAACTGAATATCGCTTTGCGCAAGAATGGGAGCAAGAGCAGTTAGTTGGTTTGGAAAATTC
>JBFONS010000012.1:0-154241 GCA_040779355.1 Colwelliaceae bacterium BS250 | reverse complement strand
TGTCTAGCGACAATAGCGCTGTGGCCCCACCTGATCCCATGCCGAACTCAGAAGTGAAACGCAGTTGCGCCGATGGTAGTGTGGGGTTTCCCCATGTGAGAGTAGGTCATTGCTAGACTCCTATTTAACAAAGCTTTGCTTTGTTGAGTGTGGCAAGGACCTGTAGGTCATCGCTCCAGTACATCCGTGTACTCGCGACATTTGAACATCCGTGTTCATCATTGCTAGACTCCCATTTAAGTTGAAATCAGGCCGATTTTGACTTGTTAAGTCCAAGACTTAATGAAAGTTTTATATAATTACTTAGTAATTATCTGTGGAGGGGTTCCCGAGTGGCCAAAGGGATCAGACTGTAAATCTGACGGCTCAGCCTTCGGTGGTTCGAATCCACCTCCCTCCACCATCATTCTAAAAGCCTGCTTTCTAGCAGGCTTTTTTTTGTCTAAAATTTATCAGTAAAAAATAGCAAGTTGCTCACCAATCAACTTGCTATAAAAACTCCTTTGATGCTGTAATCCCTATTTTTAATCGAGCTGGGCAGTAAATGATTTATTTATCTTAACTGTTAAGTGTCAATTAATTTCAGTTGGTATGCCTTGTGATTTTTCTATAAGCTGTTTTAATAGTTTTTGATCTTCAGGACTGTCGCCAATAAATTTATTTACGCCATCGGTTAATGGATAAAGACTCGGCTTGGCATCACTTGGTGTTGATAATGGCGCATGTACTTCTATCACTCGTTTATTTGGTGATTGGTAGGTCATCTTTATTGGATGATCGATAATCCTAACCTTTGTGCCTAAATTCGTTTTATTAAATAACCATTCAATATCTTCAGGGTTCATTCGTACGCAGCCTGAGCTAGCGCGCATGCCAATACCAAAAGCTTGATTAGTACCATGAATTAAATAGTAACTATGGCCAATACGCATAGCATGGTCACCAAGAGGATTATTGGGCCCCGCTTTTATTTCTTTAGCAAGCTCAACACCATATTTTTTGAAGTGTTCTTCACGCTTATCTGGCGTTGGATACCAATTTGGATCTTTTCTTTTCTCAGTAATTTTATCGGTCATGGTTGGCGTTGCAAAACCGACTTTGCCGATACCTACTGGAAAAACATTCACGGTTTGTTTTTTGTTATCAAAAAAATATAAACGTAATTCAGATAAGTTAATTAGAATGCCGTCGTGTTTGCCAAAAGGCAGGATCAATTGGGTAGGAATAATGAGTTCACTACCCACTTTCGGCAATAATGGATCTACATCTGGATTAGCTTCCATTAATGCCAATAATCCAACATGATATTGTTTCGCTAATTTTTGTAAAAAATCACCTTTTTGCACAGTATGCATTGTGGCTTCACCGACTAATCGATTATTGCCACTTGGTAATTGATACTCAATAGCTAGGGCTGATGAGCTCATCGCGCTTAAAGCGAATGTACTTAGAAGTGTTGAGAATACTTTATTCAACATTCATTAGGTCCAAAGTAAGAAATATGCTGAAATAAGTTTACTCTGCTGTAACATTGATTACTAGCGCTACAAATTAACTATATAATAAAAGTACATTATTCGTGATACATAAATATTAGGAAACCCAAGTGTTTGATTTACCACAACGTAATTTAAAAGCTAAAGTATCTAACGCCGAATGGCAAACTCGTGTTGACTTAGCTGCTTGCTATCGACTGGTTGCTAACTTTGGTTGGGATGATTTAATCTATACTCATATATCGGTCAAAATACCTGATACTGAACATTATTTAATAAATGCCTTTGGTGTTGCCTTTGATGAAGTAACAGCGTCTAATTTAGTGAGAATTGATATTGAAGGCAATATTTTAGATGGTGGTGAGTTTGAAATCAATCCAGCCGGATTTACCATCCACAGTGCCATCCATCAAGTACGCCATGATGCCCAATGTGTGATGCACTTACACACTAATGCAACTATTGCTGTCGCTTCGCAAAAACAAGGTCTATTACCTTTAAGCCAATATGCAATGTTTTCGATGGCATCAATGAGTTACCACGATTATGAAGGCTTAGCGGTTAATCCGGATGAAAAATTACGCTTGCAACAAACACTCGGCTCTAATAACCATTTATTATTGCGCAACCATGGTGGTTTAACCCTGGGTGCATCCATTGGTGATGCATTTATGCGTATGTATGATTTGAATCGGGCTTGTGAAATACAGTTAATGCTACAAGCCTCAAATGAAGCGCTAATTTATATTGAACAGCCCATTGTTGATAATATTATTGCACAAGCAAATGTTGTCCATACGGGGTCAACTGGCGGGCAAAAATCATGGCCTGCAATGATGCGCAAAGCCTATCGTTTAGATCCTGGTTTTGCTGTTTAAGCCAACTAAAAAGTAAATGTAAAAACAAAATAAAGCCCTTAGCTAATAAGTCATAAACAGCGTATATGCTGAAAAGAAAATAATGGAGATAAAATGAAAGTCACCCACGTAGAAATCTTTGATATCGAATGCCCAGACAGAGCCGGTTGGAATCCTATATTCATCCGCGTGCATACTGATGAGGGTATTTGTGGAGTAGGTGAGGCTGGCCTTGCATACGATTGGGGCCATAGTGCTGCAGCTGCCATGATCAAAGAGATATGTGAGGCGGTACTCATTGGCTTTGACCCATTTCAAACTGAATTATTATGGACCAAAATGCTAAGAGAAAGCTTTTGGGGCTTAGGCGGCGGACCCGTTATTTATGCTGCTATGAGTGCTATTGATACCGCGCTTTGGGATATTAAAGGTAAGGCTTTAGGTGTACCTGTGTATCAATTATTAGGCGGCAAGGTAAATACTAAATTGCGTACTTATGCCAGTCAGTTGCAGTTTGATTGGGATAAAGAGTGTAAAAAGCTTATACAACCCGAAGAATATGCCGAAGCTGCGTTAAAAGCGATAAGCGAAGGCTATGATGCGGTAAAAGTTGATCCTATTGTCTATAACGGTGATGGCAGTTCGTCGTTCGATCGCACTAAATTATTTACTAAACCACAAATGCGTTTGTTTGGTGATCGACTGCGTGCTATTCGTGATGCTGTGGGTGAAGATGTTGATATTATCTTTGAATCTCATTCATTAATGGGCGCGGCATCGGCGATACAAATGGGCAGAATTGTCGAAGAAATTGGCTGTATGATGTATGAAGAGCCGGTAAATTACCTTAACTCCGCTGTGCATAAAAAAGTTTCAGATAACGTTAATGTACCCATTGCAGGTGGTGAACGTTTATATCATCGCTGGGATGTGCGTCCTTATTTTGAAGATCAAAGTATCGATGTACTACAACCTGATGTTGGCTTATGTGGCGGTTTTACCGAAGCTAAAAAGGTTTGTGATTATGCTGATGTATATGACATACGAATCCAGGCACATGTTTGTGGTGGTCCAATTGCCACTGCGGCATCATTGCATTTAGAAACTGCAATTCCAAATTTCTTAATTCATGAGCATCACACTTATGCGATCAAACATTGGAATCGTGAATTATGTATTCAAGACCCACAACCGGTTAATGGATTTTTTGAAGTGTCGGAAGAGCCAGGTCTTGGTATTGAATTAAATGATGATGTGGTAATGCGCTCGCCAAGAGTCGTAGTAAAATAGTATTTGGCGCTTTATTTAGGTAGTGTTGAAAGTAAAACTTTTACTTAGTTTCTGCATCTATCTAAACTTATTGCTCCATAAATAAGCAAACTAAAATCTATAAAACAGCTTGGCGTTTACTGCAACAAGCTGTTTTATTTTATCTGCTGTAAAAAAATCATCATCACTGAGTCCCAAGACATAATTTTGCCAAATATCGCTGTAACTATATGCTAGATTCGATACCGGAAAATTACTAGCAAGCATCACTCTGTCTAGGCCAAAAGCAGATATGCACTGTTTGATGTTTTCTATAACACTAGCGACCTGCCAAGCTCTATCTTGCATTTCCCAGCCGGAACACTTTATAAAACAATTATCTAATGTAGCTAATTCCGTGAGTGCTGAAGTCCATTGTTGATGACAGGTGTTTTTCGCAGGTGATCCCGCGTGATTGATGACTACTTTTAAATTTTCACATTGTTTAACTAGGTTAATAAACAAAGTTGTTGCGGATAAATTAGCGATAGAATATTGCGCTTCAAAAATTAAGTTTTGCTCTGCCAATAACTGCAAGTTATGTAATGTTTGTGGCGCCGATAATATCTCTACAGCGTCATCATCGAGTATATGCCTAATACCAATATATGCATCATACTGTGACAATCGTTGTAATTGCTCGGCAAAATTAGGCGAACAAATGTCGACAAAGCCTATGCTTTTAAATGTGCGTCTACAATGTTGTTGCAGCCAAGCGAACTCTTGTTCTGGCTGAGTATTATTAAACCCAGCTTCAATATGCACAAAGCCCGTTAATATGATGTTTTCGGGCAATATTAAATCATCTTCGTAGACACTATGATTGATTTTTTCTTTATCCGGCCAAAACGGCGCACTATCCGGTTTAAGCCAGTGATAATCGCCGCTATCAAGCGCAAAAAAATGTAAGTGTGGATCAAAAATATTAATCATGTTGATTACAATGCTAATTATAAATATTTATAAGTGCAGACTAGGGGAATCTGGGGGCGAATACAATACTTTATAAAGCAGTTATAGGATGAAAGGTTGATATGAAAAAGTTTGCGTAGCATCAGTAATGTAAAAAAATAAAGAACTAACTACAGCTCCCACTCATCTTCATCAAGTAATTCTTTTAGACGTTTTCTTTCAAGCAGTTCATCAATGCGCTTGCGAGTTTTCGCATTATTATTACCATTTAAGTCTTTCTCCTGATGAGTTGTACTGTCATCCTGAAAATCTTGCTCGGTGAAGTTGTCCTCAACATCTTCAATTATTTTACTGCGCGACATTACACGTCCTCAATTTATATAGAGCAAATCAACGTAAGATTGATCGCTAAAATAGGTGATCTTATTTAACAATAAATAAGCTGCATTGTTATCTCATATAAATTGAAAAATAGTTAAAGAAATGACTTAGGTCAAATGATATTTATAAGAAAATATCGGATGGATTAATGTTTATATTTAATGGCAATTTTTTGATAGGTGTAAGTGTTTGTTGTAGATGCTATTGTTAAATTATTATTACCGAATTTAAGAAAATACATGCTCAGAAAAAATATCATAATTACAGGTGCTAGCTCGGGTTTAGGCTATACCATGGCCAAACAATTTGCCCAGCTAAATAGAAATTTAATATTGTGTGCTCGCCGTATTGATAATTTAATTAACCTTAAAGCTGAAATATTAGAGGCTCACCCACAGCTCAATATTAGTATTGTTGAACTTGATGTTAATGACCATCAGCAAGTGTTCAAGGTGTTTCAGCAAGCTAAATTAGAGTTTGGTAATATTGACAGGATCATTGTCAATGCCGGTATTGGCAAAGGAGGATCGATTGGCACAGGTTTGTTTGAGGCAAATAAACTAACCGCCGAAACTAATTTTATTGCCGCTCTTGCACAATGCGAAGCTGGCATGGAAATTTTTCGAGAACAAAATTTTGGTCATTTAGTGATGATTTCATCGGTAAGTTCACAGCGAGGATTTAGACGAGCTTTTACGGTTTATGCTGCAACTAAGGCCGCAGTTGCATCATTGGCTGAAGGAATTCGTGTTGATGTATTACACACCCCGATAAAAGTGAGCACCATACATCCGGGTTATATTTCAACTGAGATCACCAGCCATAATAAGCAAGTGCCATTTATTGTAGATTGTGAAACAGGTTGTAAAGCAATGATCAAAGCCATTGAAAAAGAAGTGAATATCGCATTTGTGCCAAGGTGGCCTTGGGCAATTATGCGCTATGTATTGAAAATTTTACCTTTGTCCATAATTAGAAAGTTTAATTAACTATATTAATCACTCAATAAACTGAAAATTGTTTGAAAGCCTGAGAGTTTTAACGGTATGAATAAAACTCTCAGTCCATCAAAAAATATCATCATCAACCTCTAAAAATTTACAGAATATAACTGCGCTAAATCGACAATTTCACTATTACCTAAGCGTTTCTCAAGGTGATTAGCTGTTTTATTAGCACCGCTGTTCTCTGCGAAACTAACAACATTTTCACCATTACATACCAAATTAAGAGCTACTGTTTGTTCTTTTAAATGATAACCTTTAATCGTGTTACGCATTCTTAATACATTATCGCTTTGGGCTGATTTACAAACGTCAATTAACGCTGACTCTAAGTAAGGGTCCATTGCTGCATTCGCATTTGTTGCTGCAAAAAGAGTTGCTGATGTTAATGCTACTAATGCGATAGATTTGATGCTGTTTGATTTGCTGTTTTTCATAGTATTCTCCGGTTTGTTTTGTATTGGTTATTTGCTATTAGTTATTTGTATTGGCTACGTATTAATAGTGGCCTATTTTTGCTAATAAGATGTTAATGAAAAACACTTAGATGTAAGCAACAATGTCACTGAAAAAACCATATAATGTAAACAAAACCCCATAGATACATTAGGTTAGATTGAATGTCAGGAACAATTGATAATGTAACGTTGAAACATTCATTTACATGGATGAATATAAATGCACTATATTGTGGGTATTTATGCGGATGAGTTGCAGTTTTTATAAGATAGAAATTAATTATTTTTATCAAACCAGCTTTTAAGTTTGCTAATTGTTTCAATATTTTGTTAATATACTGGTTATACATACAGTTTTAGTCTGATTTTGTTAAATATTAATTGAGTAAGCATTAGTTGCTGCAATACAACAGTAAAATAATGATAAGGGATAACCATGGCAGTTGAGAGTCGGTTTGTAGTTATACGTAACGGGGTGGAGGTTGAAACATTTATGGATAAGAAAGCTGCAGATGAGTATGACAAAATGCTCGATATGGCAGATAGTATTTCTTGTTTGCTTGAGCAATCGCCATTGGCATTAACTGAAAAATCTGTTGAAGAAATCAGTATCTTTTTTGCGCAAAGTAGAGACGATTTATTAATTGCCTTACAAGCGAAAAAAGCCAAACCTGTTAAATTAGAAACCACGGTAAACGAAGCTCAAGTTGAAACTAAACCTGAAACAAAAGCTAAGCCTGAAACAAAAGCTAAGCCTGAAACAAAAGCTAAGTCTAAAGTTAAGCAGAGTAAAGCTGAATTAAATACTGACGCAAAATTAAAAAATGCTAGTTAGTGTCGTTTAGTTTTGCAGCCTCCTCAGTATCAATTAGTTCGCAGTGCTAAAAGACGTACTATAAGCCTGCAAGTTAAGGCGTCTAAAGTTCGTGTTTTAGCGCCTGCCCACATTCCAGAATCAGCTATAAGCCAATTCGTACAACAAAAATCTACTTGGCTATGGAAAAAAATATCGGAACAACAGTCAGTTACGGACAACAAACAACGCTCCTTCGAAACGGGTGATATCTTTTATTATTTAGGTCAGCCATTAACCTTAATAATTAAATATGCTGCCCAGCAATATGTAGATATTGATAATGAAGCAACAAGTAGTAAATATTCTATCCACATAAATAATTTACAACAGTTAGTGATCACGTTTAATAGTGAGCCTATTACTCTTGCTAAACAAACCTTCTTAGTAAAAAGCATTCTCCATGATTGGCTTCTCCAACAAGCACAAATCTACCTTGCTAACCGTATCTCACAGTTGCAAATAATGACTGGGTTACAGATCAGCGCACTTAAAATTCGTCATTATAAAACTCGTTGGGGCAGTTGTGATGCCAAGCAGCGCATTAATTTAAACTGGCTATTAATAATGGCACCAAAAGACGTAATAGATTACGTAATAATTCACGAGCTATGTCACTTACGTCATCTAAACCATTCAGCGCAATTTTGGTTGTTAGTAAAAAGTTTTTATAGTGATATTGCTGGGGCGAAGCATTGGCTAAAGCAACACCAGAGCCACTTATACTGGTAATTGAGTTTTTATTCTATTTTGTTGTTAACAGATGTGAATTAGTCGTTGACAGATAATAACAGCTAGTGCAAAGTAAGTGACATGAGAATATTTATGCACGCACTGACTATTATTATTTCAACCACCATTCGTATTCGAATGGAGGTCATTGGCTAGCGTGTAAAACAAACACATTTTAAAAGCCCGTGACCTGATAAAGCTCACGGGCTTTTTCGTTTAAATCAAGTTGATTAAAGTGCAATTAATTAAATAGCTTGGCAATTGAATAAAAATATCGACAACGATACTAAGGGAAGATTATGAGAGTACTTAAATTTGGTGGTTCATCGTTAGCTAACGCAGAGCGTTTTTTAGCAGTTACTGAAATCATTACTAGTAAAAGCCAGCAATCTGCAATTTCAGTTGTAGTATCAGCACCAAAGGGTATTACCAACCACTTAGTATCGTTAACTGAATCACTAAAAGAAGGTGATGAGTTAAATCTTGCCTTAGAGCATTTACATAATGCCATTGAGAATATATTTGATGGCTTATCTGCTGCGGACTGTTATTTTAATCGCCAGCATGCAGAGCAAACACTTGTTCGTTGGACGCATCAATTAAAGCGCTGGTTAGACGGTGCAGCAATGTTAGCGTATTGTCCTGACCATATCCGCGCTAAAATTATTAGTTTGGGCGAACGTTTAAGTGTTGCGATACTTGAGTCTCTCTTACAGACTGAGCAACAATCAATTACGGTACTTGAACCAGAACTATTCCTAAAAACAAGTGATGCCCATTTAAATGCACTTGCCGATATTGTGTTGTCTCGTCAAAAATTTTCAGAGCATTACAATAAAACCGAACGTATTTGCCTAATGCCAGGTTTTATCGGATCGAACAAAGCCGATGAAGTCACAACCCTAGGTCGCAATGGCTCAGATTATTCAGCTGCAGTGTTATCAGTTTGTGCTAACGCTGAGTGTTGTGAAATTTGGACCGACGTTGATGGCGTATTCAACGCCGATCCACGTTTGATTAAAGACGCCAAGTTACTTGATCATTTATCGTATCAAGAAGCAATGGAGCTGTCTTACTTTGGCGCGAAAGTATTACATCCAAAAACAATTGGCCCAATTGCCCAGCATCATATTCCATGCTTAATTAAAAACACTACTAACCCTGAAGCGAAAGGTACATTAATATCGGCGGAAGATCGTGGTCTTAAACAAGTAAAAGCCATTTCTAATCTCGATGAATTAACCATGATTAATGTTTCTGGCCCAGGCATGAAAGGTATGATTGGCATGGCCAGTCGAGTGTTTGCTTGCATGAGCCGAGAAAATATATCAGCGGTTATGATTTCACAGTCTTCATCTGAATATTGCATCAGCTTTTGTGTTTACACTGAAGATGCTTACCGAGCGCAGCAAAGCTTACAGCTAGAATTTGAATTAGAGCTACTTAATCAATTATTGCAACCAATTGAACTGCAATCGCATTTATCGATTGTGTCATTGGTAGGTGATGGCATGCACCAGCAACGCGGTGTCGCAGCCAAATTATTTAGTTCACTTGCCCAAGCTCGAGTGAATGTTGTCGCCATTGCACAAGATTCTTCAGAGCGCAGTATTTCGGTTGTTATCGAACAACGCAAATGTACTGATGCATTAAAAGTATGTCATCAAAACTTTTTCTCAAGACGTCAAACTATCGATGCATTTGTTGTTGGTTGTGGCGTTGTAGGTAGTGAATTGTTGGCGCAAATTGCTCGACAGCAACAGCATTTAAAAAGCCAAAACATTGATTTAAAAGTTTATGGTATAGCTAACAGCAAGGGTATTGGTTTTAAAAGTGAAGGCATTAACTTAGCTAATTGGCAACAAGAAATGACTGAAACGGTAAAGCCGTTATCGCTAGATTCAGTTAAAGCATTTACTCGCAGTCACCATTTAATCAACCCTGTATTAGTTGATTGTACTTCAAATGAAGAGCTAGCAATGACCTACGCAGACTTCCTAGCTGAAGGTTTCCATGTTGTTACGCCAAACAAAAAAGCCAATACAGATTCATGGGCATACTATCTTAAACTTCGTGAGAGTGCGGCCAAAACAAATCGTTTATTTTTATACGACACTAACGTTGGCGCTGGTTTACCGGTTATTAACACGCTACAAAATCTATTCAAAGCGGGTGATGAATTAGAACAATTTAAAGGCGTGTTATCGGGCTCGCTTTCGTATATCTTTGGTAAGTTAGATGAAGGGATGAGCTTATCTGACGCGACTGAAATTGCCAATGGCAACGGTTTTACCGAGCCAGATCCTCGTGAGGACTTAAGCGGTATGGATGTTGCGCGTAAACTATTAATCATGGCTCGTGAAGCGGGTATGCCGTTAGAGTTAAATAACATTAAAGTTGAATCAGTATTACCTGATGATTTTGATGCCTCAGGTAGTGTCGAAGATTTCATGGCTCGTTTACCTGAATTAAATGCAAGCTTTGCTGACAAAGTAGCGACTGCAGCAAGTGCAGGTAAAGTTTTACGTTACGTAGGTGCAATCACTAATGGTGAATGCCAAGTGTCAATAGAAGCGGTAGATGCTAGTCATCCACTTTATGCGATTAAAGATGGTGAAAATGCACTAGCAATATTAAGTAAATACTACCAACCAATTCCACTAGTCCTTCGCGGCTATGGTGCCGGTGCTGCAGTAACTGCTGCAGGTGTTTTTGGTGATTTACTTCGTACTCAAGCATGGAAACAGGAAATGTAATGACGATTAAAGTATTTGCCCCTGCGTCTATTGGTAATGTAAGTGTTGGTTTTGACATACTTGGTATGGCCGTGCAACCTATTGATGGTTATTTACTTGGTGACGTGGTCGAAATTAGCAAATCAGCCGATGGCAACGATAAGCTAACTACAATAGGTGAGTTTGCTAATAAGCTACCGAGCGATCCAAAGCAGAATATTGTTTGGGACTGCTTGCAGTTGTTTAACCAAGCGTTAACTCGTGATAATAAAACCGTTGATGCGGTTGATTTAGTGTTAGATAAAAAAATGCCAGTAGGTAGTGGTTTAGGTTCAAGTGCTTGTTCAGTTGTCGCTGCGCTTGTTGCTTTAAATGAATATTATCAGCAAGTATATAATCGCGAGCAAATGCTCGTTATGATGGGGCAAATGGAAGCTAAAATTAGCGGCAGTTTGCATTATGACAATGTAGCCCCTTGCTATTATGGCGGCTTACAGTTGATGGTTAGTGATGAAAAAATTATCGCCCAAACATTACCTGCTATTGCCAATAGCTATTGGATCATGGCGTATCCAGGCATTGAAATGTCAACCAAAGAAGCTAGAGACGCACTGCCTGCAACATACAGTCGTACGGACTTAATAAAGTACGGGCAAAATTTAGCAACGTTTGTAGATGCTTGCCATCGTCAAGATACCGCACAAGCACTAAAACATGTAGTAGATGTAGTCGCCGAACCGTATCGAGAAAATTTATTACCAAAATTTAGTGAAACCAAACAATATCTATTAGAGAATGGTGCTAAGGCCGCTGGTATTTCTGGTTCAGGTCCTACACTCTTTGCTGTATGCGACAGTTTAGCGATGGCTGAGCAGTTAAGTACTTATTTACAACAACATTATTTACAATCACCACAAGGCTTTATTCATATCTGTAAAACAGATGTGCAGGGCGCTCGTGTGTTAAATGCTTAAAGCTGGTAGGAATAACAATGAAATTTTATAATTTAAAACACCCAGAACAAGAAGTAAGTTTTTCTCAAGCCGTGCGCCAAGGGCTTGGTAAAAACCAGGGCTTATTTTTTCCTAAAGAATTACCTAATTTCGCTGATGATATTGAAAGCTTATTAGCATTACCTCTAGTTGAGCGTAGCATTAAGATTCTTTACCCATTTGTGCAAGATGATTTAACCGAAGCGCAGTTTGCCGAAATCATTACAAATGCCTTTAATTTCCCTGCCCTAGTGCAGTCGATAGATGAGCAGAATTCTGTATTAGAATTATTTCACGGCCCAACCTTAGCGTTTAAAGATTTCGGCGCCCGTTTTATGGCGCAATGTTTACAACAATTTACTAAAGAAAATAGTGCTAAAATTACTATTTTAACGGCGACATCAGGTGATACCGGCGCCGCTGTTGCGCATGCCTTTACTGGCCTTGATAAGATTGATGTTGTTATCTTATACCCAAGAAACAAAATCAGTTTATTACAAGAGAAAATGTTTACCACCTTAGGCGGTAATATTTCTACGCTTGCCGTTACCGGCAGTTTTGATGATTGCCAGAGCTTGGTAAAACAGTCATTTGATGATTTAGAGCTTGCCAAGGCCATTGGCTTAAACTCTGCTAATTCAATTAATATCTCTCGTTTACTTGCGCAAATTAGTTACTATTTTGAAGCTGCAGCTCAGATATATCGTCAACGTGGTAATATCGACGAGTTAGTTTTTTCAATCCCAAGTGGTAATTTTGGTAACTTAACTGCGGGTATGTTAGCTAAAGCAATGGGCTTGCCAATTAAACGCTTTATTGCCGCAACGAATGCCAATGATACAGTACCTAGATACTTAAAAACTGGCGAATGGTCACCAAAAGAAACAGTCGCAACTATGTCGAACGCTATGGATGTGTCTAAGCCAAATAACTGGCCGCGCGTTGAACATATGTTAAGAAACGGTATTGTTGACAAAGATTGTTTATCATCAGTTGCTATTGATGAAGAACAAACGCAAATGGCGATGCATAAAATTAACAGTAAAGGCTATATTAGTGAGCCGCACGCTAGTGTTGCTTACAAAGCCTTACAGTATGATCTTAGTGATAGCGAATATGGTGTATTTTTAGGTACCGCGCATCCAGCTAAATTTAAAGAGACTGTTGAAAGTATTTTAGGTCGACCTTTAGGTTTACCGAAAGAGCTAGCTGATTGTGCCGGTGAGCCAACATTATCTGGAGATATAGATGCTGACTTCCAACAATTACGAAGTTACTTAATCGCAAACTGCAGTTAAGAAATTATTAGTATTACATCAAGCTCTAATAACTCATTTTAGTTATTAGAGCTTTTTCATATAAACGGATTGGTATCAATAATGCAAACTTGGGATTTACTACTAAAGGCTGAACACCACCAACCTTATTTTTTGGCAATGCAAAAAGAAATCGCTAAGCAACGACAAGCCGGAATAAATATTTATCCTGAAGATAATGACATTTTTAATGCGTTTAAACTCACCCCATTTGAGCAAGTGAAAGTGGTGGTTTTAGGTCAAGACCCATATCATGGTGAAGGGCAAGCGCACGGTTTAGCATTTTCGGTGCAGGACCATGTAAAACCCCCGCCATCACTGGCAAACATGTATAAAGAATTAGCAACGGACATTAGCAACTTTACCATTCCCAAAAGTGGTAATTTAAGTTATTGGGCAGAGCAAGGGGTATTACTGCTAAATACAGTGCTTACCGTGCAGCAAGCAAATGCTCATTCGCATGCCAAGCTTGGATGGGAAACCTATACCGATACGGTTATTGATATCATTAACCAACAAAAGAAAAATGTAGTATTTATTTTGTGGGGCGCTCATGCACAAAAAAAAGGTAAATTGATTGATAGTAACAAGCACAAAGTATTAATGAGTGTTCATCCTTCACCTTTATCTGCTTACCGTGGTTTTTTTGGTTGTCAGCATTTTTCTCAAACGAATCAATATCTACAATCAACTCAGCAAACAAAAATTAATTGGTTACTAACTGATCTCAGCTCCCTTAATTGATCATATTGGTATACTATTATTTAGCGTAAATAGTCATTAGTTACTTAAAGAAACACAAAAAAGCAGTTTATTACAAAAAGTGTTTTGTTATTTAATTAATAACTTGCCTATAATACTTAAAGTGAATTGTTTATTTAATAATATCAATCTAGTATAAACTTTAGCTAATCTTAAGGGCTTCCTAATCTCGGTTACACAGACATTAAAAATAATATTGTCATTTATTGTTGCTACGTTATTTTCATATAGCTCTTGCTCATTTGCAGAAGACGCTCCGTTTGAACCATGGCGCGTAAATAACGCGCTAGAATTACCTGAATGGCTTAAAATTTCCGGCAATCATCGTATACGCTTTGAGCATGTCGATGGCATTTTGAAAGGTGGCGATGCGGGTAATGACCACATTGTACTATGGCGCACTCGCTTAAAAGCCGAAATTACCCGCGGTAAGCTCGACTTTGTGGTTGAAGTCGTCGATTCGCGTCAAGCTGAAGCTGATGAACAAACAATACTAACCTCTAGCATGGTAAATACATTTGCCATTGGTGAAGCATATGCTGGTTATCATTATCGTAGCGTGCTTGATGACGGTAGTGATAACTACATTAAAATAGGACGCCAAGGCATTGATTTGGGCAGCCGCCGTTTAGTGGCAAAAAATGGCTACCGAAATACCGCAAATTCTTTTACCGGCATAAATAATGAATGGCAGTTTGATTCTGGCGAATCGATAACTGCTTTTTATGTTTTTCCTGTTGTGCGTTTAACAAACAAACGTGATGAGCTTCTTGATAACGAATATCAATTTGACGAAGAAAATTTTCAATCTAATTTTTTTGGTGTCTTTGCCAAATCACCAAATACGCTTACAGATCTTCAAACTGAATTATTTATATTTGGTTTAATTGAACAAGATGGACCTGATTTTACCACGCTTAACCGTGACTTATTAACCATTGGCACCCGAATTTATAAAGAAGCTGATATTGGTGAGTATGATTTTTCTATAGAAACTATGCTGCAAACAGGTAAGTCGCGTGAGTCGAGTGCATTTTCGGATCAAAATGATTTAGATCATTTTGCCTATTTCCAACATTTAGAAATTGGTTATACCATTGACGATATTTATGAAACTCATGTTTCATTATTGTTTGATTATGCCAGTGGTGATGAAGATCCTGATGATGGTAAAAATAATCGTTTTGATTCGTTATATGGGGCTCGACGTTGGGATTATGGGCCAACAAGTCTATACAGTGCTTTTGCACGTAGCAACATTATTGCCGCGGGCGGACGTCTACAATATTACCTAAATAGTCGTATAACCATAATGGTCGCCGATAAATTTTATTGGCTTGCCTCAAGCACAGATTCATGGACAACAACAGGCCTAAGAGATGAAACCGGTAAAGCCACCAGCTATTTAGGTAATCAGCTTGAAGCTAAAATCATTTGGGATCCTCTCCCGTATAGTTTACGTTTTGAATTTGGTGCTGCTTATTTATTTACCAGCGATTATATAAAAGAAGTACTACAGAATAACCTAAACAACCCTGATACGGTAACAACTAATAATAATGTGATTTATTCGGGTAATAAAACTGATCAAAGTATGTTTTATATGCAGGCTTTATTTACTTTTTAAAGGTGAGTACATGCAAGGTTAAACATCTTATCAACCTTGCATTGTTATTGTTGCACTACTGCCAACCACTTCGACGTTCTCATTTACTTCATCAGCATATGTTGGTGCGCCATCGTTAAATGTGTGAGGAAATTCAATTTGTTGACGCTAACACCAAAAGTTAATAGTGATGTGGTAATAAATTTTTTCATTTTTAAGGCTCTATAAAGTAATTAAAGTAATTAACGCAATTTTAACAAGCGATTGATTTATATACTGTTATAAAGTGTATGAAAAATGTTACCTACATAGCAAATTTGTTAATACGGGCTACAAATTACTAACACCAATTTGCTTAAGGTTTGTTGATTAAATGAGTTCATCAGTCAAAGTAAATAATCATTTCTGCCGCTTCACAGTGGCAATCAAAACCACAAATAGTGCATTTATAGCCGTTTAAACTGTCTTCATACCATTTATCTGGGTGTGATTTTACTAATTCACCACCACATTTTGTAAAGTATTTTACCGCGCTATTACCTGGGCTTTGTCGCCACAAATGGCTCACACCAGCTTTTGCACCTTGTTTTATTAAAGCGGCAATAGACAAGTACAGTAACTTTGAACCTATGCCTAAGCCACGATAATGTTCATCAACTGTATTGCATTTAAAATAGGCGGTATTTTCTAACTCAACGCGCCAAAGCTCTGGTGAATACCATTTATCTATTTGCCAACTATTCTGGCTATAACTGATGCGAAAACCCACTAATTTATCATTATGGTAAGCAACATAACTCGAATTAATATTATTCAAAATTCCTTTTTCGTACCACTCTTGCATTTGTGTATCATCAAGATAACCTTCGCCGTGCACCACTTTTGCTAACACCAAAACGTTGGCAAAGTCTTTTTTGGTTAATGGTTGATAGTTAATATCTTGTTTATTCATGTTTGGCATAAATTTTTTAATGATTAAGGGCAATGGACAATTATAATGGTATATTGCCATATAAAAAATATAATTATTAAATTACTTCTAAGGAAGCAATATGTACGATCCACTTCTGCAAACTTCTCCTGGTAACAATAGCCCTTACCCAAACAGCTACTGGGCTGACGTTTCTGGACCGGCGCCAGATGATGACGGCAGAGTGAATAATGATATCGATACTGATGTGGTTATTATCGGCGCAGGCTATACCGGTTTATCCTGTGCATTGCACCTAGCCAGAGAGCATAATATTAATGCTGTTGTTCTCGAAGCCAATAAAACGGCTTGGGGATGCAGCGGGCGTAATGCCGGTTTCATATTGAAATCGACAGGACGAAAGCCTTGGTCTGCTATGTCACAGCAATGGGGCGAAGAAGTGATGCGCGGTATTTATAGTGAAGTCTGCCAAGGCGTAGAAACGGTTAATAGTCTAATTGCCGAGGGCATAGACTGCCAAGCACAAGATGCAGGTTATATTCGAGTCGCTCACAAACCTAGCATGATGAAAAACTTAACGGCACAGGCTCACTTACTTGAGAAAACATTTGGTTACCAAGTTGAGCAATTATCTCGCAGTGATCTTCATCAAAATTATATGCAAGATGAAAATGCCTATGGTGCGTTAAGATTTAGTGATGGCTTTGGCATTAACCCTCTTAAACTTGCTTGGGGCTATCAAACATTTGCTCGTGCTGCTGGCGCTAAAATATATACCGGAACACCTGTTACTAAGTGGCATGAAGTTAATGGCAAACAAGTATTGCACACGCCTAATGGAACCGTTACTGCCAGCAAAGTTATTTTAGCGACCAATGGTTACACACCGAAAGGTTTTCACTTAAGCGTCGCAAATCGTACGTTACCTGTGTTGTCACAAATTATAGTGACAGAGCCATTAACCGATGAACAAATTGCCGCCTGTAATTTTTTAACATCAAATGTTGTCATGGATACCAGAGCGCTAAAATATTATTACCGTAAGTTACCAGATAATCGTATTTTATTTGGCGGCCGAGGCGCTATTACAGGTAAAAGTGCAGACGACCCATATTATGCGCAAAGGCTGCTTAGCGTGCTCAAGCAAAGCTTCCCGGCATTAGCGACAATCAATTATCAATACGCTTGGTCTGGTTGGATTTGTATGGCGCTAGATGATATTCCTCATATAAACAGCGCTGAAGGTAATGATAACGTTTTATATGCGATGGGCTATTGTGGTAATGGTGTATCCTTTGCGGTACAAGCCGGAAAACGTTTAGCAGATAAAGTTGCTGGCAAAAAATTGCCTGATTTACCTTTGTTTACTTCACATCTACCTAAGTTTCCTTTGCCTGCTCTGCGCCGAGTAGGGCAGTGGGGATATTTCCATTACGGTAAAGTAAAAGATAAGTACTTTTAGTCAACAGCAGTATTCGTTGAGGATTGATAGCTTTCGAAAAACTTGGTTGTTATTTATAAATAATACTTGAACTATGCACTCAAGTATTTTAGATTAAACTCAGTGATTTGGAAGGAATCTTCACTTAGCTAACAGCGTTCTATTAATTTATATATAATAAAAACGATAAAATTCATAACGTTGTTTCAAATGGAACTCAAAAAAATTAAATAGAGTCCAATAATAATGTCAGATTTAAAGCACAAATGCGTTACCGTAATTTTTTATGATAATGAATCATTAAAATTACAAAACATAGTACAAGACTTTCCATTTAATCAAAGTGGTAGAGTCATAATTCCTGCAAGTTTTAAAGTTGATAAATCTATTATTGCAGTTTGCGACGGTGCTATTAAGGTCTTAAATACTATCGGCGATCGCATCCTTCCTGCACAAGCGACTGCCTAGCAAATTAAACAATCCTATTAAGCAGCTCACCTTGTAAGTAGCTATTGATGTTATTGGCAATGCCAATAATCAAACGGTTTTGTGCTTGTAAACTCCCCCAAGCAACATGGGCTGTTATCATTAAATTATTTAGATTTGTATTCAGCAGAGGATGATCTTTAGGCGGCGGCTCTTGTTCAAGCACGTCTAAAATAGCATAGCCAATGTGTTTCGTTTTTAATGCGCTTAATAAATCTCGGCTATTAATTAACCCACCTCTAGCAGTATTAATTAAAATTACGCCTTTCTTAGTTAAAGCCAACGATTGACTATTAATTATGTTTTCAGTTTCTGGCGTTTGCGGACAATGCAAAGTAATAATATCAGCGGTTGCCATAGCTTGCTCAAATGATACGCGACCATCTCTTATTTGTGTGCTGCCTTTTCGTTCAGCCACAATTATCTGCATTGAAAATGCATTGGCTATTTTTGCTACCGATTGCGCTATTTCACCATAGCCAATAATTGCTAAGGTTTTACCGGCAAGCTCGTTAATTGGCGTGCTTAGATGACAAAAAATAGGACTACTCTGCCAATCGCCTTGCCTCGTACTTGCAATGTGCAGACTCGTTTTTTGCATGGCCTCTAGCAATAATGCAAAGACATATTGTGAAACCGCTGTTGTTGAATAGGAACTTACGTTGCACACAGCAATACCTAAACGTTTTGCGGCTTCTAAATCTACGTTATTGGTGCCTGTTGCTGCCACACAAATTAATTTTAATTTCGGCAATTGGCTGAGTATTTTATTATCTAATATGACTTTATTGCTAATGATTATTTCAGCAAACTGTGCTCTATAAATAATTTTATCTTGAGTGGTGTGCTCAAAATAAGTGACATTGTCGACCTGTGATTCAATCGGGGCTAAATCAATAGAGCCGTCTATGGTACTTCTATCTAAAAATACTGCTCTCATAATTTATCCTGGACGACCATCTTGGCGAGCTTGCATTAATTTAGGCGCGTAATAAACAATAAACAGGCCATAAGCTAATAACCAAACAACAATACTTACATTAATAAATAATAAATAATCAGCAGGGATAAGCCAAGGGCCAATGGATCTTAAAATTGCTGAAAATGAAATAAGCAAAAAGGCCAGTGGCATTAACTTAGGTGCTTTTAAAACGTTACCGGTATGACCAAGTGATACTCGCGATATCATGGCTAAAATAATACCACCCATACCGCCTATGGTTAATAGATGCCAAAAATGATTAGCAGGTAAAGCGTTATTCATAAAACTAAACGCTAACGCCAATAAACCCAGCCAAACAAACATTACAGCTGTGTGTAATGACCAAAGCAGAGGTACCGATATTGTTATCCAAGGCTTCCAACGAAGCCAGCGTGCCATTTGACTTAAGCCTGCAATTAAAAATAACGTAAAGAAAATAGCACTATTTATAGTAACTAGTGGATGAATTAAAAAGGCGATAACGATTAACGCGATGCTGCCATTAGTAACTTTTTCAAGCCAGGCAATAGACGCTACTTTTGCTGTGCCTGTGCCATTAGCTGTAAACATTGGAATGACACGACCTGCCATAACCGACATTAACATTGCAACCAACATCATGCTGGCATGGGCCGCAGGAAATAACTGCATATTGGCTAATGCCACGCTAGCTAAATGCATCTCAATATTGGCGACAGTGAATAGTAATAATAACGGTACAAAAAATAAGTTTCGGGTTTGTTTTACTTTAATGATTGGTTTGGCCAAAAAATATGCCGCCAATGGCAAAAAGCTGATGTCGATAAGTGCAGCTGTTAGCTGACCAAAAATATCAGGAAATAGTAATGCAATACGGCCCGCTAGCCATACCAGTATTAACGCCAATAATGATTTTCCATGCAGGCCTCGCTGGCCTGTCCAAGTCTGTACAGCGGTTAATAAAAAGCCAACAATAATTGCACAAATAAAGCCAAAGACCATTTCATGCATGTGCCACCAGTTAGCACCGCCATAAAAATCTAAGCTAATAATATTGTTTAGTGTCAATCCCCAAAGAGATAAAGCAATAATACTAAAGAGACTACCAAATAAGAAAAATGGTCTAAAACCTAGTCTTAGTAAAGCTGGGATGTCGAGCTCTTTAGATAGATCAGTAATTTGCATGGCTAGTTCTCGGTGTATTTTAATGACAATTGTGTGTATTTTACTCTTATGCATAACATAATAAT
Organism: Colwelliaceae bacterium BS250; assembly: GCA_040779355.1. GTDB lineage: Bacteria > Pseudomonadota > Gammaproteobacteria > Enterobacterales > Alteromonadaceae > Thalassotalea_A. The sequence continues at coordinate 133,760 of JBFONS010000012.1, read as the reverse complement.
AGTTACGCTGTATGGAAAACGTCTAAAACATCAATATAATATAGATAATAAAGAAACGGCGTCAGTTGTTTGTTAATGTTAATTTAAATCTTGTATTTGAGCGTAATACATTGTTCTAAGTTGTTAATTTTTATATTCTTATACTATGGTTAATGTTATAAATATTTTACTTTCTTAGTGCAAAGTTGCACTAAAAAATTTTGCTTTGTGAAAATGAATACTAGCATCCGGCGATTAACTACAACTTGTATCGCCGTACTTTAAATCAATTAGTTAAATCAAATCCGGGACTCATCAATGAAATTAAATAAAATCGCAAGCGCTACTGTAGCTATATTTGCCATTACTGCATTGCCAGTCACTGCAGGCGAAATCTATAAAGATGAAAAAAGCAGGATAAACTTCAAAGGCGACTTTACTACCTATGCAGTTACCGGAGACAGTAGCGGTGAAAGTATCAGTGAAATTAAAGATGGTTTCAACCGTATATATTTTGATTTCTCACATCAATTAACCAACGGTTGGTCGGCAGTAGCTAAAACTGAGTGGGCGGTTAAGTTTGCTGAATCAGACTCTGACATTGCTTTTACGGCGAATAACAACATTGGCTTAGGTGAATCAGATGACACTATTAGCAATCGTTTAGGTTATTTAGGTGTTGCACACGATAAATGGGGCTCAATCACCATGGGTAAGCAATGGGGACCAACATATATGGTTACCGAAAAAACAGATTGGTTTTATGCTTATGGTGGTGATGGTGCGGGTACCTATCATTTAGGTGATGGTGGTCACTCGGGTGTAGGTCGTGCTGAAAAATCTATTCAATACGCTAACACTATCGGTAATTTAGCATTTAAAGTACAAGTTCAAGCAACTAATTCAGAAACATTTACAGATGTTGATGTTAATGGTGATGGCAGCAACCTAGTACCTGTTGAATTAGTCATGGATGGCTCATTTGGTGCTGCTGCTCTTTACCAATTACCAGCAAAATTTGCTGTAGGTGTTTCACATAACACTGCAGAAATGGAATTTACATCACCGACACAATCATTAGAAGTTGATGATGTATTAACCGCCGCGACAGTTACCTATGGTGATAAATCTGCTGGTCTTTTTGCCGCTTTAGTCGCTGTTGAGTCTGAATACCATGAATATGATAACAATGGCAGTTTACTTTCTGACGCAACAGGCCATGAGTTATACGTATCATATCGTTTTGACAACGACATTGAACTTGTTGGTGGCTCTATCGGTGTTTCATCCGATGAGGATGGCAATGACTATGAAAAAAGCTACGTAGTAGCAGGTGTTACTTATTATTGGTCTGATCAATTTCGTGTATTCACCGAAGTAAAAGTAGATGATTCTACTAATGCGAGCGGTGCAGATGCTGCGGATAACGATTCTTTGTCAGTGGGTGCTCGTTTTAGCTTCTAATCATTAGCTAAACGTACAAGTAATGCGTCGTCTTAATATAGGTTGACCGTTTTAAAAGTCAGTGGCATTTAGCCCCTGACTTTTTTATGCATTTTATTTGCCCTATGATTTTCTTTAAATGTAATTACTATCAACTGGTTATAAATTTTTAAGCTGTTTGAGTTATTAGCATATTAAGCTGACAAAGTTTAAATGATAAAAATGACCTAATTTCTATCTAGAATAACATAGCACTATAAGTTATAAGTAGGTAGAATGTTGGCAATCCAGTATAAGTTGTATAGACATTAATGATTAATTTAACCGACATCCAGCCACAAGATAATGAAATATATCTAGATAATAATGCTACCACTCCGGTATTAGCACAAGCCGCTGAAGCGGCTATTCATACCATGAACTTTTGTTATGGTAACCCTAGCTCAAGTCATATGACCGGCATTAGAGCAAAATATATTTTAGAATCAACGCGCAAATTAGCTAGGCAAGTCACTGGCGCTGTGAGCGGTGACATTATTTTTACTAGTGGCGCTACTGAAGGCATTCAAACGTCAATTATCTCTGCATTAATCGCTTCGCGACAACCGGCAAACAGCATTGCCAAACCCGTGTTACTTTATGGTGCTACCGAGCATAAAGCGGTTCCTGAAACATTAAAACATTGGAATGACATACTTAACGTCGGCGCTGATGTAGTCGCTATTCCGGTCGATGAAAATGGTATTTTAGATTTTTCTTTTATTGAAGCGAACATTGCTAATGCTTTGATGATTTGTACTATGGCGGCAAATAATGAAACTGGCGTTTTTCAAGATTTAACAGCATTAGAACACGTTATCCGTAGTAATAATAAAGATGTGCTATGGATGGTTGATAGTGTACAAGCTTTAGGTAAGCTTGATATGGACTTAGCAAATACCACGATTGATTATGCCCCATTTAGTGGCCATAAATTATATGGTCCCAAAGGTATTGGTGTTTTATATGTTCGAGATTCTGCGCCTTACACCCCTTTCATTGCTGGTGGTGGTCAAGAAAGTGGTTTACGCTCGGGTACTGAAAACTTGCCGGGCATTGCGGCATTAAACGCTATTTTTAATTTACTCAACGATGTTGATGATGACACATTCAAATCGCATGACGTGTTGGTTTCTTATCGCGCCCAATTAGAGCAAACATTACGCAAAGTATTCCCTAAAATAGTCTTTAACCACAACTTTGATTATTCATTGCCAACAACGTTAAATTTTTCAGTTAAAGGTTTATCAAGTAAAGACATTATGGATTTATTCGATGCCGCGCGTATTCGAGTAAGCTCTGGCTCAGCTTGCAGTTCAAAAGTAACCGGTAGTTATGTACTTGATGCAATGGCTAAGCCTAAATGGCAAAGTGAAGGTGCTATTCGTATGTCTTTTGGCCCAGCCAGCACCCAACAAGAAATTGATGCTGCTTGTGTTGCTATAGAAAATGCGGTTGCCGCATTAAAGCATAGTTGTTTAATTTTATCCGATGCAGATGAGCGCATTGATAGTAATGCCAATGGCTTACAGCAGTGGATTTATGATCAACAATGTACTTGGTGTTATATAGATAAAGATAGCAAAGAAATTTTGTTAATTGATGCTGTCCCTGAACTTGCTGAAAAATTTGAAACACTTGTTAATTGCCAAGATTTTACCGTAAAAGCGGTACTTGCAACTCACCAGCATGACGCGCAAATTGATTGCCCTGATATGATCCGAAAAATTTTAGCGGATAAGCTCGTCACTCAACAATATGATAGTTTAGGTTGGGATAATACAATTACCGAACAAGTTGTTTTAGATAATGAGCAACTGGTTAGTGCCATTAAGATTGGTGATAAAGTCTTAGCTCGATTAGAAATTCCAGGACACACTAAAAATAGTGTCGCTTATTTACTTGGGCGAAGTGAACAAGGTATTTTGATGGCTAAAAATATCGACTATGTATTTGTTGGTGATACTCTGCAAATTGGCGGCATTGGTCGCAGTGATTTTAGTTATAGTGACGGTCGATCGTTATATCAATCATTGAAAACCTTAGCGCGAGTCATTACAAATGATACTATTATTTGTCCAACTCATGATTATCAGCAATTATTCAGCACGACTTTGGCACTTGAAATACAGAGTAATGAATTGCTAAATTCTGTGCTTAATAATGATTTGAGTTGTGATGACTTTATTGCTGCCAAAACACTGTTAGATCAACGCATACCAACCCAAGTTCAATCAACTCAATGCGGTAATATAAAGCAAAACATAGATCCTAGCATTGATGTTGACCCCGGTGATTTTTCTAGTTTCTTAGAAAAAAATCCTGATATTATGGTATTTGATGTGCGCGAACCTCATGAGTTCGAAGCGCATCGTCAAGAGTACATTAAAGAGCAAAAAATTATTAATGTACCGCTTACCCAATTAACTCACTTTGTTAAATCAAATCAACAACACAAGCACGATCGCAGTTATGTTTGTATATGTCGAAGTGGTAGTCGAAGTGATGCCGCAGCTAAAACATTAAAGCGTATGGGCTTTGAAAATGTTTATCATGTGCCTGGTGGTTTCGCACTTTTAACCCAATAAGTTATTACCTATGTAAATATTGAAGCCCGCTACTTTTTTTAGCTGGCTTTTTCATTTTCGACTTACTAATCTATTTTTGTTAAAAGCGACTAAACTATTCTTTATGTTTATATAATAATAGAGATTAGTTATGACCTTAAAATGGATTGATTCCTTAGAAATCGCCCTCGATTTAATCGAACAACATCCTGATGTTGACCCTACATCCTTACATTTTACCGAGTTACGTCAATGGGTGCTTGATTTAGAACGCTTTAGTGATGACCCTAAACATTGCGGTGAACGTGTATTAGAGGCGATTCAATTGGCATGGATAGATGAAGCTGATTAATCATTTATAACGTATCAACCATTCTGACTTATTAATAAGTCAGAATGGTTTAATCTTTTTAAAAACAGTACAATGCGCCCATTCATGCCTGTAACGAGCCATTTTCGTTATGTTGACCGTTTTAGGCATTCTTTTATTTGTAAAACTTGTGTGGAAAATACTAACAATGAGCCAAGACAATCAAAAACGACCTTTATATATTCCCTATGCAGGGCCTAGTTTACTGGAAACACCACTGCTAAATAAGGGTAGTGCCTTTAGTTCGCAAGAGCGCTCAAGCTTTAACCTTACGGGTTTAATTCCACCAAGATTTGAAAGTATCGATGAGCAAGTTGAGCGTGCTTATATGCAATACTCAAGCTTTCGTACTGCGCTCAATAAACACATTTATTTACGTAATGTTCAAGATACCAATGAAACCTTATTTCATGCCTTGGTGCAGGCGCATTTAGAAGAAATGATGCCAATTATTTATACACCAACGGTAGGGGATGCATGTGAACGTTTCTCTGATATTTACCGAAGTAATCGTGGCCTATTTATCTCGTATGATGAACGCCATCAAATTGACGATATATTGCATAACGCCACCAAACAGAAAGTAAAAGTAATCGTAGTAACTGATGGTGAGCGTATTCTCGGTTTGGGCGATCAAGGCATTGGCGGCATGGGCATACCAATTGGTAAGCTATCATTATATACCGCGTGTGGCGGTATTAGCCCAGCATATACAATGCCAATAATGCTAGATGTAGGCACTAATAATGAAAAATTATTAAACGATCCTATGTATATGGGCGCACGGCATAAACGCATTGGTAAAGATGAATATAATGAGTTTGTCGATTTATTCGTACAAGCGGTGAAACGTCGCTGGCCTAACGTATTACTGCAATGGGAAGATTTTGCTCAACCTAATGCTATGCCTTTATTACAACGCTATCGTGATGAAATTTGTTGTTTTAATGATGATATACAAGGCACCGCATCGGTCACTGTTGGGACATTATTAGCCGCGTGTCGAATCAAGGGATCTAAGCTTTCACAGCAAAAAGTTGTATTTGTAGGCGCTGGATCAGCCGGGTGTGGTATTGCCGAGCAAATTATTTCGCAGATGTGTATCGAAGGCTTGACTGATGCACAGGCTCGCCAACAAGTGTTTATGGTTGACCGATTTGGCTTATTAGCACAAGGGATGAGCGATTTACGTGATTTCCAGCAAAAATTGGTGCAAACCAAAGAAACGCTGAGCGATTGGAAATATTCAGGTGAGTATCCATCTTTATTGGATGTCATGCACTGTGCTAAACCCGGTATCTTAATTGGCGTATCAGGTCAGGCCGGGTTATTTACCGAACAAGTTGTTAAGGCTATGAGTGCGGGCACTAAGCAACCTATTATTTTCCCTTTGAGTAATCCTTCAAAACAAGTTGAAGCGACACCAGAGCAAGTGATTAATTGGACAGATGGTAATGTTGTTATTGCTACCGGTAGCCCGTTCAAACCAGTTGTGTACAAAGGTAAAACCTTTAACATTGCGCAGTGCAATAACTCTTATATATTCCCTGGCATTGGTTTAGGGGTTTTGAGTGCTAAGGTTAAATTCATTAGCGATGAAATGTTGATGGTTGCCAGTGAGGCATTAGCAAACGCTTCACCGTTGGCGAATACTGGTAAGGGTGAATTATTGCCACCAATTACTGAGATTGCCCAATTAAGTAAGAAAATAGCGTTTGATATAGGCAAGCTTGCGCAAAAGCAAGGCTTAGCCTTAGAAATAAGCGATGAAGAGTTATTGAATAATATAGAGCGTAACTTTTGGAAGCCACAATATCGTGCTTATAAACGTTCAACGATTTAGCTAGTTGTTTCATTGCTAACTAAAAAGGAAGCCAACTGGCTTCCTTTTTGTTTATGGTATTTATTTTCTTATACTAGCAAAGCAATTAACCAATAAACGCTAAGTAACCTTGCAAGATGATTAGGTTAGCAATATCTATAAAGAACGCCCCAACGATAGGTACTACCATAAAGGCAGTCGGTGATGGACCATTACGAGATACTAACGCACCCATATTCATTACTGCAGTAGGTGTTGCTCCCATACCAAAACCACAATGACCGCCGGCGATAACGGCCGCGTCATAATTGCTGCCCATTAATCTAAAGGTAATAAAATAAGCAAAGAAGGCTAAGGTAACGGTTTGCACTAAGAGTATAATTAATAGCGGTATGGCTAAATCGAAGATTTCCCAAAGCTTTAAACTCATTAATGCCATAGATAAGAATAGGGCTAGAGATATCGTTCCAAGAATATCAACAGCTTCATTGTTAATTTTATAAGACTTAGTTATCTCAGTGACATTGGTGATCACTACACCAATAAATAATGCGTAAACGAAATCTGGAATTTTTAACGCGCTGATCTCAAAGGCATCAACAAACGCTTTTATATATTGAGAGCCAACAACACAGATTAGTAGAATAAATAATGTTTCAGTCACTTTTTTAGCTGTTACTTTATCTTCCTCGAGTTGGTTATAAGTAACTAATTCTGGATGAGTATCATGATGATGACCGCCTTTGCCGTATTCTGACTCCAAACCGTGTTTATCAATTAAACGCTGTGCTACAGGGCCACCGATAATGCCACCCATGACTAAACCAAAAGTCGCTGCAGCCATAGCAAGCTCAAGTGTATTCATACCATAAGTTTCGGCAAATGTTTGTGACCAAGCCGCACCTGTGCCGTGTCCACCTGACAAGGTAATTGAGCCAGCGATTAAGCCCATTAGTGGATCTAAACCAAGTAGCGTTGCTAAGCTTACCCCAACACCATTTTGCAAAATTATGTATAACGACGCGATACCTAAAAAGATAAATACTTTTGCACCACCTTGAACAAGTAATTTAAAACTTGCAGATAGGCCCACCGTTGAGAAAAACAGTAACATGAAGGTACTTTGCAATGGCAAATTGAAATTTATATTGATGTCTTGTGAGTGTAATAATGTAATTAAGATGGCAATAACTAAACCACCTAAAATGGGTTCTGGAAAATTAAAGCGTTGTATTGGTGGTATTATATAGTTGATAAATCGGCCGATAAAAAGTACTAGAATGGCGATTACCAAAGATTCAATCACACCGATTTCGATAGCATTGTTCATATTGTTGTGAAACCTTATTTATTAGGTTGAGCGAGCTCTATGTAACATCTTTCATACTATTACAGATAAATAATGACGTGATTGCTGTCATTGGCATAACAATGACCAACAATAGTTAACTATAGAACATTGTTCATCGTTGTTATTATTTTTTGCGAATAAAAGATAAATCACTAAAGTTAATTATTATAGTGCGGCATTTTGTCACAAAACTTGCTTTAATGATGTAAGTATTTTGTACATTTATATGGTCAATTTTATAGCACTAAATACTTGATTTAATTGTTTTCTTAAGTGCAATTAGCGGTTGGTTTTTTAGTGATGTCGTTTTAATTTGTTGTTACCGCTTTTGTTCTGAACACTTCGGGTTATTTTCAGTAATTATTATTGATGAGTAGATTAGAGCCACCTTAGACAGGCCTAAAATGTCAGCTGTCGGTGTTTACATCTGATTAGTTGATGGTAATAGTGCAATGAATACTACTTTGGCAGGCCTGCAGTAGATATTTTAGATAATAACGCCAATAAATTAACATTAACGGCGGTTTAACTAATATAAAGTATTAGCCAGCAATGCTAGCTTAATGGCTTTAGCTTTGTTGTTAACGTACTGTTCAATGGTGCTTTATTCGACTATTGAACAAGCGAGAATGTAGCCGTTACAATTCATTAACTGCTTAACAACAAATTAATTAATGTTATTTGTTGTTAATTCCTCTATAATCGCGCCAAAATTTATACCAAATATTACTTAACTTATTAAAGGGCTTATCATGGCTATCGAACGTACTTTTTCTATCGTAAAACCAGACGCAGTTGCTAAAAACGTAATTGGCGCAATCTACAACCGTTTTGAGTCTGCTGGCCTTAAAATCGTTGCTGCTAAAATGATGCACCTAAGCCGTGAAAAAGCTGAAGGTTTCTACGCAGAACACTCTGAGCGTCCATTCTTTGGTGCATTGGTTGACTTCATGACTTCTGGTCCTGTTATGGTTCAAGTTTTAGAAGGCGAAAACGCTGTTCTTAAAAACCGTGAAATCATGGGTGCTACTAACCCTGCTGATGCATTAGCTGGTACTTTACGTCACGACTACGCTGAATCAATTGATGAAAATGCATGTCACGGTTCTGATGCTTTAGAATCTGCTGCACGTGAAATCGCTTACTTCTTCTCTGACGATGAAGTTTGTGCACGTACTCGTTAATTTTAAATAATTAACTTGCTACATAGAAGGATTTTACTGGCTAACGGTAAAATCCTTTTGCTTTATATAGTGCTTTTAAAAAGCCGTTATTCAGTTATAAATTTAAAGACTAAATTTTTAACTGAATAACGATTTAAAAAGTAACTTTTATTAACAAAGTTATAACAAAGCTAAATTGTGTCACTTGCCTAAAAAGTGTACAATTCGCATCCTTGAAAAATTAAGTGAAGATATCTACATGACCGACAGCGCGATACAAAACCAGGCAGTTAAAAAGGTTAATTTATTAAATTTTGATCATCAAATGATGCGCGATTTTTTTGAATCTATTGGTGAAAAACCATTTCGTGCTGACCAGGTAATGAAATGGATTTATCATTTTGGTTATGAACGTTTCGACCAAATGAGTAATATTAATAAGGCCTTAAAGGAAAAACTTGAGCGCCTGTGTGAAATAAAAGCACCAACAATTACTCAAAAACAAGTATCTGAAGATGGCACTATTAAGTATGCATTGTTACTTGAAGGCGGCCAAGAAGTTGAAACTGTTTGGATCCCTGAGAAAGAGCGCGCCACTTTGTGTGTATCTTCACAAGTTGGTTGTGCCTTAGAATGTACTTTTTGCGCAACTGCCACACAAGGTTTTAACCGTAATTTAGCGGTATCTGAAATTATTGGCCAAGTTTGGCGTGTTGCCAACGATATTGGCGCAACTCGTATTGCTGGTACTCGTCCTATTACCAACATCGTCATGATGGGTATGGGTGAGCCTCTATTAAATATGAAAAACCTAATTCCATCACTTGATACTTTTTTAAATGATTTAGGTTATGGCTTATCAAAACGCCGAGTAACGGTAAGTACATCTGGTGTTGTTCCGGCTCTTGCCATGCTTAAAGAAAAGATTGATTGTGCCTTGGCTATTTCAGTACATGCGGCAGATAATGCGCTACGTGATGTTTTAGTGCCAATTAATAAAAAGTACCCATTAGAAGAATTTTTAGCAGCAAGTCGTGATTACATCGACGGTTCAAAAGCGAATAAGCAAGTCACGGTTGAGTATGTAATGCTAAATGAAGTGAATGACTCTACCGATCAAGCACACGAATTAGCAAAAGTACTTGAAGGTACGCCGGCTAAAATTAACCTTATTCCGTTTAACCCTTACCCGGGTTCTCCTTACACAAGACCAAGTAATTCTCGTATCGACCGGTTCGATAAAGTACTGCAAAGTTATGGTCTTACTGTAATTACTCGTCGTCCGCGCGGTGAAGATATTGATGCAGCTTGCGGTCAACTCGCCGGTGATGTTTTTGACAGAACGAAAAGATCTGTAAAAAATAAGCAGCAAGCAGGCGACCTTTCAGTCAAAATGGTGTAATTTATTAGCAACCACTAAATTGCAGTCGTAATTTAGCTGTATAGTGGTTGCAGATTTAAAAATAATAATTATATCTTGGACGACCAAATGCCAAAAATAGTACGCAAAACATCTCAATCTCTTAAGCAAATAGCTTTAGTGTGTATCTTAGGTTCTTTAAGTGCCTGTGTTACCCAAAATTTTGCTGAAGATAAGCCTGTTGTCGACAGAGATTACAATAATACTCAAGTTGCGGTGACACGCATTAGTCTTGCTCTCAGTTATTTAAATAAGGGTCATATGACCCAAGCTAAGTCTAACCTTGAAAAAGCCAAAAAATTAGCGCCGAATATGCCTGAAGTGTATACCGCCTTTGCTCATTATTATGAGAAAGTAGGCGAATATGATAAAGCCGAAGCGTCTTACAATGAAGCATTGTCACTCGATGAAAACAGTGCTGATACGTTAAATAATTTAGGCGTATTTTTATGTCGACAGTCACGTGTTGATGAAGCTGAACAGGCTTTTTTAAAAGCGATTGAAGTGCCAACTTACGTACGTGTTTCTGAGAGTTATGAAAACATCGCACTATGCTACTTAAAAGAAAACAATTTTGATAAAGCTGAGTACGCCATTAAGCGCAGCATTGACCATAGTCCAAATAGCGCATCAAGCTTAATGCAAATGGCGCAAATCAAATATGCAAAAGCCGATTATGAGCAAAGTGAAGTTTATTTAAGTCGTTATGAATTTGCAACTCGTCGCTTTACTCCACAAGCTATTGCTTTAGCATATAAAGTTAATTTAAAGTTGGGTGAAATAGACGTTGCTAATAGTTATGCAACTATGTTGTTAGAGATGTTTCCCCAGTCAACGCAAGCGATGCAGTATTTAGATAATGAGCTTGAACATATTGCCGCTGACGATTTAGCGCTTGAATATCGTAAATATAAATTGTTGCAGTCTGGTGTTGAAATCAATCAAAAACCGATAATTGTTAAACGAAAAGTGGTAAGCAAGCAAATCCAACCTGCTGTTGTCGTTGCTACACCCGCGAATAATAAATCATTAAATACTGCAACTAATGTAGTTAATGGCAGTCCAACAGTTGCAACGGCTAGTAATCAGCTGCCAGCGAGTAACGTTGCCAGTAAATCGATAACACCAGCAAATACAGCTGCGCCAATAATTGTTAGCACAACCCCAAAAACAACAAAGGCGAATGCTAATAATACTAAGGCAACAACCAATAGCGTTGTCAATAGCCCTGTGATTGCTAATGTGCCAACTACAAAACCAGTAGCAAATGCGAGTGCTGCAAGTATTGATGGCCCAGTACATATAGTCGTTAAAGGTGATAACCTTTATCAAGTTTCCCTTAAATATAACATTATGATCAGCAGTATCCGTCGTTGGAATGACTTAAAACAAGAAAGCATTCACGTAGGACAAGTGCTAAGACTAACAAAACCTTAGTAGAAAAATTATGAGCGACAATGCACAATCTATAGATATTAACGATAATATCGAAGTAGTAGGACCCGGAAAAATGTTACGCGAGGCTCGTCTTGGTCTTGGTTTGACAGAACAACAAGTCGCAAAGCAAATGAATTTGCGCCCGACTTTAATCATTCAAATCGAGCACGATCAGTTTGATGCGAACACACCTGAAATCTATGTACGTGGTTATTTAAAACACTTTGCCAAAATAGTACAAGTTGATACTCAAACGGTATTATCTGCTTATGCCGCTTTGACTATAGCTAAGCATCAAGGCACCCAGATGCAGAGTTTTTCGCAAACCACTCGCAACAAAACTGAGCATAATCGCTTAATGATAATCAGCTATTTTATTATCTTCTTGTTGATGGCGTTAACGGTTGTTTGGTGGATGCAAGAGTCTGATAAATCGACGATCGAAGCTATTATAGGACTAGACGTTATTGAAAATACTGCTTCAACTGAGCAAACAACACCATCAGTTGAGCTGTTAAATAGTCAAAATGATCAAATAAATACTAGCGATTCCACGTCTATAACTAACATTAACGAAGATGAACAAGCCACCGCGGACCTACTCCCGGTTGTTGCCGAATCAGTAGAAAAGTCAGCAGTACCTTCTAACGCTGGTAATACTGCACTGATTGTCACTAAGAATGATGCAGTAAATGCTGAAGAAGAGTCTAACTCGAGCAACCTTGAGCCGCTGTCTACTTTCGTTTTTAGTTTTAATGGTGACTGTTGGGTAAATATTTTTGATGCCAATGGTGACCGTTTAGCTTGGGGCATAAAAAAATCTGAGTACGTGATGACTTTACAAGGTAAAGCGCCATTTACCATAACACTAGGTAAACCTGAATTGGTTACTATAGTGTATAATCAACAACCAGTAGACTTAAGTAACTATCAGTCAGGCCAGATCGCAAAATTTAGTTGGCCAAAGCAGTAACACGTAACAGTAGAGTTTAGAGCTAATATGTTTAATGAATCTCCAATAAAACGCCGTAAGTCAAAACAAATAATGGTGGGTAATGTACCTGTAGGTGGTGATGCACCGATTACCGTGCAGTCGATGACAAATACGTTAACTACGGATGTTGCTGCCACCGTTGCTCAAATTAAAGCCTTAGAAGGTGTCGGCGCAGATATAGTACGCGTAAGTGTACCAACTATGGATGCTGCAGAAGCATTTAAGCTAATTAAGCAGCAAGTTGATGTACCATTGGTTGCCGATATTCATTTTGATTATCGCATTGCTTTAAAAGTTGCAGAGTATGGCGTCGACTGTCTCCGCATTAATCCTGGCAATATTGGTAATGAAAGCCGTATTCGTTCAGTAGTTGATGCCGCTCGTGATAAAAACATCCCAATTCGCATCGGTGTTAATGGCGGTTCTTTAGAAAAAGATATCCAAGAAAAATATACTGAGCCAACAGCTGAAGCGTTGTTAGAGTCGGCTATGCGCCATGTTGATATTCTTGACCGTCTTAATTTTGACCAATTCAAAGTAAGCGTAAAAGCCTCGGACGTATTTTTAGCGGTAGGTGCTTATCGTTTATTGGCAGCGCAAATTGATAACCCTTTGCATTTAGGCATTACTGAAGCCGGCGGCTTTCGCTCTGGTACAGTAAAGTCAGCTGTTGGATTAGGTATGCTGCTCGCTGAAGGGATTGGTGACACTCTCCGTGTTTCATTAGCTGCTGATCCAATACAAGAAATTAAAGTTGGTTTTGATATTTTAAAATCATTACGTCTGCGCAGCCGCGGTATTAATTTTATTGCTTGTCCAAGTTGCTCTCGTCAAGAGTTTGATGTTATTAGCACAGTTAATGCTCTAGAAGAGCGTCTTGAAGACCTCATTACCCCAATGGATGTATCTATTATAGGTTGTGTTGTTAATGGACCTGGTGAAGCATTGATATCAGATATCGGGTTAACCGGTAGCTCAAGAAAAAGTGGCTATTACCTTGATGGTGAGCGCCAACGTGAACGTATTGATAATGACGATATCGTTGATCAATTAGAGAGAAAAATTCGCAGTCGAGCAGCAATGCTTGATAATGAAAACCAAATTGAAATAAAAGAACTGTAATAATACCAATTGAGATAAATAGGTGATCTGTTTTTTGCTGAGGAAAAATGGATAAATACAAGGCATGAAATTTTATAAGTAGTTGTTCTACTTTTTAATTTTATAACACAGTAGTTATTCATTTTAACCAACAAAAATGATCAGGTATTAATGTCACTTGGTATAAGGTCTTTTAATTGGGTGGTGTAATTACACCAACGATACCTCTGTGCTATAAAAGCGGCTATTCAAAGCTACTTTTTAGCACGGTTTGCGTATATAATGCCGCCTTTGTTTCAATATTTTCCAAAGAGAACTGTTAAGTGAGTAAAGCGATCCAAGCTGTGCGTGGCATGAATGATTGTTTGCCGGGTGAAACCAATAAATGGCAAATGGTAGAAGAAGTGTTACGACGCGTAGCCGGTAATTATGGTTACGGCGAAATACGCATGCCAATAGTTGAATCTACTGCTCTTTTTAAACGTGGTATTGGCGAAGTTACCGATATTGTTGAAAAAGAAATGTACACTTTTGATGACCGTAATGGTGACAGTTTAACACTGCGCCCTGAAGGTACTGCAAGTTGTGTACGTGCAGGTAATCAGCATGGTTTGTTATACAACCAAGAGCAACGTTTATGGTATATGGGACCAATGTTCCGCCACGAACGTCCGCAAAAAGGTCGTTACCGTCAGTTCCATCAATTTGGTATTGAAACCTACGGTATTGCCAGTGCCGACATAGACGCTGAAGTTATTATGCTTAGTGCGCGTCTTTGGAAGGAACTTGGCATCAATGAATTTGTCACACTAGAGTTGAACACTTTAGGTTCAAATGAAGACAGAGCAAAATATCGAGATGCGTTACTTGAATTTTTAAGCGCAAATGAAGAATCATTAGATGAAGATTCTAAGCGACGTATGCACACTAACCCGTTACGTGTATTGGACAGCAAAAACCAAGACGTGCAAGCAATGTTGGTTAATGCCCCTAAATTGTCTGAATACTTGAGCGCTGAATCGAGCCAGCATTTTGATGGTTTATGTAAACGCTTAGATATCGCGGGTATTAAGTATGTAATTAATGAACGTTTGGTTCGTGGTCTTGATTACTACAACCGCACAGTGTTTGAATGGGTGACTGATAGCTTAGGCGCACAAGGTACGGTATGTGCCGGTGGTCGATACGATGGTTTGGTTGAACAGCTAGGCGGTAAGGGTACTCCTGCAGTTGGTTTTGCTTTAGGTATCGAGCGCTTAGTGTTAATGCTAACCGAGTTAGAAAAATTAGAAAACATTCGCACCACTACCGACGTATATGTAGTTATGGTGGGTGAACAAGCTGAGTTAACTGGTGTTGCATTTAGCGAACAATGGCGCGATACAGTGCCTAATATTCGTATTCAAACACACTGTGGCGGCGGCAAATTTAATAAACAAATGAAACGTGCAGATAAATCCGGTGCACAAATTGCGATCATTTTGGGTGACACTGAAATAGAACAGCAAACTGCAACCGTGAAGTATTTGCGTGAAAATAAAGAACAGCAAAGCGTAGCATTCAATGACATGGCTACGTTGTTAACTGAATTAATAAAAGGGTAGAGTTGTGGATACATTTCAAACAGAAGAACAACAAGTAGATGCGATTAAAAAGTATTGGCAAGACAATGGTAATTCTTTAATTGCAGGTTTAGTGATCGGTTTAGGTGGCTTTGTTGGTTGGAATTATTACCAAGATAGTGTTGTTGCTGAGCAAGAACAAGTTTCCGCTCAATTCCAAATAACGATGGAAAGCTTTGCTGCGAATGAAGAAAGTTTTAGAGCAAACGCTGAAACCTTTATTGGTGAAAATTCTGACACTAATTACGCCGCTTTTGCTGCATTTGCTCTAGCAAAAGATGCAAGTAGTCATAGTGACTGGGCTGGCGCCGCTAAGCATTTACAAAAAGCAGTTGAACTTGCTTCTAGTGAGAACATGCAAGCCATTGCTTTAATTCGTTTAGCACGAGTGCAAGTACAGCAACAAGCATATGATGACGTATTAGTAACGTTAGCTAAACCAATGCCTGAAACATATAAAGCCAGTGTTGAAGAAATTAAAGGCGACACTTACTTACTCCAAGGTAATAAAGAACTTGCTCGTACTGCGTATCAAGCTTCTGCTGATGCCGGTGGTTTACAAATAAACCCAGCATTACAATTAAAAATAGACGATCTTAATACTAGCGTTAACATTGCAAGTTAATGGAGGCTTTAATGAAGTTTTTTAATAAACGCCTCATCAGCGCAATTTTATTATCTACAGCATTGGTTGCTTGTTCTTCTGATGACGAAGACGAAGTGCCAACCATTGCCGAACTTACTGAAATTGAAGAGTTATTTGAAGTTGAAGTGATGTGGGATGAAGGTATCGGAGATGGTGTTTCGGATTACTTTTCACGTTTGTCTCCTGCTATAGCTTACGGCAAAGTGTTTATGTCTAGCCGTTTTGGTGATGCTTATGCCTTTGATTTAGAAACTGGCGACGAATTATGGAATATTGATTTAAGTGATATTGAAGACGAGCGTGGTTTCTTCGATGACGCTATTTCTGCTCGTATTGCTGGTGGTACAGTTACCGGTTATAACAAAGTAGTTTGGGGTAGTGAAAATGGTGATGTATTTGCCATTGATGAAGCTACTGGCGCACTTGCATGGCGTGCTAAAGTGCCCGGCGAAGTGATTTCCAAGCCAGCTCTTGATAGCAACCTAGTTATTGTAAATACCGCTTCAGGCGCCATAGTTGCACTAGATATTACTAACGGCGAAGAAGTTTGGAAAGCTGAACAAGCAGTACCGCCATTAACACTTCGTGGTGTTAGTGGTGTAGTTGTCGCCTCTGGCGGAGCATTCGTTGGCTTAGCTTCTGGTGAAGTTGGCGTGTTTATTTTAACAAATGGTCAGCAAGGTTGGACTACTGAAATTGGTGAAGCAAGTGGTTCTACTGAATTACAGCGCATTGTTGATGTAGACGTAACGCCAATTATCATTGGTGATAAAGTTTATGCTATTTCAACCAATGGTAATTTAGCTGCTATTGATTTACGCAGCGGTCGCGAACTATGGAAACGTAAGTATTCATCGTATCGTCAGTTAACAATTGCCGGTAACCAAATTTTTGCAACCGATATCCAAGGCCATGTTTACGCGATTGATCGTAACAGTGGTTTAGAGTCTTGGAGTCAGCTAGCGTTCACTGGACGAAGCACAACGGGGGCTGCAAGTGTTGGCGATTACGTTGTTGTTGGTGACTTTGAAGGTTACTTACATTGGTTGCGTAAGTCGGATGGTGAAATTGTTGCTCGTCATGAAGTTGATAGCAGTGGTATTTACAATACACCAGTTGTACACAAAGGTTTATTATACGTGGTAAGTCGAGATGGTGATTTAGAAGTCATTAAAACACCTGAAATTATTAGCGCATCTGCAGAGTAATAATTTCACCATTGGTCATACTGAATTAAATAAAATCAGTGTTATCAAGACTTTTTGCTACAATTAGTAACGTTGCTAACTCCATAGTAAAACTATCGAGTTAGGCAAAATAGAATTTTTAACGGCTCTGCATTTTTTGTGGAGCCGTTATTTGCTTTTTATTAACTGTAAAAATAATATTTACAGTTAACAATTTTTTAATATTATATTGAGGTTTTCATGCTTCCGGTAGTTGCCCTAGTTGGTCGTCCAAATGTTGGTAAATCAACATTATTTAACCGTTTAACACGCTCTCGCGATGCTTTAGTTGCCGATTTTCCGGGACTAACTCGTGATCGTCAATACGGCCAAGCCAAAGTTGAAGGTTTACCTTTTATCGTTATTGATACCGGTGGTATTGAGGGTAACGAACAAGGTATCGATGCACACATGGCTGCACAGTCGCTTATTGCGATTGATGAAGCTGATGCAGTATTGTTTTTAGTTGATGCGCGCACAGGTTCAACCTCTGCCGATCTTGCTATTGCTGACCACTTACGTAAACAAAGTAAGAAAGTGTTTTTAGTTGCCAATAAAATTGATGGTGTTGATGCTGATTCTGCCGTTGCTGAATTTTATGACATCGGCTTAGGTGAAGTACATCCTATTGCCGCTGCCCATAACCGTGGTGTTACGCAATTAATTAACCTTGCCTTAGCGCCTCACATTGAAGAGCTTACAGAGAAATATCTCAGTAACGATAGTGACAAAGTTGTTTACCTTAAAGAAGGTGAAGAATTTGATGACAGCAATGAAACTAAGCAAGATGATAAAATTAAATTGGCCATTGTTGGTAAGCCTAACGTAGGTAAATCAACACTGACTAACCGAATTTTAGGTGAAGAGCGTGTTGTTGTATATGACATGCCGGGCACCACGCGTGACAGTGTTTACATTCCAATGGAACGTAATGACAGAGATTACACCCTAATTGATACTGCCGGTGTTCGTCGTCGTAAAAATATGACTGAAGCGATTGAGAAATTCTCAGTAATTAAAACCCTACAAGCCATTCAAGATGCCAACGTAGTGATGTTGATCATTGATGCCCGTGATGGTATTACCGATCAAGATTTAAGCTTATTAGGTTTTGTGCTTGAAGCCGGTCGCTCATTAGTATTAGTCGTTAATAAGTGGGATGGTTTAGATGATGATGTTAAAAATCGCGTTAAGTCTGAACTTGATAGGCGCTTAGGCTTTATCGACTTTGCCCGTATTCATTTTATCTCGGCATTACACGGTACTGGTGTTGGTCATTTATTTGAATCGGTTGAAGAAGCGTTTGATTCAGCAACTAAGCGTACATCAACTGCTATGCTAACCAAAATCATGGAAATGGCGTCATTTGATCACCAACCACCATTGGTTCGTGGTAACCGCGTTAAGCTTAAATATGCACATGCTGGTGGTTATAACCCGCCACTAATCGTTGTACATGGTAACTTAGTCGATAGCCTACCGTTATCGTACAAGCGTTATTTAATTAACTACTTCCGCAAGTCGTTAAAAATAATGGGTACGCCAATTAAAGTAGAATTTAGAGGCTCAGTAAACCCATTTGCTGGTAAGCGTAAACTCACCTGGACCGAGCGTAAGAAGAAAGCACGCGAAACTCAAGGTTGGAGTGAAGAAGCTAAAGCAGCTAAAAAATAACAAAAGTCGTAATAAGCAGTAACCGAATAATCAAAGCCGTATATTTATATACGGCTTTTTTATTTTATACACTAATATATAGTTTATAGTGAAAACAAGAGTAATTAGAGTACGTTATGTTCAATCTAAAGCTAAAGATACCACCCGGATTATTAGTCATTATATTTATTATTATCATGACATATCAGCCATTTGTGTTGCTTAAATTTAATCTTAATTGGCAATATATGCCGGTGCTCATCTATGCAGTCTTTGGCTTAGCTGTATTGATAATTGTTGCTGCAGTGGTAAGTTTCAGAACCGCTAAAACCACCGTCGATCCAACCCATCCCGATAAAGCAAGCCACTTAGTGAATTCTGGGGTTTTTAACTATTCACGAAACCCTATGTATTTAGGCTTTAGTTTTATCTTGTTGGCCTATGCACTGAAACTGCAAAATTTGGCTGCATTGTTGTTGGTGATTGGTTTTGTCATTTATTTGCATTATTTACAAATAAAACCTGAAGAGAAGATGCTGAAAAAGCTATTTGGCGAGGATTATCTAAATTACTGCCAACGGGTTCGCCGCTGGCTATAATAATTAATTTAGTGATTTAGTGATTTAGTGAATTGTTAACGCCCTAACGCTTTACTATTTTAATGCTTTTCAACATTAGTTATCTTGCTAGTAACAACCCCATCTTGCAGTTGCGTACTAATGATTTGCTCAACACTAAGCTGTTTACTTTGGCGAATAATATTACCTTGCTCATCACGGGTAATACTGTAGCCACGGGCTATGGTTGACAGCGGGCTAACAATATTTAAATTATGGGCGAGTTTGGCGAGTAGCATTTGTTTGCTGTCTTTTATTTGTAATGTTGCACGCTGTAGGCGCTTATCTAATTCGCTCAGTTTATCTTTATTCGTCGCTATCGATTTTTGTAAATTTAAGCTGTTTAGGCGTTGTGTTAATAAGCTTAAACGACTTTGCATTCGCTGCTGCTGGGCAGTGAATGTTTGCTGCAGACGCATTTGTAAATCATCAGCACGCTGTTGCTGTTTATGCAATTGTTGTTCAGGATGAGTAAGCGCAAGTTTATGGTTTAAATGCTGCCATTGGTTTTGCTTACTATGTAATGTTTGTTTGATTAAATGCGCTAAACGCTGGCGATAATGCTGTAGTTGCGTGTGCAATTGTTGGTTATCTTTAGATACCACCTCTGCAGCAGCTGATGGGGTAGGTGCTCGCAAGTCGGCAACGAAGTCAGACAGTGAAGTGTCAATTTCGTGCCCTACAGCGCTTATTATCGGGATATCGCAATCAAAGATAGCTCGTACTACGTCTTCTTCATTAAATGGCCATAAATCTTCTAATGAGCCTCCACCACGACCAACAATTAATACATCACACTCATCACGTTCGTGGGCGTCGTATATTGCTTCGGTAATTAAGCCACTCGCTGAATCACCTTGTACCAGAGTCGGATAGATAATCACTGCAATCGACGGGTTACGGCGCTTTAATACGGTGAGTATATCTTTAACCGCAGCGCCTGTACTTGAGGTAACAATACCAACAGTTTTAACAAATTCAGGCATAGGCTTTTTATAACGCGGGTCAAATAAACCCTCACCTTGTAATTGGTTTTTTAATTGTTCAAATTTTTGCCGTAATAAACCTTCACCGGCATCTTCCATTTGTTCAATGATTAATTGAAAGTCGCCACGTGGTTCATACAAAGATACCTTTGCTTTAACGAGGACTTGTTGGCCGTTACTTGGCTTAATGCGAGTGTAGCGATTATTGCCTTTAAACATGGCGCAACGTACTTGTGCTTTGCTATCTTTTAACGATAAATACCAATGACCAGAGCTTGCCGCGATGAAGTTCGATATTTCACCACATAACCATAGCGTTCCTAGCTCAGATTCTAAGATGAAACGTGTTTTTTTAGTAAGCTCACTTACCTGTAATATATGCTGTTTGCTTGCTGTTAATTGCGTCATTATTTACTTTTATTAGAGTTTTGGGCGTTAATCGCTGTTTTTTACTAATTAATATGGTTTTTTACAAAATATAAGTTTACCTGAGCACAGAAAGCGATTAAAATCCGTTCGCAATATTTACTCCCATATAAGTGAGATGTTGCAATGCTTAGAATCGCTCAAGAAGCCCTTACCTTTGATGATGTACTACTCGTACCTGCCCACTCAACGGTATTACCCCACACTGCCTGTTTAAAGACTCAACTTACCAGCAAAATTCAACTGAATGTGCCAATTTTATCTGCGTCTATGGACACAGTAACTGATGCTCGTTTAGCTATTGCTTTAGCCCAAGAGGGTGGTATTGGTTTTGTCCATAAAAACATGACCATTGCTGAACAAGCAGCCAACGTACGCCAAGTTAAAAAGTACGAAAGTGGCATTGTGACAGATCCAGTTACAGTTAGTCCAGACATTAGCATTCTAGAAGTGTTGAAGTTATCTGATGAATTAAAATTCTCAGGTTTCCCTGTTGTTGATGCGGCTAATAACTTAGTTGGTATTATTACTTCTCGTGATTTACGTTTTGAAACTGACTTGCAAAAGCCAGTAACTGCGTTGATGACTCCAAAAGATAAACTTGTCACCGTTAAAGCTGATGCTGGCCGTGAAGAAATTCTTAATTTAATGCATATTAATCGCATTGAAAAAATCTTAGTTATTGACGATGCTGAAAAAATTATCGGTATGATCACTGCAAAAGATTATCAAAAAGCTGAAAATAAGCCTGATGCTTGTAAAGACGAGTTTGGTCGTTTACGTGTTGGCGCTGCCGTTGGTGTTGGCGCAGGTACTGATGAGCGTATCGCTGCATTAGTCGCTGCTGGTGTTGATATTTTACTTATCGATACTTCACATGGCCATTCACAAGGTGTTATCGACCGAGTTAAAGCGACTCGTGAGCAATACCCTGATTTACAAATTGTTGCTGGTAACATTGCCACTGCTGCTGGTGCAAAAGCATTAGCTGATGCAGGTGCCAATGCGGTTAAAGTTGGTATCGGCCCAGGTTCAATCTGTACTACTCGTATCGTAACGGGTTGTGGTGTTCCACAAATTACAGCTATCTCAGAAGCTGCAAAAGGTGTTGCTGGTTTAGATATCCCGGTAATTGCTGATGGTGGTATTCGTTTCTCTGGTGATATCGCTAAAGCACTTGTTGCTGGCGCGCACTGTGTAATGGTTGGTTCTATGCTAGCCGGTACTGAAGAAGCACCAGGGGATGTTGAACTTTACCAAGGTCGTTACTACAAGTCATACCGCGGTATGGGCTCATTAGGCGCGATGAACCAAAAAGAAGGTTCTTCTGATCGATACTTCCAAAAATCAGACGATGTTGAAAAATTAGTACCTGAAGGTATTGAAGGTCGTGTTGCTTATAAAGGTCCTATGGCCGCTATTATTCACCAACAAATTGGTGGTATTCGCAGTGCAATGGGCTTAACTGGCTGTGCTGATATCGAAGAAATGCGTAGCAAACCACAATTTGTGAAAATTACTTCAGCAGGTATGGGCGAATCGCACGTACATGACGTAACAATAACCAAAGAAGCCCCCAATTACCGTCTAGGATAAAATTTTTAATTTATAGTGGCCTTTTTGACCAATTTCAGGTTGTTAGTGTACTCATTTAGTAAACTAAACTCCGTGCACTAAAACCTGAAATAGAACAAAAATTCTCACTCTAAATATAAAAATTTGGGTGTTTATAATTAATTTAAAAGCATTGTTTACTTGTAATGATGCTTTATTCAAAAAGAGAAGAGACTAATGAGTCAAGATATTCATGACCATCGCATTCTGATTTTAGATTTTGGTTCGCAATATACGCAACTAATTGCACGTCGCGTACGTGAAATAGGTGTTTACTGTGAACTTTGGGCTTGGGACGTAACTCAAGAGCAAATTGAAGGCTTTAAACCTACTGGTATTATCCTTGCGGGTGGTCCAGAGTCTGTTACTGAACACAACTCACCACGAGCTCCTCAGTATGTATTTGATGCTGGCGTACCGGTATTAGGTATTTGTTACGGCATGCAAACTATGGCTGAGCAACTTGGCGGCGCGGTACAAAGCTCTGACGATAAAGAGTTTGGTTACGCAGCCGTTGAAGTTATTGCTGAGTCTGCATTATTTAAAAATATTGAAGATTCGATTGGCGCCAATGGCAATGCATTATTAGATGTATGGATGAGCCATGGTGATAAAGTTTCAGCTATTCCTGCTGGCTTTACCACGATTGCGCAAACTCCAAGTTGTGCATATGCAGCAATCGCTAATGAAGAAAAGCAATTCTACGGCGTACAGTTTCACCCTGAAGTAACTCATACTAAGCAAGGCATGCGTTTACTTGAGCATTTTATTGTTGATATTTGTCAATGTGAAAAGCTATGGACGTCGGCCACGATCATTGAAGATGCTATCGCAAAAATGAAAGCACAAATTGGCGATGACGAAGTGGTGCTTGGTTTATCTGGTGGTGTAGATTCATCAGTTGTAGCCATGCTTTTACATCGCGCCATTGGTGACAAGCTTACCTGTGTATTCGTCGATAACGGTTTACTTCGTTTAAACGAAGGCCAGCAAGTAATGGATATGTTTGGCGATCATTTTGGTCTGAAAATTATTCACGTTGATGCTGAGAATCGATTCTTAGATCGGATGGAAGGCGTAAGCGAACCAGAAGCTAAACGTAAAATTATTGGTAATGTTTTCGTTGAAATTTTTGATGAAGAAGCTAATAAGTTAAGCAATGCTAAATGGTTAGCGCAAGGTACTATTTACCCTGACGTTATCGAATCAGCAGCATCTGCAACGGGTAAAGCCCATGTGATCAAATCGCATCACAACGTTGGCGGTTTACCAGAGCACATGAAGCTAGGTTTAGTTGAACCATTACGTGAATTATTTAAAGATGAAGTTCGTAAAATTGGTTTAGAGCTAGGTTTACCATACAACATGTTATATCGTCACCCGTTCCCTGGACCTGGTTTAGGTGTGCGTGTACTTGGCGAAGTGAAAAAAGAGTACTGTGACTTATTACGCCGTGCTGATCATATCTTTATCGAAGAACTGCATAAGCACGATTTATACACCAAAGTAAGCCAAGCATTTACGGTATTTTTACCAGTACGCTCTGTTGGTGTTATGGGCGATGCGCGTAAATATGATTGGGTAGTGAGTTTACGTTGTGTGGAAACTATCGACTTTATGACCGCTCGTTGGTCGCATTTACCATACGATTTCTTGGGCTTAGTATCTAACCGTATTATTAACGAAATTGATGGTATATCACGAGTTGTTTATGACATTTCTGGTAAGCCACCAGCAACTATTGAATGGGAATAACTTCCTTAATAGTTAATGTTTGAATTTAAAGGTCCGCAATAGTGGGCTGATACTAAAAAAGGGATCTATAAGATCCCTTTTTTATTTTTTTCGATAAATCAATCGCTTGAAAATCACATCACATCTATGCAAAGCACAGCTTAGGCGTTCTTATTATTTTCTTGAGACTTGCTCATGATTTCTTCATACATCAATAAAACCCCTTTTGCCAACGGGGCATATTCGGGGTGGCGTGATAATATCGCCATTACTTGGTGCGCATCTGCTAATGTCTGTTCGAGAAAAGACAAATCGTGATCGTCAAGTACGCCACCATTATCGACCTTCGTTTTGAGCAATTCCGCCTGAGGGTAACGCTGATGTTCAAAACGCTTGAGCAGTACCGCAATAACCCCTTGATCTTTTTGTTCTTGATCCATTTCTCGTCCTATTCAATTGTCATCTATACCAAGTATGTACATTAACGCATTTATTTCAAATAATAAGGGAAATTTACTGCCTAACTTTAAGATCCGAACATATTGCACTCACAGCACAAATTCAACATCTTAACTTCGTCTAATTGTTAATATCAATATTGCCTGATCAATCGCGTACAATATGATACAGATCAATACTTGAGTAAATTAGTCGGTTATTATATATTCATCGCAATATTACCAGAAACCACATTATTAAGGGCTATATTATGTCAATTTTAGATATGTTTAAAAGCAAAGAGAAATCTACTGAGCAAGCAGAATCTGCTGTCGAAAAAACTGCAGAACAAGCGACTGAAGTTAAAAAGCCAAAGCACGGTGAAGACGGTGTTTGTTGTGGCGGTTGTCAGTAATACCAAGCCATTAACAAGGCAATATCAAAAAAGCCTGCTGTAGATCACTCTGCAGCAGGCTTTTTGTTAGCTCTAGTTTTTGTCACTACAATGCGATAAAACTAAGACTTTTGGGTATCAACCCAGGCTTGA
The DNA here is from genome assembly GCA_040779355.1 of Colwelliaceae bacterium BS250. Lineage (GTDB taxonomy): Bacteria > Pseudomonadota > Gammaproteobacteria > Enterobacterales > Alteromonadaceae > Thalassotalea_A. The sequence goes on along the minus strand of JBFONS010000012.1, from coordinate 108,565 downwards.
ATTTTGTTCGCTAAAATTTCCATTGGTAAAGCACCATCAATCAATATTTGTGTATGAAATTTACGAATATCAAACTTGTCACCGAGTTGCTGCTCGGCATTATTACGCATTTGACGAATTGCACGTTGGCCTGTTTTGTAAGATAACGCTTGCCCAGGAATACCTATATAGCGTTCAACTTCAGCTTCAATGTCGCTCATCGCCATGGATGAGTTAGCCGCCATAAAATCGATTGCACGTTCACGTGTCCAACCAAAGGCGTGCATACCTGTATCAACCACTAGGCGCATCGCACGCAGTTGCTCATCAGCTAAACGTCCATACCATTGGTATGGGTCGCTAAACATGCCCATTTCTTTACCTAAGCTTTCAGCGTATAACGCCCAACCTTCAGAATATGCGGTATAACCACCAAACTTACGAAATGTCGGTAAACCTTGAACCTCTTGTTGAATGCTTATTTGAAAGTGATGCCCTGGTGACGCCTCATGAATACTTAATGTTTCAAGAATAAATTTAGGCTGAGCTTTTAAGTTATGAGTATTAATGTAAAAAATACCTGGACGTGATCCGTCTGGTGCCGGGCTTTGGTAACTCGCACCAGCACTTGACGCGGCGCGAAATGCTTCAACAGCTTTAACTTCATAATCGGCCTTTGGAAATACTTCAAATAATGCCGGTAATCTTGAGTTAATGTCATTTTTTACATCAGTATAAGCTTTAATAACGTCACTTTCTGACTGCCAATAAAATTGTTCATCATTTTGTAAAAAGTCAAAAAATTCAGTTAAGCTGCCAGTAAAATTAACTTGCTGTTTAACTTTCGTCATTTCGCTGCGAATACGGGCAACTTCTTGTTGACCAAATTCATGGATCTCTTTAGCACTAAGCTTTAATGTAGTATTGACCGCAATTTTATAGTCATACCAAGCTGCGCCATTTCTAAGCTGGGTTAAGCCCACTGAATCTCGACCGTGAGGCGAGTACTCATCTTTTATAAAGTTATAAAATTGTTGATAACTTGGCGACAGAGTATTTAAAATTAAATCCGTATATTGCTCGGTAATTTTTGCTTTGTCTGCTGCAGATATGTCGGTGTTATGAGCCAACATTTGCACCGGGCCATAAAAAACACTGTCCTTGGCATCGGTAACTATATGCACAGAAAACTGCGGTAAAACTTTGGCGATAATCGCTTTCGGTAATACTACGCCTTGTTCAATGCCTTGGCGCATCGACGTGATAACACTTTCCATATACACAGTATAACCATGACTTCGTTTGATGAAGTTTTGGTAATCTTGCATTGTTTTAAATGGTTGTGCGCTTTCACCTGAGCCTAGTTGCGCAAAACTATTATGGATACCATGCATTTGATTAAGTGGTATTAAATGATCATCAAATTCGAAGCTTTGTATGTCTAGTTCTCGGTCACGTTTAAATATTTCGTAACTTAGCAAGTCTTGACCATTTAATTGCTTACTATCAACCGTTAATATTTTAGCTAAATAATTACTCTCAAATGCTAGTGAATTAGCAATAGATTCAGCCGAAATTGGTGCTAGAAATTTATCATTGTATTCATTTCTGCCAGTATACGTGGCTATTATCGGGTTGAATGTTAATGACTCAGTAAAGTAGTCTTCAACTATGTTGTTTAATTTATTTGCTTCACTTGTTTGTGCTACATCAGCTTTTGCTACTGTATTACTAATATCTGCTGTGGTGTTATTTGAGCATGCCGTTAATGAGGCAATTAAAGCCAGGGCAATAATAGAGCTTTTCTGTTTCATAAGTATCTCTTAATTTAGGTGTCTAAAATTGGTTGTTAATAACTTGCGGTAATTTCATACGAAGTAAATTTACGCATATTAATCACGCCGCTATCAAAATATAAATACTGACCTTTAATGCCCATTAATGTGCCTGACACTACTTTAAATTCAAGGTCTTCCTCACCTTTTTTCTTGTCAAATGACAATGATGAAATTTTACTTGGGTATTGTTCTACAGGAAAGTCTATATTAACAACTTCTGCATCTAAACGCTCAACCGCATCTTCACCATATTTTAGTTTGATATCCGCTAAACGCTGTTCAATTTGTGGGATTAAAATTTCTGCTTTTGCTTTTAAATCGATAGATTCAGCTTTACCTTTTAACATGTTACGCCAATTGGTTTTATCTGAGATAAATTCAGCAAGGGCTATTTCAACTAAGCCTGACTGCAAGCGAGTACTTACTTTAAAAATAGGCAATGCTTGGTTAGCACCTTGGTCAATCCAACGAGTAGGTATTTGGGTGTGGCGAGTGATACCCACTTTGATCGCTGTGGTATTAGCTAAATAAACGTAATGAGGTACAAAGCAATTGGCTTCACCCCATTTTGGTTCACGACAAGTGCCTTGTTCAAAGTGACAAGTTTCTGGCTTCATAATACACATGTCGCATTTAGCCAGTTTAGTCATACAGGGATAGCAAAAGCCTTGCGAGTAGCTCTTCTTAGTTTTTTTACCACACTCTTGGCAGTTAATATTGCCGCTGTGGCTTAATGACAGGTGCTGACCTATCAAAGCATTTAATGGTAATGAATTTTCGCCAATAGGTAAGCTGTACTCGACTTTGCCATCAATAAGTTGTGACGTCATTTTGCGAATGTGACCCGTTAAGGTGTTGTTACTCATAGTCTTTAGCCCATGGTTAGTTGTTAGTTGTTAGTTGTTTAAATAATTAGATTTACTAAAACGCTACTTTACCGCGCAGGGCCTTGTTATTGCCCAATTTTTTCTTCTCGTCGACGCGTTTCTTTTTAGCATTACGGCTAGGTTTTGTTGCACGCCTAGTTTTTTGTACGACCATCGCGGCTAAGATTAAATCTTTCAAACGTTTCAGCGCATCGTCTTTGTTCATTGATTGTGTGCGAAATGAGTTAGATTTGATTATTACGATACCATCGCTGGTAATATGATGATCTTTGAAAGCGAGTAATCGTTCTTTGTAAGCTGATGGCAAGGTAGAAGACTTGATATCAAAACGTAAATGTATAGCGGTTTCAACTTTATTTACGCGTTGACCGCCTTTACCGGTCGCTCTAATGCCGGTGAGTTCGATTTCCCAATCAGCTAAACTGACCGTGTTAGATATTTCAAGCATACCAGTGACTTACTATTCTATAGCGTTCATAGCGGTAACAAAGTTGATTTATATGCTGCCCACGAGTGCTTTCGGCACGAATGGCATTTAATTCAATTTCTTGCTCGTTTATCATTAACTGATTTGATATAACTATCATGTTTCACATCCAACTTGCTAAATTGACCATCAATTTAGCGATATACCTAATAGTAACGATTTTAAGAAGATTAATAAATGCCTAAGCAGTGGTTTGTCTACGTTTTAAGATGCAGCGATGATAGTTTGTACACCGGCATTTGCACAGATGTGACGCGACGCTTGGCTGAACACAATGAAGGTGGTGTTAAATCGGCTAAATATACTCGAGTTCGCAGGCCGGTAATTTTAGAATATAAAGAACAGTGTATCGATAGGTCGAGTGCTTCTAAGCGTGAATATGCGATTAAAAAACTCACTCGTATAAAAAAATTAGCGCTTATTTCTACTTAGATCAGGTCTGCTGAGTTGATAAGGCAATGATTTCAACATCGAACACTGTTAGACTACGCCCCGAAAAGCAGTATCTATTTTAGGGAAGTATTAAAACATGTTCATTAAGCAATATTATAATGAAGAAAATCATAAAGTTAGTTTTACTCGTCAGCAAGCAAGTGATTTCGCCAAGCAGATAGCCGACGACTTTAACCCTCTCCATAATATAGATGCGAAGCGCTTTTGCGTGCCTGGCGACTTATTGTTTTCGATTATTTTATCAAAATCTGGTTTAAACCAAAAAATGGCTTTTAACTTTTCAGGTATGGTTACTGAGACTGCTAGCTTGAACTTTCCTACTGAAGTAGGTGAGAGTGCACGAGTTGTTGACGATAATGATAAAGAATATTTAAATTATTCGGTGAGTGGCGAGCACAGTAAATGTATCACTTTAATCGAGTCCCTTATTCGCTCTTATGTTGAATTCTCTGGTCATACATTTCCACAAATCCTCGGTGATTTGATGGAGAAAAATAATGTTATGATCAACCCAACTCGACCTATGATCATGTATCAAAGCATGGAAATTGATTTAGATACCTTAGACTTATCTGCAGTCTCATTGGTACTAAATGAGCAAGAAACCGTATTAAAAGTTGACGGTAAACGTGGCCAAGTTAAATTGAAATTTGATTTGTTAAGCGATGGCAAAGTTGTAGGGCATGGCGTTAAGTTTATGGTTCTAAGCGGCTTGCGCGAATACGATAAAACAGTAATGGATAAAGTGAATAGTGATTACTATGCAATTAAAAATGCTTACATCGCTTAATTTTTACTGAGTATATTAAAGACTTCCAAATGAAAGGCTAATTGAAAAATTAGCCTTTTGTCTTTTCTCAACATCACAATTTTTTTTTTGCTAAAACTTACGTTGTTTGATTTTTGCCCAACATTTATCGGCAGATACTGCTGCTTTACGGCTGTATCTTTGATATTTTTTTAACCAGTGTTTGGCACTCTCATATTCATAGCTTAATAATAATAAACCTAATGGAATAAATAATATCGCCGGTCCAGGCAATACGATAAATAGAATGCCAATAATTAACAGTATTAAGCCGCATGCGCTTCTGGCTTTGTTTTTTAAAATGTCCATAATGATCGCTTTTTAAATGATTAATTTAACTTAGCTTCAAAGAAAGCAACCTTTATGCCACATATTAAACATCAACTAATACAGTTGGTTAAGGTTTTGCTTGGTGATTTCAAAAGGTATTTAATTGCTTTTCTTACTACTATTTCGCTTTTTTAACCGTTTTAACTCATCTTTTGTCAGCCTGTTGTTTGTGCATAGCCACCATAATCTGCGCAGTTGTTTTTCTTGTTTCTTAAGCTTTTCGCCTTGCTTGACGTTATAACCAGCACGTAATTTATCTTGGGTTAATTTAAGCTTTTGTTGATAGTAACTGCAATCGAGTTTTGCTTGCGCAACGTTGGGTAGGGTGGCCAATAACAGGCCAATAAATATTAATTTTAACATAAAACATTCCTTGTTTAGTGTTGGTTTAATTATGTCACTTGGTATAGATAGCGTTATAAGCTTAGCTAAATTTAAAAATTTAGCTAAGCTTTAATTTAGCATTTACAGTCATACCATTGTTAGAAAAAGGATTTTCTATGAACCTATCAACAGCATTCGCTAAATTACTCAAACTTAATGTATATAGCATTGTTATTTTCTGGCTCGTTTTGGGCTCCGCCGCTATAGCACAACAGCAACACCTGACTCCCAACAAGAGCAAACCATTATTACAACATGCTAAAGTGTACCAAGGTGGTGTTACTATTAGTGATTATTACGTCAGTGAAAAGCTCGATGGTATACGTGCTTATTGGGACGGACATAATTTAATTTCTCGTAATGGCAATATATTTTCTAGCCCTGAGTGGTTTACTAAGCAATTTGGGAATATACCTTTAGATGGGGAATTATGGTTAGCTCGAGGACAGTTTCAAAAGACGTTAAGTATTGTTGCAAAAAAACATGCAGATGATCGCTGGCAGAGCCTTAAGTATATGATTTTCGATTTACCTACATCTTCAGAAAACTTCTCTGGGCGAGTTGTGCAAATGCAAAAACTCGTTAGCAGTAATCGCTCGCCATACTTAGCTATGATCAAGCAGCAAAACATAACCGAAGTAGGGCAACTGAACGAGCTTATGGATAGAGTCAGTTCCGCTGGCGGTGAAGGCTTAATGCTCCACAAAAAAAGTGGCTTTTATCAATCAGGCCGTAGCGACAATATCTTAAAGCTAAAGTCTTTTGATGATGCCGAAGCGGTGGTCATTGATCATACCGCCGGTAAAGGAAAATTTTCAGGTTTGTTAGGCGCAGTTATTGTAAAAACTAATAGCGGCAAAATATTTAAAATTGGCAGTGGTTTTACCCAGTTACAACGTCAAAATCCGCCCGCTATAGGCAGTATTATTACTTATAAATACTGGGGCTTAACGATTTCTGGTAAGCCTAGGTTCGCGACATTTTTACGGATAAGGAAGGATTTATAGTGAGTTGCCAGTTTTTTATTACGACATTATATGTTTAGATACCTTGGTATTTATTTTTTAATCAAATAGTAGAATAATTTATGTCATTAGAATTGTGGTTATCGTTAGTGGTTATTTGTGTATTAGGAGCTTTATCTCCAGGACCTTCATTAGCATTAGTCGTGCGCAACACCATGTTAGGTGGTCATAAGGCGGGTTTAGCTACCGCTATTAGCCATGGCTTTGGCGTTGGCTTATATGCGGCTATTGCGGTAACTGGCATTGGCCTTGTGATCGTGCAATCGCCACTAGTGTTTCAAATTATTCAGTACACTGGTGCTGCCTTTTTACTCTACTTAGCGTTTAACGCCTTAAAAAGCAATGGCAGTAATATTGATCTTGATGTTGCTCAAGGTGAAAATGACAAGCGTATAAATGGTTGGCGCGATGGCTTTTTATTGGCGTTTTTAAATCCTAAATTAGCAATATTCTTTTTAGCCTTATTCAGCCAGTTTGTTGATGTTAATGCCAGCATAACCCACAAGTTAATTATGATTTTCACGGTCGGCGGGCTCGATACAATATGGTATTGCTTAGTGGTCTTTGGCTTATCAAGAGGACCGGTATTAGCAAAGTTGAAAGCCAACAGTCATGTTATTGATAAAGTTACTGGTGTGATATTAGTTTTACTTGCAGTGCGTGTAGTCATTAATTAAAAATGAGGGCCAAACAGCCCTCACCTCTATTTTTAGCCAATCGACTAAGCATGATATTTAAATATCAGCACCTTTAAACCTTTACCAGGCATCGCTTCTTTGTATACCTCGGACGGGGTAATAGACTCAATGTACTCACAACTTGGGCACTCTGTTTTTATCATCTCAAAGATAAACTCTTCGCTTAAATCTGGCGAATTTAAACAGAGCATGACTAAGCCTTGATCGTTCATTAATTGCGGTAAACGCCTAGCTATTTTCGGGTAATCACGTTTAATATCAACACTGCCTTTTTGGAACGATGGCGGATCAGAAATTAATAAATCATAAGGACCATGTTTTTTCAAACGACCATAAGACTTAAATATATCAACACCTTCAAACTTTACCTTAGCTAAATCATGATTATTTAATCTATGGTTATCACGTCCTTTGGCTAGTGGTGATTTACTAATATCGACATTAACAACTTTGTTTGCCCCGCCCTCTATTGCAGCAATTGAAAATGGGCAAGTATAGGCAAATAAGTTTAGTACATTTTTATTCTTACTATTATCGAGCACCCATTTACGACCATTACGCATATCTAAAAATAAGCCATAATTTTGCGATTGACCTAATTGGATATGATATTTAAGCCCATGCTCGCTAGCAATTAGGTTGTTTTTCTCAACACCTAATAGCAACTGGTAAGGTGCTTTTTCACGACAACGAAATTGCACTTGCACACTTTCACATGTAGGTAATAAAGCCATTAATTGTTCAGCTTGCTGTTGCAACCATGGCATCGACTCCTCTTTATAAAGAGTGATCAGAGCTACGGGAGGTAGCCAATCAACACATACATGTTCAAGGCCTGGATACGCATGCCCTCTACCGTGAAATAGACGTTGGCTATCAAGAAGTTGTTGCGCTGAATATTGGTCTAGCTGAAGATGTTCAATCATGGTTTTACAAGAACTGATAAAAGTATTAATGGCAGAATTTTAGCATAAAAAAACCTAGATATATCTAGGTTTTTAAATGCTAATTTTGTTAAAGCTTAGTTATTAATAAAGCTTTGATTAACCAAACACTGAGTAACCAAAATAAATTTTGGCAACCGTGTTAAATAAAATCACCACTAACACTACAGGAATAAATGTGCCTAACGAGAAGTCTACATACTTAGCTAAAAATGTGTCAGAAAAGCCTGGATTACCCTCACTAAGTTCTGCATTTAGGTTATGTTTCTTCCAACGATAACTTACAAATAAACAAATCAATAAACCGTTTAATGGCAAAATTGTGTCGTAGAACATATCGTAAATCACATCAAATAGAGATTTACTTACGCCGCCATACGTTGTTAATTCAGTTAGAAACCCTACTAGACCAAACGATAATGTTGATAATACTGCTAATACTCCGCCCCATATAAACATGGTGCGCAATGCTTTTTTACGAGTTTGGTTTTTCTCATCCATGAGGTAAGAAACCGGTACTTCCATTATCGAAACAAGTGATGTTATTGCGGCAAAGAATACTAATAAGAAAAATACTGCGGCAATTGAACTAGCAAGGAAGTAGCCCACGGTTAATTGTAGTGCTAAGAAAATCTTTGGTAAAAACATAAAGATCATCGACACTGAACTTGAGCTTAAATCATCAGGGTTAATATCAGGATTAAAAGAGAATATCGCCGGTAGTATCATTAAACCTGCGATGAAAGCAACCGATGTATCCATAATAGCAACTAACTTTGCTGAGCCTGAAATATCTGTTTCTTTACTAATATAAGAGCCGTATGTGATTAAAATTCCCATACCTAACGATAGGGAGAAAAATGCTTGTGCTAACGCGCCGCTAATTACTGATGGCGTTATTTTATCTAAATCAGGAATTAGGTAGAACTTTAAACCTGCCATGGCATTATCTAAAGTTAATACAAAACCAACTAATAAAATTAGCATGACAAACAATGCCGGCATCATTATTTTTGCTGCACGTTCGATACCATCTTTAACACCTAAGCTTAAGATGACGCCAACTATTGCTCCTACACCTACCATTGCTGAAGCAAGGTAGTAAGGGTTATTTATAATATCGCCAAAGCCTTGGCCACTTGCTAAAAAATCTAGATTGCCAGTTACGGTCATGACTAAGTAAATTAAAATCCAAATGGTTAATACCGTATAAAATACCGCGATCATAAATGGCGTAATAATGCCAATTAGGCCAGCCCAACGCCATTTCGAATTTTCACCGGCTAATGCACCATATGCACCTACTGGATTTTTTGCTGTTTTACGGCCAATAGCCATTTCAGCCATCATTACCGGTAAACAAATTGCGAATACAAAAATAGCGTACATTAATAAAAACGCACCACCACCATTTTTTGCTGCGTTTACGGGGAAGCCTACAATATTACCAATACCAACGGCAGAGCCGGCAGCTGCTAATATGAAACCTAATTTTGAGCTGAAATGCTCGCGAGATGCAGTCATATAAAGATCCTGATGTAATTATCTTGGTTATTATTTTAATTATTGTAATTTATATACATTGTAATTCACGCCAAGCGAAAATTAGTATGCCTTGATGCTAGCAAGGATTTTTGCATAAGTCTTGTTTGAAAACAGTTTATAAAGGATGAAAGTGTAAACTGAGCCTTAGAACAGTTCATGTTAGATAAATTTAGGCCTAAATAAAGTGTCGGTACGCGCAAAAATCAATTGCATATGTATCGCTAGGTATTTTTTAATACACAGTAATGTTGAGCAAGGGCTATTTAGGCTTTGCGCAATGAAGTTATTCAATTTTGGTTGAGTCATCTTTGTCATCTTTGTCGTCTTTAACTTCTTTTTCGCCTTGTTTCTGGTTAGGCTTTTCTTCAACTTCAAGCTTTTCAGGATGCCATTTGTTAATACGCATAATTGTACAATTATCATATCTATCCATGTCTGCATCTGTGATCACTTTATCACCACGTGATAAACAGCTTGAGCTCCCACGACTTACCGTAGCAATGCGCATCATGGCCCACTGCGGGTCACAAGTACCAGCTAACTTTAATTTGTAGGCTTGATTTCTTCGGTCATAAACAATAAGGGCTTTGTTATCACCCTCAAGCGGACTCCAGCCATCCATACGACCCGCAAAACAAATTTGATTAACGGTTTCACCTTCTCTTGCATCGATTTTTTCAGGTTCTTTATTTTCATCTGTGATTGCACAAGCGGATAAAAATAAAGTGCTCAGAATGGCTAGTGATATATATTTCATGTTTTACCTTTGTTAAGTTTTTCGCTCAAGCAAATTTAACTTTTAAAGAGCTAAAATCAGACTAACTTTATTAAATCAATAAATTTCATATAAGCTAATTATAGAGGTATTTGACAAATACAATGTAAAGATATGTAAAAGCAATCGCGAAGTTTAAAATTACTGATAAAGTTAATATTAAGTAAATTTATAAAAAGTTAAGAGGCATACATATGGCGATCACAGCTTCAACAGCGCATGCAGTTATTGCCGTTAACCGCTTTGGTTTAGGAGCAAAATCTGGTGAACTCGCAGCCGCACAGGCAAATCCTAAACAGTGGTTAATTGAGCAATTACAGCCTGTTAGCTTAAATAAGGAGTTACCAAATTCCAATGATATATTTACCCTCGTAACTGAATATAGAAAACTTAAAAGACAAGCGAAAATGGCTGAGGCTAGCATTTTCTCTGCCAAAGAAATGCAAGCTGAAACAATGACCGAGTCGATGGGTGGCAAAAAAAAGTCAAACAAAAATATTGATATCAACACTAGGAAACTGCTGCAGAAAACCTATCGCACATTATCAACCGATACGTTTGTGCAGGCAATGAACAGCGATAATAGTCTCAGCTATCGTCTACTAGATTTTTTCTCTAACCATTTCAGTGTTACCGCAAATGGCTTACCTATGGGGCCTTTATCGACTACGTTAGAGCGCGAAGCAATTGCCGATAACTTATTGGGCAATTTTGAAGATATGTTATTGGCAGTCACTAAACATCCAGCGATGATTATTTATTTGAATAATGAAAAGTCAGTGGGTCCTAGCTCGAAAGCCGCTAAAAAAGATAGAGGCTTAAATGAAAACCTTGCTCGAGAAATTCTTGAGTTGCACACTTTAGGTGTGACTGGTGGTTATAATCAAAATGATGTTATTGAGCTCGCTAAAGCTATAACCGGCTGGAGCGTCGCATCCCGAAGAGATTCTGGCTCTGGTTTTATGTTTAGAGGTGGTGCACACGAGCCTGGTAATAGATTATTACTCGGCAAAAAATATACACAAAAGGGCATTAAGCAAGGCGAAGCTATGCTGCTTGATTTAGCCCGCCATCCTAATACGGCTAAACATATCTGCAGTAAGTTAGTGAAGCATTTTATTAGTGATCAACCATCAGAGCAGCTAGTTGCAAGTTTACAGCAACGTTGGCAAGCAACAAATGGCAACATTAAAGAGGTGATGATCGCATTAATTAATCACCAACAAGCATGGTTGCCCCAGCAGCAAAAATTTAAAACACCCCGCGAGTTTGTGATGTCTACGTATCGCGCCTTAGGCATGAAAAAAATGCCTGATAAATATCTATTTTATATTCTAAATACCTTTGGCCAACAGCCAATGCAAGCAGGATCACCGGCAGGGTATAGCGATGAACAAGAAGACTGGAATGGTGGTAACGCGTTAATGGCGCGTATTGAATGGACTGCAACTATCAGCAAGAGAAAACGTCATAACGCCGAACAGGTTATGCAACAAACGTTGGCATTGAATAGTGACGCGCATACTTATAAAAGCGTGGTTAGAGCAGAAAGCCGCCAAGCGGCAATGACCTTAATGTTAATGAGCCCTGAGTTTTTACGGAGATAAGTGTATGAAACGTCGTCAATTTGTAAAAATGATGGGAGCATCATTAGTTGTTATGCAAACGCCGGTATTTGCTAAGGCAATTACCGGTAACAAAAAACCAGCAAAAGTGGTTTGGGTGGTGCTGCGTGGTGCAATGGATTCATTGCATACTGTGGTGCCAACGTTCGATCAAGATTATAAAAAATTAAGACCTAAATTGAGCGCGGCAGTCGCTGATAAGCTATTAATGCTTGATAACGGCTTTGGCCTTCACCCTGCACTTGTACACATGCATAAACTGTATCAACAAAAGCAATTGCTACCAATTGTTGCCGTTGGCTCTGGTTATCCACGACGTTCGCACTTTGATGGTCAAGACTTTTTAGAGAGTGGCTTAACAACCATGGATCACGATACTGGTTGGTTAGGGCGCGCAGTGCAGCAAAAACAAAAGCAAGCCATTGCGATTGCCAATTCTTTGCCTATTAGTTTACGTAGCACTGACAATGCCAGCACTTGGTACCCAACTAACTTAAAAGATGCTGACGAAGATATTTATCAGTCACTATTAAGCTTATATCAGGATGATGATCTTTTACATAGTCGTCTTGAAGAAGGTTTAAAAGTACAAGAAATGGCCGGCATGAGTCAAAAGAAACAACAAGGAAAGTTTGTGAGTTTAGCAACCTCGTGTGCAAAACTCTTAGCAACTGATAATGGCACCGATTGTGCCATGCTTGAGCTCGGTGGTTGGGATACGCATAACAATCAAATTTTCAGACTAGATAGACAATTAAAAGAGCTTGATAAAGGTATTGCCGCTCTGCAAGCCGGCCTTGGTGATTATTGGGATAATACTGTTGTGATTATTGCCTCTGAATTTGGCCGTACCGCAAAAGAAAATGGTACAGGTGGTACCGATCATGGTACTGGCGGTGCTATGTTCTTAGCCGGCGGGGTGGTTAATGGCGGAAAAATTGCAGGCGAATGGCCGGGGCTCGCCAATGATAAATTATTTGAACAACGAGATTTGATGCCGACCACTGGTATATTTTCATGGACGAGTGCGGTATTAGCTCAGCACTGGCAAATGAGTAGCGCTGAATTAGCGAAAATATTTCCTGATAATAAACCTTATCAACATAAACTTATTAGCTAGTCAGTGACTATTAATCAAATGAACATATAACAGGTCATATTTTATCTGGCCTGTTTACATCTGTTGCCAGTCATTTAGAATAACCAGAAGTAAATTTACAATAACATTAATAAAAGGCCATCCCGTGCAGCGTCTCCTCACCTTATTTATTATGCTTAGTACTATGCTCAGTATCCAGCTAAGTTCTGCGCTTTTCTCATTCGCTTTCGCTAGTGAGACGTTATCAAACCAAGAATGTGCCTCGTGCCATAAAACTGAACTGCAACACTGGCAAAAATCTGATCACGCTAAATCGATGGCTTTACCAAATAAATCGACGGTATTGGCCAATTTTAATAAAACTGTTGTTGAACATCATGGTCAAAAAGCGATTTTTTATATAAAAGAGAACCGTTACCTTGTTGATATTAGCTATGATGACAAGGTTGAAACGTTAGCTATCGCTTATACGTTTGGCCATTATCCTCTGCAACAATACCTAGTTGAAACTGAAGTAGGGCGTTTGCAAGTGCTGCCATTTGCTTGGGATAGTCGCACGTTGAGCGATGGTGGTCAGCGTTGGTATCATAACTATGCCAATGAAGAAATTCGTCCTGAAGATAGATTGCATTGGCGCCAACCTTTACAAAACTGGAATGGCATGTGCGCCGACTGTCACTCTGATGGTCTAAAACGTAATTTTGACGTTGAAAAAAATACCTTTAACACTGAATTTACCGATATAAATGTTGGTTGTGTTTCGTGTCATGATGCGCAACCGCACGCTGAAAATGTGGCTAAAAGCACCACTAAAAAAGACGGCCATTGGCAAAGGAAATCAGGCGAAAGTACGGCAAAATGGACAGGTGACAAACGTGACAACAGTTTTATGGATAATTGTTTTTCTTGTCACTCATTACGTGCACCATTAACTGATGGTATAACGCCTGGCGGAAAATTTTTAGATAAATTTAGCCCACAATTACTGCAAGCGCCTATGTATCATGCCGATGGTCAAATTAAAGAAGAAGTGTATGTTTATGGTTCTTTCTTACAATCAAAAATGTTTGCCAACGGCGTCAATTGTATTGATTGTCATGACCAACACACCATGAAAATAAAAATCCCTGGTAATGGTTTATGTCTGCAATGTCATGCCAGTGAAGTATTTGATAAGCCAAAACATCATAATCATCCAGTGGGTAGTGATGGCGCTCAATGTGTTAATTGTCATATGCCTGATAACCGCTATATGGGCGTTGATGATCGACGCGATCACAGCTTTAAAATACCGCGTCCAGATTTATCGCAAAAATTAGCAACACCAAATGCTTGTACCAGTTGCCATGAAGATAAAGACAATCAATGGGCAGTAAACTTTATGAGTAAATGGCAAGCTAAACCTCGCACCGACAGCCAAACCCAGCAAGACTTTTGGGCATTAAAAACTGGCCAAGCTCTAACTTTAGAACGTCATTTAGCTATTGTTGCCGATGAAAGTATCGATGTCATTAGCCGAGCAACGGCATTACAAATGTTGGCGTTTTCAACCGACCAAATTAGCGCACCACTACTTAAACCCTATTTAACGAGTGAAGAAGACTTGCTACGCCTAGCTGCTGCGAGTGCCAGTACGTTAATTAATCCAGGTTTTAGAGCCGAGCAATTAGCGCCATTATTGAATGATCCTGTAAAGGCGGTAAGAGTTGCCGCAGCAAGAAGCTTAGTTGATGTTTATATACCAGAGGCACATACCGCTATTTTTGCTAAAGCATTTAGTGAGCTGAATTACTCTAATGAGTTGAGTGGCTGGCGTGGTGAAGGTTTATTGAATCAAGGCGGCATCAGCATGGCCAGAAACGATTTGAGTGCTACTGAAAAAGCCTTTAAAAAAGCCATTCAAGTTGACCCTTATTTTGACTCTGCTTACAGTAACTTAGCGGAGTTGTACCGTACCCAAGGCAAGAATGCGCAAGTTATTGCTGTGTACAATAGCGCTCTTAACAAAGTACCTAACTCCGCATTATTACAATACGGTTATGGTTTACATTTAGTCCGTCAGCAGCAATTAGCTAACGCAATAGCTAAGTTTAAAAAGGCTATGCAGCTTGACCCAACAAATACTCAATATGCTTATGTATACGCATTATCTGTTGATGGCACTGGTGATACGCAACAAGCATTAAGCATTTTAAAAGATAATATTAACAATTATCCGGCAAATCAGCAGTTAGTCGAATTAGGCTTATCACTCGCACAAAAAGCACAAGACAAAGCCAGCTTTGACTACTTTATGGCGCTTAGAACTGAAAATTGATGAATTTAAGCAAGGCTCTTTGGTATAATTCGCTATTGAGCTTCACTGTTTTTCAGTCTCACTTTTAGATACCGTCTTTTATTAAAATCACTATTTGTGGTATCTATAACAAAAATAAATTAACGACTTAACTTCTTGAAATTGGATATTTTTCAATAAAGGGTTTACCTTTATTTATAGTCTATAAGGAAGTTTAATGAATTCATCCAGCCCCTCAATCCGCTCTTCTATTAATTTATCTAAAGATATATTTCAGTCGGTATTAGATGCACTGCCATTTTGTGTGTTTTGGAAAGACCGTGATGGTGTTTTTCTTGGATGTAATCAAGCGTTTGTTCATGTGATTGACTGTAAATCACCCCAAGATTGTATCGGTAAAACCGATTATGATTTTTCTTGGACAAAAGAAGAGGCCGATTTTTTTCGAGAGTGTGATCGTCGTGTTATGGAGTCAGGCCAAGCAGAAGTCAATATTATTGAAAGTCTGAGACAGGCAGATGGCAGTATCTCTTGGCTGGAAACCAGTAAAGTACCTTTAACTAATGAAAATGGCGATGTTATAGGTATATTAGCCGCATTTCATGACATAACTGAACGTAAACGTCTTGAAGATGAGAATGTTGCGAATCAAAAACTAGACTCCTTAGGCGCGCTCGCTGCAGGACTCGCCCATGATTTCAATAATATTTTAATGATAGTTCTCGGCTCTTGTCAGTTAGCAAAAATGAAATTAACCAGTGGCTCGTCCAAATCTGAAATTATAAAATATCTTGAGAATATCGAACAGGGCACCGCGCAAGCTTCTGTACTTACCGAAAAATTTATGAATTACTCAGAGCGTGGCGAGGTGACTAAAACGGTATGTAACTTATCGACAATGCTTGAAGAAATGACAGCTTTGGTACAGTCGAGTGTTAATACCCCAATTACCTATGAAGTTATTGACCGCGAAGGCGAGCTTTATGCTGATGTTAATCAAATACATCAAGTACTGAATAACTTATTGATCAATGCATCACAAGCATCAACAGATAATAGTGACATCATAGTTTCGCTTGAAAATCATCATGTTGAAGCATCTGATGATAGTGAACTTCGCCCAGGAAACTATTTTGCTATTGCAATTAAGGACAGTGGTATTGGTATATCTGATGAATACATAGACGATATATTCAAACCATACTTTACCACTAAAGATAATGGCCATGGCTTGGGGTTAAGTTCATGTTTAACCATAGTGAAAAATCATAATGGTACGATTAAAGTCGATTCAACACTAGGGATAGGTTCGACGTTTACTGTGTACTTACCCAGATTGCAAAAAAACCAAGACATTAACCCTGCCAACTTGCCATTTTTAGACGAAATAGTAAAAGGTAGGGGTCGTATTTTGTATATTGAAGACGATCAAACTACCCTAACATCAACCGTCGAAATGTTACATGAGTTGGGCTATCAAGTACGTAGCTACTCAGCTTTAAAGCAAGCCATTGAATATATAAAACAACAACCTAATAGCTTTGACCTTATTCTTACTGATTTCATTCTTGGTGATGATATACAAGGAGGGCTAACGATACTCGATAGCATCCGCTTGGTGAGACCCAATTGCCCTGTTGTATTAATGACCGGGTATTTCAAAGAATTAGAGCGAAGAACAAAGGCTCATCAACAATTTTCTTATATCGTACAAAAACCGATTGGTGTTGCAAAGCTCAGTCAAATAATAAAACGATTTATTAATCGAGCAGATGTAAAAAATATTAGGCCTGTAGACTCAAATATTCAAAAAGATCATAATATTGCTGATAAAGAGAGTGATTTAACGTTAACTAAAAATATTCTTATTGTTGACGATGAGCCATTAATCATTAAATTTTTAGAAAGATACCTGAGTTTCTATGGTTATGATGTGATCTCCGCAAGTAGTGGACAACATGCGCTGGCATTACTAAGTTCGAAAACCATTGATTTGATGATAACCGATCAAAACATGCCGAATATGTCAGGTATAGAATTAACTAAGGTGGTTAAAAAGTTATTTCCTACAATGCCCATTATTATTAGTTCTGGTTATATCGATGATATAGGTGAGAGCAATATTTTTGAATTTGGCATAAGTCATTTTCATAAAAAATCATCAAGCCCTGAAGAGTTAATGACCGCTATTGCGAAACTATTAGCATAATATTTAATTCATACCGATAAATTTAGTTTTAGTTTTTAGCTGCGGCGATAGCGCAAGTGGAGAATTTGCACTCTTTCAACATACACTTGAGTTTCTGAATAAGGTGGAATACCGCCATATCTCTTAACCGCACCTTCACCTGCATTATAAGCTGCAGCAACTAACTTAATATTGCCATTATATTTTTTCAGTAGTTTTGCTAAATGCTTAACGCCGCCCTGAATATTCTGTTTGGCAATAAAGGCATCTTTAACGCCTAACTCTTTTGCTGTGGCGGGCATTAATTGCATTAACCCTATTGCACCAACTTTAGATAAAGCATTGGCATTAAAATGTGATTCTGCATGAATGACTGCACGAATGAGTGCGGGGTCAACATTATGAATAAAAGCCGCTTCATTAATTGAATGTTTGTATGAATTTTTATCGAGCGGTGTTTTATACCAGTCGACCATAGAACTGACATTACAGGCAAAACAGCCCACTTGTACGCGTTTGTATCTCACCCCAATAGGCTGAACATCGCTGAATGAAGTCACCCCTTTTTTAGATTTATAACTATAAACAATAGGGTCTGCGCTGATAGCAGCAACGCTAAATATTGAACATAACAACGCCAACATTAGAGTTTGAGGTCTGATGTTGGCAAAAGGAGTTGCTTTATTATAGTGAGATCTTGAACGTGTCATTAAGTCGTATTTTTATTATTTATTAACTTGATTATAGCAATAAAAACTTAGATTTTGTTACTGTTTCATCTGAACTATTTAGTTGTTGATTATAACCGGCGCTTTTTTTAAATCGGCTAATACAATTTCTATCGCTTTAATCGCGGTATCATTTGCTATGTTATTCTCTTCAAGTAATTGAATTAAATCTACAGCTAGTTTTAGGTGTTTAGGCGCATTTTGTAAAGACATTGGTTTTCCATTGGGCAAACAGGTCGATTAATTGGTATAATATCAGCATTATTTAATATAAACGGCAAATATGCTGCTTATATTTATGGTACTACTTGAAGATATATTTATGAACCGCAAGAAAAAGATAAACGACACTTTAAAAAGTAAACAGAAAAAAGCCAATGCTAAGCTACATAAATCGAATAAACCACGCTATATTTCTAAAGCAGAAAGAGCAAAAGTTGACGACGTGGCTGAATCTTCGATAGAAGAATAAAGGCTATTTTTTTGTTAAAAAGAGCGAATTAACGTTTTGGTTAATTCGCTTTTTTATGTTCGTTACATCAGACGTCTCGATTGCAGTTAATAAACTTGTTTTATCAGGCTAATAAAGTTTTCCATATCAGCGCGGTCGTTATAAATATGTGGCGATACCCGCATACCTAAATGTCTGGCATCGACACTGATATTGTTGTCTTTCAATGTACCTAATATCTGCTGTTGTTTGTCACCAAAATCTAAAATCATAGTGCCACTGCGTTTATCAGCATCTGCTGGTGAAACTAATTGTGGCGCAAATTCATTGACTACTAAATCAATCATTTTTTGGTTGTGAGCCCTAATTTGATTGGCACCAATATTGGCGAAATAAGCAATACTATGGGCGCTTAAGGCAAACGGGGTGATTGATGGGGTGCCACCCCAAAATTTCATCGCATTGCTTTGGTAATTAAAATGATGAATGTCGAATTCAAACGGTTTTTCATGAGAAAACCAACCGACATCTTTCGGCGTGCAGTTGTCGATATGCAGAGGATTTACCCATAAATAGGCTGAACCAGGGCCACCACATAGCCATTTAACACTTGAGCCAATCATAAAGTCAGGCGTTTGGGTGCGCAAATTTAACGGTATAACCCCAGCCGATTGGGCGATATCTAATACAGTTAATATATTGCGTGATTTAGCTAATGGTAATAACTCGGCAACTGGCGCTAATTGGCCTGTATTAGAATAAGCATTACTGATAAATGCTAGGTTTACATCTTTAGTTAAATGCTCATCCCAGACATTGATATCGGTAATATCTAAACTTTTGTCAATAAATCTAATTTCAGCGCTATCGGCTAAGGCTTTTTGTAATGCAAAGCCCATGCTTGGAAAGTCACTTTCAGACATTAATACCACAAGTTTTGGGTGCTGCAGTTGCTCTAGCGACATCACTAACTTGGTTAATGCGCTCGATAAATTAACTTGCGGACAAAAATCATCGGCATTGCCGTTAAATAGCTGCGCCAACCCAGCTTTGAATTGTTCAATAATGTTTAACCAATCGCCCCATGGTTCAGTACCACTATGTTGCCAAGGTGATAAAAAACTGTCTTTAAATGCTTGTTCTGCGGTTTTTAATGGGCGTCCAACTGAGTGGTTAAGTAAATAACAGCTGTCGGCTAATAAAAAATCATTCTTATACATGAGTGAGTTACCTTAAGCTGGCTTTTAAGGTGCAAATATCATCAAAGCGAGTACGTATGTCATCTCGTTTCAGCGCTGCTCGTCTATCTTTAAGTTTTTCTAATGAACTCAGCAATACCTGTAATGGCGGACCACTTGCGGTGACTTTATCCAGGTGCTTTTGCGCCATAGATCCCGCGGCTTGAGCAATGTACTTTTCAACTAATTGTTCATGATGTTGAATTGCAGTTTCGCCATGCAGTTTACATACCTCTAAAAATAGCGATAAATTTTCGCTATACCAACTTTGCTTATGGCATTCTTTAGCGGCTAAAAAATCGTCCATAATACTGCCTCTGCGCATGCAATCTCGTAAGATGATTTGATCTTCCGGCATCATATACAAAAACTTATCGACTAACATTTGTGAGTAAGATGGCTCATTAGCAAAACACAGCCCGAGTTGTAAATCAATCACGTTAATACCGGCAAAATCGCCAGCATTGGCACCACGATATACTTCTTTACCAACACGGTAAGGTTTGTAGTAGGGTCTTACTTGATAGAAAAATTGGTCACTATCGAGCTTATTAAATAACAAGGTGTTTGATTCTATAACATCTTTTAGTGCTTGTTGTGCCACCCTTAATAAATCGGCGGTAATAGGGTGAGATATACCAAGCGGTTGGATTTTTATTAAGGCATCGGCGGCGCGTTTATAGGCCAATATACCTTTGGTGTTGTAGTCGAGAAATATTTTTTCTGCATCTAAATCGGTAAAACGCTTGTACGTGCCGTTAACCGCTTTATTATGCGTAGTTAAGTGTGCGGTAGCAAACCTTGGAGTAACACCTATTGAAGCGCCGATATGCATCGCTAAAGCCGATGCTTCAGTTAATGGTGATACACGTTCGCGTGACGGCTCAGTAATTTCATGGCGGCGACAGCTTGCCATATACAAGCCAACATTACCTAATAAATCAAAGGCATTATCAAACCCTTCATCGGTGTTGCCCTCAATTAATAACGTATGAATTAACTCTTTGCCTTCAATTTCTAGCTGCACTTTTAGGTCATCGCCAATATTAAGTACATTGGCTTTATCGTCTTGCGCCCAGTACAAATGTTCGAGTGCTGAATTTAATTGACAAAAGTTACCTCTGATCCATTGATCAAATGCTTTGGTATTGGCGGTCACGTTTTTTCCTTTTTATTATGCATTGGCAATATGCTAGCAGATGATGCCGACGTTAATTCGCTAAAAAGCACCTTTAAAATGTTAATTAGTAGTGAAATAAACTAATATATAGTTATTAAGTGTTGATAAACACTCGTTTGGGCTCTTTAAGGAAATAGCGTGATAGAACTTGATAAAAAAGATAAAAATATAGTGGCGGTTTTGCAGCAACAAGGACGTATTTCTATATCTGAACTTGCCCAGCAAGTGAATTTGTCTGACACGCCCTGTTTACGCCGAGTAAAAAAGCTCGAGCAGCAAGGCGTTATTACTGGTTATGGAGCCCAGCTTAATAGACAAGCATTAGGGCTAAATGTATTGGTTTATGCCTTTGTTCGTTTAACGGTAAATTCTGATAATTTTGCTCAACAATTTGAGCACACGGTGGCCAATCTTGAGCAAATATTGGAATGTTCTGTGGTAACAGGTGCTTATGATTATTTGCTAAAAATTGTTGCCGATGATTTAGAGGGCTATGAAAGCTTTGTCAAAAAATCGTTAGGACGGCTAGACTTTATTGCCAATATTGAATCGACCGTAGTGCTTAAACAAACCTTTTCACGCAGTAGCCTACCGATACCTATTTAGCTAATGCTCACCTTTAATGGTGAGCATTAGCGCTATCATTTAAGGTGACTCTTTAGGGGAATTATTTAGGTTGATGATGGCTTTATTTTTTCTTGTATGCCGTTTTACGTTTACGTTTAAATTGTGCTGGTTTTGAATTTTTTGGTAAGTTCAATAATGGCTGCGTTTTAGCTTGAGTGATCATCTGCTCAAGGGTACTAAATAAGGGGGTCATAAAGCTTTGATAGCTTGCTTGTTTAAAACTAATCGCATTTAAGGTTGCTTCCCACTGCGCCGTCATATCGGGTTTTGTTGCCATACTTGGTAAAGCATTAATTAATGATTTACCTACGTCTGTGGCTTTAATTTGCTTGCCAGTGCGTTGTAAAAAATCACGTTTAAACAGTAATTCAATAATACCTGCTCGGGTGGCTTCTGTGCCTAAACCGTCGGTATCCTTTAATATTTTTTTAATGTCTTTGTCTTCAACAAATCTTGCGATGCCAGTCATCGCCTGCAGTAAAGTAGCATCGGTAAAGCTTTGTGGTGCTTGGGTTTGTTTTGCTAATAATTCGCCATGACGGCAATGCAGTATGTCGCCTTTTGCTAATTTAGGCAGCTGTTGCTCGTCTGCTAATTTATCGGCCTGAGCAGTTGTCGTATTACTTTTTTGAAATACTACTTTCCAGCCTTGCTGTAGTGGATTTTTACAATTAACCGTAAACAATCCGTTATTAATATCTAATGCCAGTTTGGTTTGCGCAAAGCGATAAGGTGGATAAAACTGGGCGATATATTGGCGAGCAATGAGGCTATAAATATTTTGCTCAAATGAGTTTAAATTACTATTAGCGACAGATTTTTCAGTTGGAATGATGGCGTGATGAGCACTAACTTGTTTATCATTAAAGGCTTTTGATTTAATGCTTACATCAGCCTGCTCGGCATGTTTGGCAAACGCTAAATTGGATTGGCTTAACCTACTCATAATCGCTGCTGCTTGATTAAAATGATCAGCAGGTAAGTACCTACAATCTGAGCGAGGATAGGTGATTAATTTATGTTTTTCATACAGCGATTGGCATACATCTAATACTAATTTAGCGTTCATTGAAAATGCTTTCGCGGCATCAATTTGTAAATTAGATAAATTATAAGGTAGCGGCGCATTTTGCTGTTTTTGATCGGTGGAGATACTTTTAACAACCGCAGGTTTATTACCAATACGACCGACAACGTTTTCGGCTAACGCTTTAACTAGTACTCTATTTTCTTCATCCATGTATGGTTGACAAGCTTCGCTTGGCTGCCATTTTGCAGTGAATTTTTGTTGTTTATCATCTTCAATATGAGCGATTACTTCATAAAAGTCTTTGCTGACAAAGTTGTCGATAGCTTCATCTCTTGCGACCACTAATCCTAGCAGAGGCGTTTGTACTCGGCCAACAGATAGTACGCCATTGTAACCAGATTTTTGCCCTGCAAGGGTGTAGGCTCGAGTGAGGTTTAAGCCATATAACCAATCTGCACGAGAGCGAGCAAGTGCAGATACCGAGAGCGGTATAAATTCATTATTCGATTTTAATGATGCCAATGAACGCTGCACCGCTGGTTTATTTAAATCACTGATCAGTAATCGTTTAATATTTGATTTTTTAGTGTTACTGACCTTGAAAAAATCGATCACTTCATCAACCAATAATTGTCCTTCTCGGTCAGGATCGCCAGCATGAATTATATTGCTACTTTGTTTCACTAATTTACGTAATATGGTGAGCTGCGAACGGGTATTAGCTTTCGCTTTTAATTGCCATGTTTGCGGAATAATAGGCAGATGGTCAAAGTGCCACTTTTTAAATTTTTCATCGTAGGCATCAGGCTCAGCTTGTTCGAGCACATGGCCAATACACCAACTGACAATATCACCATTACCAACTTCAATATAACCGACTTGTTTTTTATGTGGTTTTGGTAAGGCATCGGCTATCGCTCGGCCTAGGCTTGGTTTTTCTGCAATATAAAGGTTCAACAGTTAACTCAATATTATCCATACACTGAATAAATACATACTACCTTAAACTGGTTATATATACAGTGTTATTTGTGCGGTGTTATTTTAGGGGGGATAAATTAACTCGCTAAATATATTTGCTGTACTCTGCAGTATCTATTTGTAAGGGGGCTTATACCAAGTTGGTAAGTTAAACTGGCATACAGCTAAGCGCAAGTGGAATGTATCTCACCTGAGCTTAGCAATAGTAATGATTAATGTGCTTGTGTTGGCTGTGTACTTAATAACTCAACTAAGTAGTTAGGCAATTTGGCGCTGATTTCATCTTGTAATCGAGGTTGCAGTAATTGCTCTTCTCGAGCTGATATTTTTAAGGTCCAACGTTTCGAACTAATAATCTTGCCACCATCTACTATGCTCAGTACATAACTGCCACGTAACCAGTACCATTGCTCTTTAAATACCGGGTCAATAGTGTCTAAATTAGCCTTTAACACCAAATTAGAACTGTCCGCATGCGGAATACCTAATTGCCCCAAAGCAGACTGTAAGGCGTTATTGCTGCGCTCGCTTTCGGCCTCAGTTGCAACTTTTAATCGTGCTAATGAATGCTTGATTAAGGTTTCAATTTCTATGCTACTGGTACTTGCCGGGATACCTTTATTTGCTACTTGTACGAGCTGTTTCTGTGCTATTTCTCGTTTAAGTTGTTCGGTTCTAGCACTTCGTAAAGCACTTAATGCTAATACAATGTTTGGGGCAGTGTTACTGCTGTAAGCAATTAACTGTTTGGTATTTTTATCAGCACTTCGAATTGTTTGACTTAAATGATTAGCAGCACGCTGTTTTTCAAGCAGGGCGAGCGCATAAATATCACCTTGTGGGCTCTGCCAAGTTTCTTTAATGACGGCACCTTTAAGCTCTAAATCAGTACTTGTTACTATGCTACGCGATAGCTCAGAGCTGGTTTGTATGCCTGTTCCTGTGCTGGTAATTGCTTTGGTGAAGTCTTTACTGTCGGCTGTAATATCAACGGTAAATATTTTGGCTAAATTAGCTAAAGCATTATTGCTGGCCATATCTCGTTTTGAGGCATGACCCACTGCGCTTAGATACAATTGCTCAGAGTAAACACTGCTTGGATCATTAACCCACTCTGGCGGTTCATCATCACTTTTACTACTGCTACAGGCACTAATAAAACAAGTTGAAAGCAGCACTGTAAACAGTAATTTGATGACACTGTATTGGGTCATGCGTTTCATTGTATATTTCATTGCGCACCTCTAAAAATTGTTAAATTAGTTATTGTCTATGCTTTGATCATAGTGGAATAATTTGTCACTGACACTACTGGTTAAAATTAGGTGTTTGCTCCTAGGTTTTATCTGTACTGTTTGTTTTACCTTAGTGGTAGCAATATTAACGTTTAGATCAGATGTTTCAATATAACCAAACTGTATACTCGCAGGGAGCATATTCCAGCTACGGACGTCGGCGGACTCAGATAAAACCGTTGCCACATTCATCAGAAATCCTGCCAAAGGATCCTTCTTTTCCGCATTTTTAACCGCATCATACTTTAATATAGCTCGTGCTGTGGTTGCCAATAAAATAGCTGGATATTCGGCGGCTAAATCAGCTCTAGCGAGTTGATTAATACTCTCAATTTCAGCAGTCGTTACTGGGCTATTGTTCGCATCTATAATTGCTGTTGATTGACTACTAAATTGTACTGGATAGCTTGGCATAGTAATACGAATGAGTTGGTCATTGCTGTCACCACTTCGATAAGCGGGAACATTAATTGCAATTTCTTTTTTACTATCGACCACGCCATTAAAATGTAAGGCAAAAATTTGGCTGTTTTTAGCACTTTCCATACTGGCAAGCTGTTGCTTTGAAATGCTATATTTTTCTATATATTCATCGTATTGATCGTTAGCGCCTAAGTCTTTACTCAAACGTACTAAAGCCAATTTAATATTATCAGCTAGATGGATATTATTTTGTTCTATTATCTCGGCGGCAAATCTATAGCTGATTAATGCGTTTGAGGTTTCATCTAATAATTCATAGATAATGGCGGAAAGTACATGAGCACTCGCTAACTGTCCCGAGGTAGAGTCTGATTTTATGATTTTTTTCATCATAATATCGGCTTGCAAAATTTCAACTCGAGCGGCGTCTATATTATTAGCAAATAAATACGACAGGGCTAACATGTTATTTACCATAACGAGGTCGGTAGGGGTACCGGCATAACTTCTCATGGTTTCGTTTACCGTTGCTGCACCAATATTTTCGGAAAAAGAGGTCGCGTACAAGATGGCCATTTCATCTTTGGCTAAAGTTAAATTGATAACTGCATTATCATAATCTTGACTGAGAAATTGTAAGGTACCAACATTTAAATTGTATTGTACGGTATCGCGCTTACCTGGCACTATGGTTTGTAACTGGCTAAGAACTTGTTCGGGTGGCTGTTGATTTAGGGTGTTAGCTAAACCATTAACTTTTTTATGGCCAATACTGCTACACCCTGAAAGCAGGGTGATAAATAATAGTAAAAGTAATGGTGAACTAAAAGCGGGTAATAATTTATTACCCGCAGTAATACAAATGCGCAAATTATTTTCTCATTTTGCTATTTTCAACAAGCTTTTTAATTTTTTGCTGACCAATCCAAACTTTGCGATTGTCTTTCATGCTTACCAGCTCTAAATCAACTTGATAAAAACGTACTTGATCATCGCCGTTTACATCGATGATAGTATTAATTTTACCTTGCATCATATAGTCAGCGCCAATTTCTTGACCCATAGCGTTACGAGTATCTTCTTTGGCGTTTAAGTCTTGATCGCCGCGTTCTTCACGAATTTCTTTACGAGCATTAGCGTCAGCAACAAACTCTACGTCACCTGAATTAATAAGCTCACGTTCAATGTCGCTAATAAATGTTTGTGTGTTGATGTGTTCGTGACTTAGGTTTTTAATTTTACCAACAATGACTGTT
Source organism: Colwelliaceae bacterium BS250 (assembly GCA_040779355.1). GTDB lineage: Bacteria > Pseudomonadota > Gammaproteobacteria > Enterobacterales > Alteromonadaceae > Thalassotalea_A. Next base: position 81,995 of record JBFONS010000012.1, on the reverse strand, counting down.
GGCGCTTTACCTGAAGTTTGCATATGTTTTTTAAACCATGGGCGAGATAAAGCATCTTCAACCATAGTTCGAGCGGTTAATTGTGAATCTGTATCATTCCAAGCGCCGCTTAAATCAACAGTAGTGCCTGCATCAACACGTTCAACAGTTGTACCACAACCCGTTAAGGCTAACGCTGTAGTTAAAGTTAAAGCGACCAATTTACTGCATTTCATTATTTATTCTCCGTTTGATTGTCTTTGATAAAACGATCGAATTTAGTGTCCATGGTTTTATCTAAATATTGTTTAAAATCTGCGTTCATTGCCGATGATTGTTTGATCAACATATCGACTTTATCTAAATCTAATTCTGCAAATGAATAGATGGTATTCGTTTCAGGATCTTTCCAACGGGCCATTATTTTGGCGCCATTTAACGATGTTTTGCTGATAGTACTTATATCGCGTTCAACATCCATATTGCTGGTGTCGCCATTACTCGCGGTATAATCGTCTAATGTTACATGAATAAAAGTCGATAATATTTGTGCTATTTGTGCTCGAGCACGGTTATCCGATGTAGATTTTTGTAATGATACATCACCAACCGGAATGGCCATGCCGACACCTTGGATGTAACGGCCATCATTGTCACTAACTGCGATGCTACCTTCGTTTACCCAATCAGGTGCATCATCTAAACCAAGATCGCTTTCAATATCAGTACCAGACGAACAGGCCAATAATATAAAGCTGAAAATACTTGCCAATAATACCGTTAAAGTAGATTTAGAACGTGTTGAATAGTACATAAAACATTCCTTCTTGTGTGTTACAAAATGTAATTGATTCACAATCAATTGGTTGAAAGTATTAATTTTATTATAAGCGTAATTTCAAGCATAACAAGTCGTTATAGTAATATGCAGCTAAGATCGCTTGTTGAATTGTAAGATTACATGTTTGCTTATAGTGATTAGCATCATTAATGAAATAATTACCCCGAAGGCATTGCTAATATATCACTAATGTTAATTGGACCTTGATAAGCAATAAAGCCAGTTTCAGCTTGCATGCGTGCTAAAACTGCCATGCGATCTGACAGTTCATTACCTTCAATATTGGCATGACCTTTAACGTGATTTATGATCAAGTTTGTTCTTAAATCAGTATACAAGGCAAAGCATTCCTTAATAATCGCTAAGTTTTTAATCTCTTCATTTTTGCCTCGAGTCCAACCTTTAGCTTGCCAGCCTTTAGCCCACTTGGTTATACAATCGATTGAGTATTTTGAATCTGATAAAACTTGCACTATTTTACCTTGGGCAATTAATGGTTTTGCGTAGCGAAAAGACTCTAACATGCCATTTAATTCGGCGGTATTATTGGTGCCATTTTGCTGATGTAAGCCATACCATAATTCTTTAATTTCACCTTGATGATAAACCGCCATACCCGTGCCAGATTTCCCTGGGTTTGGAGAACAGGCGCCATCGCAATAAATACTATATTCAGCATCATTGCCATCTTTTGTCGTAAACAGGCTTGTGCCTGATTGCGTTTTTGCAGTGGCGTTGCTGGCTTTAGATGAGCTTGTATTAGGCGTTTTAGTTAATGAACGTTTCATTAATGCTTTACTATAAGTTGATTGAAATGCGGCTTCGGCTTCAGCCTGCGAAGGAAACCCCATAAATTGTGCATCACTGCGTCCAGCGGTTACCGCTTTAACTGTTGCCCATTGGTCAAAAACACCGGTTTGTTGACCTTTCCAAACGACATAATACTTCTTGCTCATTAATTCATTAACCTTATTTAGCACAGTAGTTACTGCGACTTTAATTTTTATGGTAATGATTGTAACAGTTATATTTAGTTGTAAAAAATCTATTCTGCTTAAATTAAATTAAATTGGTATAACATCGAATTTTCATTAAAAATAAGCGATAATTACTATTCAATACCATGGATTTTAAAATATGAAAAAACTATTAATTACCTTGCTCTGCTTAACATTATCGAACCTCGTTTTAGCGAGCTCGGTAGTGACTGGTGTGATTGAAAAATCTGAGGTGATTGCCTCCGAAGTAGGCGAAGATGGTAAGCCAATTCTAGGCGCCGCTATTGGTGTAGGTGTGGGTTCACTGTTTGGCTCTGGCAGTGGTAATACTACGGCCATGATCGTAGGTGGCATTTTGGGCGCTAATCAACAGGCGAATAAAAACAAAAAGGTTATTTATGGCTGGCGCTACATCGTTAAAAGTGAAGACGATTTATACGCCATAGATGTATGGTGTAAAAAACCAGAAGAGCAATGTAAAGGTATGGCTAAGGGCGTTGAGGTATATGTTGTTGATGGTAAGAGTTTAATGCCAAAATCCTAAGTTTAAGCTTTAAGCTTTAAGCTTTAAGCTTTAAGCTTTAAGCTTTAAGCTTTAAGCTTTAAGCATTAATTGTTACTTGTTTAACTCGTTAAGATGACTAATTTAAATGTTGCTGCGCGTAGCTAACAATTTGTTGTGATATCAGTTTGTTTACGCCTTTCACTAGTACCCAACTATGCCAATATAGAGTTTCGATAAGCTCTTTATCGGGACAAATATTAATTAACTCACCTGCTGCTAATTGTTGTTTTATTTGCAACTCAGGAATTAAACAATAGGCCAAGCCTCGCTTAGCTAAATCAACAAATGCTTCTGATGAACTTACTCTATGGCAATAATACTCACTAGGGTCTAGGTTAAAATTCTGCTTTATAAAGTGCAGTTGCATGGTATCTTTTTGATCGTAAGTTATACCCGGCGCCATTTTCAAGCTGTGTTGAGTTACGCCATCCTTAAAGTAGCGCTGTTTAAACTCTTTAGATGCCACTAACAAGTAATTCATTTGCCCCAGCTTGAATGAGCGAAAACCAGGCAATGGCGCCTCAATATTAGTTACCCCGCCAACTGCTTGACCAGAACGTAATTTATCAAGACTATGTACGCCACTGGCAATGACTAAATTCATTTCGATTAAGTTCTGTTTTAATGTTGGAGCAATCGCATCTAAAAACCAGGTAGCAATACTGTCGGCATTTACGGTTAATGACACTTTCATTGGTTTAGATGGTGCATTAGGTAATAATTCGGGTAATAGCTCAGCTTCTAATTGCTGCACCATTTTGTAGTGACTTAATAGTTTTTCACCAATGCTTGTTACGGCAATAGGCTGACCACGAACCATCACCGGTTGTCCTAATTTTTGTTCTAATAATTTTATGCGTTGTGAAACCGCGGGCTGGCTAATAAATAATTGTTTGGCAGCTAGGTCAAAACTTTGTTGTTCTATAACCGCATTAAGTGCAGCAAGTAATTTATAATCCAAATCGTGCATAAGCTATACTTATCTTTAATAAATTTTATTGATTATATTTATATTAAATTAATAGGCAAAATAATGCCATATTAAATTAAAGCAGCAATAAAGCAGCAAGTATTAAGGAATGACGATGAGCATATTATTAATGGCCAAAGGTTTCTCATTAGGCATAAGCATGATACTGCCAATAGGCAGCCAAAATGCGATGATTTTAAATCAGAGTATTAAAAAAAATCATCATTTAACTACCGCGGCAATGTTTGCCACGTTTGATATTTTTTTGATTGGCTTAGGTATCATGGGGGGAAGTTTGCTGTTAGAAAGTAATGACATAATGTTCAACCTATTAACTTGGGGGGGAATTTTGTTTCTACTTACCTATGGCGGTCTGTCATTAAAATCAGCTTTTACGTCAGGCGCTGCTGAAGAGGGTAAATTTACTGTCAATAAATCATTAAAAATGGTTGTTATTACCGCGCTGTTGGTCACATTTTTAAATCCGCATGTTTATATAGATACGGTAATGATCATTGGTAGTGTCGGCGGGCAGTACCAAGGCAATAATAAAATATTTTTCATGTTAGGAGTGATGAGTGCATCTGTGGTTTGGTTTTATACCTTAGCGTTTGGCGCGGCTAAACTATCAAATCAATTGAGTAAGCCTCGGGTAAAACAGGCTATTGATATCATTATTACCATTATTATGTGGAGTATTGCATGGTCACTATTGCAAACTTGGTTATTGAAAGTGAGTAGTTAAGGACGAGAGTTAAACCAATATCAATTTATAAAACAGCAATTATTGTTTTTAGTCATTAAAAATGAGCAGATATTTAATCAAATTGGTATAATACCAATTGACATAAATAGGTGATCTATTTTTTGCTGAGGAAAAATGGATAAATACAAGGCATTAAATTTTGTAAGTAGTTGTTCTACTTTTAAATTTTATAACGCAGTAGTTATTCATTTTAACCAGCAATAATGATCTGATATTTGTGCCACTTGGTATAATCACTATATTGCACTTTAAGTTATTGTTAGGACTCTCAAATGAGCGAAGATATTCAACAAAATAACCCATTACATGGTTTAGGTTTAGAAGCCTTATTAACCGAGTTGGTAGAGTACTATGATTGGGAGATATTAGCGGCCTATACTAATATTAACTGTTTTAAACAAAATCCAAGCATGGCGGCCAGTTTAAAGTTTTTGAAAAAAACAGAATGGGCCAGAGAAAAGTTAGAAGACTTATATCTGTATAAGTTTAAACGTATGCCTAAGCCTGATAACAAAGAATACGACTTACCACCAAGAAAGCGCACAATTGCTTCAGACTTAGAACCAAGAGAACCTGCGGTTTTAACACTTGAAGATGCAGAAAGAGTTCGTACTAGAAAGGCTGAAACGACAAGAGCTAGAAGTACAGGTAAATTTGATCCTTGGGCTAAGTAGGTTATAGCCTTTGTAAGGTACTGTTGCTCTACGATAGAGTAGTATTAGGGATGAGCATGCTCATCCCTTATTTTTTTAAAACGAGTAACTTACACTTACAACTGTTTCTTTATCTGCCTTTTCAATATCGACTGGCACTTCTTCAGTATATTTAATTTTATAGCTTATCTTTAATGCCAACTTACCAACTAATTGTAGTTTAACGGCTGTTTCAGAATAACTGATGGTATTGTCTTCACCAATTTCTGTACCTAATAACTGCACAAAACTGCCTGTTTCGGAAAAATCCCATTTAACAGCTGTCGCTAGTCGAACAACCGGCTCTTCTTCATCTTCACCTTCTGTTATGTCACCAGTTAACTCATCAACTAAGTCTTCTGCTGTGGCAAAACGATAACCTAAACCAGTCTCAAGGTCCCAATTAAAGGTATCAAGGTCATAGATATTCCAACCAACACCAGCGGTTGCCGTATATTGATTTTCAAAGCCACTGAACTTATCTTCTTCGTATGATGCACGGGCAAAAAGATAATTTTTTTCAGTAAAGTTATATGAGACACGGGTGAATCCTGAATATTTCTCGGCAGTGCGCTCATCTTCTTTTTCTGAACCTAGCCCTTCAGCATGAACGGCGAACTTCCAAGGTGCATCGATACGTAAAAGCGTAAATGAGCCTGATGTGGTCGTTTCTTCAGTGTTTCCTGAAAAATTAATATAACCAAAATCAATGTCACCAGACCAATATTTAGCTTCTTCGACGGGTTCTCCAAGAAGTGATGCAACTGTTTGTTTTTCTTGTTCTGCAAACACTGGCGCTGATACGAGCACTAATGCTATAGGTAATAGTTTAAATGACATGAAATCCCTTAATGGCTTTATTATTTTTACAAATTTTTTTGTATTTTAACGATAAAATAACAATTCAGCAATTATTTAGATGTTTTGATTTAATTATGGAGCTTTAATATTGTAATTTTGGGGATAATTGCAGTTAGGAAATAATTGCAATTTATGGATGATTTAGACCTAAATTAGAGCTGAATTAGAGCTGAATTAGAGCTGAATTAGAGCTGAATTAGAGCTGAATTAGAGCTGAATTAGAGCTGATTTGGAATGCTGCAATACCTTATTAAGCATATGGTTGGCATCAAGCTGTATTACTACAGCTTGATGGCGAACTTATATTGTCATTGGTTTTATGTGTTGAGAGGGCTATTTATTTGGTCCCTAACAGGCTTTTTAAACTATCGGCAAAACCCATCCATTTCTCTTTGGTCGTCCGTTTCACTTTCACAACCAGACCACCCATAATAACTTTCCCATTTATCGTGATTGTTGGTGCTTGACGACTTGCTATAGAGGCAGATTTATTTTCGACACTGCCCATGATGTTATGACTTTTCGACACAACATTTACATTTTCAGGAACAAGTATTTTGTCGGCGCCCATAATACACAATATATTTATGGTGACATTTTGATGCTGAAATATAGCATCGGTGAAATCCAATTTTGTCGAGCCAAGTATATCCAATACCGTAATTTTTTTTGGCACCAACCATTTACCACTGCGTTCATTCGAGCCAAGTATGCTGCTGAGGCTCATATCTTCATTACTTACATGATTACTGTAATTGGGCGTAAATTGGGATTCTTTTTCGCTTTGATACTTAGTATCGGCTTGTAGTGGTAAGTCTTCCACCAATGCGACAATTTGCCGTGCATCATCACTTTGCATTGCCTGATCTAATCGATGTTCAAAGGCTTCTGCAGAAATAACCATGTGGCTGTAATTATAAATTAGTTTATCTATTGTCTCTTCCCTAACTTGTTCGATAGGGCGGTCTTCTAATTTTACTTCCACAAAATACTCCTTGTTATAAATTATCTAGTTAGAATGCTAAGGTAAGCAAGATTGACACCAATATTTATTTATATTAATTATCAATGTGTTGAAAAAATTCAGAACAAACGGATTGGTTAATTTAACTAAATATTAACAAAAAAACAACTGACATTGAGTAACCATACTACATTCGACATTATAGTTTAGGATGTTAAAAGTTAGTTAGGGGGAGTAAAAATATTCATTTAAAAGTGCAGGTCCTCCTGATTTGAACAGAGGACCTGCCGTTATTAGGCCAATAAAATGACCTTTTTACTGTATATTCACTGCGTAAACAATAACAATTTTAGCTAGCCAAAATAAAAGTGAATAGCCAACAAGCGAACATATTTTAACGGTTTAGCCTAACTAAATGCACGACGAGCAGAACGACGATGTCTCATCCGTGAATGTAACTCACGGCGTTTGGCACTTAACCAATCATCTCGGGTGATCGTTTCATCACCGGCTCTGTCTTTTTCGCGTAGTCGATAAGCACAGAACTCGTCAAAAGCCTCAATATCGTGTTTTAAATCTTCGGCCACTAATTCGATCATAATAGCATCATCTAAAAAACCGAGTACCGGAATATCATCAGGCACTAAATCTTCTGGATCACTAAAATAAGCTAAAGCGCTTAATACGTCCTTACGTTCATCGTCTGGAATTTTCCACTCATCGTCTTCAATCATAGCAATCAAGGTTACTAACTTTTGAATTCTTTCAGCAACAAAAGCAGGAACATTGCCTTTCACATCTTGTATAAGAGTTTTAGCATTCGCTAAAATCACTTGCTCAGTTAATGATTTTGCACCATCTTGAGCTTTACGCATAACCCCACGAAAATGCTCTAAATCTGATTCTTTTAATTCGAAGGTAACTTCAAACGCCATTATCGTTCTCCTAATTATGTATGTCGTTTATTATAATTTTATATTAACTCCTTAAATTTAACAGAGAATGAACATTTAACCACCCCCATTAGTGCATATAATTTAATTTTTTCTTTAAAAAGTATGAATCAGATATTTTTTGTTCAATAATAAAACATAAAATTTGAATAAATTATTGTAATTATTCCAGTTATGCTCTTAATACCAATCGCATAATTGGATCATATGTAATCAGGGTTTTATCACTATGGCGAACACAGAAGTTGAGAATACCAAGTTAACTGTTCGGTCTTTACTAGAAGATGAACAATCTACTTGTAGCAATTGCAAAGCACCGCTAAATGGCCCTTATTGCGCTCAATGTGGACAAGGCTCAGAGTCGACCATAAAATATTTCTGGTTAGTGATGTTACATTTGCTTGACGATATTTTTAGTTTCGATTCTCGGGCAAGTCGAACAGTTTGGCCATTAGTTACTCGTCCCGGCTTTCTTACCAATGAATACATACTTGGCCGAAGAGTGCATTATGTACCGCCGTTAAGGTTGTATTTGTTTATCAGTATCGTCTTTTTTATTAGCTTGAAGTTTTTTGCGGTCAGTGAAAACAACAATATTATTAGTATTGGTCATGATGACAAGGTGATCACCCAAGTCACTACGCACATCAGTGAATTAGAACAACAGCGTGGCTTGTTACTTACAGCAGAAAATCAAGAACAAGCAATTCAGTCAGATGCACTGATATTAGTAGAACAAGAGTTAGAAAAATTTAATGTCTATAAAATCGACCTCGCCAATGAAACTAACAAAGTACAAAAAGCTATTGCCGGAGAACTTGTGGAACTGGAATTTCGACGAATTAACTCAGGTCAATTTCTACAAGAAAAATCTCAAGAACGTTACAACACTTTGACCCAGCAACTGGCCAAAGTGCGCAGCGGAGAGAATATAAATTTACTATCTATTGGCAATAATAGTGATGGCACCTTGTCTTTTCCATTTTTGTCTGCAGAAAAAAACGTCCTTCTTAACGATCTTGCCAGTCAGTTAGAGGAAAAAGCGTCAAAAGTACTACAAAGTGATACCGGCCCATTATTAGAGCAAGTGATAAGTAAGTTACCGCAATTGATGTTTATATTATTACCGTTATTTGCCGCCTTATTAAAAATTATGTACTTGTTTTCTAAACGCTTCTACATGGAGCATTTAACCGTGGCTTTGCATAGCCACAGCTTTGTTTTTATTACTATTTTGCTGCTTGAATGTATCGACATGATACAAGACCATATAGCCAGCAGTTGGCCGTGGTTAGACACAACATTAAATGTTGTGGCTATTTGCCTGTTGGCGTGGATACCGATTTACTTATTTATCATGCAAAAGCGTGTTTATAAACAAGGCTATATCCTGACCACAATTAAGTACGTTATTGTCGGTATGGCTTATAGCGGACTAATGAGTATTGCAGCAATAATCGCCTTTATTTGGGGGCTGACTAACGTTTAAAACGTGGCTGTTATTCATTGATTTTGTGGGATCAGAAAATGTTCAGATCCCAGGGTAATAAAATATTTTACAGCTATTTGCTTTAGTTTAGGTCGAATATCATGCCTGTTTAAAATTGCCATGAAAACCTAATGGTAGGTGATGGTTTAACCAAGCTTTTGCTATGGGGCCATCAGATAATTTATTAACATTAAAAATATTCAGACAAGTGCGCTTACTGGGTACATGTAATGCCGTGCCAATTAAATATCCTGTGCCTTCCTTATTTTGTGGACAAACAGTTATGTGCTCTTCCACTAAATATTCTGCGCCAAAACTGTAACTATCTTCTTTAGCCGTAGTAACATTTAAACTGCATACACTATCACTCCACAGGCTATTATGCTGGGACGACAGGTGATATAAATATTCATTTCTTAAGCCGGTAATATGATCGCACACCCTAGGAAATTCACTGTTGGTATCTAAAATGGTCTGGTTGGTACTGCCATTAGGGTGTAAGGTAAATAACGCAGTCTTAGCATCAATATTGGCATTATTCATCTCGCCCTTCATAATCTTGCCTAAATTATGCAGTACATCGACATTAGGGTATAAACTCGCGTCAAAATGTATCGTGCCATTGGTTTCTTCCCAGGCATTACCGTAATGAAAGGCAAAGCCTGCCGGCAACTCAAATTGTTTTACTATCGATAAATCACTTTTACTCACCACTAACACTCGCATCGGCTGGTTTTTATCAAAGCCGACACGGGAAAAATATCCTTGGCGATTATTATCGGTTGAACCGCCAGTGGTTAACGATGGTAAAATTAATAGCAAATGTTTTTGGGTGATTAAAAAATCATGCAACATGCCGCCTCGATAGTTTGCATTAACTATAGCAACGTTTTTCGTTTGTCCTGTTGCCGATAAATGATAGAGCACGATATGGCCGGTTGGATTTAAACCAAAATTCCAAATGTCACCATTAGCCTCTATTTTTGGGTGTGCGGAAAAGGGCAGGCCTTTTAAACTGCTACCATCAATACTTTGTTCACCTAGATTTATTTGCTCTTGATAATCTAACGTTTTACTATTCACACGTGTTGGGCTACCTCCTTCCCATAATGCCCATAAGTCATCACCGACGGCGATCACATTGGTGTTTGCAGTATTTACAGTGTTGGCACTGGATACCGGTAGTGAATGCTTTATTTTAGTATCTGGCGCTGAGTATAAAAAACGTTGCGCTTGTTGCTCTTGTTGAAATTTAGGGGTGTTTATAAACTTACCCTGATGTGAAATTTTGCCATTCTCAATGTGAAAGCTTTGTAGCATGCCATCACCTTCAAATAAATGTTCATAACGTTGCTCAGCCCGCTCATGTTTAGCTGGACCATTACGATAAAACGTACCGTGCAAGTCGCTTGGTATTTTGCCTTCAATACTTAACATTTGTGGGGCAAAGTTATTTTCAACATTGCTAAAGCCAATTAAATCTGGGTTAGATGCCAAGGCGTTATTAAACAAGTCTTTATAATTAATAATAAGGCTGTTGTCGGGATTCGCCAATGCCTGAAAAGGCGAATTTAATAACAATGAACCAAGGCCTAAGGCGCTCATGCCTTTTAACAAATCTCTGCGTTGCATATTCTTATCTCCTGGGTTTAATACCAATCCTCATAACTAACTGGTCATTTTTAATGGTTAAAATGAATAACTACTGCGTTATAAAAATTTATAAGTACGAAAGCATGGATGCTGCAGGTAGAGCGACGCAGGATGCCAAAGCCGAGAATAACTACTTACTAAATTTCATGCCTTGTATTTATCCCTTTTTCCTCATGAAAAAGTCGACCACTTAATTAAGAGAACTGGTATAACAAACACTCGCTATTAATAAATTACGGTACTTTCATTAATCACTTTACCGTCGTCTTCGCCCACCGAAAACCGTATTTGTTGATAACTTACTGGACCAAAATTAGGTTGGGCGTTATTGGAAAAACCATAGCCCTCTACTGGCATACCAAACAGGTTCATTTCCAATTTTCCGCTGTCGTTTTGGTCGTGGAAAAAGCGCAGTGCATAGTCACCTTTATCTAAGTTATTAAAGATGATGCTGGCTTTACCATCTTTGGATGTAGTGATAGTGGCCGACTCGGCGTTACCGTTTTGATAATTATCTTCACCTTTAAATATTTGCACATAGAGTTTGCTAGAGTCGTCATTGACACCGTTAATGTTAAATTCTACTGTGCCTGCAAATGCTGTAGTCGTTAGTAGTAACAATGTGATAGTGGCCAAAAATAATTGTTTGTTGTTCATAATAAATCCTTTAATAGTTGATTAACTTAGCGAACGGTCATGTTTAACTCTTGATGGTTATTATCTCTAACAAGTTATTAACAATTGCGTCGTGTTGAAAAGACGATAGAATGGAAAAATAACAATAGACAGATGTGTTTCGCGAATGCCTTTAAACAATTCGTAAAATGCTCATTTATGGACTGTGTACCGTTGACGAATCGTGAAATAAACCATACTAATCAATCGATAAGATCATTGATCACTAAAAAAGAACTCATTCATGACTTGCTCATAGTATTAGTTGTTGGCATGTTGCTAGGATTTTTGGCACCGTTTGGAATGAACGAGGTGCCACTATTTTTGGCGATTCTCTACTGGGTAGTAACCTGTGCCTGTGGTTATTTTATTTTTATGCCTTGCAGTCAATTAGGTGAGCGCTACTTAGTTACATTAGTTCCTCAGCATTGGGCACGGATGATTTTAACATTGATGGTCGCTTGTGTTTTGATGAGCCTTTTCGTGCCTTTTTCTGTTTGGTTATTTTTTGATGTGTCGATAGATTATCCGAACCAATTTTGGCTAGTACTGCCGAAAGTGATGATTATTGGCGGCATATTAACGTTTATTGGCGTTGTTAAAGATTACATCAACCGACAAAATTCTAAACTCAGCAAATCAGTACAAATAATTGATCAACACCAGCAAGAAAATAGCAATCAAGATGAGCTGCAACTGCAAACGTTTATGGCGCAACTTCCTGTTGATAAACGCGGTAAATTATTCTGTTTAGAAATGTGTGATCACTATTTGAAAGTGTATACCGATAAAGGCCACCATTTAATCTTGATGCGTTTTAAAGATGCGTTAGCATTATTAAGTAACTACCAAGGTTTGCAAACACATCGCTCTTGGTGGGTTGCAATCGACGCGATTGCTAAAGTTCATAAAGATGGGCGTAAAACTTATTTGGAATTAAGCAATCAATTACAAGTCCCGGTTTCCAAAACCTATGCTGATGCCGTAAAAATAGCGGGTATTCATTAAGGTTTCAAAGTAACCAGGCTTAGCAACAATAATACCAATTCCACTAATTAAGTGATCTACTTTTTGATGAGGAAAAATGGATAAATACAAGGCATAAAATTTAGTAAGTAGTTATTCTACTTATAAATTTTATAACGCAGTAGTTATTCATTTTAACCATTAAAAATGAGCAGTAAATTAATGGACTTGGTATAAGACTATTACCGCAACTCAATTGACAGAACTAGATATGAACAATATTAAATTAATTTACGTCTATGATCCCATGTGCAGTTGGTGTTGGGGCTATCGTCCAACGTGGCAAACGTTGCAAGAAAAACTCAAAGATAAAACTGATATTGAGTGTCTAGTGGGCGGTTTGGCGGCAGATTCTGATGCGCCAATGCCGGAAAGTATGCAATTGTTTTTACAACAAACCTGGCAAAAGATTTCTGATTATTTAGGGACAGAATTTAACTTTGATTTTTGGCGTAACTGTCAGCCAAAACGATCAACTTATCCTGCCTGTCGGGCAGTATTAATTGCCCGAGACCATGGTCTTGAACAGGAAATGTACTTCGCCATCCAACAAGCGTATTACTTGCATGGCCAAAACCCATCAGAACCCGAGACCTTAACAGACCTTGCTCAATCTATCGGTATTGATAAGGGCACGTTTGCACAACGACTGCAAAGTATTGAACTTAATCGCCGTTTAGCACAAGAAATTAGCACGGCACGCGCATTGCCGATTAATGGCTTTCCTTCCTTAGTACTTGCTATCAACGAGCAATACTTTTCAGTACCAGTAGACTACCAACACTGGCAAACAAGTTATCAAGTAATAAACCAACTGATTGAAAGGCATAATCGGTGAAATAAATTATTGGTTAGCAAAATAATTTTGCAATTCATGCATGGTTGGTTGATGCCGAAACACCAATTTTCCGTCAACAAAGATATTGGGTGAGTGCTTAATATTGTATTGATTTACTAGCTCAGGATGCATCTCTACATAATCAATATGGTAATTAACCCCAATGTTTTTAAGCTCGCATTCTAAATTTGGGATGCAAAAGTCGGTTTGCGTCACCAATAATTGAACGTCCATAAATACTCCTTAAATTTACGCTAAGTATTAATAAGTATAGTGTGCAATTAAAACATGTCATCAACAGGGCAAGTTTGATTATAATTTTTACATTAATGTTTGTGTAATGATTGTGTGTGATTGTGTAGTGATTGTGTAGTGATTGTGTAACGGTTGTGTAAAATCAAGAGTGTAAGGATTCGTTATCAGCTATAATTAAGCCTATCGATTGTGATTGTCTAATTTCATTTGGTTTATAAAATATTTGAACGCATATATTGCGTGTTTAATGAGCATCTGTGGCATCGTTTGCTAATATTAAGCTAGAGATTTTTGCTAGCCTTAGGAATGCAACTTTATACAGAAAGTTTTGCCCATAAAGTGAACATAGTGTTCAAATCCATCGAGAGATAGCACAACATGACGATGTCTTTTGTCTATGAATCAATTTATAGCAACAATACTTGGCGAAGGTCACTTTTATAATTAGAGCATATGGCACTACTAACATTGAGCATTGATAGACCAATAGCTTAGTCAACAAGGTATGAACAAATAAAACTATTTCTGAGCAAATACTTTTCAATAAAGTAAGAGTTTTTGCTTGCGCAATCATTAAAGAATAATTTACTTTTAAGGTGTTATGATGAAAAAATGGATAGCTTCGGCCATATTATTAGCAATATTGGTGTTTGGCAGTGTGATTGGCTTTAACATCTTTAAAGCTGAAAAAATCAAAGAATATTTAGCTAATCGTCCAATTCCTGAATTCCCGGTGACTATTCAAACGATTAAAACTGAAGATTGGACTCCTCATCTAAAAGCCATCGGTTTTATTGAACCTATTCAAGGGGTAAATATTGCCAACGAAGTCACGGGAAAGATCATAAAGATTGATTTCGAGTCTGGGCAACAGCTAAAAACAGGTAAAGCGATTGTTTACCTAGATAGTGATGTTGAAAAGGCTAACTTAAAAGCCGCACAAGCTCGTCTACCTGCAGTTAAGCGTAACTATAAACGACTCGATTCACTATTTGTAAATGGATCAGTTTCACAGGGGGATGTAGATAACGCCGAAGCTGAATTTTTAGCTCTACAGGGGCAAATAGAAAGCTACCAAGCAACGATTAGTCGTCGCATCATTCGTGCACCTTTCAATGGTATTGCAGGTTTAAGAAATGTAAATATTGGTGATTATTTAAGTGCAGGCACGCAAATTGTGCGCTTAGATGATATTAGCCGAATGCGCATTCGTTTTATTATTCCACAAAACGATCTTAATAAAATTTACATTGGCCAAGCGATGAACATAGTGGTTGATGCAGAACCAGATACCGCTTTCACCGGCACGATTTCAGCAATAGAGCCTGCTGTTAACTATCAAAGTGGAGTGATTCAGGTACAAGCCGATATTCCAAATAAATCACAACGGTTGCGTGCGGGTATGTTTGCTAAGGCAAGCATTATTTTGCCTACTATTGCACAGCAAATTATGGTCCCAGAAACGGCAATTAACTATACTCTTTATGGTCAAACAGTTTACCTATTAACCGAGCACAAAGCAGATAACGGTAAAACGTTTTTACAAGTTAATCAACAGATTGTGAAACTTGGAGTAAGTAAAGATGGCGATATTCACGTTTTAGAAGGTCTAAAAACCGGTGATATTATTGCCACCAGCGGACAAGTACGTTTAAGTAATGGCGTGCATGTTAAAATTATCGAATCTGATATTTTAACTAAACCAACTGAAATTCCAGCGCTATAGAGGGCTCTTTTATGAAATTTACAGATACCTTTATAAATCGTCCTGTATTGGCTGTTTCCATCAGTTTGTTAATTGTATTATTAGGTCTACAAGCGTTAACTAAAATGCAAGTACGTGAATATCCAAGCATGACAAATACGGTAGTAACGGTTTCAACCGGTTATTACGGTGCTAATGCTGATCTTATTCAAGGCTTTATCACTCAGCCCATTGAGCAAGCTATTGCCCAAGCCGATAATATCGATTTTATGACATCTCAGAGCTTTATGGGTAGCTCAAGCATTACTGTATTCATGAAGTTAAATACTGACCCCAATGGTGCTGTGGCAGATATACTTGCTAAGGTAAACAGTGTTAGTTCACAGTTACCCAGTGAAGCTGAAGATCCTACTATTAATGTCAGTACAGGCTCAACGACTTCGGTTATTTATCTGGCATTTTCAAGTTTAGAGCTTAATGCAAGTCAAATTACCGATTATCTTGAACGAGTTATTAAACCGCAACTATTTAGTATTAATGGTGTCGCAAAAGTTAACCTTTACGGAGGCACTAAATTTGCGATGCGTATTTGGTTAGATCCTGAACGTATGGCTGGTTTTGGTTTAACGACCCAAGATGTTGTGCAAATTTTACAGGCAAATAACGTTCAATCAGCAACAGGACAAGCCAACAGTTATTACACTTTGTTTAATGGCAGTAGTAATACTCAAGTTAAAACTTCCGCTGAGCTTGAAAACTTAGTTATTGCTACCCGTGAAAACGGCAAAGTGATCCGTCTGCAAGATATCGCTAGGGTTTCATTGGAAAAAAGCCATGATATATATCGTGCTATGGCGAATGGAAATAGTGCCGTTGTGGTTGCAATTGATGCAGGTCCGACAGCAAACCCGTTAGATATTACTGCCGGAGTACGTGCAATGTTACCTGGCTTGGAAAAAAACAATCCGAGCTCGATAGACATGGACGTATTATATGATTCGACCATTGCCATTGAAGAGTCGATTGATGAAGTAGTAAAAACTATTGCCGAAGCTGGGTTCATTGTATTAATTGTTATGATCCTGTTTTTAGGTTCATGGCGCGCAGTTATTATTCCTATTATCACCATTCCATTGTCATTAATTGGTGTCTTGGTATTAATGCAGATGTTTGGTTTTACGGTTAACTTGATGACTCTGCTTGCAATGGTATTAGCGATTGGTTTGGTGGTAGATGATGCCATAGTTGTCGTCGAAAATATCGATCGGCACATTAAAGCGGGTGAAGAACCCTACCGTGCAGCCATTATTGGTACCCGTGAAATTGCAGTACCCGTTATTTCCATGACCATTACCTTAGCGGCCGTTTATGCTCCCATTGCATTAATGGGTGGGATTACTGGTTCATTGTTTACCGAGTTTGCTTTAACACTCGCTGGTGCCGTATTTGTTTCGGGTGTGGTGGCATTAACATTATCACCCATGCTCTGTAGTAAGCTGCTTAAAATTAATCATCAGCCGAATTATTTTGAAGCGGGGGTCGATAACGTACTCACCAGCATTACCAACAGTTACTCTCGTTTACTCGATGTTCTAATGCAGCGCCGTCCGGCGGTTATTTTATTTGCTATGTTAGTGTTTATTTCACTGCCTTATTTGTTTAAGTTTATCCCCGCTGAGCTAGCACCTACCGAGGATAAAGGTGCATTAATGATGATGGCAAAAGCCCCCTCGAATGCCAACTTAGATTACATAGAAAACTCGATGCGTGAGATCACCGGTAAAGTGTCCGAACAGCCGGAGGTACAAGCAAGCTTAGCCATGTCGGGTATACCTAATGCTAACCAAGCATTTGGTATTGCTATTATGAAACCATGGAGCGAACGAGAAAAGAACCCTACAGAGCTAGCTGCGACACTAACACCAGGATTTAATGATGTTGCATCAATGGCAACAACGGCTTTCCAAATGCCAGAATTACCCGGGTCATCGGGCGGTTTACCGGTACAGTTTGTAATTACTACCGCGAATCAATTTGAAAGTTTAGTAAGTATTGCCAGTGATGTTTTAGCTGCAACCCGAGCAAATCCAAATTTTGTTTACTCAGAGCTAGATTTAGCCTTTGATTCCGCGACTATGAATATCAAAATTGATCGTGATAAAGCTGGGGCTTATGGTGTCACCATGCAAGATATTGGTATCACTTTAGGTACTTTACTGAGTGATGGTTACTTAAATCGTATCGACTTATATGGCCGCAGTTATGAAGTAATTGCTCAAGTTGAGCGTAAATATAGGTTGTCACCTGACAAACTAGGTAAATTTTATGTGCGAGCAAAAAATGGCGATATGCTACCGCTAAGTAATTTAATTACGGTTGATGTCACCGCCGAACCTCGCTCTTTACCGCATTTTAATCAACTTAATAGTGCTACGGTAGGTGCTGTATTAGCCCCCGGTGTTGCTATGAGTGAGGCAATTGATTTCTTTAATGAGTTATCTGTAACCATGCTACCACAAGGTTATACTCACGATTATCTTGGTGAAGCTAGGCAATTTGTTGATGAAGGTGATGCCTTGTATATGACTTTTGTGTTGGCCATTTTAATTATCTTCTTGGTACTGGCTAGTCAGTTTGAAAGTGTTCGTGATCCGTTGGTTATTTTAATGACAGTTCCCCTCGCTATTAGTGGTGCACTAGTTGCGCTTGCATGGGGTGCGGCGACCATGAATATCTACACTCAAGTTGGCTTAATTACTTTGGTCGGCCTGATCACCAAACATGGTATCTTGATTGCTGAGGTGGCTAAAGAGGAGCAATTGAATAACGGTTTAGATAAAATACTTGCCGTTAAAAAAGCAGCAACAATACGCTTGCGTCCTATTTTAATGACAACCGCTGCTATGGTTGCAGGTCTTACTCCGTTGCTATTTGCTTCAGGGGCCGGCGCGGTGAGTCGTTTTGGCATTGGCATCGTAATTGTTTCGGGTTTATCAATAGGTACTTTATTTACTTTGTTTATTTTTCCGGTAATTTATTCGTATGTTGCTAGCTCTCATAAACCCTCTGTAGAGTTTGATGAAACGCTTGAACACAAAGTAAAATTGAATGACTAGTTAACAACAACCCTATTTATATGAAATGTAATAGACAAAAGCCTTATCCGATAATGATAAGGCTTTTTTATTTATTGAGCTGCGTATTTGAGGCATACAGTGCTTTATACTCAGCGCTTAGTACTAGCGCTTAGTACCAGCGCTTAGTACCAGCGCTTAGTACCAGTACTTAGTATCTGTCTAAATCGGAGAATGACTCTAATAATTTAGGCATTAACCAGTCTTCAAATAATTTAACTTTTTTCCATGTGAACTGCTGTTCCGGCGCGACAAGATAAAGAGAATACGGGCTTTTTATTGAGTAATTTAATAGTTTGACTAAGCGACCAGCACGTAAATGTTCAATCACTAAACTACTATTTACCAAGAGAAAGCCACCATCTTTAACCGCACTGTCAATCAAAGGAAGTGCATCATTGGTTTGAATGACAGGCACTAAAGATTCATAATTAAAGTTTATACTTTTACAGTAATCCTGAAATGCTTCCTGTATTCCTATACTCGTGTCTTCTATCCAAGGTAAAGCAAATACTTGTTCAGGATCATCCTTATTAATGTCGGCTAACAGTTTTGGGCTTGCCACAAAGATAAGATTATCATCATAGATTTTCTTCTGCATTAAATCAGCATAACCACCTCTGCCCATTCTAATGGCTAAATCTATATTTGATTGCTTGAAATCAATAAGTTCGCCAGATGGGGCAAGTTGCACCATGATGTCAGGGTGTAACTTTTGGAATTCCTGAAGCCTAGGAATAAGCCATAGTGAGCTAAACGAATGTACTGTAGAAATACGGAGGATTTGCGGGTTCGGGTCACCAGTAACAACTTCAACACCTTTGGATAGCTCTGAAAATGCTCTTTCTATGAAAGGAAATAGCATTCGTCCTTTTTCGGTAAGTATTGTTTGGGTATTGGAACGCGCAAATAATTTCGATTGTAAATTTTCTTCTAATAATCGAATTTGTTGGCTGACAGCCGCTTGCGTCACATGAAGTTGCTCGGCAGCCTGTTTGAAGTTTTTAGATTGGCCCGCGACCAAAAAGAATTGCAGGGATTTTAATGGTGGTAAATATTTCATACTTAAGTTTTTCTTAACCACGCTTAATTTTTTATCGTTTGTTTTACAACCTTATCATAACTAATCTGTTACCAACACCTAACAACTTAATCGAGAAATAAAATGAATGAAATATTAACAAAGCTACTGAATGGCATGGTCTTCGTAAGTTTATTGGCGTTTTGCAACATAGCTGCTGCCGAAAGTATTACAGTGCATACTGCTAACAATTATCCCTATGATAATCTTATCAATCGCACTCATCAGGTTAAAGTTTTCTACACCAATAGCGATAAAAAAATGAGTTGTAGAGTTGAAGTGGTATTAGACGAAATGAAATGGACATCTGCGGAAATGAAAATTAACCAAAAATTTTCTAATAATGATCTTCTATCTAATTGCCTTTCGAGAGAAGCCGCAGAACAAATACTATTTCAAACGTTTGTGCAGTTTGGACGAGGTTTGTAATGAAGATGCTAAGACCTACAATAGAACTATTTTTGAGGGGCATAATCCATGGCTAGTTAAAGGTTATAAATCAGCGGGTATTCAGATTTATAACCTATTTTACTAGATATTGCTGATATCAGCTTCGCATTTATAATTGGAGTCGACTCTACCAGGGTAATCAATGCGAATGTGATTGTAATCTACGTCATCAAAACTGCCATCAATAGTATCGGTAAAGTCTTCAGCTTTAACACCTATTAAACGGCCTTGTTCACCTATAGCATCAAATTTATGCTGATTTTTATCCATAAATAACTGTAATTTTGCGACCACCAGCTGTTGTTTTTTTAAGTAATGCTTATCAATGTGCAGGGTGTTTTCATTGTCTTGAATTGCGAGAGATGTTAACTCTTCAATTTTGTCAGTAAATTGTTGTAATTGTTGCTCAGCGACCTGAGTAGGCTTTTCTAAATCATGCATTTTTTGCTCTTCTGCATGCAGCGCCTGATACGCTTTTACTTGTTCGGCATTCATTGCATATTCGGCAATTACGTTACAGTCTTTGAGCAAAGTAATTGTGTGACCTGTATCTTCATTGGTTGCTTGAGATGCAAAGGCAGCACTAATTAATAAGCAAGATGAAACAGCTGCGAACGTTAATGTTTTGTGGAATGTCATGGTAACCCCTAATTATCTATTTTATTTAAACTCACTAATTAGTAAGTAGCGGCAATTGCACAAAAAGTTTAAATTAATTTTTATGTTCTTCGATTAAGAATGGATTTTCAAAATTGTGATGATAAGAATATGGGCGCCACAAAAAACCTATAAATTATATGAACTGAGGTAAATCGAAGATTTTTAACTAGAAAATGGGTCTGCTGGATGGCCTTTTTAAGTATCATAGCCATAAGAGAAATAACGAGTTTTGTCCCCTAGGAATGCAAGTCCGGTCGACACCGAAACCCTATCGAACATCGGCCGCGGGGACCAAGTAAACCGATATAGTAAGGCCAATAACTATATTCATTATTCTCGACACTCGCTTGCGGAACTAGTCAAAGGGTTTTTTAGGTCATTGGTGCGTGTGGGAAAGCGACTTCGGCAGAAAATCTGCAAAAGGGTGAAAACCTGATATCCTGACTATCTATATACTCATGAAATCTTAGGGACTAATATTATACCTACAGATAGGAGAAAAATTATGAAAAAACTATTAACACTAGCACTAACACTTATACTAACTATGCTACTAGCATCGTGCTCAAGCACTATTGTAAAACCAGAAACTGTATCAGCTACTGAAGGATTAGCTACCGTAACATTGATTAATCCACGTGATTTTAGTGACATAAAAGCAGGTAACTTGGATATACAGTCTGATTTCGAGCAGAATGTAGCTAAGACATTGGCAGAGGCATTAGCTGACCACTTTAATGAAACGGGTGTAACTATTGATATTACATTCACTAATATTGATTTAGCCGGTGAGACTCGATACAACATGCAGGAAATACGTGTATTAAAGGATTTATATATCCCACGCATGTCGTTTGAGTATGTCATCAAAGATTTAGCAGGTAACGTTATACTAGCTGATACCGTTGAGATTAAAGATATGGGCTATCTATCCAAAAGTCTATTTGGTAGAGAAGCCAATGCTTTGATAGGCTACGACAAACGCATGTTAATAGAGTACTTTGAGAAAGTATTATAATAAACAATCTAAACATAAGTTATGTATTGAAGAATATTGAAGAGTATTGATGCACTTGGACGGAGTAAGTCTTCTATCTAGTAATTATCATAAATAAGGTCAGATCAACTTTAAATTGAAAATAAGCAACCCACGGTAATTAACAGCTCACATAAGTGCATTTACGTTGAAACTTACCCAATTCATGGTAATTTTGTCCCAAACTAAATAATAAATGTGTTAACCATAGCCTTAAATCAAGATTGGAGTAATCACTATCTTGACTTAAAGCTATCTCTACCTAGTATTTAAGGTACTCTAGTTGTACTTGTTGGCAATGGCTTATAATAATGACTCCAATCTTAAAAAATGTCACTGAACTGATCGGTAATACCGATTTATTACGAATTAATAGTCTGTCTAATTTAACTGGTTGTGAAATATTATTAAAATGTGAACAGCAAAACCCCGGAGGGTCGATTAAAGATCGTGCTGCATTGCAACTGGTTCTAGATGGTATTGCCTCGGGAAATTTGAAACCAGGAATGACTATAGTAGAAGGCACCGCGGGCAATACCGGCATAGGCTTGGCACTAGTAGCTAATTGTTTGGGCTTTAACATGTTAGTGGTGATGCCAAAAGGACAAGCCAGAGAAAAGGAGCAGATGATCAGCCTTTATGGCGCGCAATTAAAATTGGTGGATGCCTGCCCATTTTCTAACCCCGATCATTTCTACCATACTGCAAAGCGCTTAGGCGAAGAACATGACGATTATTGGTGGGCTGATCAATTTGAAAATACTAGTAATGCCAAAGCCCATTATGAAAATACTGGTCCAGAAATTTGGCAGCAAACAGCAGGAAAAATTGACGCCTTGGTCTCAGTAGTAGGCACTGCCGGCACTATTGCTGGAAACTCACGATATCTATCAGAACAAAATCCGCAATTACAAACCTGGCTGGTTGATCCCTCTGGCTCTGGTATTTATGCTTATCTTAAAACCGGCAATTATGTGAGTAATGGCAACTCATTTACCGAGGGGGTTGGCATTATGCGCAGTGTGGCTAATTTTCGTCAGGCAAAAATCGATAGGGCAATTACGTTACCTGATCAGGATTTGGTTGCCATTTCACGGCATGTTCGTGATGTAGATGGCATCACCTTAGGGAGTAGTTCAGCGCTTAATGTTGCTGGCGCTTTATATGCAGCGGCAAAAATGGGCAAAGGCAAGACTATAGTGACTTTCAATTGTGATTTGGCCGAACGATCTTACTCAAAACTTTATAATGAAACGTTTTTAAGCGAAAAAAACATCACCCTTAACTATGAAACACTGCCTGATATGTTCGCCCGATATCAAGCCGAGCCACTAGCGAATGTGGTGCAAGTTTTAGCAAACATTAAATAAGCCATATATTGCTAGTTAATTAGTTACTGCTTTGCTTATTCGCCATGTAAATAGGGATAGTCGACCCCTTTAATCACGTCTATTTATTTTTCAATGTAGGCCAAATAAAGGGAGCCGGCTTGGTGGAAGTCGTTTCTGATACTGCTGTTTTCTGAGAGAGTATCCCCCTGATCACTTTCCCCGTTGCTTTATTCTTACTACAAAATGTTTTTAGGTATAAAATTTCAACTCTACTGCGTGCCCAAGGGGTTGTACGCAGAAATTTCAAACTTGTTTTTAAACGTGGATTATTAGTGAAACAACGAATGTTAAGTAACTCACCCATTTTATCCCAACCAATTTTCTTCTCCAGTTCGGTTAGAATTTGTTCAAGTTTCACGCCGTGTAGCGGCTCATTACTTTTATTCATAGGCTACCTAAAATCAAAAAAAGTATTGTAACAAAAATTAACTAGCCACGCACTGTAACTGGCAATGTTTAATTTCAAAATCTAGATGTAGTGGCTAGTTAATATTTGTCAGGGATACTGGATGCGGTATCGGTTTGTATGTTGAATATTAAGGTGGTGCCTTCCTCTGTGCCATCGGATTTCCACAGTTCAATCCCATTGATGCCATTGTTAGCGCTAAAAATCAAGGTGCCGTTGACGTTGGTTAGGCGGTGAGGAAAACTACTATTGCCACCAGTATATATATCTTTAACGAGAGTGGTGGCTGCCACAGTGCCGTCGGAAATCCACAGCTCATACCCGCTAGTGCCATTGTTACCGACAAAAAACAAAGTGCCGTTGACGTTCGTTAGGTATACCGGATAACTGTCGTCATCAATAGGACCTATATCTTTGATCAGGCTTGTGCCTGCCTCAGTACCATCTGATTTCCACAATTCGTATCCGCTGCTGCTAGTGTCAGCTCTAAAAAACAAGGTGCCGTTGACGTTGGTTAGATAGGCAAGTTCACTACCACCAACGCCAGGAACGATATCTTTAAACAGTGTTGTGCCTGCCTCTGTGCCATCGGATGTCCACAGCTCATAGCCGTTCGCGGTATTGAAAGCCGCAAAAAATAAGCTGCCGTTGACATTGGTTAGGTAGTTAGGGGCACTACTGTGATTACCTGGATTTATATCTTTAATTAGGGTTGTGCCTGCATTAGTGCCATCAGATTTCCACAGTTCATAGCCATTGGTGTTCGTGTAGGCTTTAAAAAACAAGGTGCCGCTGATGTTGGTTAGGTTATCAGGGGCACTACTGTCACGACCAGGATATATATCTTTTACCAGAGTGGTGCCTACCTCGGTGCCATCGGATTTCCACAGTTCAGCGCCGTTGGTGCCATTGTTGGCACTAAAAAACAAGGTGCCGTTGACATTGGTTAGGTTTAGCAGTGAGCTACTATTACCTCCAGTATTTATATCTTTCACTAGGGTGGTGCCTGCCTCGGTGCCATCAGACTTCCACAGTTCGTAGCCATTGGTGCCATTGTTCGCACTAAAAAATAAGGTGCCGTTGACGTCGGTTAGTTGTTGAGGGAAACCGCCGTTACCCTCAGGGTTTATATCTTTAACCAAGGTTGTACCTGCCTCGGTGCCATCAGATTTCCACAGTTCTCTGGCAGTTGTGTTGGTGTAAGCCGTAAAAAACAAGGTGTCGTTGACCTTGGTTAACCCACTTATTAGTGCACCTTTACTACCAATGCGGATTTCTTTAACAAGCATTGTGCCAGCCGGAGTACCATCGGTTTTCCAAAGTTCAGTGCCAGTGGTAGAGGTGTGTGCGGTGAAAAATGTAATACTGCCAACCGTGGTTAATTGTTGTGGGTTTGACCCTTGCGGCAGACTTAGTTGGTTTGTTTTTTTGACGAGTTGAGGGCTATTTTGCGCAAAAAGCACATTGGTATGAATGCAGAAACACAGTAAGGCGAGTTTTGCGGCCTTTGCTAGCCAATGTCTTAGTTTGCTTGTATTAACGTTCATGATTATCTTTTCCATTAACTGTTGCTGGTTATAATTGCTGCTGTTCTAAGTCCAGTCGCTTGGGTCTGTTCATGAGTTCAATATCGCCAGAGTCGCCATTTTCTAGTTTTGCACTACCTCTAAAGAACAACGCTTTATTGTTCTTTATGTTGGCTGGCGCAACAAATGGGTTAGTGACAATCCATTGCTCTGTGGTGCGCTCATCGACGTTAAAGTTTGCTATGTTTATTGTTGCTGCATCGTGTTGCGTATTGACTTCGTTGCATAAACAGATGAACTGTATGTCGGATAACGCCACGCCTGTGTCATTGACTAAATCGATTTCAAATATGGTTTGACTGCCCAGAATATCCTGAATGGGGTCAACGATTGCAATTTGATGCTCTGCTTTTGAAATCTCTGTAGCATAGCTAGGGCTCAAGTGCAGCAGGCATAGCAGGATAACGGCGATGGATTTTCTGTATTTTCGGTGAAACATAGGCGTGACACCCTTTGGTGTTGAGTCCAATTGGTTTGTTGAGTTATAGGTTTGTAT
The DNA here is from genome assembly GCA_040779355.1 of Colwelliaceae bacterium BS250. Lineage (GTDB taxonomy): Bacteria > Pseudomonadota > Gammaproteobacteria > Enterobacterales > Alteromonadaceae > Thalassotalea_A. The sequence continues at coordinate 56,525 of JBFONS010000012.1, read as the reverse complement.
CTTGACCGGGCTGTACAAGAAGCAGTGCCGATTATCTATCTGCGTGACAAGTTTGTTTTGACTTCTTAGAGGCATACCCGTTCGTCTCCCTACAACATTACGTCCTTGCATGTGCCCAAGGAGATTATTGGTTAATGAAATTCCATGTGTTAACGGGTTTACTGCCTAATGACTTTATCCAAGTAAAATCATTAAATGGTTTTCTTATTATTGTTGGTGATTTAGTTTATGCCGTTAAAATAAATTACCGTTAAACAACTGATATAGTGATAGTACAAAAACACAAAAAGATCATCTTTTAGTTTAATATTGTGTGTCTTTTACAGGGCAAAGTCGTCTTTCCATTTGCCGGGCCTATTTGGCCTTGTAATCGGTACACGTAAAAGTGCGTTATGGTGGAGTGCATCCAATGTGCGCTGGTGGCACAGTGGTATGTATATTTTGGAATTAAAAGGGTGGGTTTGACGGATACGGAGGTATGCCTTAGTCGTAATGAAAAAGACAATTCAACCTGGAAAATAACCAATAATTAGAAAAAATTAACTAGCCACGCACTGTAACTGGCAATTTTTAATTTCAAAACCTAGATGTAGTGGCGCAATGAATTTCCCGTATCTGCTTTAATAATACTTAGATTCGTCAGGCATAAAACACCAAGCCATAACTAGAAAAGAGGTAGTTAATTGATTATGAGTTACAGTGCGTGGCTAGTTAATATTTACTTGAACAGGGGCTGCCGATTATTAACGATAGCCCAATCTAATTACTAACAACTAATCAGCCTCGAGACTCAGCTAGTAATCATTACCAAACATCGATTCGGTTGATCTAATGAAATTTAATCACTGTAGATAATCCATACTGATCAAATTTCTATCGCAAGATTAATGGATATTAAAAGTTAACTCTAAAACCTGCTGCAAAATCAGTATGATCCTGTGAAGAGCCGTTAACTAAAGTGTTGCCATTGAATTTCGCTTCAAGGTATACAAGACCTTTGCTATCAGTGAATCGGTATTCAATACCGGTAAATTCATAATGCAGTTCATATTCACGATCCGATTCTTCTGCTTCTAAATGGTTTAAACCACCATAGATACTAATTTGGTTTTCAAAAACATACCAAACTATGATTTCTGTACCTACAGCATCAAAGAATCGACCTTCATTATCAACCTCATGATTTTCTGTTGTCGCAAATACCGCCGCCGCATACAGTCCTGGCTGCGTCCATTGTCCATAAGAGATACTATAGGCAATACTTTTGTCATCAGAGATTGAAAAACCCAAATCGGCGAAGGGTTCAGCTAGATCGATTTCAGTGGTATTGTAGCCAATACCAAAATTAAATTCGTCTAAGTTGTAAACGAATGATAAGCCATAGCCATTACCAATTGCTGCAATTTCTTCGCCATTAAATTCACTGTTAGCATTATCAAACTTGACAGATTTATTTTGTGCTTGAAATTGCAGACCAACTTGCAAGTTGTCAAATGATTTACGCCAAACTAGTGCTTGTTCTACACGGCCAGTGCCGGATAAACCACCATCAGTACCTGCATTGAAAGAACCCGCTGCGTTACCGCCGAAAAAATTTAGAACATCAGTTACCGAAGTAACATCATAAAAAGTGGCCCACTGTTTACCAAGAGAAAATGTTCCCCATGTATCATGATATGCTGAAACGTAACCATGACGAGCGGTTAATGACTCATTTGACTTCCCTGCAGGCCCATTACTGTTACCACCTTGAGTAAAAGATATATTGTCATTGTTGTTAAAGTTTGTTGCCCACTCTAAAGTGACACCTACCGTCCAATCATTTTCAATTTGATGGGTGAAGTCTAAGCCTATACGAGAACCTGCTTCGGTAAATTCATCTGTAGTATCTGTATTTAAATAAGCGACTCCTAAGTAGCCACGGCTTGCGATACTTGACGTACCGTTATTGTAAATCTCCGAAGCAAAAATACTTGGAGTTAACATTAATGCAAATAACATAAAAATTGCTGTTTGTCTTAACATGGGTTTTAACCTAATTATCTATCGAACTATAGGAGATATTTCTAAAGTATATGCATGTTTATACTTTTTTTAAAAAAATGCACCATTTTTATCCATTGCATTTAATTTGAGGTGATATTTGACTGATTTTCGCTGATGTAATTACGTGAGTATATTTGTGATGAGATTGAAAAATTAACTAGCCATGCACTGTAACTGGCAATATTTAATTTCAAAATTTAAATGTAGTGGCACAATGAATTTCCTGTATCCGCTTTAATAATACTTAGATTCGTAAGACATAAAACACCAAGCCATAACTAGAAAAGAGGTAGTGAATTGATATGAGTTACAGTGCGTGGCTAGTTAACTCTCTCAGTTTTAAGGGTTGATACAAGTAGTTGCTGCACTACCGTAATTAGCCACTTCAGAAATAGCTCTACTATCTAAGCTTTCACTTTGCGTACAATCAACAGGGTTTTCGTTTAAATATAAGGAGTCACTAGGTAAATTAGTCCAATTTAAAATAGGTGAAATATCACTGATTTGGTTGGTTTGTAACTCTAATACAGTTAACGCGGTTAAATTAGATAAAGGTGAAATATCACCGGTTTCGTTGTTGTTTAACCATAATTTGGTTAAAACGGTTAGATTAGTTAGAGGTGTAATATCACTAATTTGATTGTTATGTAACCACAATGTATCCAATGCCCATAACTCTTCAATACCTGAAAGGTCAACAATGCTCATTTCTGAACAGTCTAAAGAAGTGATTGAGCTAACAAGGGTATCTGTATTTAGTTCTAAATCAGAAAGGCAAATAGATAAGTTAACATCAATAAAACTAATATCACTTACTCTCTTTTGGGGATCTTCAGCAGCAGCCATAGACTCAACAACACTCGCTCCATCAACACCACCACCACCAGGCATACACCCCGATATTGCTAAACTAATGTATGAAATTAGTAATAATTTTATAAACTTTTTCATGTTTGTTCCCTGTTATATTTTTATTTTTATTTTATCCTTTTACTAACGTAGCACCTTTTAAGTCTATTAGAACTATACTAGTTTAATGAATTGAACGTTTATTAAGCAATACCCTATCAGCAGATCCTAGATCGCTGGGCCTAACACTCAACTTAGGCCCACATATTCACCACTACTAACTTTCACTCATTTCATCGACGTCGTCGACGGTCCGGTAGTATGCCGAGCGATGAATTTAATTTGAGGTGATATTACGCGGAATTTCGTTGAAGTAATTACGTGAGTATATTCGTGATGAGATTGAGCTAGGGCTTAATATTTGATGAACCTGTGCGCCTGTCTTATGTGAGTCAGTGCTGATTACCAGTGTATTTATGTTGCGATCACTAAATTTCAGATACAAAAAAAGCCTACCTAGGTAGACTTTGATGTTCTAAATGGTGGCCCCTCCCTGACTTGAACAGGGGACCTGCCGATTATGAGTCGGATGCTCTAACCAACTGAGCTAAGGGGCCATTTAGATTTGCTTGCTTATGATATTAACCAGAAGCGGCGGCAAGTATAAGCATTTTTTATTTTGTTGTCACTACTTCTGCTCTATAAATTTGAGGTTTTTTTGCGGTTGATGTTTTTATGAGCTGTTTTTAGTCTTTTAAGTAAAATGAGGAGTAAAAATAGCGGACTGTAATAGAGAGAGCCACCGCTATTATCAATTTTTTCAGGAACTATGGTGATAACTTCTATTTCTATCTCTATATTTACATGATCAGTTGCGCTTAAATTGCTTGGATCGGTTGCGGTAAAGGAAAAAGACAATACATCATTTGTTGCCGGAGCGGTAAATTTAGCATTTAACTGGTCGCTATTAGTAATGGTAACGGTTACTCCTGCTTGTTGTTGCCAAAGGTAGGTTAAACTATCACCGTCTAAATCTTCAGCTGTTGCTTGTAAATTAACTTCAGTGCCAGAGTTAACCGTAATATTGTTACCTGCACTTACCTGTGGCACATTTTCACCATTGGAAGAGGTTATGGTTATTGTTGCTAAATTTGGCTGTTGTAAGGTCGCACCATGTTGTGGGTTAAATAAGCGAACAAACAACAGTTCTTCAGATTCTGCAATATTATCCTCTAATATATCGACAGTAAGTAGTTTATCTGTGTTGTCGTTGTCAGCCCAAGTTAAGGTGCCTTGTGTAATATTAAAGTCATCACTGTTTGCTGAGCCGGTAACTAACTCCCACTCAACGGCTATTGCGCCCTGAGCTTGGTTATTACGCTTAACGTTTATTGTGGTAGTTTGACCTTCGCTACCGGCATAGTTGCGGCTACTAAAGCTTATGCTGCCTTGTACAACATCTAAGGTACGGTCTTTTAAAATATACAAACCACTGTTAATGTCGCTTGCCAAAATATGACCACTGGGTAAAAATGGATAAACACCCCATGCGCCATTAAAAGACGGGTTATTGGCAATAGGGTAGGTATCAAAAAAGCCTACTTCTTGGGGTTGAGTTGGGTCACTAATGTCGAGCACGGTTATGCCACGTTCATAATTTGACATGTAATAACGGTTGCCACGAACAAAGCCATTATGATCAATTGCTTTGGTATCGCCAGTCCAAATAGATAACAGCGTTGGCTTGGTTAAGTTGGTGATGTCAAATAATCGTAATGTGGTGTTTAAGCCAAAATTTTGCTCGTCGAGTTCGTCATGTACGAGCATTAATAATTTATTTTCACTATACCAACCAGAGTGCACGTAAGCTGCATTTAAGTAGCTGGTGGTACTTAATTTTTCAGGACTGTCATTTTGAGTTTTATCCCATAGTTGAAAGTCATTTTCATTGAAATCAAACATTACCTCACAGTGATCGGTTGCGTTAACGCATTGGTCATCTTTGCGATCGTCAGTAATGATCATTGAACTAACATCATGACTATATTGATTGCGATCTGTGGGCGGTTTGTATATTGCGCTTAAACTCGTAGGTTCTATAAGGCTGTAGGTATTGAAACCGCCACCATTGCGGTTTGAGCCAGCAATGTGTAGATAAGCTGGCTTATTGTTAATTGCCACGCCTGTCGAGTAATCAACATTACTTAGGTAGACGTTATGGGCACTTAAATCGGTTTGGTCATTGGCGACGATACTTGCTGAATTGGGCAGCTGGTTTAAGTCTAAAATAAGTAGGCCAACGTTGGCATTATCAGCCGTAACGTAGGCATAGCTTTGCCATTTGTTCATTGCTAGGTCGAAGTATTGATATACTTTGATATCACGCCATATGGTATTCGCGCTGGCAATAGTCGTGACTATTTGCGGCGCGGTTGGTATTGTTGTGTCAACAATGCCAATGCCATTGTTGAATCCTATAAGGGCATATTCTTTGCCGGTGTTTAAATCATAATGACCCCAAATATCATTTGCTTCTTCAGGGTTAAGCTCAAACTGGTTTAAAGGTATATGAGCTAATAAATCGATATTATTACATTGATGGTCACCGGCAAAACCAGTAACACAAGGGACGTCGATTTGTTTTTCTTGTAAGCGGTTAAAACTGGCGAGTTTAGCTGCAAGGATATTTTTATTGTTTGTAGTTTTTGCTGTGGGTTTGTTATCAACGATAACAGTAAAACCTTTAGCGGATAGCTGTTGGGTATATGCTACAGGCACGCCAGTTAAAAACGTGGTATTTTCAGCGCTTTTATTTTGATAGTTATCTTGTTGTTGATAGTTACCGATTATGGGGATTAAATCACTGAGCAAATAGAATAGTGTATCAACACTTTCTATATGATAACTGCCCTTACTCAAGCGAATTTCATCACCTTTGTTTGCATGCTGAGCCGCATAATCAATTGTCTTACAAGGGCTGCCTACATTTTCACAGCGACCGGTATCAACACCATTAACAGCAACGTATCTTACTTTATCATGTTCAGCATGGGCCATTACCAGATTAGAATTAAATACTAAGCCGGTAATGATTAATATGATTAATAGCGGTTTATCTATAAAGGTCATACACATAGTGTTTTTTCATTTAATTAGAACCGGTAGGTTAATCCCGCGGTGAATTCAGCCTGTAACCATAGATTACTGGAAGTTCGTACTTTACAATCGCCACCATTACAAAAAATAGATCCATTGCTGTCAAAAAAGGTAGCGTAGCCTCGAGCATCTAGTCTGAAACTGAAATCTTCTGCAAAATTAAATCTAGCGCCCAAACCTATATTAGCTGAGGGGCGAGTTTCTGATTCTAAGCTGTTATCACCAGGAGCAAGGTGAGCAATACCAATGCCTCCACTAAGTAAGATTGGAACATCGCCTTCACTTACTGTCACGTTACCGCCAATATGCAAGTAAGTGATGCTAATATCCATATCGGCAAGTTGTACATCACCATCAAATTCAGTTTGCGAGTGACTGAGTAGTAATTCGCCTTGACGATTGTAATCATAATTCCAAGCTAAAATAACACCCGCAGATGCATCATTAAGGAAGTCGACTTCAAATGCCTCTTCACCTTCTTCTAGGTCTTCATCATCCTCAATGTTATCTGATGTGCGTTGGCCGGCGAATATAGTTATTTCGTAATAATCTTCAACATCAGCCGCTTGAAGGAGTGGAGAAAACAGCGCTAAAGAAAGTAGCGTGATAGTGGTAAGTTTCATCAAGAGTATTCTTATTTTTAAATAGTATGTAAATCATATGTGAGGAAATTATAAGGTGCAAGCAAATAAAGGGTTAAGTACTGTTAATTTTCGATTTAGTTATTTTTTATTGTACTGGTTAAAACGCCGGGCAGTAACTTAACTTTATTAAGTATATATGAGTTATCTTGTGGTCATAAACTTTATTTTAGGCAATAAAAAAGCCTGCAATTGCAGGCTTTAAATATGTTTTGATAAACTCGATTATTCGCCGTCTAAGAAACTCTTAAGTTGCTCAGAACGAGAAGGGTGACGAAGTTTACGTAATGCTTTAGCTTCGATTTGACGAATACGCTCACGAGTAACGTCAAATTGCTTACCAACTTCTTCTAATGTGTGGTCAGTATTCATATCGATACCGAAACGCATTCTAAGCACTTTAGCTTCACGAGCTGTTAGGCCCGCTAATACTTCATGGGTAGCATTTTTAAGGTTTTCAGTTGTAGCAGCATCAACCGGTAGTTCACCACTGCCATCTTCTATAAAGTCACCTAAGTGCGAATCTTCGTCATCACCAATTGGTGTTTCCATTGAGATTGGCTCTTTAGCAATTTTTAAAACCTTACGAATCTTATCTTCTGGCATAACCATACGTTCAGCTAATTCTTCAGGAGTAGGTTCACGACCCATTTCTTGAAGCATTTGGCGAGAGATACGGTTTAACTTGTTGATCGTTTCAATCATGTGTACTGGAATACGAATAGTACGCGCCTGATCGGCAATTGAACGAGTTATTGCTTGACGGATCCACCAGGTTGCATAAGTTGAGAACTTATAACCACGGCGATATTCAAACTTATCAACTGCTTTCATCAAGCCGATGTTACCTTCTTGGATTAGATCTAAGAATTGTAAACCACGGTTGGTGTATTTTTTAGCAATTGAAATAACTAAACGTAAGTTAGCTTCAACCATTTCTTTCTTCGCTCGGCGGGCTTTCGCTTCACCAATCGACATGCGACGGTTAATGTCTTTTATACTTTGTACACTTAAATAGGTTTCTTCTTCAAGGTTGGTAAGTTTATATACACAACGCTCGATATCGAAAGAAATCATTTTAAGTTTTTCAGAATACGGATGGCCAGCAGCAATTTCATCTTCTAGCCATTGTGTTTCTGTTTCGTGACCTGGGAAGATTTTAATGAAATGTAGTTTTGGCATACCAGCACCAACAACACAGTGTTTCATTATCAAGCGCTCTTGCACTCGAACTCTATCCATTACGTCACGCATGTTTTTAACTAAACGGTCAAACAGTTTAGGTATTAAACGGAATTCTTTAAAGCACTCAGATATTTCATTGATAGCGGCAATAGCATCTGCATGCTCACGACCTTTTTTCTCAATGACTTTGTTAGCAGCTTCGTAACGCGCTCTTAATTCTGTGAATTTTTCACGAGCAAGTTCAGGATCTGGACCAGTATCCTCTTCTTCTTCGTCTTCCTCATCAGTTTTATCTTCTTCAGCTAACTCTTCTTTTGATAATTCAGAGCCAACGTGAGTTGCTGTAGGAGCGACTTCATCTGGAGCATCTGGGTCTAAGAAACCTATGATGATATCAGTTAAACGCGCTTCTTCAGCTTCAAAATTATCCCATTGCTCAAGCAAATAATTAATTGCCGGCGGGTATTCTGAAACACTACGTTGAACTTCTCGAATACCTTCTTCGATACGTTTGGCGATAACTATTTCGCCTTTACGAGTAAGAAGTTCTACCGTGCCCATTTCACGCATATACATACGTACTGGGTCAGTAGTTCTACCGATTTCGCTTTCAACAGTGGCTAGTGCCTGAGCTGCAGCTTCGGCTGCATCTTCATCTGTATTAGCTTCGGCCATCATTAATTCATCGGCATCTGGTGCGTTTTCAAACACTTTAATGCCCATGTCGTTAATCATACGAATGATGTCTTCGACTTGGTCAGAATCAATAATGTCTTGTGGTAGGTGATCATTCACCTCAGCAAAAGTTAAGTACCCTTGCTCCTTACCTTTAGTGATAAGTTCTTTCAGTCTAGATTGTGGGGCTTGAACCATTGACAAAAATCCACCTATTTATGGCTATCAAAATACGAACAGTAAAGGACGGAATTATAGCAAGAGGAATGAAGAATAGCCAGTTTACTATGAGAAAGCTTTTTATTCGCTTTGCGCATTAAGTAATGACTGAAGTTCTTGTTTTTCCTGCGAGTTTAATTGTCCTAAACGAGCTTTTTGTAACAGAGTTTCTGTACGATTTTCTACAAACGTGTTTATGATTTTGTCTAAAATATCAATAAATACGTTTTCGGCAGCATCGCTATCAATATGATGCTGCCAAACAACTAATTTAGCTAAAACCTTAGCTTGTTCAGTGCCGCGCCAACTTTCGATGATTTGCGCACTGTTAAGTTTCGGGTTTGCTTTGCATTGCTGCATTAGTTGTTTAAATAAATCTATTCCTGGAACCTTTATAGGCTCTAACACCGATAAATCTTCGAGTACCTCACATAGATGGGGATGCTCAAGCAATAATGCAATAGCTAATCGTATTGGTGTTGCTTTTGATTGTGCTTTTTTTGCTTGGCGTTGGGCTGGCGCGTGTGTTTTATTTAGTTTAGCTAACTGCTGTTCGCTGCCCATGCCAAATTTATTTGCTAACTCGTTCAGTATAGAATCTTTTAAGGTACTGTCAGGTAGTTTTTGTAAATAAGGCTGAAATGACTCCATTAATGCCGACTTACCTTCTAACGAATTGCTGTCTACTTGACTCAGTAAATGATCAAACAAAAACTGTGATAGCGGTTTTGCTTGGTCTAATATTTGTTCAAATTTTTCCTGGCCTTTATCGCGTACTAAAGTGTCAGGGTCTTCTCCGTCTGGAATAAACACAAACTTCAAAGATATGCCGTCGGTAATTAGTGGTAGCGCATTTTCCATTGCTCGCCATGCCGCTGCGCGGCCTGCTTTATCGCCATCGTAACAACAGATGACTTCTTTGACGGTGCGAAACATAGTCACTAACTGTTCTTCGGTTGTTGATGTACCTAAAGATGCAACTGCGTAATTTATACCGTGCTGCGCTAGGGCGACAACATCCATATAACCTTCAACAACAACTAAGCGCTGAAGGTTTTTACAATTATGCCTTGCTTCATGAAGGCCATATAATTCTTGGCCTTTATGATAAATTCGAGTTTCAGGTGAGTTTAAGTACTTTGGTGTACCATCAGTTAATACCCGGCCACCAAAGCCGATAACGCGACCACGTTTATCTTTAATCGGAAACATTACTCGGCCACGAAAACGATCGTAAGGACGACTTTTGTCACCTTGAATAGCCATACCTAATTCGACTAGCTGATTTGCATTTTGACTGCTAGTGCCAAACTCATTCATGACACCATCCCAGCTATCGGCGGCGTAACCAATACCAAACTGCTTGACGACTTCACCTGTTAAACCGCGACCTTTAAGGTAGCCAATAACTGTTTTTGAATCATCATGAGTCTTTAAGTTATTTTGGTAGAATTGGCTCACTTTACCTAATAATTCATAGTCGTCTTGCTTTTGTTTGTGCACCATTTGTTGGCGACGTTGCTCTGCAGGAGTTTGCGTAGATTGCTCGCGTTCAACTTCCACGCCACTATAACTAGCAAGCTCTTCAATGGCATCAACAAATTCGAGACGTTCATATTCCATGATAAAACTAATGGCATTACCGTGCGCGCCACAACCAAAACAATGATAAAACTGTTTATCACGACTGACTGTAAACGAAGGGCCTTTTTCACTGTGAAAAGGACAGCATGCAGAGTAATTTTTACCCGATTTTTTTAGCTTAACTTTTGAGTCAATTAAATCGACAATATCGGTACGAGCCAATAAGTCATCGATAAATGTGCGTGGGATCAAACCGGCCATATATTTGCAGAAATTCTAAATTAGGAAAAATGATTACTAGATAAAATAGTACAGCAGATACTGATTAATTAATACCAATCAATCATTATTTGCTGACATAAAAAAACCGTGTAAACAAAAAGCTTACACGGTTTTCAGAATGCTTTAACAAGGTTGTTAAGCGTTTAGTGCTGCTCTTACCTGACCGCTCACCTGACCTAAATCAGCTTTGCCTTGCAATTGCGGTTTTAAAATAGCCATTACTTTACCCATGTCAGCCATTGAAGCTGCACCTGATTCAGTAATTGCTGCAGAAATTAATTGCTTAACTTCATCCGCTGTTAATGCTTTTGGTAAAAACTCTTCTAAAACAACTATTTCAGCTTGTTCATTCGCAGCCATATCAACACGTCCACCAGCGGTGAACATTGTTACAGATTCTTTGCGTTGTTTAATCATCTTTACGATTAAAGCCACAATATCTGCCTCAGACATATCTTTCTGAGTATCTATTTTTACGAGTTTGATAGACGACAAAGCCATACGTATAACGCCAAGACGAGGTTTGTCTTTAGCACGCATGGCGATTTTCATTTCGTCTGTGATTCGACTAAGCAAATCCATAACTAAAAGCTAAGTGCCTAAAGTCTTAGTACATACGAACGCGACGAGCGTTTTCGCGAGATACTTTTTTAGCATGACGCTTAACAGCTGCTGCTTTCTTACGTTTACGTTCCCAAGTTGGTTTTTCGAAAGATTCGCGACGACGAACTTCAGAAAGGATACCTGCTTTTTCACATGAACGCTTAAAACGACGTAGTGCTACGTCAAACGGTTCGTTTTCTCTTACTTTAATTACTGGCATGTTGCCTTCCACCTCTAGTGAATACTGCGACGCTTGAAAATAATTAGTCAAGCCGATTAAAATTGGTGCAGTATTCTAATCTGAACCTTGATGTGATGTAAAGTTTTAAATAGAGTTTTTATGTAAAAGCAGTGGTTAATTTTTAATTTCAACGTTATGATCGCTCTAAAGTAACCATTGGACCAAATTGTTATGCGAATTTTAGGTATTGAAACCTCTTGTGATGAAACCGGTATTGCCATTTATGATGACGAAAAAGGCATTATGGCGCATCGTTTATATTCACAAATTGCTGTGCATGCAGATTATGGCGGAGTTGTGCCTGAACTCGCCTCGCGCGATCATGTACGTAAAACAATTCCATTAATTAAAGAAGCACTAGCCGATGCTGGTTTAACGCCGAGTGATCTTGATGGCGTTGCGTATACTGCCGGTCCTGGGTTAGTTGGTGCGTTATTGGTGGGTTGTTCAATTGGTCGCTCGCTCGCGTACGGTTGGGACTTACCCGCAGTACCAGTACATCACATGGAAGGTCACTTGTTAGCGCCAATGCTAGAAGATGATGTGCCAGAGTTCCCGTTTATCGCCTTATTAGTGTCTGGTGGTCATACAATGTTGGTAAGAGTTGACGGCATTGGTCAATATGAATTGCTAGGCGAGTCGGTAGATGATGCTGCAGGTGAGGCGTTTGATAAAACCGCTAAACTGCTTGGTTTAGATTACCCTGGTGGCCCAGTATTAGCTAAAATGGCAGAACAAGGTACCTCTGGTCGTTTTAAATTCCCACGTCCTATGACCAATAAGCCAGGCTTGAACTTTAGCTTTTCGGGCTTAAAAACCGCTGCTGCGATTACTATCCGCTCCGAAGATGATAGCGCCCAAACCAAAGCCGATATTGCTTATGCGTTTCAAGACGCGGTTATCGATACATTAGTCATTAAATGTAAGCGTGCGTTGCAGCAGTGCGACTTAAATCGATTGGTTATTGCTGGTGGAGTAAGTGCTAATACAGCACTTAGAGCAAAACTTGCTGAGGTAATGGCAAAATTAAATGGCGAAGTATTTTATCCGCGACCAGAGTTTTGTACAGATAATGGAGCGATGATAGCCTACGCAGGGATGCAACGTTTAAAGTCAGGTGTTAAAACCGATTTAACCTTTAAAGCTAATCCTCGTTGGTCATTAGATTCACTGCCTGCGGTTTAATTAAGTGCATGATAATGGTCTGTAATGGATAGCCTACGCAGGGATGCAACGTTTAAAGTCAGGTGTTAAAACCGATTTAACGTTTAAAGCTAATCCTCGTTGGTCATTAGATTCACTGCCTGCGGTTTAATTAAGTGCATGATAATGGTCTGTAATGGATCGCCTACGCAGGGATGCAACGTTTAAAGTCAGGTGTTAAAACCGATTTAACGTTTAAAGCTAATCCTCGTTGGTCATTAGATTCACTGCCTGCGGTTTAATAAAGTTTATTAAATATCAGATAACGGTACAGTTTATAAATACAATGTAAACTGTACTTGTTGATGGCAACTAACCTTTACCTAACTTATCTTCATTACCGGTAAGTAAACGCCAAATATTATCTTTATGTTTAAATAATATTAATACTGAGATCATAGTTACAGATTGTATATACATAGGTTTAATTAACCAAGTATAAAGCGGTGCTAAGCTGACCGTAACAATAGCCGCGAGCGAAGAATATTTAGTGGTTTTCGCGACAAACAACCAAGTTAAAATTAATACTGCCGCAAAACCCCAACTCATTGGTGCTAAAGCGCCCAGTGCTGTAGCTACTGCCTTACCGCCTTTAAATTCAAAAAATATTGGATACATATGACCAAGGCAAGCTGCGATAGCTATAAAACCAAGATGCAGTGGTTCAACACCTAATTTAAATGCACCATAAACTGGAATGGCACCTTTGAGTAAGTCAAATAATAATACTGCTATTGCGGTAGGTTTACCTGCTAAGCGAAGTACATTAGTGGTACCTGGATTTTTAGAACCTTGTGTTCTTGGATCGGGTAAGCCGCGCAGTTTACAAATTAAAATTGCACTAGAGATTGAGCCAAGAAAGTAGGCCGAAACAATGATTATAAAAGTTAGTAGTAACATTAACATTATGGCCTCCTGTCGCTCTGAACTTGGCTATTTAATAGACGAATAGTATTGTTTTGTCATTCTAACAGTGTAATTGGTGGTTTTTCTACCTCTTAATAAGGTAATATTTGTAATTATTGAAATTATATAGATATAAAAGATCTTAACGTTATGGATATTGTCTTTATTGAAGGTTTGCAAGTGCAAACAACCATCGGCTATTACGAATGGGAAAAGAAGATTAAACAACTGTTGGTATTTGACCTTGAAATGGGTACCGATATCCGTTTAGCCGCGTCTGGCGATGAACTCGCTAAAACCTTAGATTATGCTGAAATATCTAGCTTAATCGATCAATTTGCGAATGCCAATGTAGTTGATTTAATTGAAACTTTGGCAGAACGTTTAGCCGCGCATTTAATGAGTGAATACGGCATTAAATGGTTGCGTTTAAAAATCTCTAAACCAACCGCAGTAGCAGAAGCTAAAGCTGTTGGCGTTATCATTGAACGTGGTGTTCGCGTTTAATGGCAACTGTATATATTTCTATTGGCAGTAATATCGATCGCACTAAGCAAATTATTAGTGGCGTGCAATCATTGCAAGCTGAATATGGCGATGTGCAATTATCATCCGTTTACGAATGTGAACCGGTAGGGTTTATCGGTGAAAATTTTTATAACTTAGTGGCTAAAGTCAATACCAATGAAACGCCAGAGCAAGTAGGAGAACACTTGAAAAAATTAGAAAAATCACATGGTCGTGTCGATTTTTCGAAAAAATTCAGTGCTCGTAAAATGGACTTAGATATTTTGCTCTATGATAATTTAGTGATGGAAACGCCAGTGCAAGTTCCTCGTGATGAAATTCCTGAAAATGCTTATGTGTTACAACCCCTGGCTGAAATAGCGGGTGAGTTAATTCATCCTGTATTAAAACAAAGCTATAGTCTTATGTGGCAAGAATATAATAAATTTAAACAGCAATTAAAAAAAGTGCCATTTACTTGGCCGGAACTCTAATATGTCAACTTTTGAAATCATTATCCTAGCGCTAATTCAAGGCTTAACTGAATTTTTACCTATTTCGAGCTCAGCTCACCTTATTTTACCTTCACAAATTTTAGGCTGGGCTGATCAAGGGTTAGCATTTGATGTTGCAGTTCACGTTGGCACTTTACTGGCGGTAATTATTTATTTTCGCAATGAAGTGGGTCGAATGTTTTTTGCTTGGGGCAACTCAATTATTACCAAACAACACAATAGTGATAGCACCTTAACTTGGTGGATCATATTGGCGACGATCCCTGCAGGACTATTTGGTTTCCTGGGTAAGGATTTAATTGAAGAACATTTACGCTCGGCAGCCGTCATCGCGGTAACCACAATCGTTTTTGGTTTGTTACTTGGCTTAGTTGATGTCAAAGCTAAGCAAAATAAGACGATTGAGCAATTAGGCTTTAAAGGCGCTATGTATATAGGCTTAGCACAAGCTGTAGCACTAATTCCAGGGACCTCTCGTTCAGGGATTACTATGATTATGGGCTTAAAGCTAGGGCTTACTCGTGACGGCGCCGCACGTTTTTCATTTTTGCTGTCCATCCCTGCAATTGCAATGGCTGGTAGCTATTTAACGATGAAGCTTATTTTAGAAAGCAATGGCGTTGATTGGCAGGCAATGGCGTTAGGCTCTGTAATTTCTTTTGTTAGTGCTTATGCCTGTATTCATTACTTTTTAATTTTAGTGAATAAGATAGGGATGATGCCCTTTGTTATTTATCGCTTATTACTAGGTGCATTCTTGATTTGGTTTATTGTCTAACTATTAACTATTAACTATTAACTATTAACTAATTTCTAAGCGAGTCATACGTTCCTCTTTTACCTAGATAAGAGGGGGCGTAGGTGAGGCTTTAGCCTCACGTTATCTTCGAATAGCTACTCGCGTTATTCACTACTCCCAATCTTTATCGAACATATGCAGTTAACCCTAAACAGAGTCTTTTATCGTTTGCATAACTGCAAGTTTGGCTTTATTCATCGCCTCTTTAATCGCGGCACCTTTTAATCCCTGCTGTACAAACTTCTTGGCGTTAATTTGATTACACTGCTTTAAGGCGGTACGCAAATAATCTGCTTGCGGATAATCTTCATTTTCTTTACCTAATCGTCCGGTAGAGTCTGCGTGGCAAGCTAATAGAAACCGTTCAAAGTCTTCAGGTTTGCGCCAAACATCAAGTTTATCGAACATTGTTAGGATGGTGCTGGCTTTTAATTCAAACGCCTTATGGCAATGTAAATGATATTCACACACCATTAAACTAATACGTTTAACTTGGTTTGGCACCTTTAGGGCAATGCAAATTTGCTCCACTAGCGCTAAACCCGATTTTTCATGGCCATGATGAGATGGCCATTTATCTGCGGGTGTTAAACCTTTGCCTAAGTCATGACAAAGCGCCGCAAAACGCACGCTAACGTCAGTGCTTAATTTCACCGCTTGCTTTAAGACCATTAGAGTATGTATGCCGCTATCAATTTCGCCATGATGAATTTCTGGATTTGGTATGCCCCACAATTTATCAAGCGATGACCACAATACTTTAAGGGCGCCTGTCGCTCGCAATATATTGATAAATACTTCTGGATTATCCTCGCTTAAACTTCGTGAAAATTCTTTCCAGACACGATCAGGGGTTAAATTTTCTAACTCGCCATTCGCAACCATTGCTTGCATTAATAGTATGGTTTCACTCGCTACAGTAAAGCCTAAATAATGGTACCTTGCGGCAAAACGTGCCACCCTCAACACGCGTAGTGGGTCTTCGGCAAAAGCGGGTGAGACGTGACGCAATATTTTGTCTTTTAGATCTTGTTGGCCATGGTAAGGGTCAATAATGGTTCCGTCATCGGCCTGTGCCATAGCATTAACTGTTAGGTCGCGGCGCAACAAGTCTTGTTCAATGCTAACATCAGGCTCGGCGTAACATACAAAACCGGTATAACCTTTGCCTTGTTTACGCTCTGTACGCGCGAGAGCATACTCTTCCTTGGTTTTTGGGTGCAAAAAAACAGGGAAATCTTTACCTACCTGCATAAAACCCAGTTGCAACATTTTATCGACACTAGCACCGACCACTAAGTAATCACGTTCAACAATTTCTCTATTGAGCAATTGATCACGTACCGCGCCGCCAACTAGGTATACTTGCATCGATTGATTTGCTTGCTGTTTCATTTACACACTTAATGCTTAGATAACTTATGGTTAGTTTATCGCATAAAATCATTGATATATACCCGCTACCAATCAAAGTGCAGGATTTCAGTGGGAATTAAAAGCAATTTAGGCAAGGCATTTAATTTAGACAATGGTTGCTCCATTGTTCAATTTAATAACGTGGCATAAATTACTTTTAAACCCATCGAAGAAGCGCTTGAGCAATCTCACTAATTCGTTGCAGCTATTTGTAAGGTTCGTACATGGATGTACGACATTAGAGCAACGCAGGAGCAGTTGCCGGGAACAACCATTACTACATAACTGCGCCTTGTATTGAAATCGCTCAAGCACTCTGAAACCTACATCTTGATTGGTAACGGGTATTTACCGGCAACTTTTGACTTATTGGTTGTGACAGGGTAGTTTCAAGATAGTTATTGTTTTTTATAGAATTGCCCATGCAAAGCGGTTACACGGCTTATTTCGGCCTCAACGACATTCCATTTTCGATTGCGCCTAATCCTCATTACCTTTTTATGAGCGAGCGCCATAAAGAAGCGCTTGCGCATTTAACTCATGGACTAGGTGAAACCGGTGGTTTTGTATTGCTTACCGGTGAAGTAGGCACAGGTAAAACCACTGTTAGTAAGTGTTTATTGGAGCAGTTACCCGAGAATACCGAAGCCGCGTTTATTTTAAATCCAACATTATCAGCGAAAGAGTTATTGGCGACAATTTGTGATGAATTGCACATTAATTATGAACAACAAAATGCCACACTAAAAACATTCACCGACAAAATATTATCATGCTTAATCAATAATCATCAGCAAGGTAAAAGCACCTTATTAATTATTGATGAAGCACAGCACTTACAGCCCGAAGTACTAGAGCAATTAAGGTTATTAACAAATTTAGAAACCCATACTAAAAAGCTGTTACAGGTTATTTTAATTGGTCAGCCAGAGCTACAAGAAGTATTAAAACGTCGTGACTTGAGACAGCTGGCGCAACGCATAACCGCTCGTTATCACTTGTTGCCATTGAATAAAGCTGAAGTGAGTCGCTATATCAAACATCGTTTAAGTGTTGCAGGTTGTCAGCACACACTCTTTAGCCCTGCTAGTGTTAGTCTTATCCATCAACTATCAAATGGTGTACCTAGATTAATTAACTTATTGTGCGATAGGGCATTGCTCGGCGCATATTCAATTGAGCAAACACAGGTATCTAGAAAAATCATTCAACAAGCCTGTCGTGAGACCTTAGGTGAACAATTCTTACCGGTAAGCGTTTGGCAAAATTCTAGAGTTAAAAAAATCGCTGCAGTGTCGTCCCTATTATTGTGCGCAGCATTTGGTTTTAACGTTGCCAGTCAGCAAACACAAACGATAGCTATTGCAGAGCAGCAGTTACAAAATCAACAAGAGCAACATTTGCTAGCAATAAAGACCCAGCAACTCAATCAAGTACCTAATCAGCTAGTCAATAGCAGTAGATTGTTGTCGCTTGCATTTAAAGATTTATATAGCCAATGGCAAGTAGAGTTATTTTCGGCTGCCAATACACCTTGTGACTTAGCAAGTAGTTACCAACTAGAATGTTATTGGTACTCAGGCAATGCGGAACAATTTTTTATTCTCGATTATCCTGCGATAGTTCGCTTTATTGATGGCAAAGGTCAATATTACTTCGCAACATATAAAGGCCATGTCGATGGTAATATCCAACTTTTATTAAATGGCGACCCGTATCAAGTAAGTGAACAATGGTTTGTTAATAATTGGCAAGGCAGTGCGGTAATATTGTGGCGTGCACCACAAGGATTTGTTGAAACCATAAATGAGCAAAGTGACCCGCAACTTCTGCTTTGGTTAGAGCAACAGTTAAGTCAAAAACAACATCGCAGCACTAGAAATGTTATCAGTTTAGACGCATTATTAATTAATCAATTACAACAATATCAACAAACTCACGGACTTTCGGTTAGCACCTTTGCCGATGTTAAAACTGTGATGATGCTGAGTAAAATTGAGCCTGAAATTATAGGAGATAATCAATAATGTCTTATATTTTAGATGCATTAAGAAAAGGTAATACTGAAGCACAAGAAAAACTCGCCGATGTCGACTTTTCTAAAGCTGATATTGAGTCATATGTTAGTGATAAAGCTGCGAATACCATTACCATAAATGTTGATTTAATGACAAAAGTCACCTTGATTTTAATCGTGCTGCTAGCGTCAATGGTGGCGGGCTATTTATTCGGTGGCGGCTATAAAATAATGCAGCAAAAGTATGCATATTCTGGCTCATCTGCTGACATAGAGCCCACTATAAATTCGCCAGAAATGGAGGCCTTAGCGGTGTCTCTTGCAAGTGATGAAACTAATTTAGTTGAATTTTTCACAGTTCCAGATAAATATAATAAGAGCCATGTAAGTGCTAAAAAAATCGCTTTTGAGCAACAACAGCAGCAATTAATCACTGAGCAAAAGCTACAACAGCAAGCAGAACAACAAGCGTTAGCTGAACAAGTTGAGCAGGTTATCAAAGCGCAAGGCTTGGTCGTAAGTAATAAGGCCGATCCAACTGCACATGTTATTTCTGCAGAGGCAAAAGCACCCGTTAAATACACCCTTAATGAGGATGAACTTACCGGTGTTTCTCCTGATTTGTTGGAAAAATTTCAACAGGCATTAACGGAGAGCAATGAAGAATTAGACGCTACAGCTAATGTAAGTACCGCAACTAAACCCAAAAAATCTAACGTTACTCAAGAATTGCCAACCAAGGTTAAACCGTTAGCGCTAATGTCAATTCGTTTTAGAGATTCAGTGCCTAGGTTACGGTTTTCCCTGCATATGTACACTTCAAACCCTGCAGACAGCTGGGTCAGGTTAAATGAAAAAGATTATTTTACTGGCGATGTGAGTGACGAAGAGGTGGTGATTGAAGAAATATTACCGCAACAAGTGATATTACAATATCAAGGCCAGCGCTTTAGTTTGAAAGCATTAGCTAATTGGTAACCGGTAGATACACATAAGTTGATGGTTCAATACATACTAATTTATGCTTTACTGTTATTATTAGGTTATTCAAATTAATAATTTAACGTGTAAATTTTATGAAAATAGCTATTGCTGGTACAGGTTATGTTGGATTATCCAATGCTATGTTATTAGCGCAACACAATGACGTTGTTGCAGTTGATATTATCCCCGAAAAAATTATTCTACTTAATAATAAAAAATCCCCAATTGTTGATACTGAAATATCTGAGTTTTTAACTCGAATAGATCTTAATTTTACCGCCACCCTCGATAAAAATATTGCTTATGCCAATGCTGATTACGTCATTATTGCCACACCTACTGATTATGATCCTATCACCAACTACTTTAATACAAGCTCTGTTGAATCGGTCATTCGAGACGTAACCGCGATTAATCCCAACGCTGTTATGGTGATTAAATCAACCGTGCCTGTTGGCTATACCGCAGGTATTAAAGACGAGTTGAACTGTGACAATATTATGTTTTCGCCAGAGTTTTTACGAGAAGGGAAAGCCTTATACGATAACTTACATCCTTCGCGTATTATTGTCGGTGAAGAATCTGAGCGAGCCAAAGTATTTGCAAACTTATTAGTGCAAGGTGCTATAAAAGAAAACATTGATGTATTATTTACCAATTCTACCGAAGCTGAAGCGGTTAAATTATTTTCGAATACTTACCTTGCTATGCGGGTGGCTTATTTTAATGAACTCGACTCTTATGCCGAAGCACATGGTTTAGATTCTAAACACATAATTGAAGGTGTTGGCTTAGACCCACGTATTGGTACTCATTACAATAATCCTTCGTTTGGTTATGGCGGTTATTGCTTACCAAAAGACACTAAGCAACTGCGTGCAAATTATCGCAATGTGCCTAATAATATTATAAGCGCCATTGTTGATGCTAATACTACGCGTAAAGATTTCATTGCCGACTCAATTATTGCCAAGCAACCAAAGGTTGTTGGTGTTTATCGTTTAATTATGAAATCTGGCTCAGATAACTTTAGAGCATCGTCTATTCAAGGCATTATGAAACGTATTAAAGCGAAAGGCATTGAAGTAGTTATCTTTGAACCCGTGCTAGGTGAAGACGAGTTCTTTAATTCGAAAGTGTACAGTGATTTAGATGCCTTTAAAGAAATTTCTGATGTTATTGTGTCTAATCGTATGAGTGCAGAGTTGCTCGATGTTATTGACAAAGTGTATACCCGTGATTTATTTGGCTCAGATTAATTTGTACCTTAAAATAGAGATTTCGTTATGAAATATTTAATCACTGGCGCCGCTGGTTTTATCGGATTTTATGTCAGTCAGCGTTTATGTGAAATGGGTCATGATGTTATCGGTCTAGATAACTTAAATGATTATTATGACGTTAACTTAAAATTAGCGCGTTTAGATGTTTTGCATAAATATACAGTGAATGCGGTGCAGCAAAAGCAAGTATCTGGCTCAGATGTTTGTGCTACTGCAAATACCTCAGGCTCATTCACTTTTGTTAAAATGGACTTAGCCGATAGAGAAGGTATTGCGCAATTATTTGTGGATCAACAATTTGATCGCGTTATTCATTTAGCGGCACAAGCTGGTGTACGTTACTCGATTGAAAATCCTTTGGCTTATGCCGATTCAAACTTAATTGGTCATTTAACTATTCTAGAAGGTTGTCGTCATAATAATGTTCAGCACTTAGTGTATGCATCAAGTTCATCGGTTTATGGCTTGAACAGCAAGACACCATTTGCGACTTCAGATAGTGTTGATCATCCAGTTTCTCTATATGCAGCCACTAAAAAGTCAAATGAGTTAATGGCACATTCATATTCACACTTGTATGGTACCCCAACCACAGGTTTACGCTTCTTTACTGTATATGGACCTTGGGGACGGCCAGATATGGCGCCTATGTTGTTTGCCGATGCTATCACTGCAGGACGTGCGATTAACGTCTTTAATCATGGCGATATGCGCCGTGATTTTACTTATATTGATGATATTGTCGAAGGTATTATTCGTATTCAAGATGTTGTGCCACAAGGCACTGCTGACTGGACCGTTGAATCTGGATCAGCAGCCAATAGTTCAGCACCCTATAAAATTTATAATATAGGGAATGGTAATCCGGTCAAACTATTAGATTTTATCGAATCGATGGAAACATCTTTAGGTGTTAAAGCCGAGAAGAATTTCTTACCGATGCAACCTGGTGATGTGTATCAAACGTATGCTGAAGTTGAAGACTTATTTGCTGTAACAGGGCATAAGGCAAACGTTTCGATAACTGACGGCGTTGCTAATTTTGTCGACTGGTATAAAGGTTTTTATCAAAAATAACAGAGTTAAAATTCATCAAACGGTATCCATCCCTGGCAGTTCTAAGATGCTTTTTCATGATAGCCATCCCTGAATCAAAAGAGCCAAGAAGTTAACTTCTTGGTTCTTTTTATTTTCAGGTTTATTAGTGTTAAATATCAATAGCTTAGCTACTGCCAAGCAGGTAGGCCTTGTTCGAAATTATCGATTTTATCGGCAATCTCTAAAGTCCAGCCAACGGCATCAACGCCATTCTCCAAACAGTATTTTTGAAATTCAGTTAATGAAAATGAATATTCTTTATCGCCATTAATCACTTTCATTGCTTGTAAATCAACAGTAAGGGTTAATTCACCAGCGCCAAATTGATTAAATAAATCATTAACCACCGCTTCATCAAGGACCACAGGTACCACACCTATATTAATACAGTTGCCGTAAAAAATATCAGCAAAACTGGCGGCAATTACCACTTTAAAACCGTATTCTTGAATTGCCCATGGTGCGTGCTCACGACTCGAGCCACAGCCAAAGTTTTCACGGGCAAGTAAAATACTTACACCTTTATATTGATCATCATTTAAGATAAATGATGGATCCGGTTGTAGACCGTCGTCATCTAGAAAACGCCAGTCATGAAATAAATGTTGTGCAAAACCAGTACGCGTAGTTTTTTGTAAAAACTGCTTAGGGATTATTTGGTCAGTATCGATGTTGGCTCTATCTAAAGCGACAACCGTACCTGTATGTTGGTTAAATTTTTCCATTGTCTTGCTCCTTAAGCATTCACGTCAGTAAAGTGACCCGCAATAGCTGCTGCGGCTGCCATCGCTGGACTCACTAAGTGAGTTCTACTGCCACGGCCTTGGCGACCTTCGAAATTACGATTACTGGTTGATGCACAGCGATCGCCAGCTCCAAGTTTATCGTCGTTCATACCTAAACACATTGAGCAACCTGGTAAGCGCCACTCAAAACCGGCATCGGTAAAAATAGTTGCTAAGCCTTCGGCTTCAGCTTGTTCACGCACACGATATGAACCAGGCACTACAATTGCAGTTACTGTGCTTGAAACTTTCTTACCTTTTGCTACGGCTGCGGCAATACGTAAGTCTTCAATACGAGAATTTGTACAAGAACCAATAAATACGTTATTAACGCTAATGTCGCTAATTTTTGTACCCGGTGCTAAATCCATATATTTAAGGGCATTAACACAAGACTCACGCTCAATTGGGTCACTAAAATCGTCAGGGCCTGGAACAATTGAATCTATTGCTGTGACTTGTCCTGGGTTGGTACCCCAAGTCACTTGTGGTTTTATTTGGCTTGCATCTACCACAACTGTGGTATCAAAAACTGCATCAGCGTCGGTGACTAATGTTTTCCAGTCATTAACTGCTTGCTTAAATACGTCACCTTGTGGTGCATTTTCTTTATCTTGTAAGTAATCAAAGGTTGTTTGATCGGGAGCAATAAGGCCAGCTTTAGCGCCAAACTCAATACTCATGTTACACACGGTCATACGCTCTTCCATCGTAAGATTGCGGATAGCCTCACCCGTGTATTCAATCACGTAACCGGTAGCACCAGAATGACCTACTTTACCAATAACCGCTAAGATAAGATCTTTAGCGCTAATGCCTAAATTAACTTTACCTGCAAGTTTGATTTGCATGGTTTTAGCTTTGTTTTGACGCAAAGTCTGCGTCGCTAATACATGTTCTACTTCTGAGGTACCAATACCGAACGCTAGTGCACCAAATGCCCCATGAGTTGCGGTATGTGAATCACCACATACAATTACTTGGCCAGGCAAGGTAAAGCCTAATTCAGGCCCCATAACATGCACAATGCCCTGGTTCTTATGTCCCATGCCATAAAGCTGCACACCAAACTCATTACAGTTTTTTTCTAGCGTTTTTAATTGATTTGCACCATTGGCGCCAGCAGCATCGATGTCACATTTCTTAGTTGAAATATTATGATCCATAGTAGCAATAGTTCTATCTGGGCTATGCACCGGACGATCAAAAAACTTCAAACTTGCAAAAGCTTGTGGTGATGTTACTTCGTGTACTAAGTGACGATCAACAAAGATCAATGGTGTTTCATTAGCCTTGTCTTGGACTAAATGTCGTTGCCATAATTTTTCATATAAAGTAGTAGCCATGGGGTTATCCTTCGGTGTTACTGTTGTTAATTAAGGCGCAAATATAATCACCCATTTCAGCTGTGTTTTTAGCATTGCTGCGTTGCTCGCTTGGTAATAAATCACCGGTGAGCATGCCATCATCTAATGCTTGCGCGACGGCTTTTTCAATCGCTGTAGCAGCGGCATCTTGATTTAAGCTAAAACGCAACATAAGCGCAGCAGATAATATTTGAGCGATAGGGTTAGCAATCCCCATGCCGGCGATATCAGGCGCTGAACCGCCTGCTGGTTCATACATACCGAAACCGGTTTCGTTTAAACTTGCCGATGGTAATAAGCCCATCGAGCCGGTGATCATTGCGCAGATGTCAGATAAAATATCACCAAATAAGTTAGGACAAAGCATTACGTCAAACTGTGCAGGGTCTTTAACAAGTTGCATTGCGGCGTTATCTACATATAAATGCTCAAGTTCAACTTCAGGATACTCAACGGCTACTTCATCAACCACTTGACGCCATAAAATACTGGTTGCTAATACATTCGCTTTATCAACAGAAGTCACTTTGTTGTTACGTTTTTGCGCTGCTTGAAACGCTAAATGAGCAATACGCTTTACTTCACGGCGTGAATAAAACATTGAATCAAAGCCTGTTTCTTCGTCACCTTCGCCTCTTCGGCCTTTGGGCTCGGCAAAATAAATGTCACCGGTTAATTCGCGAATCACTAATACATCAAAACCTTTGGCAGATATATCCGCTCTAAGTGTTGATAGGTGTGATAATGATGGCATTAATGATGCCGGACGCATATTACAGAATAAACCAAAGTGACCACGTAAACCTAATAGGGCACAGCGCTCAGGTTGTTCATTTGGTGGTAAGTTAACCCATTTAGGGCCACCAACACTGCCGAACAATATGGCATCGGCTTGCTCACAACCTTTAAGAGTAGCCGCGGGTAATGCTTCACCGTGATTATCTATAGCAAGACCACCCACATCATATGCACTGGTGTTCAGCTCAAAGTTAAATTTAGTTGCTACTGCTGATAATACTTTAACTGCTTCAATCATCACTTCTGGGCCGATACCGTCACCGGCCAATACTGCTATGTTTGCCATGTTCTTAAATTCCTTGGATTTTCTTATCTGAGTTGTTGCCCGTTACTTGTTGCTTTAATACGGCAACATTTTGCGCTCGCTGAATGCTATTTAATGCATTGATTAATGCTTTAGCTGATGCTTCAATGACATCGGTTTCGATGCCGCAGCCATGAAAATTTCTGCCTTGCCAAGTAACGACTAAGTCGGCTTGACCTAAGCCATCTTCGCCTTCACCTTTGTTTGATATTTTATAATCTGTTACTTCAAATTCAATATCTACCGCTTGCTTAATTGCCTGGTATAAAGCATCAACTGGCCCATTACCCGTTGCCGATTGAATTTGCACGTTATCGCCACAGGCTAATTTGATACTTGCAGTAGCAAAGTCACCACTGCCAGAGTGCACATTTAAGTATTGAATTTGGTAGCTATTATCATCTTCTTGTTGCTGATTTTTGAATAGTAATGCTTCTAAATCATCATCAAATACTTGGCCTTTTTTATCGGCAAGGGCTAAGAAGTCTTGGTATAACTCTTCTAATTCAAAATCAGACTCTTGGTAGCCTAGCTCACCCATACGATGCTTAATTACATGACGACCACTACGAGAGGTTAGATTAAGTTTGGTTTTACTAATGCCGACACTTTCAGGCGTCATAATTTCATAAGTATTGGCGCTTTTAAGCATACCATCTTGATGAATACCTGATGAATGACTAAAGGCATTTGCACCCACAATTGCTTTATTACCTTGTACCGGCATATTACAAATTTGGCTGACTAATTTTGATGTACGAGCAATTTCTTTGTGGTTGATATTGGTTTTTAAACCTAAGATATCTTCACGAATTTTCATGATCATCGCCACTTCTTCAAGTGAGCAATTACCCGCGCGCTCGCCAATACCATTCATGGTACATTCGATTTGACGGGCACCTGCTTGTACTGCTGCTATTGAGTTAGCAACACTTAAACCTAAATCGTTATGACAATGCACTGAGATAATCGCTTTATCTATATTTGGTACTCGGTTAAATAGGTCGGTGATTATGCCGCCAAATTCGTTGGGAAGGGTATAACCAACAGTGTCAGGAATATTAATGGTAGTTGCACCGGCGTTAATTGCGGACTCAACCATACGGCACAAATTGTCTTTTGGTGTGCGTCCTGCGTCTTCACATGAAAACTCTACGTCATCAGTAAACTTTCGGGCGAATTTAACGGCATCTACTGCCATATTTAATACATCATCAAAACTACGTTTTAACTTTTGTTCAACATGTACATCAGAAGTAGAAATAAATGTATGTATGCGGAATGCCTCGGCAACGCTCATCGCATCAGCACAAGATTGAATATCGCCTTTAACTGCACGTGAAAGTCCACATACTCGGCTTGTTTTTAATGTACGAGCAATAGTTTGTACCGATTCAAAATCACCCGGAGATGAAACCGGGAATCCAACCTCCATAACATCAACACCAAGGCGTTCAAGGGCAAGTGCAATTTGCAACTTTTCATGTACAGATAAACTGGCGATTAATGCCTGTTCACCGTCGCGTAATGTGGTGTCGAAAATCGTAACTGAGTTGCTCATTTTATTTTCCTTCTAGCCTGCTAATAATAGGTATGTAATTTAATTTTATTACAGAGCAGAACAAAAAAAACCCGCAATGTAATTTGCGGGTTTTAGTTAATCGATTAGTTTATTTTAAACAAATGAGAAACGCCCGCTAAATAATTTCAGCAGGAGGTTTAGTAAAATGCGTTGTTTAAAATAAATATTCATTATTATGTAATTAATATTCTTAATTGAATTAGTGTAATTAATCTAACACTAAGGCTTTTATAGCCAAGTGTCAATATTATAAAAGCTTTAAAGTCATTTATTTTTTGTGAACCGTAGGTCGTCACTAAATAGTTTAAGTCTTTACTTAATTTGTTATCTAATTATTTAATCTGACTAAATAGCGACCGGCATAACTGCTAGGTTTTGCAATCATTATGTTTAGTCTTTTCGCTATTTATTAGTCGTCTTTACTCTATTTTAAAGGCTAAATATCAGCAAATAGTAGAATATATATTCTACCATTATAGGATCTCTATTTAATTGAATTTCCAGTATTTCAAACGTTTTCTTACTTTAAATTGCCTGATAAAATCTAATTTTTTAGGTGCGAATATCTCTTTATCTTCATAATACTTATCTACCGCGTCTAAAACTCTAATTGCTGATAAACCATCATCATATGGATGATTTTCTGCTATGAAATGATCTATATGCCTCAACAGGCTAGGGGGCCTATTTAAAGCCGTTTGAATTGATTGCTCGAGTAATTCTGGAGTATCAATATCAATCAGGTGTGGTCCAGGGTTTATGTTTTTAAACGTTACCACCGGCTTTCTTAATAATAAAAATGTGATTAACACTGAAGACGTATCGCAAACCATAACATCGGCACGTTTTAAAATAGGGTTTATATCTGCGCTATCAATAAACTGTAAGTTTTCAGATTCAATTGATTTATACATTTCAACAATTTTTTTATCCATCTTAGGATGAAATTGTATCAACCATTGCCAGTCCCCTTTTTGACTTAGTTGCTTAATCGTTGAAAATAAATGCGGCGCACAGGTTAGATTTTTAGAGAAGGTAGAACACAATAGTATTGTTGGTTTTTCATTTACCGGAAGACTTGTCGGAAAAAGATCATCTAATGCACACCAGCCGGTCTCAGATACCTGGAACTGCGGCGGGTTTTTATGCAAAGCACTAAATTTTTTGGTTAAATAAGGCCCTTGTGTACAATATAGATCGAAACAATTACGAATTTTAAAATGATCATTGTTGCCTTTTTTATCAAGTTTTCCAGCATCAAAGCCATGAAAAACCGCAACATTAATGCCAGGTAAAAAAGTGGGGGCATTATTTGAAGGGTAAAATGTTGCATCAGGTTGAAAATCGAAAACTTCGTTAAGTTGAGTGAGAATTTTATCTTCTTTTTTAAAATAACTTAAATTTAATCTTTTACTAGGTGAAAACCAGTAAACCTCTCCACCTCTTGCTAAAATTGCTTTCTGCAAAGGCCTGAGTATAGAAAAACTATAATTTTGAGTGATGTAAAGTAGGTATTTTCTTTGTATCATTATAACATTAGCTCAACGTTAAAATACATTGACGGCTCAACTTTATCATCAATATCCTCTTCAAACGATGATGTGCTTAGGGCTCCGCCAACAGTATATTTAAATCTTCCAACTCTAAGCTGATACTTACCTGATACCATGATCATTTCTTCAGCTATTTTGGTGAGGGTATTGCCTTTATTTGGATCGTCAGGATATAAATCTGAGTTATCATTATTTAAATCTAATATTCTCAGTTTAAATTCCCAAGATTCAAGGTTGTTCATTTGCGAAATCAAGCCTATCACAATTGACTCCGAATCATTTTCATACAAGTGCGCTATATTTTTTTGCTTGTATCTCATGCCCGATTCATAAATAGTATGTTCATATAAACAATCGCCAATACCATTAGCAACACCCGTATTGGCATTAGTACAATCTAGGTAAGTATCAGCATATTCAATAAATGCTAACCAATTGTTGTCCAAAAAGTTGATTCGTGAATCAACCCCATACATAGTTACTTTTTTCGCTATAAAACTAGTGCTGTCGATGGTGCCATCTTCTGCGTGTATTTGGTAATAAATCGAAATTGAAGAATCGAATAATCGTGAATATCTAAGGTCGTATCCGGCCATTTGATTGCCCGGTTCTTCATTAAATCGTCCTTCGCCGCAACCAAATGATTCTTCTGCACAATTATCTCTACCTAACAGCAGATCCACAAAAGTATCAAAACTTGAAGGCCTACCATCTCCTGCCCACTGTCCTGTTCTTGATAGGCCAAACTCTAATTTTGAGGTGAATTTAAAGTTCGCCCTAAAGCCCCATAATAAAGTATTTGGCACATGTCTTTCTTCTTCCATTTGCGCCATAAACGTGGTGACAGTCCATGGGATCTTTATTTCATTGAAAAAGGGCATTACAAACGGCTCTGACGTTTTTCTGGTAAGGGCTAATGATGGCATTGGTCTAGCATTATTCGACAGTGCTAAACTTGAATCAAATCCTGGTCCCCACCAACGATCATAAGCACCCGCTGAAAAAACCCAGTTTCCTAAAAAAAAGGCAAGGTAGCTGTTATCAAGCCTAACATCATCACCATCATCGGGATCTGCAGCCGCTGAGAATGAAAGCTTACCGGCAAATCGTTCACCCATAAAACTCATATCACTACTCACAGTGTTGGCATCTCTGTACTCATCGCCAAAGCTAGTGAAGCGTTTATCTTCAGTTGCAATATTCATTGAAAACGATTTTTTACTTTTTTTAGAGCGTCGCATTTGTTGTTGAATATGCCAAAATGCATTTTTACTCTCTTCATCTAAACTTGCATTATTTATGCCTTTTAAACCTCGAGATACATCGGCCCACATTAATGGATAGGTGGTTAATGGAATGTTTAAGTGACCCTTATCGGCCATCAGTTGCAAGTCTGCTCTGAGGAAAATGTTTGAGGTATCGACCCAAGGCTCAGCACTTGCTAAAGAACTAAAGATAGACAGAGTAAGGAGAATATATATTTTGACGGTATTTTTATGCATTTATGGTTACTTTTATTAGAATGTAAAGTACAAAATTTATTGTCTAACTTAAATAGAGTATTAAATAGCCTATTTAAGTCACAAGCAAGTAGTTTGGATTGACGTTGAGAGTAAGAGCGTTTGATCCTAAAGCCATATTTATCCACTAATATGACTTTATATATTTTAAATCTTACTTAAAACTTCACGCAAAATACTGCTTGAGGTATGTGATGTATAAGGGAAGTAGAATATTTCCACGCCAAATTCAGAAAAATCTTTTTCAATTTGGTTCCATTTATCGGTGCCTTTCCAATCATCACCCACAAACATCATGTCAAACTTTAAGTTATTCCAAGCTTCTTCTTTGTCGTAGTTCATTTGGGGCACCACTTCATCGACAAACTTTATTGCTTCAACAATGTCCATTCTTTCGCAAAATGGTATGACTGGCTTTTTATTTTTTGCTGAGATGGATAATTCATCACTGGTAACACCGACGATTAGATAGTCACATTCCAATTTTGCTCGTTTAAGAACATTTAAATGACCAATGTGAAATAGGTCAAATACCCCTGTCGTATATCCAATTTTTTTCATAGCAAACCTATTTGTATTGAAACTGATGAAATCAAAAATAATTAACAATATTGAGATTTATAACGTTATTTTACACAAGCTTATTACTTTAAGATATAAAGCATGGCAATTAGCCTAAAAATAGCTTTTAACAGCGATTAGTTATGATTAAACAAATAGCTCACAATTCGTTCACTCGCTTTACCATCTAATGTGCCTGCTAATTTATCGGCAAGGTTTAAGCGAATGCTTTCAAGCATTTTAGGTTTTTTATATTGTTCGATAACTTGCTGTCTTAATTTTGCATAACTTGCTGCATGTACCGCTATGTCTGCATATTCACCATAATCAATATCCATGCGCTTTTTAAATCGATAAGATAATATCCCTCGGTAGCCCCATCTTAATTTTAGAAAATCACACCAAACTACCGGTTTATTTAATGCCGCAAATTCAAATAAAGCTGAAGAAGCATCACTAATTAATAGATCTGAGCTTGCTAAAAATGGCACTAATGAATAGTCATCGGTTTTCGCTAAGTAGACATTATTAAATGTTGACCAATGTTCTAACAATGATTTTTGTTTATGATATTTTTGTTTAGCTATGGAGAAATAATGTGGCTTAATTAAAATATTAAAATCTTTAAAATCAGCTGGCCAGTCTTTAGGGAAACACTCGATACTGCTCGGATAGAATGTTGGGGCATAGGTGATAGTGGGTTTGTTATTATCAAGTCCAAGCTCGTTTAAATTAAAACTGACTGATTGATTATTTATAATAGGGTCTAGCTTGCAAAAACCTACGTTGACGAAGGTATCATTTGGGTACATATCTCTTAATCTTGAACATCGATATTCACCTTCGACAAAGCGTACCGTCATAGACGTGTCAGACTTGGTGTAATAACTTGCTTTGGGTCCTATGCCATGACCTAATTGCGCTGTTTTTGAAACGCTATGCAGTTTATCTAAAAAGCTGAAAGCATTGGCAAAAAATATCCAATCAGCACCTTGCTCTAGATAATAACTGCATGCTTCTTCTTCGTTAGTAACCCAAATGCTATCTAATTGTTCATCAATGATTATTTTTTTGATCACATCATCGTGAATGCTAGGATAAAAAACAAAGCTACAGTGAGCTCCTTGTTTACGTAATTCCTCATAAACAGGTAAGTATTGTGGTAAATAGTAGAGATGTAATACATCAAAAATTATTTTCATAGCCAGTATCTATTTTTTGTGTTTAATTCCAAGACGAAGAGCTGCGTTTCTTCGCAAATTTAGGGATAATTAACCCTAAAAATAAACCGATAATAAGTACAGATGCGCCATAGATAAACCAAGTTTTCTTTATCTCGAAAGATTGTGCATCTAAATCTGATTCAGCATCTGCATATAATTTTTCAATTTTTTGTTTTTCGTTATTTACCGTTGCGAGTTGTTGTTTGGTCTTAATAAGTTCAGAAGAGGTTGCACTTAAATTATCTCTTAGTGTAGATATTTGCACTGTTTTATCGGTGAGGTCTTCATTAAGCTCAGCGAGTACTACTCTAAGCCCTGGTTGTTCTGATAAGTAGTTCGCATCTATCCAACCTTTACGATTATTTGGGTCCATTACATGGATATAGCCATTTTCGACCTTAGACAGTACCTGCACTTCTTCACCAGCACTAATGCTGCCTAATATACGATATTCTGTTCCTGCTCCAGAATGGAAATAAATAAATAAGTCATCACTGATAAAGCCGGTTCTATTATCACTGCTTTGTTGAGCCGAGATAGAAAATGATAACGTAAAAAGAGAAAGGGTAACTATTTTTAATAAATTTTTCATTGCTAATCTAAAATATTTTTTGTATTGAAACATACCTCAGATATTAGGTGTTTGTGGCCTTGATATCAAGGTTAATGACTGTTTTATATTGTTATTTTTATCGGTATTTTAGGGGTATTACTACAGTTATTATAAAATTGTTCAATTTTTGATTGAAAGCACAGCACAGCTTTTGTAAAGTGGTTAGTTCAATACATCAATGTTAGATAAGTACATTATATTAAATGGACACTGAAATAGAGCTGAAATATTTAGTTTTAGGTGACAATACCCCTGCAGTTATCACTGATTTGTTAAATCAACAAAATATCTCCTTTGTATGTCAAACCAAACAATTGATAAATTGTTATTTTGACACGCCTGATTTGCAATTAAGAAAAGCAGATATTGGCCTACGCATTCGTCATAGTTCTATTGGCGCGAGTGAGCAAACCATTAAAACTGCCGGTAAAGTTATAGCCGGCTTACATCAACGACCAGAATATAATGTTCCGATAACGGGTGATATTCCCAATTTAGATTTGTTTGCTGTCGATATTTGGCCTGAGCATTTTGATGTTGATCAGGTATCTACACAACTCGCACCATTATTTGAAACTAATTTTTGTCGAACAACATGGTTGTTAACCAGTAATGATGGCAGTGAAATTGAACTAGCATTTGATTTAGGCGAAGTAAAAACTCAAGCTAAGTCAGAGCCAATTTGTGAAGTTGAGCTTGAATTAGTCTCTGGTGATCGTGCTTCACTATTCGATTTAGCCAAGCTGTTATTTAAACATTTAGCTTTACGTCCAGGCATCTTAAGTAAAGCTGCAAGAGGTTATGGTTTAGTTTTTGGTCGAGTTGAGTCACACATTAGCGCAGCCAATACTACTTTAGAGTTAAATCTAAATATGAGCTTGATGACGTCATTTCAGCAAGGCTTCTCTGAATGTATAGAACAATCACAGCATCTTATAAATCAATTTATCGACAAGCCTGAATTGCAATTATTGAAGGAAATCTCTGATTCTTTAGCGTTAACACGTCACGGTTTATGGCTTTACAAAGATTACATCAGTGCTGATTTGTTAATGCCTATACGTGCACAAATTAAGGTTATGCTTAAACAGTTATCTTGGGTTGAAACGGCGAAACAAATTCGTGAATTAACGACTAAAACCGGTAACTATCGTAAAAAAATTGAATATAGTCAAAGTTTACTGAATGAACTTAAAGATGAAAAACACGCCATTGTTGATTATCAAAGCGCCATTGATTTATTTCATAGTGAAGCCTTCAATGTATTGCAATTGGCTATGCTAGAGTTAGTTGTTAATGATTTACCTGAGCCAAAACAGAACACTACTTTAACTGATCTAGCGCCAAGCTGGTTGTCGATTGGCTGGGACGATATTACTAATGTAC
The DNA here is from genome assembly GCA_040779355.1 of Colwelliaceae bacterium BS250. Taxonomy (GTDB): domain Bacteria; phylum Pseudomonadota; class Gammaproteobacteria; order Enterobacterales; family Alteromonadaceae; genus Thalassotalea_A. The sequence continues at coordinate 22,624 of JBFONS010000012.1, read as the reverse complement.
TTGCTAGTGACAAAGCGTTAAACGCAGGTGAGTATCTACAGCATCACGCATTATTAACACGTAGTTTATTGACTGGATGTTGGTTTGGGCAATTGTTTGATGGTGAAGGCCGTATGGAGTTTCGCGGTCCTTGGCTTGATTTGCATCTAGGTATTGAAGAGTTAGCAACCTTAATGCTCTTAAAAAATCACCTACAATCTACACAGCAAGATTTACCCAGCAAATTAATTAATTGGCTTGATAATAAGATTGATAATTTATTATGTGCATTAGAGCACAGCAAACAGGCAGCATTAAAGTTACCACCTTACTGGCTAAAATAAGTTTAATAAATGAACAAAAAAGATTAATTAGCGATTGAAGTTATCGCTTTTACTCATTTGCTCTAAGGTAGAGACTAAGCTATCTACCTTTTGCTCAAGCATTTGATTGCGTATTATTATTTCAGCATTCTGTTTTCTTAGCTCTCTGTTCTTTACATTGGTATTTGAAAAGCCAACAAAAGAGCGTAACAGTCTTGCGACGATAAAACCGACTAAACCAAAGCCAATATAAAACATTAATGCGGTAATTATTCTACCCTCGTCTGATACCGGGTAATGATCGCCAAAACCAACAGTACTTGCCGTCATCTGCATAGTCCAAATAGCATCTGAAAATGTTTTAATATTGGCATCGCTATGCATGTTTTCATAATTTAACAACACCACTGAAAATAATGCCATAACAGCAAATAACAGCATAAAGGTAAGCAGGATAAGAAAGGCGTTATGATAGTTTTTTACGCCGAATTCATCAACGTTATAAACTCTAAATCTGCGAATGATAAGTAACATAAAGAAAGCCATATAATTTAGTCTGGCCTGATGATAGCGCATTTTTCAACGTTAATTGGTAACGAGTTGTAAACCTTGTTAATTAATTGTAAACGGGTTCAGTATTATATGGCTTAGTCTTATATGGATTACTACTAAGGCTTGTTTTTATATTTCTGGATTGGAAAACTGAATGAGATCTTCCATCAGCTTACGTTTAATTTCTAATTGTTGTTCAGCCTCTAAACCGTATTTAGCTGCGAGTAATTGATAATCATCAAGATTTAAAGATACGGTTAAACGCGGTCGTTTAGGTTTTTTATTTACCGGCAAGCCTAAAATCATGCGAATTTGATCCGATGGGCTTAAATTGGCTTCAACGGCTGCTTTACGGATTTCTTTTTGAATTTTTTCATCCATATCAAAAGCCACCTGTACGGCTTTTATAGCATTAACATTGGATTGCCACTTTTGCGGTATCTTGCGATTATTCATCTTAGCTCCCAGGGAAAAAGTCGCTTATATCTGATAATGGACGATAGTAGTTAACAAACACATCGGTATCACCATCTTGCCATACTTCAACATCAATGCTGTAAGCATCATCACTGCCCATTAGACTATAAAGCTCAAATTGTTCACCCGAATCTTTGCCTTCGAATTTAGAGGGCGCGTTACTGCGATGATCTTGACGATGAAAGTAGCCAACTTCAGCAAATTTAGATTGTTGGTATTGTGAACATACCCAGCCTTGCATAGCTGAGTTTTCAGTTTGTAACTCTAATAGAGCATTGCCCGGTGATTCAAAAATTTGTGAGAATTGCTCAAGGTTGAATAATTGCTCAACATCAGCCTCATTAATTTTTAAAGAAAGCTTTAAATAGCTTTTGTCATCAATATCTAATGATAAATACAGTTCAGTATGAGTAGTGCCAGATAACATCCACTCAGTAATCACTTTATGTTCAAATTCATAGCTGTTTATCGCTGATATTTGAAATTGTTGACCGCGAATTTGTTCGGGCAGGGCAAAACTGTCGGTAAAAATAATAATATCTTTTACCATTAAGTCATGGGGTTGATTAAGAACACGCGGTTCGGCTTGATCTTTATTAAACAGTTTCTTAAAAAAGTTCATCAATGTTCCTATTTATAATCCCCATGTCTATGGACTAGGGATAGCAATAGGCATCACTTAACGATTAAGTGATGCCAAATTTACATCAATAACTTATCTATATAAGTTATTTTTGTTTCGCTTTGAGTCTATCTAATACTGAATTAGCACTGTTTTCTTGACTGCCAATACCAGCTTCTTTTAGCTGTGCAGCTAATGAACTATCAGAGTTTTCAGCCTCTAATACTTCAGCAGCTTTTAATTGGTCGTCAAATTTTTGCTGCTTCGCTTTAATACGTTCTAATGAATCTTTTGCACTTAATAGTTTTGAATTACTAGAGGCAAAGTTGTCGGTAATTGCTGACGTTGCTTTTTGCACGCTGTCAGTAGTTTTTACCATAGATAGTTGACGCTTATGATCGGCAACTTGACGTTCACTTTTCTTCACTAACTCTTTCAATCGGTCAGCGTTCATCGTAAAGCTATCAAGAGATTGTTGTTGATCGGCCAATTCATTTTCTAAGTTAGCGATTTTTTCAGCAACTTGTAAAGCTAACGCTTCATTGTCTTTTTCTAACGCTTGAGCTACATAACCTTCATGCTCAGCAACATCACGTTTAAGGCGATCTACATCACGATTAGAGGCCATTTGCTGTGCCATTACCGAGGTTAAATCACGTTTGGCTTTAGTTAAATGATTTTCTGCATCACGAATTTCTTGTTCAAAAATACGGGTTGCATTCGCATCTATAATACCTTCACCAACTTCATTTGCGCCGCCACGAATTGCGGTCATAATTTTTTTAAAAATACTCATTATTTCTCCTACGATCCCTATTAAATTAGGAATTCGTCCATATCATCAATTACTTCAATTGCGTTATTACTTAATACCGCAAGCTCATGTTCTATATCGTTAAATGCAGAATTAGTAGATAACGCGCCGAATACTACATATTTATCGCCAATTTTTGAAAATGCTGACAACGGCATTGGTATATTCATTTCAAGCATTGCTTCTAGCATGGCAACACGCTTATCAGCTTTAACTTCATCTTCAGCCCAAAGGTAAGTGATACAAATAATTTGGTCATCGGTTACAGATAAAAATATCGGTAACTCTTCACGTGTGCTGATGGTAATTTGTAGTACGTCTACGTCACCAGAAATTGGTTGGCAATCAAATATCATTCCAGTATCTGAGGTATCAGCCAAACCATTAAGGTGATCTGCAATCTTGTGAATGTTCATAGTTATCCTTATGGTAATTTTTGACAAAATATTAATATTGAATCTTTTCAACTCAACAAGACATATTATGTCATGAGGTAAATTTAGCACATTGACATAATATGTCAAAGGTTAATTTTGTTAGTTATGTTTATTTTCGTGTTTCGTTAATCGTTTAGTTCTGTAAGTTTGCATTATTTAAACCTTGTTGATCTTTCCAAGCCTGTTGGTGGTATTGGTAAATACTGTGCGATCCTAAATAATTTACTCTCACTGATTGTGCGTCTTGATAAAAACTTTTCGGAAAAATAAAGGCTGATTTTAACAACTCAAGATCAAGCCATTGATGTTCAACAGGTAACTTTGATAAATTATTTAATCGAGTTAATGGGCTTGCTCCCATTTTGCTGGCCATGGTCCAGCCCCATTCACCAAAACTGGGTACGTTGTCATGTAATTGCTGGACGTGATTAAAACCCGCTTCTTGTATGGTTTTACCTACCGATATAAAGGCATTTTTGGCATGGTAAGGGCTCGTCGATTGCACTGTGATCAAACCATCACCAGCCAGTAAATGTTTGAGGCGAGCATAAAAGTTAACTGAGTAAAGTTTATTTAAATCCGGATGACTTGGATCGGGTAAATCAACAATAATGGCGTCAAATATTTGCCCTTGGGAGAGTAGGCTATCAATCGCTAAAAATGCATCTTGATTGAGAATGTTCACTCTCGGGTCGAGTAAACTTTTAGCCGTTAAGTGATTAATTCTAGACGCTAAAGGCGCGGCTAAATAATTTTCAGGGTATTTAAATAATTCTACCAGCTCTTTGTCTAAATCAATTAGGGTTACGTGTTTAGGTTGCCATTGCAGAATATCTCTTAAAGCTAAACCATCACCACCGCCAACAATTAAAATGTTGTCATGGCGTGCAGATCCCGCAAGTGTTGGACTCACTAGATAACCATGATAAATAAACTCATCGCTTGATGAAAATTGTAACCTTGAGTTCAAATAGAAATTGATGATCGGTTGTTTATCTAAGCCCATTTGGCGCTCAGTAAAGGTAAGTTGTTGGTAACGTGTTTGCTGACTATACACCACCTTATCAAGAAACAATAAGTTGCTCATGTTATTAAGCCAAGCGTTACCAAACTGGTAGATAACAAAGATTAACACGGCAAGCAAAGCATGGGCGGTAACTAAGGTTTTACGCCACGTTAATTTCCGCCAAAACCTAACCATAAAAATAATGCCAGCGCATAAGTTCAGAGATGCAGTAATTGCGGCCGCCTGACTAATATCAATCGCCAATAAAAAGTACACCCAAATACCCGCGCCACAGCCTGCGCCAATATAATCAGCGCCGTACATGGTGCCAAAATTATGGGCTAAATGTTCTGTGTGTTGTTGTTCGCGGATACGGGCGATTAACGGAATTTCCATGCCGATAAAAAAGCCTAGAATAAAACCAAAGAAATAGGGGGTGTTAAACGCTAATATGGTGAGTTGTTTGAATAAACCGCCACGCAGCATCGCATCCGGTGGCAATGACATTAAATCGCTAATGGTGGCCGGTAATATTTGGCTAAAACCAATAAAACCAGCGATTAATAAAATTGACGCACTGCCAAATAAACCAATCAATAGCTCTAACCAAGCAAACCCATTGTAGCTGCACTTTATTTTTCGCGCCGCAAAAGAGCCTAAGCCCATAGCAACTATCATTAACCCTATCATGGTGTAGATAGTGCTTTCCATTATGCCTAAAACTCGGCCAGCATAATGTGATAATAAATACTCATAAATCAAACCACAACCAGCAAGTACTGCCATGGTGAGGATAAGCAGTACATCATCCCAAAATAAACGGCTTTTTAATCGAATTGCTATGTTCATTGATTTCTACATAAAGTAATTAGCCTCACATGGAGGCTAATTATAAGGAAGTTATTAGGCAATTTACGCCATGAGGGCGGTAAGAATTAACGCTATAGAGATACTTATGGCCATTTCGATACTCGCCACACCAACGTTATGTTGCTGGTCAACTTCTTCGGTCATGTCTATACCCCATAACACAATGCGTTTCGCAATCGTTGTTAACAGCGATACTAATACCGTCATGATCAAACCAAACACTAACCAACCTAAGAGGTTTTCAACTATGGTTTCTGGTGAATAAATTAAGAAGTAGCTTGCTGCCGTTACAGCGAGTGAAGTCGAGATGATTTGGCCACTATAGCGCAATGCTAAGGCTATTTGTCCATCAACAAATGCTTCTTGCATAGAGTCATGTTGATTATTACGTTTATAATGTGCTTCACGAATTCGAGTGACTAATACTAAAATAACTTGTGAAACAATAAAGCCACTAGTTATCGCGATAAATGTATAGATATTAAGGCCATCAACCCATATTAATACTGCTCGCACGACAATTGCTGTTGCAATAACACTTGCCGCATCAACTAAGCCAACCGTTATATTACGTTTTTTAATTTCTGCAACTTTATCAAGCTGATGCAAGGCGAAACGGTCATGAATAATGCGGCCAAGTTTAATTAAAATCAAACCAAATAAGCCATAAGAAAACATGCCAATGGCTTCCATCTCATAACTCGCGGCGCTTTCACCGGTAATGGCGCCGGTCATTACGATACCTAAAGCGGCAACGCTACCAGCAACGCTAATACCAAAGGCAAAGTTATCTTCTTGCGCTAACTCTTGGGTTGTATTTACTTTAGCTGACAAACCTGACACAAAGCGCATCGCAGTTAATAATAAAATGGCAATAGCGACATCAATAGCTAATATAATCACAATTTCTTGATTGATATGCATAATGTTAAATAAATTGTTCATCGAAATTCCTGTTATTTACCGCTACGAAAGCCGCGTGATGTGGTGGTTTTACTATTTCTGAAACTAGCATTGTTCGCGTATTTTGATTTGCTAGCAAAGCGAGATTTGTTGGCACTGCTATTTCTAAATCGAGTCGCACTTGCTTGCGCATTTTTACTTTGCTTAGATAACCCAGAAGAGCCAGTACGATTTTTACTGTAGGTACTGGTATATTTTTGCCCTTTACTGGCAAATGACTTTCTGGTGCGGGTTTCCACTTGGTTTTGAGTACGCATTTGCGAAGGAGAGGTATAACGACTGCGACCATAATCATTATAGTAACTGTAGCCACGATTACGGCCCCAAGTATCATAACCAATTCGATTACCGCCAAACATATTACCCATCATAGAATACATGCCATACCAAGCCCAAAAAGACGTGCCAGAGCTATTGTTTTGCCACTGGCCATAACTCGGGTTACCAACGAGTTGTTCGCCTGTACCAAAGTCTTGAGCGTTATTTGCCGCTAAGCTTTGTTGTTTTGATAATGAGTTAACTCTAGGAAGGGTACCGTTAGACATGTCAGCTAAAACATTAAGTGGGTCGCTCAATGCATCAGAATATAAAGTACTATCGGCCGCTTGGTAAATATTAAGTAATTCATCATAAATAGCCTGATTACTATTAAACATTTGTGGCTGGGTTTTTACTGTTTTTAATCTATCGAGCAGAGCTAAATACATAGGACCTGAAGTGGTCGCATCTTTCTTAAATTCAGTAATTAGGGGTTCTAATTCAGGTTTAAGTGCTAACACGCGCGTGGCGTATTGATTAATTAAATTGGCATTTCTTACCTGATCGGACTCTAAAGCCGTGCCAAGTAAGCTAACGCGTTGCTCGGTAATCGGCAGTTGCCCTTTAATTTGTGCAACTAAAGGGTCGCCACAACCACTGAGGCAAAATAAAAAAACAAATATTACAAATTTTATTGATTGCATTCCTGCTCATTTCCTTCAAAAATGCTAAGGTATTAATGCATATATTAATAGCATCAACGACATAATATGTCTATTAATGTTGATGTTTAATTTGTAAGCGGTTGCATACTGTAACGCTAAAATAAGGCTGTTAGTTCGTCATGAATGACTCAAGTTTAAACCCTTTGTCTCCAATATTAAGTCAACGGAAAAATCACTGTTGGCAGCATTTTTCTGAACATGCACCAGATGTTGTACAGCAACTCAATGGTGAGCAAATTGCCTTATATAAGTATGCGTTTACGTTAAGTGACTTTGTTTATGATCAACTTTTAAGTCAGCCTCAGTGGACTATTGAGTTACTAGAACTGGATTTTTCATCGCCATTACCACTTTCGCAGCTCATCAGTGATGCTCTTGTTAACAGTGAGAATGAAGCTGATTTGCATAAAAGTTTACGCCTAATACGTCGCAAGTATTTAGTGGGCATAGCGATAGCAGACTTATGTCAGCACGTTGATATGCAAATTTGCTTAGCTAATTTATCTGCTTTAGCGGATGAATTAATTGAAGGTGCGTTAAATTGGCTTTCGCTTTATTGCCAAACGTTGTGGGGACAGCCGCAAAATAGTGATGGCATCGAACAGCCTTTACTCGTCTATGCAATGGGGAAATTAGGTGGTAAAGAACTCAATTTTTCCTCTGATATCGATTTGATTTTTGCTTATCCTGAATCAGGACAAACTCAAGGCGTAAGACGTGCTATTGATAATCAGCAATATTTCACTCGCCTTGGACAAAAATTGATCACCGCTTTAAATCAAATTACCGTTGATGGTTTTGTCTTTCGTGTGGATATGCGTCTAAGGCCATTTGGTGAAAGTGGTCCATTGGTGATGAGTTTTGCGGCCATTGAAAACTATTACCAAGATCAAGGTCGAGATTGGGAACGCTATGCCATGCTCAAAGCGCGACTCGTTGGTAATAGTCAATACCATAAGCAGTTAAGTAAAATGTTAAGACCTTTTATTTATCGCCGTTATATTGATTTTAGTGTTATTGAAAGTTTTCGCCGGATGAAGGCTATGATCAGCCAAGAAGCGAGACGTAAGCAGTTACAACACAATATAAAATTAGGTGCCGGAGGTATTCGAGAAATCGAATTTATTGTGCAAGTATTTCAATTAATTCGTGGTGGTCGCGAACCCGGTTTACAAGAGCGCAATTTATTAACCGCACTGGCTTTATTGATTGAATACGATTCACTGTCAAAAGACAGTGCGCAAACATTAAAAGATGCCTATTTTTTCTTACGCCGCAGTGAAAATGCCATACAAGCATTTAACGACCAACAAACTCAGCAGCTGCCAGTTGATGATAAGAACCAAGCGCGTTTATGCCATTATATGGGGTTTACTACTTGGCCTGAATATTTAACCGCCTGCCAACAACAAATGCAATCGGTACACCAAGAGTTTAAGTTACTCATTGGTGAAGATAGCGAACAAAGCAGTAATGCCAGTGAGCATTGGGTTACCTATTGGCATGCTTCATGGGATGAAGAAGAGTCGATTGCATGGATATTGCAAAATCAATCCAATTGGCCCGCGCCAGCAATACATAAAATTATTAGTCATTTTAAACTCGATATTAAAAAACGCAGTATTGGTCAACGTGGCGCGTTAATTCTCGATAAACTATTACCTGTGTTGTTGGAATTATTAACTACCGAGAAACAACCTGATATTACCTTAGAGCGAACGCTGTCGGTGCTAAATAAAATTGTTTCTCGTACCGCTTATTTAGAGTTACTTTATGAAAATGCGGCGGCGTTTAAGCAATTATTAAAGCTTTGCCGGGCGAGTGAGTGGATTGCCACATATTTAGCAAAATTCCCCTTACTGCTCGATGAACTTATCGACCCTAAAATTTTGTATGATATTCCTACTTTTGCAAGCTACCCGCAACTGATTAGTGAAGCACTCATTCGCATTCCTGAAGATGATTTAGAAGCGCAAATGGAAGGCTTACGTCAATTTAAACAAGCCAAACAGTTGAAGATAGCCGCCGCAGATATCACCGATATTTTACCGGTTATGCAAGTAAGCGATCATTTAACCGTATTGGCTGAAGCTATCGTTAATGAAGCTGTAAATATGGCTTGGCAACAAATGGTGCATAGGTATGGGCAACCTAAAACAACTTTAGGTAATGATGACAAAAAATTTGCCGTGTTAGGTTACGGCAAATTAGGTGGTATTGAGCTAGGTTATGGCTCAGATTTAGATTTAGTGTTTGTCCATAATTGCGCAGTTGATGATGTGACTTCAGGTGACAAGCAAATATCAGCAACTCAATTTTACGTGAAAATGGCACAGCGTATTTTGCACTTGTTTAATACCCGTACCAGTAATGGCATTTTATACGAAGCTGATATGCGCCTAAGACCTTCAGGAAAATCTGGTTTGATGGTGGCGCATATCGATAGTTTCGAAAAGTATCAAAAAACTGATGCCTGGACTTGGGAGCACCAAGCGCTGGTTCGGGCTCGTTTTATTTGTGGTGATATGAGTTTAGATAAAAAATTTACCACCATTAGGCATACTATTTTGGCGAGCCAAAGAGAATTAATACCATTAGCTGAACAAGTTATCAAAATGCGTAAACGTATGCGCGATCATCTTGATAAGAGTTCGTCAGAGTTAATTGATATTAAGCAGTGTGTTGGTGGTTTGGCTGATATTGAGTTTATCGCGCAGTTTCTAGTACTTGCTCATAGTCATCAATATCCGCAGTTAACTGAGTTTTCCGACAATATAAGAATATTGCAATTACTCGCCGAAAATAACTTAATTTCAACCAGCGAGCAGTTGCAATTATCTAATGCTTATTGCGAATTAAGGGATTTAGGGCATGCACAAGTTCTGCAAAATAACGATACCTTGATTGCGATAGATACTTTAGCCAGCGAGCGACAGAATGTAACAACTATTTGGCAAAAATATTTAAGTATTTAAGCTCTTTGAAATAGCGTAATGGGTAAAATGTATTTGGCGGTTTAATAAGAATATTATCCGCCAAAAACTACATGTATGAGGTATGAGGTATTAGGGGGAGTTATTCGTCGTAAAACTTCGGATCGCTTGCTTCAGGTCGAGTTTTAAAGCGTCGATGCAACCACATGTATTGTTCAGGTTGTTTCCTGATAGCTTTTTCTAAATGTTGATTTAAGCGAGTAAGATCTTGTTCATCATCGCCACTGGGAAAGTCTTCAAGCACAGGTTGAAATGCTAAACTATAGCCACTGTTGTCAGGTAAACGACTTGGGATCATCAGTATTGTTTTAACGTTTTTTACTTTAGCGAACATCAAGGTGCCAAATGTTGTCGCCACTTTCGGTTCGTTAAAATAAGGCACGAATATTGAACGTTTACGGCCATAATCTTGATCAGGTAAATAAACGCTAGTCTTTTTATTGCGCAGTGCCTTTATCATGCCCTTTATATCTGTTTTTTCAATCATAAACTCGTTCGACCTAACGCGGCCTTTATGTTGGAAGTACTCCCATAAAGCATTATGATTTGGCCTGTAAAAGCACACTGTTGGATGTATATGCCCGGTTGCACGCCCGGCAAATTCCAAACATAAATTGTGCATGGTTAATAATAATACGCCGTGACCCTGAGCTTTTAGCGCTTCAATATGTTCTAAACCAGTCACATGAATTTTTCGTTTAATGCGCCAATCTGGCCACCACCAACCCATACCCGTTTCAAATAAGGCAATGCCGGTATTTTCGAAATTTTGTTTAAGCATTTTTGCTCGTCCAGCATCACTTAATTCAGGGAAACATGAATCGATATTTTTTTGGGCAATTTTTAAGCGACTGCCACCCATTGCCATCATCAGGCGACCTAACCCGCGGCCCATGGCAAGCTGTAACTTGTAAGGAAGCCAAGAAATGCTCCATAATATTATGAAACCTAACCATGTTAACCAGTATTTAGGTAATAAAAAGCTAGCTTTTAGCTTAGTTTGTATCGATTTATTTTTACTCAAGGTTACATCAACTCTTTGAAAAGCTTATACTATGACAATTAAAAATTGTCAGTTTTAAGATTAGCACTTATGCTTTATCTTAACCCAATTTAAAATTTAATGCTTTGGATGTTATATTATATCCAATATGGAAGCCGGTATGAAAGTAGAAATTCCAAATTTTAATGAAGCACGCGTCTTAGTTGTCGGTGATATTATGCTCGACCGATATTGGTCTGGTCCTACAGGGCGAATTTCTCCAGAAGCTCCTGTACCGGTTGTTAAAATCAGTAATCGTGAAGATAGGCCCGGCGGTGCGGCCAACGTTGCTTTAAACATTGCGACTTTAGGTGGACAAGTAACATTGTCTGGATTAACCGGAGATGATGAAGTTGCGGACTCTCTTGATACTCGTTTATCCGCAATGGATGTGATTTGTCAGTTTTCTCGTAATAGTAATGTGCCAACCATCACCAAATTACGAGTATTAAGTCGTAATCAGCAATTACTGCGATTAGATTTTGAAGATTCATTTAAAGATTTAGATAAAACTGAGTTAAATTCTATCGTTGAACAGCGTATCAGTCAGCATCATTTGTTACTCCTTTCTGATTACGACAAAGGCACGTTATCTGAAATACAGCAGTTAATTGCCATTGCCAAACAAAATAATGTCCCCGTTTTGGTCGATCCCAAAGGATCCGATTTTGAAAAATATCGTGGTGCAACTCTACTCACACCAAATCTCTCAGAATTTGAAGCGGTCGTTGGCCATTGTGTCGATGAAGCCGATTTAGTGACTAAAGGGCAAAAACTACTTGCTGATCTCGAGTTAGATGCATTGTTAGTGACCCGCTCTGAACATGGTATGACGTTACTGCGAGTCAATGAAAATGAATTGCATATTCCGACTCAAGCGCAAGAAGTTTACGATGTTACTGGTGCCGGCGATACGGTAATCGCAACCTTAGCTTTAGCAATTGCCGCCGGTTCATCGTTTGCGCAAGCAAGTGGATTAGCAAATGCAGCAGCAGGCATAGTTGTTGGTAAGTTAGGCACATCAACGGTAAGTGAGGTTGAAATAGCACAAGCCTTACTCTCTGGGCAAGAAAGTGGTTCAGGTGTAGTAACAGAAGATCAACTTGAAATTATTCTCCAACAAGCAAAAAGGCGTGGCGAGAATGTTGTAATGACCAATGGTTGCTTTGATATTTTACATGCCGGGCATGTCTCTTATTTATCGGAAGCGGCAAAATTAGGTGACCGATTAATTGTTGCGGTAAATGATGATGCTTCGGTGAAACGTCTTAAAGGCAGTGGCCGACCGGTAAATCCAGTTGATCGACGTATGGCTGTATTGGCTGGCCTTGGCGCTGTTGATTGGGTGGTTAGCTTTAGTGAAGACACGCCGCAACGTTTAATCGCTAACTTATTACCAAATATCCTCGTTAAAGGCGGCGATTATGAAGTCGCAGATATTGCCGGCGGTAAAGAAGTGCTGCAAGCGGGTGGACAAGTTGAAGTGTTAAACTTTGAAGAAGGTATTTCAACCACCGAAATTATCAATACTATTCGTTTAAACGATTAGTCATTGATTCAATAATATCAATTAAGCAACTTGATATTAGTCTAAGGTGCGGCCTAGCTTTTAAGTTAAGCCGCATATTATAATTTTCTAAATAGTCCTATCCAAAATAGTCATATCCAAAACTTCAGGTCTGTTTAGCTATGCATAAATTCTAAGTCTAATTTCCTAAAAACTACTTTATCGCAATTTCATTAAATTTTTTTTCGCTAAAAAAAGACAAAAAAAACGTCAGATAAATCTGACGTTTTATTAGATGTTACTGAGGTTTACGGGTTAACTAGTACTTTACCAATTGCCACAATATCTTTTTCTGAAATTGTACCTGCAGCTTCTTTAAGACTCAGCATATTAATAATGTACTGATAACGCGTAGTTGATAAATTACGCTTAGCGTTGTACAAATTACGAGTACTTTCTAATACATCAACAATAGTACGAGTACCAACTTCAAAACCGGCTTCCGTTGCTTTTAATGCACTTTCTGCAGAAATTACCGATTGCTCAAATGCTTTCACACCCGAAATTGTTGCTACCACTGAGTTAAATGAATTACGAGATTCTCGTACCACTCCACGATATGTTATTTGCATATCTTGGCTAGAAGCAACATAGTTTTGTTGAGCTTCACGCACTTGTGAGCTGGTGTTACCACCTGAATATATCGGTACAGATAATGTTACACCGATTGAGTAGTCATCTTGCTCTAACCCATCATAATCAAGAGCCGATGTTGGATCTGTTTCTCTATCAGACTCGCTTGTGCCAACACTTGCATTTAAGCTTAATGTTGGTAAATGCCCCGAGCTTGAAAGATCAATATTTTCTTTAGCAATGTCCATACTGATTTTTTGCGAAATTAACTGTAAGTTTTTCGCTTCAGCCAATTGTTGCCAATCATCTGCATTATTTGGTGTTGGCATAAACGGATTAAAAATAGTGGTGTTTAATACGTTTAAATCTCTTGGGTAACTACCGGTGATTTCACGTAATGCTTCTTCCGATTGATACACAGTATTTTGCGCTTTAATTTCTTCTGCTACAGAGTTATCGTATTGAGCTTGCGCCTCATGTACATCCGTTACAGCAGTTAGACCAACAGAAAAACGTTGTTTTGTTTGTTCTAATTGACGTTCAATTGACTTTTTCTCTGCTACAGCAAACTCTAAACCATCGTAAGCTGCTAATACATTAAAGTAAGCCTCAGTGACACGAGTAATTAATTGTTGTTGAACAAACTGATAATTAATATCACTTTGATGTGCTATTTTTTTTGAGTTGTCTAGAATAATCCAGCTATTGTGATGATACAACTGCATGTTTAAGTCTAAACTTACTCGCGTGCTTGTCGATTCAACTGTCGTATTGTCAGTTTCAACTTCACCATTAGTATAAGATGCATTTGCAGCAATTTGCGGCAGTAAAACTGAGCGCGCTTGTTCAATCTTTTCTTGTGCTGCATTAAATTGAGCCAGTGCTTTTAAAGCTGTTGGATCATTTTGTAATGCAAGCTGATAGATTTCTTGTAGATCTTGAGCTAACACTGTTTGACTTGTGCCTGCTAACAACATGCCCACAAGAAGTGAGTTTAATTTTTTTGCCATGGTTTAGATTCCTTAGTTACACTAATTACCGCGAAAGCGTACAAAGTGTAACCGTATTTAATGCTATGCTGAAGATATATTTTAATTGCAACTAAGATAAAGTGTAACATAATTTGTTTTCAAGACACTGTTATCACTATAAGAATTACAATCTATGACACAAAATCACAAATTACAACAGTTTGACCGTAGTGACGTTATGGTTAAGTCGCGAGATAATAAATATCGTGGTTTTTTCCGTATTGATCAATATCAACTAAAGCATAAATTGTTTTCTGGTGGTTGGAGTCCTGAATTTTCTCGAGAAATATTCGAACGAGGTGACGCTGTCGTTGTAATTCCTTATGATCCTGTTTTAGATAAAGTGGTATTGATTGAGCAATTTCGGGCTGGCGCATTACGAACAAATAGCAGCCCTTGGTTGTTAGAGTTTATTGCCGGTATGTTCGGCGAAAATGAAAGCCCAGTAGATGTTGCGATTAGAGAAGCAGAAGAAGAAGCTAAACTTATCATTAAACCGGATCAAATTCATCACGTGATGAATTTTTTATCAAGCCCCGGTGGCACCAGTGAAAATTTATTTCTTTATATTGCGTTGCTTGATTTGAGTGCTTACCATGGCGGCGCTATTGCCGGTTTGGAAGAAGAGAATGAAGATATTCTCAGTCATGTTGTTTCTCGCGAGCAAGCACTCACCTGGCTAAATACAGGTAAAGTAAATAATGCATCGACGATCATTGGTTTACAATGGCTTGCACTTAATTATAAAACATTGCTTAAGTAATATTAATCCAGTGCATTACGTATATATTTATACCATTAAAAATGAACAGATATATAATCAATTTGGTATCAGATGGCTAATTATAAACCCAGCCTTAAAGGCTTAATCAACAGTTTCGAAATTAACTACATGCTATTATTGCGTTTGTTAGGCGATCTGGATGTTGCGGGTGACCGCCGTGAGTTTTTCATTAATGAACATCTAACATTCTCACTACACGTTAAAGAAAAAACTAAATATACCCAGCTCATTGAATTTAAACAGCTAGATTTACCTTCTTCAAATCTAACCTCTAAATACCATAAGCCATGTATGCTTATTCGTATTTATCATGATGCCAGGCTTGCCGAAGTTGTCGAGAGTCAGTATATAAGGCAAATAAAACCTAGGTACGATTATCCAAATGATAAAATGCATCAACCCGATGAAAAGCAACAAAATCATCATTTTCTCGCACAGTGGTTAAAGCTATGCTTAAGCCAAGGACAAACTGCAGTGAAACTTAATAATGAACAATAGTTCGGGCCACTGCACTGATAATCGTTTAAAAAAAACGATTATTGCCCAAATCAGCGATAGCCATTTATTCGCTGATATTAATGCATTGCACCATGGCTGTAATGTTTACCAAAATCTATGTAATATTTTTGCTGAGTTAGCAACCATCCCTGAATTACATCTCATTGTATTTACCGGTGATTTAACTCAGGATCATAGTCCTAAGTCGTATCAAAATTTTGTGCTTGCTTTCGATAGAGCGGTCACTGAGTTTGGTTTAACTTGCCCATTATATTGGTTAGCAGGTAATCATGATGACTTTAGTTTATTGGCGAATAATTTAGTTCATCCATTAATTAAAGCAGATAAAGTGATTGAACTTGGTTCTTGGCGGTTACGCTTAATTGATTCTAAAAGTGCTACACCAGCAGGTAATGTTGATATTGATAAATTGCAACTGATGATTCCTACTGTTAGTAAAAGCCAATCATTGAATACAAAACACGAATTGTTGTTTACCCATCATCACCCCATTGATGTCGGCTATTTTATTGATAAACACGGCTTACAAAATAAAACTGAATTTTGGCAAGTAATAAATCAGTGTGAGGCGATTAAAGCAATATGTTGTGGTCATATACATCAAGGGCTAACGCTAGCCGCAAGTGAGAACAATAACGCACCTGTTTATACTTGTCCTGCAACGTCTATTCAATTTGATCCAAAAGCAGATACTGTTTCGCCCCTACCTATAGGGCCAGGTTTACGTTTATTAAACCTAACTCTTGATGGTGATATTGATACCGAATTACGGTATTTATGAGCCAGTTATTGGTATATCATTTTACCAAAATCGCCATCTGCAATTATAATGAAATAACTAAATAATGAAGTCAAAACAAAAAGTATTAGTCATTCATGGCTTTAATAGTTCTCCGCAATCTCTTAAAGCTGAGTTAACTAAAGCATATATCGCAGATAACTTTGTTGATATAGAGGTGATTTGTCCACAATTAGCATCGACTCCGAATGCGGCAATTATTCAACTTTGTCAAATTATAGAGGCGGATCCTGACGTCGATTGGTATTTAACGGGCTCATCGCTTGGTGGTTACTTTGCGACTTATTTAGTCGATAAATATCAAGTTCCTGCGGTACTGATAAATCCTGCGGTCAGACCTTTCGAGTTACTTGCCGAGCATCTTGGCGAACAAACCAACCCTTATACCGGTGAGATTTATCAAGTAACCGAGCAACATATGATGCAATTAAAAGCATTAGAGCGAGCAGTCAGCGCAGAAAAAAAGTTTTTTGTTATGGTACAAACAGGGGATGAAGTGTTAGATTATCAACAGGCAGTGACAAAATACCAACATTGTAAGTTGATTGTGCAACACGGCGGCGATCATAGCTTTATCAATTTTGCTAATATGCTGCCCGAAATTGTAAAATTTTTCCAATTATCAACAACTACTAAATAAAATTAATAATAACAATTGTGATAACAATTTAATGGCTAGAAGAATTCATGACTGATCAATACAATTCCGACTCCATCGAGGTATTAAGTGGCTTAGACCCGGTACGTCGTCGTCCTGGTATGTATACCGACACTATGCGACCAAATCATCTTGGTCAAGAGGTTATCGATAACTCTGTCGATGAGGCCCTTGCCGGACATGCACAAAATATTTCTGTGGTTTTACACGAAGATCAATCGTTAGAAGTAACCGATGATGGTCGAGGTATGCCTACCGATATCCACCCGGAAGAAGGCGTCCCTGGGGTTGAACTCATTTTCTGTCGTTTACATGCTGGCGGTAAATTTTCAGGTAAAAGCTATCAGTTTTCAGGTGGTTTACACGGGGTAGGTATTTCAGTCGTAAATGCTTTATCTAATCGAGTAGAAGTAAGTGTCAGACGCGATCAAAAAGTATATGAAATGGCGTTTGAACATGGCGAAAAAGTATCTGATTTAACCGAAGTTGGTGTTGTCGGTAAACGTAATACCGGTACTAAAGTTCATTTTTGGCCTGATGCTAGTTATTTTGATAGTCCTAAGTTTTCAGTGACGAAAATGAAGCACATATTGAAAGCGAAAGCGGTGTTATGCCCAGGACTTATAATAAAGTTTCACGACAAAAATACTAATGAAAAACTGCAGTGGTGCTACGAAAATGGCCTTGAAGACTATTTGAAAGAAGCGGTAAAAGGCTACGTAAATTTACCTGAAGAACCATTTTTAGGTACGTTCGTTTCGCAACAAGAAGCCGTGGATTGGGCCGTTTGTTGGTTACCTGAAGGTGGTGAATGTGTTGGTGAAAGTTATGTAAACCTAATACCTACTATTCAAGGCGGTACGCACGTTAACGGTTTACGTCAAGGACTGCTTGATTCTATGCGTGAATTTTGTGAATTTCGCAATCTGATCCCGCGCGGAATTAAACTTACACCGGATGATATTTGGGATAAGTGTTCATATATATTGTCGGTTAAAATTCAAGATCCACAATTTGCTGGCCAAACCAAAGAGCGTTTATCATCAAGACAATGTGCCGCATTTGTTTCTGGCGTTGTAAAAGACTCATTTAGTTTATGGCTTAATGAACATACCAGTATTGCTGAAACCCTTGCTGAATTTTGTATTGCTAATGCGCAAAAACGTATGCGAGCGAGCAAAAAAGTTGTTCGTAAAAAAATCACTTCAGGACCCGCATTACCTGGCAAGCTTACCGATTGTGGCTCGCAAGATTTATCTCGTACCGAGTTATTCTTAGTAGAGGGTGATTCAGCCGGCGGTAGTGCTAAGCAGGCCCGCGATCGCGATATCCAAGCAATCATGCCTTTGCGTGGTAAAATTTTAAATTCGTGGGAAGTAGATTCAGGGCAAATTCTAGCATCAGAAGAAATTCATAATATTTCTATTGCCTTAGGGATAGACCCAGACAGTGACGATTTATCTACATTGCGTTATGGAAAAATATGTATCCTAGCGGATGCCGATTCAGATGGTTTGCATATCGCCACTCTATTATGTGCTTTATTTACACAGCATTTTTTACCTCTAGTACAAGCGGGGCATGTGTTTGTTGCTATGCCGCCACTGTATCGTATTGATGTAGGTAAAGAGGTTTTCTATGCCCTTGATGAACAAGAAAAAGATGGCATACTCGATAGAATTGAAGCAGAAAAGAAACGTGGCAAAGTAAACGTACAGCGCTTTAAAGGCTTGGGTGAAATGAACCCTCTACAATTGCGTGAAACAACCATGGACCCGAATACTCGCCGCTTAGTACAATTAACGGTAGATGATTTCGATAGCACCATGGAGTTAATGGATATGTTGTTGTCGAAAAAGCGTGCTGGCGATCGTAAAGAATGGTTACAAGACAAAGGTAACTTAGTCAGTATTGATTAATATTAATTAAATATAAGTCTGCAATTATCTCTTAAACTCCTATGGCAATATACCATCAGGAGTTTTTTATTTCAGGGACGAAATAACTTAGAAACGCCAAGGATGGCATGGTTTCTGTAATTGTCTGCTGAATGTATTAATCACATTTGTCACTCAAATTGATAACCAAGTAGCAATAGTTTTATTTTATAGTTATGTTATTGTTTTATTAATGATTTGAAAATATTAATAATAAAGGAAACATTTAATGAAAAAATTACTCGTGTTAATTGCAACAATTATGTTATCAGCTTGTTCTGCATCAGGCGATACACCCACTGAGCAAAGAAATGAAATCGCAAAAATGCAAAGCAAGGTTCTTGCCGATGTCGAAACAGCAAGTCCTGGTGCTCTGGCAAAAATCAATGCAGCTCCTGGTTATGCGACTTTCAGTAATGCGCAAATTAATTTGATCTTTGTCGCCGCTGGTGGTGGTTTTGGCGTTGTACAAAATAACGCAACCAATAGTAAGACTTATATGGACATGTATGAAGGTGGAATTGGTCTTGGCTTAGGTGCTAAGGATTTCCGCGCAGTATTTGTATTCCACACAGTAGAAGCGATGGATCGTTTTGTTGAAGAAGGTTGGGGATTCGGAGGTGAAGCTGATGCTGCAGCCAAAGCAAGTGACAATGGCGGTGAAATTGGCGGTGGTGTAACTATTGGCGATATCACTGTGTATCAATTAACTGAAACCGGTTTGGCATTACAAGTTACCTTGAAAGGCACTAAATACGTTAAAAATGAAGATTTGAACTAATCGTCGTTTATTGTAAATGCTACCAAGATAACTATTTATTGTAGTTATCTTGGTAGCGCGTGTTAGTTACATTTATCAACAAAGTAACAACAGTTTTACCACAAATAAGTGTTATTTATTCTTTATACTATTGTTAATTATTTGCAAGCATTAGATAGAGATCCGCTGATGAAAAATATATTCATTATTATTACCGCTTTATTATTAGCTGCCTGTTCATCAACAGATGATTCACGTGCGTCGATCGCTAACAAGCATATGAATGTGCTTGGTGACATGGAACAATTTAGTCCTGGTACATTGCATAAAATTAATGAAGCGCCAGGTTTCGCTATTTTCAATGCGGGTGAGTTAAATCTAATATTTGTCTCAACGGGCAGTGGCCAAGGCGCGGTATATAATAATATTACCGGCGAAAAAACATATATGGATGTAGTTGAGGCCGGTGTAGGTTTAGGTGTTGGAGGCCAAAATTTTAGTGTTGTTGTGATATTTAATACTGAAATTGCGATGCAGTCATTTATAGATAGAGGTTGGGAATTTAATGAAGAAGCAGAAGCTAGTGCTAAAACATCAGCAACTGATGGCCTTGTCGTAGGTGATTTAACTTTTTATCGTTTAACTAAAACAGGTCTACAAGCGCACTTAATGCTTAAAGGTACTCACTTTAGTCATAATGATGATTTAAATCCAAAGCATAAAATTGCAAGTACAAAGCATATAACTGAATAAAGACATCTTCATCTAACACCACATTCTGATTACTCAGGCAAGCTAACGCTTGCCTTTTTTATACCTGTAATAATACAAATTTATTGTTTAGTATATATGATTATCCATATATACTGTTTGAATTATATTATACTCATTGCTGAGTGATACCAAACCCATTAAGTATGTGATCTACTTTTTCATGAGGAAAAACGGATAAATACAATGTATTAAATTTAGTAAGTAGTTGTTCTCGGCTTTAGCATCCTGCGTCGCTCTACCTTCTGCGTCCATGCAGTCGTACTTATTAATTTAATAAAGCAGTAGTTATTCGTTTTAACCATTAAAAATGAGCAGATATTTAATGGGATTGGTATGAATCATTTTCTAGCGATAAGTGCGACTGACGGTTATAAGTTTAGGTGATTTTATGCATGCGATTACATTTTTCAAAAACTTGGCTGACCAAACTCGCCTCACTATCTTGTTATTAATTAGTGTTGAACAAGAGTTATGTGTCTGTGAACTTTGCAGTGCGCTTGAGTTATCGCAACCGAAAATATCCCGACATTTAGCGCTACTCAAAGCCGCCAATATTTTAACATCAAGACGACAAGGGCAATGGATATATTATTCATTAAACTCATCTTTGCCTACTTGGTGTATTACTACGCTTCAATCGTGTAATAAAGAGAATCCACAACTCATCACTAAGGTAATTACTCAACTTAATTGTATGGGTGATCGCCCGCAAAGACAGCAGCAATGTTGTAACACTTAATTAATAGGTAAATTTATGAAAATTAAAGTTGGAATTAATGGCTTTGGCCGTATGGGGCGCTTAGTGTTTCGTGCCGCTTGGCAGTGGCCTGAAATTGAGTTTGTGCATATTAATGATCCTGCTGGCGATGCCCCAACATTAGCGCATTTAGTTAATTTTGATTCTGTCCATGGTCGTTGGACTGAAGACGCTAAAGCAGATGGCACAACTATTTGTATTGGTTCGCAACAAATCAGCACGTCGATGAATTGTGCTATTGATGATACCGATTGGTCGGGCTGTGATTTAGTGATTGAAGCTTCAGGTAAAATGAAAACCAAGCAACTTTTACAAGCTTATTTAGACCAAGGTGTTAAAAAAATTGTGGTCACAGCACCTGTTAAACAAGACGGTGTGTTAGATATTGTGATGGGTGTTAATGACCATTTATATTGCCCCGAAACGTTTGATATTGTTTCCGCTGCATCTTGTACCACTAACTGCTTGGCGCCAGCGGTTAAAGTATTGCAACAAAGTATTGGTATTAAGCACGGTAGCATGACCACTATTCACGACATTACCAATACCCAAACCATACTAGATGCACCGCATAAAGATTTACGCCGTTCACGTGCTTGTGGCATAAGTTTAATCCCCACCACAACCGGTTCGGCAACGGCTATTACGCATATATTCCCTGAATTGAAAGGTCGCTTAAATGGCCATGCAGTGCGAGTACCTCTAGCGAACGCTTCTCTGACTGATTGCGTTTTTGAAATGCAACGTGACACCAGTGAGGATGAAGTTAATCAGTTAATGAAGGCCGCAGCTGCCGGTGAACTTAAAGGTATTTTGGGTTATGAAGAGCGCCCTTTAGTATCGGTAGATTATAAAACCGATCCGCGCTCATGTATTGTTGATGCATTATCCACTATGGTGGTGAATGGCACTCAGCTGAAAATGTATTTGTGGTATGACAATGAGTGGGGCTATGCGAATCGTACTGCTGAATTGATGCTAAAAGTTGCACGTAGTATTTAACGCGATTCTATCAACTAGGTTTAAATAATGTTTGTGACATTAGACAGAAATATAAAGCAATATTTAATCGTTACTGGTAGTTATTATGGCGTTTTTTTCAATAAGGTTTAATCATGCTGGCCAAGCTCGATAGTAGTCTAAGGCAATACTTAATCGTTACTGGTAGTTATTATGGTGTTTTCTTCAATAAGGTTAAATCATGCTGGCCAAGCTCGATAGCAGTCTAAAGCAATATTTAATCGTTACTGGTAGTTATTATGGCGTTTTTTTCAATAAGGTTTAATCATGCTGGCCAAGCTCGATAGCAGTCTAAAGCAATATTTAATTGTTACTGGTAGTTATTATGGTGTTTTCTTCAATAAGGTTAAATCATGCTGGCCAAGCTCGATAGCAGTCTAAAGC
>JBFONS010000011.1:0-166728 GCA_040779355.1 Colwelliaceae bacterium BS250 | reverse complement strand
GAGCTACAGCAGTGGAAAAATCAAAACTGGTTGCTTTAATTTCTCTTGCAGATGTAGCTGCAGAGCCGATAGAAACTTCGTATACATTGTCATTTTCTAAATCAGCTGACGGGATAAAGGTAAGTGTTGCATCAGAGATAACCGTGCTGCCAGCAACTGCGCCTTGTGCATTTCTCACATTGATAGTTGCTTGAACCTCAGACGAATCAATGGATTCTGAAAAGTTCACTTCGATGCTTGGATTGATTGCCACACCAGTAGCGTCATGTCGTGGAGTATGGCTAGTAACTGTGATTGGCGAAACGGGCTCTTCTGGATCTACCGCCGCAGGGGCTGTGGTGAAGGCCCAACTGGTTTGAACTATTTCCTTTTTAGATGATGATGCAGAGCCGACAGTAACTGTGTATACGCTTGCAGAATCTAAATTTTCTGACGGGGTAAAGGTAAGCCTTGCATTAGAAATGCTACTCGTACCGCTGACTGTCCCCTGTGAATTTGACACCTTTATCGTTGCCTTAACCGCCCCAGACTCGATTGAGTTTGAAAAATTCACTTTAATGTTGGTATTTATTGCAACATTATCAGCGTTGGCTGCAGGTGTTTGACTAGTAACCGAAATTGGTTGTTTATTACCTTTATCATTATTTTTTGCCGCCGTTGCCGTAGCAGAAAATGATAGTAATGACGCGATTAGCGTTGCAGTTAGTACTTTGGTCGAACTGCTTGTTATTTTTATTAAAATATTATTTAAAAACACAACAATGTTTCTCCAATTTTTAATTGATATATGAAAACTAATAAGACGGTTTTAAAAATATATTATTCTTAAATCGCCAAATAGATAGTAATCAAAGCACGGCATTACCTTCCAAAAAGGGGTAAATTTAGCCGATAAAGATTTGATTAACATCTGCGAAAAATGCTTAAAAGCATTAACTGAAATGTAAAAATGAAGGGATTTTATGAATTAAACGTGTGTTGAAATACCCGACGAATCAGGCAAGTAGAAGAAAGTACACAATAAAGTGCATCGCCAGTAATGGCGAAATATGTAAAAACACTGTTTTAGTCGTAAAAACGACAAACGTTATTATTACAAAGTTTTCTGTAAGTAAAAGCCAAGTAATTGCTAATACAAAATATTTCAGACTCCACTAAAGGTGAAGTCGACACATGCTAACGCAGTAAATTGTCTATTATTATTATTATGTTAATTCAAAGTTAACATGCAAAAAATTCCGGACAGCTTTGAAAGCTAGGAAAGATATCGTAGACGACTTATTAAAAACAAATTGAACATTATACAATTCATTTCAAAATCGAATTTGATTTCTTTAACTAAAGTTTCAAAACCCCTCACAAACTCAAATTTATTGGTTTAACTCCAAATAAAACGGTCTGAAAGTTATTTATTCTTATTAGATCCTGATGAGAAAGGTATGATAGAACAGGTGGTGAGGTCAATAGGGTCGGTTGATTTTTAGTCAATTGTTAACTCTGGTTATATAAGTTACAAAAAACTAAAATTAATAAATGTTTAATTTAAAACGAGTTAATTTTGTACAATTGAGAAAAAAAATAATTGCATTTTTTTGTAACCGAAATGTACGTTGCACATGTTTTTACAGAAAAAATAAAATAAGCCGCTTGATCCATCTAATGAACCGGCCATTTAAAAGCGACACTTTACTTTATCTGTGATAAAAACAGCGCAGAATAACTAAAACTAAGTAAACGCAGGCATTGCATGTATTTTAATTAGCTATGAGCAATACACCCCCCAAGCGCCGCCGACAAAAAAATAGACAATAATGAGTAGCTATTGGTAGATGGCCGCCTGAGTTACGTAAGCAAAGACAGTGAATTGAGGCAAGAAAGGTTATTCTTTGCCCGACCAAGGAAGCCTTTTGCCGATAATGTTCTCTGAATCGATTAGAAAAATCTAAAGATACAAGCAACAATATCAAACTAGCCTTGTTTGAGGTAATTCCATAGTAACTGCTCTTCTTTGTTTAAAAATGCCGCGAAAGCCTCGATATCATCACTATACGCTTTTACGTCAATTCTCTTTTTCACTACAGGATTAGATCTTATTTCTTGCAGTCGGCAAGTCTTTTCACAATCAATATCGACAAAAAGCAGTTGCTCATCGTTACAGCACCAATTATTCTCATTTAAATCAAGTATTACAATACCATGCTTTAAAGACCAGTTTTTAAGTAGAGAAAAAAAAGTAATTATGCAATCGCGTGTCTTGATTTTCTCAAGGGTTATTTGCGGTCCTGCATTGTCAACAATGAGGGCAGAACCCCCTAAATATTGACACTTAGGGGCCAATTTTGCGACAGCGAGTTGATTCATGAGCAGACAGCTCTGCTCAGCTCTCTTGGCGTTGACATGATCACATTTGTGATAAAACTCTTGCTGGGTTATTTTAAGTAATCTGTTGCTACCAAAAATTTTAAACACATAAAGATATTTACCCTCGGCATAATATTTTACTCTAAAGCGTTGCTTATTCATTAATACTATTTCGTGCCATATGGACGTGTTTTTTATAAAAAAACGATGGAATTTCCACAGCAAAATATTGGAATTAGAGGAAATTTTCGAAAATAACCACTGAGTAGAGATGAAGGTTAAAATTACTAATAAGACTTTTTGCAAAGGAAGTTCCCTATCCAGAGGAAATATATTCATTATTCTATTAATTCAATTGTCCATCCTTGTAATATAATGAATAATTCTCAAGGATAGATTAACTGTAGTTTCAATTTTTATTATAAGCAAATATGCAATCATTTAGAGTCGACCAAAGCGACATAATTAAGCTGACTCGACAGAAAAATTGAAGCCATTGCCTGTTCTATGTGACGACTAGGAATATTTACTTAGAAAGGAGTTTAACCACAAAGTCTACGACTGAGTTAATATCAGGGAGCGAGTTATTCGCCTTGGTCCTTACTAGCGTTACCATTGATTTGTTGGCTTAACTGGATGCTGGACTCGGTTGGTAAGAGTTGTGAAATGGTGACTAACTCAATATTTTTCGCAGCAAGAGTAGGGAGCATTCTTTTTAATACTTTTATCGTTGCTGGGTGCGGATGCGCAATGGCAACGACCGCGCCATTTCTCTTACAACTAGAGATTAGTTTTTTAAATTGCTGCTCTATGTAGTGCTCATCAATTTTATTATCTAAAAAAATATGGCGATGTAAACTTGGCACACCTAGACGTTGCGCTATATATTCTGCCTGTGAATATTTACTGGTTCTAGAATCTAAGAAAAACAAATCATTATCTTTTAAAAACTGCATAGTCCAAGCCATAGGAGCAGACTGTTGCGTGAGTAAACTACCCATATGATTATTGATGCCAATTACATGAGGGATATCAGCAAAAGAAGCCGCTAGTGTTTTCTTCACATTCGCTTCATCCATGGTGCTTGTTAAAGCGCCCGGCCCGAGCAGTAAATTGTTTATTGATTCCATTGGTACATGCAACAATATTTCCCGTTGTTGCAAGTTACCTTGTTCAGCTAAGTCACGACCAAATGGTGTATGTGGCAGTACTGAAAAAGTAACTTGTTTGGGAAGTTGTAAGGCAGTTTTGTCCGTTGCTCTATAACCAATGTCATCAATGACAATGGCAATTTTATCTTTGTTATTGGCAAAGACAGACGTTGAAACAAAAATAATGAAACAGAAAATAATGCGCAAAGGAGAATTCTTATTTTTATTAATGATTGAATTAAATTTCTGCTCTAATACATAGCAGGAAATTTCCATATTGTTAGCATCAGAGTAACAACTATTAACAATAAAATCGAGCACTTAACAAAAAAAAACTGTTTTTAAGCAAGCCTTTATGATTGGGCGTTACAGTGGATTATTAGCAAGCTATTTACCTGCATCAGCAGCGATTTGTGAGTAATTATTAATGTTTTAGTTATTAAGAGAGGTTAATCGTTGCCTATAAAACTGTATGGATTGTTGTTACAGCACAGTCATATCTGTGCTATTTACACCAAAGCTTAGGGTTTACCGGTTTGCCTTTATGGCGAATTTCAAAATATACACCCGCTTGGCTTTGACCACCACTTTGCCCTACTAAAGCGATTGGCTCGCCAATTTCAACTCTGTCTCCTACGCCTTTGAGCAATACTTGATTATGCCCATATAAGCTCATGTAGCCCTCTCCATGATCAATCACAATAACGAGGCCATAGCCTTTAAGCCAATCAGCAAACAATACAGTACCGTTGTGAATAGTCTTTACACTCTTCCCTAAACGAGCATTAATATGTACCCCTTTCCAGCGTAAATAGCCTTGTTTTTTAGTGCCAAATTTATGGGCAAGTCTGCCGGCAGCTGGCCAGCGTAATTTGTTTTTAAGCTTACTTAAGCCTTTTAGTTCTTTTGCTTGTTGCAGTCGCGCTTGAATTATAGCTAACGTGTGAATAAGTGACTTTTCTTCGCCTTCAAGCTTATTTAAGCGTTGTTTACTAGACAGTACCTGTGAATTAAGGCTCTTAAGGGTGTTTTTTCGACTAGTACGTTGTCCCTCTAATTCGAGTTTTTCTTGTTGTTGAGCCAGCACTAACTTTTGCAACTTTTCAGCTTGCTGTTGTTGCTCGACTTCAACCGCTTTTAATTCAACAATAACTTTTTCAAAATTTTCTATGCTATTAATGCGGGCATCATTTAAATATTGATAATAAGTCAAACTACGCTGTACTTTGCCAGGACTTTGCTGATTTAACAGTAATTTTAAGTAGTCGTGATGGCCGGCGGAATAAGCACTCCGTATTTGTTCAGCTAATACCTCTTCTTGTTGTTGTTTTTGCTTTTGTAATACTTGTTGTTGGCTAATCAGTTTGGTTATCTGTTGTTTGGTCTGTTTTTGCTGCTGTTTTATATCATTCATTTTAGCGGCAGTTTTTGCTATCGCTAAATCGTCAGTCCTTAATCGCTGTACAATTTTACTGACTTGTTGGTTATTTTTCTTGAGATCAGATCGCTGTTGTTCTATCTGCTGCTTTACGTCACTTAGATCTTTTTTGGTTGAATTATCTTGTGCGTGCGCATGATTAATGAACATGATATTCAATAATAAACAGTAAAATCCTACCGAGCATTTTTTCAAGAAATGCCCGGGTAGGTTTATTTTGCTAAGCAAACTTAAGACCGCTTTAAACACAAATAAATATCACTAATCAATAACCTTCATTAAGGAGCTACCGGTCATCTCGATAGGTTGCTCCATCGCCATTAGTTGTAACAAGGTCGGCGCTATATCACTTAATGCACCTGTGTCACTAGCAATCGCATTGCGGCCAACATAAATCAATGGTACTGGTTCACAAGTATGAGCAGTATGCGCTTGACCACTAACGTTATTAACCATCATTTCGGCATTACCGTGATCGGCTGTGATCAAACATTCACCACCAGTTTTAGTAAGCGCCGCAACAACTCTACCAATACATTGGTCTACTGCTTCACAGGCTTTTACCGCTGCGTCAAACTTGCCTGTATGACCAACCATATCGCCATTCGGGTAATTACAAATAATTAGATCATGCTCGCCACTTTCGATGGCCGCAACCAATTTGTCGGTGAGCAATGCTGAGTTCATCTCAGGTTGTAAATCGTAAGTAGCGACTTGTGGTGAAGGGATCAAAATACGTTCTTCACCTTTAAAGGTATCTTCACGGCCGCCACTGAAAAAGAAGGTCACGTGCGCATATTTTTCTGTTTCAGAAATACGTAGTTGAGTTTTATCATGTTTCTCCATCCACTCACCCAGTACATTATTTAATTCAGCTGGCGGATAAGCTGAAGGTGCATCGATGCTTGCTGCATATTGTGTAAGCATGACAAACTTAGCGAGTTTAGGTTGTTTGTTGCGAGCAAAACCACTGAAATCGCTTTCGGTGAAACAGCGGGTAAACTGTCTCGCTCTATCTGCACGGAAATTCATGAATATCATGGCATCGCCATCATTAATTGCAATTGCTTTACCGTTATTATCTAATATGCTGGTAGCACCTACGAATTCATCGTTTTCATCACGTTGATAAGCATCAGCTAATGCAGTAACTGCATTTTCTGCTGTATGTAATCCTTCGCCGCTAACCATTAGGTTATACGCTAATTCAACTCGATCCCAGCGCTGATCTCTGTCCATTGCATAGTAGCGCCCAATAATTGATGCTACCTGACCGTTACCAAGCTCGGCGAACTTTTGTTCGGCTTTAACTAATGATGATTGTGCACTGCGCGGCGCTGTATCACGGCCATCTAAAAAGGCGTGTAAATAGACTTTATTAGCCCCACGTTGTTTGGCCATATCTAATAAGGCAAATATATGATCTTCATGACTATGCACGCCGCCTGGCGACAGTAAGCCAAATACGTGTAAGGCGTGATCATTATTTACCGTGCTATCAATTGCAGATATTAGTGTCTCGTTCTGCTGAAATTCGCCAGTTTCAATGGCTTTAGTTATGCGAGTGAAATCTTGGTAAACAATACGACCTGCGCCCAAATTAACGTGACCAACCTCAGAATTGCCCATTTGTCCATCAGGTAAACCCACCGCCATGCCCGATGTTTCGATCAGCATGTTTGGGCAGCGCTGCATCAAGTCATCCATAACTGGGGTATTAGCGTGGAATATTGCATTTGAATCGCTATCTTTACGATATCCCCAGCCATCGAGAATGAGTAGTACCGTAGATTTTTTGTTTGTCATTTTGCAGCCCTGAGTATTGTCTATTGATTTAATCAAATTAGTATTAGTATAAACCTTGTTTGATTTTGCCAAATATAATGGCGCACGGCTAGGATTGTCTGCAATTGAACACTATTTATTTTAAATACTGGAAACTATAGTGGCAAAAGGTATACTTGTGACCTTTAAAATTTCAATTAAACGTGCAAATAGCTGTACGTTGGTTTAATAGAGTAGAAAATAATTATGGATCAACTAATCACCTTTGCTGAAAATAACGCAGCATTATCTATGGCATGGGTTGCCATTGTTACCGTGCTAGCTTTTATCACCATCAAAAGTAAAGTATCACCCGTTAAAGAAATCAATACCCAAGAGTTAACTTTATTAATGAATAGAGAAGATGGCTTAGTTGTTGATATTCGTAATGAAAATGATTTTAAAAAGGGTCATATTCTTGGTTCGCAGCATTTAACCTCAGAAAAAATTAACAACAATGAGCTACAAACCCTTGAAAAAGCAAAAGCTAAACCCATTATTGTAGTATGTGCAGCAGGAATGACGGCTATTCCTGCAGCAAGAAAACTATACAAAGCGGGTTTCACTCAGGTTAGCACTCTTAAAGGTGGTTTTTCTGGATGGCAAGCAGCTAATTTACCTGTAGCTAAAAAATAACAAACGAGAAGGTTTTAATTGATGGCCAAAGTTATTATATATTCGCGTGACTATTGCCCTTACTGCGTAAGAGCTAAAGCGGTGTTTAATCAAAAACAAGTTTCTTTTGAAGAAATAAGTATTGATGTACATCCAGAAAAGCGAGTAGAAATGATTGAACGTAGCAAGGGCGGTTTAACCGTGCCACAAATTTTCATTAATGATCAAGTAATTGGTGGTTGTGATGAGTTGATGGCTCTTGAATACAACGGCCAACTTGATACCTTACTCAACAAATAAAATAGCAGTCTCATAGACTACAATTAATAATATATAAATCTTAGGAACTAGAAAAATGTCTGAAGAAAACCAAGCACCAGTAGCAAACGGCGCTGATACAGCACCAGCAGCAGCACAACCACAATTTCAAATTCAACGTATTTACACAAAAGACGTATCTTTCGAATCACCAGCAGGGCCTGGTATTTTTCAAAAAGAATGGCAGCCAGAAATTAAATTAGACTTAGATACAAAATCTAATAAACTTGCTGACGATACTTTTGAAGTAACTTTATCAATCACTGTAACGGCTAACTTAGGTGAAGAAGTTGCCTTTTTATGTGAAGTTCAACAAGCGGGTATTTTCACTATTGGTAATATGCCTGAAGCACAAGTTGCTCATACATTAGGTTCATTCTGCCCTAACACTCTATTCCCATACGCTCGTGAAGTTGTTGCTAGCTTAGTTTCTCGTGGTACTTTCCCACAATTAAACCTAGCACCAGTAAACTTTGATGCATTATTCGCATCTTACGTGCAAAAACGTGCTGCTGAAGCTCAAGCCGCACAAGCACCTGCAGACGCATAATTACTATGCATGCTGATATCAGTGTGATTGGAGCAGGGTCGTATGGCACTGCTCTAGCGTTTTGTTTAGCGCGCAACAATCATAAAACATTATTATGGGGTCGTTCTTCTGAACATGTGCTTGCCATGCAAGCCTCCCGTAGTAATGATAAATACCTTTCTGGTTTCACCTTTCCCGATTCATTAGTTTTAGAGTCTGATTTAAAGCAAGCAATTACGGCTTCAAATAATATTTTGATTGTCGTTCCTAGCCATGCTTTTGTGGACATGCTAGAGCAAATAAAGCCGATGCTTACTGTTCATCACAAAGTGGCTTGGGCAACCAAAGGTTTAGATCCAAAAGAAGGCCGATTATTACAAGATGTTGCCAGTGAAATTTTAGGTAAAGATGTAAGTTTAGCGGTTTTATCTGGACCCACATTTGCTAAAGAAATGGCTGCGGGTTTGCCTACAGCAATATCTTTAGCGGCAACCGATGATGATTTTGCGACAACGCTTTCTGATTTGTTGCATTGTGAAAAAACCTTCCGTGTTTATAAAAATGCTGATTTTATTGGCGTGCAGTTAGGCGGAGCCGTTAAAAATGTCATTGCGATTGGTGCCGGTATTGCTGATGGTATTGGCTTTGGTGCTAATGCTCGTACGGCCTTAATTACTCGTGGCCTGGCTGAAATGACACGTTTAGGCGTAGCAATAGGCGCAGATCCTGCCACTTTCATGGGTATGGCCGGATTAGGTGATTTAGTGCTGACTTGTACTGATAATCAATCGCGTAATCGACGTTTTGGTTTAGCCTTAGGTGCTGGCGAAACAACAGAAGACGCCATTGCTAATATTGGTCAGGTTGTTGAAGGCTATCGTAACGCGAAAGAAGTTTTTATGTTGGCAAAGCGCTATGATATTGAAATGCCAATTGTCGAACAGATATATCAAGTTTTATATCAAGACAAGCCGGCTAAAGATGCTGCCTTACAATTATTAGGTCGTAATAAAACCAGTGAATAGATAAATTACGTTTGAGTATTTATCAAATCATATAAAAAAACCGCGCTTTGCGGTTTTTTATTGTCTGTTAATCTGTCTTTAATTGGTATTAGTCATATTAAACTGCACCATCAAAGCCAAGTTGGCGCCAGGCTTCATAAACTATCACCGCCACTGAATTTGATAAATTCATACTACGAGAGTCAGCGGTCATAGGTATTCTAATTTTATGATCTTGTGGGATTTGATCGCGCACTGAATCAGGTAAACCACGTGTTTCTGCACCAAAAATAATATAATCACCTTGCGCAAAGCTAACATCACTATGAAAACGTGTTGCTTTAGTGGTTGAGGCAAATATACGCTTAGGCTGTTCACTGTTAATAAAGTCATCGTAACTTTTATGTACTTTTAAATGAGCAAACTCATGATAATCAAGGCCTGCACGGCGCAAACGTTTATCATCAATATCAAAACCTAATGGTTCAATAAGGTGTAACCTAAAGCCACTGTTAGCACATAAGCGAATGATATTACCTGTATTTGGTGGGATCTCTGGTTCAAAAAGTACTATGTCTAACATCAGTATTATTCTTAATAAAATAATGGAATATAATTAATTATACTATGCTCTGGGCATATGCTTAAAGTATAATTATAAATATTGAAGAAATTATAGAATAAGCAGTTGAGAATTTGATCATGGTCGAAAATATGACTAATAATAACCCAAAAAATACAGATAAAAGCTATGCTAGCTTGGTCCAAATGGCCAGTAAAATGGCTATTTTAGTGGCCACCATATTAGTCATCACTAAGGTTTATGCATGGTGGATTTCAGGCTCTTCAGCAATGCTGGCATCAACGACTGATTCGCTTTTAGATGTTTTTGCATCGCTGTCTAGTTTTATTATTATTCGATTCTCACTAACCCCTGCCGATGATGAACATAAATTTGGTCATGGTAAAGCTGAAAATTTAGCGGCATTAATGCAATCTTCTTTTGTGCTAGGTTCAGCGTTATTATTAATATTTCATGGCGTAGATAGAATTTATTCACCGCAAGTTATTGAACAAACGAGCACTGCCATTGGCATTAGTATCTTAGCGATTGTGTTAACGTTGGCGTTAATTGCAGTACAAAAGTATGTCATTAGTAAAACTAATTCAATTGCTATCAGCGCTGACTCATTACACTACCAGTCTGATCTATGGTTAAATGCTGGGGTTATTTTGGCGCTGTTATTAAATCAATATAACTGGCCACAAACCGATGGTATTTTTACTGTTTTAGTTGGAGGTTTTTTACTGTTTGGCGCGGCTAAAATTGTCTATCATAGTATTCAAGATCTAATGGATAGGGAGTTAGCCGATAGCGACCTTGACAGTATTAAGCAGGTGATTAACTCTCATCCTGAAGCCATAGGTTTTCATGAATTAAGAACTAGGCAGTCAGGTAAAATGCGTTTTATTCAATTTCACCTGGAACTGGATGACAACTTAAGCTTATTAGAAGCTCATAAAATATCTGATGAAGTAGAGCAGCAATTATTGCAGATATTTACTGATACTGAAGTGTTTATTCATCAAGATCCACAATCGGTGGTACCAAAAGAGCTTGCCAACTCTCAGCTGAATTCATAAGTCGTATAAATTCAGCTCTAGTGCACTATGGGTGCGAATTAAACCAATCTAACATTGCCGATAAACTTTGTTGGCGAATGTCATCTCCTTCAAACAGTAGTTCATGCAAGGCATCCTTTATCACTAAAGGTTTACCTGTTGGGCATGACTGCGGCTGTAATTGATGTAACTGCTGGCAAAATAATGTTTGTTTAACATTACTGACTACCGTGTCCTTTTCAGCCTGAAAAACTAAAATTGGTGTCGTTAATTTATTTATATCTGCAAATATTATTGCTTCGTTAGCAATGGCTTGTTGTAACCAAGAAAAGGTCACACCACCAAGCTGTAGTTGTGGGTTATTAACATATTCTTGTTTAAATAGTTGATAACGAATTTTCGACTGGGTCAAATCATTACCAACAAAACTTTTCTCTTTATAAGGACCATAACCATAAAAATAAGCCGATTGTTCGCTAAATAAGTCATTAACCCAATGACTTACTCCCACTACGGGTTTGCCCAGCCAATCGGGGATATCACCACCATTTACTGCTATCATAGGCGAAGATAAACTGGCAGCAGCAAACGTATCAGGAAACTGCTGCATATGTCGTATAGCAATTGCTGATCCCATTGAGTGCGCCAATACATACATATTACTATTGCATTTCGGCTTAACAATTTTGCTAACAAACTGCTCGAAGTCTAAGACATAATCATTAAAATCACGTACATAACCTTTATGTTTATCAATCAATTCTCGGCTCGATAAACCTTGGCCACGATGATCGATTATGGCAACATTGTAGCCTTGATTATGTAAATCAAATGCGAGCTCTTTATATTTTAAATAAGCCTCAGCACGTCCAGGCGATAAAACAATACATTGATCATTTTCAGCAGAGATAAACAGGGCATATTCAATCGTTAAATTATCAAAACTGGTGAAATTGGCAAAGTGGCCAGTTTGCCAATGCTGAGCAATTTCATCAGGGTATAAAGCCTTAAGTTGGTGTTCTTGTGTCAATTTATAAGGGCTTGCCATAACCGTGGTTATTTCCAAAAAAGTAAGAATTAAAGTGAATAATATTGATCGCATGTTATGCCATTAAAATTGTTGTCGCTAATTAAAATATTGTACAGTGTGCCGTTATATTGGCAAGTTTATCACCACTGTTAATCCAGGATTTCGCTTTTCATTTGATGCTAGTTTGGCATACATTTGACCTTTATGGCAATGGATCGCACCACTAGCGATTGCTAGGCCTAAGCCTGTACCACCACTAATTCGGTCTCTTGCCTCTGACGTACGATAGAAAGGTTTAAATATATCGTCAATTTGCTCAAGGGCTACACCAGGCCCTTGGTCTGAAATTGATAAGGTCATCATTTTCTTAGTAGCCGTTAAGGAGCATGTCACTTTGCCATTTTCAGGACTGTAACGGATAGCATTACCAAGTACATTTTCAATGGCACTATGGATCAATTGCTTATCTCCAGTAAATTCAATGTCAGCTTTTAATTCATCGTCACTACCTATATTGGCATAAATATCTATATTTTTTTGTTGGCCAATGAAACGTGCATCTTCAACAACATTATTTACCAGTGTCGTTAAATTAAATGTCTCAATGTTCAATTGTTGGATTTGACTTTCTAATCGTGATAATTGCAACGCTTGATTTATCATCAAATCCAATCGTGTCACTTCAGTGTTAAATCTGTCTAGGTATTTGTTTAGTGCTGGATTAGTATTGTCTAGTTTTTGGATTAAGGTGAGTGCTAATTGCAAGCGGGTTAAAGGTGAGCGTAGTTCGTGTGAAATATCACCCAGTAAACGCTGCTGTGAACTCATTGAGTTTTGCACTTGTTCAGCCATACTGTTGAACGCTTGTCCCAGTCGACCTACTTCATCAAAGCGATCCTCAAATTCAGGCAGTCGGGTCGACAATTTACCCTGCCCAAACGACTGGCTAGCTTGTTTTAGTTTTTTTAATGGTCTAATTAAATACCAAGATAAAAGCCAAGACAATAAACCGGTAATCAAAAAACCGATGAATATTCGCAACCACAACGGCAATTGTAAAATCATCGCAACAATATTTTTTCGGGCCATATATTTGCCAAGATATATTTGATATTGCTTATCTTTAAAAGTGAATTCTGTCGGTCCTATTAATTGATAACCGGATAAATAAGCACTTATTGGCTGTGAAAATTTTTGCTCCTGGATATGCGCTAACACTCTTGGAATAGCATGCTTAATATTGCTCTCGACTTTATTAGTGTGTTTCTCTTTGAGCCATACTACTTGCGGCAGTTTGAGTTTGCCGTTAATTAATTGCTTGATACTTTCAGGTTTAGCACGGGTTATTATTTTATCTAAACGCCGCATGGTGGCGTCTATTTTATTTTGGTCGGCGGCTGAAATAGCTTCTACTCGATTTATTTCAACAAACTTAATTGATATCCAATGGGTAACTGCTGTTGCTGTAATTGCGATGATCCAAAAGCCAATAAAAACTTTAACCGTTAATGATGAATAAATCGATTTTAGGGCAAAAAATTTCATTCATCGACTCCACCAATAAATACATAGCCAACACCGCGGATGGTTTTTATTTTTTCATCGTCACTATGACTATGCAATTTACGACGAATGTTAGAGATATGCATATCGATACTGCGGTCGAACGCCATTAATGGTCTGTTTAACACTTGTTCAGATAGTTGCTCTTTACTGACTATGTTATCCATGTTCTCCATGAGTAAATGCAGCATTTCAAACTCAGTACCGGTTAGAACGATGGCGGTATTATGAATGATCACTTCTCTTGTTGAGGGATTTAAATTGACATTATTTATACACAGTTGTTGTTTCTTTGGCTTGTGCGTTAAAATTTCAACTCGGCGTAATATTGCCTTGATGCGAGCCAATAATTCATTTGGATTGTAAGGTTTTGCAAGGTAATCATCGGCGCCAAGATTTAAACCTAATACTCGGTCTGAGTCATCACCTTTTGCGGTAAGCATTAAGATTGGGGTGGTGTGTTTATCCCCCAAGGCTTTTAATACTTCAAAACCATTTAAACCTGGCATCATGACATCTAATAATATCAAATCGTATTTATTAGTTTTAGCTTGCTCTATGCCACTAATACCGTCAAAGCAACTATGTAAGCAAAACCCTTCTGAACCTAAAAATTCAGCGAGAAGTTCGCATAATTCTTGGTCGTCATCAATAAGTAAAAGAGAATAATTGTTCATAGTGCTTATGGTTAATTGGCTTAGGTGAAATTAATAATACCAGTTTAGCGAGGTTATTTATTATCTTTACTGAAAATTTACTCTCTACTCTACTTTCTAATATCAATGCCATTTCATCACCGGGCTATTGAACCAATAAGCCGTGGCAATTATGACAGATGTAGATGCGTGTTAAAATGTTAACACACTGGCAATATTACGAGCAGTTACAATCAAATTTTCTGTTGCCGAATCTAACGCTTCATCAAGCGTCATAAGGCGCGGTAAAATTGAAAATGCGGCATCAATGCCATGCTGATGAACAACATCATAATCGGCAGCCAAGCTGCCCGCTAAAGCAATGACTTTGCAGTTATGTTGTTTTGCTATTTTAGCAACGCCTATCGGTGTTTTACCAAAGACTGTTTGACTGTCAATTCTGCCTTCGCCAGTGATCACAAGGTCTGCATCTTTAACATGGTCAGCAAGCTTTAAGGTCGTGGTGATTATGTCGATACCAGGGGTTAACTTGGCATTTAAACAAGCTAATAAACTTGCCCCCATGCCTCCCGCTGCGCCAGCTCCTGGTGCGTTTAAAATATCTTTATTGCTGATAGCTTCAAGGTGTTCGCCCAAAGTCTGTAAACTAATATCGAGTTGTTTGACCATTTCAGCAGATGCGCCTTTTTGTGGGCCAAAGATAGTGCTCGCTCCCATAGGTCCACATAAAGGGTTATCAACATCACAAGCGACAGAAAAATTTACCTTTCGCAGTGCTGGATTAAGCTGACTAAGGTCAATTTTGTTGAGTTTAACTAAACTGCCGCCACCTGGGGCAAGTTCGTTATCATCAGCGTCTAAAAATTTAACCC
The DNA here is from genome assembly GCA_040779355.1 of Colwelliaceae bacterium BS250. Taxonomy (GTDB): domain Bacteria; phylum Pseudomonadota; class Gammaproteobacteria; order Enterobacterales; family Alteromonadaceae; genus Thalassotalea_A. The sequence continues at coordinate 151,744 of JBFONS010000011.1, read as the reverse complement.
CGAGCGCAGTTAGCATACCCGTGCCGCCATCATTAGTTGCACTACCACCTAAGCCAATAATGATATGTTCAATACCGCAATTAACCGCATGATTGATCAACTCGCCAGTACCAAAACTACAAGCGATTAATGGGTTGCGCTGTTCTCTAGTTATTAGATGCAAACCTGATGCGGCCGCCATTTCAATAACGGCAGTTTTACCATCGCCAAGTATTCCATAAAATCCAAGCACTTGATTGTGTAATGGTGCTGTCACCATCATTTCAACGATACTGCCACCTGTTGCATCAACCATTGCTTGTACTGTGCCTTCACCACCATCCGCCATAGGCAATTTTATATACACGGCATTAGGAAAAATTTTCTTGAAGCCAGTTTCAATAGCAGTCGCTACATCAAGTGCGCTTAAGCTTTCTTTGAATGAATCAGGGGCGATAACAATTTTCAAAAACTAACTCCACGATAAAAGAAATTATAATAATTAATATCAGCATTTAAATTATAATTCATTATATTTTATAGATTTAGTTTGACAATAGAGGCATAAAGCTAGAATGGAATGCATCGCCACTTTAGAAAATACGGCTCAAATTGAACCGTATTTATCGGGGAAGGTAAGGGCTATTTTTTTGCCTTAGCAAATGCATCGGCAAAGGCGTTACCCATCATGCTGTTTGCCGGTTGGGTAGGTTTATTTTTGGCCGGTTTATTTACTGCGCTCTTATGTTGTGGTTTATGTGTACTGGTTTTTTGTACCACACTTGCCGGTTTCGCTTGTTCGTCTAGACGCATGGTTAAGCTAATACGTTTTCGCTGAGCGTCAACTTCTAAGACTTTAACTTTAACAATATCACCGGCTTTTACTACTTCTCTTGGGTCACTGATAAATTTATTAGTTAATGAAGAAATGTGCACTAGACCATCTTGATGGACGCCAATATCAACAAACGCACCAAACTTAGTCACATTTGAAATAACGCCTTCCAGTAACATGTTTACAGTTAGGTCATTGATGGTATTTACGCCATCTTTAAAGGTGGCCGTTTTAAACTCAGGGCGAGGGTCACGGCCTGGTTTTTCAAGCTCACTAATAATATCTTTGATGGTGGGTAGACCAAATTGTTCGGTAACATAATCATCAGCATTGAGGTTGCTTAGGACATCTGACTTGCCAAGTAAACTGTCGATTGTCGATTCAGTTTGTTTAACAATTTGTTCTACTAGCGGGTAACTTTCTGGATGCACAGCACTGGCATCTAATGGGTCTTGGCCATCGCTAATTCGTAAAAATCCTGCCGCTTGTTCAAAGGCTTTTGGTCCTAAGCGCGCGACTTTTTTTAATTCACTACGCTTATTAAAACGGCCGTGTAATTCTCGATAATCAACGATGTTTTGTGCCATGGTTTTGGTTAATCCAGACACTCGATTGAGCAGCGGCGTAGAGGCAATATTTAAATCAACACCAACCGCATTTACACAATCTTCTACAACTGCGTCAAGCGCCGCGCTTAATTTACTTTGGCTAACGTCGTGTTGGTATTGGCCAACACCAATGGCTTTAGCTTCAATTTTAACTAACTCGGCTAGTGGGTCTTGTAAGCGTCTGGCAATAGATACCGCGCCGCGTATTGATACATCTAATTGCGGAAACTCTTTAGCTGCAAATTCTGAGGCTGAATAAATACTTGCGCCCGCTTCAGAAACAATAATTTTAGTGGGTTTGTTTTGTTCAATTTTAGCGATGGCTTCGGCGCAAAGCTTGTCTGTTTCTCGTGAGCCAGTACCATTGCCTATCGCAATTAATTGGATTTTGTACTGCTGAGTTAGGGTCACTATGGTGCGTATCGACTTATCCCAATGATTTTGTGGCTCATTAGGAAATATTGTTGTGGTATACAGTAATTTACCGGTGTTATCTATGATGGCGATTTTACAGCCAGTGCGCATTCCTGGGTCAATACCCATAGTCACTTTTGCGCCGCCAGGTGCTGCCATCAGTAAATCATTAAGATTATCGGCAAATACTTTAATGGCATCTAATTCGCTGCGCTCACGCATAGCGGTTAATAACTCAGTTTCTAAACTGTTAGATAATTTAGCTCGCCAAGTTAAGCGTACGACTTTATTTAACCAAGCAGCGCCTGCTTGACCACTTAAGCGTAAATTGAAGTGGTCACGAATGATTTGTTCACAGCTCGACTCACTACCATCGCTATAATGCGGGTCTATATTTAGGCTAAGTTGTAAAAAGCCTTCATTACGACCTCTAAGCATGGCCAAGCCTCGATGTGATGGTACTTTAGTCAGTAACTCAGAATGTTCAAAGTAGTCTTTAAACTTAACGCCACTTCGTTCTGCGCCTTTCGCCATTTTACTGACTAGATGTGCTTGCTTAACAATATGAGTTCTAAGCTTTTTAATAAGCCCTGCATTTTCACTAAAGCGCTCCATTAAAATATAGCTGGCACCATCAAGGGCACTTTGCACATCAGCTATACCTTTATCTTTGTTGATAAAAGCTACCGCTTCAGTTTCAGGACTTAATTGCCAATCATTATATAATTTATCGGTAAGCGCCATTAAACCAGCTTCAATCGCCATTTGACCTTTAGTACGACGTTTTGGACGATAAGGAAGGTATAAATCTTCTAGCTCAGTTTTATTATCTACGGCGTTTATTTGCGCCGCTAACTGTGGGCTTAGCTTGTCTTGGGCTTTAATATTTTTAAGCACCAGTTGTTTGCGATCATGTAAGTCGCGCAGATAGGTGAGGCGTTGTTCTAAATAACGTAAATGATTATCATCAAGCCCTTGTGTTACTTCTTTACGATAACGGGCAATAAATGGCACGGTTGCCCCGCCATCTATTAACGAGATTGCCGCACTAATTTGTTGGTCTTTTACATTTAATTCTTGGGCAATTTGTTGGGAAATGTTTAACATCAATTACTGATCCTGATCTACTATGTATACTTGGTTTATGGCATTGCTAAATATTACCAAGCAGTTTAATGATTAAATTTGCAAGTGTGTCTATTCTAACGTAACTATGTTGCTCTTGCAGAGTTTAATTTTCCACTAAGTTTACAACGATAATCATCTTATATTATGGCAAGATCTAATTATATTACCCGTGAGGGCTGGCAAGTACTTGATGAAGAATTAAAGTATTTGTGGAAAAAGGAAAGACCGCTAATCACCAGATCAGTATCTGAGGCAGCGGCGCAGGGCGATCGCAGCGAAAATGCTGAATATATTTATGGTAAAAGACGTTTACGTGAAATTGATCGCCGCGTGCGCTTTTTAATGAAACGACTAGAAGATTTAACCATTGTTTATCCGGAAAAACAGCAAGAAGGAAAGGTTTTTTTTGGCGCTTGGGTTACGTTAATCGATGAACACGACTGCGAGGTTTGTTACCGCTTAGTCGGCCCCGATGAATGGAATGTTAAAAATGGCGAAATAAGCATTGATGCCCCCATGGCGCGAGCGTTAATTGGCAAACAGGTAGATGATGAAATCGTGGTAAAAACCCCCGAAGGTGAGCGAGTTTTAGATATTATCGCGATTAGTTACCAGCAACCAAATAAGTAATAAACACTGTCATTCATAACTTGTAACAAACTAGTTTTATAAAATACGCTATTAGTTTTTGATAAATAACGTATTTAGCTTATAGTGCTATACAAGGATAATTTATTTTACGTGGGTTGATATGGGACAGGAAACACCAAAAATACTAGTTGTTGATGATGACATGCGTCTTCGGGCTCTACTTGAGCGTTATTTGGTTGAACAAGGCTTTGTCGTTCGCAGTGCTGCAAGCTCTGAACAAATGGACCGTTTACTTGAGCGCGAAAATTTTCACTTATTGGTACTTGATTTAATGTTACCGGGTGAAGATGGCTTGTCTATTTGTCGCCGATTGCGTCAACAAGAAAATGAAATCCCAATTATAATGCTTACCGCAAAGGGCGATGAAGTCGACCGTATTATCGGTCTAGAGCTTGGCGCTGATGACTATATGCCAAAACCTTTCAACCCAAGAGAGTTATTGGCTCGTGTTAAAGCGGTACTAAGACGTAAAACTCAAGATGCACCTGGGGCGCCATCACAAGCTGAAGAAGTTATTACCTTTGGTAATTTCTCATTAAACTTAGCGACTCGAGAAATGCGTAAAGGCAACGAGTCAATGCCGCTCACTAGTGGTGAATTTGCCGTACTTAAATCATTGATAACCCACCCAAGAGAACCTTTATCGCGAGATAAATTAATGAATTTAGCCCGTGGACGAGATTATTCAGCGTTAGAGCGTAGTATTGATGTACAAGTCTCAAGGTTGCGCAGAATGCTCGAGCAAGATCCGGCTAATCCTAGATATATTCAAACTGTTTGGGGCTTGGGTTACGTGTTTGTACCTGATGGCTCGGCGGCGAGTTAATATTATTTAATGAAGTTATTACCACGTAGTGCTTTTGGCCAAACCGTATTGTTAATTGGTTTTTTATTATTAATTAACCAAGTAGTGTCGTATTTATCGGTTGCTATTTACGTGATCCAGCCGAGTTTACAACAAATAAATCAACTCTTAGCTAAACAAGTTAAAGTGGTATTTATTGATGGTGGTAATGCTCAATTTAGCCCAGCGCTTGCTGAAGCATTTCATGATGAAACCGGTATTGGGGTTTATCGAGAACGCGACGCGTTAATGCTTGGCCTTGCTGATGCAATCCATTATCCATATTTATCAATACAAATGAGTGAATTGCTCGATGGTGAGGCCGAGGTGCGAGTGCATCAAGGCGATGAATATTTATTTTGGATCCGCCCACCACAAGCACCGCACCTTTGGGTGAAAATTCCACTGACAGGATTTGAAGAGTCTAATTTTTCACCGTTGATTTTTTACCTGGTACTTATTGGCGTATTAAGTGTTGCCGGCGGTTGGTTATTCGTAAGGCAATTGAATAGGCCACTAAAGGCCCTGCAAAAAGCTGCTGAAGATGTAGGTAAGGGCAAGTTCCCTGAGCCGCTAAAAGAGCAAGGCTCAACTGAAGTTGCTGCCGTAACTCGTGCTTTTAACCAAATGTCTGGCGGTATTAAACAGTTAGAAGCTGACCGAAGTTTATTAATGGCCGGTATTTCTCATGATTTACGCACGCCTTTAACGCGCATTCGTTTAGCGAGTGAAATGATGTCTGCTAATGAAGATTATCTTAAAGAGGGCATCGAAAAAGATATTGAAGATATGAATGCCATAATCGATCAATTTATCGATTATATTCGCCATGACATGATGGAGCGATCTGAGCCTGCACATTTGAATGAATTAATTGAAGATGTATTGTCTTTTGAAGGTGTTGAAGGTCGTAATATCAGCGTTAAATACGGTGATGATATTGAATTACCAATGGTATATGTAGCCTTAAAAAGAGTGCTAGCTAATTTAATCCAAAATGCGATTAAGTATAGTGATGATGATATTGAAGTCGCAAGTGGCTTTAATAAATCGACTAATATGGCTTTTTTCAGTGTGGCTGATCATGGGCCAGGAATTAATGAAGATCAGATGCAGCATTTATTCCAACCGTTCACTCAAGGAGATAGCGCTCGTGGCACACAAGGGAGTGGCTTGGGATTAGCGATAATAAAACGTATCGTCGATGGTCATGGCGGTAAAATAACCCTGCATAATCGAATATCTGGTGGTCTTGTTGCTACGGTTGAATTGCCGATATCCTAAAGCATTAGACTTCTCTGCTAATACTAAAAAGCGGTATTGATAAAAATAGCAACGCAATTTAGCAGTATTAATAACAGTAATACTAACCCCGAATGATGGCGGGTTAATGCGCAAAAACATAAACCGGCAAATAACTGCAATAACTTACCAATGAATACTCCTGGAAAAATCCCTAATTGATAGGCTAAGTAGCGAATGATTAAATTGGCTTCTAACGCTATGCTGTCATTAATCATGAAATTAATGGTGGTGATAAAGTCGAATAGGGCGCTCAAAATAAGTAATAACCACAGAGTCCTGTGCCTTTGCAAAGCAAAGAACATATTCGGCATTAGTGGCACGTTTTGATCTAAAATGGTCATAGACAAACTATTGTTGTCGATTATATCCATATAAATCGACACTAAACCCCTCATACATTTAAGTTGATAGGATTAAAATAGTAGCCCAATAAAGTGGTTTTGCAAGGTTGTAAAACCGATATTCAGGTTGTTGCTAGTGTTTAAATGGCAATAAAAAAGGCCATTATAAAAATGGCCTCTTCGATAACGTTTAATTTTCAGTAAGTTATACCAAGTTGACTGATCAAATTGGTATTATAACTGAGGTCCAGCTTCTACTAAGCCTTTACCATGTTCGTTATCAGTAAACTTCTCAAAGTTATTAACGAAGCGTTTGGCTAAGTCGTCTGCCTTTTCATTCCACTGACTGGCATCAGTATAAGTATCACGAGGATCTAATATACCGCTGTCTACATCATGAAGTGCTTTTGGCACGCTTAAGTTAAACATTGGCAGTGAATGCATTTCAGCATCATCAATTGAACCATCTAAAATGGCATCAATGATAGCGCGAGTATCTTTAATTGAGATACGCTTGCCAGTACCGTTCCAACCGGTATTTACTAAATAAGCTTCAGCACCAGAGTCTTGCATACGTTTAACTAGTACTTCAGCGTATTTTGTTGGGTGTAAGCTTAAAAATGCTGCACCAAAACAACTTGAGAATGTTGGTGTTGGCTCGGTAATACCGCGCTCAGTACCAGCAAGTTTGGCCGTAAAACCAGACAAGAAGTAATATTCGGTTTGCGCTGGCGTTAATTTGGCAACTGGTGGTAATACACCAAACGCATCAGCCGTTAAAAAGATAACTTTTTTCGCATGACCAGCTTTTGATACTGGCTTTACGATGTTATCAATATGATGAATAGGGTATGAAACACGGGTGTTTTCAGTTTTAGAACCATCATCATAATCGATAGTGCCGTCGTCATTTACCACAACATTTTCAAGTAATGCGTCACGACGAATAGCGTTAAATATATCTGGTTCGTTTTCAGCACTTAAGTTGATGGTTTTTGCGTAACAACCACCTTCAAAGTTAAATACACCGTTATCATCCCAACCATGTTCATCATCACCAATAAGCTGGCGCTTAGGATCTGTTGAAAGAGTGGTTTTACCGGTACCTGACAAACCGAAGAAAATAGCAGTGTCGCCATCTTTGCCAACATTCGCACTACAGTGCATTGACGCTATGCCTTTAAGCGGTAGTAAGTAGTTCATCATTGAGAACATACCTTTTTTCATTTCGCCGCCGTACCAAGTACCACCAATTAACTGCATTTTTTCAGTTAAGTTAAACGCGACAAAATTTTCTGAATTTAAACCATGTTGCTGCCAATCTTGATTATTGGTTTTAGCGCCATTCATTACGATGAAATCTGGTTCGTATTGTTCTAATTCAGCATCGGTTGGACGAATGAACATATTTTTTACGAAATGGGCTTGCCAAGCTACTTCAGTGATAAAGCGAACTTTAAGGCGAGTATCTGCATTTGCACCACAATAGGTATCAACTACAAATAAACGTTTTTCAGAGAGTTGCTCAGTAACAATATTTTTTAAGTGATCCCAAGTTTCTGGTGTCATCGGCTTGTTATCATTCTTACCTTGGTCTGACCACCAAACGTTATCACGACTGACATCATCACGAACGATATATTTATCTTTTGGTGAACGACCGGTAAATATCCCCGTATCTACTGCTACTGCGCCTGAATCAGTGACTTTGCCTAATTCATAACCTTGTAAACCTGCTTTTGTTTCTTCGGCAAACAGTAGTTCGTATGAAGGATTGTAAACAATTTCAGTGGTTTGCTTGATTCCGTATTGGGATAGGTCAATAGTTTTCGCAGTAGTCATAATGACGAGTTCCTGATCGTTGTTAGAGTAAAGAATCTAAATATCATGTTTGATAAAAGAATAGTAACGAAAATGTTCAGAGATGAAAAGCAAAATGTTGGTTATTATGAAAGTTTTTCAACTGACTTTCATTTGCGCTGTAAGTCGCTGTTGTAGAGGATGATTGCAGAATTATTTAAGTTGGGTTTTTGTACAATAAAATGAGGCAAGTACTGAGCCCGAAGTAGGTTGTTAATTCGGGCTCAGTTTAGAGCTAATTAGGTTGAAGTAAAGGCTTAAGCTTTTCTTCATCAAAGATATATTTAGTGTTACAAAAATCACAAGTCATAGATATTTTATGATGCTCAGCTAGATGCTGTTCAATGCCTTCTTTACCTAAGTTGGCAATAGCAGATAAACATTTATCAGCAGAGCAACCACAACTAAATTCAACTGGCTGTGGATCAAACAACATTACTTGCTGCTCATGATATAGACGATACAACAATTCATTTGCCGGTAAGTTGAATATTTCCTCAGCTTTAATTGTTGCGGTTAATTGTGCAATATGATCAAAATCAGCTTGTTGCTGCTGTTTATCATCAGAGTCTGGTACAACTTGCAATAAGCTACCACCAGCTTGCAGTGTCGTGGTATCTGAAAATAACCAAATTTTTGTACTGAGTTGTTCAGATGTAGCAAAATAATGCTCTAAACATTCTGCCAATGTATCACCATCAAGCGCCACTACGCCTTGGTAGCGTTCACCATCTTTAGGGCTAATAGTTATCACCATATTGGCTTTACCCATTAGTGATTTTAAGTCGTGGTTGATAATCGTGCCTTCAACACTCGCCACACCACGCATTTGTTGCTGATTATTACCATTAATCACCGCAAAGCTAACCGGTCCATCACCTTGTAGCTGTACCGAAATTTCACCTTCAAATTTTAATGTTGCTGTTAATAAACAAGTCGCAGCTAATAGTTCACCTAATAATTGTATTACTGGCTGTGGATAATCGTGGTTATTGATTATGTCTTTAAAGCTTTTATCAAGTTGTACTAACTCGCCGCGAGCGTGTAAATCTTCAAATAGATAGCGATTTAATACATCGTTGTTGGTAGCCACGTTATGTCCTTTCTTTGAATTGTCGAAATTGCCGACGTTGTTTTTTATCTGGCTTGGTATCACTTGCAGGGCTTAATAAAATACCTTGCTGGTAGCCACGTTATGTTTTTTCTTTAAATTGTCGAAATTGTCGTAATTGCCGACGTTGTTTTTTGTCTGGCTTGGTATCACTTGCAAGGTTTAATAATATGCCTTGCTGTTAGCCACGTTAAGTTCTTTCTTTAAATTGCCGAAATTGCCGACGTTGTTTTTTATCTGGCTTGGTATCACTTGCAGGGTTTAATAATATGCCTTGCTGGTAGCCGCGTTATGTTCTTTCTTTGCATTGTCGAACTTGCCGAAATTGCCGACGTTGTTTTTTATCTGGCTTGGTATCACTTGCAGGGCTTAATAAAATACCTTGCTGGTAGCCACGTTATGTTCTTTCTTTGCATTGTCGAACTTGCCGAAATTGCCGACGTTGTTTTTTATCTGGCTTGGTATCACTTGCAGGGTTTAATAATATGCCTTGCTGTTAGCCACGTTATGTTCTTTCTTTGAATTGTCGAATTTGTCGACGTTGTTTTTTATCCGGCTTAGTGTCACTTGCAGGGCTTAATAATATGCCTTGCTTACGTGCTAATGCGGTATTTTCACGTATTTTAATACTTTCTGCGGTTTCTTGATATAAGGTTTGTGCAAAAGTTGCGTCTCGACGTCGATCTGCACAAATTAATATGATCACTTCTTTTTCATCGAAGCCTAGTCTAATTCTGACTTTATCACCAACCGTAATAGTTTTACTGGCTTTAGTTCTTTGACCATTATAAAAAACTTTGCCGCCATCAATCATTTGTTTAGCAATTGCTCTGGTCTTATAAAATCTAGCCGTCCATAACCACTTGTCGAGCCTTACCGAATCGATATTTTTGTCATTATTTACGTCAATGTTTTTGGCCATTATAATTGTAACGTTAGTTGCTTGAATTTTGTCAGAAAATTAGCACAACTGAGCAATTTTTGCCAGTTAAGCTTCATTATCAGAACACTAGAGATAAAATTGATAGAAAATTGACAAAAATTCACAAAAAAATGACTTTCTTTACTTGTCGCATTAACAAGGCTCAAGTACTATCCTTAAAGATAATTATTTCAGTCATTAAAAAAGTCAGTAAACTCATCATGGATTTAGCATTATTAATAACCCGGTTACAAGCATTGTGGGCACGTGTGCCACAACAGCAATTAACCAAAGTGCTTATTATAGTCTTACTTGGTTATGTTGCTTTTTGGTTTGCAGATTTTACTTGGAAATTAGTCCCTCAAGAAAATAGCAATAAAATTGTTAGTACCAACAATGCCCAATCTGCTGGTTCTTCATTAAGTACTGTAAATGCTAGTGACATTAAAAAACTGAATTTATTCGGTCAATATAATCAGCAAATTGTTGCGCCTAAAACGATTGATAAAATTGAGTCGGCACCTGAAACAAAACTTCGCTTAACGTTAACTGGCGTAGTGGCTTCTGATGATCCTACAACGGCAGCTGCCATCATTGAATCGAAAGGCCAGCAAGACACTTATGGAATTGATGACAATGTTGAGGGTACCAGAGCAATTTTAAAGCAAATTTATAATGATAGAGTCATCCTTGAATCGTCTGGCCGTATGGAAACTTTAATGCTGGATGGTTTTGACTATACTAAAGGCATAGAAAGTAATGCTGCCAATACAAATACTTTAGCTCCAGCACCAAAGAAAAGGAGTCTTACTACTAGAAAGAGTAAGGCATCGACGTTTGACCCTGAAAAACAAGCACGAATGAAAGAACGAGTAGCAAAAGCTCGAGCGGATATTTTAGAAAATCCGTCTAAACTTACAGATTATATTAAAATTTCACCGTATCGAAAAGACGGTAAAGTTAAAGGCTACCGCTTAATGCCAAATAAAGACCCCGAGTTTTTTACTGAAGTGGGTTTAGTTGCAGGTGATATAGCCGTTCAAATAAATGGAAAAGATTTAACCGATATGCGTCAAGCACAACAAGCTTTAATTGAACTAAGAAAAGCTGAACATGTCGATGTATTAGTAGAGCGTAACGGTGAGTTACACGATATTTCATTAGGTCTTAAATAATAATTTTTTGGAGAAGTTTATGCGCCTGTTTTTTAGCGCAAAAAATACAAAACGTGTTGCTGTTAATTTATTAGCAACCATTTCTATTGCCTGTACTTTATGTATTGCATCAGTTTCAGCTGCACAATATTCCCCCAACTTTAAAGGTACGGAAATCACCGAGTTTATCAACATTGTTGGTAAAAACTTAAAAAAGACGATTATTATCGATCCAAAAGTACGCGGTAAAATTAACGTACGCAGTTATGATTTATTAACTGAAGATCAATATTATCAATTTTTCTTAAATGTACTTGAAGTGTATGGTTTTTCGGTTGTTGAAATGGACAACAATATAGTCAAAGTATTACCAAGTAAAAATGCCAAGACATCGGCAATACCAGTGGTTGGCGATGATAATCCAGGTATTGGTGATGAAATGGTCACTCGGGTAATGCAGGTTAAAAATGTATCTGTACGTGAGCTTTCGCCATTGCTAAGACAATTAAGCGATCAAGCGGGGGGCGGCAACGTAGTCCATTATGAACCATCAAATGTTTTAATGCTTACCGGTACTGCCGCAGTCGTTAATCGTTTAGTGAATATCATCACTCGAGTAGATAAAGCGGGTGACCAATCCGTCGAAATTATTAAATTAAAATACGCTTCTGCCAGTGAGATTGTGCGTATTGTCGAAAACATCAATAAACCAAAATCAGGTAAATCAGACACCCCTGCGTTCTTAATCCCGAAAATTGTTGCTGATGATCGCACCAATTCGGTAATTGTCAGTGGTGAAGGTCAAGCTCGAGAACGAATATTAAAACTTATTAAACGCCTTGATAGTGAGTTAGAAACAGAAGGTAATACTCGAGTGTATTACCTAAAATACTCGAAAGCTGAAGACTTAGTCTCAGTGCTACAAAGTGTTAGCTCTACCATCCAAAGAACAAGTTCAGCATCAAAATCAAGTGGCTCTAAAAGTGTTTCGGCATCGCGCAGTAGCAGTCGTTCAAATCAAGATATTAGTATTGAATCTCATGCCGATACGAACACCTTAGTGATCACCGCAGAACAAGACATGTTGCGTTCACTCGAATCAGTTATTCGTCAACTTGATGTGCGCCGAGCGCAAGTCTTAGTAGAAGCGATCATTGTTGAAGTCTTTGAAAGTGAAGGTACACAATTAGGTGTGCAATGGTTCCACGAAGATGGTGGTTTCACTCAATTTAATAACGGTGTTGTTCCTATAAGTGGTGTTGCTGCCGGAGCAATTGCCGCTGAAGGCGAAGAAGGCAATACGGTAACCACTATTGATGGCAACGGTAATCCAGTGACAACGACTAACCCAGATACCGATGGTGATTTCAGTATCCTTGCGCAATTACTTGGTAATGTAAATGGCATGATGTTTGGTGTGGTAGAAGACAATTGGGGGGCAATTATACAAGCGGTAAGTTCTGATACTAACTCCAACATTCTGGCAACGCCGAGTATTACTACTTTAGATAACGAAGAAGCCTACTTTATTGTTGGCCAAGAAGTGCCTATTCTTACCGGCTCAACCGCCAGTGGTAATAATGCCAATCCATTTCAAACGGTAGAGCGTAAAGAAGTGGGTATTAAATTAAAAGTCACGCCACAAGTTAATGAAGGCGATGGCGTACAATTAATTATTGAACAAGAAGTATCGAGTGTGAGTGGTACCACGGGTGTTGATATTGCTATTAACAAACGTGAAATTAAAACCACGGTAATGGCTGACGATGGTGAAACCATTATTCTTGGTGGTCTTATCGATGAAGACGTACAAGAGAGTCAGCAAAAAGTGCCTATTTTAGGTGATATTCCATATATTGGGCAGCTTTTCCGCTCCACTGCTAGTAGCAGTCGTAAACGTAATTTAATGGTTTTTATCAAGCCAACTATTATTCGTGAAAATGATTTACTTAATAGTATTTCAAAACAAAAATATAACTATATGCGCGCCGATGAATTACGCAAACAAGAAGAAGGTTTAGCGTTAATGGATGACGCAATATTGCCGCTATTACCTGAATGGAAGGACGATTTAGAACTACCACCAACGTTTGATGAATACATGGAAAAACGCGCATTCGAGACAATGGGTGAAGATATTCCGGTAGAGCAACAAGATGATGGTAGTAATGACGAATAACGACACATTGCCTGTAGCCGATGATACATTACCTTCGGCTCTAGATGAGGCGCAGTTTATCGACAATGAGGCAACTGCAGAAGAAGAACAGTTAGCTGAGTATAAACATCGCTTACCCTTTGGTTTTGCTAAACGTCATAGTGTACTAGTAGAAATAACCGATGATGGCTTTGTGCTGCATTGCACTAAAGCTGTTAGTGCTGATATTTTGTTGGAAGTACGCCGCTTTTTAGGGGCCACGTTTAGCCTTACCACTCACCAATCCGAAGACTTTGAGCAGCTACTAACAATTGCTTATCAACGAGATTCGTCTGAAGCTAAGCAAATGATGGAAGATATTGGTAATGAAGCCGATTTATATTCTCTAGCTGATGAAATTCATGAATCTGAAGATTTACTTGAAAACGAAGACGATGCGCCGATCATCAAATTGATTAATGCCATGTTAAGTGAAGCTATCAAAGAAGGTGCTTCCGATATTCATATCGAGACTTTTGAGAAAGTATTAAAAATTCGTTTTCGTGTTGATGGCGTGTTACGTGAAATATTAAAACCGAATCGCAAATTAGCGTCCATGCTGGTATCGCGCATAAAGGTTATGGCCAAGCTTGATATTGCCGAAAAACGGGTACCACAAGATGGTCGTATCTCATTAAGAATTGCCGGACGCGCAGTGGATGTTCGTGTATCGACTATGCCATCAAGTCATGGTGAGCGCGTGGTATTACGTTTACTGGATAAAAATGCTGCTCGCCTTAATTTAAAAGACTTAGGTATGACTGAAGCCGGTCGTAAAACCTTCACCGAAGTTATCAGTAAACCACATGGCATTATCTTAGTTACAGGTCCTACTGGCTCTGGTAAAAGTACCACTTTGTATGCTGGTCTTACCCAAATTGATGCTAACGAGCGAAATATATTAACCGTTGAAGATCCTATTGAATTTGCGATTGAAGGCATTGGTCAAACACAAGTGAACGCAAAGGTAGATATGACTTTTGCACGTGGTTTACGTGCAATTTTACGTCAAGATCCTGATGTGGTGATGGTCGGTGAAATACGAGATTTAGAAACTGCACAAATTGCCGTACAAGCAAGTTTAACCGGTCACTTAGTATTATCTACATTGCATACTAACACGGCTGCAGGTGCGATAACTCGTTTAGAAGATATGGGTGTTGAACCATTCTTATTGTCATCAAGTTTATTAGGTGTACTGGCTCAGCGTTTAGTCCGCACTTTATGTAAAGAATGTAAAGTGAGCCATTTACCGAGCGAAGAAGAAGCTAATTTATTAGGTTTAGCAGATACCACCACGCAGTCAATATATGGCGCTAAAGGTTGTATCAGCTGTAATTACACTGGTTATCGAGGACGTACCGGCATTCATGAGTTGTTAGTCGTTGACGATCTTGTTCGTGAAAAAATTCATAATGGCGAAGGTGAACAAGCCATTGAAAAGTTTGTTCGTGCTTATACACCAAGTATTCGTCAAGACGGTTTTGATAAAGTAATCGATGGCCAAACGACGCTTGAGGAAGTTATGCGAGTAACAAGAGAGGGCTAACTATGGCAGCGTTTGATTATCAAGCCGTAGATGGCAAAGGCAAGAATAAAACTGGTGTTATCGAAGGTGACAATGCTCGCCAAGTGCGCAGTATGTTACGCGAACAGGGCTTAATTCCGGTTGAGGTAACGCCAAGTTTAGCAAAAGCTAAAAAGGATCAAACATCAGGTGGATCTTTTGGTTCACAAAAAGTTTCTGCTGCAGAACTTGCCTTAATTACTCGTCAATTAGCAACATTAGTGGAATCGGGTTTACCCCTTGAAGAAGCGTTAGTTGCGGTTGCAGAGCAATGTGAAAAGAACAAAATGAAAAGCATGATCATGTCGGTACGTTCAAAAGTCACCGAAGGTTATGGTTTAGCCGAGTCTATGGCTGAATTCCCTTATGTGTTCGACAAGTTATTTCGAGCTATGGTGTCAGCGGGTGAAAAATCAGGGCACTTAGATAACGTCTTAAATCGATTAGCTGATTACACTGAAAAACGTCAGTATATGCGTTCGCAACTGGTCCAAGCGTTAATCTACCCAATTATCATGACCATAATCGCCGTTGGCGTTATCACCATTTTGCTGGTTGCCGTGGTACCCGAAATTGTTGGTCAGTTTGAGCATATGAGCCAAGAATTACCAGGCACAACTCAGTTTTTAATCGCGGTAAGTGAATTTTTACAAGATTATATTTTTTGGATCATCGGCTTAATTGTACTGTCAGGTATTGTCTTTAAGCAGATGATGAAAAAACCCGACTTTATGATGATGGTGCACCGACGCAGTTTATTTATGCCTATTATGGGTAAAGTAACCCGTGGCCTCAATACCGCACGCTTTGCTCGTACGTTAAGTATTTGTACCGCCAGTGCCGTGCCATTGCTTGAGAGCATGAAAATTGCCGGTGAAGTACTCACCAACGTTTATATTAAAGAAAAAGTACAAGAGTCAGCAGATAAGGTCCGTGAAGGTGCAAGTTTACAGGCCTCATTAAAGCAAACTCAACTCTTTCCACCAATGATGCTGCATATGATAGCAAGTGGTGAAAAAAGTGGTGAATTAGAGCAAATGCTTACTAGAGCAGCAGATAATCAAGACCGAGAGTTTGATGCCACGGTGAGTATATCTTTAAAAATTTTTGAGCCAGCACTTATGGTAACCATGGCTGGCGTGGTATTATTTATCGTTATGGCAATTATTCAGCCAATAATGCAGTTAAATACATTAATTTAGGTAGTAGAAATGAACATTAAACAGCATAACAAAGTAAAAGGTTTTACCTTATTAGAAGTCATGGTAGTGATCGTGATTTTAGGTATTTTAGGCTCTCTGGTAGTGCCAAATCTAATGGGTAACCGTGATAAAGCTATGCTCCAAAAAGCAGTATCTGATATTGGCGCATTAGAGCAATCATTAAAATTATATAAGCTAGATAACTACAAATTTCCAACCACAGACCAAGGTATTGAAGCATTAGTTGAAGAAACTGACGTAGAGCCGTTGCCACGTCGTTTTCCTGAAGGCGGTTACTTACCACGTTTACCACAAGACCCTTGGGGCAATGATTACTTATTATTGAATCCAGGCGAAAATGGTCTTATCGATGTATTCAGCGTTGGCCCTGACGGCGAAGCGGGTACCGATGATGATATTGGTAACTGGAACCTTGCTGAATTTCAATAATCAGTAATGACTGAGATAGAGCTCAGAAAAGATGAAAAAAAACAACAGGGGTTTTACCTTAATTGAAGTGATGTTAGTAATTTTGGTGGTTGGTTTTTTACTGAACACCATAGTTATTAACATGACTAGCTCTCCTGTTGAAGAAAAATTAGAAGCGCACAGCCACAAGTTTGCCGCGCTTTTTAATTTAGCTAGTGAGTACTCTCTGTTAAATAATGTTGAACTTGGTCTTTTAGTTGAAGACAATAGTTACCAATTTTTAGGCTTTGACGGCGTTCGCTGGCTCCCTATTCCTAGCAAAGATAGCTTTACTCAGCAACAATTTGAAGCGCCTTTTGCCATAACCTTACGTCTTGATGAATTAGAACTTGATGGTCAAATGATCATCGATCAGTCTATGTTTGAGGACATGCTCGAAGATGAAGATGGCTTTGAAGAGGAAGATGAGCCAGTTTACCCGCAAGTATTCATCCTCTCCGGCGGCGACATAACCCCGTTTAATTTGACCTTCACTTATGATGATGATTTTGACTTACCTATTTATTACGAAGTAACCGGCACTTATACCATCCCATTAAAGGTTGAAGGGCCATTTACCGATGAGCGTAATTAAGCCTAATAATAAACCGAGAAAGTTAAGCACTGGCTTCACTTTGCTAGAAGTTATGATTGCGTTAGCCGTTTTTGCCTTGGCGGGTACTGCTTTATTAAAAGTTGCCGGCTCTAGTTTAATGGGGATAGGTCATTTAGAACGTGTGACCTTAGCCGAATGGATTGCTTCTAACCAGTTAGTGGAAGTAAATTTAGAGCAAAAATGGCCCCCGACAAAAAGAAATGGCATGGTTGAAATGGCCGGTCGAGAATGGTATTGGCAACAAATCGTTATTGCCACTGAAGATAAAAATATGCGCGCCATTACCGTTGAAGTTCGTGAGGATGAAAAAGATAAAAGCCCGCTAATTAGCTTGATCACTTATGTGAATAATCCTAAGGCGCAAAAATGAGCCTAAGAAAATCTACACAGTTAATAAAACAGCAAGGTTTTACTCTGCTTGAAGTACTCATTGCCGTCGCGCTATTTGCGATGATTTCATTGGGCGCTGCCGCCATGTTAACGACCATTATTGATAGTAGTGAAAAAGGTAAACAGCATAGTGATAAACTCAATGAGCTACAGCGCGCATTTTTAGTGATGGAACGCGACTTTGTGCAAATGACGCGCCGCACTATTCGCCTTGAAGGGGATGCTCCGTTAGATAATTTTATTCATACCAATGAATCAACTTATTCTTCTAATACCCATGGCATTGCCTTTGTCCGTCAAGGTTGGAAAAATCCAGGTTTATTATTGCCGCGCAGTGATGTGCAGGCAGTGACTTATCAATTAGAAGAAAATACCTTAAATCGCTTACATTATGTTTTTGTCGATAGCGTGGTTGGTGAGGAGCCTAAGGTAAGGCCTTTAATCACCGGCGTTACTAAAGTTGATTTTGAATTTCATAATGGTCTTAAATGGTCAAAAGAGTTACCTGAAAAAGACTTGCCGATGGCCGTAGCCATAGAAATTGAAATAGAAAACTATGGGCTTATCCGTCGTCAATTTTTAGTGGCAGGGCAAGGTGTCACAACTAGCGAATCGGACCTCACTAATGATTAACCGTCGTACTAAAGGTGTCGCGCTTATTACGGTAATGCTAGTGGTTGCGATTGCCGTGATATTAGCAACTAAAATGAATAGTGCGCTTATTTTTCAAATAGAACGCACCAGTAATATTAATTCAAACCATCAGGCCTACTGGTATGCTATGGGCGCTGAAGCATTTGCAAAGTCGGTACTCACACTGTCTTTCAAGGATGAGCCAAATGTTACTGACTTAAGCCAAATTTGGGCCGGTGGCGAAACCAGCTTTCCTGTTGATTTGGGTGAGATCAGTGGCGAAATTAGTGATTTACAGTCATGTTTTAATTTAAATTCATTGCGCAACAAAAGCGAAGTTTCAAGCACTGGAAAACCCCCTCCAGGTGCAGATGAAACTCCTGATAACAATGATCCTCCGGGACAACCAAGTACACCTGCACCAAATAATAGAGAGGGTAGCGAGGCTAAAATTATGGGACAATTAGCTAAAAGCGCATTTATTGAACTGTTGCTCTCTTTGAATATCGATGGTATTTCTAGTTTTGAAGCTGAATCGATGGCTGAATCATTGTATGATTGGCTTGATGAAGATAGTGCTATTGCTAGTGCTGGTGGTGCTGAAGACAATGATTATGCAGCGAAAGAGTATCCATACTTAGCCGCCAATAGTTTATTAGCCAGTGTCATTGAATTAAGGTTGATAGAACATTTTACACCACAAGTGATCTTTGCTTTAAAAGACCATGTTTGTGTTATTCCAAACAGTGATCTACATAAAATTAATATTAATACCCTAGATTCTGACAATCCTGAGTTATTACAAGCATTGCTTGGTGGTGCAGCGCAGGATGTTGTTGATGAAATATTTTCAGCAAGAGGTGAAGACGGCTTTAGCAAGGTAAATGAATTTATTGATTTACCTGCTGTACAAGGTATTAAAGATATAAACAAGTATCAACAACAGTTTGTGGTTGATAGTGAATACTTTGAATTGAAAACAAAAACATCATTTAATGACAGTTATTTTAGTATGAATTCGGTAATGAAAATTAATAAAAAACAAAATATTACCGTTATAAATAGAAGCATCGGAGCTAGTTTATGAAAGAAACCTTGTATATACGCATAGGTAGCGATGAAAACGCTCCAATCCAGTGGTTAATCACTAATGATCAACAAAGTGATGAAATTGCTAGTGGTACCATTGCCAATAAAAATGCTTTAGTTGAGTTAAGCGAAAAAGCACAAGACCGTAAAGTAAAAGTGCTGATCAATGGTATTGATGTTCGCTTAAAAGCTTTAACTGTTCCAGGTAAAGCTGAGCGAGCAATAAAAAACGCCGCGCCTTATATGCTTGAAGATGAGTTAGCGGATGATGTTGAAACGCTATTTTTTGCTCATACTAATAAGCCGGCTGGATTTATTGGCAATGAAAATTGTTTTATGGCAATAGTATCAATTGCCTTGCTTGAGCAATGGCTTAGCTGGTTTGCCGATGCAAATATCATTGTTAAGCATATGCTGCCTGATACCCTCGCCATGCCGTTAAATGCTGAACAATGGACAGCAATTACAATTGATGAGCAATTATTAGTGCGTCAATCTGCTTGGAGCGGTTTTAGTCTTGATAATCAATTAGCTGAACCATTCTTTAGACAATTACTAGCCGATATAGAAGAGCCACAGTTATTACAAAGCTATGCTCCATTACATGTTAATGTTGAAAATTTAGTGATTGATAACGTTGCAGAAGAGTTGCCTATGTTGTTATTAGCGAAAGGCTTTGAGCAGCAATCGTTCAACTTATTACAAGGTGACTATCAGGTTAAAGAGCAGCGCTCACCAGTATTAAAAAATTGGTTGTGGGTTGCGGGTATCGCAATGGTTGCCTTTACCTTAAATTTATCTGCGAAAATATACGATTTAACTCAATTAAATAATGAATATGAGCAAATTAATGCACGTATTGAGACTAGCTACAAAAAGTCTTTCCCAGCAACCAGGAAAGTTCGTATTAATACCGTTAAACGCCAAATCACTAGTGCTTTAACTGAGCTTGGCGGTGGCAGTTCTGATAGTGGTTTTTTAGCGTTATTAGAGCAGTTAAAATCGGCCTTTAATACTGTGCCGCAACTTAAACCTGATTCAATACGTTTTGACGCTAAGCGCAATGAGTTACGGTTATCGGTAACTGCTAGTGATTATCAAAGCTTTGAAAAATTTAAAGCTGAGTTAGAAAAATCAAACCTAAAAGTCGAAACAGGCGCGCAAAATAATCAAGGCGATAAAGTTGTCGGCTCATTTAATATCAGGAGTAAATAATGCAGCAGTGGTGGCAAGATCTTAATCAACGCGAGCAACGCTTAGTTGCCGCTATGTCATTAGTGGTCGGCATATTTTTATTTATTAGCTTAGTGTGGCAACCGCTAAATGAAAACTTAGCCAAAGCACAAATAAAAGTGCAAAAACAGCAACAGCTTGAACAATGGGTAAATGAAAATTTAGCCTATTACAAAAACCTGCAGCGAACTGGCAACAGTAATAAATCAAATGAAAGCTTATCCAGTTTAGTTAATCGTACCGCAAAAAATTTATCGATAACTATCGCCAGAATGCAACCACAAGGCGATAATTTACAGGTATGGATTGATGAAGTGCCATTTGATCATTTTGTCACTTGGATAGATCAATTAAACCGTCAAGAAGCCACTAGGGTGTTGGCAGTAGATTTATCCGTGGGCAATGCGCCAGGAACCGTTAAAGTTCGTCGTTTACAGGTTGGCAAGTAATGACATCAGTAAAAAAATTCGCAGTTTATGGCTTAATATTTATTTTAGCTTATTTAGTTATTGTGATTGCTATAGCACCGGCAGATAAAATAATATCTAAATTTTCTCTACCAGAAAACGTAAAGTTAGTTGCTGTTAGTGGCTCAATCTACAGTGGCAGCGCTAAGGCATTGACCATCAATAATGAAACAATCGAGAACATTAATTGGTCGTTTAATTTTACTTCCTTGTTTACCTTAAATCCAAGTGTTGATGTAAGCTTTGGTTCAAAATTGTCTGGTGGACCAAAAGGCACAGCATCCTTGTCTAATATAGGTCCGAATTTACTCGTTAAAGATGCTTCTGTAAAAATGTTTGCCAATGAAATCGCTCCGAGATTAGCATTACCGATTGATATAAATGCTGGCGGAGAAATTCATTTGAACATTACCGAGTTTTCATTAGGCAAGCCGGTATGTGGTGTCGCAAATGGCTATATTCAGTGGGATAAAGCCCATGTTAACGCTATGGAGGAAGATGTCGAATTAGGTACCTTAAAGGTCGATTTAGGCTGTGATAAAGGCATACTTAACTTAACGGTTGACCCTAACAATGATCTTGGTCTTGAGTTTACGGCTTATCTGGCAAATTTTCGAAAAATTACCGGCCAAGGGTACATAACACCCGGTGCTAAATTTCCGGAAAATGTTAAGCCTTTATTAGGTTTTATCGGTAAGAAAGACTTAAAAGGTCGATATAAAGTTAAGCTTTAATGGCAATGAATTTTAAATTTTCACCATTTATACGATTGTTCTAAGGTAAGTTCAAAATGAGTCGTGCTACTTATTCTGAGATTTGATTATTAATGTCAACACAAGGGCTTCCTGGTGTTGGCGGTATTTCTTTTAGATGGGCAATTTTCACCATCGAACGAGTCGGGTAATTGGTAAAAATACCATCAACGCCATGTTGGTGCATATCAACAATATCTGCTTCATCATCAACCGTATAAACGTAAACCTTTAACCCCCGTTGATGAGCATCATTAATAAAGTCGGTATTAACAAAATCGATATCGATATGGACGCTATAAGCATTTAACTGCTGCGCAAAAGCGGCATAATCTAACGGACAACTCGCCGTTAACGCGCCAATATTTAATTGTCGGTTTAGTGATTTTATTTCGAATAATAAATGATGATTAAACGATGAAAACAAGAACTGACTATAATCAAAATTATATTCAAGCACGGCTTTATCAATCAAATTCATTAAAGGAATAACCGTTCTATCGGCTTTTAGTTCAATGTTGATTAAGCATTGACCATTAATTTCGATCAAGATTTCTTCAAGCGTTGGTATGCGCTGACCTTTACCCGCATCAAGCGCACGTAACTCGTCAAAACTTAAATCAGTAATCTTACCTTTACCGTTAGTGGTTTTATGCAGCCAACGGTCATGGATCACGACTAACTGATCGCCACTAAGGTGAACATCCACTTCAATAGCATCAACCTTCATGGCTAATGCTTGCTGAATGGCAAGAATGGTATTTTCTGGCTCGTGGCCACTGGCACCACGATGAGCAAAAACAAGCATTCAAAAATTCCTAATCAAAATGGTATGAAAAACTTAAAGTGTTACTGCCGCGTATGGTTGGCCTAAACGGGTAACTGTTTCAGGACCATCACCTTCAGTAAACTCAATAGTATCTTTAGGGAAACAACACACTGTTGTCGAACCTAATTTAAAGCGGCCCATTTCGGCGCCTTTTTCTAAATGAATGGCGTTTTCGCCTTCGCTTGGGTATGTCCATGTCATCACTTGTTTACCGGCTGGCGGGGTAATAGTGCCTGCCCATACTGTTTCAATGCTTGCCACAATCGTCGCGCCAACTAAAACCATTGCCATAGGACCAATTTCTGTATCGAAAATAGCAACAACACGCTCGTTACGGGCGAATAAATTTGGCACGTTTTGCGCCGTTAATGGATTTACCGAAAATAAATCACCGGGCACAAAAATCATCTCACGAAGCGTGCCTGCCATTGGCATATGAATACGGTGATAATCTTTTGGTGCTAGGTAAATAGTTGAAAACTTGCCGCCTATAAATGGTGCGGCGGTTTCTTCTTTGCCACCAAGTAGAGTAACCAATGAATAGTTAAACCCTTTGGCTTGGATGATTTGATCGTCAACAATATCACCCTGTTGGCTAATTGCGCCGTCTACCGGAAAACAAACTTCTTTGGCATCAGGATTAATGGCTCGCGCACCCTCTTTTAATTCACGAGTGAAGAAGTCATTAAATGTGGCAAAGTCACTTGGGTTTTCGAGTTTGGCTTGTGACATGTCAATGCCATAAGCTTTAATAAAGCGAGCAATAGCAAACTTAGTTAACCAGCCAGCTTTCGCTGCGGCAAACATTCCGACTAAACGTGATAAACCATGTTTAGGCATAGCATATTGCAACGCAATTTTCATATTATCTAATGACACTCGAGAGTCCTTTTTATGGGTAATTTGTAAAGTATATCGATACTTTATTAAGTTTATATTATAGCGTTGATTTAATACCAAGTTCATTAATTAACTGCTCATTTTTAATGGTTAAAATAAATAACTACGGCGTTATAAAATTTATAAGTAGAATAACTACTTACTAAATTTTATGTCTTGTATTTATCTATTTTTCCTCATGAAAAAGTAGATCACTTAATTAGTGAAATTGGTATAAGTTAATTAAATCGTGATGTGAGTTTGTTATCGCCTAAGCTGTCCAATATTTTTTGGTAGCTTTGAAAACGTAACTCATTTATTTTACCGTCGCTTACAGCGGCTTTTAATGCACAACCCGGATCGTTTTGGTGTTTACAATCACGGAATTTACAATAACCAAAGTAGTCTTGAAATTCTCTAAAACCGGCATCCACTTGTTCTGGTGATAAATGCCATAAGCCAAACTCTCTAATGCCTGGCGAATCAATTAAGCTACCGCCAGAAGGAAAGTGATATAGGCGAGCAACAGTTGTTGTATGTTGACCTAAGCCAGAGCCTTCAGAGACTTCTTTGGTAAGTACATTTAACTCTGGCATTAATGAATTTACTAGGGTTGATTTCCCCACACCAGATTGACCAACAAAGATTGATGTTTTACCACTAAGTTTATTTTTAATCACGGCAATGCCGGCTTCATCAACACTGCTGGCATGGATCACTTCGTAGCCAATTCTCTCTAAAATAGCCAAGCGACTATCAATTTCTGGTTGATTTTGATCATCAAGCAAGTCGGTTTTATTGAGCACGATTATTGGTTTAATACCGGTAAGTTCGATTGCGACTAAATAACGGTCGATAATGTCAGGGTTAAACGCGGGTAAAACAGACGAGACAATAAAAATTTGATCGATATTAGCCGCGATTGGCTTAACCCCATCATAAACATCCGGGCGAGATAATTCAGACGTACGTTCGTGCACACCTTCAATAACGCCATTAATGTTATTATCGCTTGCTTTACCTTGGCGCCATACAACATTGTCACCGCATACAATACTTTTTACCGTACGGCGAATATTACAACGGAATATGCTGCCATCAGTAGCTTCAACATCGGCATGTTGACCAAAACGACTGACAATAATACCTTGTTGTTGCTCACTCAGATCACCATCTTGCCATTCAACATCTTTTTCGGTGTTGAGTTTATTGGCAAGGTTTTTTTTGATCTGACGGTTTTGACCTTTAGTCAGTTTTCTTGCTTTAGCCACGTAAGTTAGTCATATGTTTAGTCATTGCCTTTAACCATCTGGTTTTACTCCAAATAGATTGGATTGGTATTAATACATTTAATTATGCCGTATTATACAAGCACTCAGACGATAATGAAATGTTGATGTAAAAAACAACGCAAGGTAAATCATGACAGTAACTGTAAATAATTTAATTTGGCTCGATTTAGAAATGACTGGGCTCGAACCTAAACATGATAAAATTCTTGAAATTGCGTCAATTATTACTGACGGCGATTTAAATATTCTTGCACAAGGCCCTGTATTTGCTATCCAACAAAGTGATGATGTACTCGATAACATGAATGAATGGTGTATTGAGCAACATGGCAAAAGTGGTTTAACTCAGCGTTGTAAAGACTCAACTACTAGCTTGGCGCAAGCAGAACAAGCGACTATTGAATTTATTCGTCAATACGTGCCTAAAGGTGTATCGCCTATGTGCGGTAATAGTATTGGTCAAGACAGACGTTTTATAAATGAATACATGACTGACTTTGACGAATGGTTTCATTATCGTAATATTGACGTCAGTACCATCAAAGAATTGGCTCGTCGCTGGCAGCCTGAAATTTTAGATAAAGTGTTTAAGCAGGGGACTCATTTAGCCTTAGATGACATTAGAGAGTCTATCGCTGAATTAAAAGTGTACCGTCAACACGCCTTTAAAATTTAGTTAATCACTGCAACATTTTAATAAAAAGCCTATTTTGATGAAAAATAGGCTTTTTTTCATATATATAGTAAATAAGTCTTATTTTTAAGCTAATCTTGTATTAATCTATGGTGAGAGAAATTTAGCTGTTAGCCATTGGCGTTCAGATCTAGAAAAAAATAATAATACAAGGATTTGTGACTATGAATGGTGCTCAACACACTGTTAAAACCCCTAAATTTATCATTGGTAAAGGGATCTTATATTTAACGCTTTTGCTCGCGACTATGCTGTTGCTAGTAGGGACATCTCTGTGGCTTTATAACCAGCAAGCATCAAAAGCTGACTTCCTTCACAAACAACAAATCCCTTTTATTAAAAATAACGCACAATTAATGAAAAGTGTTGCCGAGCTTGAAAATCAGCTCGTTGCCCAACAATTAGCTATTCGCCATCAACAACTTGATCAGCCGCTTGAAAATGTAAAGCAAGCTTGGTTAGAAATTGCTGACTTAAGTAAACAACATGTATTAATGGTTAATGATAATTTGCGTGACAATACCGCAGATAATATTGCCACTACTGCACAAGATTTTGCCAATGGATATAAACGTTTTGTTGAAGTTGTCGATGATTTATTACTCATCCGCCAATCACGTAATGGCCAATACAAGGCTAATGTTGCCACCTTAGATGAAATCGTTAGAGAAGTAGACGATATTCGTAGAAACAAACAAATTGAACTGAATAAGCATTCTTATCAGTTTATAAATAGCCAAAATAGAGTCAATACCTCGACTTTAAATTCTATGTTAAAACTCATGGATGAAGGTCAACTTTATCAGTATATCTATCAAGAATTACTGAAACTACAAAACCAGTTAACGGCATTATCTTCAACGGTATCGCCTTACCAGTTCAATCAAATTTCAACTCAAAGTGCTAATTTAACTAAGAATATTAATAAAGAGTTGGCGAAAAAATCATCGGATAAACAATTAGCAAAATTAACTAAAGCTATTGAACAGATAACCAGTCAGCTAATGGGCTCAGGACAACTTTTTGCGAAATGGCGTGATGAAAACACCACATCTGATAAAGTCATCGAGCAATTAAATTCTTATCAGGGTTTTCTTAGTCAAACAGCAGCATTAATTGAACAACCAAATTTTTATGATTTACCTGAGTTTGAGCTTGTCTTACCAATTATTGGTATTAAGGTGAAAGAATCAACACTTCTACCCGTTGGTTTCTTATTTATTGTTATATTGATGTCCACCAGTGTGTTTTTAGCTTGGCGCATAATGATGCTAATTAATCGTAGTTATCAAGCAGGCGCTAATTACATTGTTGGCGAGAACCGTAAAGAGACAAAAGCCGAGCAAGCCTTACTTAAGGCCGCGAAAAAGCAAGAAAGCCAGTTACAAACCATTTTGGATGCGCCAACTCGTTCTGAATTAAAGCAGAATGAATATAATTTAATTGCTGAACTCGATGGTCAGCAAGAAGAAGCACAACCCAGCTTCTATAAAATAAATAACTTAGTAATGGATTTAGATAAGTTTAACCAATATCACGGTTCTGCCGAAATGGCGGTATTTATGTTAGATGATTATATGGGTAGAAACCGCACTAATTTTGATAAATTAAGAGCTGCGATAACGTCAGAAAATTTAGCCAAAGCTAATGAAATTAATGAAGCGTTGTTAAAAACCGCGATAATATTAGCTGCGCCTCGACTCATCAAAGCTTGTGAACAATTAAAACAAGCTGGTAATGATAAAGAAATACATCGTATGGTGGAATTACTGGTCGAAACCAACGAGGCCATTATTGAAGTGGCTAAGTATGTAGAAGAAACATGATTTTTTAGCTCAGCTTATGAAGTGCTTTAGTGGGCAATAACGACGTCATCGGCATCACAAATGTAGATTTTAGTACTCTATTTATAAGGCGTTGTGCTTGGCTTCAAGCCATTATATCAGCACTTTTTTAAGCGTCTCTAGGTAGGCCTTTCTCTATAGTACGAATTAAGCGAGCAGTTAAGCGCAGATTCTTATCATTATTCAATTCTTGCTGTTTTAATTGTTGTTGCTCTAAAGCCCAGTCAATATGTTCAATAACCATGTCACAGGCAGCTAATTTTTTATCGGTTAAGGCGCTGACAATATCTATGTCGTATGGCGCGTTACCTAGTGCTACCGAGATGTTACGTTGCCAACAATCAAAACCAATACGTCTTATCGGCGAGCCTTCAGTATTGGTTAAAAACTGCTTTTCTTGCCAAGCATATAATTCTAGTAAGGTCACGTTATCGAAGTTATTTCTGGGTTGAAAGTCGTCTTCACTGGTGAGTTGTGAGAACTTGTTCCAGGGACATATTAGTTGGCAGTCATCACAACCGTAGATACGATTACCAATAAGAGGTCTAAATTCCTCTGGAATGGCATCTCGAAGTTCGATGGTTAAGTATGAAATACAACGTCTGGCATCTACCACGTAAGGTTCAACAATAGCACCGGTTGGGCAAATTTTAATGCAAGAAACACATTGCCCACATTGATCAGTTTTAGGTTGGTCAACAGGCAGTTCTATATTGACCATTAGCTCGCCAAGAAAGAACCATGAACCGGCTTTTTGATCAATCAATAAGCTGTGTTTTCCTACCCAGCCTAAGCCTGCTTTTTCAGCAAGAGGGCGTTCTAATACCGGCGCTGAGTCAACAAAAGGGCGAAAGTTTAATTGCTCGCAATGATCTAATAACTTAGTACCTAATTGTTTTAATCT
This sequence comes from Colwelliaceae bacterium BS250, assembly GCA_040779355.1. Taxonomy (GTDB): domain Bacteria; phylum Pseudomonadota; class Gammaproteobacteria; order Enterobacterales; family Alteromonadaceae; genus Thalassotalea_A. The sequence continues at coordinate 123,536 of JBFONS010000011.1, read as the reverse complement.
GTTGCGCATCAATTTATGATAATCGCGCCCTAAAGCGTAGCGCGAGATGTATGCATGCTTGGGTTGCTTGAGAATTTTAGCAAATTTGGCTTCAGTAGGTAAATAATCTAAACGAGCCGAAATGACTCTTAACGTACCTGGTAATAAATCGGCGGGACGAGCGCGCATTAAATCGTGGCGCGCCATATAGTCCATATCACCGTGGTAGCCATTCTCAAGCCATTTACTGAGTGCCTTTTCATGAGACTCAAGATCAACATCACAAATGCCAATGTCGCTAAAGCCAAGCTCTTTACCCCACAGCTTAATTTGCGTGGCTAATTCTTGATAGTTAATGCTTGGCTTATCATTCATTTAAGTGGATATCTCATTTTCGTCATTACTTGCATTTTCTCATCTAAATCATGATAGTTAATATTACTAGTATAATTTACTTATTGAGTTGGAAACGTATTGTAATGTTACCTGTAAAATTATCAACAAGCATACCACAGCATGCCTATGACGCTGAAATGGTTAAAAGTAATGAGGGCATAATTGCCAAGCAAAAAGGTTTAAGCCTTTACCAGCTAATGGAATTGGCTGGTAAGTCGGCATTTGACTTATTTGTGCAGCAATGGCCAAGTTCTAAAACTATATTAATTGTTTGTGGTAGTGGTAATAATGCTGGTGATGGTTTTGTTTTTGCAAGGCTGGCACGGCAATCTGGTTTTCATATCTACGTACATACCCTCGCAAGCAAAGACGAATATCGAGGTGATGCGGCAATAGCTTGTGAGCATTTCATCGACTCAGGTGGCTCATTTCATAAGATAAACGAAATAGACTTTAAACGTGTTGACGTTATTGTCGATGCAATTTTAGGTACAGGTGTTGTCGGTGATGTAAGAGAAAACTATGCTTACATGATTAACTTTATTAATAAATTACCGCAACCAATTCTCAGTTTAGACTTACCTTCTGGCTTACATGCTGATACTGGCCAAATACAGGGAGCTTGTATAGTCGCAACCATATCGGTCACTTTTATTGCGATCAAAAAAGGTATGTTAACCGGCCAAGCCAAAGCTTATTGTGGTGACATTTACCTTGCAGGCTTGGGCATAGACAAACAATTTAGTGACCAAATCACATCAAGCATTTATTTAAATAACGAGCAATACCTTACGCCATTGGCTAAGCGAAGTGCGGTGAGTCATAAAGGGCATAGTGGACGGGTGTTAGTCGTGGCTGGTAATAAAGGCATGCCAGGTGCTGCGCGTTTATCGAGTGAAGCCGCCTTGCGCTGCGGCGCAGGGTTAGTGAGTTTAGTCTGTCACCAAGATAATCAAATAATCGTCGCCTCGACTAGACCAGAATTGCTGCTGCTCGATGCCAAAAAATTAACGGCTGAAAATGATAGTAATATAGTTAACGTTGACATTATCTTAATCGGCCCAGGACTGGGAACTGATGAATGGGCAAAGCAATGTTATGCCGCGATTATTGCTGCGGATACTCCTTTAGTGGTTGATGCCGATGCTTTGAACTTACTTGCCAAAAAACCATCATATAGAGATAACTGGGTATTAACCCCACACCCTGGAGAAGCAGCAAGATTACTGGGATGTTCGATTAAACAAATTGAACTTGATCGTTTTGCAGCCGTGCGCGCAATCGCCTTAAAGTATGGTGGTGTGTGTGTACTCAAAGGTGCAGGGACTTTAATCAGTAATGGTGAAGATGTGGTGATCAATTTAACGGGCAATGCTGGTATGGCTTCGGGCGGTATGGGTGATGTTCTTGCTGGTATCATTGCTACTTTAAGTTTACAATCAAATAATATGTTTGCTGCAAGCTGTTATGGTGTGTATTTACACGGTAAAGCAGGTGATATTGCCGCAAAGGATGGTGAAAAAGGATTGCTGGCTAGCGATTTGTTGCCGATTATTAGGCAATTAGTGAATCAATCAATAGAGTGAATGAATATTAAATGAAACAAGTAACATTTCCCCTTTGTAATGAAGATGCCACTGTAAATATGGGGAAAAAATTAGCAAAATTAACCAAACAACTTGATTTGAATTCGTTAGTGGTGTTTTTAAACGGTGATTTGGGCGCAGGAAAAACAACGTTAACTCGCGGTTTTGTTCAGGGTATGGGCCATACAGGTAATGTTAAAAGTCCAACTTACACCATAGTTGAACCCTATGATCTTGCACCTTGGCAGGTATTTCATTTTGATTTATATCGTCTTAGCGATCCTGAAGAGCTGGAATACATGGGTATTCGGGATTATTTTGCTGAAAAAAGTTGTTGTTTCATTGAATGGCCTGAAAAGGGCGTGGGTCTGTTAGCGAAAGAAGATCTTATTATCAATTTAGAATATAATAATGAACAAAGACTCATCACATTAGTTGCGAAAACAGCTGTCGGTGAGAACATAATAAAAAATTTGTAATGGACTGTCTGCTGAGTATCTAGGATGCTGATACCATAATGCAATTTAAAGGATGAGTAAATTTAAGCTATGCGAAAATGTTGTCTGAAATTAGTCGTTGTACTATTTAGTTTTTTTGCTGCCAATGCTTGGGCACTAAACGTTATTGAAGGTGTGCGTGTTTGGCCGGCTCCAGAAAATACTCGGGTAGTATTTGATTTATCTAATGCACCGAAATATAGCTATTTTTATTTAACTAAGCCGAATCGTTTAGTGATTGATTTTAAAAACTCGCAAAATATCGCCAATCTTAAAACACTCGCTAAAAATGATAAACGTATTAAAGCAATACGTACTAGTGTGACTAAAGCTAAAGGCGTTAGTCGTATTGTTTTAGATTTAAATGGCACTTTTAAAGAACATATATTCCCTTTGCCGGCAGCGGGTCCTTACGGAAATCGCTTAGTCGTTGATTTAAACGATACCGCTCGCATTGTTGTAGCGACTCATAAACCCAAAGACAGTAATCGTGATGTGATTATTGGTATTGATGCTGGCCACGGTGGTGAAGATCCCGGTTCAATTTCTAAAAATGGTACTTATGAGAAAAAAATCACTTTAAATATTGCCAAGAAACTACAAGCGATTATAAATGCTGAACCGGGCATGAAAGCGGTGATGATCCGCACCGGTGATTATTTCGTGAATTTAAATCGCCGCACCGAAATTGCCAGACAAAAGAAAGTTGAATTTTTAGTTTCTATTCACGCTGATGCGTTTCATACCTCGCAGCCTAGAGGTGCTTCGGTATGGATTGTAAATAATTCGCGGGCCCAATCAGAATTATCACGCTGGCTTGTTAATCGTGAGCGAAACTCCGAGTTACTTGGCGGTGGTGGTGAATTAATTAAAAAGACCAATGATGAACATTTGGCTGTTTTTATTGCCGATTTAACCAAAGATAAATCATTAGAAATTAGTGATAGTATGGCTCGAAACGTAATTTATGAGCTGGCTAAAATTACCCGTATGCATAAAAAGCAACCACAAAATGCTAGTCTTGCCGTACTAAAGTCTTCAGATATTCCATCGATGTTAGTTGAAACAGGGTTTATTTCTAATGCTTATGACTTTAAAAATTTGATGTCATCAAACCATCAGAAGAAACTTGCGAATGCAGTTTTTAGCGGCATAAGAAAATATTTCCGCCAATTCCCTCCTGCAGGTTCTTTATACGCCAATCAGCGACCGACTAAGCATAGAATTAGTCGCGGTGAATCGTTATCGGTTGTCGCGCAGCGTTATAAAGTATCTATTAAGTCGATTAAACTTGCCAATAACTTGAAATCAGATGTAGTTAGAATTGGTCAAACATTAACAATTCCTCGAGTAAATTAAGCTATGAGTATTGCTGTTTTACCTGCCCGTCTTGCCAACCAAATTGCTGCCGGAGAAGTTGTTGAACGGCCAGCTTCTGTGGTTAAAGAATTAGTTGAAAATAGCATAGATGCTGGTGCCACCAATATCGTTATTGATATTGAGCAGGGTGGTGCCAAGCGCATTAAAATTAGCGATAACGGTGCCGGTATTGTTAAAGATGAGCTTAGCCTTGCATTAAGCCGACATGCCACCAGTAAAATTAAAAATTTAGATGACTTAGAGTCAATTAATAGTTTAGGGTTTCGCGGAGAAGCCTTAGCGAGTATTAGCTCTGTATCTCGTTTAACGCTTACTTCTATGCCCGAAGAGCAAGATACTGCATGGCAGGCAATTGCTGTTGGCCGAGATATGGCAGTAGATATAAAACCGGCGGCTCATCCTAAAGGCACCACTATCGATGTTGAAGATTTATTCTTTAACACCCCAGCTCGAAGAAAATTTTTACGCACCGAAAAAACTGAATTTACACATATTGATGAAGTTGTTCGTCGTATTGCACTCTCTACTTTATCACTAAGCCTTACCTTAATTCACAATGGTAAAACTGTTCGTCAGTACCGCAGTGCGAAAACGGATAAACAAATTGAAAAGCGCATTGCATCAGTATGCGGACAAGCCTTTATTGATAACGCTATTGCGCTTGATTTTAAACACGATAATTTACATTTATGGGGCTGGATTGCTAAACCTAGCTTTTACCGCAGTCAAAACGATTTAAGCTATAGCTATGTGAATGGTCGTATGATGCGTGACAAATTAATTAATCATGCCATCCGTCAAGCTTATGGCGAACGTATGGGGCATGATGGCTACCCGGCTTTTGTATTGTTTTTTGATCTCGATTTTTCTGAGGTTGATGTTAACGTCCATCCAGCAAAGCATGAAGTACGCTTTCATCAAGCCCGTTTTATTCATGATTTTATTTGTTCGGCCATTGAGCAAACACTTGCCGATGAATCACTTAACGTCCCGCAAGCTGATGAATATCAAAATTTAAATCAAGTTAATGACAGTGCCAATAATCATGCTCAAGATTATATTCAACCATTACGCAACCCAAGTAGCGAGCCAACATCATCGGGCTACTCGACTTCGCAGTACATTCAAAACAGTAGCAGTCAACAATACGGCGGTCAGCAAAACCGCACTCAGCAATATGTTGCACCAGCAAGTTACGGACAAGCACGACCTTCGGCTTCTGGTCTAAATAGCTACCAAACCTTAATGACGCCACTGGCGGTGAATGATACTAACAGTGAACATAAGGCCGCGGCCGAGCAATCGACAATAACCGCGATTGCTGGTATTAAGTTATTGGCTATGGTTGATGATTTTATTGCCTTAATTGAAGTCGATAATAAGCTTAGCTGTTTGCCATTAAAATCATTACAACAACAAGTGCTTGTGGCACAACTCAGTAAATCTTTTAGCGCTGGTATTGTTTCACAGCCGTTATTATTACCAGTGACTATTACCATTGATAATAATATTGCTGATTTTATCGGACACAATATTAACGGATTTGAGCAAGCAGGAATTGTGCTTGAGCTTAAAGCTAAAAAACAGTGCGTGATCAGACAATACCCTGCACAACTACGAAATAGTGATATCACTGTAAGCTTTAATCAACTGCTTGATTATTTAATGGCCAATGCTGAACTTGATACCCATACATGGATAAGTGCGTTTGCATTACTGAAATTACCAAGCAAACTAGATTTGATTTTTGCTCAACAGTTGTTTGTTAATGTTAACTCTTTGCAAAACATTGATCTTTTGGAGTTTGTACGCTTGAATTCTGTCAGCGTTGACCTCACATCTGTAATTAAGCAACTTAATTAATAATAGCCATGAACGATACAAAATCAGCTAATTTACCACCAGTAATTTGTATTATGGGGCCAACGGCTTCAGGTAAAACTGATCTTGCCATGCAATTGAGTGATCATCTGCCCTGCGATATTATTAGTGTCGACTCGGCGCTTATATACAAAGATATGAACATTGGCACTGCCAAACCTTCAAGCGATGAATTGGCTAAATATCCACACCGTATTATTGATATTATCGATCCAAGTGAGAGTTATTCAGTTGCCGACTTTTGCCGTGATGCCAAACGTGAAATAGCCAATATTCGTAGTAAAGGTCGTATTCCGGTACTCGTTGGTGGCACCATGATGTACTTCAAAAGTTTACTTGAAGGAATATCTCCTCTACCGGGCGCTGATGCAAATATTAGAGCCGAAATTGAAGCCTTAGCGCTCGATAAAGGCTGGCAACATATTCATCAATTATTAGCTAATGTTGATCCCGTGTCGGCAGCGCGTATTCATGAAAACGATCCGCAGCGTTTAACTAGAGCGTTAGAAGTGTATCGTCTATCAAATAAGACGATGACCGAACTGACCAAAATTAAAGGTGATACACTCGACGGTGATGTTTTACAATTTGCGATTAGTACAACTGAACGAAAAGAATTACATCAGCGTATTGAACTAAGGTTCAATATCATGCTCGAACAAGGCTTTCAGGCTGAAGTCGAGACGTTAAAAAAACGTAGCGATTTACATGAAAATTTACCATCAATTCGCTGTGTTGGTTATCGTCAAATGTGGCAGCATCTCAACGGCGAATTTGACCATGATGAAATGGTGTTTCGTGGTGTTTGTGCAACTAGACAGTTGGCAAAAAGACAATTAACTTGGCTAAGAAGTTGGCCAGAATTAACTTGGTTAACCACCAATGATGACAGTAATTTACAACAAGTATTAGATATTATTGATATCAAAAAAAGATAATTTAGTGATTCTTAATAAGTTTTTAGCAAAGTTTAAATCATAGTGTATACTTACATAGCTCGTTGTGTAATATATTAAATTAAAGCCAATTATTGACACAAAGTTGTATCGAAATTGGATTAACAATAACAAAAAAAGGGGCCAAATATAATGGCAAAAGGTCAATCTCTACAAGACCCATTTTTGAATGCTTTACGTCGTGATCGCATTCCTGTGGCAATTTATCTTGTCAATGGTATTAAACTGCAAGGCCAAGTTGAGTCATTTGACCAATTTGTAATCTTGTTGAAAAACACTATAAGTCAAATGGTATATAAACACGCTATTTCTACTGTTGTACCATCACGCGCAGTAAACACAACTACGGCTGATATGACTCAACCGCTGGATTAACGTTTATATGAAAATGAATTGGATTTGTTCATTTGTTTGATAGACATCAAGCAGGTGAACAAGCTGTACTTGTTCACATCGATTTTCCGCAAGAAAACGCCCGCGAAGACCTACAAGAATTTGAAATGTTGGTTTCATCTGCAGGCGTTAATTCTTTAACGGTAGTAAGTGGTAAACGTGATACCCCACATCCTAAGTTTTTTGTCGGTAGTGGTAAAGCACAAGAAATAGCAGAAGCTGTCAGGTTATATGAGGCTGACGTGATCCTGTTTAATCATGCCCTTGCACCTTCACAAGAAAAACATATTGAAGCACTGTGTGAATGTCGAGTTATCGATCGCACCGGTCTTATACTTGATATTTTTGCACAACGCGCCCGTACTCATGAAGGTAAGCTACAAGTTGAACTCGCTCAGCTTAAGCATATTAGTAGTCGCTTAATTCGTGGTTGGACTCACCTTGAAAGACAAAAAGGCGGTATAGGTTTACGCGGTCCAGGTGAAACTCAACTAGAAACCGATAGACGTTTGTTACGAGACCGTATGTTTCTTATCGGTAAACGTTTAGATAAAGTTGAAAAGCAACGTATGCAAGGCCGTCGTTCTCGGCAGCGCGCTGAAATACCTACCGTTTCATTAGTTGGCTATACCAATGCTGGCAAATCTACGATATTTAATCGCCTCACAAATTCTGATGTTTTTGCTGCCGATCAATTATTTGCTACACTCGACCCAACGTTGAGAAAGCTATATATACCGGATGTTGGCCGTATTATCCTTGCTGATACGGTAGGGTTTATTCGTCACTTACCGCACGATTTGATTGCGGCATTTAAAGCAACGCTAACAGAAACACGTGAAGCCCATTTACAATTGCATGTAGTAGATATAGCTGATGAGCGCCGAGAAGATAATATGGCACAAGTCGAGGCGGTACTTGAAGAAATTGACGCCAACGATATACCTCAGCTGTTAATCTGTAATAAAATTGACAGCTTAGCCGATGTTGCACCTAGAATTGATAGAGACGAATTTGGTAAACCCATTAGAGTGTGGTTGTCGGCAAGGGCTAATATTGGTTTCGAACTATTAGAACAAGCATTAACCGAATTACTCGCGACTGAAATTGTATCATACCGCTTGAAAATACCCGCTGTAGCCGGAAAGTTACGTGGCGCGCTACATCAATTAAATTGTATTACCCAGGAGCATTTTGACGAGTTAGGTAATTGCTTAATGGACATTAAAATGCCGATAAGAGAGTGGAATCAGTTACTAAAAGCTGATAAAAGTGAATTAGAAAGCTATATTGAACAGTAAGCTTTTGTATCATAAAGGTATCACATACCTTGAAATAAAATTATTTGTCACAATTAATTGTAGTTATAGTGAATGAAATTGATGGCATTGGAGCGACGAGTTGTTATATTAGTCGTATATAAATAAATTTTTTAAAATAGCAAATTAGCGGAGAGCACAATGGCTTGGAATGAACCGGGGAAGAATGATAATGATCCTTGGAAAAATAAAGGTGGCCGTGATCAAGGACCACCAGACTTAGACGAGTTACTTAAAGATCTTGGCAATAAATTTGGCGGAATTTTTGGTAATAAACCAGGTAAAACAGGCGGCGGTAAAAGCTTTAGTGCTATAGGCGCAAGTCTTGCCATTATTGTCGCGTTAGTCGTTTGGGGCTTTAGTGGTTTTTATACCATTAAAGAAGCTCAACGTGGTGTGGTTTTACAGTTTGGTGAATTCAACGGCATGGTTGAGCCTGGTATTCATTGGCAGCCAACGTTTGTTGAAAACGTAATTCCTGTAGATGTACAAACCACTCGTAACTTACCTGCAAGTGGCTTTATGCTTACTGAAGATGAAAACGTGGTAAGCGTAGAAATGCAAGTGCAATACCGTATTGTAAATGCTCGTGATTACTTATTTAGCGTTACCGATGCAGATGCCAGTCTTGAAAATGCATTTGATAGTGCGATTCGTTATGTTGTTGGTCATTCTGTAATGGATCAAGTTCTAACGTCTGGTCGTGAACAAGTACGTCAATCGGTATGGACTGAGTTAGATAAAATTATCGCTCCTTATAATCTCGGTATTATCGTATCTGATGTCAACTTTAAAGATGCTCGTCCACCTGAGCAAGTTAAAGATGCATTTGATGATGCAATTGCTGCCAGAGAAGATGAAGAACGTTTTGTCCTAGAAGCCGAAGCTTATGCGCTATCAGTTGAACCTGAAGCACGCGGTCGTTCTAAACGAATGGAACAAGATGCATTGGCTTATAAACAGCAAATCGTATTGGCTGCAGAAGGTGAAGTTGCAAAATTTGAAAAACTTTTACCGGAATATCTAGCCGCACCAGAGGTTACACGTCAACGTTTATACTTAACCACAATGGAAAAAGTATACAGCAGTACGTCTAAAGTTATGGTCGACGTGGAAGGTGGTAATAATATGATGTACTTGCCACTTGATAAAATTATGCAAAACCAACAAAACGCGCCTGTACCTCAGTACAATAGAGGGCTGACGCCATTGAAACAAATTCCAGTAGGTCAAGGTCAAAATTCTTCAGTGAATTCATCATCTAGCCGAACCGATCGTTTCAGCCGAGGAGATAACTAGTCATGAAAAACTTTTCAATTATTATCGTTATCTTATTATCGATGCTTACCGTGTCATCTATCTTTGTTATTAACGAAGGTGAACGCGGTATCGTATTTCAGTTCTCTAAAATTAAACGTGATGCTGACGGCGAAATGCGTATTTATGCACCAGGCCTACATTTTAAGATTCCTTTTATAGAGCGAGTCAATAAAATTGATGCCCGTATTCAAACACTTGATGGTGCACCAGATCGTTTCGTAACATCAGAGAAAAAAGATGTATTAGTAGACTCGTTTGTAAAATGGAAAATCGTCGATTTTTCAACTTACTATGTTCGTACCGCTGGTGGTAACATCGATAACGCTCGTGCCCTTCTTAAGCAAAAAGTGAATAATGGTTTACGTACTGAGTTTGGTACACGCACCATTAAACAAATTGTTTCGGGTGATCGTGATGCACTTATGGCGAAGGCACTAATAAGCGCCGAATCGAGTAAAGTAGATCTTGGTATTGAAGTAATCGATGTACGTGTTAAGCGAATTAACCTACCGAAAGAAGTCAGTAACTCTATCTACGAACGTATGCGCGCTGAGCGTCATGCTGTAGCTAAAGAACATCGCTCTCAAGGTTTAGAGAAAGCTGAAGTATTACGTGCAACCGTAGATGCTAAAGTAACTGTTATGATAGCCAATGCTAAGAAGCAAGCATTTACCCTTCGCGGTGAAGGCGATGCAACTGCAGCAAATGTATATTCAACCGCCTATGGTAAAGATGTTGAGTTTTACGGCTTTATTCGAAGCTTAGAAGCTTATGAAAACAGTTTTAGCTCTAAGTCAGACATCATGGTTGTTAAACCAGACAGTGATTTCTTTCATTACTTAAAAGCCACTAAAAAATAATTTAGCAGCTTACAGATAAGTTATTTATTAAGCCTCAAATGATGATGTCATTTGGGGCTTTATTATTTATATAGGATGAAAAACTAAGTTATGACTTGGTCATTATTTTTAACTGCGCTTGCTCTGATGCTTATTTTTGAAGGTATTGGCCCGTTCTTTTTTCCAAAACGCTGGAAAGACTTGATGCTAAAAATCGCAAATGAAAATGCCAACACAGTTAGGCAAATGGGCTTAGCTTTACTTATAAGTGGTGTTATCTTACTGATTTTTAATTATTAATTAGCACCGTCATAGTCTTTTATTTTTATCTTTGGCTATTGGGTAACACTTTAACTACAAAATAAATAATAAAATAGGTGATCTAGTGCGCAGTGTTTGTTAAAATCTCCGCCTAATTTTCTGTCGAAATTGAATTAATACTATTATGGGCAAAAACGTCGTTGTTCTTGGCACCCAATGGGGTGACGAAGGTAAAGGTAAGATTGTTGATCTATTAACTGATAAAGCTAAATATGTAGTTCGCTATCAGGGTGGTCACAATGCTGGACACACACTAGTAATTAACGGTGAAAAAACCGTTTTACATCTAATACCATCAGGCGTATTACGTGATAACGTAAAATGTTTAATTGGTAACGGTGTAGTACTATGTCCAAAAGCACTTATGACCGAAATTGGTATGTTAGAAGCTAAGGGTGTTCCAGTTCGTGAGCGCTTACTAATTAGTGATGCATGTCCTCTTATTCTTCCTTATCACAATGCCTTAGATGCAGCGCGTGAAGCGGCTCGTGGTAACAAGAAAATCGGTACTACTGGTCGTGGTATCGGTCCAGCGTATGAAGATAAAGTTGCTCGCCGTGGTTTACGTGTTAGCGATTTATTCAACGCAGAAACATTTGCAATTAAGTTAAAAGAAATTATGGAATACCATAACTTTGTTTTAACGAACTATTATAAAGCTGAAGCATTAGATTTTGATACAGTATTAGCAGATGCATTATCTGTTGCTGACATTATCAAAGCGATGACAGCTGATATCAGTGAAATGTTAGATGTTGCTCGTAAAGCTGGTGAGTCAATCATGTTTGAAGGTGCACAAGGTACACTTTTAGATATCGATCACGGGACTTACCCATACGTAACATCATCTAATACTACTGTTGGTGGCGTTGCTACTGGTTGTGGTTTTGGCCCTCGTCATTTAGATTACGTTCTAGGAATCACTAAAGCTTACACCACTCGTGTTGGCTCTGGTCCATTCCCTACTGAACTTGATGATGAAATCGGTAATCACTTAGGTACTGTTGGTCATGAATTTGGCGCAACTACTGGTCGTGAACGTCGTTGTGGTTGGTTTGATGCCGTTGCTATGCACCGCGCAGTACAAGTTAACTCAATTTCAGGTTTCTGTTTAACTAAGCTTGATGTTTTAGACGGTTTAAGCGAGTTAAAAATCTGTACTGGTTACAAAACAGAATCAGGTGAAATCATCACTGTGCCACCTATGGCAGCTGAAGGTTATGAAAACATAACACCAGTATACGAAAGTATGCCAGGTTGGACTGAATCAACTGTTGGTGCTACATCTGTAGATGCACTGCCAGCCAATGCGATTGCTTATATCAAGCGTATTGAAGAAATAACAGGTGTTGCGGTAGATATTATCTCTACCGGGCCAGATCGTGTTGAAACAATGATTTTGGTTAACCCATTCGCTGAATAATTATCAGCAACGATTAAAAACAAGCCGAGCATAGCTCGGCTTTTTTGTAGCTATTACAATAGCTAAATTCTTGTTATTGCTCAAATATGCACTAAGCTCAATTTAAAGCTTAATATCATGAGTGCTAAGGAATGGCGAAAGAATTAACCCTATCGGATATTTTTATCAGTTACGCAGACAAATTAAGACTCGTTGTTGGCTTTATTGTCCAGCCTGAAGATATCGATGATATTGTTCAAGATACCTTTCTACGTAGTTATGAAGCAGATCTAAAAACAAAAATTCAATACTCACGAAGTTATATGCTTACAACCGCTAAAAACTTGGCCTTAAATCATGTCGAAAAATGGGATAATAAATTTAATGATTCGATTACAGATGTTAAAGAATCATTACCGCAATTAACGACTTTAGATTTTGAAGCTGAGTTTGAAAGTAAAGAACGCTTTTTAGTGTTTATCCAAGCCACCAATCTACTAACCAAATCTGTGCGCAAATGTTTTGTTTTGAAAAGAGTTTATGGATTAAGCCAAAAAGAAATCGCCCATAAATTACTGCTTAGTGAAAGTACCGTTGAAAAGCATGTCGCTAAGGGCTTATTAAAATGTGCGATATATATGGAACAAATTTATAATAGTCAGTATCAAAATACTCTAGTTGAAGTAAACTAAAGGATAATATTGAAAATTTAGCCACTTCCTGCCAATTATATTCAAACAAAAAACCTATGCAATTACGAATTTCTTATTCGCATTACACAACTCATAACTAATCACGATTATATTAATAATAATTTTTTCCCAAATATATAACAATCGTAGAGGATTTTCATTTTCCAACTGTCTATTTATTGAGCAGTGGCGAGTTATTCATTGTCAAAATCAAATTTTAATGTGATTTTGAAAACAGTAGCTGATTCAGTTTTAACTGAAATATCATTGGTTTTTAAGCATTATCAAAGCCAGACGTAAATACTGTTACCAATGACTCGGAATTGCCTAGCATTTCAGATAAATAACAGGATGAGGATATCATAATGAATAATAAAACAGGGATAAATGCCGCTTTATTGCCGGCAATATTAAGTGCTATGAGTCAAACGGCACTAGCCCAGGAACAGGGAGTAGATGAGGATATTGAGCAAATATCTATTATTGGTAGTCGTGTTTCCGGTCGCTCAGCTGATGAACTACCCGTTCCAGTTGATATTTTGTCAGCGGAAGCTTTGGTTAATACCGGCCAAAGTGAGGTTGGACGTATGTTGCAAGCTATTGCGCCATCGTTCAATTTTCCTAGTTCATCTATTAGTGATGGTACCGATGCATTGCGTCCTGCAACATTACGAGGCTTAGGCCCAGATCAAACCTTAGTACTCATTAATGGCAAACGACGACATCAAGCCAGTATTATTCATATAAATACCTCGGTAGGGCGAGGCACTGCGGGTACAGATATGAATGCTATTCCTGCTTCCGCCATTAAAAGGATTGAAGTTTTACGTGACGGTGCTGCGGCCCAATATGGCTCAGATGCCATTGCGGGTGTTATTAATATTGTGTTAAAAGATCAATCTGAAGGCGGTAGTATTGCACTTTCATACGGTGAATATTCTGAGGGTGACGGTGAAACAACTAACCTTGATTTAAACAAGGGTTTTGCTTTAGGTGAAAATGGTTATTTAAATACCACTTTTAATTTTAGAGATAGAGCCGCAACCAATCGAGCCGGTTTACACGGTTCTTGTCAATTTTCGGGTTGTAGCGAATTAGATAATGGTGATTTGTTATTAGGCGATCCAAGAGAGGCGACAGCGTCACGTTCTACCTTTCGTATCGGTGATGCGGATTCACAGCAAGTCGGTATAACCATCACAGCAGGTTATGATATCGGCGACGGCGAGCTTTATGGCTTCTTAACATACTCTAGTCGCGACAATGAATCAGCAGCTTTTTTCCGTCATAACAATAACAATGGCGGTAACGCACCTTTACAAGATGGTGATGCGACGATCCCCGCGGGCTTCTTGCCTAAAATTAACACTGAAATTAGAGATATATCGTATAACTTTGGCTACCAAACCAATTTTGATAATGGCGCAATGTTAGATTTATCTTATACCTATGGTGAAAACACCATTGATTATGTTACCAGTGACACGATTAACTCTTCCTTTGCCAATAGTTTGCGTTATGGTGGTTCAGGCTTAAGCGCAGCTGATATTCGCTCTACAATTCCTCGCTCTGCATTTGCTTACGGATTAGAGCTAACCTTGCAAACGATTAATTTAGATTATAGCCAAGACTTTGATTTATTCTCCTTAGCAATGGGGGCCGAAATAAGAACCGATGAATACTTTGTAACCCCTGGTGATGAATACTCGTATCGTGATTATGATTCAGAGCAAGGTGATAGCTTATATGTCGATGATCGTAGTGCCGGTACGCAAGGCTTCGGCGGTATCGGTCCGGTTTCTATGGTTGATGAATCTAGAGATGTATTTTCAGTGTATGTCGATGCTGAATCTGAAATAACAGATGATTTAATTGTTAGTGCGGCACTACGTTACGATGATTATGACGGCTTTGGCGATAGTACCAATGCCAAATTAGCGGCAAATTGGTCTCTTACCGAAGATTTTTCACTGCGCAGTGCAGTGAGTACCGGTTTTAGAGCGCCTTCGATGCAGCAGCTATATTTTAATAACATCAGCACTCAATTTGTCACCGATCCAAATAACCCTACCGGTGATCAAATTGCCCAACAAGTGGGCACGTTTCGAAATGATAGTATTTTAGCGCAAGCGATAGGTATCCCTGAGTTAAAAGAAGAGGAATCGGTTAACTATAGTTTTGGTGCTGTTTATCAAGCAACTGAAAACCTTAACTTTACTATTGATTTTTATGCGATAGATATTGAAGACCGTATTGTTATTAGTAATCAACTTGGGGAAGGATTATCACCAGCCCTTGATGCGGCATTAAAAGCTTCTGGCGCTGGTGCCGGGCAATTCTTTCTTAATGGTGCGGATACCGAAACTCGTGGGGTTGATATGATTGCCACTTGGAATACCGAGTTGCTTGGTGGTGAGATGGATATCACTTTGGCGGCTAACTTTACTGAAACCGAAGTGACTGATATTTTCACGCCACCAAATAGTGGCCTAGCCAATATTGCGCCTGAAGATATCTTTTCTGAGCAAGACATATCCATTATCGAAGAGTGGCAACCTGAAGATAGAATGAGCCTAAGCTCGTTATATAAAAATGGTAAATGGACTGCCAACCTTACGTTTAATCGTTATGGTGAGTACACCATAACCGATGGCGATACTCAAACGTATGGCGCTGAAGTGCTTACCGATTTACGTATCCATTATCAGTTAAATGACCATTTATCTTTTAATGTTGGCGGCAATAATTTATTTGATGTCACCCCAGATGAAAATGAAATTGGTAACTCTAGATCTGGTCGGATAGTTGATGCAAATGGCGAGGTTATTGTTGATAGCCCCGGTGTATTTACTTACTCTCGACGCTCAGCACCTTTTGGTTTTAATGGTGCCTTTTATTATGCTGGAGCAGAGTACAGCTTTTAACTGTCATAGTTACATCTAAGCATTTTATAAAAAATGCATTTATGGACTGACCCCTTAGTGTTGGAGACAACATAAGGGGTCTTTTTATGAGTACAATTGTTGTTAGCATAGCGAACACCGAACTAGTGATAGTTACTATTAATTTTGAATATTCAGTGCCTAGAGTTATGAGTTATAACGAATGAATACAAAAAATTGAGTGACTGTCTTGAAAGTTTTCATGTAGTATTACAAATTCACAGTTTTTGCGATTTTTTAGCTTTCATAAAGGTACTTATAATGACTGATTTACGTCAGCAAGCCCTCGATTATCATCAATTCCCAACGCCGGGTAAAATTTCATTAGAAATTACTACGCCAGCAGAAACCGCTAAAGATTTATCGTTGGCATACAGCCCAGGTGTTGCTGAACCTGTAAGGGAGATTGCGGCTAATCCTGATGACGTTTATAAGTATACCAATAAAGGCAATACTGTTGCGGTTATAACCGACGGTACAGCTATTTTAGGTTTGGGTAATTTAGGCCCTATGGCGTCAAAGCCGGTAATGGAAGGTAAGGCTTTATTATTTAAACGCTTTGCTAATATCGACTCATTTGATCTTGAAGTAAAACATAATACCGTTGAAGATTTTATTAACACGGTAGCTAATATCGCTGATAGTTTTGGCGGTATTAACCTTGAAGATATTAAAGCACCAGAATGTTTTGTTATTGAAAAAGCGTTAATTGAACGTTGTAAAATCCCAGTCTTTCATGATGATCAGCATGGTACTGCTATTGTTACTGCCGCAGGCATGATTAACGCTCTAGATGTGCAAGGTAAAGAAATTTGTTCCGCTAAAATTGTCTGTTTAGGTGCGGGTGCTGCAGCAATTGCTTGTATGGAGTTATTAATTAAATGTGGCGCTCAGCGTGAAAATATTTATATGCTTGATCGCAAAGGCATAGTACATACTCGTCGTGACGACTTAAACGAATACAAAACATTATTTGCCAATAATACTGATAAACGAACGCTTGAAGATGCAATCAAGGGCGCTGATGTTTTTGTTGGTGTTTCCGGTCCAAATTTATTCAGCGTTGAGCAATTAAAGCTTATGGCGCCAAACCCTATCGTATTTGCTTGTTCAAATCCTGATCCAGAAATTAAACCCGAATTAGCCCATGGCTGTCGTGATGATTTAATTATGGCGACTGGCCGTTCTGATTATCCTAACCAAGTAAATAATGTTTTGTGTTTTCCATTCATTTTCCGTGGTGCGCTAGATGTACGAGCACGTACAATAAATGATGAAATGAAAATAGCGGCTGTGCATGCTATCAGAGCATTAGCGAAAGAAGATGTACCAGCTGAGGTATTAGCCGCTAGCGGTGTAACATCATTAACTTTTGGTAAAGAATATATTATTCCAAAACCTATGGATCCGCGTTTACTGCCAAAAGTGGCTTATGCTGTGGCAAAAGCCGCGGTTGATTCAGGTGTTGCAACTATTGATATGCCTGAAGGGTATATGGGTATCGCTTAATTCGATACCAATCCTCATGAAAAAGTATGGCTACATGGATGTATAAATTAGAGTGACGCACTAGTACAGGATGTACGTAGGTAGAATAACGCAGGAGCAGTTATCGAGGATGCCAAAGCCGAGATCACTTAACTAAGAAAGCGGGTATGAGAGCTATTGCCTGTTCATCAGATATAAAAAAAGCACCTTAGGTGCTTTTTTTGTGGCTGCTAAAAATTAAAGTGATTAATTTAATCTTGGTCAGCAAGATCTCTTTGTTCTAACAATAATCGTACGCTTTCTGGTAACGCATTATCGTTATCTTTAGCAAGGTCACTATCGTCTGGTAACGGTTGCCCAGTAAAAGCATGTAAAAATGCTTCACACAGTAATTCACTGTTGGTTGCGTGACGCAAATTATTTATTTGACGACGGGTTCTTTCATCCGTTAGCACCTTCAGAACATTCAGCGGTATCGATACTGTTATTTTTTTAACCAGTTCACTTTTTTTGCCGTGTTCTGCGTATGGATTTAAATATTCCCCATTCCATTCTGCCATGGATATTCCTTTCAATATGTTTTTATAGTTAGACCAAGTAAATTGTACTATTTATGACAGTCGAGTCAACATCTATCAGCAAAGATGTTTAGATGGCTAAAACTTCTTGACCTCCGCAATATTTACGTTTAGAGTTATAGACGTCTAAACATCCAATTTAAAAATAAAGCAAAGAGTTACTATGAAAGCCGATAAAATCACCACAATTGCAGTAAGAGCAGGCATAAATTCTGATGAACATCATGGCGCTGTTGTTCCCGCATTACATTTATCGAGTACTTATAGTTTAAAAGGCTTTAATGAAAAACGTCAGTATGACTATTCACGTACTGGCAATCCAACTCGTGCGACGCTTTGTCAGGTTATTGCTGATTTAGAAGGTGGTAGTAAAGGTATCATTACTAGTACTGGAATGTCGGCCATTCACTTAATTTGTCAGCTACTTAGTACTGAAGATACATTATTAATACCACACGACTGTTACGGTGGCAGTTATCGCTTATTTACCTTTTTAGCTGAACGTGGTTTATTCAAATTATTAATTGTTGATCAAAACGATCAGCAACAACTTGCACAAGCGCTAGAGCAAAAACCTAAACTCGTTTTATTAGAAACTCCGAGCAATCCATTATTACGTATTGTCGATATTGCCAAAATATGTACACAAGCAAAAGAGGTTGGGGCGTTAGTTGCGGTTGATAACACCTTCTTGTCACCTCTATTGCAAAGACCTCTAGATTTAGGTGCAGACATAGTCATTCATTCGACCACAAAATTTATCAATGGCCATTCTGATGTTGTTGGCGGCGCTGTCGTAACCAAAGATTTAGAGCTAGGCGAGCATTTAGCTTGGTGGGCAAACTGTATAGGCATTACTGGCTCAGCATTTGATAGTTTCTTAACATTACGTGGCATAAAAACACTGCCTGTGCGTTTACGTCAACATCAAGAAAACACTGAGCAATTACTTGCTTTTTTACAAGGCCATGCAGCCATTGCCGCGATATATTACCCTGGTTTAGTCAGTCACCCCGGTCACGAAATTGCTAAAAAACAGCAGCAAGGTTTTGGCAGTATGTTTTCGTTCGAACTTAACGGTGGTGATAACGAAGTGAAAGAACTCTTCGCTCAGCTTAAATTATTTACCTTAGCTCAATCATTAGGCGGGGTAGAGAGTTTAATTGCGCATCCATCTACGATGACACATGCGGGTATGAATTTAGAGGCGCAAAAAGCTGCTGGCATTAGCCAAACGTTGATCCGTGTTTCGGTAGGTATCGAAGATATTAACGATATTATTGCTGATTTAGATAACGCCTTAACGGCAACTCTTGCGGTGCGTAAATAATGCAATCAGCAGTACAACATTTAGCTTTTGATGAGCAGTCTATTGCAGTCAATGTGCATAAGTTTGGTGGCAGTAGTTTAGCCAACGTTCAGTGTATTGAACGAGTTATTGATATTATTAAAAGCAATGCTAATTTATGCGATCTGATTGTGGTGTCTGCCAATGGTAAAACCACAGATAAGTTATTCTCATTATTAGATACATCATTAACAGCTGTAGCGTTTAGCGAGCAATTAGCACAATTAAAAGCTAACCACTTAGAGCTAATAAATGGCCTCTTAAACCCTTCTCAATGTGATGAATTAATTACCGAGCTAAATGCCGATATAAATCGTATTGGTTATTGGCAGAAAAATCAGCAGTTAGCTGGTCAGCGCAACAATGTGGTTGCTTTTGGTGAACTTTGGTCGGCACGATTATTAGCAAGTGTGCTTAGTCAAAGTGTCTGCGCGGCTAATGTCATTGATGCCCGCGATGTTTATATCTTAGACTCGAGTAACAATTTTTCTTTGCAACAATCGCTTAGCCAGAAAAAGTTATTGAACCATAAAAAAGCGAATAAAATTAATGTATTGACAGGTTTTATTGCCAGTGATGAACAGGGCCAAACGCAGACGTTAGGACGCAATGGTTCCGATTACAGTGCCACAATTGCCGCGCACTTTTTAAATGCGGACAACACTACGTTATGGACTGATGTTGATGGTATTTACAGCGCCGACCCTCGTATCGTTCCAAATGCCAGAAAATTACATCGCTTAGAGAATTCAGTGGCTACAGAGCTAGGGCGTTTAGGTAACCCGGTATTGCATGCGAATACATTAAAGCCATTAGCAACTCACAGTATTCATTTAAATGTTGCGAGCAGCTTTGACCCAAGCATTGTTGGCACTGAAATAGGCGCATTTGGTGATATTGCCAAACAAGAAATATCGGTGACTCATAATAATGACTTGGTGTATTTTCATAGCGATGAATTCAGTAAAAGCTTACTTGTGCAAATTGAATCTCGATTTCAGCCATTATACAAATGTAGCGATAACAGCTGTGTTGTAATATCACCGCAATTTGCCGATTTAGCGCTGCAGTTTTTAATCGAACAAAAGGTTAACTTTAGCCAAAAATTGGTATCTCTTATTGCGGTTGTTGGTTATCAAGTGGCACAGCGAGGTGAAATTAAGGCACGCTTTAATCGCGCCCTTAAGCATGAACATGTCAGCAAATTTGTCGGCTCTGAAAATGGCCATAGTTTATTAGCTTTATTTGATCAAAGCTGCTCTGTTGAATTAGTCAATAAAGTTCATAATAAAGTCACCAAAGACTCTCGTAATATAGGCATAGTCGTTTGCGGACTTGGTAATGTTGGTGAATGTTTTTTAGATATGTTACCGAGCCAATTAGCTCGAGTACATGCCCTTGAAAATGTACACTTAGTTGGTTTAATCACCTCAAAAAAAGCACTTGTTAATACCGATGGTATCGACGCCGATCATGCTTTACAGTTATTTGCCAAGCACAGTAAGAGATATGACAATAAAGAGTTAGTACAATGGCTGGAGCACCATCCATACGATGAGTTAGTGTTAATTGATATTACCCCAAGCATTCAGTTTAGCGATTTGTATCATGATTTTTTTGCGCGTGGTATTCATTTAATAAGTGCCAATAAATCTGCCGGTGCCAGTAGTAATGAAAATTACCAAGCATTGTTAACTGCTATGCAAAAATCTGGCAGTCAATGGTTAGCAAATGCAACTGTTGGCGCGGGCTTACCTATTAATTACGCCATTAATGATTTAAACCAAAGTGGTGATAAAATTAATGAGATTTCAGGTATATTCTCAGGCACGTTATCATTATTATTTGGTAAGTTTGATGGTAAAGAAAAATTTTCAAGCTTGCTATTGGATGCCTTAAATCAAGGTTTTACCGAGCCTGATCCGCGCGATGATTTATCTGGTTTAGATGTACAGCGTAAATTACTTATTTTAGCGCGTTTGGCAGGGTTTGAATTAACTTTAGAAGACATTGATTGTCAAAACCTTGTCCCCGAGTTTGCCCAAAAATTGCCCCTTGCTGAGTTTTTAGCGCGTGTTAGCGAACTTGATCAGTTTTATAGTGATAAATTAACGCAAGCACAACAGCAAAATGCTTGTTTACGTTATGTGGCTAAGTTTGTTGCCACTGTCGATGGTAAATATAGCGCTAAAGTTGGCTTAGAAATCTTGCCAAACAATCATGCCTTTGCCAATTTAACGCCATGCGATAATGTTTTTTTATTAAAGTCAGCATGGTACCAAGACAACCCATTAATAATTAGAGGACCAGGGGCAGGACGAGATGTTACTGCCGGTGGACTTCATTCAGATTTAGTTAACCTTTGCCAAGCGTTAGCAGTCAAAAACACAGCCGTAGAAATTAAAGGAATTAACTAATGAATGCTAAAGCTCGTCAATTGGACTTATTAAACCGAACGATTAGAGATATTGATAATGATTTAAACGTATCATTTGAATTTTTCCCGCCTAATTCTCCAGCAATGGAAGATACTCTATGGAATTCTATTGAGCGTTTAGCGCCATTAAAACCAAGCTTTGTATCGGTAACATATGGCGCGGGCAGTGGTACTCGTGATCGTACCCACGGGGTGATCAAACGCATTCAACAGGATACCGGCTTAATTGCCGCGCCGCATCTAACTTGTATTGACGCTGGTCGTGATGAATTAATTGATATTGCTAAAGATTACTGGGAAAGTGGCGTTCGCCATATTGTGGCATTACGTGGTGATTTACCTGATAACAGTAAAAAGCCTGATATGTATGCCAATGACTTAGTGGAACTACTGAAAGGTGTTGCCGACTTTGATATTTCGGTTGCGGCTTACCCAGAAGGCCACCCTGAATCACCGAATGCTCAAGCTGACTTAGTTAATTTAAAGCGTAAAATTGATGCCGGTGCAAATCGTGCAATCACCCAGTTCTTCTTCGATATGGATTCTTATCTACGTTTTCGTGATCGTTGCGTCGCGGTTGGTATTGATGTCGAAATCGTGCCAGGAATTTTACCGGTATCAAACTTTGCTACATTAGATCGATTCTCAAAACTGGCCAATGTTCATGTACCAGCTTGGATGGGAAAAATGTATGAAGGTTTAGATGATGACCCAACAACACGTAATTTAGTGGGCGCCAACATTGCCATGGAGCAAGTTAAAATCTTACGCAGTGAAGGTGTAAATGATTTCCATTTCTATACACTTAATCGCTCTGAACTTACCTATGCGATTTGTCATACATTAGGCGTACGCCCTTAGGTAAAAATTATTTCATAGGCCTGACAACAGCCTAATTGTAGCTCACTTTATTCGGCTGTTGTTGGCGTTTAATCGCTCAGATGTTTCGTTATTAGCCATAGTTAATAGCCTAGTTAATAGATACCTATCGATAGCCCCAAAAAATAATTCTTTAGTTAGAATGTGTACAGTAAACATAAAAAAGCCAGTAATTAACTGGCTTTAAATAGTTTGATTGACAGTCAATAGGGTAACGGCTAATGGTATCTTAGTTCCTGCACCTTGCCCCAAAATACCCGATAAGAAAACGCGGTATAACTGAATATAACAGGCACTACAATTAAGGTGCCCCATAATAAAAAGCTTAACGATTCAGGTGCTGCTGCGGTTTCCCAAATCGTCAGTTTATTTGGCACAATATAAGGGAAAAAACTAAATGCTAAACCAAAAAAACATAAAGAAAATATCGCTACAGCAGCGACAAATGGCCGCCAACAGCCTTTATCATTCACTTTAGGTAACTGTTTTAATTGTATGTGGCTAAAAATAAACAGAGCAAAACAAATTATTGGTAACGGTAAAATGAGTAATGTATTAGGCCAAGTGAACCATATTGCATATACCTCAGAGTTTATTAACGGATTAACCAGCGACACCGCAATGACACCCGCAAAACAAATTAAGCCTGATTTTTTAGCCCAAGCAATCGCTTGTAGTTGTAATTCACCTTCTGTTTTCATAATTAACCAGCATGCCCCTATATAACTATAAGCCGCGGCAACACCAAAGGCACTTAGTATACTAAAGCTGTAAGCGGCTAATGTGCTTTCAAAGCCCATTACATACATACCTAACATATAACCTTGGCTTAAAGATGCGAACAATGAACCGGCTTTAAATACTTTATTCCAAGTTGGTTTATGGCTAAATGCGGCTTTAGCACGAAAATCAAAGGCAACGCCGCGTAGCACTAAACTAATGAGTAATACCGCGGTAGGTAAATATAACTCTTTAAATATATAACTATGAGCCGACGGAAAAGCGATAAGCAATAAGCCAATAGCCAATACTAACCAGGTTTCGTTGGCATCCCAAAAAGGACCAATTGACGCTATCATGGTATCGGCGTTGTCTGTTTGCTCTAGTGGTAGCAATATGCCCACACCTAGATCATAGCCATCTAAAATGGCATAAAGTAAAACAGATAGGCCCATTAAAGAAACAAAAATTACCGCTAACGTATTTTCTTCAAACATATTAAGACTCCACAATTGTTTTATTAGGCATACTTACAATTGGTTTTACTTGCTCATCGTCACTAATTTCTTCAATTTCAATCGCACGACCAGCCATAGTGAAAATAGTGTGTAAATAAGCAACCATGAGTACAGCATATAAAATTAAATACAAGGTAAGCGTTATTCCGACGTTTGCTGGGGCTATGTCAGTTGCGGCATCTTTTATCGTTAATATACCTGTTACTAACCAAGGTTGGCGGCCAATTTCAGTGACATACCAGCCAGCTAATGTTGCCACCCAGCCAGAAAAACTCATCACCACTAGGGTTGTTAATAACCAAGGTGGTAATTGTTTTTTACGCCATAATTGCAAACGGCTAAACCAAGAAATTACGATCATTAACATGCCTATGCCAACCATAATTCTAAAAGCAAAAAATACTGGGGCCACTGGCGGGTGATTACCTTCAAACTCGTTTAAACCTTTAATTTCACCATTTAAATCATGAGTTAAAATAAAGCTGGCCATTTTCGGAATTGCCACTGCAAAATGATTAGTTTTCTGCTCTTCATCAGGTAGGGCAAATAACAATAATGGTGCGCCTTTTTCGGTATGCCAAACACCTTCCATAGCCGCAATTTTTTGCGGTTGATGTTCTAAAGTATTTAAGCCGTGCATATCGCCTACAAACACTTGCAGTGGCGATAATATTGCGGCTACTGTTAATGCAATTTTCAGCGTTAATTTAGGCGCTTTTTTATCATCACCTTTCAATAACCGATAAGCACTAATCCCCGCCACTAAAAATGCAGCGGTTAAACCTGACGCAATCAACATATGCATTAATCGATAAGGAAACGACGGGTTAAAAATAATAGCAAACCAATCTACCGGAAATGCTACGCCATCACGCATTTCATGCCCTTGGGGTGTTTGCATCCAAGAGTTGAGCGCTAAAATCCAAAATGCAGATAAGCTAGTGCCAATAGCAACAATTAATGTTGATAACGTATGTACTCGAGCAGATACGCGATTAATACCAAATAACATAATGCCTAAAAAACCAGCTTCCAAAAAGAACGCCGTGAGAACTTCGTAACCTAGTAAAGGGCCGGCAATATTGCCGACTGTTTCCATGAATTTGGGCCAGTTGGTACCAAATTGAAACGACATGGTAATGCCACTCACAACACCTATTGCAAAGGTAAGGGCAAAAATTTTGACCCAAAAACGATAGGCGCGCATCCAGACCGGATCACCGGTTTGGTCAGAACGCAATTTGAAGAAAAATAAAAACCAACTCAGCGCGATGGTTATTGTCGGAAACAGAATATGAAAACTAATATTTGCGGCAAATTGTATGCGTGAAAGCATTAACGTTTCTAACATAACTTACTCCATAAACCATATTAAGCACGCAACTGTTAACTGGTTTTAAGTGATTATTTCTTTAAAAATTTCATTTGATTAAGTGTAAAATGGTGAATTAAAAGGTTTAACCATTTTTTAAAAATTTATCTTTCATATCAATAACTTTGCTTACACTAGCACCAAGCTTCATTAAGGTATTGAGCTTGTCAGGGCTCATACTTTGTAGTTCTGCAGCCCAGTGTGTGATGGTTTCAAGTAAGTCATGTATTTCATGCATTTTGTCTTGTGCATATTGCTCTTGCTCATTACCAGGCGCATCTAATAAGTTATCGCGTAATAACGATAGAGTCGGGTCAACTTCACGTTTACGACGCTCTTCAAATACGCGTGTAGCCATTTCCCAAATAGAACCTGCAGGTGAGTAATATTCTTTGCGATCTTTAGGTTTATGCTGCACTTGCACCAAACGCCATGACTGTAATTCTTTAATGCCCATACTGACATTACCGCGAGATATGTTGAGTGCTTCAGATATTTGCACGGCACTAAGCGATTGTTCATGAATGATTAATAATCCATACATTTGCCCGACAGTACGATTAAAGCCCCAACGGCTACCCATTTCGCCACAGTGCATTACAAACGATTCAATTTTTGCTGTCATTATCATAATTTAAACTTTCTGAAGTTTCAGTAATTTCTGAAAGTTTAAACTGTTATTGATTTAGATCAAGTTTTTTCTGAATATTTTTCAATTTTTTGTTGCTTTATTAAGTTTGATCTAAGGTGAGTTTACCAAGGAAGGGTGCTACCTCTATACGAACTGTGGTGTTACTTTAGGTGGAGGACGGCAATATTAATACCAATTGATATAAATATTCAGCTTTAGCATCTGAGTTTGAAAAAGCAAAACCAACATTGCTTGGTGTTAAGTAATGGCAACTGAAGAGAAGCAATTAGGTTTACTTGCTCTATTTTTGTGTTGCTCTAATTTTGGCAAAAACATAACTACATGATTAAAAATAAAATGCGCTAGTTATTTCAGTTGTTGATTACAAACAATAATGCTGAATTAAATCCAACAGTATTTTTTCGGTTGGTTTAATTTGGTCAAATGCCAAAAACTCATCGGGTTGATGGGCTTGCTCTATTGAGCCAGGGCCTAACACTATGGTTTGGCAACCAAGTTGTTGTATAAATGGTGCTTCGGTTGCGTAATTAACTACTTGGCAGCAATGGCCTGATACTTTCTCTGCAGTGGTAACTAATTCACTATCCTTATCTTCGGCAAATGCTGGCGAACTCGGGTGTAACTCTTGCATGGTGACCCTTCCTGGGTACTGCTCTGCAATTGGTTTAAGCGCATCACTTAGCCAACTCACTAATTCTTCGTCTTTAATGCCGGGTAACGATCTAAGATCTATATCTAAATAGCAATCACCACAAATTCGGTTTGAACTGTCACCGCCCTTGATTGCACCAAAGTTTAATGTTGGTTCAGTTACCGTGAATGATTCGTTTTTATAATTGGCTTTTAAATCTTGTTTTAGTTGCAGTAGGTTTTTAATAACCAAGAACATCACTTCAATGGCGTTTATACCTTTGTAAGGTTGACTTGAATGACCTGATTTACCCTGTACAGAAATGCGGTGCGACATGTGGCCTTTGTGCATGATAATAGGCACCAGATTTGTTGGTTCACCAATAACTGCAACATCAGGTTTAGCTAACTGACTTTCAATAAAAAAGCGAGCGCCTGCCATGGTGGTTTCTTCATCGGCGCTGGCAAGTACATATAAAGGTTTTTTCATTTGCTTAACGTTTAAGCCTTTACACGCTTGTAAGATAAAAGCGAAAAAGCCTTTCATGTCACAGGTACCAAGTCCATAAAATTTGTCATCGGCTTGTTTAATGGTAAAAGGGTCACTTTGCCAACGTTGTTGATCAAACGGCACGGTATCGCTGTGCCCAGATAATAATAAACCACCTTCACCATCCCCCAGCTTTGCCAGCAAGTTCATCTTACCTCTACTGTCTGGCACATGCTGCAAGGTAATAGTAAAACCAAGCTGTTCAAACCAGCTTGCGAGTAAATTAATAACCCCTGCATTACTTTGATCCATTGAGCTACAAGTCGAGCTAATTGATGGCGCAGCGATGAGTTCTGTTAGGGATTGATTAAAATTAGGTAATTTATTCATAATTTCTTAAATAGTTATGTTAAAAAGTTGCATAAGTAATCATTAATTGTTATTTTGTTGTTCTCAGTGTAATCAACCTTTATGCTTCTGGCTAGTGCTTATTAATTTCGCTTGTAATTAAAGGGCGGTAGGCTGTTAATAAAGGTTATTTAGACTAAAGATTACTAGGAAAATGTAATTTGTTAAGTTACATTATTTTGAATAAAATTGCAGTAAAGGAAATTAAGTGAAAATAGCAGTAGTTGGCGCAAGTGGTTATGCTGGCGCAGAATTGGTCGAAATATTGTGCCAACACAGTAAAGTAAGTGACTTACAATTATTAGTATCTGAGAATAGTGAATCATCGGGATTATTATTTTCTGACTTATATCCGCGTATGCAAAATGTTTGTGACATAGCGTTACAGCCGTTTTCTCAGTCTTGGTTGGATGATAATCAAGATTTAGATGCAGTATTTTTTGCCACTCCTCATGAGTATTCACAGCAGTGGGCTTATGCTTTCACAAACTTAGCTATTAAGGTGTTCGATCTATCTGGCGCATTTCGTTTAAACGAAATAGCAGATTACCCTAAATATTACGGATTCGAACATCATCATAAGCAATTATTAACTGATGCGGTTTACGGATTAGCAGAATGGAACGCAGAAAATATTGCCAAAGCCTCTCTTGTAGCGGTACCCGGTTGTTACCCAACCGCCAGTTTATTAGGATTAAAGCCACTTACCAGTAATAATTTACAAGCTGATAATAGTTTAATTGTTGTTAATGGCATTAGTGGTGTGAGTGGCGCCGGCAGAAAAGCGTCATTGGCCACAAGCTTTAATGAGCTTAGTTTAAAAGCATATAACGTTTTACAACATCGTCATCAACCGGAAATTAGCCAAGAGTGCGGCCAGCAAGTGGTATTCAATCCACATATTGCACCGTTTAAACGTGGCTTGTTATCAACGGTGACATTACAGTTGAAAAATGACGTTACCAGTGCCCAAGTAGATGCAGCTTTCGAGCAGGCCTATGGCAATACATCATTGGTACGTATTGCTAAAACCTGGCCACAAATTGATGATGTCAGTAATAGTCCTTTTGCTAGCTTGTTTTGGCATGTCGATGAACAACTGCATGTCGTGGTGGTGAGTTGTGCAATTGATAACTTGTTAAAAGGTGCCGCGTCACAGGCTATTCAGTGTTTTAACCTAAGCAATGGTCTCGATTCTGACTATGCATTATTAAAGGGTGGTTGCTAATGCTTACACCTGTTGTTGTTAAAATTGGCGGCGCGATCATGGCATCGCCAGTTGCATTAATTAGCCTTTTTGCAGTCATTAAAACTATGCAAACTAATGGCCAAAAAGTGGTAGTAGTGCATGGTGGTGGTTGTGTTGCTGATGAGTTATTGAGCCAGGCTGGTTTTGTCAGTAAAAAAGTAGACGGCTTACGAGTAAGTGAATCTAAACATATGCCGGTAATTGTTGGTGCCTTAGCAGGTACTGTTAACAAAACACTTGTTGCTAGTGCGAATACTCTTGGTCTGTCTGCTGTTGGCTTAGCTCTGCACGATGGCAACATGGTCGCCTGTACGCCGGCTGCAGAATTTTTAGGTTGTGTAGGTATTCCAGCACCTAGCCAGTCAGGCTTATTAACCAGTTTGATGAATGGCAATAACCTGGTAATTATTTCATCTATTGGCGCCCTAGAAAATGGCGAGTTAGTTAATGTAAATGCTGATGATGCCGCGGTAGCCATTAGCCAATTGATTCAAGGTGACTTAGTGCTATTAACCGACGTCGCTGGTGTGAAAGGTGCAAATGGTGATTATTTAATTGAATTAAATAGCCAACAAGCAGAACAACTTATTGCTGACGGTATTATTGCCGGCGGCATGGTCGCTAAAGTAAATGCAGCATTGTTAGCCGCCAATCAATTACGACGAAGTATCGCGGTGGCCAGTTGGAAAGCTCCTGAGCAACTTTTTAAGTTGCAACAAGGCGAAGCTTTTGGCACCCGCATCCTGCCTAATTTAGGTTAATAAAATAACCTAGCCGTTTTTATACAGAATTTATATTGAGATACTTATGTCGTTACAACACTTTTTAGCAGACCAACTGCAAGATAAACAACAACTAGAAAAATTAATTGCCCAAGCAATTGATATTAAAACTAACCCTGAAAAATATTGCCAAGCGCTTGCGGGCAAGTCGATAGTGATGTTATTTGAAAAACCATCACTGCGTACTCATATTAGCTTTGATATTGGTATTCAAAAATTGGGTGGCCATAGTCTTTACATTGGTCAGCAAAATGGTCAATTAGGCGAACGTGAACGTGTTAAAGATGTTGCAAAAAACTTAGCTTGTTGGGCTGACGCCATTGTTGCACGTGTATTTAAGCAAACAGTTTTAGATGAAATGGCTGAGCATGCAGGTATTCCTGTTATTAATGCCTTGAGTGATTTATATCACCCATGTCAGGCGCTTGCCGATTATATGGCGTTAACCGAAACCTTTGGTAGTGTTGAAAACTTAAATGTAGCGTATATTGGCGATGGCAATAATGTCTCGAATTCATTAATGTTAATGGGTAGCATTTTAGGTGCTAACGTAACTGTGATAACACCTCCGGGTTATGAACCTGAAGCTGAAATGGTTGCTAAAGCGCAGCAATTAGCTAAACAAAGTGGCTCAACATTAACAGTATCAACTGATATTGAAGATGCTAAAAACCAACAAGTGATTTATACCGATACATGGATCTCTATGGGAGATGATACTAAGGTTGAGGAACTCTTAGCTAAGTTTATGCCGTATCAAATTAATGATGCGCTAATGACAAAAGCGGGTGCAAGTGCTGTAATGCATTGTCAGCCTGCGCATCTAGAGCAAGAAATTACCACCCAAGTATTTGATTCACAAAAGTCGATTGCTTTTTTACAAGCTGAAAATCGCATGTGGGCACAAAATTCAGTACTAGTGAGCTTATTTAAATAAGCTTGTTAGCAAACAAACAAACGAATTATAAAATTTACAGAATTGAGATCATTAAAATGAAAAAACAAATTAAAAAAGTCGTATTAGCATATTCAGGTGGTTTAGATACGTCGGCGATCATTCCATGGTTGAAAGAGAACTATGAAGGTTGTGAAGTTGTGGCATTTTGTGCCGATGTTGGCCAAGGTGACGAAGAGTTAGTTGGAATTCAAGAAAAAGCCATCGCATCGGGTGCTTCTGAATGTCATGTTGTTGACCTAAAAGAAGAATTCGTAAAAGACTACATTTTCCCTATCGTAAAAACGGGTGCAGTATACGAAGGTCAATACTTACTTGGTACGTCAATGGCGCGCCCAGTAATTGCAAAAGCTCATGTTGAAATTGCTTTAAAAGTTGGTGCCGACGCGGTATGTCACGGTTGTACTGGTAAAGGTAATGACCAAGTTCGTTTTGAGTCGTGTTTTGCTGCGCTTGCGCCACAACTTACCGTAATTGCGCCATGGCGTGAGTGGGATATGGTATCTCGTGAAGATTTACTTGATTACCTAGCGGAGCGTGATATTCCATGTGCAGCATCTTTAACTAAAATTTATTCTCGTGACGCAAATGCATGGCATATTTCGCACGAAGGCGGCGAGCTAGAAGACCCATGGTGTGAGCCAACTAAAGAAGTTTGGACTATGACAACTGATCCAATGGATGCACCAAACGAGCCAGGTTCAGTAATGCTTAGCTTTGATAAAGGTGAGCTTGTGTCTGTCGATGGTAAAGCTATGTCGGCCTACGAGTCTTTAGTTTATCTTAATGATAAAGCGGGCGCTCATGGTGTTGGTCGTATCGATATTGTTGAAAATCGTTTAGTCGGTATGAAGTCACGTGGTTGTTATGAAACTCCGGGTGGCACAGTACTTATGGCCGCATACAAAGGCCTTGAGTCATTGATTCTTGATAAAGAGTCATTAAAATTCCGTGAGTCAGTCGCTCTAGAATATTCTCATGTTATTTATGATGGTCGTTGGTTTACACCACTTGCGAAAGCGCAAATGGCAGCAACTAACTCATTTGCTGAGCAAGTTACCGGTGATGTAGTCGTTAAACTATATAAAGGTCAAGCAAATGTTACTCAGCGTCGTTCGCCTAACAGCTTATACTCGGAAGAATTTGCAACATTTGGTGCTGATGATGTTTATGACCAAAAACATGCTGAAGGTTTCATTCGTTTATTCAGCTTATCAAGTCGTATAAACGCATTAAAACAGCAGGAGAAGTAATATGGCAGCATTATGGGGTGGCCGTTTTAAGTCGGGTAGTAGTGATATATTTAAAGCATTTAATGATTCTTTACCGTTTGACTATGTATTGGCTCAACAAGATATTAAAGGTTCTATTGGTTGGTCAAAAGCAATTCAAAAAGCTGGCGTATTGACGATTGAAGAACAACAAAAAATGGAACAAGCATTACTCGATTTAGCCGAACGAGTAGAATCAGGAAATGTTGACTTTAATGAAGCAACTGCTGAGGATATTCACAGCTGGGTTGAGTCTGAACTCATTGAAGTTATTGGTGACATCGCTCGTAAACTCCATACTGGTCGTAGTCGTAATGATCAAGTTTCTACCGATTTACGTTTGTGGGCACGTGAGCAAACTGATGTTGTGTTAAATATGCTAAGAACCTGCGTACAGCAGTTGATCAATTTAGCTGACAATAATAAACAACATATATTGCCGGGTTATACCCATTTGCAACGGGCTCAACCGGTACGTTTTGCACATTGGTGTATGGCGTATGTAGAAATGCTTAAACGTGATATTTCACGTCTTGAAGATGCGCGTAAACGTATGAACCAATCGCCTTTAGGTTGCGGTGCGTTAGCGGGAACTACGTACCCAATTGATCGTATTGAATTAGCGCATTCATTAGGCTTTGATGGCGCATGTATGAACTCGCTTGATGCCGTGTCTGATCGTGACTACGTATTAGAGCTATTGTTTGCTGCAAGTACTGGCATGATGCATTTATCTCGTTTTTCAGAAGATTTAATATTCTTTAATTCTGGTGAAGCTAACTTTATTACTTTGGGCGATCAGGTAACTTCGGGTAGTTCTTTAATGCCACAGAAGAAAAACCCTGACGCATTAGAGCTCATTCGCGGTAAATGTGGTCGTGTTTACGGCTCATTACAAGCGTTACTGGTAACACTCAAAGGTTTGCCACTTGCTTATAACAAAGATATGCAAGAAGACAAACAAGGCTTATTTGATGCATTAGAGCAATGGTTGTCTTGTTTAGTCATGGCGATAGAAGTTGTGAACTCAATTGAGTTAAACAGCGCAGAATGTCAAAAAGCGGCTCGTGGTGGTTATGCTAATGCAACCGAGCTTGCCGATTACCTAGTCGGTAAAGGTGTGCCATTTAGAACCGCGCACGATATTACTGGTTCAGCGGTGCTGTATGCCATTAATCAAGGTGAGCCATTAGAAAGCTTACGAATTGATGAGTTTAAACAATTTTCACCACTGATTGAAGCTGATGTCTATCCTGTGCTTGAACTTGAGTATTTAGTCGATAAACGAAATATTCTTGGCGGCACAGGTATTGAGCCAGTGCAAAAAGTGATTGATGATAATCGTCGCCAATTTGGTACTGCTAATTACGTAGTGCGTGATGCTAAACTTACCGATTTACGCGCCATAGTTAAACTGGTTAATTACTGGTCTTCACGCGAAGAAAATTTACCTCGCAAAGAAGATGATTTAATTAAAAGTATTCGTGACTTTGCCGTCATCGAAGTAAACGGACAAGTGTGTGCGTGTGCAGCGCTTTATATTTACAGTACCGGCTTAGCTGAAATACGCTCTCTTGGGGTAAGCATTAATCATCAAGGCAAAGGATATGGTCAGCAGTTATGTCAATTCTTATTAGGTAGAGCCAAAGAAATGGCACTCTTAAAGGTGTTTGTATTAACTCGTAAGCCTAGCTTCTTTGAAAAGTTAGACTTTATTCCAGGTAATAAAGATGACTTACCCGAAAAAGTTATGAAAGATTGTGACTTGTGTCCTAAGCAAGATAATTGTGATGAAGAGGCATTAACGTTTAATTTGAGTAAACTTAATTTACCGCAAATATTAGGTAGTATCGAAATCGTTGAACAATAATCATTCTTTCATTTATTGATTAAACTATCGGGTTATCGAGTGTATTTTAAATTTTCAAAAGCCAGTTATTAAAAATAACTGGCTTTTTTGTTTTGTATAATTAAAATAACTCTTCTTCAATAGTCTCTTCTTCTGACTCATTGCCTTCGAATATATTGGTCGGGTTATTTGCACTCACCCATTCTTTTGGCTCTGTGCCCGTAACAAAATACTCAAAGCGACTGCTGCGATCTGTTTTATCGGTGCGCTTACCGGTTAATTTATCAATGCGTATTGAAATAATATTTTCAGGTTGAGTAAATGCTTCGTACTGATATTGCTGTAATGCAGTTTCCATGAACGTTATCCAAGCTGGCTGTGCAGCATTAGCACCAGCTTCGCCACCTGCAGTTTGACCTTTGCCTAAATTACGGTTTACTCGGCTTGACCCCAAGTTTCGGCTTGGATCATCAAATCCAATCCAGCTACTGGCCGTAATGCGGCGACTAAAACCACTAAACCAAGCATCTTTTGATTCGTTAGTCGTACCAGTTTTACCGGCAATATCTCGACGTTTTAATGTTTTTGCGCGCCAACCAGTACCACTCCAACCAGTCCCTTTAGACCAGTTACCACCGCCACCCCAAATAACGCCTTGCATTGCTTGGGTGACTAAAAATGCATTTTGACGGCTGATAATACGAGGTGCAATTTTTTGGGTGATCATATCAACATCAACGTCGCTACTTAAATCAAAACTATTCGCGTACTCTTGTTGCTCTAACTCACACTCATAACACGCTATATTTGGCTCGGCTTGATATAAAATGTTACCTTCAATATCTTCGATGCGATCGACAACATAGGGTTCGACTAAATAACCGCCATTAGCAAAAGCAGAGTAACCAGTAACCACTTGTTGTGGAGTCATTGATGCCGACCCCAATGCTATAGCTTCATTTTTAGGTAAGGCTTTGGTATCAAAACCGAACTTCTCTAAATGAGATATTAATGGCTTTAAGCCCATACCTCGCAATAATCGCACAGACATTACGTTTTTAGATTTAGCTAAGCCAATTCTTACCCTTAATGGACCTTCATAAACCGCTGGAGAGTTTTTCGGACGCCATGCAAAACCTGACTTTCTATCCCACTGATTAATCGGTGCGTCATTTACTATAGATGCAAGTGTATAACCATTATCGAGAGCCGCCGAATACACGAAAGGCTTAATATTTGACCCTACTTGTCGGTTTGCTTGTGTGGTTCTGTTAAATTGACTCTGTTTAAAGCTATAACCGCCAACACTGGCTAAAATGGCCCCTGAATCTGGAGACATAGCGACCAGCGCGCTTGAAACTTGTGGTAGCTGGCTTAACTGATAATACTTGGTCGGTAGTGATGGTTGACTTGTTACTTCATCAGTTGCATTTGTGGCGATTGGTGCGGGCATTTCTCGGACATAAATAACCTCACCTGCAGTTAATATTTCGCTGGCAGTTTTAGGCGCACTATCTTGATTTTTGTCATCTATATAAGCTCTTGCCCAAGATAATCCACGCCAATCAATTGTTTCTAGAGTTTCATCTTTGAATTGAATTTGTACCTGCTGTGCGCTGACGCTTAATACCATCGCCGCTTCTAAATCGTGGTAAGTTTTCACCGTTTGAAGAGCTTTTGTGATTGTTTTTTGCTCGGTAACTTCAACATCAAAGGTATCGAGTTGTTGTTGATATAGTGCGAGTTCGTCACTAGATAAACTGCTTTTTACTTTTTTTAATAAAGAGGCTTTATCTGCTTCGCTAAGCCATAATCGTTTTATTGAGCCTCGGTAGCCATGGCGTTCATCGTATGCGTAAACATTTTTGATCACCGCTTGATTAGCGGCTTTTTGTAAGCTTGATTGTACTGTGGTGTACACTCTTAAACCTTGGTTATAAGCATACTCTTTACCGTATAACGCCACGACTTTTTGATGAGCCACTTCAGCAACATATGGAGCACTAACATCGATTTCAATACCGTGGCGCTTGGTGCGTATTTCTTCATTATTTGCGGCAGTATATTCATCATGAGTAATATAACCACTTTCTAACATGCGCTGTAATACCGTTGTTCTTCTGAATTTAGCTCGTTCAGGGTTGCTGATCGGATTATAAGTGCTTGGCGCCTTTGGTAAGCCCGCAATAACCGCCATTTCAGCTAAGGATAAATCTTTTAGTTCTTTGCCGTAATACACCTGTGCAGCCGCGCCGACACCAAAAGCTCGGTGACTTAATTCAATTTTATTTAGATATAACTCTAAAATTTCATCTTTAGTTAATAAGCTTTCCATATGCAAAGAAATGAAAATTTCAGTTAACTTACGGATATAGGTTTGTTCTCTAGTTAAGAAAAAATTACGCGCCGTTTGCATCGTGATAGTACTTGCACCACCTCTATCTTGACCAATCAATTGTCCCCAAATAGCACGTGTCAAACCAATGGGGTCAACACCAAAATGAATGTAAAAACGATTATCTTCAGTAGCTAAAAAGGCATTGATAAGTTGCTGCGGTATATCTTCAAATTTGACTGGGATACGACGCTTTTGGCCAAATTGAGAGATTAATTCACCTTCGCTGCTGTAAATTTGCATTGGAATTTGCAATTGCACATCTTTTAATTTCTCGACACTGGGTAAATCAGAGCGCATTGAGAAGTAAAAACCGGCAATGACAAGGCTGCCGACTATTGCTAAAACAAACGAAAGTTGAAATAAACGCTTAAAAATTTGCACTGTTTATGCACCAATAAAGTTAAAAAAATGAACAATATTATAAGTATATAGAGAAAAGTAGTGTAATAAATGTATTTTTAGCTATATTATGTTTATATTAGTAAAAAAATAATAAGAATAATCACAGGAAGTTATGCTAAGTAAATTATGGAATAAAAAAGCATCGTTAATGGTTGGAATAGACATTGGTTCTTATTCCGTCAAAGCTGTTCTTATAAGTGAAACCAAGGCAGGTTACCAACTCGAAGCTTTCTCAGTAGAACCTATGCCTAAAGGCGCTGTTGTCGATCGTAAAGTTCAAGACATAGAAGCCGTTGGTGCAGTAATACGAAAAATTCGTAAACAAGTACTCTCATCTGTACAAAATGCCTCTGTTGCTGTTTCTGGGTCAACCGTTATTACCAAGATCATTTATATGGATGTTTCATTAAATGATGATGAATTAGCGAGCCAAATAGAAGTAGAAGCTGACAGTCTTATTCCATATCCCCTTGATGAAGTTAGCCTAGACTTTGAAAAACTCGATGTTAATGAATCAGATCCTAGTAAAGTAAATGTTTTATTAAGTGCGGTTCGTACTGAAACAATTGAAGCCCGAGTGGCGGCTCTAGACGCTGGTGGTTTTCATACCAAAGTTGTTGATGTTGAATCTTATGCGCTAAGTCGAGCTTCAGAGCTTTGCATGCCGCTATTACCTGATGACGCTAATGATAAAGTGGTCGCGTTTATTGATATCGGCGCAACCATGACGTTATTCACCGTAACCGAAGGTGGTAAAGGTATTTACACTCGCGATCAGTTATTTGGCAGTGACCAATACACTCGCTCTATTGTTTCCTACTACAACAAATCATACGAAGATGCTGAAAAAGAAAAGTTAAATGGTGAATTGCCAGCAACTTATACTTTTGAAGTGTTAGCACCATTTCAAACCACGTTAATTCAACAAATTCGCCGTGCTATTCAAATGTATTTAACTTTTAGTGGTAAAGAAAAAATAGATTATTTAGTTGTTTCGGGCGGAACTGCTGCATTAGAAAATATTCAAGAACTACTCTCTGCTGAGCTCGGTATTCATACCGTAGTCGCTAATCCATTTAATAATATGGTGTTAAGTGAGCAAATAGATGAGGAAGAGTTGGCTAAGGTAGCACCACAATTAATGGTTGCTTCTGGTCTGGCTATAAGGAGCTTCACGCCATGCCACATATAAATCTATTGCCTTGGCGCGAAGAAGCGCAAAGGCAGCAACAACAACAGTATTTTTCAATATTAACCTTCTTAGCGTTATTAAGCTTTTTAGCCATGTTTTTAGTTGGCCAATTTTATCAGGCACAAATTGATGGTCAAAAATCCAAGAATCAATTTTTAACGAATGAAATTAAAATCTTAGATGCACGCATTGCAGAAATTAGAACGTTAGAAGAAAAGAAAAAAGATTTAATCCAGCGTATGCGTCTTATCGAACAGCTCCAAAAAAGTCGTAACGTTGGTACGCAAGTACTTGATGAAATAGCTAAAATTGTACCTTCAGGGGTGTATTTAACTAAACTTGAAAAACAAGGTAATGAATTATTACTGCAAGGTAAAAGTGAATCAAATAACCATTTGGCTAATATGATCCGCGAAATTCAAAGCTCGAGTTTATTGGCTGATGCAGAATTACAGTCGATTACTAATTCAGGCAAGTCATCAAAGTTACTAAGTGATTTTAAAATGAGTCTACGCATTCAAGGTTTAGATAATGATTCTGTTGTTAAAGGCGGGGGTCGATAATGAATATTGATATGTCGCAATTTGACAATTTAGATCTTAATAATATTGGTCAATGGCCAAAAGCCGCAAAAATTATATTAGCTGTGGTACTCGTTGCATTTGTTTCTTACTTCGTATATTACTTACTGGTCAGTGATAAAATTATCGAATTAGATAAAGAGGCTGTATTAGAAACCAAGTTAAAAACAGATTATCAAGCAAAATACTTTGTTGCCGCCAATCTTGAGCTATTCCGAGAACAAATGGAAGAAGCTGAAGAATTATTTGCCAAACAGGTAAAACGCTTACCAGAAAGTCACGAAACACCGGGT
Source organism: Colwelliaceae bacterium BS250 (assembly GCA_040779355.1). Lineage (GTDB taxonomy): Bacteria > Pseudomonadota > Gammaproteobacteria > Enterobacterales > Alteromonadaceae > Thalassotalea_A. The sequence goes on along the minus strand of JBFONS010000011.1, from coordinate 85,141 downwards.
TTACTTGACGATATTACCTTTGTTGGTACGACATCGCGCTTAGATTTTGTAAAATTGAATTGGCAACCGGAAATTCAGCAAGAGTTTTATGTAGAACTGCCAATAGAAGTGCAAGTTCGTGGTTCATATCATGATTTTGGCGAGTTTGTATCGAAGATATCGGGTTTACCGCGGATTGTAACATTACATGATTTTACTATTAATGCTAATCCGAAAGGCAGCGAAGGCTCTCTTAATTTAACATTGCAGGCGAAAACATATAAGTACAGGGAGAGTAAATAATGCGTTATTTAGTATTACTTTCAGTATTTTTATTATCGGCGTGTTTTGATGATTTAACCGAAATTAATGAACACATTGAAAAAGTTAAAGCGTCGACACCAAATAAAATTAAGCCTATGCCGGCATTAACTGAATTCCAACATTTTGATTATTCAGCATTTGCCTTACGTAGTCCGTATGTGGCGCCAAAGCCAGAAGCGATTCAAGAAAAAATGCAGCAAATGTCTGATTGTCTTCATCCAGATCCTCGTAGGCGTAAACAGCCGTTAGAGAAATTTGCTTTAGAAAGTTTAGATATGAGTGGTACTCTTGGTGAAGAAGGTATTATTTGGGCGCTTGTTGAAGCCTCAGATTCTACGTTACATAGAGTGTCAGTAGGTAGTTATTTAGGTTTGTATAATGGTCGTATTACTAATGTTGGCCAAGAAGAAATTATCATCGTTGAGTTAATCCCTGATGGCGCAGGCTGTTGGGTTGAACGCGAAACAACTATTTCTATGGTTGAATCGGAGCAAGAGGGGCAAGGGAATTAATGTTTAGTCGTATAATAAAAACAACATTGCAAAAACAATCAGGGCAGGGAGTTCTGAAATCACTTTTAATAAGTACTTTATTTGTGTTTTCATTTGGCGCAGCTGCCGAAGGTAAATTGAATGATATTTACTACAATACTTTGCTCTCGGATGAAATTGAATTTACGTTTGGTTTTGAGCAAGCAATTATTAATGAGCCAACGGTAAAAACTTTTACCGATCCTGCCCGTATTGAAATTACTTTTGATGCTGGCGAATTCGTTGCGCCATTAGCTGATACTCAAGTGAATCATGCTGGCATTAAATCGATTGATGTTAAGCAGGTGAATGGCAAAGTCTTAGCGACTATTTTCTTAGAAGAGCTAAAATTATATCAAGTCGGCATTGTCGAAGGTAAGTTCGTTATATTACTGAATAGCTTATCTAAGTTTGATAAAACTCAGACTCAAAGTGATGTTTCTAGTGATTTTATTAATAACATTCAAGCGATTGATTTTAGAAAAGGCGATACTGCAACCGAAGCTGGACAAATATTGGTCTTTCTTGATGACAGCATGTCTGCCGTCGATGTCAGTGATAATTTAGGTAAAATTCAAATTGAATTTCATAACACCGGTATTTTAGACGAATTATTATATAAATTGGATGTATCTGATTTCGGTACACTAGTTACGAGTATTGAAACTTTTAAAGAAGGCAACAATGCGCGTATCGAAATCAGCACAGATAAATCATTTAGTTTTGAACATGATCAAATTGATAATATTTTTTCTTTAACCGTTCGTAAAGAAGAAGAAAAGAAATCTTATTTAGAAGATGGTGAAGACTTTAATGGTAAAGCTATTTCATTAAACTTCCAGGACATTCCAATTCGAACTGTGCTGCAAATTATTGCTGATTATAATGGCTTTAACTTAGTAACTAGCGATACCGTTGGCGGTAATATTACGCTTCGTTTAGATGGTGTGCCTTGGGATCAAGCCTTAGATATCATTTTAAGGGTTAAAGGCTTAGGCAAGCGTATGGACGGCAACATTTTAATGGTTGCTCCTAATGATGAATTAGTTGCTCGCGAAGCAAAAGAATTACAAGCGAAACAAAAAGTAGATGAATTAGCGCCATTATATGGTGAGTATATCCAGGTTAATTACGCAAAAGCGATTGATTTTGCTGGCATATTAAAAAGTGAAGGTACAAGTTTAATGTCAGAGCGCGGAAGCGTAACGGTAGATGAACGTACCAATACTTTATTAATTCGCGATACTGCAAAAAGTATTGAAAATATTCAACGCATGATCAAAGTCCTTGATATTCCAATCCGTCAAGTGGTGATTGAATCACGCATGGTAACGGTTAAAGACAATATCTCAGAAGAGTTAGGTGTTCGTTGGGGTGTAACTCACAACGGTGGCGATACTTCTTCTTCAGGTAGCTTAGAAGGTGCTGATTTAGCTAATTCAGGTATTGTGCCGTCACTTGATGATCGTTTAAATGTTAATTTACCGGTTGTTGAAGCCGCAGGTTCTATTGCATTCCAAGTAGCGCGTTTAGCTGATGGTACTATTTTAGATCTTGAACTGTCTGCGATGGAACAAGAAAATAAAGGTGAAATTATTGCCAGTCCTCGTATCACGACTTCGAATCAAAAAGAAGCGTATATTGAGCAAGGTACTGAAATCCCATTCGTATCAGCAGCCTCTAGTGGGGCAACAACGGTAACGTTTAAAAAGGCGGTTCTAGGCTTAAGAGTAACGCCTCAAATTACACCTGATAATCGTATTATTCTCGATTTAGTGATCACCCAAGATACCCGTGGTGATACGGTTGCTACCGGAACTGGTTTAGCAACGGCAATTGATACCCAAGAAATTGGCACGCAAGTTTTAGTCAATAATGGTGAAACAATTGTATTAGGCGGTATTTACCAGCAACAAATTATAAATTCAGTATCTAAAGTACCATTACTTGGTGACATCCCTTATGTGGGCTGGTTATTTAGAACGACTAAAGAGTTTAATGAGAAGAAAGAATTACTGATTTTTGTGACACCAAGAATTGTAACAGAGAAGTTTTAGACGAAATTTTACGAAATTTTACGAAATATGGGCGCTTTACTTGCAATTAGACCTAAACAATTGCGATAATTGCGCCCTTAATTTTTTCGAGGAGTATCCTCACTTTCGTTAACTTATCAATTTTACGAGTATTAAAAGAAATCTCATGGCAGAAAAACGTAATATTTTCCTTGTAGGCCCTATGGGCGCGGGTAAAAGCACAATTGGACGAGAATTAGCGGACAAGCTACATCTTGAGTTTTTCGATTCAGATCAAGAAATCGAACGTCGCACTGGCGCAGACATTGCCTGGGTTTTCGATTTAGAAGGTGAAGAAGGTTTCCGTCTTCGTGAAGAAACTGTTATTGAAGATTTATCACAAATGCAAGGTATCGTACTTGCAACTGGTGGTGGCTCAGTAATTAGTGATCAAATACGCAACCATTTATCTGCACGCGGCATTGTTGTTTATCTAGAAACTACCATTGATAAGCAAGTTGCTCGTACTCAACGTGACCGTCGTCGTCCACTATTACAAACTGAAGAAGAACCACGTACGGTTCTAGAAAAGCTTGCAGTAGAACGTAATCCTTTATATGAAGAGATTGCCGATGTGGTGGTGCAAACTGATGACCAAAGCGCAAAAATTGTAGCAAGTAAAATTGTAGAACGTCTGGACTTTTAAGCCCCGATGTCAACTTTAACCGTTGCACTAGCGGAACGCAGTTATCCTATTTATATTGAGACAGGGCTATTATCATCTAATAGCCTACTTGCTTCTCATATTAAAAATAAGCGTGTAACCATTATTACTAATAATGTTGTTGCACCTTTATATTTAAACACAGTTAAAGCCTCTCTTAGCCAATTTGACGTTGACGAGTTAATTCTTGCTGACGGCGAAGCTGAAAAGAATTTATCCAATTTTGATAAAATAATGTCGCATATGTTGGCTCTTAATCATGGCCGAGATAGCACCCTCATCGCATTAGGTGGTGGTGTCATTGGTGATATTACTGGTTTTGCTGCTGCTTGTTATCAACGCGGTATCGACTTTATTCAGATGCCAACAACATTATTATCACAAGTTGATTCTTCTGTGGGTGGTAAAACTGCAATTAATCATCCGCTTGGTAAAAATATGGTTGGCGCGTTTTACCAACCTAAAGCAGTGATCATTGACCTGGAAAGCTTAAACACTTTACCTGTTCGTGAATTTAACGCTGGTATGGCTGAAGTGATTAAATACGGTATTTTAGGCGACGCAGAATTCTTTGATTGGTTAGAGACTAACAAACAAGCAATTAAAGCCGGTGATAGTGCAACTCTGCAGCACATGATCCATCATTGTTGCCAACAAAAAGCAGAGACAGTTGCTCAAGACGAAAAAGAGTCTGGAGTACGTGCTTTACTTAATTTAGGTCATACTTTTGGTCATGCTATTGAAGCTGAACAAGGTTATGGCGTATGGTTGCATGGTGAAGCGGTAGCTACTGGCATGGTGCTCGCTGCACAACTTGCGCAAAGTATCGACTTACTGTCTGCACAGGATGTAAACCGTATTATCGAGCTTATCGAATATTTTAATTTACCGACTAAAGCACCAAGCGATATGAGCTTTGATGATTTCATCAAACATATGAGCCGTGATAAGAAAAATTTAGCGGGTGTTATTCGTTTGATTATCCCTACCGCTATTGGTAAAAGTGATATCTTCGACAGCATTAGCCTTGAGCAATTAAAGCAAGTCATCTAGATTTATCTGCAATAATCGCCGTTTCCAAACATAAATTTGCCGTTTAAGTAGTATAAGAATAACAACATGAATAATAAGCAAAGGGCATTTTTAAAGTGGGCAGGGGGTAAATATACCCTAAGCGACACTATCCGAAAAATGTTGCCTAAGGGCCAGCGTTTAATCGAACCTTTTGCTGGTGCCGGCTCTATCTTCTTAAACACTCAATATTCGCAATATATCATTAATGATATTAACAAAGATTTAATTAACCTTTATAAAACATTGCAATATTGCCCCGAACAATTCATTACAGATAGCCGTAAACTGTTCAGCGAAGATTATAATATTGCCGAAGAGTACTACGAGATCCGTAAGCAGTTTAATGCCACAGACGACCCATATCAGCGCTCTTTAATGTTTTTGTATATGAATCGTCATGGTTACAACGGTTTGTGTCGTTATAACTCTAAAGGTGGCTATAACGTACCATTTGGTAAATACAAACGTCCGTATTTTCCTGAAAACGAATTACATGCATTTGCTGAGCAAGCGAAAACTGCCGAGTTCGTTTGTGAGAATTACCGCGATACTTTTACCAGAGCAAAAGATGGTGATGTGATCTATTGCGATCCACCCTATGTACCGTTGAGTAAAACTGCAAGTTTTACTGGCTATGCAGGCAACAGTTTTGGCTTAGACGAACAAGCTGATCTTGCTAATGCAGCAGAAGAAATTATTGCCGAAAAAAATGTGACGGTATTAATATCCAATCATGACACCATTTGGACGCGTAAAATTTACGAACATGCCGACAAAATAAAAGCGGTTAAAGTTGCCCGTACTATAAGTCCACAAGGCAATAAGCGTCATAAAGTGGGTGAGCTATTGGCATTATATAAATCGAAAATCTAATTGCACTCCGTTCAGCAATCATAGTTAGGCTAGACTAAATTTAATCAGGCAACACTAAGTTTAATCAGGCAACACTAAGTTTAATCAGGCAACACTAAGCTAACAATACCAATTAAGCTTGCGACAAAAAGCAATACCGCGATAGCGCCAACAATAATAAAGTGACTAAATTTCCCCTGACTAAAATCACGCTCTCGATTTTTATCACTTTGTACGCCTAAAAATGCTGCACCGACACTGCCAGCGACATCTTTAATTGATGGCGGCTTCACTTCCTCTTGCACTGATTTAACATCTTCTACTTGATCTGATTTTGTCATGGTAGCCTCATTTCATATCAATTTGACTAATTAAGTGATCTACTTTTTCATGAGGGATAATGGATAAATACAAGGCATAAAATTTAGTAAGTAGTTATTCTACTTATAAATTTTATAACGCCGTAGTTATTCATTTTAACCATTAAAAATGAGCAGTTAATTAATCAACTTGGTATTTTTAAACATTTATAGCAAGTAATAAACCTAGATTAGCAATCATTTTAATCGCATACAATTTAATCAATCAAATACTTTTGGAACTCTTCCAAAATCAAATTGCTGCGTGAGCCCTTATGCGTAATCGCCGAAAATTTGGTGTCAAAGCAACGAGTATGGGCGCCAATGCTGCGCATTTTGTCTTGACTGACCCATCGCTCAGCAAAATGAGTCGGTAAAAAACCAATAAAGCGACCCGTTAAAATTAAAAAGGCGATCCCTTCTCTATCGGTAGATGTAGCGGTCGCCTTTAGCGGTACTTGCTGCTGTTTAATGTCTACAGTTTGAGCATAACTAGGCACCACCGCATCATATTGGCCAAGCGCGGTATCACTGATAGCGTTTAAATTTTGCTGAAATAATGGGTGTAAATCGCTGCAATAAAGCTCAGATTTTTCTTTGTATAAATCGACGTAGTTCAAGCCAGGCAACAACCTTAATTCAGGTACAACGCCGATATGTATAGAGCCATCTAAAATTGCGGATTCAATGACTGTTGGCGGCATCATGCGAATATTGATAACAACATCTGGGGCCTTATGCTTTAAACGACTGAGGGCCTGGCTAATATGCATTTGTGGAATAGTGACTAAGTTATCGGTAATGCCGATATTAAGCTCACCGACTAAATCGGTGTTGATGGCGTTAACCTGTGCTTTAAACGTGGCTAAACTACTGAGTAACTGTAGCGTTGATTGGTATACTTGTTCGCCTTGTTCGGTGATTGAAAATCCCGAACGACCACGATGACACAAGCGCATCTTTAATAAGCTTTCTAATTCACTAATTGCTTGGCTGATCGCCGGTCGACTAATATTTAGCTCTACTTCTGCAGATGCAAACCCGCCTGATTCAACCACTACTTTAAATATCCGTAAAATACGAATGTGGGCGTCACCCAATTGTCTTGGTAATAGATTTTTAGCTGTACTCAAAATATAAACTCTGCAAATAAAAGTGGCAAAACTATTAGTTAAGTATTTACTTAACTTAAGTTAAAAAAATATAGATTTAATAATCTAACAGTTAATGGATAATGAAATCAACTTAATAAACTTGTGCTGTTTGATAACGCGCAGGTTCAGACTCTTTCTATTGAGATGATTTATGAATAATGATCCAGCTTATTGTGGCTTAAGCCAAGAACAGTTAGATGCACATTGGATGCCTTTTACTGCGAACCGTCAATTTAAAAAAGACCCTCGTATGATTGTCAGTGCGAACGGTAATTATTATACCGACGCTCATGGCCGTAAAATATTTGACGGATTGTCAGGTCTTTGGACCTGTGGTGCAGGTCATGGTCGTGATGAAATTACCGAAGCTATCGCTAAGCAAGCCAAGCAGCTCGATTATTCCCCGGCGTTTCAATACGGTCATCCAAAATCATTTGAGCTTGCGCATCGAATCAGTGAGTTTATGCCTGAAGGTTTAAATAGAGTATTTTTTACTGGTTCTGGTTCTGAGTCTGTAGAAACCGCATTAAAAATTGCCCGTGCTTATTGGCGTAAAAAGGGTATGGCCTCTAAAACGCGATTCATTGGTCGAGCTAAAGGCTATCACGGTGTTAACTGGGGTGGTATTAGTGTTGGTGGCATTGGGCCGAACCGAGCAATGTTTGGTCAGGGTATTGATGCGGCGCATTTACGCCATACCATATTACCTGAAAATAGCTTTAGCAAAGGCATGCCTAGTGCAGGTGCTAATTTAGCAGACGAATTAGAAGATATGATCGCGTTACATGACGCGTCTAATATTGCTGCCGTTATTGTTGAGCCAATGGCCGGATCTGCGGGCGTAATTCCACCACCGATTGGTTACTTACAAAGATTGCGCAGCATATGTGACAAACACAATATTTTATTAATTTTTGATGAAGTTATTACTGCATTTGGCCGCATGGGCGCAAAAACTGGCGCAGAAGCATTTGGCGCAGTACCAGACATGATGACCATAGCTAAGCAAATAACCAATGGTGCAATTCCAATGGGCGCAGTAGTGTCAAAAACTGAAATTTATGACACCTTTATGGATACCGGTGGCCCAGATTATATGCTGGAACTACCACACGGTTATACCTATTCTGCCCACCCTATTGCTTGTGCAGCAGGTTTAGCGACATTAGATTTAATCGAAAGTGAACAACTCATTCAACGGGTAAATACTATTTCGCCTAAGTTTGAACAAATGTTACACGGCCTTAAAGGGTGTAATCATGTCAACGATATTCGCAACTACGGTTTAGCGGGAGCATTAACTCTTGCCAGTGCACCGGGCGAGCCGGCATTACGTCCGTATCAAGTTGCAATGAAATGTTGGGAGAAAGGTTTTTATGTACGCTATGGCGGCGACACTATCCAGTTAGGATTACCTTTTACCACCCAAGAACATGAAATAGACAGTCTGATGAATGCATTAGGCGAGTCACTGAACGAAATTTAACGCCATTTAAACTCAATTTTTAAGACAGTGATTTTTGCCAAATGGTATTAACACTGAATAAACACTATTTATAACTAAGGAATTTTTATGTCAATTGTTGGCCACTTCATCAATGGCGAGTCTGTAACATCAGGCTCTCGCACGCAAGCAGTATTCAATCCGGCCACTGGTGAGTCAGATAGAGAAGTATTATTAGCATCTAAAGAAACTGTAGAGCAAGCAATTGCTAGTGCAGAAGCTGCATTTCCAGCGTGGCGCAATACCCCACCAATCAAACGTGCTCGTGTTATGTTTCGCTTTAAAGATTTATTAGAGCAACATTCTGATCATATTTGTAAGCTAATTGGTCAAGAGCACGGCAAAATAAGCCATGATGCAGCGGGTGAACTGCAACGTGGTATCGAAAATGTTGAATTTGCTTGTGGTGCGCCGCAATTACTTAAAGGCGAGCACAGCCGCAACGTAGGACCTGGTATTGATTCTTGGAGTGAGTTTCAGCCACTAGGTGTTGTTGCCGGTATTACGCCGTTTAACTTTCCTGCTATGGTGCCAATGTGGATGTTTCCACTAGCAATTGTATGCGGTAATACGTTTATCTTAAAACCTTCAGAACGCGTGCCAAGTTCAACGCTTTATATTGCAAAATTATTGAAAGAAGCCGGTCTTCCTGATGGTGTATTAAACGTTGTTAATGGTGATAAAGAAGCCGTTGATACCTTGTTGTCTGACAATCGCGTTAAAGCCGTAAGCTTTGTTGGTTCAACGCCAATAGCCGAATACATATATGCTACAGCCAGTGCTAATGGCAAACGATGCCAAGCATTAGGTGGCGCGAAAAATCACGCGATTGTTATGCCTGATGCCGATATGGATAACGCAGTTAACCAGTTATTAGGCGCGGCATTTGGTTCTTCTGGTGAGCGCTGTATGGCGTTGTCTGTAGCTGTAGCGGTTGGCGATGACGCCGGTGATGCATTGGTAGAAAAAATGCAAACGGCAATGCAAGGCCTTAGTGTTGGCGCTCATGACAATGCCAGCAATGACTTTGGTCCGGTGATCACTTGCCAACATAAAGATAAAGTAAATGGCTTTATTGAGAGTGCTAAACAACAAGGCGCTACTGTTGTTGTCGATGGTCGTAACCCTAAAGTTGCAGGTTTTGATAATGGCTTTTTCGTTGGCGCTACCTTAATTGATGGTGTAACCCCTGAGATGGATAGTTATAAAGCCGAAATTTTTGGTCCTGTCTTACAAGTTGTTCGTGTTAAAACAATGCAAGAAGCCATGAAACTGATTGACGATCATGAGTACGGTAATGGTACATGTATCTTTACTCGAGACGGTGAAGCCGCTCGATACTTCTCTGATCACATTCAAGTAGGTATGGTTGGTATTAATGTACCTTTACCAGTACCCGTTGCTTATCACAGTTTTGGTGGTTGGAAGCGTTCATTGTTTGGTGATTTACATGCATACGGTCCAGACGGTGTACGTTTTTACACAAAACGTAAAACCATTACCCAGCGCTGGCCATCGAGTGGTGTGCGTGAAGGTGCATCGTTTGCTTTCCTATAGTTAATCGAGCTTAATATATGACCACTCAGTCAATAATTCGCTTGTCTGTAAACCCTGAGGGGTTTGCAGATAATGTTGATGAACTCGATGCCGATAGTTTTGCATCAGCTTTACCCACCCAACATAGTTTTGATTATGTGAGTGATGAGGAGCTTGGTGTTTATGTTGGCGTTTGGGATACCACCAGCATGCAAGAATCAGCCGGAGCTTATGAGTTTGAAGAATTCATGGTGGTACTTGAAGGCTTTGCTGAAATAAAAAACAATAAAACTGACCAAATTACTAAAGTGTCAGCGGGTCAAGCATTTGTGATACCTCGAGGGTTTGATTGCCAATGGATCCAAAACGGCTATTTAAAGAAGTTTTACTTTATTGTTGATAATGAGCAGCTCTGTGCAAGTAATAAAGATGCGAATAACATCACCATTATTGACCAAGACACATTGCAAAAGTACCAAAACAAGCAACAAAACTTTCATGCCGGGGTAGATAATTATAGCTATAAAAGCAGTCAAAGCGCGGTTGCTGCGCAGCGCTTTATTTATGTGCTTAGTGGTCAAGTAACCGTAACTGACGAACACAATATCAAGCATGAATTTAGTGCCGGTGATGCATTTTACCTAGCAAAAAGTAAAGCGCTTATATGGCAAGCGAGTGAAAATTTTCAGAGCTATTTTGTGCATTTATATCATTAGCACTTAAGCTGATGAAAAAAATATCCATAGCTACTTGAGTTCGTTCATTGAATTGAACACTATAGTGTTAACAAAAACAGCATTAAAAATGATTTGTATGGCCTATGAGCTTATACAAATTAATCAGCAAGGAATATTAGAATGAAACATAAACTCTTTATTAATGGCCAATGGCTAACAGCAAGCAGTAACAACACCTTTAGTACTGTTAATCCTGCAACTGAAGAGGTTATTGCCGAGATCCCTGCGGGCAATGCTGATGATATTAATCTTGCGGTAGACGCGGCTAGAATTGCCTTTGATCAAGGTCCTTGGCCAAAACTAACAGGTAAGGAACGTGCGGTTTACCTTAGAAAAATGGCAGACATTATCAATCGTCGTTTAGCTGAGTTAGCACAGCTGGAAGTATTAGATAATGGTAAACCTTACCCAGAAGCTGAGTGGGATATTGAAGATACCGCAGGTTGCTTTGAGTTCTATGCCGGTCTTGCCGAAGAATTAGATAATAATCCACAGCAAAGCATTGATGTACCAGAGTCGCGTTTTTCATCTAAGGTAGTTAAAGAGCCTATTGGAGTTGCCGGCGCAATTATTCCATGGAATTTTCCAATGCTAATGGCTGCATGGAAAGTCGCGCCAGCACTTGCGGCTGGTTGTACTATGGTATTAAAACCGTCAGAAGTAACACCACTTACTGCTTTAGCTTTAGGTGAAATAGCCGAAGAAGCTGGTTTACCTGCCGGTGTATTAAATATTGTTACTGGCCTAGGTCAAGATGCCGGTCAACCGTTAGCGGAACATCCTGATGTTGATAAAATGGCATTCACTGGTTCAGTGCCTACTGGCGGCAAAATAATGCAAATGGCGGCCAAACAAATTAAAAATATCAGCCTTGAACTCGGCGGTAAATCACCATTGGTTATATTTGCCGATACTGATATTGAAAAAGCCGTTGAATGGATCATGTTTGGTATTTTTTGGAATCAAGGCCAAGTATGTTCAGCAACGTCAAGAGTATTAGTTGCACAAGAAATTTATCCCAAGCTTTTAGAAAGGCTAATCAGTGAAGCACAAAAAATCACCATAGGTGAAGGCAACCAAGACCAGGTATTACTCGGACCATTAGTTAATGCCAGTCAATATCAAAAAGTATTAGCTGCTATTGCTCAAGGTAAACAAGATGGCGCCGTTATTGCCTCCGGTGGTGAACGTCCTGCAGGGTTTGATAAAGGTTATTATTTACAGCCGACAGTGCTTACCGATATGAGCGAAGACAGTTTTATTTGGAACGAAGAAATTTTTGGGCCTGTGGTTTGCGTAAAACCGTTTGCCACTGAAGCCGATGCTATTCGCATGGCAAACAACTCTCGCTTTGGTTTAGCCGCTGCGGTGATGTCTGCTGACAATGATCGTTGCGAGCGTGTAGCGCGAGCATTTAGAGCCGGTATCGTATGGGTAAACTGTTCTCAGCCAACATTTGTTGAAGCGCCTTGGGGCGGTTATAAACAATCGGGTATTGGTCGTGAATTAGGCGAGTGGGGTTTTAATAATTATTTAGAAACCAAACAAATCACCAGTTTTAATTCAGATGAACCTTGGGCTTGGTATATTAAATCCGACCAAGTAAGCCAAAGTTAAGTAAGCCGAATTATTTATATAGCACTAATAAAATAAACACTTAAACAATAATCGAGAAATTTATGCAGCACGCAGCATTACAACATTCTAAATATGGTTCTTTATGGTTAGATTCAGACCAACGACCTGCACCTGAACTTGCATTAGAGGAAAATGTTGACTGCGAGTTACTCGTTATTGGTGGTGGCTTTACCGGCTTATGGGGTGCATTGCAGGCTAAAGAGCAACAGCCTGATCTCGATATTGTTTTAATTGAACAAACATTTATTGCCGACGGTGCATCTGGCCGTAATGGCGGTTTCTTAGAGGCTAGCCTAGCTCATGGCGAAAATAATACCGAGCACCACTTCCCCGGTGAAGAAGATAAAATAAACGAACTCGGTAAACAAAACATTCGTGAAATGTTAGCGACGTTTGAAAAATACAATATCGATGTGCAATATGAGTGCGTTGGCGAAACTACAGTTGCGGTTGACGAAGGTCAATTAAGTCGCTTACGCGAGCAATATGAACAAGAAAAAGCAGAGGGTGAAGATGTTGTCTGGTTTAATGAACAAGAGATGCAACAAGCGGTAAATTCACCAACCTATAAAGGCGGAATGCTTTGTCGAAATGGTGTCGATGGTATTGTTAATCCTGCACTGATTTGTTGGGGCTTGAAAAAAGTATTACTTAAACTTGGCGTACGTATATATGAACACACGGGCGCAGAACAGTTAAAAGAACTTGGCAAAGGTAAAATGCAAGCTTATTGCGGTAACGGCATTATTACCGCCAATAAAGTGCTTATCGGTACCAATGCTTTTCGTTCACCGTTAAGCCAAGTTAATAAATCGATTATCCCTGTTTGGGATTATCAAATAGCCACTGAGCCGTTAACTGAACAGCAATTAGCAGCCATTGGTTGGGATGATTTTCATCATGCTTTAGGTGAGAACATTAATATGTTTCACTATTATCGCTTAACTCAAGACAAGCGCATCACTTGGGGCGGTGGCGGTGCCGTTCGTTATTACTTTAATAAAAATACCAAGCGCCGAGATTGTGCTGATATACCCGAGCTTTTTGATCAATTAGCGACAGAATTTTTTGAAACCTTTCCTGCATTAGCCGACGTTAAGTTTAGCCATCGATGGAGTGGTATTATTGCGACGTCGACTCGTTTTTGCATGGTTCCTGGTGTGGCATATGATGGCCGTGTTGCTTGGACTGTGGGTTATACAGGTTTAGGTGTTGGCGCATCTAGATTTGGCGCAAGAATTGGCTTAGAGCTGCTTGGTTACAATCCAACAGAGGTGTTGAATATGCAATTTGTGCAGAAAAAACCTATGCCATGGGCGCCAGAGCCTTTTCGCTGCTTTGGGGTCAAATTTACTCAACAAGCCCTTATTGCGGCCGATAACAATAATGGTAAACGTGGCTTGTGGTTAAAGCTGTTAGATAAACTTAATTTAGGTTTTACCTGCTAACTAATGAGTTAACAGATCATTAATGTAATGTCTGACTGGAGTTGATCATGAATAAAGACCATAACCGTAATGAAGCTATCAATAGTGCCGATAGTACTAATACAGAGTGTACTCATGCCGAGAGTAATGTTGCGAGCCAAGAGCCACAAGATATTAAATTGCAAACATTACGCGAACCTGAAGAACTAGAAAATAGCGGTAGCTATGTCCTAGGTTACAACTAATTATTCACTCTTAATCACAGACCTTCAACCATAGCATTGTGAAGGTCTATATTAGGACTCAAAGACTACAAAGAGTGAGCTGTCAACATTGCTCTAATTAACACTCCGCACATCTTTAAACCCCATTAAATACTAATGCAGAATCTACATTTTTTAGTCTCTATTAGCGTTAATTGTTGATCTATCAATTCAGCCGTCAAACCCCTGCTATTGTTAATTGACAACGTGATGAATATCAGTAGGATAAACTTAAGTCAGCGGATGGTTAACTTCTGCTTTGAGCGATAAACAGTCATAGAGAAAGAATTGAAATGGAATTTATGTGTTCAAACCAAATGATGTTGATTTACCTTTCGTATAGTGTGATATTTATATTGTTTGTCATTTTTTATAGAGCTGAAAAGGGCATTACCCCTATAGCTAAAGATTACGAAATGACTCGATTTCAATTATGGTTTATGTTCTCATCTTTACAGCTTGAAAAGTTTAAAATAAAACAGACAGAGCTTGTACTATTTAAAAAGTATTTTTTTTGGAAAATGACTTTTATCGTGGCCACTCCCTTTCTAGGCAGTTCTTGGGTTCCAGTTATTAACTCATGTAATTAGTCTGTTCTGAGCGATTAAGAGACTATCGCATTTCAATGTTTAGGTTTATATGGACGCTAGAAAAGTAATACTGTTAGCAATTTTTACAGGGCTATTTATAGTTTGGGGATTACCCTTTCTAATAGGAAAATTCGCTGCATTGCTAGCTCCTGTTTGGTTGATAGTATTCAGTAAACTTGCTGCAAATTCACTTTGTCCTTCATGTGGAAACCAAATACCAAAAATGAAAAATTGGTTTAATGGGCATATTTATTACGGTGTGGTATTTAGGGGAGTTTGTGATAACTGTCCTGAAGACACGCCTGAACGGCAAAAATGAGCGATAAGGCGACACTGGCAAGTCATTAGAATGGAATGTATATGACACCTAGAATGATTTTTAAATCAATGCAGCAAACAATTCAGAAAATTTTAATCTGTTATTTTGCTTTGTTTCTTGTATCCATTTTCATACCTTTTCTAAGCGATATAGTAATAACCAGCATCAAATATTCATTAATTCCATTACCTATTCTTCTGCTTTTAACTATATTCACGCCTAAATTGAAGCCATCCATTAGTGTTTTAATTACATTAGTAATTAGTTTAATCAGCTTTTATTTAATATTTGAATTTAGTGAACCAGAGAGGTTTCAGCAAATAGGTGATACAACCGTAATTATTAATGACTCACCTTCAAATGGTGCCGCTATTCGATTAGATAGTTACATCTTACCGCTAGTTTTAGTGTGTATATCTATTAAGATTTTTCTTTCTGATTTAAAATGCCAAATACATAAACTTAGTTAAATAAGATTCAGGTATTGGCATAAACTTGACCTTAACTTACTGAAAAGGTTAAGGTCTCATAAGGTCTCATAAGAGCGATCAACAGCCGTTCGATATCAATGGAATAACTGCAAAAACAATCTAAAGAAGAACCAAAAGTGATTGAAGAATGAAACTATTTAATACTTTCAATATGTTTAATAAAAAACGTTTGCTGTTAATTTTATTTTTTTCACTAACTTTAATTATATTTCAATTGTTTTTAGTGCAATTTGTAATTGGAGAATACTTATTTTATACAGGTAAACCTAATGTAGTTATTGATGAGACTACTTATGAGGTGGATGAAAATTTTAGTGTTTACACCTCTGAGGATGGCTATGCTGGAATAATTGGGAAGGATCTCAATTACCCCAAATTATATGTTAGTCATATCTCAGATGAGTATTTTATAAAACTTTTAGAGGTAAAAGCTATCAAACATATTAACGGCGATAAGTGTCAGTTTTTTTTCTTGGATTATGATCCTACATGGAGGAATGCAGAAACTAAGTTAACATTTAAATGGCTTGATATTGAAAATGAGAATGTTCTTGAAGTGTATCGTGAATTTGGTTGCAGTATAGCTAAACAAATAGAAGGTGTCGATGACACTTAAATAGCAACCCCTCCCATAATTGAATAAGCACTTATTAAGTATGCAACACTGGTTATTTCTTAAATTATTTTTTAAAAAACATTCTATGGCGGCTAGTGGCACACTTGAGAGTGATTACAATATAACGTAATGTATTCAAAAGCCTTACGGCAGTTAAGAGCGATTAGCGGTCGCTCAAGCTCTTCTGATAATAATTATTTCTTCTCTATAGCTGACGTTCGATCTTGCTTCACTAATGTTAACTACTCCTACCAAAGAAAGCATAAAAATTAATGATTATCTTATGACTTGAGTTAGCCAAAAGCTGACCTTAGGTTTATACCTGTACTTGAAACTTGTGAGTCTAAAACTGCCACATATAATTTCAATATATCTATTAATTTACACCTAAAGCCTTATTCAATACTTTGCGTACAATTATCTACCCAAGCTCGAAAGCGGACATTAGAATCAACTAAGGCCTACATAAAATACAGTGTTAATTCTAAGGCGCTAACGCCCCCATTGTGAGTTAGAGCTAACCGTCACTTTTGCCACTTTGTGGTCCTAATCATTAAAAAAGTCACCTCTGTTTTTATGTCAGCTACCTTCAAGAATAGCTGACATTAGCATATATACTCTAAGGCGACATCACCCCCAAAGTGGCGCATAAACCTATAAATTAATAGCTAATATTACAAAACAATCTTAACTTCTAAATAAAGGCAGGAGTCACTTTGTTTGATTTTAATTTTAATCATGTAGAAAAAATAAAAAATTTAATAGGGGAAAATAAGAGTCAAAACGTTTAGATGTAATACCTTTATTTTTTAGTAATTGAGAATATTGGCCGATTTAAGGTAAACTAAGATAGATATCATGTTTATAAAATGACTTTAGTTTCATTATAGACATGCAATTTTTTATGAGGTATGCATGAACAACAATATCATAGAAAAGTGGCTTAATGAGTTGATGCTTGAAACCAAAGCAACTTTACATGCTTCCATGTCTAAATTATTAGATAAAGAAGATGCTGAAGATGTTTTGCAAGAAGCTTATTTTAAAGTCTATGAGGCAAGGAAATCAGGTCTTCAGCACGATAATTTTAAAGCTTTTTTATTTAAAGTTGCCCGAAATATCGCATTAAGTCGTTTGCGTCATAAGAAAGTCATCAATTCCTCTCTCAAAGCCGTACATGATAGTGATGTCGCTAGATTAGCGAACATAACGAATGAAGATAAAATTTGTAAAGAGCAAGAGAGTGCTTTATTATTTCATGCAATCAAAGGTTTACCCCCTATTTGTCGACAAGTTTTTGTGCTCAGAAAGTTTAATGATAAATCCCATTCAGAAATCGCAAACATGCTCAACATAAGCAATAAAACGGTAGAAAACCACATCACAAAAGCAGTGAAATATTGTAGAGATTCAATTTTATTGCATTACAAACAAAAGTCATTAAAAGCACGGATTAAAAGAACAGGAACGTAAATAGTGTCATTAGAAGAATGGGTTGGCGTTGGTATCCCTGATGAAATTGTTGAGCAAGCGATATCATGGGTTACGATACTTGATTCTGATGATGCAACTTTAGAGCAGCAAGTTGAATTCTACCAATGGCTAGAAGAAGACAGTATTCATCGATGGGCCTTTGAAGAGTTATCTGAATTTTGGGCAAAAGCTCAATTATCCAAAGAACATATTGCACTATTAGAAGATAACTCTATCACCAATATAAACGAGTTAAGGACCTTTTCTGCTAACGATAATCTACCCACCGCAAAATATCCAATATATGAAATAACATCATTAGCTTTAATCGTAGTTGGTTTGGCTATTGGTCTTATTTTTTAATACTTAATTAATACTTACCCTCAACTCTTTACCTCTCATTTATAATTAAAATAAAATTATTGTAGGGGAAATAACAATCCCAAGCGTCTTTCTAAAACATTACAAAAAAATTACAAAAATATAACAATGTTAAATCTTGGGGGATTTATGAAAACAAACAAATTACCAACATTCCGAAAAAATAAGCTATTAACGGCAATACAATCGTCATTAGTGTCTGGCCTACTATTCGCCAGCTCACAAACATATGCATTTGAAGAAGACACACAATCTGCTGAAGAAGAAGTTGAAGTCATAACAGTTGTTGGTTCACAAATTCGTGGCGCGGCAATCAGTGACGCACTTGCTATTACAGTGGTAACCGCT
This sequence comes from Colwelliaceae bacterium BS250, assembly GCA_040779355.1. Lineage (GTDB taxonomy): Bacteria > Pseudomonadota > Gammaproteobacteria > Enterobacterales > Alteromonadaceae > Thalassotalea_A. The sequence continues at coordinate 66,807 of JBFONS010000011.1, read as the reverse complement.
GAAGATATAGAAGCTTTAGGTGTTGACTCAGGTGATGAGCTGATGAGCTATTTACCTGAAAACGGACAAAACTTTCTCAATGAAGGGGCCAATATTAGCGGTGGTGTAAACTCTGCGCGTGGAGATGTTGGTGCATATAATTTGCGTAACTTAGGTACAGGTAACTCCTTAGTGCTATTAAATGGTCGTCGATTAGTAAATTCTGCCTCCTACCAAAGCGAGGAAGTTGGGGGCAGTTTCGTTCCTGTTAATGCCGTTAATTCAAACACCATTCCGGTTATTGGTTTACAACGAGTGGAAGTTTTACGTGATGGTGCGTCAGCTATTTATGGCGCTGACGCGGTAGCAGGTGTGGTTAATCACGTGTTAAAAAGTAATTATGAAGGTTTTACTTTTCGAGCCAAAGCATCTGAATATGATAATTTTTCACGTGGTAGCCAATCGTTTTCGATAGAAGCAGGAAAAGATTTTAACGATGGCAGAACCAATGTTAGTACCTTTGTCAGTTACTATGATCGAGATAGAATAAATTCACAAGATGATGATCGTTGGTCTGATTCAGATTTTCGTTCTCGCGTTCCAGAAGACTCACTTTGGGCGGGTAGTACTGCATTTCGCAACAATAGCGCTAATTCACTATATGGCCAATATGACATCGTACCGGGCAATGAAGGCGATTTAGATAATAATGATATTACCGACTCAAACGGAGAATTTGAAACTTACCCAATTGGTGATGAACGTTGTCAATACACCATTAATGACTCTATTTGTGGTGCAGAAGATGGTCAAGGTACTTACCGCCATAACCTGAATCAAAATAGAGATTTAAGATCTGATCTACAAAGAACTAACATTTTTATGTTCATTAATCATGAATTTGATAATGAAATTGAAAGTTTTACCGAATTGTCTTATTACAAATCAACCACCAGTATGACACGCCACCCAACCGCATCATTCTCAGCGTCAAAACTCAGAGTATCAAAAGATAACTATTACAACCCTTTTGGATCTATTGACTCTGTCAATAGATTACCTGAATCGTTAACCGGTACATTTCCTGATGAAGGCTTTGATCTAACTATTGATAATTACCGTTATGCCGAACAACCTAGAGTGGTCGATAATGACGGTGATACTTATCGATTTTTACAAGGCTTTAGAGGCATGTTAGGTGAATGGGATTGGGAAAGTGCTGTTTCTTATTCAAAAGCTGAAAAAGAAGATATTACCCATAACCGAGTATCAAACACGTTAATGCAGGAAGCGTTAAATGATTCAACATCAGCAGCCTACAACCCATTTTCTGGTGGTGTTAATTCAAATATTGAACGGGCATACATCGATGTAGAGCGACTTAGTGAGACAGAATTAACGACCTTCGACGTGAAATTTTCAAACCCTGAAATATTCTCTCTGCCTGCAGGTGATGTTGCCTTACTTGTTGGTTTCGAGTGGCGTGAAGAAACTTTTAAAGATGATCGAGATGATAGGTTAGATGGCACCATCGCCTTTACTGATTGGGAGGGCGATACATACCCTTACGTTTCAGATGTCGTAAACTCGAGTCCAACACCAGACAATAGCGGAAAGCGTCAAGTCACCTCACTATTTACCGAAGTGCAAATTCCGGTATTTGAAACCTTAGATGTTCAAGCCGCCATTCGTTATGAAGATTTTGATGATATAGATGAAAGCACAACCGTGGGGAAAGTTGCTTTTGGCTGGCGTCCACATGACACGGTATTAGTTCGAGGCTCTTGGTCTCAAGCTTTTAGAGCGCCTAATTTAGTGACTGTAAATGAAGAAATTGTTGCCCGAACAGGAAGTAGCACAGATTATGCGTGTCAGTATGCAGCAGACTTTGGCGGCGACCCTGAAGAGGATACATTAGATTGTACTAATTCAATTCAACGAATTGCCCAAGGAAGTGATCAATTAAAAGCAGAAGAATCAACCAATACTTCAATTGGTTTTACTTGGGCACCAATCAATGGCTTTTCGGTCACACTCGATTATTGGTCGATTGAGAAAGAAGATACTATTGGTTTATTTGGCGAAGAAAATCATACCTTATTAGATTTGGTTTACCGTATTGAAAATGGCCTAAACGATTGTGCAAACTCATCATTCAATAACGCGGTAAACCGTGACGACGTAGGTGAAGATGAAGCTGCATTTTACACCGCTGCTGGTATTTGTGCTGCTGGTGATGTTGAAAACATAAGTGATCAATATGCTAATTTAGATACACGTACCGTTGAAGGACATGATATTGGCGTTTATTACAATATTGATACCCAAATTGGTACCTTTGATTTCAAATATAATGGTGCCTTTTTAGACAAATACGAGCAGGAAGCTGGTGGCGATGCACAAATACTTTCTGATGCTAAATCTTCGGGCATAATACCTGAAAGCTATCCTGTTACAGGTTTTGACGATTTAATCGGTAAAGATGGTAACCAGGATGAACGTCACTCAGCTAAAGTTCGCTGGTATAAAGATAGCTGGGGTGCTTCGCTGAACATGTTTAAAGTAGGGAGCTTTTATCAAAGCAATTTAACCTTAGAAGATGGTACTAAATACGTTATCCCTTCTATGACTACTTATAATGCCAGTATTGATTATAAGTTTAACCTTGCAGGATCAAATTCAAGAATACGTTTTGGTGTTAAGAATTTAACCGACGAGCGGGCCCCGCTTGCTGATGATTATTTTGGTTTCTCTTCGGATGCCCATTCTGATTATGGCCGAAGCTATTACGTAGACATGAAAGCTTCTTTCTAATTGCACTGAGTGCTTTGGCTAAGTTATGCTAAAGCACTTTTATTTCCTTTATTTCTTTTATTTTCAGTGAATTAAATTATGACGTCTAATCAAATAAATATTGTTAACTCAATTGAACGTGCTAAATATCAAAATGTAGGGCTTGTTTTAGGGCCTGCTTTTTTTGCTTTAATGATGATTGCAAGCACCTTTCAAACGACTATGGACCCATTAGCATGGCGCACAGCTGCTGTAGCTTTATGGATGGCTGTGTGGTGGGCAACCGAAGCCGTACCCGTGCCTGTTACTGCATTTTTACCTATTGTCACCTTTCAAATGTTAGGCATTGCCACGTTAAAAGAAGCGTCTGCTCCGTATGCTAACCCGATAATTTATCTTTTTCTTGGTGCATTTATCCTTGCGCTTGCCGTTGAACGTTGGAATTTACATAAACGTATCGCTTTATGGATTTTGACGCATACCGGCTCAGATGGAAAAAAACTCATTTTCGGTTTTATGGCTGTTGCTGCTTTACTTTCGATGTGGATGACAAACACATCAACAACCATGATGTTGATGCCAATAGCATTATCGGTTGTAGCCGTAATCACCGATAACGCCAAAAATTTAACCGATAAAGACAAAGCTTCTTTTCAAATAGCTATGCTTTTAGGTTTAGCTTACGCAGCAACAATCGGTGGTTTATCAACGCTAGTAGGTACACCACCAAACGCATTGCTAGCCGCATTTATCAGTGAAAATTATGGCATAGAAATCTCATTTGCAAGTTGGATGGCGGTTGGTGTACCTATTATGCTTATCATGTTGCCGATAGCGTGGTATGGATTAACTCGTGTTTTATATAAAATCAACATCCCTGAAAATTCAGCAGTAACGGATCATCTTAATCAATTACGCAAAGACTTAGGCCCGATCACTCGACCAGAGAAAAGAGTGGCAACTATATTTTTAATCGTCATTGGACTTTGGATTTTAAGACGTCCACTTTCATCTATGTTAGGTAGCGATTTCTTAACTGATCCTGGTATTGTGATGGCTGCTGCACTCATCTTATTTATTATGCCAAGTGGTGATAAAGCTCAGCCACAATCACAATTAATGACCTGGCATGATACCGGTCGATTGCCTTGGGGAGTGTTAATTTTATTTGGAGGAGGTTTAAGCTTAGCAGCAGCGTTTTCTTCAACAGGACTAGCAAGCTGGCTTGGTGAGAGTTTATCTCCTTTAAGTAGCTTAGGTGTATTTGTATTAATCATTGCAGCGACAGCATTAGTGATATTCTTAACTGAGTTAACCAGCAACTTGGCAACCACAGCTGCTTTCCTTCCTGTTATGGGAGCCATGGCAATGCAAGGGGATATCAATCCGCTGCTATTATGTGTACCCATAACCTTAGCGGCAAGTTGCGCATTTATGTTGCCTGTTGCAACACCTCCCAATGCTATTGTGTTTGCATCAGGGAAATTAACCATCCCTCAAATGGTTAGAGCGGGTCTTTTCTTGAATATTGTCGGTTTAATATTAATTTCCCTAGTCGCTGTTTGGTGGGCACCTATTATGTTGGGTGGTAACTAATGGCTATCTGCAAAACAAGACTCAATTGGCTATTTTTATTAGTTAGCATTGTTTCGTCAAATGTTGCTATTGCAAAAAAAGGAAACGATTTGTCCGGCGTTGCAAGTCAAGAATATCAAAAAGTTCTTTTTGTCGGTAATAGTTTTAGTTTTTATAATAATGGCATTCATAATCAAGTATCTAACTTAATTAGAGCCAAAGGGGTGTGGAAATCAAAAAGTAATAAATACCGATTAATGACACTTTCAGGTGGAAAATTCAGTGAACATAGCGAATTATTACCTGCTTTTTTGCAACAAAAGAATACCCAGTGGGATTTAGTTATTCTTCAGGAAGTTAGTAATGGGGCTATTATTAACGAAGATAAATCAAAATTTAGATCTTCGGCAAAAAGGCTTGTTAAAGATATAGAAAGTGCAGGCAGTAAAGCCGCCTTATTTATGACGTGGGCTTATGATAATAAACCTGAAATGATAATTCCTTTAGCTAAAGCGTATCAAGCATTAGGAAAAGAATTGAATGTTCCTGTATTTCCTGTCGGTATAGCATTTGCTAATTTTCAACTAAAGTATTCGGATATCCCTCTTCATATCCCTGATGTTTTAGGTGTTAAAAACGGAAAGGTTTCTTACAAAAAAACCTTAAAACACCCGAGCCCTGCGGGCTCGTATCTAGCTGCTTGCGTGTTTTATAGTGTTTTATATGGAGAGTCTGCAGAAGGCAATCCATATCAAGCAGGTTTACCTGATGACCTAGCGCTTAAAATTCAAAACACAGCCTGGAAAACGGTGCAGAAATTTCTGTGAATTAATAAGAGAGTAATTTAAATAAATATAACCATTAATTTTAAGACGTTAAATTAATGGTTCCTCTCATTACAACTATCCACCGAATATTTACCTCATCAATATATATTCAAGCAACTTCAAACTACTTGTTCAGGTAGCTTGAAGTGGTTTGCGCATATCTCTGGGTGTCTTAAATAGCTAAAGAGTTATTATGTTACATTTCAAAAAACGACCACTATACATTCCCTATGCTGGACCTGCGTTATTAGAATCACCTTTGTTAAACAAAGGTAGCGCATTTTGCAAAGAAGAAAGAGCAAGCTTTAATTTAACCGGCTTACTGCCACCAAGTTTTGAAACCATCGAAGAGCAAGTCGATCGCTGTTATCGTCAATTTAGTAGTTTCAGTACGAGTTTAAACAAACATATCTACTTAAGAGCTATTCAAGATAAAAATGAAACGCTATATCACAAGTTAGTACAAGCACATTTAGAAGAAATGATGCCGATTATTTATACACCAACGGTTGGCGATGCTTGTGAACAATTTTCAGATATTTATCGTAGTAATCGTGGCTTGTTTATCTCTTACGATGAACGTGAAAATATTGATGATATTTTACGTAATGCGACCAAAAACAAGGTAAAAGTGATTGTTGTTACCGACGGTGAACGTATTTTAGGATTAGGCGATCAAGGTATTGGCGGTATGGGCATTCCAATAGGTAAGCTTGCTTTATACAGTGCCTGTGGTGGTATTAGTCCGGCTTATTGTCTACCCGTTATGCTAGATGTAGGTACTAATAATGAGCAATTGTTAAGTGATCCCATGTATATGGGCGCACGTCATAAACGCATTGGCAAAGATGAATATAATGAGTTTGTTGATTTGTTTGTACAAGCGGTTAAACGTCGATGGCCCAATGTATTACTGCAATGGGAAGATTTCGCGCAACCTAATGCTATGCCTTTATTGCAGCGCTATCGCGATCAAATTTGTTGTTTCAACGATGATATACAAGGCACAGCTTCAGTTACCGTGGGCACGCTTATAGCAGCATGCCGCTCAAAAGGTCAGTTACTCTCTGGGCAAAAAATTGCTTTTGTTGGCGCAGGGAGTGCAGGATGTGGCATTGCCGAACAGATTGTTTCGCAAATGATCATCGAAGGAATATCTGAAGAACAAGCTCGGAGTCAAATATTTATGGTCGACAGGTATGGCCTGTTAACACAAGAAATGACTGAACTACGAGACTTCCAACAAAAACTAAGCCAACAAGCCTCAGCCATTTCATCTTGGTCAATATCAGGTGATTATGCATCACTACTTGAAGTTGCCAATCAAGCAAAACCAACGGTACTCATTGGTGTTTCAGGGGTTTCAGGCTTATTTACCCAAGAGATCATAAATGCCGTAGCAACGCACTGCACTGCTCCAATCATTTTTCCGTTAAGTAACCCGATAAAGCAAGTTGAAGCAACACCTGAACAAGTCATCAACTGGACAAATGGTCAAGCAATTGTGGCAACAGGAAGTCCATTTGAACCTGTAATTTATAACAATCAAGTATTTCCTATTACGCAATGTAACAACAGCTATATATTTCCAGGCATAGGGCTAGGGGTGGTTGCTGCAAATATAAATCGTATCACCGATGAAATGTTGATAGTAGCAAGTAAAACATTGGCAGCAGCATCACCTTTAGCAAATACTGGCGAAGATGACTTATTACCACCGTTAACCGAAATAGCCAATTTAAGTAAAAAAATAGCTTTTGCTGTAGCCAAAGTAGCCTTTGATCAACAACTTGCATTACGAATTGATGATAAAAATTTATTGGCGAAAATTGAAGAAAACTTTTGGTCTCCTGAATATCGTCAATATAAACGAATAAGTATATAAGCAATAACAAACTGAGGCTAAACATAGCTATAGAACAAAAAGCACATATTTAAATTTAATAAATATTATCCTTGCATAGTGTATTGATATGAACAACAGAATATATTCTTAATAGGTAGCTAAACGGGATTCTCATTATATTTCTAGAGATTATTCACGATTAGAAGCCACATGAACTGTGGTATCTCATATACCACCTAGCGGTCTTGTAAGACTTTGTTAGAGCTATGGAATAATCTGTTGTTTTAATCATACGAATAAAGCACCACTTTCTTCTTTGCGTAATCAAAGAATATTTTCTATGGCGCTAAGTGCCCCATAGCGCCACAGAATTTAATACCTAAAATCATATTAATCTAATGTCCGCTTTGGTATTTTCTAATCAAATTGAAATTTTTGACTTTATAGATTCCTGATGGAATTTAGAACAATTCTATTATCTAACGCAGGGCTGATTTTCATCGGTTCAAATGTCGCTAGATAAGCCAAGGCTAATGTCTTCTTTCGTATCTAAGCGAACGTTACGAGGTCTGTTTTCATGCTAATATTATCGACCTCTATTGGCTTAGTGAACCATCGTTTGAAGTATAAAGTTAACGTCTGCTTTCTTGCTGAAGTTAAAAGTTAAGGCAACTAATCGTATAGCTGTTGATGGCACAAAGCGGACCTATTGAGTCACCTTTTAATTGGAGAAGATCCCGTTCAAAAGCATAACGGGATGACGGTGTTTCTTTTCTATTTACGCGGATTATTTTCCTATTTCCGTTTATGGCACTTTATAGACTGATGAGGAACAACGGGTTTGCTGCCAATAAAACCCACGTTTACATCATGGCGACTATATCGTCAGTCACCAACAATTAACGCTAATAGAGTCATTTTTTAACACGTTAGCCCCTTATTCTGATGTTAGTTAGCAGGCGCTCGCTATCCTTTTATTAACCTAGTCCAAAAATTTTTGTTGAAGGTTTTTATAAGACGTCAAATTATCATGCTCTTCTTCTGTTGCTATTAGTATTGCTTGTTTAATATGTTTAAGTGCATCTGCTGGATTCTTATTTGCGTAATATGCATTTGCTAGGCTTCGATGTGCAGTGTGTGATGCCGGATAAAATTCAAGTCGTCTTTTAGAAATATAAACAGCCTTATTGGGTTGTTGCTTCATAGTCAAATAATCACTTAACGCGTACAGCTCATATTCAGTTGGTGCAATACTATAGCCATACTGTGCTGAGAGATTTTGATAGAATTGATCAAATGAATTTACGTCTTCTTCAACCTTCTCAGGTCGTAAAAACCACTCAGGATAAAGCGTTCTAAAGGCATAGTGTTGGGCTACTACCGCGACAGTAAAATGATCTTCATTGGCAAATGACTGCATATGCCAGTCTAAATTTTTAGGCGCATGTTTCTCTAACGTTTTCTCTAGTTTGTCTAAACTGTTGTGGTGCTTCATGGTAAAGGCGAATATTTTATTTTTATCCAACGCTTCACGTCCTATGTATAAAAAATTAGTCTGTTCAATAGTCGTAAGACTCTTATCAAGGCCATCTAAAATTGCAGCACCTTGCCAATGAACCGCGGGGCTAAAAGCAAAATGGGCATTAAACAAACTAGGTTGGTTAATTAGGTTGTGGAGTACCGCCAAGCCTCCTAGTGAATGTCCGGCAACAATTCGGTAATCAGCAGTATTATAGGTACTATTAATATGAGGAATTAGCTCTTTTTCAATATAGTTAAAAAACGGATTTTTAGTGGTAAGTGGCATATTAGTTTTGTCAGGAAAATCAGGAGTAAGGTCTTTATTTCTATTCTGACTTTCAATACCGACAATGATCAGGTTTGGCATGGAGCCATTTAAAAATTCAGTCATAGCTGCAGTATGATTTAACAAATAGTTACCATCATATAAATACATCACAGGATAACCAAATGGGTTATTTTCTTTATAGTCTTGGGGTAAATGCAGCCAATATTTTTGTACTTTATCAGTTATCTTAGATGTAATTTGATGCTGTACTGCCAGTGAGCTGGCTTCTGTATGAGCAGACTGCAGCAGGCAGGAGCAAACAATTATGTGTATTAAAATTCTTATCATTCTATTTCCTAATTTTTAGTTTAATTTGTTAAGATAGTTTTAAGCCTTATATCTGAGATCCAATTGTTAACTTGGATAAATAAATTTAGCTACTAAGAAACACTATAGTTTTTCTTAGGTTTTTCTTAAGCCTTAAAAATCAATGGATTAAAACGAAATTGGCCAGTATTAGTTTATCTAAAAATATCACTCTTGGTGGTAGCATAATTGATTTTTCACGTAGCCAAATAACTACAAATGGAAAAACTCTCTCGATTGAACCGAAAGTAATGAAGGTTCTGCACTTGCTAATGGAGCACTGTGGCGAAGTAGTATCACAAGAATCAATTTACCAACAGGTATGGGGTAATGGCATATTCAATGCGAGTTTAATTCAAAGAGCTATTGCACTGTTGAGACGAGCTTTGGCTGATGATGCAAAAAGTCCTGTTTTTATCGCCACGTTCCCCAAGAAGGGATATTCTTTTATAAAACCGATGCAACAAATACAACGTCCAGTATTTACTCAATATATTGGTATAGCTATGACAATCTGTTTGGTCATTATTATTGTTACTGCAGTAAAGTGGACAACCCAATCGAATATAGTAGAGCAACCCACACGACATTTTAATCAATCAACCGCGGTTACCTCATCTGCAGAACAAGAGTTATTTGCTAAAGCGACAATTAATGGTGAGCTTATCGGTTTTATTAAACAAATTGATAACAATAGTCAGCAAATATGGGCAAAAAACTTACAGTCGCATGTCGAGTTTCCAGTAAGTGATCGCTATGAAAACATCCTCAGTTTTGATTGGTCAATTGACGGTAATTTTATCAGTTACTTAACCTTAGATAGCAAAAAACATCATATTTATGTTGCGTCAGTGAGTCGCACCCAACAAAAACCCGAGCGAGCAAACAAAACTCTTACAGTCGCCGACTTTAGTCATGTGAGTGAATTGTTTTGGTTAGATGACAAGCAAATTATTTTCATTGGCTATCACCGAATCAACAAACACTATCAAGTGCTTAAGTTAAATAGTCTGACAGCTAAATTAACCACAGTTTGGCAAGGTAAATCAGCTAAAGGCTACACCCATGCCAGCCTTAATAGAGATAAAATGCAACTGGCATTTACCACGCTGACTAAAAATAATAATAGCCAAATACATATCCTCGACCTACAGCAATTAACCCTTAATACACTCGAAGCAACACTAGCCCCCTTTATTCATTTAACTTGGGAGTTTGGCGGCGAACATTTACTGGTATCAGATCCGCTTAGAAAAAATCTGCAACTTGTATCTTTAGATGGTAAGACAGAGTCATTGTCAATTGCTCATCAAGATGCAGGGTTATATCCGCAATATCTGACGCCACAGAAATTGCTTATGACAATGCAAACCAAAGATGCCGATATTGGCAGTTGGGACTATAAACTTAATGAAAAAGAAATCATTGCTGATTCTAACAACATGGATTATTTCCCGATGTTATCACCTAACGGTGAAAACTTAGTTTTTGTGTCAAATCGCGATGGCGACAATAAGCTATATCTTAACAAAGACGATACAACCATTTTGTTGCCAAACTCCAAACCAAGCAATACTAAAATTGACCGACCGATATGGTCTGCAAACAGTAAGTCCATTGCTTATGTACTTGATAATAAATTATTGGTACAAACCTTAGATAGTAAAGAGATAAATCAAATAAACCCTGCAGTATCGGTAGTTAGCTTATTTGACTGGATTGATGAAAGTACGTTATTAGTATTGATTAAAGAAGGTGATAATAGCGTGTTGGCAGCGCTGGATATCACTAATAATATGATAACACCAATAGCAGATTTCTTCGGTTTCAATGCTCACGTAGACAGTGCCGGCGATATTTGGCAAATATCTGAACATGCTATTTCCAAGTTTGATGTCAATATTCAGCAGTGGCTGGTGGTCAATGCCTTGCAAAATATCCGATGGTCTGTGAAAAGCAATAATGCGCTATATTTACAGCTTAAAAAAGAAAACCAAGATGTTATCGTGAAAATCAATCTCAACGGCACCATCATTGACGAATTTAACTATCCATTTGAACAGTTCATTATTCTCCATAGCGTCGATGATAGTAAGTTTTACTTTAACTCTAAATTTAAAACGCTATCAGATGTATTTTTGTTAAGTGTTAGTCAGTGAAAACTTGCTTTGTAGTAAGTTACACTCACTTTTGCTCAAATAGTTGCACAGGATTAGATAGCTAAAGCCACGATATTGGTTATATTATAGAAACAGTCATTTGATAGCTTAGTGTTCAAATGAGTAATAACAATATAAATGAGTGTATTTACCCATAAATATTTCTAAACATTTAAACGTAGGGAACATCTTACCCATGTTAAAACATGTCAAAAATTTATCAATATTAGCCACGGTTGCCATTACCTCGTTAGTATCATTTCAAGCAAGCTCAGCAGATCAAGCAGATAACAAATATATAAATTACCAAGATATTTTCAACTTGGAATATGCCGCATCGCCGCAAGTTAGTCATGATGGTAAATATGTTATTTATGAACGTCGTTCTATGGACATAATGAAAGATAGCACCCGAACCAATTTATGGCAGGTTAACCTTGATGGTACCGGTCATCAACCGCTGTTGTCTGGGAATGCAAACTACCGTATGCCTCGCTTCTCTCCTGATGGAAAACGTTTAGCTTATCTTGCATCTAACGAAGGAGATAATCAGCTTTATATACGCTGGCTTGCGTCAGGTAAAACAGCCAGAGTCACCAATTTGCAAAAATCACCAAACGGCATATCTTGGTCTCCAGATGGACAGTGGATCGCTTTTTCAATGTTTAAACCGGGTAAAGCAACCCACATTTTTAAAGATATGCCTGAAATGCCTAAAGGGGCCAAATGGGCGGGTAAAGCAAAGTATATTGACCAAATGTCTTATCGTAGTAATGGCGGTGGCTATACGCAAGCCGGTTTTAACCATATTTATGTAGTGCCATCACTTGGTGGTACTGCACGACAAGTAACATCAGGAAATTTTCATCATGGTGGTGTAATTAACTGGTCAAACGACAGTAAAAAACTCATCATTGATGGCGATCGTCATATTGATTGGCAAGATAGACCTGTTGAATCTGATATTTATCAAGTTGATGTTAACACCGGAGATATTATTGAGTTGGTGAAACGGGCAGGACCAGATCATAGTCCACTCATTAGTCCTAATGGTAAAAAGATTGCTTATTTGAGTTTTGTAGATAAGAAACTGTCTAGTCAAAATTCTCACCTTTTTGTTATGGACAATGATGGTAAAAATACTAAAGATCTTACCCCTTCTTTAGATCGCAATGTTGGTAATGTGCATTGGGCTAAAGATGGTAAAGGTTTATATTTTTCATATGATGACCATGGTCAAAGCTATATAGGCTATGTTGATTTAAAAGGTAAACGTAAAGCATCCTTGGCTAAAATCGGCAGTCAATCACTTGGTCGTCCTTATACATCCGGTGATTATGCGGTTGCAGGTAGTGGTTCATTAGTTTTTACTTTGGCAAACAATCAACGCCCAGCTGATTTAGCCATTGTTAATAAAAGCGGTAAGGTCACTCAGTTAACTAGCCTAAATGAAGACTTATTTGCTCATAAAACCTTAGCGACAGTTAAAGCTATGACGGTAAAATCAAGCGTTGATAAACGCGATATTGAAGCGTGGATTGCTTTGCCGCCAAATTTCGATAAATCAAAAAAATATCCATTGATCCTAGAAATTCATGGTGGCCCGCATGCTGCTTATGGACCAAATTACAGTACCGAAATCCAATTAATGGCTGCTAAAGGCTATGTTGTTGTATGGGCAAATCCAAGAGGTAGTACTTCTTATGGCGCAGATTTTGCCAACTTAATTCACCATAATTATCCTTCACAAGATTATAACGATTTAATGGATGTGGTTGATGGTGTTATTGCAAATGGCTATATTGATGAAGAACAATTATTTGTCACCGGTGGCTCAGGAGGTGGAACATTAACTGCATGGATTGTGGGTAAAACCAACCGCTTTAAAGCTGCAGTCGTGGCCAAACCTGTTATCAACTGGATGAGTTTTAGCTTAACTGCAGATGGCTATTCTTACTTCACTAAATATTGGATGCCTGGTATGCCTTGGGACCATGCCGATCATTTGTGGAAACACTCGCCATTGTCATTAGTTGGTAATGTTAAGACGCCAACCATGTTGCTTACAGGAGAAGTCGATTATCGCACGCCAATGAGTGAAACCGAGCAATATTACCAAGCACTGAAATTACAAAACGTAGATGCAGCTATGGTTCGTATTCCTAAAGCCCATCACGGTATTGCTGCAAGACCGAGTAATTTAATTCAAAAAATTGGCAATATCTTAGCCTGGTTCGAAAAGTATAAAACGAAAGAGCAATAGACGCAGATAACGAGTACTTAACTTAAACATAATAAGTTAAGTGCTCTATTTGAGTTAGAAAACTGTATTTGGCACACTATCAAGATAGTGTGCCAACAGGTTTGAAGTAGCTACTTCAGCAATTTAAAGGTATATCAAGGACTCTGACCCCTTGATTAGATGCCGAGTTTATCTCGAACGCCGTAATACCATGCACCGAGCATAGTCATGGGCACTCTCATTACTCTACCGCCTGGGAAGTTATAATGTGGCAAACCGGCAAATACATCAAAACGTGAGTTATCGCCAGCAATCGCTTCAGCAAGTAACTTACCTGCTAGATGACTAGTATTTACGCCATGCCCGCTGTAGCCTTGAGTATAATAAGTATTATTACCAATTCGGCCTAATTGCGGTAATCGATTTAACGTGAGTAAGAAGTCTCCTCCCCACGCGTAATCAATTTTAAAGTCTTTCATTGCCGGGAATATTTTATTCATGTGCGGCTTCAAAAATCTTTCAATGCTCGCCGGATCGCCGCCACCATAGGTTACGCCGCCACCAAATAACAAACGGTTGTCTGCGGTTAGTCGGTAGTAGTCGAGTTTATAATTTACATCTTCAACACAATACTGAGATGGAATTAATGATTTAGCCAGTGCTTCTGGCAAGACTTCTGTAGTGACTATTTGGGTGCCACATGGCATAGATTTTTTAGCTAACATCGGCTCAAGGTCACCCATATAAGCGTTGCCGGCTAATACTAAAATTTTTGCTGTTACACTACCGTGTTCGGTTTTTACAACGGATTTTTCTGTCCCTGAATGTTGTAGTTGCTCTAAGTTAAGCACTTTAGATTGTTCATATACCTGGCCACCAATAGATGTTAACGCAGCCGCTTCGCCTAACGCGAGTTTAAGCGGATGAATATGACCACAATGCTCATCCACTAATCCACCTACATAGGCCTGGGTATTAACAATGTCTTTGACTTTAGAGCTATCAATCATGGTGAGCTTATTATTACCAAAGCGCTGCCATAATTTTTGCTTTGCTTCTAGTTCGGTCATTTGTTTGTCGGTAAATGCGGCAAAGAAACCACCGGTTTTATAATCACAATCAATATTATAGCGTTTGATTAAATCACGAATACAGTCGGCGCCTTCAAAGGCCATATTACCCAAAGCATTAGCCGTGTCTGTACCGTAGTGTTTTTCAATGTGATCAATATCACGACTAAAGCTATTGACCAGTTGGCCGCCGTTACGGCCCGATGCACCAAAACCAATATTAGCGGCTTCTAAGAGTACAACTTCATAACCTTTTTCCCGTAATGCAATGGCTGTTGCTAAACCACTATAGCCGCCACCAACGACACATACATCGGTATGAATATGCTCGGTAAGCTTAGGGTAATCTGCTTTACTGCCTATTGATGCTGCGTAATATGAATCAGGATATGAAGTCATCTTATGTCTCTATTTAATCTAGTTAACTGCTAATAACTATTAATGTAAAGGGTGTTCTTTATATTGAACGTTTTTTGTAGTCTATGTGAATATGTTCGATATTAATAGAGTTTTAATGCGCTTTTTAGCAAGTTATTTCGCTTAAGTGTAAAATATATTGAATTTAAGCGCTGTATTGGTTATTTTAGCTGACTAGATTATCAATATCATTAAATTATCATATAGGAGTTTGGCATGAGCCAACAAGATTTAGCATACTGGCAAGCAAAAGCAGAGGCTTTAAGTATCGAAGGTAGAGCTTATATTAATGGTAGTTATGTACCGGCTCAATCGGGTGAAAGCTTTGCCTGTATTAGCCCTATAGACTGCAAAGAGCTGGCGCAAATTGCCAGTTGTGATGTTGCTGATGCCAACTTAGCGGTAACGGCAGCACGCAATGCATTTAATCACGGTGAGTGGGCAAAGTTTGCCCCAGTAAAACGTAAAGATATCTTGTTAAAATTTGCTGATTTAATTGAGCAAAATAGTGACGAGTTAGCATTATTAGAAACGCTCGACATGGGCAAGCCAATCGCCCATGCCCTAGCTGTTGATTTAGACGGTTCTATAAGATGTATGCGTTGGACGGCAGAAGCGATAGATAAAATATATGATGAAGTTGCGCCCACTGGCGATAACGAAATTGGCTTAGTCACGCATGAGCCTATTGGTGTTGTCGCGGCTATTGTGCCATGGAATTTTCCATTAAATATGGCTGTTTGGAAACTGGCACCTGCATTAGCTACTGGTAATAGCGTTATTTTAAAACCATCAGAAAAATCGCCACTAACAGCAATCAAATTAGCACAGCTGGCAACAGATGCAGGTATTCCGGATGGGGTATTTAATGTCTTGCCGGGTTACGGGCATACCGTAGGCAAAGCATTAGCTTTGCACCTTGATGTAGACACCTTAGTCTTTACCGGTTCAACGGCCATTGCTAAACAGTTAATGATCTATGGCGGTCAATCGAATATGAAACGAGTATGGTGTGAGGCCGGTGGTAAGAGTCCTAACATTGTGTTTGCTGATGCGCCTTGTTTGGATGAAGCTGCAGAAGTTGCGGCGAGTGCATTCTGTTTTAACCAAGGTGAAGTATGTACTGCCGGTACACGCTTGTTAGTCGAAGCGTCGATTAAAGATGAATTCATTGCCAAGGTGATTGAGGCTATAAAAGGTTGGCAGCCAGGTAATCCTCTTGATCCTAATACCACGGTTGGCGCCATTGTTGATAAAACTCAATATGAGCGCGTGTTGAGTTACATTGAAAAAGGTACTGCGCAAGGGGCTACATTAGCTGCTGGCGGCGCTAGTGCTCAACCTGTTGCAAATGGTTTTTATATTCAACCAACCGTGTTTAACAATGTTGATAATTCAATGGCAATAGCCACTGACGAAATTTTTGGTTCAGTGTTATCCGTGATCACCTTTGACACTATGGAACAGGCAATTGAAATTGCTAACGATACTGAATATGGTCTCGCGGCAGGTATTTGGACGAAGGATTTATCCAAAGCTCATAAAATGGCAAAAGCAGTACGTGCTGGATCTGTGTGGGTGAATCAATGGGATGGTGGTGATATGACCGCACCATTTGGTGGCTTTAAGCAATCAGGTAACGGTAGAGACAAGTCACTGCATGCGTTCAAAAAGTATACTGAAGTAAAAGCGACTTGGATTAAGTTGTAAATTCATTATTTGACTTAAATGTAAATAAAATCAAACGGTATTGTTGTACTTTTTAAAGAAAGTGCCAATATCGTTTTTTTTTGCTTTGAATTCCTTCAACATGCTGTTTTTTATTGATAAATGTTTAATTATTAAGCTTGTGTAACTTTCCTTTAAGTTGTATTGATTTATTTTTGTGAATAAATATTGAACATAATTCAACATAGTGTTTGATTTAATTTACGTGATGTGTTTTATTAAACAGATAATAAAAAGAACATCAAGTTAACAAAAATAATATCAGCAATTAACATGCAAAATGTATGTTTTGGGGAAGTAATTTATGAAGTATCGTAAGTCATTAATGGCACTTGCTATTGGTTCTATTTTAGCATCATCGGCAACCTATGCAGCAGAAGATGAAAGCAAAGCTGCTGACAAGAAAAAAGATTATGAAGTTATTGTCGTTACACAAAAACGTACGCAAACGTTAAAAGAAGTTCCCGTGTCTGTTAGTGCTTTCGGTGAAGACTTTCTCAATGACTTTAATATTACGAACGCAGTCGATCTAGCTAAATATACCCCAGGTTTAAATGGCGGTAGTGAAAACGACAGCTATATTGACAGTATTGGTATTCGTGGTATTACCACTTCTGATTATGGTATTGGCGGCGATGCTTCTATCGGATTATATCTTGACGGTGTTTATCAAGGTCGAAGTGGTGGTTCATTATCAAGTTTCTTTGATATGGCACGCGTTGAAGTGGCTAAAGGCCCGCAAGGTACATTATTTGGTCGTAACGCCGCATCAGGTGCAATCAGTATGTATACCAACGAAGCCGTTGATGCTACGGAAGGCAGCGCTGAATTTGGTCTTGGCAGCGATAATATGTATGAATTTACTGGGGTATTTAATACCGCATTAAGCGACGACGCTTTTATTCGTTTTGCTGCTTATCATCAATCACAAGATAGTTTTGTTGACGTTATTGATGAAAATGGTGAGAAGGGAACATTACGCGATAAAGAAGTAAGCGCTTTACGTGTTAATTTTACCTATGAAGGTTGGACTGACAGTCAGTTAAAAGTTAGTTTGAATTATGAAGACAGAGAGCAAGATCCCGGCGCATACCGCTCTGTTTGGCAAGAAGGTGATAAACGCACCATTGCTTCTGACTTAGGTGATGAAGGCCATGATATTGCCGAAGTATTTGCAGCAACGGTAGATTTTACTCATGACTTTGGTAATGTCACCTTTTTATCTCAAACGGCGATTAAAAACAACGAGTGGAACTATCTAGAAGATTACGACGGCACAGCAATGGCCCTAGGTAATTACTCTCAAAATGACGATAACGAATATATTAGTCAAGAGTTTCGAATTACATCTGATACAGACTCAGACATTTTCTGGTTTGTCGGTGTAAGTGCTTATGAAGAGAAAGTGAAATCTTATTTTTATAATGGATATGACGACGACGCCTTTTGTGCGCAACTGCCTAATCTAGAAGAGTGGGATGTTGACATGGTTGACAATACCAGCCAACCAGAAGATTACTATGCAGATTGTCATGAATTTATGGTTGATGGTTGGTATGGTTTAGACCCTGTAGCCGATGCTGCTGAGATCCAAATGTTAGTTGACGATGAAGAAATTCCTGGTCCTGGTGATGGTGTTAACGGCGTTCGTGAAGAAATAAATGCGCGTGGCACTAACTCTGGTTACGGCATTTATGGTGATATTACTTGGTCAATGACTGCACAAACCGACTTAACTGTTGGTGGCCGCTTTTCATTCGATAAAAAAGAGTTTGCTTTAAGCTTACCTGAGCCCGATGGTTGGTTGGGGCATTACTGGTTAGTTGGTGGTCATACTGCTGGTGAATGGATCGAAGAAGAAAAAGATTGGTCTGAATTTACCCCAAGACTTGCGCTAAACCATACCTTAAATGAAAACATTAATGTTTACGCTAACTACTCTCGTGGTTATAAAGCAGGTGGTTATAATACCTTCGCCTTCAACATTGCTTTTGAGGATTGGACCGGTTGGGATGCTGACGAAGAATGGTTTGATGAAGTGCCAGATGGCGTAATTGATGAAACCGATGAAGAATATTGGGGATCTGAATTATACGGTGGTGAAATGCCAGCAGGTACAACATTAGCGAGTTATGATCCTGAAATAGTTGATAGTTATGAAATTGGCATGAAAAGTGACTTTTTAGACAATACTTTAAAAGTTAATGTTGGTGTTTATTATTACGATTACCAAGATTTTCAAGGTCTTTTTGCTGCAAATGGTGGCAGTATAATAAAAAATATTGGTGAAGCTGAAGGTAAGGGTGTTGAGTTCGATATTACTTATCAGCCAACAGAGAGCTTAAGGTTGTTTCTTGCTTCTGCCATACAAGAATCTGAAGTGAAAGAAGGTTTAGATTTAGATGGAGAATCACTTGAAGGGCAAAAACTAGCCGCACCTGAGGTTACTGTTAGTTTTGTTGGTAGTTACTACTGGTCTTTAGAAAGTGATGTAGACCTATCATTCCAAGTGTCGTATAACTGGCAAACCGAAACGTTTGGTGATGAGTTTATGGACGGTAATGATATATACCAGCAAGACTCTTATGGCCTACTTGGTGCACAATTTAGTGCGACAACTATGTCTTGGACATTATCGGCTTACGTAGATAATATTACGGATGAAGAGTACTTCGATTCAGGGTTAAATGATACCGGTATTAATCATTTTGGTATTGGCCGTGGAATCAACGGTGGTGTTAAAGCTAAATATTCTTTCTAAGGATACTTAATACTAATTCCACTAAACAAACAAAATATTAAATAGCCCGCAATAGCGGGCTTTTTTATGCTTGATTATTGGTGCTAGTTTGACTAATTAAATATTTGGCAGGTATCTGCATAGGTAGGTCATATTAGTGATGAAGAATGCTACCAATGTTTGTCATTGAAACCGGTTTTATTAATACAGGTATTACTCAAATTGGTATTAGTAAGGGTATAAAAAAACCTTTACAGATTATCTGTAAAGGTTTTTATGCTAGTTGCTAGTTGCTAGTTGCTAGTTGCTAGTTGCTAGTTGCTAGTTGCTAGTTGCTAGTTGCTAGTTGCTAGTTAGAAGTTTGCTGGTGTAGTCGCACTAATGATTTTGCATACTTTGTTAAACGGGTTGTGGAAGCGATGTGGCTTATTATTGTCAAAATAATAACCTTCGTTTTTATTGATAATAAATACTTCATCGCCAACGGTAAGCTCAATTTTACCTTCAAGCACATAACCACCTTCTTCTGCGTCAACCTGTAACATTTCAGCGCCTGTATCGGCGTGCGGTTGGTACGTTTCAATTAAAAAGGTCATTTGTCTGCGAGGAAATGCTTTGCCAACCAGGTTCATGGTGATATCACCTGAGCCAATATCCATTAATTCATCTGGGGTGTATGCAACCTTTTGAATTTGTTTGGTATCTAAGTCTTCAGTAAAAAAATCAACCAATGAAATCGGGATACCATTAAGCACTTTTTTCATCGAACTAATTGATGGGCTTACACTGTTTTTTTCAATCATCGAAATGGTGCTGTTTGTTACGCCAGCTCTTTTAGCTAATTCTCTTTGCGATAAATTATTGAGCAAACGAACGGCTTTTAACCTAAGTCCAACGTCCAATGTATTCCCCTCGATGATAAAATGTAAGCTATAAGGTAAATAATATAGGTGCTGCCTAAATAAAGCAACGCGTGCAATATATTAAACTGATAAAAAGTAATAAAAATAGAGAGATAACTGTTTAAATTGATATTGACTGTTAGGTCGGTGTTCGTTATATTTTACGGGTAGGTAAAATATAACACAATGCCAATTTAACATTTTAGGTCACAAATATGACAGCCATACATACTGAGCAATATCCGCAATCATATTATGTAGCAAGTAAAAATAAGCAGCTTAATTTTCCTGTGTTAACCGAATCAATTACCACGGATGTATGCATTGTCGGTGCTGGCTTTAGTGGTATTGCAACCGCTTTGGAGCTTGCAGAGCGAGGCGTGAGTGTAGTTGTGCTCGAAGCTTTCAAAGTAGGTTGGGGAGCTTCAGGTCGAAATGGTGGACAATTAATCCGCGGTATTGGCCATGATTTAGACGCGTTCCGCAGCAGTATTGGTCAAGAGGGTATTGATGCCATTACTGGTATGGGCGTTGAGTCAGTGCAAACAGTCGTTGATAGGGTTAACAAATACAATATTAATTGCGATTTAAGCATGGGCTATTGTGATGTGGCCAACCGAGTGAAAGATGTGAAAATACTCGAGCAAAGTTATCAATACTTACAAGACAGCCAATACCCGCACCCAATAAAAATGTTAGATCAGCAGCAAGTACAACAACGGGTAGTTGGCTCCGCAACTGTGTATGCCGGATT
Source organism: Colwelliaceae bacterium BS250 (assembly GCA_040779355.1). GTDB lineage: Bacteria > Pseudomonadota > Gammaproteobacteria > Enterobacterales > Alteromonadaceae > Thalassotalea_A. Next base: position 45,620 of record JBFONS010000011.1, on the reverse strand, counting down.
GGAAGATATGGGCAGTGGCCACTTACATCCCCTCAATCTTTGTATTGCTGAAGCTGAAATAGCGACCGCTTTAGGGGCACAAATATTTGAATACTCAAAAGTGCTGAAGATAGAAAAGGGCAGTACTAATGTTATTCATACCGAACAAGGCCAAGTAACCGCTAAAACACTGATTTTAACGGGTAATGCCTACTTAGGTGACCTCGAACCTAAACTATCTGGAAAAGTGCTACCAGCCGGTAGCTATGTTATTGCTACAGAGCCATTATCGGATGAGTTAAGTCACAAACTTATGCCGGGAAATCATGCGGTGTGCGATCAACGAGTTGATTTAGATTATTTTAGATTATCGGCAGATAAACGTTTGTTGTTTGGCGGTATGTGTAATTACTCTGGTCGTGATCCAAGTAGCATTATAGCCGCGTTACAGCCCAAAATGCTGAAAGTATTCCCAGAGTTAGAGCACACAAAAATAGATTATCATTGGGGCGGAATGATCGGCATAGGCGCCAATCGATTACCGCAAATAGGGCGCTTACAAAGCAATGTTTATTATGCTCAGGCCTACGCTGGGCATGGCGTTAATGTTACCCATATGGCCGCTAAATTATTAGCTGAATCAATTTGCGCTGAAAGTAATCGTATTGGCGTATTTGAACAAGTGAAACATATTACTTTTCCTGGAGGTAAGTATTTACGTTCGCCTCTTTTAGCATTAGGCATGGCCTATCACAAATTATTTAAATAAAAATTAGTCGTAAATTTAATATAAAAAACTGGATAAAAATCATAATGAAAAAGTTTATATGGTCATATTTAATTGCAACATCATTGTTATTAACCGCATGCAGTAATGATGCTGATCAAAATGTCATTACAGCTGATAGAGTCTTTACTGGCGGAACTATATATACCGTTAATGATCATCAGCCAATTGTCGAAGCATTAGCGATAAAAGATGGCATTATTGTTTATAGCGGTGACTTAGATGGGGTACAGGACTACATAGGTGACTCGACCATAAATAAAAATTTGGCTGGTAGAATGCTACTCCCCGGTTTTATTGACTCCCATGTGCATCCCATAATGGGCGGAGCCTATGTGCGTAGCTTATCATTAGAGACGTTTGCCACGCCAGCGCATTGGTTTGAACAAATAACAGAGTATGCCAATGTAAACAGTGACAAAGAGTTGTTGTTTGGTTACGGCTTTTTAGCAAGTGCATTTGGTAGTGAAGGACCAACCAAACAAATGTTAGATAATATCGTTGCAGATAAACCATTATTTATTATGGATGAAGGTTTTCATGGTGGTTGGGGTAACTCAAAAGCAATGGCCCTGTTAGGGATAACTAAGGACACTAAAGATCCCGTCCCAGGCTTTAGTTATTACAAGCGAGATGAGAATGGCGAGCCAACGGGTTATTTTCTTGAAAACACCGCTACAGATGCGGTAGTAAAACTAGGCGTTATCACCATTGAAAGTGTTGCTGCTGGTACTGCTGACATTTTTGAAATTATGAATAGTTATGGTATCACTTCTGTTTTTGATGCGGGTGCTGGTGATGAAAGTAAATTACAAGTATCGGTACTTAAAGATTTAGTGGCAAAGAATAAATTAACTGTGCGTTACGAAGGTTCGCACATGGTAAGCAGCGCAGAACAAATGGATACTGCGGTGAGCCAGAGTGTTTTTAATAAAAAACTTACCGCTGACCAACCTTTTAAAATCAGTATGCTAAAAATAATGAATGATGGCACTATTGAAGGCAAAACAGCGGCAATGCATGAAGATTATCAAGGTGAGCCGGGAAATCGTGGTGAAACCGTATTTACCCCAGAAGAAATGGAAAGCTTACTAGAGCAAGCAACCGCTGCTGATTTAGATATCCATATTCATGCCCTTGGTGAACGTACAATTACCGAAGCGTTAGATGCGATCGAAATTGTCCGCGTCAAACATCCAAATAAACAAAACCGTATTACCATCTGTCATATTCAAGTTATGAGCGATACTGATATCCCTCGATTTGCGAAATTAAATGTGATTGCGCAAAGCACACCGCTGTGGACGTCGTTTGATAAATACGGCAAGCCGTTTGTAAGTGCTGACCAATTTAATCGCTACTTTCGTTTTAATAGCTTAAAAAAAGCTGGCGTTAAAATGTCATTTGGTAGTGATTTTCCTGCATCAGGAGCGGGTACTCTAGGGATGTCGCCACTATTTAACATGGAAATTGGTCATACTAGACAAAGCCCTGGTAAACCTAATGCCGAGGTTCAAAATAACATTAATGAACGCTTAGATATTGCTTCATTGATTCGTGGCTATACCTTGGATGCAGCCTATCAAATACGTCTGGAAAATAGCATTGGTTCTTTAGAGGTTGGTAAAGCAGCAGACTTGGTAATTTTAGATAAGAACTTATTTGAAGTTGAGCCGTACAGTATTCATAAAGTGAATGTAGTGGAAACTATTTTAGCTGGCAAAACGGTATATCAAGCGGAAAAATAAAATAAGTAAATAACAAAACTAGAAAATATACCGCGTCTTCCCGATGAAAATAGGGAACTCATTCAGCGTATGAGTGTGCAGAATTTACGCTGATGTTAGTTGAACATAAACACCACTGCTCCTAAAGTGAGACTAAAGGCTTCTTAAGTGAAAACCTAATGCAATAGTTAAAGTTAATTTTTAACAGGGTAAGGGAGCTATTTAGCTCCCTTACTTATTGCATATTTACTATTTACTGCTTATATATATGACCTCAACTTGCCCTGAAGATGATTGGTGTACTAAATCGATTATTTCAACTTCATCTGAGTTTATTTTATATTTTTTAGGGGCATATCTATTTAAGTACTTTGTCGTATTATAGGTGCCATATTTAGCCGCAAAATTGGTGATATCCTGATCATTACAAATCAAAAACCTGGTTATATACCTTATGCCATAACCATCCATTCTAACTGCTCCCTTCAGACGTCTTAGATTATTGCTTGCTGCGGCTACACACATTCTTGTATCTAGTGAGTTATCCGCTCCTTTAAAAACATATTTTATTGAGTCTTGTGCGGTTGCAAATAAAGCTATGTTTGTTAGCACCAGGGTGGCAATTATTTGTCGAATATTCATGAGATCTCCATAGCCTATTTACTTGATTGTAGATAAGCCAGAACACTCAAATGATAGAGTCAATAGTCATTAAATGTATGATGGATAGATGATTAATGAATGATAAATTTATGATGTATATATTGATACTGATGAATCGATTATTAATTAATGATTTTTACTTTTATTATTGTTACTAATCAATGAGTTTAGAATTAAATCAACAATTTCTGCTTATCGCGGTGCATGCAATTATTAACCAAAGTCATATTCTTTAATAAATAACAAAGCACTGCAATCAATCGATTACAGTGCTTTAGTAGAATGCGTTATGGCTTTCGCATTGCTGGTTATTTTATCAATTCAGTACACGCAAGGTAAATTGCTTACGATGTCACCTTTGCTGTCTTTTTAATTGGTCATTAGGCGGTTAATCTGCTTTTTTTTGCGCTGTTTCTGCTTGCCATTCAAACATATTCATTTCAATTAAAAAGAACGCTACTAGCCATAAAAAAGCATCCCAGAATTCAATGAAATTGCCAGTTATGCCCCAAAAAATAGCGGCTAACAGTAACACTAAGTAAATGAATGACTTGATGTAAAGGTTATATTTTTTCCAAAAGTTATGATTGAAATGACCTAGCTGTGCACGTACATCATACTCAAGCATGATCACAACGAGTAACCAAAATCCTGAATTTATAACATCAACCCATGCCAATAATTTTACGTCTAATAATGTGCCACCATCGGAAATAACTTTTAAATCATTATGGGCAAAAAATTCACTATGAGCTTGAGTTAACGTTACGCAACTTTGCGCCGTTAGTTGACCGTATACATTCATGGTTTCCATGATTTTCCAGTCAGAGGCGAGGTTACAGAGATTGGTAATTTCAGATGGTTGAAAGTGCGACAATAAACCGACTTTTGTTAAGTAACCATAAAATGCATAAACAATAACAAGATAACAAAGTGCCCGAGTACCATGCATTGACCACTTGGTGGCGCCTTTGATTTTATCGTCGTCAATAATGTAGGTTTCTAATTCAAACAGTAAAAGTAATACAACCCATGCTGCGGTATCAATGGTAGATGAAAATCCTTCAATAAGATTTTCAAAATTAACCCCTGAGGCGAATACCACTTTACTGGCTAACCATTCTTCTGAAAAAAATAAATACACGTTAAAAGACAGCATGGCATAAATAAGATATTTAAAGGCCTGATAGCCCCAACTGTTGAAATGTTTTAATACTGTTTGATTCATTGCTTTTCCTGAAAGATTTACTCTTTTCTATTTGTTTTAACATTGATTCATAAGGGTATAGCTGCTTGCTGATGTTCTTTATCTGGTGAATTAATTGCGCTTAATACTAGCCGCAATTAATTCACTTTTTGTGCTTAGATTATGCCGTAATGTTGAGCTGTTTGATCAAGTGCCAGTTTAGCTTTTTCAATAAGTTCATCTATTTCACTAATGGTAATGACTAACGGCGGCGAAATAATCATAGTATCGCCACATGGGCGCATTACTAAACCATTGGCAATTGCAAAGTCACGACAAACGCCACCAGCTTTACTATTTTCTTCAATGCGCTCACAGCTATTTTTATCTTTTACTAATTCAATGGCAGCAACCATGCCCAAACCTCTGGCTTCACCAACAATAGGGTGGTCGGCGAGTTCTTGCCAGCGTTTTTGTAAATATGGCGAGGTAGTACTTTTGACATTAGCAACAATATGTTCAGACTCCAACAACTTAATGTTTTCTAACGCAACTGCAGCCGCAACAGGGTGACCTGAATAAGTGAAACCGTGGTTAAAGTCACCGCCGTCACTAATAAGTACATCGGCTACTTTGTCTGAGACGATCACGCCGCCAATTGGAATATAACCAGACGATAAGCCTTTAGCGATAGTCACTAAGTCAGGTTTTAAATCAAAATATTCACAAGCAAACCATTCACCGGTCCGGCCAAAACCAGAAATTACTTCATCAAGGATAAATAAAATATCATATTTCGCTAAAATGCGTTTTATCTCAGGCCAATAGGTCGCTGGTGGAATAACTACGCCGCCAGCACCTTGGAATGGTTCAGCAATAAAGGCGCCGATGTTTTCTTCACCAATTTCGAGTATTTTAGCTTCTAATGATTGCGCCGCTTTAAGGCCAAATTCATCAGGCGTTATATCACGTCCTTCTGCAAACCAGTACGGTTGGTCGATATGAACAATACCTTCTATTGGTAAGTCACCTTGCTCATGCATATAACCCATGCCGCCAAGACTCGCCGCAGCAACCGTTGAACCATGGTAAGCATTTTTACGAGAAATAAAGGTTTTCTTGTTAGGTTTGCCTTTTAAATCCCAGTAGCGTCGTACCATTCTAAAGTTAGTATCGTTTGCTTCTGAGCCAGAGCCAGTAAAGAACACTTTGTTCAGGTGATCTGGCGTTAGCTCGGCAATTTTAGCGGCAAGTTCAACCGCAGGTTGCGTTGTTGTTTGGAAAAATAAATTATAATAAGGCAGTTCGGTCATTTGTTTACGGGCAACTTCTGCCAGTTCTTCACGTCCATAGCCAATGTTTACGCACCAAAGGCCTGCCATACCATCAAGATATTTATTACCATCAATGTCCCAAAAGTAAACACCTTTAGCTTTAGTGATAACGCGTGCGCCTGATTCAGCGAGTGATTTATTATCACTAAATGGCTGGAAATGATGCGCGGTATTTTGTTGTTGTAATTTAGCTTTCATAAATGTCCTATACTGCTGAAATTAGGAAACGGCGTTCCCAACTTGTGATAACTGATTTGAAATGATTAAAGTCGACTAAACGCGTTTCGGTAAAGCCGGTAATAAAGCGCTCGCCAAGGTACTGCTGCATGGTTTTACTGTCTGCCATAGCTTTAATGGCACTATCAAAATTAGTTGGGATATCATCACTAATATGAGCATTTACGCGGTCTACTGATTCTTCAGAGCGTTCAATTTCTTCAACCATACCTAAGTAACCACACAATAACGTGGCAGCAATGGCTAAATATGGATTACTGTCTGCACCGGGTAAACGGTTTTCCACGCGCCTAGCTTGTTGTGGAGCTTCTGGTACACGTAGGCCTACAGAACGGTTTTCAGTGCCCCAAAAAACATTTACTGGCGCGGCAACTCCAGCCACAAAACGGCGGTAAGAGTTAGCATTAGGAGCAAAGATTGGCATTAAATCGCCGGTGTATTTTTGTAAACCACCAATGTAATGTTTGAATAATTCGGTATCACCACTGTCGTCAGCAAATATGTTTTTGCCCGTTTCAGTAGATATAATACTCTGATGGATATGCATGGCATTTCCCGGCTCATCACTAATAGGTTTCGCCATAAATGTTGCGGTAATACCACACTGAATTGCGGCTTCTTTAACAAGTCTTTTAAATACAAACACCTGGTCGGCTAATTTTAATGCATCACCATGCTTAAAGTTAAATTCAAGCTGACCAGCGCCTTCTTCATGGACTACTGAATCGAGATCTAAATTAAGCTGTTTGGCCCAATCATAAACTAAATCAATGAAGTCAGAGTATTCCGCTAACGCATCTATACCAAATGATTGACGACCTGCTTCAGTTCGACCTGAACGGCCCATTGGTGGCTCTAATTCTTGTGATGGGTCAGCATTTGTCTTTAATACGTGTAACTCCATTTCTGGGGCTACCACTGGTTGCCAACCTTTGCTTTTATATAGGGCTAAAACATTTTTTAAAATGGTTCTTGGGCATAAATCATTTTCTTCGCCATTGCGTAACCAGCAATCATGAATAATCATCGCGGTAGGTTTTTTAGTCCAAGGTAATACATAGCGCGTATTTAAATCAGGCTTCATAAACATGTCTAAATCGCGTGGGTCAATTAATGAAAACATAATGTCATCATTGATTAAGTCACCACTCGCTGTTGAAAGAGCTACTCCTTCAGGAATGCGGAGTTCATCGGCTAGAAAAGACTGTGCTGGTAGGGTTTTCCCTCTAGGTATACCGGTATGATCGGCAGTAACACATTGCACTTCTTCAATATTATTTTCTAATAACCAGTTTTCAATATTATCCATTGTTGCCTCTAACTTGTTGTCTTAAACTGCATGCTTGGCCAAAGGCTGCAAATAATTTAGTGCTATTTATATTTTGTTCGCATTGCCATTCAGGGTGCCATTGCACGGCCATCGCAAAACTTGTGGCGTTATTCACTGAAAATGCCTCTATTAAGCCATCATCAGCTTGTGCTTCTATTGTTAAGCCATCACCTAAACGGTCAACCCCTTGGGTATGTAATGAATTAACATCAATTTTTGTGGTGCCTAAAATTTTTGCTAATTTTCCGTTTGCTGTGATGTTAATGCTATGAGCTGCAGAGTATTGCTGTTGTAGCTCTACGTTTTTATCTTCGCGATGTTCCAGCAAACCTGCAACAGTATGAAGCTGCTGATGTAAGCTGCCTGCAAAAGCGACGTTAATTTCTTGAAAGCCTCGGCAAATACCTAAAATAGGTATTTCGCTAGCGACTGCTGACTTTATTAAGGCAAAGCTTGATTTATCACGTTGTATATCTAGTTTTGTGCCTGTTTTAGCTGGCTCTGTTTGATAATTAATAGGATCAACCATTGAGTAACCGCCAGTAAATAAGATGCCATCAACAGTTGTCAATAATTGCTCTACTTGCAGTTTATTGGCAAGGGCAGGAATAAGAATAGGAATGCACTTACAGCCGTTTACAACGGCTTGAATGTATTTATCACCAGCGATATGAAAAGGGTGAGGACCTATTATTTCGTAGTCACAAATTATTCCAACTATAGGGAGACGAGGTGTACTCATTTATCGTTCAATACCAATCTAGTGTTCAATTTAATACACACTAGCACACTAAAATAATGAACGTCTATTGGTTTTAAAAAAATGTTAACAATTTTGATGACTTAAGTTAATAACAAAAGATAAAAAATATTTTTAGATGTTTTTTATTGAATTTAAAATCAGTAGCTTACGTTTATTTGTACTGACTTTAGATAGGGATTTGGGTGATTGAAATAATTTACACTAGTATTTTTATCGCTAAAGATATAGCTAGTGAAATGGAGTGTTTACTCTGAAAGTTGGCTAAGTTGTAGTATCGATAACTGTTGTTTATATTGAACTAATATACTTGGTATAAGATCAGTCTAATTGGTAACAGTTATCTCTATTGATTACATTGAACGAATAAAATGTACATGCAGTTTTTGTTTAAATTCGTCGCTGATCGGTTGCGGCTTCTTTTTCATATAATCGTAATGCACCATTATTGCAGTACCGGATACATATTTAATATTGTCTTGCCAAGCTTCTTGGTAGATATCTAATGAAGAATTACCGATGCGTTTGATAAATGTTTTTATTTCTACGTCTTTGCCAAATTTTAGCGGTACATGAAAATCGATAGTCATGTTGGCTAAAATTAAATTCCATTGCGTTAAGTTTAAAGCGGAATCAGGATTAAACAATTTGAAAATAGGGTTGCGGGCAGCCTCGAACCATTGTGGAAATACCGTGTTATTGATATGACCGAGAGCATCTGTTTCGCCAACTCTAGGCTTAATAACTTCGTAAAACATTGGGACTTCCTTTTAAAATTGGTAGTGGCTAACGTTAACCGATAAATATTAACTAAAGCAGAGTACACCTATTATTTTTTTTGTTCAATGATCTAATACTGATGATGTAGCTTTAAGTGCTATAAATGATCAACATTAAGGTAAACATTTATAAAAATAACAGAAATGTTTAGCAAAAAAAATTTACAAAAAAGGCAACTACACTTTTATTTGCAGTTGCCTTTTGGTGAATTGAAGTATGACTAAAAATTTATCAAACTAAGTCATACTTAGCATAAGTAAATTATGCTTAGAAAGATTTACCAATGCTAAATACCAATGACTCTTCACCATCACCAGATTCAAGATCAAGTTCTTCTGAGTTAGAGATTAAACTAACACCAATATCAAAACCAGCAACGTCAGTACCGTAACCTAGTTCAACATAATCACCATCAAATTCATCACCCCAAGAACCGAAAGTCGCATAAAAACCTTCATATTCAGCTGTGATAGAAAGAAAATCATAATCTGCTTCCGGAATGCCTAAGCCATTGTCTTCTTCATGCGTACCAATATTATAAGATGCTGAAAAAATACCGTAACTTACCCCTAGATTTACTTCATTATAAGCTGAATCGAAATCACCAGTGTATTGGTAAGAAGTAAAGCCAGCGCTTAAGCCTAAACCAGCATCTAGTTCTAAAGCGTAACCGCCGTAAAAATCTACTTCAAGGCCGTCTTGAACATCTGCAGCCCAAGTACCCACATAAAAACCACCTATTTCATAATCAACACCAGCACTTGCTGAAGCAGTATCTGTTTGTACGATACCACGGAAGAAATATTGCGATACTGCGCCAACATTAGCACTTAAGCCTTCAACTTCTAAAGCTGAAGCCGATGTTGAAAATGCAGATGTTACCGCGATTGATGAAAGTAGTAATGATGTAGAAATAAATTTTTTCATAGTAATTCTCTTTTTATAGTTAAATTATGTTTATGAGTTAAATAGGACACTGACCTTATGTTTGCAAGGGCAATGCCTATTATTTAAAAAACCACAAAATTAGATGTAAAGCCCTATTTAATATGACTTTTTTATTTTTATTTTTATTTTAATTTTAACAGTATATATCAAAGTGATCAGTTTTGGTGCAGTTGTTGCGCTTTATGTGCACAAGAAATAGGCATGAATTATTATCAATAAATCGATATTTTACGCATTGTTACTTCAACTTAGCTGTATCATTAGGTAAAGTAGCGACAATTACGCATTTATTGCCAATATTCATCATAAGTAGGTTACCTATGTCTTCATTTTTAATTGCTCCATCAATATTGTCAGCCGACTTTGCACGTCTTGGCGATGATGTTGCTAAAGTATTAGCAGCCGGTGCCGATGTTGTGCATTTCGATGTAATGGATAATCATTTTGTACCAAATCTAACGTTTGGCCCAATGATCTGTAAGGCATTACGAGATTACGGTATAACCGCGCCAATCGATGTTCATTTGATGGTTAAGCCTGTCGATAGTTTAATACCAGGCTTTGCCAAAGCGGGTGCAGACATTATTACTTTTCACCCTGAAGCGAGTGATCATGTAGACCGCACTTTGCAACTCATTAAAGATCATGGCTGTAAAGCAGGATTAGTATTAAATCCAGCAACGCCATTACAAGTGCTAGATTTTGTTATGGATAAACTTGACGTTATTTTACTCATGTCGGTAAACCCTGGATTTGGTGGTCAATCATTTATTCCATCAACATTAGATAAGCTAAAACTTGTTAAAGAAAGAATTGCTGCCAGTGGCCGAGATATCCGCTTACAGGTTGATGGTGGTGTAAAAGTAGATAACATTGCTGAGATAGCAGCCGCTGGAGCAGACATGTTTGTTGCCGGCTCTGCTATTTTTTCACAAACCGATTATAAAGCTGTAATTGATCAAATGCGTAGCAATCTTGCCAACGTTAATAAATAAATCAATAAAACAGCTATCAATTACTAGAATACATTTTTAAGGAATATTATGACTAAGCCAGTTGTGCTAAGTGGTTGCCAACCATCAGGTGACTTAACTATTGGTAATTATTTAGGTGCACTTCGCCAATGGGTGAGCATGCAAGATGATCACGAGTGTTTTTATATGTTAGTCGATCAACATGCTATAACCGTTCGACCGAACCCTGAGGCATTGCGCAAAGCAACGTTAGATGGCTTGGCGTTATATTTAGCTTGTGGTATTGACCCTAGCAAAAGCACCATTTTTATTCAGTCGCATGTTCCTGAACATTCGCAGCTAAGCTGGGTGTTAAACAGTTATACACAAATGGGCGAGCTTAACCGCATGACCCAATATAAAGATAAATCACAAAAATCAGAAGCCAATATGAACAGTGGTTTATTTACCTATCCGGTATTAATGGCTGCTGATATTTTGTTATATAGAGCTGAACGTGTACCTGTTGGCGATGATCAAAAACAGCACCTTGAACTGGCTCGAGATATTGCCACTCGTTTTAACAATCTTCATGGTGATATTTTTAAAGTGCCAGAGCCACATATTCCTAAATTCGGTGCTCGTGTAATGAGTTTACAAGAGCCAACTAAGAAAATGTCAAAGTCGGATGAAAATGTTGGTAACTTTATTGGGTTATTAGAAGATCCGAAAAAAATTACTAAAAAGATCAAACGTGCAATGACTGACTCTGATGAGCAGGCGCGAATTTATTTTGATACCGCTGAAAAGCCAGGTGTGTCAAATTTACTGTCTCTACTATCTTGTACTACCGGTAAAACGATTGAACAGTTAGTGCCTGAATATGAAGATAAAATGTATGGTCATTTAAAAGGTGATGTTGCTGATTCTGTCGTAGCAATGCTTGCGCCAATACAAGAACGTTTTCATCAATATCGTAATGACCAAGAGTTTTTAAATCAAGTAATGCGTGACGGTGCTGAAAAAGCATCTGCTCGTGCAAGTAAAGTATTAACCTCGGTTTATGACGCGGTTGGTTTTATCGCTCGTCCATAATTTTGGGTGCGTACTGAACACTAGTTAATGCTAGATATCAAAAAGGCTGATTAATCATAATCAGCCTTTTTATTTTCCACTATTAAAGTCGATTACTTTTCTTTTGCCAACTCATCTACATTTTTGAATAATTCATCGCTACTATTAATAAATACTTCCGGACTAGTCATTGGCGCAACTGCGAATATTGGTGACATAATCGTGCTGTTATATTCAGGATAAGCTTTGAATTCAGGTTGATTACTTAAATCATAAATAAACAAACTGGCAAATAATAAACTGGTTAATCCCGCGGCCATTTTAATTCTTCGCTTGGGCGTTTGCGTAAAGGCAATGTAAAAGTTAAACCAAAACAGTACAAAAGTTAATGCTATGGCTGCTAATAGAATAAGCCACTGCCATGACCAATGACTGGATATATTAAAGTCTAAAAACACTTCAACAAAATCGAGTAACCAGAACAAATTGATAATAACGAAACTCACCCCAAGTTGAGTACCAACTCTGCTCTCATGTTTATTTAAGTGTGCCATTAATGCACAAAACATCGGCCAAATAGAATAGCCTAACGTTAATGACAAGCCCCAAAGCACTAAGGAATTGTAATTAATGTCTTTCGTTGGGGTATTCAAATACATAAATAGCACGGTTAACGCCGTGAATAGTAATAACATTGATGCAACAACAGGCCACCTTGATAAACTTTCTACTAAGTTTTCAACCGCATTAAATTTAACGCTTTGTGCAACGGGGTGATCGGGCAACATAAATCGCAGCTGGGTTTTACCTATTTGGATAATGTCGCCGGAGTGAACAAGTTGCCATTCAGTAAGTGCAGTTTTATGGCCAATAATACTGCCATTGATTGATTGTAAGTCTTGCACAAACCACTGACCATCAATCACTTTAAGAGATAAATGTTGTGCACAAACATGAGGATCAGAAACAATTATGTTGTTGTTATAGCCTCGGCCAATATTTACTTCATTGCCCAGGAATTTATGACGACCAAGTAATTTTTTACCTCGACTAATTTCTTCAATAATTAGTTCCATTTTACCGACTCCATAAATCTTTTACTGAACATCTGGCTTAAGTCTTTTTCTACTCCGGACAAGGTAAAGTGACTTACTAACGCTTGGTTATTTTTATCAATAGAGGCGGCAATGTACATAATGTCGTATAAGTCTTCATACTCTTTATAGGCACGTACGCACATTATCGACTTGTTTTTAATTATTTCGCCTTCTATGCCGGTAATATCATGCTGACATTCGAATTCTGTAACATCTTCTTTACTGACTCTATTACCGGCACCCGCTCTGGCTATTTGCGCTTGGTAAATTTGATAAAAACGTGTGCTCGACAATTCCTCGGCAGAAAAATAATGGAACTCCATAGCAATTTGGCCAGTAGTTAAAGATTCAGAAATATAAACATAATCTTCCATCTGGCAATTGGTTACGGCTTTAAATAGTAATGCATCAGGTTTATCAGCATTAGAGTCGCCCCAACAACGAATATACTTTACGCCGGTATCTGGAATTGAAGCCTTTGCAAATGACTTGCTTTGCCATTCGCTGGCTAATACTTCCGTTAATAATTTTTGTTGATTGGCTTTTAATTGGGCGGCTATTTGCTCATCAATGGATTGTTCAACTTGTACATCAAATCGACTGATCAAATTAGCCAACTTATCGTGTGGGATTAAAAAACCAATAGAATTACCTGATGACGCAACATTTATGCCCACCACTTCACCAAAGCGATTAACCACAGGTCCGCCACTCATGCCTGGGTTTACTGATCCGGTAAAATGAATACGATCGTTAAAAGCTTCTTTCTTTAAACCGTTATAAGTACCAGGCACAACAATCATGCCCAAATCATGTGGATTGCCTAACGAATAAATTTCTTCACCTTTTTCTGGTGTTAATTCGGATACAATAAAGTGCTGTGTTTTTGGTTCACCAGTGAGCAACACGATGGCTAAATCGTTAATAACATCAACGGTTTGTAAATCTAGTTGACCTTTATTACCTAGATGATCTTCATATTCAATAATATATTTTTCAGGGTATTGAGCGAAACCTGAGATCACGTGATAATTCGTGGCGATATGACCATTTTCACTAATTTGAAAGCCTGATCCTATGGATGACTTTTCTGAGGTCGCTTTATCAATTAAGCGTATTTGGTATAATGATGGCGCCATTTCTTCAAATATTTGTTGTGCTTGTTCAGTGGCGTTAACCATGAAACTGCTTAAGCACAGAAACAGTAAGGCAATACGTTGCATTAACTATCCTAAATTGTATTTTTTATTATTGTGCCACTAATTGCTTGTTCATGAAAGCAGACATTAATGTTGTCATTGGTTTTTAATATTCACTGTTTTATATATGTTGCTATTGTTCAAAAAAAAACATTAATTAATTGGCTATTCATAAAAATGTCATCTATATATTAATGCCATAAGAAACATAATTTACGCTAATAATTCAAAAACGATATCTATGCCAAGGATAGTTGGCACCGCTTTATATTCACGGAATTTTCTTGAGTTAATCATTGCTTTTTTGCGCATCTGCACAAACAATGAGGCTGCGTGTATTTTTAATTATTAAAAATTGCTCGGAGTAACAAATGAAACACACTTTAAGTTTTGGCTACCTTACCCTTATTACGCCAAAAATTTTCGAATTAATAATAGATGACAATACTATTGTAACAGCAGCAATGTATGCCGAATATGCTGAGTATATTGCCAACCATCAACATGGTAATGAACCTTATTCGGTACTAGTGAATAATATTAATAATTATCAATTAACCGATAATTTCAATTTTTTGGTTGGTAGTAATGCTAATTTATCTGCAATTGCTATTGTGAGTTACGGTAATCTGAATACTGATAAAATCGAGGCTTTTATTATGATGAAAGCCGACGATAAATTTAACATAGAAGTTTTCTCTGGGTTAGAAATGGGACGAGGTAAAGCTATTAGATGGTTAGAGTTAGAACTAACAAAATCATCTATTAAAATTTAATGCTAGCGCTCTAAACAGGATCCTATATGAAATATACTTTAAGCTTTGGCGATATAATTATACTTTCTAACAACCTTGCAGAAGTGATTGTTGATGAAGGTACAGTAATGACCTTAGAAATGTGCGAAGAATATGATACTTTTTTGCTCGATCATTTTCCGCACCCTTTTGCCTTGTTAATTAATAGAATTCACAACTATTCTTATACTTATGAAGCTAAGTTACATATCGCTTCATTAGAGAATTTAAAAGCATTTGCATCTCTCACCTATAATCAAAACGGACGTACCGAAACTAAAAATCTAGTTAAACAAAGAAAAGCCGATGATTGGAATATGCGAGAGTTTTGCGGGTTAGATATGGGTCGTGATAAAGCCCTTAAGTGGCTTAACAAAGAAATGGCCATGATTGATGTTAGCTAAGCATGAATGCTAACATTATTGATAAATACCTATTAGCTAAACCACTTGCCAATCTAGATTATCCCTTTGGCAGAGATGTAAAAGTATTTAAAGTAAAAAACAAAATGTTTGCCACCTTAGCTGTAGGAAAAATGGGTAAAGGCGACGAGCATGGCAATATGCATTGGTGGCTAAATCTAAAGTGTGATCCTGATGAAGCTGTAATGCTACGCGATATATTCCCCGCAATAATCCCTGGTTATCATATGAATAAACGTTTGTGGAATACTGTCATTGTTGATGGCTCAATTCCACAAGGTGAGCTCGAACGAATGATGGATAATTCTTATATGTTGGTGGTGAGTAAAATGACCAAGAAAGATCAGCAATCTATCTTGATACATTTTTGAGGTGTTTATGCCATAACATTGCTGATCCAAACGGTTTGATAAGGCGTTAATATTAATTCTTGTGTTAATTCAGTGATTTCATTTTTGCGGATAAGTTCGATCCAAGATTCAGTAATAATTAAATTTAACTCACTTAAAGGCAGTGCTACGGGTTGATCAGAAACATTACTAACACAAAATATACTTTGTTTTCTGTTTTGACTTTGTCGCCAAAATCCAAATAATTGCAATCCTAAGTGAAGCGTAAACTGCGTTGCATTAGGGTGAAATGCAGGTTGTTTAATTCGGATTTTTAATAAGCTCTTTAATGAAGAAAGTACTTTTCCATGGTGTAAACTCTTATCTGTGAGCGCTTCGTTTAAAGCATCTTCATGCCAACGACGTCGATTAATAGAGCGATTATGGTGGGTATTTGCTAATTTTTTATAATCGTTTTGAGTGCCCACTAGACTATGAATATAAATACCTGGTATTCCTTCAAGGGCAAACATTATGGCATGAGCACAAATAAAACGCTCAAAATTCCATTGATCTTTACCGTTCACCGTCCCTTGCATCGCATCATAGAGTGAAATATTCATCTCATAGGCTTTTTGTTCACCATTATCTGCAGTTCGCCAAGAAATTTTGCCGCCAAAATTTTCTATGGTGTTTACCAGTTTACCGAGTTCATTGTCACTTAATAAACCTTCCGCTGGACGTAAACCTATGCCGTCATGCGAAGCAATAAAGTTAAAATACATAGTGCCGTCTTGTGAAGGTGGCATACTCATTAACCAGCGCTTTAAATATAAACAATTACCAGTGAGTAACGTATTTAATAATAAAGGGGGTAATGAAAAGTTATAAATACCATGTGCTTCATTAGCATTACCAAAATACGTTAGGTTTTGAGTATTAGGAATATTGGTTTCGGTAATGATAATGGCATGAGGTTCAGCCGATTCAATAAGGGTTCTTAATAACCGAACAACTTCATGTGTTTGAGGTAAGTTGATACTTTTTGTTCCAACAATTTTCCACAAAAATGCGATAGCATCTAAACGGAATATCTTAACGCCCATATCAAGGTATTGTCTGATGATTGAAGCCATTGCTTTTAATACTTCAGGGTTTCTAAAATCAAAATCTACCTGATCATGGCTAAATGTACACCAAACAAATTTTTTGCCATTACCCGTTTCAACTTCTTTAAGTAAAGGCGATGTACGTGGGCGTACAACATCAGATACATCGTCATCTGGTAGGGCAGTGAAAAAATAATCACTGCCTTGTCCTTCACCTTTAATAAAGTTATCAAACCAAACACTTCGGCTTGAGCAGTGATTAATCACTAGATCAGACATGAGATGATAATTTTTACTAATCACTTCTATATCTTGCCATGTTCCTAGTGATTCATTTACTGAAGAATAGTCAATGACAGAGAAGCCGTCGTCAGAGCTGTAAGGGAAAAATGGCAAAATATGTATGCTGTTAATTGTATTTTCAATTGTCCGGTCTAAAAAGTGATTTAACGTTTGTAAAGGAGATTGAGCTGCTTTGATGATGCTATCACCGTAGGTGATTAAAACAATATCTTCTTCTGACCACTGATTAGTATACGGTTTCACCAACGCTACCTTACTCGATAAACGCATAATATCCATAAGCCCTTGTGCAATATCTTCATACGATTGCTCAAGAGAGATATCTTTATAAATCGTCGATAGCTGTTGAGTTAATTTACTTTTTAGTTGCTTAACCTGCGTGTGCATAGTTATACCTTCCTTTAAAATGAACGATGTTATTTTTGACTAAACTCTTCGTTGTCTAATTCAACAGCTTCTTTTAATTGTGAAAGAATATCAGGGACAGCACTCACAACACGGTTCCAAGACGGAATGAAAGGTGTATCCATCGGTTGCTCTAAAAAGGTATGTCCTGCAGTTAATATATTTTCAGCGAACATCTCTACTGCTTTTTCTTCATTATGTATATCAAGTTTTAGACCATTCATCATGGCATCATTTCGATAGGTTTCTACATAATCTAAGGCAATTCGATAGTAGGTTGCTTTTAAGGTTCTGAATTTTTCAGTGGTAAACGTTTCACCTTGTGTGGCCAACTTTCGAATGAATGCTTTACTGATATCAATAGACATTTTAGATAAGCCGGCGCTTGAATCATCTAACGACATGTCCTGATGTTTATGATCATACGTTGAAGCGATATCAACTTGGCAAATTCGGTTTGGCGAGTAGTTTCGATACATTTCAGATAATACGCCAATTTCTAAGCCCCAATCACTTGGAATACGAATATCGTTTAATACGTCTCGGCGAAAAGAGAACTCACCCGCTAATGGATATAAAAAACTGTCCATATATTCAAGGTAATCACAATGTCCTACTGTTTTTTTCAGTGCTTTAATTAATGGGGTAACAAGTAAGCGCGATACACGACCATTAATTTTTCCGTTTGCAACGCGGGCGTAGAAACCTTTAGAAAACTCATAGTTAAACATCGGGTTGGCAACAGGGTAAAGCAGGCGGTCCAGCAAATCTCGTTCATAAGTTAAAATATCACAGTCGTGCAAGGCAATAGATTCAGCTTTACCTGAGGCTAAAATATAGCCCATGCAATACCAAACGTTACGACCTTTGCCTAATTCCTTAGGTGCTAAGCCCAGTGATTGTAGTTTTTTATCTATGGCTTGTAATCTTGGACCATCATTCCATAAAACACGATGGTGCTGCGGTAATTTTCCAAAAAAGGATAATGCATGCTTGTATTGATCAAGGTCGGCTCTGTCTAATCCAATAACAATTTCAGATAGGTACTTAACGTCTTTAATTTTATTAATAATGTCAGGTAAGGCTTTGCCTTCTAATTCAGAAAATAACGAGGGTAACATCAGCCCTAAAGAACGTTTTTTTGAAAAGGTTAATAGTTCCTCGGCCATATCTGCTGGTTCTCGTTGAGCCAAGTTATGTAATGTAGTCACTGTGCCGTTTTGATAAAAGTCAGCCATGATTTGATCCTTAATTAATTGAAGATGAAATGAATTGATTATCTAAAAGTTTTTGTATTGCTTCAGTCCAACCTTCTGGGCCGTATAATTTAGTTTGAATGGTTTTATACTGTCGATATAAGGTGGGAAAATCATGTACGGGAGAACGTATTTGAACCGCAACATCCGCAGCCTCTAACATAGCATTGTCATTTTCTCCGTCTCCTAAGGCGATAGTAGAAATTAAATCGTTAGTAAAGTGCTCTCGGTATCGTTCAGCTAACCAAATAAGTGCTTGGCCTTTGTCGCAATAATCACCAACATGGATAAATCTTCCTCCTTGAACAACGTTGGCTCCTAAATTAACCAATTTTTCTATAAAGGCTTTCTTCGTAATGTCATCTGCTAGCCAATGAATTGGCTCAGCATATTGTCTTTGTTTTGCTCGTTTAGCTTCATCTACATTCAACCCTGTAATTTCACATAAGGCCGATTCTGATAATGTTGAAAAACCTTGATAGTATTGGCTAAATTCTTGAGTATTATTTGATAGTAAAGTTAACCAGTGTTTTCTTGGTAAACTGAATGATTTTACCCAATAATTTCCAATCACGACTGTATCTTCAGGTTGTTTCGTGAATGTATTTATTGGAATGTATATTGCTGCGCCATTTTCAATTATAAATGGTGTATTTAAAGAAAGTTTTAGGTGAATAATTTCTAATTCAGCAAAGGTTTTACTAGTATTTAGAATGACAGGAACATTGGCTTTGTTCAGCTTCTTAAGTATTTGATCTACGGCTGTTGATTGATAAGTGAAATGTTCTAGAAGCGTACCATCTAAATCACTAAAGATAACCGTTTTCAGCCTGCTCATACTGGCTCCGTTATCGACATTTTTGTAATCTTACGTTGGTAATCTAAGTAAAAGATAGCATCAGCAGATTGTGCAAACGTATTACACCCTTGCACGGTTAAGCGTTGAAAATACTGAGTGAAATTTAATATCTGCGCGGGCGACATAATTTTAGAATTTTCTAAACCAATATTTCTGTCTTCTAGTTTTTGTTCTTGTTCTAAGCGCCATTGATAAACACAATCAAAAGAAGGTGCTTGTAATGCCAACCAAAAATCCATTTTTTTATACAAGGGTTCGTAAGCCATTTTCAATTGCTGGTTTACATAATTTCGCCAGTCACCTGTTGTATCGTATTGGCATTCAAGTTCATTGATGGGGGCTTCTAACTGCTCTGCTGTTTGTGGTTTTACGCCCCAGCACCATCCTTCAACAATTATTATATCTGCGGGTTGTTCTATGGGGTCCCAGTCATCTTCTGGGAATGGCTCATCAGTCGCTTTATTAAATTTGTTAATAGAGAAACCTATTTCTTTCTCTTTTAATCGAATTAAAACATGATTAAGTGCAACCATATCGTGTGTTCCAGGTACACCTCTGGTTGCTAATAAAGGGTGCGTGTCTTGTGCTAAGGTTTTTCGTTTGCTACTTGAGTAATAGAAATCGTCTAACGACATTACCACAATGTTGAGCTGGTACTCTGTTGTTAAATAAGTGGCAATAAAATCAGTTAAGGTAGATTTACCACTCCCTTGGCAACCATTTATGCCAACAAAATAGGGGTGATTAGCTTTAGAGAAACGACTATATAATTCATCTGAAAATGGCTTGTAGTATTTCTCTACTGCGAGTGTAAACTCTTCAGGTAAATTGTGTTGCTTAATGAAAGTTGAAAGAATAATTTCACCCATAACTAAAAATATAAGTTATGTTTGTTATTTCAAGTTCTATGCCATACCATCCATAATTTCAAATGTTATTGTAAGTAACTGTAAAGTAATGTTTTTTTATTATTTTTTTGAAACGTCATTATATTCTTTTAATATATTTACAGATCCCAAGTTAAAGCAATTGCTTAATATTGGTGCAAATATTAATCAGTATTTTATAGATAACGGATTCCACAAATGAGTATTGAACAAGGATGACTAACTCATTAAAAAACGTTATTGCTATGAATTATTTCTCACTTGTCTCGCTATTGAGATGCTTAACCAAGCCAACCATGTGTAATAACAATATAAAACTCCACGTTGCATCAAGCCATAGTATTCCATTGGATAGAGTGATGGAGCGAACATAGGAGAAAAATTGAGTACTAAAAATACTAAAATTAATAAAAATACGGGCACAGAAAAGTTTGTAAGTTGTTGTTCTGAAAAATATCGTCTCCACGTAATTGCTAAAACCAGCGGCGCAAAATAGCCAAACAAATGCAGTGCACCAAAAATGTTATGCATTGGCTCTGGTGAAGGGAATATTGCAACACCTGCATCTGATAAAGCAAAAGATGCAATAAGCACAATAGGAGCGATCGACAGAGAGTGGGTTTTAGCAAAGGCCAGCGCTTGATAACTAAATATCGCAGCCAATAGGCTGACACTATAAAGCATAAGCGCGTAGGGTAGTTGTAATGGACTACCCACTTTGCCTATTTCACTGACCGTTTGTGACAGACTATTATAGTCGGTTAACAATCCCCCCATTAATAATGTTACGGTCACAAAAATTAGCCCTGATATCGCACCAAAATATAACTGTGTTTGCTGTGCTGTTAAGTTTGTGATCATTTTATATTCCCTCTTGGTATGAGTACTTTAGTTAGAATAAAAATGACCAACCAAAATCTGCAGTTCCTACCTATACAGAATTAGTTGGTACATTTATAAATTTTAGTTAAGCCATTATTTTGGTAGTGCGAATGAAGGTAAATCAATCGTTATTTCAGTTACCTTAATCTCTTCTTCTTTTAAGAATGATTTAATGACACTTGTTACTTCAGGAGAAACCATAAAAACATTATGACCACCATTAATGATGGTAACTTGGGATAAATTTGATAAGCCTTGAGTTGCTTCATTTTGACTGTTGATGTAGGTGCGACCATCTAAGGTTCCTGTTAATAACAATGTCGGCACATTACTTACTGGAAATGCTCTAAAATCATCACCTAGATCTAAGCCTGCAACGACATTATTTAGCTGTGGCATAGGGAAATTTAACGCCGTTCCTAATAAAGATGTTTTAGCTTGTTCATTGACCATTATTAGCCTTTCATCGGTAATGCCTGAGGCTATATCCATGGCAAAGGCCATGACATTAAAAGATATTGGTTTATTATTTAAATAACCACGCGCTAACATTTTTTTTATCAGCTGATCTTGCCCTTGGTCAAGCGACTTATATATAGCCAGTAGTTGAGTCACACCACGCTGAGGATCGGCAATCATCGCTGATGCGATAATTTGTAAGTGTGTTTTTTGAAATAATATTGCAAGTGACGAAGCATCCTTGAGTGCAACTTTTATTGGTAGAGGATTGTCATCTAATTTTTTATGTACTCGATGCATTAGCGCAGCAATATCAGGGTATTGTTTAGCCGCTTCAGGTTGAGTATTAATGGCTTGTTGTAAGCGGCTAAAATAGGCGTCAGTTGCAAAAGGAAGCTTAACCGTTTGATTAAGTCCTTCGGCGCTGGCAATAACCACTTTGTCTATTTTATTTTGTAGCGTTTTTATTGCCGCCAATGCTAAGTGGCTGCCGTATGAAATGCCCCATAATGTTATTTTTTCAGCCTCAAAATGTGTTCGTAAATCTTCAATATCACTCACACTTTCTTGTGTGGTGTAACCTAGTACGTCAACCCCTTCATTCTTCCAGAATGCTAAGCATTCTGTGGCAGCCGTTCGATAATATTTGCTAACTTGCTGCTCATTAAGCTTTTCATTTAATGGTAATACCTGAGACGAATTACAGCTTGGCGTGTCGTTTGATATTCCTGTGCCGCGTTGATCAAGAGCAATAACGTCACCAAATTCACGCATTGCCATAAATAAAGGAAATCGAAAGTTTGGATATTTAGCGGTGCTAATACCTGAGCCACCAGGGCCACCAGAAAGATAGATAATGGGTGAGCCGTTTTTATCTCCTGTTGCTGGAAAACGTACATATTTGACAGCAATTGTTCGACTCATTTTATTACTGCGATTCTCAGGAACATTAATGAAGCCTTCATAAGCATCGGTTTTTTCTCCTCCCATTGTTTCGAAAATAATGGCTTTTTCATTTTTATAAGTAGGATGTGTCATGGTGTTTGTTGGCGCCGTTTGTGCTTGACTGTTTGCCGATGCAAACATCAATACTGCCGATAATGATGCAACTATTGATAGAGTAGGGTGTTTATGGAAACCAAAATTAAGCATGTACTTTCCTTTAAATAGGCTGTGATTTGTGGAGTGATTAAAGCCTTTTGTTGTGTCTTGTGCATGTGATATTCTGTTAACTGTATTATTTTTATAGATAAAATTAGCGAAAGGTATGAAAAAATCGATGAACGGTATGGAAATTTAACTATGAAACAACTCGTTACTACTTTTACATGGTGTTTTGTGTTGATTTTTTTCAGCTCAGAAAAATCTTTTGCTGAATCGATTATTTCAATCGACAATAAATCAGTCGTTGTTTGTCCTTCAAATTCAAATCTTACTGAATTTCCTACCTTCAATGAAAAAAATTGTAAGGTGCAATCTTTATCGACAATAGATCCTCAAAATAAAGCCATATGGTTAAAAGCAACTTTACCGGTATCAGAAAGCTATTTACAAAGGCAGCAACCTTCAGGTTTATTCGTTTTTGCGAAAATGTCTAGTGAGGTTTTTTTTAATGGCGAACGATTGGGTAACAACGGCACACCCCATGTTGTTTCAAGTAAAGAGTTTTTCGGAAAAATGGATGTAAGGTTCTATGTGCCACCCAAGTTAATTAGGCAAGGTGACAATGAGATTATTATTCATGCCTCTTCACATCATGGTTTTTTATCGTTAACAAGCCCTATTCATTTTATCGGTTTAGCTGAATACGCAGACCCTCAATCTTTTTTTCAACGTGATTTATGGATTTCATTAAGTTTATTGGGCGCTCTACTATTAGGTTGTATTGCTTTATCGACGATAGCATTTCAGTCGGAGAATAAAAAAAGTACCATCCTATTATTATTAATGGCATTTTTAGCAAGTGGGCAATTGTTTGTTGAAATTAGCCGATCACTGTTTAGCTATAGTTACCCTTTTCAAGATTTAAGACTCATCATCATTACTTTTTTAGCTTGCGGGTTTGGTGTTAGCTTTCTGGCTTTTTCGCTCGAAAAATATAATTGTGCAAACACTAAACCCTGGTTTTTAATCACACTATTATTAACCATTATAGCGATTTTTTTAATTCCTGGTTTTGATGGAAAAACCGCTTTGGCTATATTGGTTCCGGCCTTAGCTAGCTCGATATTTATAAGTGCTAAATACTTTAAGGAACGCGATAAGAAGTTATTTGCGGTGGTATGCACTTATGCTTTATTTTCATTGACGATAGTACTGACATTTTACTCATTTCACTCCAGCTATTTTTATTATCTTGTAACTGTAATGATGGCGGTATTAGTCGTTAACAAAGCCAATGAACTGGTCAAAGAAAAGTTACTAAGAAAAGAAGAAAGCGAAGAGCTGCTAAAGTTACAATTGAAGTTGGATCAAATTCATCAACAGCACACGCCCACCAAATTAAAACTCTCTAGCGCAGGTAAAACTGAGTTTATACTTACCCAAGATGTCGATTATTGTAAGGCTGCAGGGGATTATGTAGAAATTTTTCTGGTTAATAAACAGGTGTCTTTATTTAGTGGTACGTTAAAGGCTATAGAAGAGCAATTACCGTCTACTTTTATTAAGGTACATCGCTCTTTTGTGGTTAATTTAGAGCAAGTGGTTTCAATAACTTCAAACAAACAAGGTTCAAATAGTGGCGGTTCGTTGATGTTACAAACCGGTGCTGAAATTCCCGTAAGTAGACGAATACTACCGAAGATTAGAGAGGTAGTTAATGACAATGCTTAATTCGATAAAGAATAAAGACCGCTTCAGCATAATTGGTTTGCTGTATTGAAGCCTTCAGCGATTAACTAGACCTAATCTCTTTTGTGCCATTACCCATATATACGCATACTCCTGCAATATAAAAGACTATTACTTTATTAATAATGCAAGTTAGCTTTATTCTCAAAAGAATCAAATGCTAGAATGAATAATCTTTTAAATTAATGGAATGAGTTATGAAATATGTTGTTTTGGTTGTCATTATTGTACTGGCAGTATTATTTTTTGTGAAAAATTCAAATAGTAAAAAATTAGCTATTGAAAATACGGCTATTGGTAAAGATTTCTTAGCAAAAAATAGAACTGTTGAAAATGTTGTTGAAACAGCTTCAGGGCTACAATACCAAGTATTACAACAAGGTAAAGGGACCGAACATCCAGCTGCCAGCTCAAAAGTAAAAGTGCATTATCATGGCTCTTTATTAGATGGCACTGTATTTGATAGTTCAGTAGACCGAGGGGCACCTATCAGCTTTGGCTTAAATCAAGTGATAAGGGGTTGGACTGAAGGGCTACAATTAATGGTTGTTGGTGATAAATTCAAATTTTTTATACCAGCAGAGTTAGGTTACGGTAGTACTTCCGCAGGGGAAATAACACCAGGTTCATTGCTTATTTTTGAAGTAACACTATTAGAAATTCAATAATTCATAAACTACTTATGTTACACATACGTTAGTCATGATGAAGATATCCATAATCGCTATTATCTTATTTTAAATATTCAATAAAAAAGCACCCTGGAATTGCTAGGTGCTTTTTATTATTTTATGTTTAACTCCTTATTATCAACAAGGGAAATCTGACTTTAAGGTTTCAAATATTACCTGTTGCAAATTTTTGTGCTCTAAATCATCGATGTTCATAAATTTTGCACCTTGTGATGCAACCACTTTCTGTCGACCTAAAGTGCAATACAAAACTGATGAGTGTCATTGGTTTGTATCAACCATGACCTAGCAGCCATTGGTGTTTGATAAGCACGTTTCATATAATCACAGGTTTTCTCTGTTAGAGCCATCATTCGCGATTAATGCAAGGTCTAAGAACACTTTACGGCTTAGCATTTAAAATACCTCTTACTTGATTGAGGGCTGCAACTGAAAAACCATCGTCGTAAAAATAC
Source organism: Colwelliaceae bacterium BS250 (assembly GCA_040779355.1). Classification (GTDB taxonomy): domain Bacteria; phylum Pseudomonadota; class Gammaproteobacteria; order Enterobacterales; family Alteromonadaceae; genus Thalassotalea_A. The sequence continues at coordinate 19,861 of JBFONS010000011.1, read as the reverse complement.
AGCACCTTGCCTTCGTCATCTAGCAGTACCACTCTGGCGTTATTTGGGTTTTCATTCCCGGTGAAAGCTTGGATTGTCTCACCATCTTCATAAACCGTCACAACACCTTTCCATAAGGGCTTAGGGATCCCTGCTCGCATACCGTTATCAATCATAGTACTAAACATTCTCGGGAATAATCCTTGTATTGTGGGCACTTCAAAAACAGACACTTTAGTTTCGGTCATATCTAAACCAATCAACCATCTGTCGATATCAAATTGCGAATTTTGTTTATAACCAATTAACAGCAGAGTAAATTTCTCGTTGAAATCTTCAGGAATATTCATGTCACTTTGTTCTAGGGTCTGGCCACTTACCGATGGAAAATTCTTTCCTGTGACTGATTGATTTGGATATTTTGTACTGCAAGCTGTGGTTAGAATAATGATAAAGCTTAATATAAATAAACGCATTTTTTGTTACTCGTCAGTTATTTTTAGAATCTATTACACTATACGAGCTGTTGTTTAATTTGGTTCATAAATACTTACGCACTAAGCTCTGAAAATGAAAGTATGCAATATTTAAGCTATCGAATATCTGAGCGTTAATCGGTCATTATTAGTGAACATGATCTTAAGTTGCTGTTGGTTCGTAAGATGTTGTAAGTTAAACGCAGAGGTCTATTATGAGTAATGTAAACACAAGCAACGGAAAAAATGTTGTACCTACCATCATTGGAGTTGCAGATTCGCCCCATTACCTGGTTGGTGCTGTTGATTCAGTAAATAATTTTATTGGCCTGAATCAAGCTGATCAAATTGATGTTTTTAGCTCTATTGTAGAAGCCAAAAACTACTTGCGGGGACACAACATCTATAGCGCGGCATTAGAATTTCAATCAGCTTATGACGAAATGTGTGGTTCGAGCCCAGCGGGTCGCTGCAGCCAGATGATCTCATTTTAAGCTAATGATCAATAACACCTTAAAAAGTAGAGATTTTTTAAAAATTTTTGATTTAGTATCTACTAAAGGTATTAAATTAGAAGGCAGATATGAATATCTTGGCATTCGTGCATGGCATGATTTTGATGGTTACACTTGCTGGTTAGCCTATAAGGATTTAACAATAACACTCTTGTTTCATGGAAAATTAGGTGTAGATTACCAGCAAGCAGATACATTTCATGAGTTTTATAAAAGAGTTAATTCGCTGATCGCGCTTAGTTGATATTCGAGATCAATAAGAGGCAATGACCATTGTTAACAAATAATCTGTTGGGAGTCATATTTGATCTCGACAACACCTTAGTATCTTCATCGCTAGACTTTAATAAAATTAAAGATTCGTTAGGGTGTCCAAAAGAAAAAGATATACTGGATTATGTTGATTCTTTGCCTAAGGAACACCAGATTCAGGCACGACTGCAGCTGTTTGATTATGAAATGGCTGATGCTCATGATGCAAGAAAACTTGCTGGTACCGATGAATTGTTAGCATTACTATCCAGCTTAGGTATCCCTTGTGCAATTAATACTCGTAATTGTCAGCAAGCGGCATTGCTAAAACTTCAAAATAACGGCATTGAAATTCCTTTGTTACTAACACGGGAAGAGCACAAAGCTAAACCTGCACCTGACTCAGTACTTTATGTCGCCAAGTATTGGCAACAAAACACCAACAACCTTTTGTTCGTTGGCGATCATTTATATGATCTGCAAACAGCACAAAACGCCAATACCATGTCTTGCTTACTTACCTATGGCAGAACATTAGGCTACGCCAGTTTGGCAAATTTAGTTGTTAAAGATTTAACTGAACTGTCGGGCATCATTGCTCATACATTTAATGTACAAGCCATCAATGAAACTCATTAATACCATTCTTTTTAGCACATTGTTATGCATCAGTATTTGTAGTTACAGTGCTGATAGTGCCTACACCGACATCAGTCGAGATAAAAAAACTATAAACGTTATAACTGAGAGTGAACAGATTGTTATGATAGATTTTAGACGACCAAAAGAAGTCGATAATTGGCGAGTAACCAACGATGGAGTCATGGGCGGAAAATCCTTGGGATATATGTTATTTAAAGAAGATCACGGTGTTTTTACTGGCGATATCTCACTTGATAATAATGGCGGGTTTAGTTCTGTATACCGGTCAATTGAACAGTTAACGTCCGACATCGATGCAATTACTCTAGATATACAAGGTGACGGTCTAACATACCAATTGAGAACCGTGGTTAATATCGATGGTTATCGCTTAACCTATAAGCATGAATTTAATACTACCGCGGGACAACGACAACGTTTGCAATTTTCACTCGCTGATTTTCAAGCAACGTTTAGGGGCCGGCTCATTAGCAATGCACCAACATTAAAAGCTGAGGATATTGTTGAAGCTGGGTTTTTAATGACGAATAAGGTTGCTGGTAAGTTTTACCTGTCAGTCTATAGCATTACATTCAAATAAGTAAATCAGCAGTATCACATCTAATGAAAAGCAAATTTTGGTTGGTGGTAGCGTGCTAATCTGCTTCAGTGAAGCCGTTTTTATTACCAATTAATCGCTTTTCCTTGCCAGTCGAGATAACTTGCTTTGCCATCAATGTCAGTATTATCGACAATAGTTAGCAACTGTTCGGCGACAAATTCACTGGTAAAAAGCTTGCCTGCAGGTACATTATTTTGAAAAGGTTTAGACAGAGGTGTATCTGTGGTACCTGGATGAAAGGCGATAATTTTTATGTTCTTAGCTCGTCTTGCTAATTCTATAGCAGCTGTTTTCAGCATCATGTTTAGTGCCGCCTTTGATGCCCTATAAGTATACCAACCTCCTAAACGATTATCACTGATACTGCCTACTCGGGCACTAAATACCACTAATTTACAAGCTGAGTTGCCGGTCAATAAAGGCGTTAGTTGTTGTATCCACAACATCGGCATTAATGTGTTGGTAGTTATTACTTGATTAAACGCTTCAACATCTAAGTCTTCTAAACGTTTTTCTGGTTTAATGTCTTGAGTGTGTAAAATACCATTGCAAATAAAAACCTTGGTGATCGGCTTTTCATCAATCTGGGGTATTAGCTCTACCGCTTGCTTAATTGATTGTAGAGAATAATTCTCTACTGGGATGCATCGAGCAGAGACTTCATCAATGTTTTGATATGTACTAAGATCTCGACTTATCAGAATTAAACCCTGATCAGCGTCGTTGAGTATTTGAGTGGCAATCGCTTGAGCTATATTGCTATTTGCGCCGATTATTAGCGTTCGTTGATTTGTCATAACAAGCTCCTGAGCTGCAATTAGCAGCTTCTATTTTGAATGTTTTAGCCAGCAAGGCTGAAATTTGATGTCTGTACTTAGCCAAGCCTAAATATGCCCAATGACTTACTGTTTTGATAATCGGCCAATTAAGTGGAGCTACCCAAAAACCTTTACCCACTAAAGTCCATGCTCTATGGGTGACTTCGAGTCCTAGTAAAAGTTTACCTTGATAGCTAGCGTGTAATATTTCCATCGCATTGGTAAACTCAATTTCAGGATAAAGAGTGTCAAAATCTTGCAAATGTAAGTCGACTAAGGTGATCAAATTATCTTTATCATACCGTTTGAGATGGTCCATTTCTGTTGCACACAGTGGACATTTTCCATCGTAAAATATTGTTAGCATGAGTAATACTCGATTAAGTTAGCGCACATCACATCACATTAACCAAACCACAAAACTGACGCCGCGATATGAAGCAAGACCACAGTCATAGTTAAGCGAAATCGCATTGTTATGTAATTAGCTGTTAGCGTGCTCTGGACAGCAATGTTTTTTTCATATAAAAAAAGTAATAGATAACTTGTGGCTAAAATAGCCAAGGCTATATGTTGGTAAATAAGTAACGAAGCAAATGCTATCAGGCTGAATGCATTACTAATAATTTGTTGGTATTTGTTTTTCTTACGTTCATTAATACGCCATAGAGTTCCGGCAATAAAACTTAATATAACAGCACTATAGGCAATAAATGCTAACCTTGCATTGTCCTGCCAATATACTTCTTGGTTACTCAAATATAAACATGCGATAAATGGAATTAAGCCGATGTACCCCAGTGTTTGCCACGTTTTCATAGGATCGCCTTCATTAGAGTTAAGTTACTGTCTCAGAACTGCCATCGAGTGAAATCTTCACCTGTGCTTTATCGGCTTTTGCATAACTTAACCGGGATAAACGTTGGCTTACATGATAACTATCGAGCCCAGAAATTGAGACCGTATTTAACGAATCTATATCAATGTATCCGTCATTTTTTATGGACTCTTGGTGACAAAAAACATCGGTTATTTTGCCAATTACTAGCAGGGTATCATTGATTTCAATTGGTATTATTTCTTGTAAAGTTAGCGCATATTTAAGTCGGCTTTCTTGCACAAATGGTGGCCTAATCCCGTCAATAAATATCGGTGATAAGCCTGTTTGTTTAAATTCGCATTGGCCTCTTAAATAACGAGCTGAAGTTTGATGAGCTGCTTGCCAAAACGTACTGCTGACCTGATTGATGGTATATTGCTTTGTCTGCATAATGTTTTCTAATGTATGCCGTTCAACACTGTCTGGGCGCATTATAAAACCAACTAAAGCAGGAGAGGCACCTAGGTGGACAACAGAACTGAATATTGCCAAGTTAGTTTGCCCTTGCTTATTTATAGTGCCAATAAGGTTAGCACTTTTAAATCCAGATAAACTGTTGATCAGGTGTGCTCGATATCCGGAGCTCATACTTACTAGGTCTTGGTCATTTAGATGCAGCACTTTACTTTCTTCATATCGTTTAGTTGGCTATAACTTACAATACGCCCGCCAGTGAAGTTAAGATCATATTATGCACTCGTTGCAATAGCGCCAATGTCCTATTTTTATGTATATCCGTACCAATCAAAGTGCAGGATTTCAGTGGCAGTTAAAAACAATTTAGTAAAGGCATTATAACCATTGCTACATAACTGCACCTTGTATTTGAATCGTTCAAGCACTCTGAAACCTGCATTTTGAATAGTCACAGGTATAGCTACGCACCTGCACTTTCTTTATTGTTAACTTGTTTGTTTGGCAGAGGTGATATTTTTTATTCGCAACCAAATAAATTGCACTACAAAATAAACGATGGCAGAAGATACTGCGGCTAAAGAGCCAAATGTTGTTGATAATACTGCGCCAAAGGTAATACTCATACTTAATATAAAACCGAGTATAAATTCTTCTCGGTATACTTTGAAAAATATCGCAAAAAACAGTATCCCAGGAAACATCACCGAAGAAATTTCTGCATAACCATTAAGGAATGATATTGAAAGCATTGCACCATAGAAAAGTGTAATAACAAAACTGATAGCAATTTGTTTTGCTAGTAAAGACGCTTTTTCAGGAGGAGATTTGAGGATACGTGTTTGTATACGCCCCAGCAGTACCCAAGATAATACCGGCAGTAATAATCCACCCCACCAATTTGAGATGCCTGGTAAATCGGCACGATGCAGCAGATGATGAATTGGCACACCGTCATGCACATATTGCCAAATAAGCATTGCCCAAATGGTGAGTGTAATAAAGCCTACAAAATACCATTTGATTTGTGACAATTGTTTTTCATTCATGCTTTGATCCATTTTATTTTTTTAATTACCTTAAAGTAAGCAAATAGTGTTCCAACAATATCAAGCCATGTTTATATGGGCTATGAATGATTGCTAACAAAATGAAAAAGGTAAAATTAACCAAAAAGTGATGAAAGTTACTATTTTTAACGCTTGCTGTGACTTCAAAACGTAGTGTAGCGTCGATATTATTAAACGTTTATGGATACATTTATTCTCAACGGTTCAATCCTAAAGGTTAAATTGCGCTTGTGACAGATAATTTATTTACTCTATAACGAGAAAGTTAAATTTTGCGAAATTATGTTGTTAAATTTGAACAAAACATTGTGCTTAATAAGCCTCTCTCATGCTAAGTTAATCTACACCTAAAAATTTCATACGGAATACTTCGTGAAAAATATAATATTACTTATCGCACTGCTCCATTTCTTTCATGTTGGTATTGTAAATGCTCAATCTGCGGTTGCTATGCCAGATAGTTATAGCGCGCAAGTTGCCAAAGAGGTATTGCAAAATGGCGGTAATGCCATCGATGCGGCTATTGCCGCGCAATTTGTTTTAGCTGTAACCTTACCTGAAGCCGGTAATGTTGGTGGCGGTGGTTTTATGACTATCTATAAAGATGGCAAAGCTGACTTTTTAGATTATCGAGAAGTTGCTCCCCTAAACGCTCATCGAGATATGTACTTAGATAAAGATAAAAATGTTATTCATAACTTGTCTGTTTACGGCACTTTATCTGCGGGTGTACCTGGTACTGTTGCAGGTATGTGGCAAGCACATAAAAAATATGGTTCTAAGCCATGGAAAGAGTTACTTGCCCCTGCCATAACACTTGCCGTAGATGGCTTTGTTGTACATCCTAAACTAGAGAATGCGATTAACCAGCGGATCAAAAGCTTTAAAGAACAAAATGTGAACGTTAATTTTTCTTCATATTTTAGTCACGCTAAATCCGAACAAATATTTAAACAACCTGAGCTTGCTGAAACACTCAAAAGAATATCAAGTGATGGTAAGAACGGTTTTTACCAAGGCAAAACCGCTAAAATCATCAGTGATTTTATGGCGAAGAATGGCGGTATAATCACCGAAAAAGACTTAGCGAATTACCAATCAAAGTGGCGTACACCCATTCAAACTCAATGGCGAGGTTATGATGTTGTTACCGCGCCACCTCCGAGTTCTGGTGGTATCGCTATATTGCAGTGGTTAACAATGTATGACCTATTAAATAAAGACAAAAATATTAGTCATAATTCAACTGATTATATGCACCTTTTGTCAGAAATTGGGAAAAGAGTATTTGCAGACCGAGCTGAATATTTAGGTGATCCTGAGTTCTATAAAGTACCGGTATCTAAATTATTAGCGAAAGACTATCTTGCCAGTCGAGTTACTGATATTTCAGTGAGCCGTATATCAACTACAGAGGATATGACACCTGGACTGAATGAAAGTCGAGATACGACTCATTTTTCCATTATTGATCAATGGGGCAACGCCATTTCAAACACAACCACCATAAATTATACCTTTGGTAGCGGCGTTGTTGTTGAAGGCGCAGGCTTTTTATTAAATGATGAAATGGATGACTTTAGTGCTAAACCTGGCGCTGCAAATATATTCGGCGCTGTAGGTGGTGTCGCCAATGAAATTCAACCGAATAAACGTATGTTATCTTCAATGTCGCCAACTATTTTGTTAAAAAATGGCAAAGTAGAAATGGTTACAGGCTCTCCTGGTGGAACCACTATTATTACATCGGTTTATCAATCAATCCTAAACGTTATCGAGTTTAATATGACGGCAGAACAGGCGGTAGCTGCGCCTAGATTTCATCACCAATTGTTGCCAAAAAATGAAATTTGGCATCATCCCGGTATAGATGAAAGCGTATTACTTGCTTTGCAGAAAATGGGCTACAAAACAGCGCCTGATGCATTTGGTGATCTACAAATCATTGTTCGAAAAGACAATAAGTTAACTGCGGCATCTGAGAAGGGTAGCCATAATCGAGGCGTGTCGCTAACATTTGAATAATTTTTTATGAAGTGATAGCTGAGCTATTCATTAATATATTCAGCTATCAATGACTTCACATATTTCACTCGATTGGTTTGCAATAAACTGCGGTTATGACAAAGGTATAGCGTTTCAAATACCGAATTTTCTAAATGATGTATTTTCAGTTTTTGTTGTTGATGAAATGCAGTGACGGCATGTAACGGTAATATCGTAAAACCAAATCCTCGACTAACTGGTTCTAAAATTAAGCTGATTTGATTCGAAAATCCTTTTTGCTGAAATTGGCTTACGTGTTCAAACTCGTTAAAGTTTTTACTTAATAACGAATGGCTATGATGAACTGCGTCAGGGTGGGCTATAAAGCCAAGATCCATTAATGTCTGCCAACTTATCTCGTTAACGTTATGACTAGTGACTAATACTAACGGCTCTGCTGATATTTCATTACTAATGATATTGTATTCTTTGCTTTGCTCAGTCATTAAGGCAATATCGACCTTACGCTCGATGAGTGACTGCTCTATTCCTTTGTTCGATGAGAATTCATAATTGAATATTAAATTAGGGTATTGCTGCTGAATATCTAATAAATATGGATACAGTTTTAAACCGATACTACCTGGGGACATTACTCGAACAATACCTTGATATTGTTCGTCTTGTTTTATGGTCAGCTCTAATTCAGCCATCGAGCGTAAAATTTTTTGGCCGCTGATGTTTAGCTGTATTCCAGCTTCAGTTAAGCTGAATGATTTGCCGTCTCGTATTAACAAGTCTGTGGCAAGTTGATGCTCTAGTTTCTTTATATGCTGACTTACGCCCGACTGCGTCATAAAGAGTCTTTCGGCTGTTTGAGTGAAGTGACCTACTTCAGCTAGAGTACAAAATGTTTTTAGCCATGTTTGATTAATCATTACAAAATATACTCATAAGTGAAAAAAACAATAATTCCACGTACTTTATCATGTTACTTATACTCCACCTATCAAATTCACTTAAGTCTATTGGTCTTAATTGCCTACTGGTTTTTTTGGGGTACTAAGTATTAATTGATACATACTCAAATCAAGCCAGCGATCAAATTTATAAGCAACGTCCTTAAACGTACCTACATGCTCAAACCCTAGCTTTTTATGCAATGCGATACTGCTTTCATTTTCAATATCTATACCCGCAATTATTGTATGATACTGTTGCTGCTTAGCCGTTTCGATTAGTTTTATCATAAGCTGTTTAGCTAATCCTTTACCTCTGTGGCTTTTATCAATATAAACCGAGTGCTCTATTGAGTACTTATTGGCAGGAAAGGCTCTAAATGTGCCATAAGTGGCAAATCCCATTAATTGCTGTGCTTCGTTGATCACTCCAATTACGGGAAAGTTACTCGCTTGCTTTTGGTTAAACCAATCCTCCATCGTTTCAGCTTTACGAGGCAGGTACTCATAAAGCGCTGTTGAATTGATGATGGCATCATTTAAAATTTCAAGAATGCTATTCGCGTGTGACTCATAACTGCAGGTTATAAATGTTGCCGAACATTGCATATTTATATTTTCCTTTAGCTTACAGGTTAGGTTTATTGATAATAGTTAAATGCCGCATTGGATCTCTTTAATGGCTGAAAAATTTATGTCTGCGGTGTTTAATGCATCATTTAGTGTTTGAATTACTACAACCTGCTGGTTATTAGTAAGTGCTGCGGTTACGTTTTCGATAGTAGTATCGGTTAATTTATTTGCGTCACGACGACCGTAATCAAAAAATATCGTCTCAATATCTTTTGTAATCAATATGGTGTCGGCAATTTGTAAGGCTTGATAAGCCTTTAAAGTGAGCTGATCTGGGTCTTGGTTATACACAGTAATTATGGTTAAGCTAGAGCACTTATGGGATTGCTCTGTTGATAACTGCTGATTAAATAGTTTTTCGGCTTGCTGCTCATTATTGCTTAATACTTGCTGGGCAACTTCACCTTCTAATATATTCTGCCAAAATGCTTTTCTGTCAACAAACTGAGTAATTTTTTGTTGTACTTGTAAGCGGTATTTACCACAAAATTCAGCGAGTTTACCGTAACCTGCGGGTAGCATCTTATCGATTTTAGCTTTAAGCATCTGTAACAAAATAGGTGCGTTACCAGAGCTAGACATGGCGATTATCATCGGTGACCTATCTATAATCGCTGGTGTGATGTAGTTGCACAGCGCAGGCGAGTCAACAATGTTGACTAGCATATTACGTTTATTGCCGTCGATTGAGATGATTTTATTAATGTCATTATTGTTGGTCGCGGCAATTACCAATGTTTTGTTGTCTAAATATTGCTCACTATAACTGGCGTCTATCCAAGTGATTTGTGGATGTTGAATTAACTGTTGTACGCTGTCTTTAAGCTGCGGACTCAATATTGTTATTTGAGCGGGGGTTTTTAGCAGAAGCTCTATTTTACGTGCGGCAACATTACCACCACCAACAACTATGGCGTGTAATTTTTTAGCATCTAGGAATATTGGGAAGTAATCCACAGTGATCTCTTTAATATAGGTATAAGTTTAACATCGACACAACACTATACCTAAAACTCCCCTGTAGTTTGAAATGATTTTTATTAATTAATTTAAGTAAATTGATCTAAGAATTATCCTCATTATCTCTAGAGGTGATAAACTATGACTAATTAACAATATTAGAATTAGAACACTAAATAAGAGAGCTAAGATGCCTTGGATACAATTGCGTTTGCCTGCAAATGAAGAAACTGCTGAGAAATACAGTGATTGGCTAGTAGCTTGTGGGTCGCAAGCGGTTACATTTATTGATGCCAAAGATACTCCTATTTATGAACCATTACCTGGAGACGAAGTTCTTTATTGGTCTAACACTGTCGTTATGGGCTTATTTGATGCCAGCCATGACATGGATAAAGTCATTGCTTATCTGCAAGGTATTCATCCTGATAAAACTAATATGCTCTATAAGTTAGAACTATTAGAAGATAAAGATTGGGAACGTGAATGGATGGATAACTTCCACCCAATGAAGTTTGGTGAACGTTTATGGATATGTCCTAGCTGGCTTGACATTCCAGAGCCCGATGCCGTAAATGTTATGCTTGACCCTGGTCTTGCTTTTGGTACTGGTACGCATCCAACAACCGCTTTATGTTTAACCTGGTTAGATTCTTTAGATTTAACGGGTAAAACTGTCGTCGATTTTGGTTGTGGTTCAGGGATATTATCATTAGCCGCATTAAAATTAGGCGCTAAAAAAGTGATTGGTATCGACATCGACCCACAAGCATTGGAAGCGAGTTTAGCGAATGCCAAACGTAATAATGTTGAAGATAGGCTAGAACTGTTCTTACCAAAAGATCAGCCAGAGTTTAAAGCTGATGTTGTTGTTGCCAACATATTGGCAGGACCTTTACGCGAACTAGCGCCAGTTATAATGGATTATGTTGGTAATAATGGTTTACTAGCTTTGTCTGGGATATTAGAAGAGCAGGGTGAAGAATTGCAAAGCATTTATAGTAAGTGGTGCGATATGGATCCTATTGCAGTACAAGAAGAATGGGTACGTTTGTCGGGTACACACCGAAACAATTAATTATAAAGCTATTTATGATGTCATTATTAAGGCTGTAAATAATCACTATTTACAGCCTTTTTTATGGCCAAATATATTTATGAACAGTAAATATAGAGAAGACAAAACGCCATAACAACAATCAAAATTCTGTGTTGATTGCTGTTATTAGCAATGCTGGTCTACATGTTTTCATGGATTCAATTTCTAAGGGTAAAACATTGCTACCGAGTGAGCACCCATTATATTACCAACCATTACATTATAATCATTCATATTAACTACTCCACATGACATGGTTTGTGCACAAGATTTACCAATAATTTTTGAGCCAGTTGTTTGCGCGCCCTTCTCTGGGTAAGTATTGCGCAAGCTTGCTATCTGACTACTAAACATATCATGCAAATTTGAGGTTATGGTAATAACTTCCATTGACGCACCTGCATTGTCTGCTGGAGCCGGTTGTTGACTTATTTCTAACTGATCAGAATCGGTTTTAGCTATCTCTACTTGGATCGGATTACTAGAGATTTCATCGATAAGATCTGGAAAGTTTTCAGAGTTGAACTCACCCGACTCTTTCATTACATCAATAAAGGAATTTGCCTTTTTATGGCGCTGTTTATATGCCTGAGTTAGCCATTTATCAACTTCAGAAAAATCACGTTCATAAAATTTGGGTTTAAAATAAATAACGCCTAATAAAAATGCAGCATCTTTATTTTTATTTCGAGCGGCTTTTTTTAAATATTTAACGCCTTGATCGAGATCTTTATATTCTTTATCAGTTAAATAAATCATTGCGGTTTTGTATTGTCCTTTCACTGAACCATACTTTGCCGCACTTTTATATTGTTTTAGTGCCATCTTTAAATTGATATCGGTACCGTGACCGTAATAATATAAGTCCGCTAAGGTTGCCATTGCATCGGCATAACCTGCTCTAGCGTATTTCTTATATTCTTTAAAGTAACCTACACATTCATCTGTTTGGCAAGGACCAATCTTTGCCGCAAAACTATTTATGCTAAATGAACTAAACACCAATATTAATATTAATTTAATTTTTATTATCATAGTACTATCCTTGTTTTTGTTAATAGAAAATCTACGATTGTTAACATATTGTTAATTAAGATGAATGTCTAGCTTAATTGCTTTTTAAAAAATCTATTAGCGGGTTAATTTAATGCCAGCAGTGACATAGAGCCAATTGCCTTATCATAAGAGTGGTAACGGATATATATGGTATACGCAGTTATCGCCAATCAATAAAGCGATTAATAGCCACATTATTAAGACTGTAAATAATTACTATTTACAGTCTTTTTTTATGGCTAAATATATTTTAAAAAAAGTCAATATAGAAAAACACAAAAAAACATACAATTGTTCAAAATATATGCTTTTATTTTTTTGAAAAAACACGTAAACTTAGCGCCCTTTTGGAGATGAGCTCAAAAAAACACCAAGTGCGTATAGGTTCTTATCAGTTAGACAATAATGTGATCCTTGCCCCTATGGCAGGAATTACTGACCGCCCATTTCGTCAACTCTGTTGTCGTTTAGGTGCGGGTATGGCTGTTTCAGAAATGCTGTCATCCAATCCTAAGGTTTGGACGTCGAGCAAATCTTTATTAAGAATGGAACATGGTGATGAGGTTGGGATTCGATCTGTGCAAATTGCAGGTTCAGATCCCGATGAAATGGCTTTTGCCGCTCAAGTTAATGCTGAAAATGGCGCTCAAATTATTGATATCAATATGGGTTGTCCAGCAAAGAAAGTGAATAAAAAATTAGCTGGCTCTGCATTGTTAAAAGAACCTTCGCAGGTTGAATTAATCGTGAAGTCAGTAGTGGAGTCGGTAAATATACCGGTAACACTAAAAATTCGAACTGGCTGGTGTGAAAATACTCGTAACGGTATCGAAATAGCAAAAATTGCCGAAGCAAATGGAATTCAGGCATTAGCTGTACATGGCCGTACTCGTAATGACTTTTATAAAGGCAATGCAGAGTACGACACTATTAAAGCAATAAAGAATGCGGTAAGCATTCCTGTTATTGCCAATGGTGACATAACATCAGCAGAAAAAGCCGAACAGGTATTAAGCTATACCAACGCCGATGCAGTTATGATCGGTAGGGCTGCACAAGGTCGACCATGGATTTTCAGAGAAATAACTCATTATCTGAAAACAGGTGAGCATTTAGCACAACCACAATTGGCCGAGATCAGAGCTATTTTATTAGCTCATGTGCAAGAGTTACACAAATTTTATGGTGAATTTATGGGCACACGGATTGCTCGTAAACACGTATCTTGGTATTTGCAAACGCATGATCAAGGTAAACAATTTCGTTCTATATTTAATGGTCTTGAGCTGCCTGAACAGCAACTTGAATCGTTAAATATGTTTTTTGATAATTTAACTTAAGAAAGAGTCTGAACTTTATGTTTGAACAAAATATTACTTCTCCATTTGTCATCGGTGACCTACAAACTCAGACAAAGGCATCACCTTTACGTACCCAAGCGAAAGTAGCGATTAAAAACTACTTATCACAATTAAACGGCAACGATGTTGATGATATGTACGACCTTGTATTATCTGAAATTGAAGCGCCAATGCTTGAAGAAGTAATGCAATATACTCGCGGTAACCAAACCCGAGCCGCCAACTTGTTAGGTATCAACCGCGGTACTTTACGCAAGAAACTTAAAAAGTACGGCATGAATTAATTACGGGCAGGTTAGCCTGCCTCAAAGCACCTTCGGGTGCTTTTTTTCATTCAGGGATGAATGAACGCAAATCACCATGGACGGTTTTAGATTTGTGAACAGGGATGAATGAACGCAAATCACCATGGACGGTTTTAGATTTGTGAACAGGGCCGCTCTTTCACATCCATGTGATCTCGGCATTAATACATCCTGTATGTCATGAATGAACGCAAAGAATTTTTACAGCTCGTAAATATATACGAGTAATACCAGTTCTCTTAATTAAGTGTTCTTTTTTTTATGAGGAAAAAGGGATAAATACAAGGCATGAAATTTAGTAAGTAGTTATTCTACTTATAAATTTTATAACGCAGTAGTTATTCCTTTTAACCATTAAAAATGACCAGTTAGTTATGAGGATTGGTATAATAAGCAATATTATTAATTTTAACTTTAAGCAAATAAGGTATATAAAATAACTATGGATACTCCACGCCCTATTAGACGCGCTCTATTAAGTGTTTCTGACAAAACTGGCATTGTTGAGTTTGCTCAATCATTGTCTGCCCAAGGTGTTGATTTACTATCAACCGGTGGTACAGCTAAATTATTAGCTGCTAATGGCATTCCTGTTACGGAAGTCTCAGATCATACAGGTCATCCAGAAATTATGGATGGTCGTGTTAAAACATTACACCCGAAAATTCATGGCGGCATTTTAGCCCGTCGTGGTATGGACGAAGCAGTAATGGCTGAGAACAACATTGATGCTATCGATATGGTTGTCGTTAACCTATACCCATTTGCTAATACAGTTGCTAATGATGACTGTACTTTAGAAGATGCAATTGAAAATATTGATATTGGCGGTCCAACTATGGTTAGAGCTGCCGCTAAAAATCATAAAGACGTAACGATTGTTGTTAACGCCCATGACTATGATCGTGTTTTAGCTGAAATGACTAACAACAATGGTTCACTTAACTATCAAACACGTTTTGACTTAGCTATTGCTGCTTACGAGCATACTGCAAGTTATGACGGTATGATCGCGAATTACTTTGGTAAAATGTTACCAGCTCACAATGATACGACAGCTGAAGTAACTAAGTTCCCACGTACTTTTAATAGCCAGTTCATCAAAAAACAAGACTTACGTTACGGCGAAAACTCTCACCAAGACGCTGCGTTTTATGTTGAAGCACAGCCAGAAGAAGCATCAGTTTCTACTGCTACGCAAGTACAAGGTAAAGCACTTTCTTACAACAACATTGCTGATACTGATGCCGCCTTAGAGTGTGTTAAAGAATTTGCACAACCAGCTTGTGTTATTGTTAAGCATGCAAACCCTTGTGGTGTTGCGCTTGGCGATAACATTCTAGAAGCATATGAACGTGCTTTTAAAACAGACCCTACTTCAGCATTTGGTGGCATTATCGCGTTTAACCGTGAATTAGATGCTGCGACTGCTGAATCTATTGTGTCTCGTCAATTTGTTGAAGTAATTATTGCACCAAGCATTTCTGCTGATGCGGCTAAAATTGTTGCAGCTAAGCCTAACGTTCGTTTATTAGAATGTGGCGACTGGACGACTAAAACGACTTGTTTTGAACAAAAGCGTGTTAATGGCGGTTTATTAGTTCAAGACCGTGATACTGGTATGGTTGGTTTAGACGATTTAAAAGTTGTGACTAAACGCCAACCTACAGAACAAGAGCTGAGCGATTTATTATTCTGTTGGAAAGTTGCCAAGTTTGTTAAATCAAATGCGATTGTTTATGTTAAAAATGATATGACTATTGGTGTCGGCGCAGGTCAAATGAGCCGTGTTTATTCTGCTAAAGTTGCTGGCATTAAAGCCGCAGATGAAAACTTAGAAGTTGCTGGTTCAGTAATGGCATCTGATGCATTCTTCCCATTCCGTGATGGTTTAGATGCAGCTGGCGAAGCCGGCATTACCGCCGTTATTCAGCCTGGTGGTTCAATGCGTGATGCTGAGGTTATTGCCGCAGCTGATGAGCATAACATTGCCATGGTGTTTACTGGTATGCGTCACTTCCGTCATTAATTTGAACGATTTTAAAAGGGCGATTTATTCGCCCTTTTTTATTTAACCTGAACTCTGGATAAGCAGCACTTGCTCAACATTCCCCTTTATCCGATTCTCAGCGTTAAAACGTCGATAAATAACCCGTTATTCATAAACGTTTTGCCTTGATAATCGAATAAATTGGAACATTGATAGAGTATATAGCGACTTAAATCTTGTAAATTTTGTTATTAGCAATCTAAGTTATTGTTTTACTTAAATATCAAGCACTCATTATCCAGAGTTTAGGTTATTTAAATTTATCACCTTGTTTTAGATCGTTATTGAGTGATTGGTATAAAATCTGCTATAACATATCAAGATAAAAATATTAGCCCAATTAGAAGCTACTACATACTTGAATAAGGGAACAAAATGAAAATAATGAAAAGCTTATGCACAGCAACGATTTTATCTGCCACGGTATTGGCAGCTAGCATGACTCAAGCTATTGCTGCAAACCAGCTTGAACAAGCTATTGCTGGCGAACAACGTAGTGATAAAAACAAAGCTCGTGATCAATATCGTCATCCACAGCAAACCTTAGCTTTTTTTGGCTTTAACTCCACCATGACGGTTGTTGAAATAGCGCCTGGTGGCGGTTGGTATAGCGAAATTTTAGCACCCGCTTTAAAAGGCTCTGGTACTTTTTATGGCGCCCATTATCCTGATACGGGTAAAGATGACTATTACAGTAAATCGCGTCGTAAGTTAGAAGCAAAATTAGCATCTGATGCCGTGTTCAGTGAAATGAAGTTATCGAACTTTACGCCAAAAGTTGCAAGTGAACTTGCACCTGCAGGCACCGCTGATTTAGTACTTACTTTTCGTAACTTACATAACTGGGGCGAAGAAGGCGTTAAGCAAGTTTTTATTGATAGCTTTAAAGCATTGAAACCAGGTGGTTTCTTAGGGGTTGTTGAACATAGAATGCCAGCATCACAAAGTTGGAAAGACAATAGCCGAAGTGGTTACTTTCCAGCTAAAATTGTATTGGACTTAGCCGCATCTGCAGGCTTTAAATTAGCCGCTTCATCAGAAGTTAATGCTAACGCAAAAGATACTGCAAATTACGAGAAAGGTGTTTGGACTCTTCCTCCGGTGTTGCGTCTAGGCGACAAAGATAAAGCGAAATACTTAGCCATAGGCGAAAGTGATCGCATGACATTGAAATTTGTTAAACCAGCTAAATAACGCTGGTTCACTTATACCAAGTTGAGTTGATTCAACTTGGTATCATATTAGGAAATTTAAAGTAATGAATGTTTTAGTTATTGGTAGCGGCGGTCGTGAGCATGCACTAGCATGGAAAGCTGCACAATCTAATCAAGTTGAGAAAGTTTTTGTTGCACCTGGTAATGCAGGTACAGCGACTGAAGCGAAAGTTGAAAACGTAAATATTTCAGTTGCAGATATAAAAGGTTTAATCAAATTTGCTAAACAACAAAACATCGGTTTAACTATCGTTGGGCCTGAACAGCCCCTTGTTGATGGTGTGGTTGATGCATTTCAAGCTGAAGGCTTAATGATCTTTGGACCAAGTGCGAAAGCTGCACAATTAGAAGGCTCTAAATCATTTACCAAAGATTTCTTAGCGCGTAATAATATTCCTACAGGCTACTATCAAACCTTTACTGCAGTCGATCCTGCTCTTGCCTATGTTCGCAAGCAAGGTGCGCCAATAGTTATTAAAGCTGATGGTTTAGCTGCAGGCAAAGGCGTTATCGTTGCCATGACTCTAACCGAAGCTGAAGACGCTATTAAAGATATGCTAGCGGGTAATGCTTTTGGTGATGCAGGTCATCGCGTCGTTATCGAAGAGTTTTTAGAAGGTGAAGAAGCAAGCTTTATCGTTATGGTTGATGGTAAAAATGTTGTTGCTTTTGCAACTAGCCAAGATCATAAACGTGCATACGATGGTGACGAAGGACCAAATACCGGTGGTATGGGCGCATATTCGCCAGCACCAGTGGTAACCCCTGAAATTCATCAACGTACAATGAACGAAGTAATTATGCCAACCGTTGAGGGTATGGCTAAAGAAGGCGCTCCATACACGGGCTTCTTATACGCTGGCTTAATGATTGATAGTGACGGTACACCAAAAGTAATCGAATATAATTGTCGCTTTGGTGATCCTGAAACACAGCCTATTATGATGCGTTTAAATTCAGATTTAGTTGATTTATGTTTGCTGGCTTGTAAAGGTCAACTTGATAAAGCAACAATCGATTTTGATCCACGTTCAGCCGTTGGTGTTGTACTTGCCGCTGGTGGGTACCCAGGCAGTTATGCCAAAGGCAAAGTTATCTCAGGTTTAGAAAGAAATAACCAAGCTGATCGTAAAACATTCCATGCTGGTACATCTTTACAAGATGGCAAAGTTGTTACCGCAGGTGGCCGTGTTTTGTGTGCTACAGCGTTAGGTAATTCTGTAACTGAAGCACAACAATCAGCATACGAGTTATTAAATGAACTTAGCTGGGAAGATGCACAGTATAGAACTGATATTGCCTATCGCGCAATTGCTAGAGAGCAATCTTAATAGTAGCTAATGCCAACGTAATATAATTACCATTACAAATAGCGAATAAATAAAAAGGCCATTGTGAAAACAATGGCCTTTTTGATTTTAAACGGGAATGTAACGCTTATTCGTGATTATGTGTTGGTTCTGGTCTTTCTTTCGCTTCACGTACTTTTAATGTGCGTTGTTGAAATTCAGTATCATTTAATGCTTCAACGGTACCTGCAGCATCATCAGCTGCCATTTCAACAAAGCCAAAGCCACGTCTTTTACCTGTTTGCTTATCTTTCATTAAGCGTACAGAGTGAACAACACCGTGTTCAGAAAATAAACTTCTTACTGAAGCTTCGTTAGCTCTATAAGGTAAATTACCTACATAAAGAGTTCTAACTTCACCACCTTCACTTTCACCCTTCATGGCGTTTAAGAGTAATGGAGATATTAAAGCACCGATAAATAATCCGATTGCTATTGATGTAGGAGTCACTGAGTCAATTAGGCCAGCACCGAAGTAACCAATTAAAGTTATTCCTGATGCAACTAAAAGCGATGTTAAGAATAAAGGAGATTTCATTTTAAATACCTGATTTTTATTTTAATTAATTTTTCTAATCAAATACTATGTTAACCAGATTTTAACAAACTGCAATGCTAATTGATTAAAAATTGGCTAATTTTATGCAATTTCTACATAAATAAACTTAAAAATGCTAAATACATACTATTAATATGTATTTACATAGGAACCGACTGCTTTATTAATACCGATAGACAAACACACTTGCTACTTTATCTGTTTACATTTTTGTTAAAAATAAGTGCCGTAATTGTTGTTTTAATCGGCTCTAGTGAGTAATTAGTCTATTTTTTAAACGTAATAGATTCTTTTTTAATTATTTTGCAAAAAAGTGTTGACGGCAGGTCAAAAATCTCTAGAATGCGCTCCACTTCCTAGGGACATCGGCAACGACTAACAAGGAAGGAGTTAGAAGAAGGTAGATAAGGCTTTGAGTCATTAATTACCAACAACACAGTCTTTTGAAAAACTTTTCAAATAACGGTTGACTTCAACACTCAGGTGCTTATAATGCGCCTCCTGCTTCGGGCAAACGGCAACGGTTAACGTTGCAATAGCGCAAGCAACAAGAGTACAGCGAATGCGACTGACTCTTTCATAAGTTTCTAACTTATGAGTTCTTTAACAATTAGTTATCATGCAATTTGTGTGGACACTCACATTACGTTGATTTTACCAGT
>JBFONS010000010.1:0-214800 GCA_040779355.1 Colwelliaceae bacterium BS250 | reverse complement strand
CTCTTATACTGGCTACTGATTCAATCAGTCAGCCGATTCTTTAGCTAAATTTTAGACGAAAAAAAACCTCGATATAATCGAGGTTTTTTAATGGATGGTGCCGACTGCCGGAGTCGAACTGGCGACCTACTGATTACAAGTCAGTTGCTCTACCAACTGAGCTAAGTCGGCACACAAAGCTGTGTGCGATATTGTTTAATTGAATAAACGCTATCTTGGCACCGAAATATCACTTAATAATTAAATTGAGCTTTATCTCTGTAAATTGCATTTTCCTAGTAGTGGCTAGGAGAATAAAAAAGCCCTAACCTTAGTTAGGGCTTTTCCGCTTTTATACTGACTTAATCAGTAACAGTATAAAAGTTTAATAAATGGTGCCGACTGCCGGAGTCGAACTGGCGACCTACTGATTACAAGTCAGTTGCTCTACCAACTGAGCTAAGTCGGCACACAGAAGCTGTGTGCGATATTGTTTAATTACATAAACGCTATCTTGGCACCGAAATAATACTTAATATTGCTATTGAGCACCATCTCTAAAAATGGTGCCCCGACCCGGATTTGAACCAGGGACACGCGGATTTTCAATCCGCTGCTCTACCAACTGAGCTATCGGGGCGCTTCATCTGACTAAGCTTTTGGCTTTGCCTTGAAGACGGGCGCTATTAAACTGTTTTTCGCGAATACAGTCAACACCTTTTTTGATTTTTTTTACTGTTTGCTTGTTTTTAATTCAAGTTGGCTAATTATTGTTTGAAAATAACACTAATTTTAGCTTTTTGTTAACGTATCTATCGAAATAGGTGTTATTGAATTAAATAGATTTTATATTTAATTGGTTATTTTTGTGGAGTATAACCTTCAATTTCAGGCTCTTTTCCTTCAAATAGAAAGGCGACCATGTTTGTTTCTAAATATTTTCTATCTTCAGCGTTCATCATAGATAGTTTGTGTTCATTAATAAGCATGGTTTGTTTCTTTTGCCAAATGCCCCAAGCTTCTTTTCCGATATTATCAAAAATGTTCTTACCAATATCGCCAGGGTAGAATTGAAAATCTAAACCGTCATCTTCTTTTTTAAAATGCAGACAAAATACTTTACGACTCATAATTAGTTCTCTTTATTACTTAATACGCTAAATTGATTGGTGTGCTTCTTTCTACTTGCTAACTGGTAAGCATTGCTAATAAGGTTTTACTTGATGCAGCTAAGCCTACATTTTCACCACGGCCAAGATGGTACCAAAGTTGTGGTTGGTTTTCATTAACATTCATTGCATTAGTTATAACATCAGCCGTTGCTACTGTTACTTGCAGTGGTGTTATATCTAGATGAAAATGCGAGAAGGTATGACGAAATCCTTTTAATTGCTCGCTCGATTGCATGCTTAAGCCTAAATCAATTACCAATGCCTCTAATTCATCATTATGGTCTATTTCATAAAAGCTCCATAATCCGCCCCAAATACCGGTAGGAGGCCTCTTATACATAAGCACTGAATCCTTGTCGGTAAACATCACCATGGTGGTTTTCTTAACTGGTTTGTCTTTTTTCGGTTTTTTACCGGGGAATTCACTTTGTTTTTCATGGAAAAATGCTTGGCAATCAGCTTTTAAAGGGCATTCTGTGCAGTTAGGTTTAGATCGAGTACATACCATTGCACCTAAATCCATCATAGCTTGGTTAAAGTTAGCCACGCCTATCGCTGGAGTGACTTGCTCTGACAATTGCCATAACGGTTTATCAAATGCACTCTGTCCTGGATAGCCGGCAACCATAAAGTGTCTTGCTAATACTCGTTTAACATTGCCATCTAAAATTGGGTGATGCTGATTAAGTGCAAGGGATAATATAGCGCCAGCAGTTGAACGGCCAATGCCTGGTAAAGCTATAACTTCCTCTATAGTGATTGGAAAGTTACCATTATGATCGTCTCTTATTTGCTTAGCGGCTTTATGTAAATTGCGCGCTCTGGCGTAATAACCAAGGCCAGTCCAATGATGCAAAACTAAATCTTCATCTGCATTGGCTAAATCAATAATGGTAGGGAAGCTTTGCATAAAGCGTAAATAAAAAGGAATTACGGTAGCAACTTGGGTTTGTTGCAACATTACCTCTGAAATCCACACACTATAAGGCGTTTTGTTTTGTTGCCACGGTAAATGCGTACGGCCTTGATCATTAAACCAAGCGAGTACTTTGTCACTAAATGCCATTTAATATCTATTTTTATTATTACAATGGCCAGAGTGTAGCGCTTTTACAATTGCTGATCTACGCTAATGACCCGTCTTTAATATCTATTTTTATTATTAAAATGGCCAGAGTGTAACGTTTTTGTAATTGTTGATCTACGCTAACGATAATGCTTTTAATGTCTATAAAACTTGGCAAGTGCGTGTTTTAACACTATCATTCGCGCAGATATTAACAAAACAGTAAGGGTCATCATGACTGAAGTAATAAAAGAAGCAAAAAACCGTAGCCGCCGTATTCGTAAAAAGATGCGTGTTGATGAATTTCAAGAGTTAGGTTTTGATGCTGCATGGCAGTTTGCTGAAGGTACAACTGACACAGAAATTGATACCTTTATGGATAAATTCTTTGTTGAAGCTATAGAAGCACAAGGTTTAGGTTTTGGCGGTGAAGGCGATTTAATTTGGCACGGTCTAATTTGTACGCAAAAATTAGGTAAGTGTACAGATGAAAACCGTAAGGTTGTTGAAAAGTGGTTGAACGATGCTGGCGCTAAGTCGGTTGTTGTTTCTGAGTTATATGATGTTTGGTGGGCGTAGTTTTAATTAACTAAGTTCATTACATTAGAACGTTATATAAGCCTATTACAACTATTGTAATGGCCGGGCGCTCAACAAATTAACCAAATGGTTGAGTTCTGCCGATAAAAGCAGGATAATGCGCGCCTTAAATAACCAAGCTTGTCGTATAAATTGACCGTATAAGCTTGGTTATAATTATTAATACCATCTCCATGTCCAATAACTAACATCCAGTAGTGTGAGTAAATTTATGAGTAGTGATAAACAAAACGATAACCCGAGTGAAACCACAAGCGAAAAACAGCCTGTACAGCAACATAAAACAGTTGAACAAGCGAAAGCTGAAGGTAAATATATTCGCCAGGTACGTAGTTTTGTAAAACGTGAAGGGCGCTTAACTAAAGCCCAAGCTCGTGCTTTAGAAACATATTGGGATACTATGGGCTTAAACCATAGCGATGGTATGCTAGAACTTAGTACATTATTTGCTAACTCTAATCCAGTCACCTTAGAGATTGGTTTTGGCATGGGCAAGTCACTTGTCGAAATGGCTAAGGCAGCTCCCAAGCGCAACTTTATTGGTATTGAAGTGCATCGCCCAGGTGTTGGTGCTTGTATAGGACTTGCCGATAGTGAAGGTGTTACTAACCTTAAAGTTTATGAACATGATGCTATTGAAATACTAGCTGATTGTATACCACCAGGCTCTATCGATACTTTACAATTGTTCTTCCCTGATCCTTGGCACAAAGCTAAGCATCACAAACGCCGTATCGTCAAACCTGAATTTATTGAAAGCATCCGCGGCGTATTAGCTGTTGATGGTGTATTCCATATGGCGACAGATTGGGAAAACTATGCAGAATGCATGCTTGAAGATATGAAAGATGCTCCGGGCTTTAACAACCTATCTGCAACGCAAGATTATGTGCCGCGTCCAGACTCTCGCCCGTTAACTAAATTTGAGAACCGTGGTCAAAAGCTTGGTCATGGTGTGTGGGATTTACAATACGCTAAAAAAGATTAGTTTATAATTTATTGCACTAAAAAAAATGGCGCTGGCAATATCCTTTTTAGGTTTATTGGCAGCGCCATTTTTTATATTTAATTGTTAAATTCTAGCGGCTAAATAGCTATCATAATCTGGAATTATTTTAGGATACTCGGTGCTAAACAGGCTGGAGTTATTTTAAGTTTCTTTGATAGATAATTTAGTACTCGCTCTAATCACCAACAGGCTAATTTAATCCAGCGAGTACTTCAACAAGTTATATGTTATGAAATAACATATAACAAGTCAGCTTACATTCTAGTTCTATATTTTAACCGCTAGTAATCGTTGATTATCGGTATTTTTTAGTTGTTTGTTTATGTCTTTATAAGCTTGTTTAAAGCTACTGCGTAAGTGCGATTTTAAATAATAGCTTACATCTTTTATACGCATACCTTTTAAAATACTAAACAAGGCTAAACAATAAACCATTTCTTGCTCGGGTAAAGCTGCTTCTCTATTGGCATGCTTGTTATAGCAAGTACCACAGCCACCTTTAAATTGATAAGCAGTATTGGCAAACATTACGCCAAAGCCCATAAAACAAGCCACTAAGTCTATTGCTTGTGAAACAAATTTTTCGCCACCTGGTGGTAAACTGCCACGCTGACTAATTAATATCGCTGCAAAAGCTTGGGCAAATGAAGCGACTAAATCTTGTGGTTGATTGATTTGTGCAGGGTTATAACTCACTAATATTTCATTAACGCTAGTATCGGTATAATCATTATTTATAACCGTAACCTTGTCGCCGCGCATTACGTCCTTAAACTGTAATTTAGGCATCTGTTGCTGCCCTTGATATTGCTCAGGGCTAACCAATCTAATCGGCCAGTGTTGCATGCCTGCATACTTTAAGGTGTTATCGAACACCGATTGCGCCATTTCTGCAATACTTGAAACATTACCCGGATAAAAGCTATTGATTGGCAATATTAACTGGCTGTCTTTACTAAAAACATCCTGCTCAAATTCAGTTAATGCCCAAGCAAAAGTGTCAAATATCCAATTGCTAGTGGCGGCGTCAAGAAATTCATTTTTTTGGAAAAGTGATAACAACATAGTAATTAATTTATTAGCGAGTAGAGCGTTAAGATATCACTAATTATGTGGAGGGCACAGACAATAATGTTGGTTTTTGATGAAAATTTAAAACGTCATTAAAGCTTAGTTTTAATGACGCTGATAATTTTACTGCAACTGCAAACTAGAGTAACAGCAGAAGATAACCTCTAAGCTGTTTTTCTATGGTAGTGACGCAAACTATGCTCTTTTTGCCTGTCGTTACTAAATGATGTCACGCGCTTTAAGTAACCAATCACTCGGGTGCCGTGGTCAACATCGTCGGTATGGCATTTACTGCAGTGAGTAAGTGTACGTTTATCAATGTGATCACAGCGATTACAGATGGTGATTTTTACATTCACGCAAAAGTAATTACAACCGGTTTTAGCTGCTACATTAAACAATTTTACATAAGCATCTGCGCTTAAGCTTTCATCAAGATTTAAATGCAGTGCCGAACCACCATCTAAATATTGATTAATATCACGGCCATGTAAAACAAATTTATCTAAATGGTTGCAGCTATCATCTTCAACTAAGTAAAAATATGAATTGTAGCAATCTCGCTCTACCTTGTAGCCATCTTTACTATCCCACTTTGCATTTTTAACACCTAAGTTTTCAGCCGGAACAAATTCGGTATTAAACATATAACCAAACTCTTTTTTAGCGCGTTTATTAGCATTGAAAATCACTTGCAAATTATCACTAACAAAGTCTTTATAAGCCTCATTATTACCAACCGTTAATCCGGCATATTCGGCCGCTTCAGCCATACCATTAATGCCAATGGTTAAAAACTGCTTATCAAGAGTAATAAAACCGGCATCATAAACCGATAATGCACCTTGCTCTAAATAATCCTGCATAAGGCTGCGGTAGGCTACTTGGTATTTTTGAATTTTTTCAATTTCAGTGTTTAAATCACGCCCATCTTGTACTAAACGGTTCATGTTTAAGGTAATAACGTTAATAGAGCCTGTGGCCACGCCGCCAGCCCCTAATGTAAACGAAAAGGTGTTATCGGTAATTTCATTGCGCAAGCGGCAACAAGACGCTAAGGAGTCTGGGCTATCAGATAAATAGATGAAAAACGAATTACCTTCCGACTTTTCTTTGGCTAAATTATAAGCAAACTTGCTATCTTTACATTTACCGTTTGCCGTTAGCATAGCCGCTGTGATCACCGGGAATGTTAACACCGCTTTTTCACGCTCTTGATTAATCCAAGTTAAGAAAAAGTTTTGTAATTGATTAACACTGTGCCAACTTGGCTTACTAAAATCAGGGAATACAAAGTCTGCAAACATTGAAGCAAAGTAATGTTGATCGAAAATAGATATGTTCCAAAATACACTTTGATAACCGCGAGCTGCAGCGGGTTGATTTAACGCATAAACCACATGCTGAAGATGGTTTTCTATCTTTTTAGCATGTTGCTCTAAATAGTTATCGCCGAATTCTTTACGGGCGAAATAGTCAAAATAGGTTAAAAACTCAACCGTGGCCACAGCACCTGCAAATTGTGCTGATATGGCAAAGACTAAGTTAACAAATGATCCGCAAAATGAATCAATATGCTTAGGGGCTTTTGATTCACCACCAAGCTTTGTTAAGCCATCTAATAAAAATGGATACATGCTGATAGATGTACAATAAGGCTTAATGCTGGTTTCATCATGAACATATATTTCATGGTCTTCTATTTGTCGTTCATATTCCTTAGCGAGATCTGCTGAGAATATTTCAGTTATTTTGTTTTTCACTAATTTACGGTTTATCTGCACGTAACAGTCTTTCAGTAACTCGGCTTCAAGGGTGGCGATGTTTTTTTGTGTAACGTTGGCGTTGGCGTCCATTTTGGAGCCATCAGCAGCATTTTTAGCTGAAAAATATTGACTGATGAACTTTGTTTTATTTGTTAATTGTTCTTCATTAAGGCGCAACATAGTTATTTCCTTTGGTTAAAAATAGATGATTCAAATTTTCAGCTGTGTTTATATTTTCAAAAATTTGATTGGTTGTAGAACTATTTAGACCACCCAAATGGGCATTCCAGTCGCCTGTTTTTAAGTAATCTAAATAGTCAGTAATGTTTTTCGGGATGTGTTTTTGGCCACTGTATAGGCAGGTTTTTAAACCAAGAGTTCTAGCTATTTGTAGTTTTTCAATGAGCGCCTGTGGTTGCCATTCACCACCCATAAATAGTACGCAAGAGACTAAGCCAGTATATTTATTTAACCAATGTAAGAATGTTTTATTATCTAATGGTTGGCCATTGGTTTCGTCCCATAACTCTAGTGAGTGACAGCCTTTGCAGCCGAGCTTACAACCGGTGATGGTAAAGCATAGGCTGATCTCATTTGGCACTTCTTGGAAAACAATTTCTGCTTTTAAATAATTTAACGTAGACACTATATGTTGTGCTCTTGTTTTTGTTTTATACAATATATAGTGTTTCGTGTAGGCGTGAGGTTGATTTGGATCAATGTTGAAGGCAAAAGTGATGAAAATTAATTTACTGCAAATGGCAATGGTTAAATAAACAACGAAGCAATAACTAAATTGTTTTAATGAGTAAAATTAAGCACTGTATTGCTGTTAAAATAACCATTAATAATTTTTTAGGCACTATTAATAGAAGAGCCTTGAGTATTGTTAAACTATGCCTTACTTTGAGCATGTAGTTAAAAAATAACATCACCCAGGGAAATAGATGCGTTTCATTCATACTTCAGATTGGCATATAGGCCGACTCTTTCAAAATATCTCCTTATTGAACGATCAACTTTTTGTTCTTCAACAAATCAAACAATATGCCAAGCAATATAATGTTGATGCATTAGTTATTGCGGGCGATATTTTTGATCGCTCAATACCGCCTGCTGAAGCGGTTGATGCATTAGATAAATTCTTTAATGAGATTGAACAAGAGTTAGCTATTCCAATCATTATGATCTCTGGTAATCACGACAGTGCTAAGCGATTACGCTTTGGCGCGGCGCAAATGCAAAAATCGGGTTTACATATATTAGCTGATATAAAACGAGCTGAAGATGCGGTTATTATTGACTCAAGCACTGGTCCTGTTGCCTTTTATGGCATTCCATATCACGATCCCGTTGAAGTGCGAGAAGCGTTTGCGACGGATGAAACGGTGCAAACGATTAAAAGTTATGACGCCGCTCACACGTATGTCGCTAACAAAATTTTAGTCAATAAGGCCAAACATCACAAAAACACCCCAGCAGTATTGCTGAGTCATTGCTTTATTGATGGCGCAAGTGAGTCAGATTCTGAGCGGCCTTTGTCGATTGGTGGTGCAGACACTGTATCTTGGCAACCATTAACACCATTTGATTATGTCGCTTTAGGGCATTTACATGCGCCGCAATACAAAGGTGAGCAACATATTCGTTATTCCGGCAGTTTAATGAAGTACTCATTTTCAGAATATAAACAAAAGAAAGGCGTCACCTTAGTTGAACTCGATAGCAATGGTTTGGTGAGTCATGAACATTTGCCTATTACCGTTAAACACGATTTACGTATTGTTGAAGGCTCTCTTGAAGAGATCATTGCACAAGGTAAAAAGGATCAACACGCCGATGATTATATTTTTGCAAAACTAACCGATAGTCAGGTTTTACTCGATGTGATGGGACGTTTAAGGCAGGTTTACCCAAATACATTACAAATTGAACGCACTAATTTTGACCAAGTATCGAATAGTAAATTAAATACCAATAGCGACGGCAAACATATTAACGAGCGTAGTGAAGAAGATATTTTTTGTGATTTTTTTAAGCAAGTCATGGCCGTTGATTTAACTGCAGAGCAACAAGCTATTTTGCAGCAAACCATTAGTGAAGCGCGAAGTGCTATGGAGAGCAAATAATGAAATTACATTATTTAGACATTCAAGCCTTTGGCCCATTTGCCAAGCACGAACATATTGATTTTAGCAAACTTGGTGATAATCCATTATTTTTAATTGATGGCCCAACCGGTGCTGGCAAGTCATCAATACTGCATGCTATTTGTTATGCCTTATATGGTGAAACTACCGATGAAGCGCGCAAAGATGTGGCGGTGCGGTGCGATAATGCCAAAAGTGATTTACTTACTGAGCTTAGTTTAGAGTTTTCAATTCGTGGCCAACATTATCGTATTACTCGTATGCCAACCCAAATGCGACAAGCGAAAAGAGGCGATGGCTTTACTGAACAAAAAGCGCAAGCACATTTACGTAAAGTACTTAGTGACGGCAGTGAAGAAACCTTAGTGACTAAAAAAGTTTCGGCGGCTAAAGACGAAATACATAACATAGTGGGTTTGTCGGCTGAGCAATTTAGACAAGTAATGGTATTGCCACAAGGTAAATTTAGAGAGCTGTTACTGGCTAAGTCTGATGAAAGACAGGTGATTTTATCAACCCTATTTCAAACTGAAATATTTAAGCGTATTGAACTCTCATTAAAAGAAAAAGCTGCAGAGATTAGTCGTGAATACAATAAGTTTAAAGAGCAAATAAATGACGCTTTACACGAAGTATTTAGCGACGATAAAGAACAGTTAGCTATTGCTATAACCGCTGCTGATACCGTACAAAGTAAGTTAAAACAGCAAAAGTTAGATGCAGATAAAAATAAAGATGTATTAAGTCAGCAATTAAAAACAGCGCAGCAACTTACTCAGGCTTTTAGCCAGAAACAGCAACTGCAAAACCAGCTTAATGAGCATTTAGCAAAGGAAGATAATTATCAACAAGCGATAATACACGCTAAGTTAGCCGAGCAAGCAAAAGATATTAGCCCTAAGTGGCAAGTATTAGAACAAGTAAAACAAGATAGCCTAGCGAACAGTAAACAATTGCCATCAGCAGTTAATAATAGTGAGCAAGCGAGTCAAAATGTAGCATCTAATGAGCAAAAATTAGTAGACGTTAATCAGCAATACATTCAGCGAGATAATTTATTAGCGCAGGTAAATACGCTGAATGGTTATACGCCAATTTTAGCTGAGTTTGCCAAGCTTAAAGATAGCGCTAAGGTAAGCGAAACTGCATTGTTGCAAGCTCAAACTAAACGCCAAGGTAATATCAATAATTTAAATGAGCTTAACGATCGCAGTAACAAAGGTCAATTATACATTGATGATTTACAACAGCAGTTAACGGCAAGGCCGCAGCTGTTAATGCAACAACAACAATTACAGCAACAACATCTAGCACTCAAACAATTTGAAGGGTTAACGTTAAAACTTAACCAGCAACAGCACATAATTAAGCAGTTAGATAAGCAACAGAAAAATAGCGAGCAACACTATAATCAAGCCTTAACCAGTGCTAATCACCTTGAAATGTTATGGCATACCAACCAAGCTGCTATTTTGGCTAAAACCTTAAAGGTTGAGCAAGCGTGTCCTGTTTGTGGCTCTATTGAACACCCACAGCCGGCAATACTTGCAAGTGACGTTGAGCATGCCTCTAAAGAAAATGTAGATGCAGCTCGTGATGTGCAAAGTCAAAGCTTAATGTTAAAAAACCAAGCTGATAAAGCGTTAGCGCAAGCGCAAGAAGTCCTTAAACAACAAAGTGCTCAACAACAAGAGTTACACCAGCAATTAGGCGAGTTAGCTACTAATAACAGTGATAATTTACATCAGCAGTTACAGTTATTCGCTAAGAATATTAACGATCTTAATTCCGTCGAGGCAGCGCTACCGGCTGCATTAGATAAATTGCAGCGTATGCAAAAAGAATTTAGTTTATTAGAAAGTGATACTAATGAGTTAACCACAAACATTCCGTTATTAAGTAGTGATAACGCTCATGCTCAAGCAAATTATACTAATGCCGCACAGTTATTGCCTGAGCAATACCGAGATTTAAACGCCTTAAATAGCGCTATTTCAGTAAGCCAAACGCAAATAACTAAGCTCGATACCGACTTACAAAATGCCCAAATAGCGATGCAGCAAGCATTAACGGCGCAAAGTAACTGCCAAGCTAAGCTTGAGCAACTGCAAATAATCGGGCAACAACTTACTACCCGTACACAGCAACTTGAGCAAGACTGGCAACAGGTATTAGCGGCCAGTGAATTTACTTGTCATGATGATTTTATTCAAGCTTGTGCTTATATCAGTACGCTTGCGTCGTTAAAACAAACAATCACTGATTTTGAACAATTACGTAATGATTTAAGCTCTAAGTTAGCACTCATTAGTGAGCAATTAACGGATAAACAGCCGCCTGAATTAAGCGAACTGCAAGCCTTATATGACCAACATCAAATTGTGTATATGCAAGTGGAGCAAGATTGGGTGCAAGCGCAAACGCAATACAGTAAGTTAGTTGATGTAAACAACAAAATTACTCGTTTAGAAACTGAACAAAGCGATAATAAACAGCAATATGAAATGATTGGTACTTTATCTGCAGCCGCTGTTGGTAAAGGGCGAGTACGAGTATCATTAGAGCGTTTTGTCTTAGGTGACTTACTTGATTCGGTGTTAGCGATAGCCAGTAAACGTTTATATATTATGAGTAAAGGCCAATATCAGCTTGTTCGCCAAGATGAAGGTGAGCAAAAGAAAAACGTGACCGCAGGTTTAGATTTGGCTATAGATGATGCTTACACAGGTAAAACTCGTCCTGTTGCAACCTTGTCTGGTGGAGAATCATTTTTAGCGTCACTGGCTCTGGCCCTTGCTTTAAGTGATGTGGTGCAGCAACGATCGGGTGGTATTCAACTTGATACCTTATTTATAGATGAAGGTTTTGGCAGCTTAGATCAAGAGTCACTACAACTTGCCATAGAAACACTCATCGATTTACAAGCGAGTGGCCGAACAATTGGTATTATTTCGCATGTATCAGAATTAAAAGAACAAATGGCTTTGCGTATTGACGTACAAAGCTCTAGAGATGGCAGCAGCATCAAGGTTATTGCCGATCATTGATGCTAGTAACGATAACTGAATATAAATTCATAAAATGAAGTAACAGATGACACAAATAAACATAAAGCAACTCGCCAGCAATATTGTGGTACTCGATTTTGAAACTACAGGGCTATCTCCCGCCCTAGGTGATAGGGCTATAGAGATAGGCGCGGTTAAAATGCGAGATGGTATCGTTGTTGACAGCTTTCAAGAATTAATGAATCCAGGTCGTCGCATCAATAGCTTTATTGAAAACTATACCGGCATAACTAATCCTATGCTTGCTAAAGCATCGCCGTGTGCTGTGGTTATGGCGCGCTTTGCTGACTTTATTGGTGATGATAATTTACTTGCACATAATGCCAGTTTTGATCAAAAATTTTTAGATGCAGAATTTGCTCGCATTAATCACACTTATACAGGGCAGTTTACTTGTTCTTTATTACTCTCTCGCCGAATTTATCAAGACGCGCCAAATCATAAGTTAGGTACCCTGGTGGATTATAAACATATTGCCAGTGATGGCGAGTTCCATAGGGCGTTATTCGATTCGCAAATGACCGCCAAATTATGGTCAGTAATGCTTGATGATATAAAATGCCTGTATGGAATTACTGATATTCCTTTTACGCTGATCAGTAAGGTCACTAAAACACCTAAGCATGCTGTCGCTAAACTTTTACAGAGCTATAGTTAATTACATAGTGCTAATGACTAATAAGATCAGCCAACTCTTTTATCGAATGCACGATAGCTTTGGGCTGATGCTGAGCTAAGGTATCACCACAAGCCACTCCATGAGTAATGCCAATACTATCAATGTTGGCATTTTGCGCCATCTTCAAATCATAACTACTGTCACCAATCATCAACGCTTCATTAGGCGTAATGTTAAGCTCATTAAGAATTTGCTCGAGCATATCTGCATGCGGCTTTGATAATGCATCATCAGAGCTGCGAGTAATATGAAATAAATGTTTAGTGTCAGATTCAGCTAATACCCGTTCTAACCCTTGTCGCCCTTTACCTGTAGCAACAGCCAATAACTTATCTTGTTGGTTTAATGCTAACAATAACTGCTTTGCATGCCCAAAAAGTGGTGATGGAGTGGTGTTTAAACTAAGGTATTGCTGCTTGTAATGTTTAATTAAACGCTCAGTTGTAACGTCACCAATACCTGGAAAAAGAATTTTTGACGCTTCAGTTAAACTTGCCCCGATAATGTTTTTAACCGCCACCGTTGTGGGTACTAAAAGCTCTGTTTGCTCAGCCGCAGCTTGCATCGAGTCAACAATTTTAGAGACAGAATCCATTAAGGTGCCATCCCAGTCAAAAATGTAAAGTTTGTAGTGTTTCATAGGCTGTTCTTTATCGATATTTTTAGTGCGAATTTAAAGGTTGATCTAATAATATCTCATTCGTTTGGATATGTCCTATAGAGCTCAATTTTATTGCGTTTAATTGGTGCTAGCGAACAGCAATATAATTTAATCAGTTTTCGCACAATAAACCCTCTAACAATCGAAAAAACAACAAATAATAGCACTGAAGTATTTACAGTTTCCGCTTTCAAACATACTATGGTTTTAATTCATTATAAGGACGAATAGATATTTATGTCTGGCTTAAAACGGATCATTTTAATTGATACCCATTTACCGGGGTTAGTAGAGCTTAAAGTAGATGGGCACACCAATATTTGTGGTACCAATGCTTCAGGTAAAACAACTCTACAACGCTTAATTCCGGTGTTTTACGGCGAGGCGCCAAGTAAAGTTGTGCCTGCGACTCGTGATAATTTTCAAACCTGGTATTTACCGCGCGAATCTAGTTTTATCATTTATGAATATCTGCGTCTTGACGGCAATATGTGTATGGCGGTATTGACCTCATCTGCAACAGGTGTGGTTTATCGTTTTATTGGTAAAGGTTTTAATGTTGATGATTTTATTACGCAAGACATTGCCGGTAGCCGCAGTGTGGCAATTAGTGAAGTCGTTCGTAATTTACGCCGCAGCGATGTATTAAGTACCAAAGCATTAAACAACAAAGAATTTCGTTTTGTCATTCAAAATGACCGAGCCGCAATGGCGTTCAGTAATAATAAACGCGACTTATTAACGGCAGCTCGATATTTTAGTTTATGTGAATCTGATGCAAGATTACGTCATATTGAAAAATTGATCAGGGCAGTGCACTCGAAAGAGGGCAAGATGGAAACCATTAAAGCCATGATCG
Source organism: Colwelliaceae bacterium BS250 (assembly GCA_040779355.1). GTDB lineage: Bacteria > Pseudomonadota > Gammaproteobacteria > Enterobacterales > Alteromonadaceae > Thalassotalea_A. Next base: position 200,720 of record JBFONS010000010.1, on the reverse strand, counting down.
CCGCCATTTTAGAAGAAGATGGTGTACAAACTCCCAGTAATAAAATATCTAAAGCGCAAGTGGATGACTGGATCAAAGAATGTTCGTTGATCAAACAGTTTGATGAGTTGATGCCGCAATATCATAAATTAAAAAAAGTGCATGCGTCACTTGATCACACCGAACTTAGACTCAGTCAGTTAAAACAACAGTTATCAAAAGACTTGTCTTTAATGGCCGATGGCATCGTTAAGGCGGAGCATGATCATAGCGCTTATAAAGTACAACTCAGTGCAGTAAATAGTCAATTTGAACAACAACGTGATCAATTAAATCGAGACTTGTCGAGTGCACGCGCCGAGGTAAACACTAATGAAGAGCGTCTTGATCAAATAGATGATGAATTTAACACTTGGCAAGACCGTAATATTGAAACTCATAAAAGCAATTTAGATAATATTCCTTCTTGGCAATCGCAATTACAATCAGCAAGTGAGCAACACGCACTACTTACTGAAGAACATCAAGATGTTGAGGCCGCTTATCATAAGCGCTTAGCTGAATTAGAAAGTAAGCAAAGTAAAGAGCTGGCGCAGCTTAATGGCCAAAAAGATATTGCCAGAGATGAACTTAGAGCCAAGCAATTAAGTGAGCATAAAGCGCTACAAGAGCTACAAAATAATCAAGAATCACGTATTAAGAGTATTAATAGTGATTTTGAACGCCAAATTAATGACAGTAAATTGAGCCTACAAACGGTTAAAACTGAAATTGAACTCAGTGGTCCAACACAAGATGAACAAACGGCTGTTGCATTAATAGAAGCACAAATCGAACAAGCACAAGGCGAGGAAGATCATGCTCGCAGTGAATTATATGCTACTCAAGAAGAGCTTCAGCATTTTAAATATCAACAAATAGCTAGCAATGAAAAGCTTAATAAGGCGCGCAGCCAAGTAAACAGTGCTAAAAATCGCTTAGCCGATGTTGAAGCTTGGTTATATCCTGCTGATAATACTTTACTTACCTTTTTACGCAGCGAACATAAAGGCTGGGAAGCAAGCTTAGGTAAGGTCATTAATCCTGAGTTATTGTCGCGTACTGATTTAGCGCCGTCACTTATAACCGATGTTAAACATAGCAATCAAGAAAATAGCCCTGAGAATAATCAGAATATAGCCACTTTCTATGGCGTACTGCTTGATACTGACGCTATTAATGAATCAGAGTTGGTTCAAACTGAAACACAGTTAAAGCAGCAATATGGTTTAGCTGAAGAAGAGCTTAGTGCTGCGCAAACTGACCAAAAAAAATGTGAGATTGAACTCGATAGTATTAACAAACAAGTGCGTGAATTAGAGCAAAAACACACTAACCTTGCCTCGCAATGCCAATTTAAACAACAAGCTCGTAAACGTGTGCAAGATGAGCGTAATCAGCTTAAAGACGAACATAAACAAGCGTTAACATTACGCAAACAAAAGCGTGAAAAAAGCTTACAACAGTTACAAAAAGTATTAGATAAACTGCTGCTTAATAAGCAAAACGCTGAAGATGATCATAAAGACCAATGCCATGATGAAAAAATGGAACATGAACTCCACTGGCAACAGCTAGTTGGTGATATAGAGCAAAAATTAGAGCAAATACAAACGCAACTTGAACAAGCGTTACAATTACACAAAGATGGCCTAAAAGCCTGTAAGAAATGGTATAAAGATGAGCTTGCGACCCGCGAAGTCGACGTTGAGCAAATATCCAGATTAAAGCAAACACTAGCCCAACTTAAAGACGATATTGAAGTAACCAATAAACATCGCGATAGTGTCGTTGAATATAATCGTTGGTACGAGTTAACGTTTACCAAACAAAAGGCCAGTAACCAACAACGCTTATCAAAAGCGAAAGATGATAAAGCCAAAGCCGAGCGAATATTAAATGAGCGTACGTCAACGCACGTTCAGCAAAAACAGCAATTAATAGAACAAATACAACAATTAGAAAAAGCCCTTAATGAGCAAAAACAATTAGCCAGTGGCATAAGTGCGTTAAAGCCACAGTTCATGTTATTGCATTTACCACAATGTGAATTACGTGATGAATCAGCCACTCCATCAGCTCGTTTAGTTGAAGCGAAAGAATTATTTGATGCAGAGCGCAGGGCGAGTAAGGATATTGTTGAGTATGTAAATTATTTTGATAATGTTATTGGCCAAAAAACTGGGATCAGTTTAACCGAAACGTGGGAACGAGCTCGCCTCGATTGTTTAATCGAAAACGCGCAAGGCATACCTGTTTTAGATGCTCGTAAAATGGTCACTGAATTAGAAACATTACTTACAGTCTTAGTGCCACAGCATTTAGAAGGTGTGCGTAATAATGGCTTAAACTTCGGTAATGATTTAACCCAGTATTACAATGTGTTAGCCGATATTGATAAGCGTATATCGTCACAATCTCGTCGTATTACCAAAGAGGTATCACAAGAGCTATTTCTTGATGGTGTGTCTGACTCACAAGTGAAAATACGCTCAAAAATAAGTGAATTTGATTTTTGGCCAAAACTGATGCGTTTCAATAAATTGCATAAAGCTTGGCTTGCTGATAACAACTCAGCCTTACCTGATGATGAGTATACGCAAACCATTCGTGAGGTATTAGATGTCTTAGGTAAAGCTACTATCGGCGGTATTAACGGTGGTGTAGGGCAGTTACTTGATATTGAGTTGCACTTAAAAGAAGGTAATTCAGAACTTATTATTAGAACCGATAGACAGTTAAATGAATCATCGAGTCACGGTATGGCGTATTTGATTTTATGTAAGTTTTTATTGGCCTTTACGCGATTATTACGTGGTAAATCACAAGCGGTTATCCATTGGCCAATTGATGAAATAGGCACCCTTGCTAATAAAAATGTGAAGAAGATTTTTGACGCCTGTAAAGCGAATCAAATCACTGTACTTGGTGCGTTCCCTAATCCAGAGTCCGATGTATTACACTTTTTTGAAAACCGCTATTTAATCGATAAGAGTGCTAATCAACAAAAATTACGCATGGTACAACCTAAACTAAATCCAATTTCTGAACGCTTGAAACAGCGCCAACAAACTGAGGAGTCATTATGATCAGTTTAAAAGGGCAAGTTATGGAAACCCTATTAAGTGGCGGTTTCATTTGTAAAACAACGGATGAGTTAGCGTTTAATTTTTTACAAAACACAGAACAATATGCAAGTGTTGAGCAACAGCTTAATTTAATGAATCGCACCATTGCCAGTAGCAATGATGGTGATGTGCTGTTTTGTGCGTATCAGGTGATTGATGAAGCTGAACGTAAAGTGATTAGCCACAAGTTTAGAGAGATCACCTCATCATTATTACCCCTGGTCGAGTGGCTAGTACTTGTGCAAGAAGCGAAAGGTGACAATGCGCCGTTAACAGAAGGTAAAGTTATCCGCGTTAATGAATTGCAATCGGTTATTGAAGATACCCCGGCATTTACTGAACAGCTCAGTAAAATATCTAAGTACAGTTTATTTAACTCCAACAGCAGTTCAGTAGATGCGCAGTTAAAACTTATTTTTAAACGCTTAGTGGAGCTAGGTTATGTGCTTAGACCAAACCCTGATAATCAAATTTATTTAGCAACCGGCAAAGTAGATCACCTGTTTGAAGTGATTCGTTTTATTGATGATAGCGAAAATTTAAACTTAGCTGAGCAAGCTGAAGAGGCAATTAAGCAAGGAGACTTGCTGTGAGTCAAGCCTTGCAAGTTGCTGGCGTAAAGTTTTTAAAAGCACTGGCAAAACATTCTGATGTGATCATGAAAGCTTATTTGTCGGGTCGGGTAAGTGAGTTAGATTTTGACAGTAAGATATTAGATAAACTGATTGATTTAGGCGTACTCTGGCGTCCTGATCCCAGTGAAGACTTGCGCTTGCGCTCATCCATTCGAGGTTTGTTAGAAAACAACTTAAGAGATGAACGTAATCGTCAGCTAGATGCCAATATAGGGACTAAACTCGCCACTATTAAAACCATAACGTCACATTATAAAGAAGCTTTGCATCATCATAACTATGCAGAATCTGAAGTGTATATGGAAGACTTAACCGAGCAAGTGTATGGTTTGGTCGATAGCTTAAAATCAAATGTGCGTAATTTATGGCGACGCATTCATAATGAATTTGGCTATGTGGCGTCTATTAATGCCAAAATTCGTGAAAATGAATTAGCGCAAAGTCAGTTAACTGAAATGCGCAAACAGCTTGAAATGTTTCAATTTGATGAGTTGGCAGAAATAGCCGGTAGCTCACGCGAGTTAAGGCGTTTACTGGTTGTGCAATTACAACGCAGTTACAGTGAAATCAGCCAAGAATTAAGTATTGCACAATCGAAGTTAATTGACTTGTTGGGTAAATTTAGAGAGTACTTAGATCGTTCGCAATTACTGAAAGGTTTTGTTTTACACCATCAACAACAACCCGATTACCAAGTTAAAGATTATTCAGCTAAACACAAAGTACCGGCATTGTTTAATCAAGCTAAAGCCATTGTTGAGTCTGCCAATATTGATGTTAATAACCTTGAACATGAGCGCTTACTTGCTCATATTGTCGCTCATATTAAACAGGTTCGTCATAACGATAGTGGTAATAAAGACAGTCGTAAATCACAAGGTTTTGATGTTAATGATATTGAATCGATTGATATTGCCAGTGATGTTATTAAGGTTGCCGTAGAAAATTACTTCTGCCAAGTTATCGATTCTGGTCAGCAAATGTCGGCGTTAGAATACCATCAGCAACAAAGCTTAGAGATAGATCCTGAAGAATGGGTTTATGGGGTGATTAATGGTTATCAAGGCTTGAGTGTTGAAGAGCAAGACTTCTTTGAAATTGATCCTTTAGGGCATATACACCCTTTATTTAGCGGTAATTATATTATTGAAGATGTGTCATTAGGCTTGCGCTAGTGCAAATAACTCTTAATAAGTTTCTGCTTAAAAATATAAAAGCGCTATTTCATTCAACTAAACGTGAATTTAAGCTTGAGAGTCAATTTGGCTCATGGTTAGTCGATCATTACCAAGATATTCTAACCATAAATAAAGCCAACAATACCATCGGCATGGACATTGTCGCGAAAAGACGACTGTATGTAGAACTTTGTAAAGACTTTGATGAAGTACTCCTAAACTGTGAACCTGAAGATTTAGATAGATTACAAATGAGTAATTTATACAGTAATGAAAAGCTTGCAGGCATCAATCCTAATGATTATTTTGTGTTGTTGAAAACAATAAATACCCCTTTAACCTGTATTGATAGTCACTTAAATCTGGTTAATGGTTTTGCCGTTCGAGCCCCTATCGAGCAAATAGATAACCACTTAATCAAACAACTTGTGGTAGTGGAAAATCAAATTGTATTCGACAATATTCATAAAGCTAAACTGCCCATTGAATTACAACAAGCGGTATTTATTTACCGAGGTCATGACCACTTAGCAACAGGCTGTTATCAATTATTAAGGCAATTATCGACACTAAACGCCAAAGGCGAGGTGAGTATTATTGCTTTTTGTGACTTTGATCCCGCAGGCTTACAAATAGCGCTCACATTACCCAATTGCAATAAACTAATTGTGCCTAACTTAAATGAAGAGCTATTAGCAAAAAATAGTGTGAACGACTTTTTGCAGCAACATAGTAATATGGAATTTCTCAATAACACGCAAAATAATGCCATTGCAGAGATTTTTGATAATATCAAAAATAACAAGCTATCGATTAAACAAGAACATATGCTTGCCCAAGATAACGAATTGAAATTGCTTAGCTTAAGCTAATACCAAGTCCATTAATTAACTGCTCATTTTTAATGGTTAAAATGAATAACTACTGCGTTATAAAATTTATAAGTAGAATAACTACTTACTAAATTTTATGCCTTGTATTTATCCCTTTTTCCTCATGAAAAAGTAGATCACTTAATTAGTGGAATTGGTATATATTTATAAAAAAACAGCCTAGAACCCTTAGATGTTGTGTGGTTAATTATTAGCTTTTATTGAATTTTTATTAAAAATGGCTTGAAGCAAACCTTGCCTCGTGTTGAAATGTACACACTTGGTTTTATTGGATCTCATTCATTTTTCCATCAAACAAAGCACTAGTACCAATGAATATAACTAGTACCATTATTATAAAAATAAGTACTACTCCCACACAACTAATAGAAAAATAATAACCATGATCAAATTAATATCTCTTTTATTGTTATGTTTGCCCAGCTTAGCATTTGCCGCTGAAGGTGAATTAAACGGCGCGAACACATCTTGGATTTTAACAGCTACGGCATTAGTACTGTTAATGACGTTACCAGGCTTAGCATTATTTTATGGTGGTTTAGTCCGCTCTAAAAACGTGCTGTCTATCTTAATGCAATGTTTTGCTATTGCAGGCTTGTCGTCCATTTTATGGCTTATTGTTGGCTACTCCTTAGCGTTTGGTGAAGGTAATGCCTTTATCGGTGACTTCTCTAAAGTGATGATGGTGGGGATCACTAAAGACACCCTAAGTGGTGATATTCCAGAAAGTTTGTTTATGTTATTCCAAATGACTTTTGCAATTATTACTCCGGCACTTATTATTGGTGGTTTTGCTGAGCGAATGAAATTTTCAGCGGTACTATTATTCAGTGGTTTATGGCTATTAGCTGTTTATGCACCTGTTACTCATTGGGTATGGGGCGGCGGCTGGTTAGGTAGCATGGGTGTTTATGATTTTGCCGGTGGTATCGTTGTACATATTACCGCAGGTGTTGCAGCCCTTGTTGCGGCCTTAGTACTTGGTCCACGTAGGGGATTCCCTAAAACGCCTATGATGCCTCATAACTTAACGATGACCGTAACTGGCGCTGGTATGTTATGGGTTGGTTGGTTTGGCTTTAATGGTGGTAGTGCATTAGCGGCAAACGGCGATGCTTCTATGGCAATGTTAGTGACTCATATTTCAGCTTCAGCAGGCGCGTTAACTTGGGCCGCTATTGAATGGAAAAAGTTTGGTAAAGCCAGTGTGTTAGGCGCAGTAACTGGTATGGTTGCAGGCCTAGGTACTATTACTCCAGCCTCTGGTTTTGTTGGCCCTGGCGGTGCCTTAGTTATAGGTGTTAGTGCGGGTATTGTCTGTTTCTTCGCAACCGTTTATATCAAGCAAAAATTAAAAATTGATGACTCTTTAGATGTTTTCCCTGTGCATGGTGTTGGTGGTATTTTAGGTACCTTGCTAGTGGGTGTATTCTCAGCAACAACAATAGGTGTATTTAGTGGCTTTGGTTTTGCCGAAGGCATTGTAACTATGGGTGAGCAAATATCTGTACAGCTTGTCGGTATTGTATCGACGTTTGCTTACACTGCAGTGGTTACGTTCGTATTGCTTAAATTGGTTGGCTTTATGACTAATGGCTTACGAGTAGATGAGGAGCAAGAAATGTCCGGCTTAGATTTAATTGAGCATGACGAGTCTGGCTACAACTTATAAGCTTTGACTGACTCATTTTAACGTAAAACGCTAGCCATTTGGCTGGCGTTTTTTTGTTATGGCAAGTGTCACTAGCAACTAGTTATACCAATTCCACTAATTAAGTGATCTACTTTTTGATGAGAAAAAAGGGATAAATACAAGGCATAAAATTTAGTAAGTAGTTATTCTCGGCTTTGGCATCCTGCGTCGCTCTACCTGCAGCATCCATGCTTTCGTACTTATAAATTTTATAACGCAGTAGTTATTCATTTTAACCATTAAAAATGAGCAGTTAATTAATGGACTTGGTATTACTCTATTGCGCTTTATTATCTTTAGCTTTAGGGCTTACAAAACCATTTACGATAAGCCCATCAGACAATAAGCTGTAAGTTCTATTTGTGGTTAAGTCTCTAAAGCGAATAGGCGTTTGTTTATTAAAACTTACTTGTGCATCAACACTCGTGGTATTTCCTAAGCTAATATGAATCGGTAGGTTAAATGCTTTATTGGAAGTATTAACAGGTATGTTTATATCCGCTAATAACTTACTATCTTGTAACGAACTCTCAACATTCATTCGATTAAATACTTTAATATTTGCATTTTGATCTCGCTGATTTGTGTTCTGCTGATGAACATATAAATGCAGATAATTTCCAGCCAGTAAACTGGTATTGATAAATGTGTTTATTTTAAGCGTTTCAGTGTTGGTGATATAACTGATATCAAGTAAACCATCATTGTTTAAATCTTCGAGCAAAATAGCTTGCTCATTTAGGCTATAAAACTCCAATAGTAAGGTAAAATCACCCGTTGCGTTGTGTTCATAAACTTGAGTATTGTGATCATTCTCATTAAATAGCACCACATCAATGTCTGCATCGTTATCTAGGTCGGCATAAATAGCTATTACAGCACTGATATTTAAATTATTGATAAAGGTACCAATATTTGCAGGTAGGCTCTCAATATCGCTGTTATTGCGTGCAGATGATAAAACAATGGGAAGGCTTATATTTGGGGGCAGAGCAAACTTTATATCACTGCCGCCAATACTGTGATTAATTAATAATGTTGAAGTCGATTGATTTGATTGTTGCGCTTGAGCCGACACATAGATATCAATATAGCCATCGGTATTATAATCCATGGCGTGTAAACTTAACCCCTTAGTTAAGTGAGTTAAAGGTAAGCTAAAAGCATGTTTAAAAGCTAAACCCGTATCAGAACGACTGTTTAATTGACTGGTCGTTGTTGCTGAGTTTAATAAAACCATGACAAAAATAGCGATGCAGAACACCGAAAATAAACCAAAGTAAATTTTTTTCATTCGACTGATTTAATAAAGTTGTATAGTTAATACCATTTAATATAGCTAACTTCTCACATAATAGAGACTTTTATAGGATTTTAAGAGTCTGTTAACCACGATTCAATCATTTCTCTGTTTGGGATAAATCCGCTGTGGATATTGACTTCATCAATACTATTTTAGTCTCAGTACTTTATAACGCGATATCAATTTTATTACTTATAGATACTATTTGTAGAGTTTTATAGTTTTATAGTTAATAAGTTAAACCAAAGCCAAATGATAATAAGGGGGGGCATTGGCTATTCGTTGTGGTTTTTAAATGGTTTCTTGCTGGCCAACTAAACGATAATTTACCGTGTAAATTGTGATCACCAAAAAGAACATCACTGACACCTTGTCCTTCGGTGCCAGGTAACCATGCTGCGACAAAAGCATCACAAAGTTTTAATTCTTCATTAATAACCAAAGGACGGCCTGAGATTAACACGGCAATAACTGGTATGTTCTTAGCTGTAAGAGCTTGTATAACTTGTAAATCTTCTGGATGTAAGTGCTGTAATTCAATTGAGTTACCATAGGGTTCTGATATAGATATTTCACCATTTACCATCGAACCTGTTTCCATAATAACTTCATTATCTTCTCTTATATCACCTATACCCTCGGCATAGGGTTTTTCACCAATGACAACAATCGCGGCATCAAATTGAGTTTGATTTTGGGTAATAGATTCTACGCTAGTGAACAGCTCTGAATTTGGAGACGTGCGCTGTATTCCTTGCCATATAGATGTGCCATTAGGAAATGAGTCATTACCAGAAATACCTTGCCAATCAATAGTGAAACCACCACATTGATGGCCAATATTATCTGCATTTTTACCGCACACTAAAAATCGGTTCTGCTTATTTAATGGTAAAGCATTATGGTTATTTTTTAATAGTACTAATGACTTTCTAACAGCTTCACGAGCCACTTCTTTATGCTCTTTACTACCAAAACTCGGGTCATTTGCCCATTGCCTTTCTTTCGGACGTGGTTTATCGAATAACTGCATAGCAAACTTTACGTATAAAATACGTCTAACTGAATCATCAATTTTACTCATCGATACCGAACCCAACTCAACATGACTGATTAAGTGTTCGATAAATTCTTTCCAGTTTTGCGGGATCATAAACATATCTATGCCGGCATTTACGCCTAAGCCGACAGCTTTATAAAAGTCATTCGATAAATAATCAATGCCATCCATGTCTGAAAGCACAAACCCAGAAAATTTTATCTTGTTTTTAAGTACGTCATCGATTAAAAATTTATGACCATGGCATTTATCACCGTTCCAGCTAGAAAACGATGCCATAACAATAAGAGCACCAGCGTTAATGGCCTCAACAAACGGTGTTATATGAATTTTATTGAGTTCTTCCCAGGTCAATACCGTATCGCCGTGATTAATGCCATGAGTGGTACCACCATCGCCAACCCAATGTTTAATACAACAAAACACGCTGTCATTAACAATTCCACTTTGCATTCCTGCAATAATACTTGGTGCATATTTATTAATTATTTCAGGTGTTTGCGCATAACTTTCATAAGTTCGGCCCCAATGATAATCTTTGGCAACAGCCAAGTTAGGGGCGAATGCTAAATCAATTCCTGTTGCTAGTACTTCTTTAGCGGTAACTTGGGCAATGCGGTACATTAAATTTTCATCGTTGGCCGCGCCTAAGCCAATATTATGGGGAAATACTGTGGCACCTTTAACATTGCTGTTTCCGTGAACGGCATCTGCTCCGTAAATTATAGGCAAAGCTAGGTGATCTTCATCAATCTCCATTGAGGAACACCAATATGAATCAATCATATCAACCCAGTCTTGTGGGTTATTATGCTCTGGTCCCGAACCACCGCCACTGAGTACCGAGCCTAAGTGATATTTTTTTACATCATCAGGGGTGCAGGTCATACGTTCGACTTGGGTCATTTGCCCAACTTTTTGGGCAATCGTCATTACCGATAAAAGTTTATCAATTTTCGCATGAATGTTGTTTAGTTCATTATTGTTCATTCGTACTTCCTTGTAGTTGAAACTCACAATTTAAGGCGGCTTGGCAGTCGCTGCCTACAAACACTTGGAATGTTCCCGTTTCAGCTCGAAATTGCATCTTTCGATCATAAAAGCATAAATCCTGTACGGTTAAAGTAAAGGTGATAATTTTACTCTCGCCGGCGGATAGTTGTACTGTTTGAAAACCTTTTAATTCTTTAATCGGCCTTGTCACACTGGCAACTAAGTCTCTAATATAGAGCTGGGCAATTTCATCACCTGCGGTATCACTGGTATTGGTTAGGGTGACTGATATTTGTAATGTCTGCTCAAAAGTAATTGCTGGGCTACTTAAATTAATATCGGCATATTCGAAGGTACTATATGACAAACCAAACCCAAATGGAAACAGTGGCGAAAAGTGGGTGTCTAAATGGGTGGCCGCCATACCTAGTGACGTTTGCGGAGCTCTATTGGGGATGTCATTCATATGCACAAATGAGGTTTGGGTTGCCGGTTTTCCTGTATGCTTTTGTGCGTAATACAGAGGGATTTGGCCAACATTGCGCGGAAACGTTACCGGTAATTTCGCGGATGGATTTACCTTGCCAAACAATATGTCGGCAATAGCTGGTCCGCCCATAGTGCCAGGATGCCAAGCGTATAAAATAGCATCGACTTGTGGCAGTATTTTCTCTAATGTTAATGGTCGTCCTGCCATAATAACCAACACAATAGGCGTACCTGTTTGTGCTATTTTTGCAATTAACTGCTCTTGGCTCCCCGGTAAATCGATATTAGAGCGACAATGGGCTTCACCAGAGAGAATTGATTCTTCACCAAGCACTAATATAGCGACATCTGCTTGTTTAGCTTTTGCCACAGCTTCGCCAAAGTCTTGTTGATTAGTGCTGCGGGTGGTTTCTAATGCTTTGCAATAATGTATCTCAATATTTTCACCTACTGACTGTTTAATTGCTTGTAAACAAGTTTGGCTATGTTTGGCTTCACCATCAAAAACCCAAGTGCCAAGTTGTTCGTAGCCGTCATCAGCTAGTGGGCCAATGACGGCAATGCTGTTTAAACCGTTAGTTGATAATGGTAATGTTTGCTGGTCATTTTTAAGTAATACACAGCTCTTAGCTGCCGCATTTTGCGCCGCTTTAAGACTACTATCATCTAATAATTGTGGGTAAGATGCTGGTTCAGTATAAGGATTTGAAAATAACCCCAACTCAAACTTCAAAGTAAGAATACGACTTACCATCACATCTAATTGCGCAACATTTACTTTGTCTTCATTAACGAGCTGCTCAAGGTAGTCATGATAAGTAGTACTGACCATTTCCATATCAATACCTGCAGTTACCGCCGCGCACGCAGAGTCTTTATCATTAGCGGTTAAGCCATGTATAGACAACTGTCTAATAGAATCCCAATCACTTACGACAAAGCCAGGGTAGTGCCATTCACCACGTAAGATGTCTTGCATTAACCATTCATTGCCAGATGCAGGAACACCATTTAAGTCACTAAAAGAGGACATAAAAGTTGCAACACCAGCCTCTGCAGCTGCTTTAAATGGTGGCAGATAAACATTTCTTAATTCGTTTTCTGGAATATTTGTGGTGTTATAGTCGCGGCCACTCTCGCTAGCGCCGTAACCGGCAAAATGTTTGGCGCATGCGGCAATAGAGCCTTTATTTGCAAGTGAATCACCTTGAAAACCATTCACCATAGCAACACCTAGAGTAGAGCAAAGGAAAGGGTCTTCGCCTAAGCTTTCTGCAATACGACCCCAACGTGGATCTCTACTGATATCGATCATAGGTGCAAAGGTCCAGTTTATACCGGAACTTGCAGCCTCTAAGGCACTAATTTTTGCACCTTGTTCAATAATTTCTGTTGACCAAGAGGACGCCTGAGCCAAAGGGATTGGAAAGATTGTTTTAAAGCCATGGATAACATCTCGGCCAATTAACAACGGAATACGCAATCGACTTTCTTCAATGGCAATACGTTGTAATTCGTTTACCGTATCTACATCAACTTCATTTAATACCGAGCCAACTTTACCTTGTTTAATTGCTAATGATAAGTACTCAGGAATAACGCCTTCATGACCCATAAATTGACTCATTTGGCCAATTTTCTCGGCTATTGTCATTTGCTTGAGTAATGACTTTGCCAGCTCAGCATGGCTGTTTATTGCTTCATCACTCATTAGAGCAGGTTTTATAGCTGACATTAGTAAAGATTAACCCTAAATTTTATTTAAATTTTTATATGGTTATAACATATATCGGCAGGCTTATTTAACAACATAAATAAGCTAAAACGGACTTAGATTGAGATAACGTGGTTTTTTAATAATAAATTCTTAAAAAATGTTTATTATTTAGATTTTAATCAGCTAAATATTAATGACTGTCCTGTTCACCGTTTATTAGTCCCCCTCATCGCTTATCTATTGTTTAACAAGTATTTTTATATAAGGTCGAAGTAACCTTTAATTGATAACTCTATATTAAGCACTGGATTAATTGCTCATTTAGACACTATCATCGAAAAAATCACACGGGAATCGTGAAATGAGTATCAATGAGCACCATCAAACGGCAGAAGCTGATAAAATTTCTCTACCGCAAAAGTTTATCTATGGACTAGGGGCATTTATCAATAACTTGTTAGGTGCGGCAATGGTGACCATGGCTATCGTACTTAACTTAGGATTAGGGATGAATCCTGCCCTAGTTGGTTTATTAGGAGCCTTGCCTCGTTTTATCGATGCGTTTACAGACCCTCTAATGGGCTATATTTCAGATCATACTAGATCAAGATGGGGCAGACGTCGTCCTTATATATTCATCGGCGCGATCGTTTCAGGTATTATTTTTGTGTTATTATGGCAATTACCCAGAGGCCAAAGTGAAAACTTTTATTTTTGGTTTTTCTTGATTGGCTCTACCATTTTTTATATTGCTTACACTGTTTTTGCTACCCCTTGGGTTGCTTTAGGTTACGAGTTGACTCCAGATTACCATGAACGAACCCGGGTAATGGCGGTTCAAAATTTCATGGGACAATTTGCATGGCTAGTTGCACCATGGTTCTTATTGTTTATGCAAAATGAAAATCTATTTAGCGATATGATCGAGGGTGCTGGTTGGTTAGCTCTTCTTATTGGCATATTTACGATTTGCATTGGGATATTACCGGCCATATTTCTTTCTGAACGATTTGTTCAAATACCTACCTCGCGAGACATTCCTATTAAAGAGGCACCGCCAACAAGTATGATGGCCTCTGTTAAAGATTTCTTTAAAGGGTTTGCCATTACCGTTAAATTTAAACCATTCCTTAAATTATGTGGTGCAACTTTTCTGGTCTTTAACGGTTTTATGATGGTTGCTGCGTTCCAAAGTTATGTCATTATTTATTATGTATTTGGTGGTGATCAGGCGTTAGGTGCTGAGTATATTGGTTGGGCTGGTACTGTGTCATTTATTGCAACATCCTGTTCTATATTTATTGTGACTAAGTTGTCGACTCTGTACGGTAAACGAAATGCATTCTTCATTACCATCGCTATTTCTATCTTTGGCTATGCATTAAAATGGATTTGTTTTACCCCTGATAACCCACAATTAGTGCTAATTCCTCCGATATTTTTTGCTTTTGGTTTAGGCGGGTTATTCACCTTGATGGGCTCTATGGTTGCTGATGTGTGTGATCTTGATGAATTAGAGACAGGTGAACGCCGAGAAGGTATGTTTGGCTCTATTTTTTGGTGGGTTGTTAAATTAGGTTTAGCAGCAGCAATGGCTGCAGGTGGCTTCTTACTTAATGCAACTGGCTTTGATGTAGCGCTAGGCGGTGAGCAATTACCGGATACCTTATTCTACATGCGATTAGCCGATGTACTTGTGCCAGTGCTTTGCTCAATTGTTGCGATTTGGTTGGTAGCAAAATATCCAATCACTGAAGAAATAGCCCATGACATTCGTAAACAGTTAGAGGCACGTCGAGCTAAGTTAGCTTAATAACAAATAAAATGAACAGCACTTTATTATAAAAGACGATTTATGGTTGTTTATTCTTTGAGGAGAATAAACGCCATTTTTTGATAAAACTACTACAGTTGGTGGTAATAGAGTTTTATAGTAAAGCATAAACACAGGCTTTAATTGACCGAATTTTTTAAATAATGTAATTCTAAAATTAAGGATTTTTAAATGAGCAAAGCATACCCAAGAACATTTTCACATATCGGTATTTCAGTACCTGATGTGGAAGCTGCGGTTAAATTTTATACTGAAGTTTTAGGTTGGTATTTAATTATGGAACCAACTGAAATCCTTGAAGACGACAGTGCTATCGGTGAAATGTGTACCGATGTATTTGGCCCTAAATGGGGTAAATTTAAAATTGCTCATATGTCTACAGGTGATCGTATTGGTGTTGAGCTTTTTCAATTTGCTAATCAAGAGCAACCTGAAGACAACTTTGAGTATTGGAAAACAGGTGTGTTTCATTTCTGTGTACAAGATCCTAACTTAGAAGAACTCGCTGAAGCTATCGTCGCCGCCGGCGGAAAAAAACGCATGAAAGAGCCAAGATATTATTACCCTGGTGAAAAACCCTATCGGATGATTTATATGGAAGACCCGTTTGGAAATATTCTTGAATTATACAGCCACAGTTATGAGTTAACCTATGCTGCTGGTGCATATTAATTAATACAATATCTTAATAGTAATAATAAAAAGGGCTGATAATTTACTTTATCAGTCCTTTTTAATACCTATTTACTTATTTATTAAGTAAATAGGTCAAGGTTGTCAGTGCTTAATAATGTATTCAAATAGTCTAATTGAACATCAATTCGTAATGCCTTCGGTTTAATCGCCTGTACCTCTGTAATTATTTTTGTGGCTGACCATCCAAGTTGTAACAATATCATTGCTATAACGGTTCCTGTTCTCCCTGTGCCGCCTTTACAATGAACAGCTACTACGCCTTGATTATCTATTTCATCTAAAATAGCTTGTTTATGCTTAAGCCATTGCTGTTCAAATGCATTTGCCGGCGCTTCGTCATCAACAATAGGCAATTGCAGCCAAGCAATTTGATGTCTATGACAAACGTCAGGTATCGAAAGGGCATTGTTCGCCATCATTTCTTCATCAGCCATTAAGGTGATTAACATTGAGGTTTGCTGTTGCTTTAACTGCAGTATTGAATCCTCAAGACTTACAGATTTAGTGCCAGGGCAGGGGGTAAATATTAGCTTTGCCCCATTATCCAAAGCTAATATTTGACAAGGGTGTGTATTCATTTATTTTTCTCATATTAAATGATGAATAGTTAAAACGTTATAACTGAACTCGGACCGTTTGCACCGCATTAGCTGCAATAGCAACTGTTGCATACTGACTGCCTATTTTTAATGAATACGTTATTGGCTGTTTGGTGGTATTTAATAATTGCACACTGACTAATTTTTTGTCATTAATCGCGGCGCTTGCGTGCAATGCATCTTCATCTAGGCCATCTAATTGCTTATCGACTTGCAGTGCTTTATCACCGGGCCTGATTGTTTTACTAAATTGCGCAAGCACATAATAAATTGGCGTGTAGTAGACTTCACCGGTTTTTGTATCAATCATAATAGGCGCACCACAAAAGTTGCCGACATGGTTTGGACCACCATTTTTATCTAAAACTATGTTCCAATCTATCCATCCTTCTAGCCAATGATCCAAGCTCACAATAATATTTCGCGCATAACGATGTACCGGAGTATAAATAGGATGATCATCGCTGTTTGGTGCCCATGTGGCGGTGTATGCCCAATCGGTAGCATTGTCATTCCACCAGAAATCATCATTGTTAAACCAGTTGCTTTCTTTAAAACGAATAGGATCTAAGATACCTTCAGGGGCATCCTTGCCTAAATCATCAATGGTACCTTCGGTATGAATAATTGAGAACTCAGGAAATTTTTCATGGACTCGATCAAATACATCTTCATTAACTTTGAACGTACTTTCATACCAATGTACAGCGGTACCATAAACATAAGGAGCAGTGTCTTGGTCACCTAAAATTTCATCTGTCCAATGTTCTATGCCATCACGATTTTGATCGTAAATAAGTAGTTTTACATCTTCATGAACACTGGCTTTTAGTTTTGGCCCTAAATGATTTTTGATAAAATTATTTTGAGTTTTAGGGGTAAAATGCATGCTTTCCCATTGACCACTATTGCCATGAGGTTCATTTACCGGGGTTAGCGCCCAAATATCAACACCTTGCTGTTGATAAGCATCAAGATATTTAACAATGTAATCTGCATAGGTAGACTCATATTGTGGTTTTAATTTACCGCCTGTACCTTGATGGTTATTTTCAGCGGTCGGTTTAATGTACCAATCGTCGATATCTTTCATCCATGGCGGCGCTGTCCATGCCGATGCCACAATTCTTAAATCTTGGTCCGCTTGTTTACTCTTAATCGCATAGGCTTGCTTGATCATTGGTAATAAATCAAACTGCTGATCTTTTATGCCTGGATGTTGTTTGGCGCTAAAACCATCTTGATCAACATCAATGCTAAAGTGTTTTAACTCGATATCATTGGCCACTGCTGCATACGAATACTTACCGTTAACAGCAAAGTCGGTAGCACCAATGTGGGTACGAGCTAAAGAAAAGTTTGCGCCTTTCTCACCGTAGATATTTTCCATCACTTCTGCTCTTTTGTCTTTATCTAGGTGTGCTAGAACATACGCAGAAGACTCGGTAAAAGATGTACCAATACCGATTATTTTTTGTTTTACAATCTCAGGCCTGATGACGATCACTTTGCCACTAGGTGTACCTTGCTGAAATGTTAGGTTTTGCTGTGGCGCTATTTTAGCGCCGGCTTCACTGGTGAGTAATATTTCTGCAGTGGTGGTAAGTCGATAATTAATATCTGGAGAATTTTGAGGCACCTGTGCTCCTGCATTTTGTAGCACAAAGCCACTCAATGTCATTGAATACAATGTCGCAAACATAAGATTATTTTTGGTAATTTTCATATTCAGACTCTTGCTGTAAGAAAAAATGGCTAAAGTAAGCCATCAACTACTTGGCTAAAATCAACTTGCCAAACAAACCTGCATCAATCCAACCTCTGTCTTTGCCTTCACCCTCTGCAACCTCTGAGCCGATAAAGTTTTCGCGTAAAACACTGCCGTCGTTGTCACAATAGGCGAGCATTAAGCCCATAACTTTTCCTGCGGTCAGTTCAATCGGTTGATTATCAGTTGCTGAATCTTGATAAGCGTCGGTATAAACATCGATACTTAATTCCCAGATAAGTTTATCGCCTTGTTGCTGCCAGCGGCTTTCAACATGGTGAGTATAATTTTGAGCTTGTTTATTTGTGCCAATATCAATCGCTTGATTATCAAGAGACATATGATAGGCAAAGGCATTATGATTAAACTGATGATCACCACCAGAGAAATCCTCATCTAAAAATATTTCTAAACAATCATCGTCCCAATATTGAGTTAAGGGGTCTCTATGGCTATCAATCAAAATATCATCAACAATCTCGGCCATTAGATATAATTTATTTTTAGTCCAAACAACTTTATACCTGCCTTGAAAGTCTTCTTTTGAAAACTCAGGACCTAACCAAAGATTATCAAGGTTTTGCCATTTCGCTGTTTGCCAAATACTTTCATCGGCTACGCCGTCTACCTTGGGTGTTTGTTCTGCGTAGGGCGCATAATAATTTGTTCTGCCCGAGTCATGGTTATCAGCAGCGGAAACATTTTGCATGAAGATAGATGAAATAATAATGAGTGTTTTTGAGCACAAGCCTGAATAGTTGATGTTTTTCACTGCATTTACCTCAATTAAAAATTTATATTTGCTCTATAGTGCAAACATCATTGACTGATCATCATCTAGTGATAAATTAATTAAAACAATGGTATTGCGTTAAGGTGGATTACTACCGCGGTAAACTGGATAATATTGACGATAACAGGTTTCATTTTTTATACTTTTATTGCACATTATTATATCCATAGTTAGGCATCCCTAAGACATCGTTAAGACAACTGCCATTAATAACCTTTTACCTTAAGGATAACCACAACCAAATCAATCCTTTGCTGGTACAAACCGAACATTATCAATGCGCATAACTGCGCCCTCGGCTTTGCCCCAATCAGGAAATACTAAAATCCGTTTAACATTACTCAAGTCGGCATTTTCCATTTGGCTTGACAGTGCAAACACATAATGCTGCCACTCATTATTAGGTGTAGGTCCACCAACGGTTAAGAGTGCCTGGGCGGCGCTAATATCAGCTTCGAGCTTTACCGACCATGTTGAACCAACAGGTGGCGGGGTAATTTGTTTAAAATCAAACTCCAAGGTTCCACCTGCATAATCGCTTATATCTAAAGGCCTGGGCGCGATAAATCCAGGAGCTGTGGGTGCATTTGCAAACCTAAACTCGACTACTTGGCTGGTTAATTGCTTATCATCTACTTGGCTAAACTCGGCTCCTGAGCAGCAATCCCAAACAGTCCAATCTTGATCATTTATTGTTTCAAAGATAGCTTTGGCTGGCGTCTTACGGGGGGATATACCGCATGACTGATCAAGTTGCCATGATTCAGGTTCAGAGTTGTAGGCGCACTCTAACTTGATATTGTCTATTTGAAGGTGGGCATTGGTTCCCGTGTAATCAAGTACAAAGGGAGACATTACATTACTAAGATCAACCCCGTCCTCTTCTGCACGGGACGACAATATGTCAGCGACTTTTACCACAACATGTTGCCACTTTCCGGGTGCTGGCATATCAATTGCCGTGCTGCCTTTTCGGTCGTTATCACTTGCCATGCTAAGGAGTAATTGGCTATCGGAAGAGGCGTTTTTAACCATTAAGTCAAACTCAACCTCGCCATTTTGTGACCAACTTGTTCCGCCTTCAAACCTTAATCCTTTTTCGTATCCAGGCATGCTTGATGATGCATTAGACACTAGGGCAACACTATTACTGCCTTTGAGTTTAATATCCCAAACCTTGCCATGAGGGTCTGATAATTCAATATCTTGCTGAACAACTTTGTCATCAGCCGATCCGGCAACCGCGGTGTATAGAGTATTGGTTACTTTACCACCTTGCACGGCAAAGCTAAGCGTTTCTGGGCCGTCAGTATAAAGGCTATATTGATTGCTAGCGGGTTTGCCCAAATCGGTATTTAAGGTAACGTTTGCATCAATGGTGGCGCAACCTTTGCCATCGGGCTGAGGTGAGCCTTGTTGGCCATCTTGACATTGATATACACGCACATAGTCAACTAACATTTTGCGATCTTCAGGCCAATTTCTATCAGGCTCTCCAGGCCAGTTGCCACCTACCGCTATGTTCATGATCAAATAAAACTCTTGATCAAAGGGCGCCGCTGGATTGGCAACCTGAAATCCTTGTTCCTGGCCCTGCCAAATATAGTTATACCAGCCGGTTGCACTTTGGGTTTGGTAATGCTTTGAGTCGACATACCAACGAATTTCATCGGCCTGCCATTCAATAGAATAAACATGAAAATTATCTGACGGACTGGCATCCATATGAAATGCTTCAACTTTATTTTCCCACTGCGGCCAAGGCAAGCCGTAATGCAATGTACCATGCACTTCATTGGCTGCGATGCCTGGGTTTAACGATTCCATGATATCGATCTCACCACTCGCTGGCCATTTGCCATAAACATTATCACTGGGTAACATCCAGAATGCTGACCACATTCCTTGTCCTGGAGCGACCTTGGCGCGAATGTCGACGCGGCCATAGCGAATTGACAGTTTGTTTTTGGTTTGCAACCTTACTGAAGTAAAGGGCGAGGTTTTTGATTTGTCATTGCTATTGTATTCGGGATGAATGTCAGAAAACTTTGGGCCGCTATAGTCTTCTTCTTTTGCCACCATATGCAGCATTCCGTCTTGGGTAAAACCATTATCAGCACGGTCGGTATAACATTGCAGTTCATCGTTACCGCCCCCCCAGCAGTCAATTTCGGCATTCCATTTCGAGCGATCAATGGTGGACGTATCAAATTCATCTTGCCAAATTAACTGCCAAGCAAATTTTTCTAGCTCGTTAGTCTGATGATCTGCGGATGAGTCAACGTCTAGTTCGTATTGTGACGTCTTATCCGAACCGGCATCGGGTACACAGCCATATAATGTTATTAGTGCTACCAGAACAGTTACTGGCAGGAAAAAACGGCGATCGGTGAGCGAAAATGACATAGTTATATCCCATGACTTTAATTTTAATGTGTTTCAATATCTGCTCTAGGTTGCAAACATGACTAAACATTCATCATCTAGTGATAAGTTAATCAACACAATGCTATTACGCTAAAATGGATTGCTAGGGCGGTAGGGCGGATAATATTGGTAATGATAAAAAGAGGCTTGCAAGAGCATATGCGCGTAAAGTTCTTTCGGTCACTATACTAGAGTCAGGCGTTGCTTATAAGCTTCAGGTGTTTATTCATCATTTCTTAGGTGTTCTACAAGCAATTAAAAAAAATGCCTTTAAACAATAGTTTAAAGGCATTTTAAGTGAGTTAATGTAAACTACAGATTAGTTTTTAGTGACAATACCAGTTATCAATATAAAAGGTACCGCCACCAACTAACTTTTAACTTAGCCGTAATTTATTGGGCTGCTACTATTACACTGATGTCGTCGAGGTAGACATTACCAGCTTCACCACCCATATCAAACAATACTCGGCTATTATCATCGCCAGCGTCAGGCGTGATGGTATATGTGTAAGTAACCCAATCTGTTGTTAACGTTACGACTTCGGTAGTCGCTGTCCAAGGATCATGGTTAAAACCAAGACCTGCAACAATCGTACGACCGACCTCTGCTTTTGCTTTAAACGATACCGTATAAGGTTGACCTGCAACAAGCGTCATCACTTGGCTTAAGTTAACGGCCCAAACATCACCGGGTGCGGTAACTGTAGCTTCGAAAACGCTATTGTCACCTTCGGTGATCACAGCACCACCCATAACCCAATTATTGGCACCATCGTCGAAACCAGCATTTACCACTAATTCAGTACCAACAATTGGTGCTGGCTCGGTTACAACATCTCCTGCTGAGAACATGATGTTATCAACGTAGTTCAAGGTATCTTGGCTTCGAGCTCCTGTTTTATCAGGAAATATAGCAAGACCGCCAATATCATCATTTTCAGGGTGATCAATCATGTCACAGAAATTAAACGTTAACGTCTCCCATTGGTCCACTAATGTATTAGACGCACTTTTTGTGCCCGCAGAGCCCCAACCATCACCATTGAATTTTTCAAATTTCACATGCACTTCACTCATGGTGTCTTTGTAAACATCAAGCTTCACAGTACAGTTCGATAAATCTAAAGCAAAATTATCAATACCTTCAGTTTTTGCTCCAATCCATTCACCATCAGCTTGAATAATGTCGAACAAAGCAACGCTATTAGAATCGTTAATCAAGCTAGTTGGCTCAGGGTTAGCAACATATTGCACTTTAGCAGTATCAAACGATGTCCAAGTGAGTTGTGGACCTTCAAAATCAACACCCATAGTGGTTGTGGTTGTTGCACCATCGCCTGAGTCACCAGGAGTGCGAGTTTCGTCTACTGGATCAATTGGCGTTCCATCGGTTACTGTCATTACGCTAATATCGTCGAGGTAGACATTACCAGCTTCTCCACCCATATCAAATAATACTCGGCTGTTGTCATCACCAGCTTCAGGAGTCATGGTATAAGTGTAAGTAGCCCAATCTGTTGTTAAGGTAACCACTTCAGTAGTCGCTGTCCAAGGATCATGGTTAAAACCAAGACCTGCAACAATCGTACGACCGACTTCTGCTTTTGCTTTAAACGATAACGTATAAGGTTGACCTGCCACAAGCGTCATCACTTGGCTTAAGTTAACGGCCCAAACATCACCGGGCGCAGTAACCGTCGCTTCGAAAACGTTATTGTCACCCTCGGCGATAACAGTAGCACCAATCCAGTTATTGGCACCATCATCGAAACCACTATTAATCACTAATTCAACAGCTGGTTCTACTGGTGGCTCTACTGGCGGCTCTTCGCCTTCTACCATTACACTGATATCGTCGAGGTAAACATCACCTGCTTCACCACCCATATCAAACAATACTCGGCTATTATCATCACCAGCTTCAGGCGTGATAGTATAAGTGTAAGTAGCCCAATCTGTTGTTAAGCTAACCACTTCGGTAGACGCTGTCCAAGGATCATGGTTAAAACCAAGACCTGCAACAATCGTACGACCGACTTCTGCTTTTGCTTTAAACGTTAACGTATAAGTTTTACCTGCCACCAGCGTCATCACTTGGCTTAAGTTAACGGCCCAAACATCACCGGCTGTGTCAACCGTCGCTTGGAAAACGTTATTGTCACCTTCGGCGATAACAGTAGCACCAATCCAATTATTGTCAGCATCATCGAAACTACCATTAACCACTAGCTCAGCAGATGGTTCAACAGGCGGTTCAACAGGCGGTTGTTCATCGCCAGAAGAGAATATTACATTATCAACTTGGTAAATAGCGCCTTCACCAGTACTCCAAGCGGGGAAAATCATAAGGACATCAATTGCTCTGGCATCTAAACCAGCAGCAACTAAATCACTAATCTTAAAGGTATAAGTCTGCCATGTATCTAGTAATGGTGTAGGGTGAGCTTCTTGGCTAGTTGATAAATCAACTTCAAGTGCAGTACCACCAGCATCAGGTCCGCCATTACTTTCCGCTTTAAAATTCCATGCTGTATCACCAGGTGATGCAGTCATTTTTAAATCAAATGAAAATGTGCCATTATCGCCTAAAGCAAACGCATTATAAGGCATTGCATCTACTGCACCATCGCCTTCACGACTAATAAAACCCATAACAGTCGCAGCTGCGCCAATGCTAAATTCAACCACATTACCATAATCACCACCGCCATCTACTACCACAGGCGTTGAACCGCCACAACAATCCCAGGCAGGCCAACTGGCAAGTTGGTTGTCTGCAAAAATAACAAAGTCTTCAGCTGCAGGGGCTGGTTCGAGATCATCTGATAATGTCACTGTAATCGAAAACGATTGTCTAACTATATCTGCGCCATCACTTACCGATAAAGTTATTGCATATGCTCCAGCATCAATGTTGGTTGGAGTACCAGTTAATACACCTGTAGTATTATCAAAGCTTAACCAGCTTGGTACGTTGTCTATTGATAATGTTAGAGTATCATCAATATTATCGTCACTTGCAGCAAAAATGTAAGTATAAACTTGACCAGCTTCTATCGATAATGCTGCGGTACTATCAATTTTTGGTGCAGTATTAACGACTGTTAGTGGTACGTCTAATTCATCAATATCATTATCTGATGAATCGCTGCCACCACAGGCAGTCATCGCTAGTGATAAACCCGCGACTAATATGCTCTGCTTGAAGTGCTTTCTTTTATTAATGTGCTTCATTCTTGCCCCACTGATCATTGTTTTAAGTTTTAATTATTAACTTTGGTTACTTATTGATATGCCATTATTCAGCTGAATAAAAAACATCTACAATGACCATGTGACAACCTGGTTATTAAAACAATACTAAAACGGCGAGGTGGTATTTAGGGCGCGATGAAATGGAAAACAAACAAAAATTAAACATATATATTGAATAATTGTACAAATAAAATTATTTATTTACTCATAGTCGGTGGAATATATTTAGTATTATCGCTTCTTTAAAGTATATATTAATATGATAGTAATCCGTTTAATCTCATTTAAGTTGTTTATAAATACTGTCTCTAAATCAGAAAGAATCGGTAGAAGGTTGATATATCATTCAGTGGCATAGAGGAAGTAAATAACTGCTAAGTTTAGATTTGTGATGTTGGGGCGGTAGTGGCTGGTTCGCTTAGAGGAGCTATCTATGTCACGTATCAGACATTAGTTGTGATTCTAAAAACGCTTTATGATTATTTTCATCAATAGAACTACTGGCTCATGCCATGCTCCCCCCTGATGAAAAATTTTTATAAAAATACTGTACTAGATAATTAGCTATAGTGTTGTTTGTAATAGTACCTCTTTATTAAGTATCCAAAATCAATACACGATTATAGTATGACATTTTATCTATTATTAGATAAAATGTATGGAGCCCTAAATAGACTGACTATTGTCAGTTTTTCCTTAATATGAAAGTATAATGTCAACTCAAACACCACCAACAACCAAACGCCCTAATAATACATTGTTAGAACTCATTTATAATATTGTTATCCCGTCGGTTATTCTAATGAAATTATCGGGCCCCGAATATCTAGGCTCTGTGTATGCCTTAGTTGTCGCGTTATTATTTCCTATTGGTTATGGCTTGCATGATTTTATTAAAAACAAGTCGATGAACTTTATTTCGTTACTTGGATTTTTAAGTACCTTGTTAACTGGAGGTATAGGTTTATTTGAATTGGATGTGCAATGGTTAGCAATTAAGGAAGCTGCTATTCCATCAGCCATAGGGTTAGTGGTGCTAATATCTGGCTTCTGGGGTAAACCATTAATTGCCAAAGTTTTATTAAACCCATTGTTGTTTAATTTAGATTTAATCTATCAGACGCTATCAAATAAAAACAAAACTGAGGAGTTTAAAGCAAAGATTCAGTGGGCAAATCACCTTTTATCTATAACCTTTGTTTTTTCTGCAACGATGAATTACTTATTAGCTAAATGGATTGTTGTTAGCCCAGCAGGTACTACAGAGTTTAATGAACAGCTTGGTGAAATGACCATGTTAAGTTATCCAGTAATTGCCATACCGTCAATGGTAATGTTAATTGCGATCATGTTTTATGTGGTAAAAAGTTTGATGAAGTTAACGGGTTTAAAATTGGAACAAGTATTAAACGCGGCAAACTAACGGCCCTGTCTGCTGTGTAAAAAAGCGTATTTAGCCTCGAAAAATATTAGGTACTGATAACGCACCTAATATGAGTTTTTTAACTCGTAGTCATTATAATGCCTTGTTTTTATTGAGGTATTTCATAATATTGATATAGCTATCGACCCAATAGCTTTTGCTGTTTTCATTAAGGTAAGAAAGCAAGGCGTTATGTTCTTCATTGCTTACACTCAGATAGTCGCCACCAATACCGTGAAAAATAATGTTGAGTAATCTCGTGCCTTGTTGGGTTTCTCTTTCAACCATTTCAGCCAAGCTCAGCCCTTGACTAGACTGGACTTGCGGTACCAAGGTGCTGACAAAATCAGGCCCCAACTGTTCATGACCTTTGATTGCTACAAAGTAGGGGGCAACTAAAGGAAGATAATTTTCACCGTTAATAATCACATCATTACAAGGAGGGGTAAAGGTTCTTTCAGTTTTGTTGTCAATTGTATTGAGAAAAGTGTTGGCTGCAAGCACTTCGTCTTTGATTTCGGTGACTGAATATTGTTCAAGATCTTGTTCAAAACTAACCCATTCTCGTCCCGGCAAAGACGAACAACATCTGTGATGTACGGTATGATTACCCAGTTCGTGTCCTTGCTGAGCAACAGCGCGCCACTGCATAAACCGTTCTTTAACTGCCGCATAACCTACTACAAGATAAAATGAAGCTTTAAATTCATATTTTTTGAGCGCAGGGATAGCATTGTCTAATTGACTGTTAAGACCATCATCATAAGACAAACTTACGGCCATCTTTTCATTGTCAGGCCATTGATGAGTTGTGCGAAAATCATTCATTTTATCATTCACTCTTATCAATACAACAATCACCATTTGTCGATAACAACAAACCAATATTGTTTAGCCGAAATTAGCTGTATTTCTTAATAATATTCTAATGTTTACAGCTGAAATGTAACCCAGATACAATAAAAGTGCAGCAGAGCAGATAAACAATCCACTGCATTACATCATATCCACACTAGGTGATCGCTTTATAAATTATTAAACGCGCTTTCTAACCAATTCATTCTATTTAAATACCAAGTTTTCATGTGCTGAACTTCTTGTTCATAGGTATCAAGCACAACCGCATTTGGCCAAACGTAAATACCAATGGTTTGCCATTTTTTATTGTTTTCTTGTTGGGCATCATCAAGGTATTTGGCCTGTTGACTGATCTTATCGATAATATAACTTTGGTTATCTTTAAAGTATGCAAAGCGTGTTCTAATTTTATTTACAAATTCAGGATCTTGAAACAACCGTGCATACCAAGGATGGTCTTTTACCCAAAAGCCATAATAATACTGACTGTCGGCATAATCGGTATTACCAAAGGATAAATCAAAATCCCATAAAGGCCCCATTTTGATTTTTTCACCTGGTTTTACATTTAAATAAATGCTCGAAAAAAACTTTGAATCGACATTTTTAGTAATTTCACTTATTAAGTACCAATCAATAAAGCTATCAATATCAATATATTGAGCATAGCCAAGGGTAGGGTCTTTAAATTGCGTACCATGCAATACCGACTCAAACTCTTTAATTAAAGCTTTAATGTAATTATATTCACTACTGTCAAATTCTAAGTCTGGTTCTTTAATGTTAATTAGAAAATCATTGCTGTAAAAATATGTATCATCGGCATCGAGTCGATCAAATTGGTCAATTTCCAGTAAATAGCCGGTATCGCCAAGCGCGACTCGGTTATCTGACTCTTCAACTTTTTGGGTAATGTTGTAAGTGCCATTGTATTGATTGTTGATAAACACTTCCGCAAACGTACTTGCCGGTGTCCAGTCCAAATTGCTGATATGGCCCATTTCAAAAGCTATGGTATTTCTTAGTAATGTTTTATCAGAATATTCGGCAAGAAATAACCATTTTTTATCATTAGGCATTCCTAAAAATTCAGCTTTGTCATTCAGCTTCATTTGGTAAGGTTTTTTAGGATGAGTAAACCAAGTTGAATTGCCTCTGCCTCGGATTTTCATCGGTACATTGCTAAGGCCAGTAGAGTTAGTGTTTGGATTGACAGAAACAGAGCCAGTTATATAGTCATCTTTGGAGTTTATTTGGCCACCATCGTCGGTATTCAGGTATATTATTGGTAAGCCGGTAAATACCGATAAATTTACTTGATAACTCTCTTGATCACCGCTATCAGTTTCTATCATATAGGTAATAGTATCGGAAAAATCATTGCTGGTTTCGCTATTAACCTGCGCTGTGCCATTAACATAAATTTTTTCGCCTTCGTGCTCAAAAGTAGCAACTAAATTATCAAGTGGTGTGTCCAAATTTACTCTTGCCGTAAGTAGATTACCGTTAATATCAACATATATATCAGAGCTAAGCTGCGGGTTATTGGAATATCGAAATGAAAAGTGGGTTAAATTCGGGCTTTGTGTTGATTGATCCGCGACAGTTTCATCGGTTTTACTGCTATCGCCACCACAGGCGCTGATGAGTATTAATAATAAGGCAATTAGCAATAACTCATAGTAATAGACGATAGATTTATTCATGTTAACTTCCAAGATTATTATTTTCATTCACCAAATGGCACGTTATCACTTGATATATACAAATATTTTTACAGTGTTCTATTAGAACAAAAATACAATAAAAGTCTCAACTAATAAGCTTAGTGGGACCAAATTGGGGATGAAATGGAATTGCGATGACACTTTTTCATGAACGAAATGCATAGGCAGTTAATATAATAAAATGTGAAATAATAAATATGCTATCGATGCAATAATCAGTCAACTTATAAGGTCTTATAAAAAACCATTATTAATATTAGAAGTTAAATGAATATTTTATCCCTATTAAAAGTTGTAAAAACCATCGTTATCATTAGCTTGCTGAGTACATTTAGTGCCAACTCGGCTGATTTCCCAGCGGCTCCTGCATGGCAATTAAACACCCAAGCAGGTAAGGATATTTCGCTTAGCGATTACCAAGGTAAACCAGTGATTTTACACTTTTGGGCAACTTGGTGTCCGTACTGCAAAAAACTGCAACCGAAATTAGTGGCGCTTGAAAAAAAATATCAAGACTCAGGCATTACAATAGTTTCTATTAGCTTTAATGAAGATGAAGGTGCTCTACCTCAAGATGAAATACAATCCAGAGGTTATGACTTCATCACTGCGGTTAATGGCGAACCTGTCGTTAAATTGTACGGTGTTAGAGGCACACCAACAACGTTCTTTCTAAATCGTCAAGGTAAGGTGGTTTACAAATCAACTAGCTCCGACATTAATAACCCAAAGCTAGAATTAGCAGTGCAAGAGATCATTAAGCCATAACTATTATTCTTCTTCTCGGTACAACAAAATGGAAACATCATGAAGCATGAAGTTTTTATGCTTCATGATGTTTTCATATTTGTTATCGATGCAATTTATTTAAAAAAATGCAATTGTTGTACTATAATTTATTGACGTTACCAAGGGCACAACAAATTTGATTTAAGCACATTAAAATAAAAATAATCAGTGACAACAACTTAAAGGATTAACATGTTGAAAATTCACTTATTATTAATTTTAATATTAGTATCTATGCCGTGCTATTCTGAAAATGTATGGCAATTAATTGAATTAGACGAAGAAGAAATAGAATATCGCCCAGTCAATAAAGATGGTATTTCTATTGTGAGCAGAATAACCCTTAATAGAACTCAGTTATTAAATTTATCCCCTGCTGCAACTATCAATGTTCCTATAAATAACTCTCTTAACTACTTAGCTACAATTAAGCGCATTAAGCCAAATGCCAATGGTAGTAATACCTATATAGGCGAAATTACGTTGAGTAATAAGCCATACCCGATAATATTAACGGTAGGAAATAATTCATTTTATGGATTCGTTGCCACGGTTGATAAAACCTATTCAATAGAAGGATATAAAAGCGACGGTACAATTACAGAAGAACGTAGTTATTCCGTGACAAATGATGACGATTTTATTCTTCCAAACTTGCACACATCTAGTGCCTCCATTGAACTATCGGTAAAACCAAAAACTATCAATAACATAATCTCAGCAAATAACAACAAAGCAGATATTATCTCAAATATAGCAAATATAAACTTACTTGTTGTTTATAATCAGGATGCTATTGAGAGGTATAATAATTTACCAATGACTAGGGTTCATCATATTATTGAAGTTACCAATCAGATATTTTTCAACAGTGGGGTATATATAAATATACAATTAGTGGCAACCTTAGAGGTCGACTATCCTGACGATACAAGTTTAGATACCGCACTTGATGATATAACCAAAGCAAGCTCGGCTGTATTTTCACCTATTAGAAAACTGCGCTATGAAGTTGGTGCCGATATGGTGATGTTGGCACTTACTTCATCGAATTCGTCAATTTCAGGCTATGCATGGGCTAACGGTAAAAATGGTGGTATTTCAAGGTTTGCAGATAAAATGTATAGTGCGATCTATTTGGATAGATCTGATTATGTGGCGGCACATGAATTGGGACATAACTTAGGTTTACATCACTCCCGTCAGCAAACTCCATATAAAGGAATTACGTTTGACTTTGCTTTAGGTTATGGGGTTGAAAATCAATTTGTTACGGTAATGGCCTATCAAAGTTTTTTTTCAAAAAGCAATAAGATATATCAATTTTCTAATCCCGAAAAAGAGTGTTATTTTTTACCTTGTGGTGTAGCCACTGACAACACTTTTGCAAGTGCCGATGCAAGTTACGCCCTTAATTTAGTTAGATTTCAAGCCGAAAATTTATATCAAGATAGCCCTAGTTTAGAGTTAACACAAAACACCCTACGGACTCTTAATGATCAAGCACTGCAAGCTTGTATTAATGATTCTCATCCGAAAGATGTTTATTTATATACAGGAATGATTAATGACCTTGATTGCACCGATAAAAGTATAGATTCACTTGCTGGACTTTCAGCATTTGATAACTTACACACTGTAAATTTATATTCTAATTTCCTCACTGATATATCGCCATTAGTACATTTTAAAAAACTAAAATGGTTAAATATTCAGGCAAATGATGTGCATGATATCTCCGCACTTTTTCACTTAAATCATTGGGATTATTTGAATCTGTTGGATAATCCAATTTATTGTTGGCAACTGCTTTATTTCGAACAATTTGAAACGGTTTTTAATTGGTCCCCTCCTATGCAATGCGATGATAGTGATGATTTTAATGATTATGACTTTGATGGCGTAAGTAACTTAGAGGAAATTAATAACAAGGAAGATCCTAGTATAAACAGCAATGGCAGTGGCCAAGTACAATTTGCTCAGGACATTTATCGCTTTGATGAACAAACAGGCACGATTCAAATACTGGTTAAGCGAGTACAAGGTAATTTGAATACCTTAACTGCATCTGTAGAGA
The DNA here is from genome assembly GCA_040779355.1 of Colwelliaceae bacterium BS250. GTDB lineage: Bacteria > Pseudomonadota > Gammaproteobacteria > Enterobacterales > Alteromonadaceae > Thalassotalea_A. The sequence goes on along the minus strand of JBFONS010000010.1, from coordinate 169,364 downwards.
TTGAAGACCAAAGCACGAAACGAAATGTCGATTATGTCATCAGCCAACAAAGTATCTCATTTGAGCACGGGGAAAGTAGGCAATTTCTTGTATTGAAAATTATTGATGATGAGGAAGCTGAAAGCATTGAAAGCTTTAGCATTAATTTAGTCAGCCAAAACAATGCTAATTTTACTACAGTTGAGATAATAGATAACGATTATAAGCCCTCTTTGCAAGAGCCAAAATCATCCGGAGGTGGTACTTACGGAATATATTTACTGTGTTTAGGGATACTAAAATTAATATTTGCTGAGCTGTTAAACGGAGTGCCGAAAAGTGAGTAATAATCTAGAACAAGTAAAGCTGTTTTTTGAAACATGTGAAACATAAAGAGGGGGAACGTTTGCAAAACTTGCTGTCACAAAGATGCGACTTTTCAGCGCAAACGGCAGCCCTTGCTGGTATAGCAAATTTTGAAGGTTATACTTACTGGATGAAGCTGGCACACAATTGAAGCGGCAAGTGATCTTTATTGTGAAAGACTAGAAAACATGAAAAGTGGACGTTAAATTCGATGTATATTTATTTCTTTAATTTGTCCGAGTTTGCATAGGCTGGTAATCGTTTAGACAGGTAGTTAATCCACTTGCCATCAGTATTGTAATAACTTACTACTTTAGGATGAGATAATAATCGCCAATTCGTTGCGGTATCGATAGCCAAGTAATCCATTCCTAACCAGTTTTCATACTTACTTTCTTCAGCAAATAAAAGTTCGACAGCATAATCAAGATCAACATAGGACATAGCGATAATGGCCTCCATACCATAAGGATCAAAGTTATCGCTACGCGCCTCGATTATTTGCTGAGCTAAGACATTTGCTTGCTCTAATTTTCCAATAGATGCATATGAAAATGCTGACAATTTAAGAATGTAGGGTTCCCAACCTCTTTGCCATTGGAGATTTTTTAGTTGCAGTAACTTTGTGGCAATAACGTCAATTTTTTCGTTATTTGCTTCGCGCAAATAATGCTCTAATAATATTATATTTACATCAATAAATTTAACTCTTTCAATGTTTGAAGAGTCATTGCTAATTGAAACTTTATCCTCGTGCAATAAAAATATATCGATAGGGCTTTGAAATATTGATGCATACCTTGAAACATTAAAAGGAAGGTTGATGACAAAATCAGATTCAAGGTTAGCACCAAAATCTTGATAAATACTGTCGTCAGCCGTGACTAAAAAACGTCGCCAAAGTTTACCCAACTTATCAAAGCTTGATACGCCGCCGACGCTATTTTCTAGTCTTTGGTAGAGTAAATTTGAAAAAGAACCATCACTGTCTGAAGGCACGTTATTACCGGAATAAAAGATGTGAGTTCCTTGCAGAATTCGGGCATGAAAAGGGTCTTTCTCAACACCCTTACGAAATGCAATATCGGCATTTTTTATATCACCATCTAATTCATACCACCAACCTAAATCATACCAGGGCATACCTGAGTCCGGGTAAAGCTCTATTGCTTGGTCAATGTGTTTACGACGATTTTTACTGTACTCAGAGCTTGACCGTTCGGCAACATAATCACTGGCAAGTGCAAGCAAAGTTTCGAGGTTGGTAGGGGCTAAAGAAACCGCCTTTTCTAATGCGTGTTTCGCCTCAGCTGTTAATTCAGCTAATTTAACCGCATCATTGTTATACCAGTTAGCCATATGCATATTGCGGATCATATGATCGCATACCTCATTAAGTAATCCCCATGCATCGACAAAGTCAGGATCTTCTTTTACTGCCTGCTGTAGTAAATACCTGGTTCTATTAAGCGAGTCTTCACTTTCACGTTCACTCGCCTCGATACTTTGTGCTTTGATATAAAAATCGTAGGCTTTAACACTTTGAGTGGCCATGCCCTTTAATTTGCCAACCGTAGAAGGTTGTATTTCAAGGTGAATAGAGTTGCTTATTTCTTCAGCAATCGCACTTTGAATGGCAAAAATATCTTTAAGCTCTCGATCAAAGTTACTCGCCCAAATATGAGTATCTGTTTTGGCATCAATCAACTGAGCTGTTACGCGAACATGATTATTCATGCGCCTTACTGAACCTTCAACGACATACCTAACGCCGAGTTCTTGACCGATATCCCTAATTGACATGTCAGAATCAATATACTTGAGTGTGGAGGTTCTAGACGCAACTCGTAGGCCTTTAATATAGGAAAGTTTAGTTAAAATTTCTTCATGTACGCCTGCAGCAAAAAACTCATTATCACTGTGTGAGCTCATGTTCACCAAAGGTATGACCGCTATTGAAGTAGATTTCCCCGTCGTTGCTAAATTATCTGTTTGAATGTCATCCGTTACTAAATAGCTATCCCAGATGACAAAGCTTAACCCTGCGATTAATAGGCCAATAATCATAAAATCTAGCTTACGTCCGGTAACATTGGCGATAGATAAATGGTTTTCGACCTCAACCGTTTTTTTGATACCTTCAGGTGTCAATTCAAATGCCCATGCAAAAAATAAAGCAAAAGGAAAGCCAATTAAACCGATGAAGAAAACAATTTTATTCATGACTAAAGGTAAGTTCATTGCAGGTACTGCGATAGAAGTGATCTGAATGATTAACCAGGCTAAGGCTAAATAGGCAACACTAACTTTAACTACGTTACGACGCTTTAATTCATCCCAAAAATTCATTTAGGCTCTCTCGCGAAACGTTTTATAGTTGTTAATATGAAAAGACTTGTTGGTAATTATTGGGGGAAAAATAATTACCAATATTTGACAAAAATTTATTTTTTTTCGTTTGATAAGGTACTGAGCGATAGAAGTAAAATGCCACATCATACGAATAATATTTCCCTATTGTTGAATAAACACTAGCAGAGCACTTACAATTAATCAAACCACTGAACTGCCTTAACGACAATGAAGGTCAATCATTTTCTACATACAATTGCTTAGATATGTTGTTTGATAAATTCATCAATAGCCTCAAGCGTCTTCATCCGATTTTTAGCATTGCTGAGGTGATGATCACCTTTTTCTAACTCAATAAAGGTGACAGTTTTGTTGGCATCTTCTAACTCATCAAACATATTTTCTGATTGTTCAAATGATACTGATTTGTCCCGCTCACCATGGATCAATAATATTGGCGCGGTGATTTTTGCAACATGATTAATTGGAGATATTTGCTCTAAGTGGTCTTCTCTAACATCCCCTTTAGAAATAACATCTTGCCAATAAGACACCACCCAATGATCACTACCATAATCATTCTCATCGGTCTCTAACATCTGCTCAACATCAGATACTCCGTTAATAGACACCACACACTTATATAAATCAGGAGTAAAGGTTGCCCCCGCTAAGGCTGCATAGCCGCCATAACTAGCGCCGACGATACATACACGGTTTTTATCAACAATGCCTTTTGCAACTAGGTCGTGTACTGCATCGGTTAAATCGTCTTGCATTTTACGGCCCCATTCTCCTCGTCCACTTAAAAGGTGAGCAGGACCAAAACCACTAGACCCTCTAAATTGTGGTTGGATCACTACGTATCCTCGGCTTGCAAAATATTGACTCAGCCAGTCAAAACCAAGTTTGTCGTATGATTCAGGTCCACCATGGGGGAGCATGATGGCTGGTAAATTTTTAGCTGGTAAGCCAATTGGAGTGGTGACTAGCGAAGGAATAACTAAGCCATCACGTGCTTTAAAGCTATATTCTTTAATTGGGTGCACAGCTTCTGGTGGAATGTCAGGTCTTGCTGCAGAGAGCAAATTTAATTTACCCCCTTGATATAATACATAGTCACCGGAGCTTTGTGCTCCATCCATGTAAAGCACCATACTATTCCAATCGGGTGTGTAGTTTTTAATATTAAACGTATTATTTGGCATGGCCTTGCTAATGCCTCGCATTCTAGCGTTAAGTTTTTTATTGAAAAACTCATAAGATGGCTTAAAACCAGTATATCGTACGCCATGTACCACACGATTTATATCGGTTAAAACATGTTCAATATCTTTGTTTTCGTGGCTAAATATAGGACCTGAAATTTTACCATCGCTAAGTGCCATAGTATAATAGGCAAAACGGCCATGACTTTTATCTTGACTGATCATCACTAAACTTTTTCTATCCGGAGTTACTCCGTTAAATACTTTCGATCGATACAGTGTTTCTTCTCTAAATATTTCTATCCATTCATCATCTATTAAAGCTTCTATACGGTGTAAATTATGTTTGTCGTGATAGCGTTCTCGAGCAAGCATTTCCCCATTAGCACCTAAGAAAAAGTCAATCGTGTCAGCGGTACCTCTATAATAAATCTTAGGTTTTCTTTTTTTTTCTAAATTTACTCTGTACAAGCTGTAAGAACCAAGATCCTTATAAGCGGGCATAAAGGCTGATTTTTTATCCTCAGAAATCCCTAATATGGTGCCTAGCTGTGTTTGACCTTTATAAATGCCATAACCGGGGATCAATAGTGGATGTATTTGTTTAGATTTCAGGTTGTAGGCATAGGCAGTACTAACATCGTACCTCCCTTTATAACCGCCTATACGTAAATTTTTTGAAATCACAAAAATCAACCGATCATTATCAATAAAATAAACATTATCAGGTTTTACTGATGACAAATCGATTGCCGCCAAAATAGAACCTTTTTGTAAATCAATAACGATCATGGCATCTTTGTTGTTAGAGGTGTCGCGATAAGCCATACGTTCGGCATTTGGTGAGATAACAACCATGCTTTTACTCGGTAATTTACCGTATGCTTGCAAAGGAACTTTAGCTGATTGAGCACATAGAGAAAAAGGCATCATTAATAGTATGATGAGAATAGTTAGATAGCGAATAGAAACATCCTTATTTTATTGTTTTTAATATTTTTTATTACTACAGTGCTGAATTTAAAACTATAGAGACTAAATACACTATCAGTGATTTAGTTTATTAAATTAATCAGGTTATCGATTCAATTTATTTAATAACATAGCTCTAAGTTTTCGAGCCGATAATTCATCAATTGGCTTTAATATTCCCTGTTGTGCTTTGGGTATGTGTTGGTTGTCTTTTGGTGAAAACACATAATAGTCAAAAATATCTCGCCATGCATCTCGTTGCTCTTTTGGTAAATCTTTAATCGCTAATAGCGCATGGTTTAGGGCATCCATAGGAGCACCTAAAAAGTTGTCTACTTGTCGCCACCAGTAGTTAATTAATACATTAACCTTACTGAGCCCCTCAACATGATGCCACCACATACTTGGGATGAAAATAGCATCCCCAGCTTCAAGTTCTGCAACTTGAGCATGCTCAATAGCCTCTTTAAATTTAGGGTATTGTTGATAATCGACATTGTGAAAATCAACTAAACTAGCAGGCTGTCCCGCCGGCGTTAAATCAATTGGACCAATATAAAGGTTGTCGAGTTGATTAGGTGGAAATAACGTAAAACGGCGTTTACCAGCCGCAACACAGGCAACATTATCGGTAACATCGTAATGTGCAGCAATTCTCGATTGGTTACCTATCCAGGCACTCACAATGGGCTTATCGGTAAGTTTAGCAATATCATTATGCTTACGTAACTCGGGCATGATGTGGTTGACGGAGGCCGAACCAACATAATAACAATCACTTTGATTATCATCACCTGCCACTAGTATTTGATCTAATACGGTATCGAGTTGACTGGTTTTGCGAGTAAAGTTAAAGCCATCAATATTATCATTGTAAAAAAATCGACCGTTAACATTTGCTGGCGCTATCATCGCTTTTACCGGGTTTTGATTATAAAACCGTTTTAAATAATCAATCACATCCGTATCGGAGCGCTGACTTGCCTGTACTAAAGGCCAATCTTTAACTAAGCCTTTAAATACAATAGGTGTGGTTGAGGTGAGCAACTCATCAGTGAGCTCATCTGCTGATATTGTGAGTTGTTTTACCTGCTGTTTAATATTGAGCATAGGGGGTTATAACGTCGCGTTCTTTTTAGCAATTAAGGTATTAAGGTTAGCGGTAGATGCAAGGATCATGTGCATTGCTTTTACATAGCCTTGTTGATGTAATGTTGATAATAACGAACCGTCTATTTTGGCCAATTGCTCACTATTAACCGTATACAAGCTATTAAGTTCAATAGCATTGTTGTCTTTTAAGGTGACTTTTACATTAACGCTTTCAAGTAAATCGTGTTCAAGCAAAGTATCAACAAAATGCTTATTTTGCTCATGTCCGTTATTAATTTGGTTAAGTACTGAGGCTGCTTGCTGTAAAAATGGCGTTTGTCCACCTTGGGGTAAAAATACCGGTTCGCCTTCTGAAGTACTTATTCTAGGACTATCCATGTCAATGTGAATAACCGGATCTTGCTTAATTACACCATCAATTTCTTGTTCCGCATAGCCAATTAAAAACGGACGTCGGCGAATTGTTAACGGAATATAACTGGCGTGCCAACCATTATTATCTAGATATAAGTTCTCATCTGCGCCTAAACCAAATAAGGCGATACATTCAAACTGTCCCGTATTAGTGTTTTTACGAAAAAAAATAGGGTAATCACTTTGCACCAAATCAAGCTCGCTCATCATCACGCTACTATAACTCGCCGTGTCACCAAACTTAGGGTGATGTTCACAAATAATACGTAAGTCTTTGTGGGTAATGTTGTCTAATTGTTGGTGGTTGCTCATAATACTTCCTAAATTCTTATTATTGATGTTTGGATTAAATTTTATGTAATCCAAACTCTTTTATTTTATTGATTAAGTCACGATTACTTGGCAATACACTAAGTAATTTATGAGTCAGTTTGGCATTTTTTTGAAAGTTTTGCATAGCACTTTCTGCCATAGTTTTTTGCTTGGCGCTTAACTTTGTTTGAGTTTTAAACCCCATACCGTAAAGGACATACTGATAACTCGCCGATGGAAACACTTCATCAGCTTGGGTAAAGTCTTGATGATACGGTGAATGGTATTGCCAAAGAGTGAGTAAGTCTTGCAGAGCCTCTGGAATTGAATCGGGGAGGCAGTTATCACGCCAATATTCGGTATCGACTCGTTTGGTTAGGATGTAATGTAATTTAAGAAAATCGATAATACGATCCCAGCGATACAGGAACTTGTCATTAAAACGTTTGGCAACAATATCCATTACTTGACGATTGGCTGGTAACTGCTCGCTGATCATTGCTGCGCTAAGCTCTACAAGTACTAACGCCGATGCTTCTAATGGTTCTAAAAAACCGGCCGACAAGCCAATAGCAACACAGTTTTTGTGCCAAAATTTTTCTCTATGGCCAGGCTCGATAGGTATTTTACGAAATTCTAATGTATCGGCTTTATCGCCGACGGTTGCGCGAATATATTCTCTTAGTTCATCTGCGGCTTGTTCATCACTAATGTGACGTGATGAATAAACATGACCAACCCCGCGACGCGACGGTAAGCCTATGTCCCAAATCCAACCTGCGCTTTGGCCAGTAGAAATAGTATGGGATGCAATCGGACTTTGATCCGATTCATAAGGAACGTGAACGGCTAGGGCAGAGTCATTAAAAAGAATATGTTTTTTACTGATAAATGGAATTTGGTAATGTTTGCCTAATAACAAAGATGAAAATCCGCTACAATCGACAAATAAATCGCCGGCTACGTCAGCTTGATTTTTACAAGATAACGATTTTATATCGCCATTGTCATGACTATTTACGCCGGTGACATGGTCAAGAATATGTTTAACGCCAAGTTTTTCGGTGCAATGTTTCTGTAAAAAGACCGAAAATTTACCCGCATCTAAATGGTAGGCATAATTTGCTATATGCGCATATTCAGGGGTGGTATTTTGTTTAGGAGCTAAACCATGATCACATAACTGACCTTGAAAGCTTACCGCATTAGCAAAGGTAACTTTATCTGCTTGAGGTTGCCAAAAGGGTGCTAAATTTATTTCGGTATAACCTTGAGGAAGAACAAGAGGGTGGTAATAAAAGTCATCGTCAGAACCGGTGACCCATTTTGCAAATTTTGCGCCTTGTTTAAACGAGGCATCACATTCACGAATGAAATCGGTTTCGGTTACACCAATTTTTTGTAGGGTGCCGCGCATTGTTGGCCATGTACCTTCACCAACACCTACGGGTTTTACATCGGGCGATTCGATAAGACAAACTTCAATGTTGCTGTCATTACTCGACATATGTTCTGCAGCAATAATGCCTGCGGTTAACCAACCAGCAGTACCACCACCAACAATTACTATACGCTTAATTTCTTGATTCAAAAGGGTAAATACTCCCAACTAAAATTAATCTCTTAAAGGTATAATAGGCCCGATTGATTTAACAATCTAGGCCTATTTATTAATTTAAATAGTTGTTTATATGGCTATTTAAATGTGTAACGAGCTCCAATGGTGTATCTCGGCCCATATTGACGAGCAAATAAGAATTGCTCTTCATAACGACCAAAAGCTTCTTCGGTTTCGTTGTTTAAGTTAACGCCTTCTAGGAATACTGTAAACTGGTCTGTTATGTCATAATTAACGCTGGCATCCCATTGACCGTACTCTTTAGCAAATTGTGGAGGAGCATCGGCTGAACCGCCCGATTGACCAACACCAATAAGGTATTCATCACGCCATGCGTAGGTGATTTTAACTGACAAACCATCTTTTTCATAAAATGCTTGGAAGTTAGCAGAATCACTCAAACCAGTTAATGGCGATTGTTCTGCGCCGCCAACTTGATCAACATCGTATTCAACATCACCATCAACAAACGTAGCGTTTATCGCTGTACCAAAGCCAGACTCGCCAAAGAAGTGTTGAACGGCGACTTCAATACCGTCAACTTTTTTGGTATCGCCATTCGATGGTTGAGACACGTCCCATACTGTTAATGGGTCACCATCGGCTTGCTCAACTTGGCCTAAGGCATTACCGCCGCCATTGGCAATAATGTGGTCGAAGATGTCTTCAGTCGTTGCCGCTGCGCCTAATTCTGCTCGTGCGGCTTCTGCTCTTGGACCAATCCAAGGGTCACGTAAGCCATCAACCGTAATTTCTGAGCTGCTATTAGAAATAAAGTTTTTCACATCTTTTTGGAACCAACCAATAGACGCATAACTGCCTTCTGCATAATAATATTCTAACGAAAGATCTATGTTAGTCGATTCAAACGGTTGCAGGTTAGTATTACCCGAACTACCCGTACGTGAACCCGGTTTAGGTGACGGAGATAGCGAACGAACGCCTGCAAGGTTACCTAAAGGTGCACGTGAAATTGTTTTACCCGCAGAAAAACGGCCGACTACCTCATCAGTAATATCTACTTTGATATCAAAACTTGGTAAAAACACATCATGCTCACCGGTTGTTTCGACTAAACCAAAACCATCTTCAAACGCTAAGTTCCACTCAGTAGCACTTATCCAAATCATTTTATCTTCAACGTTTTGTCTAACGGTACTAGTAACATCTGTTTCTTCGTAGCGAAAGCCAAAGTTGATATCGACTGGAAAATCATACACATCAAAATAAAGTGCGGCTTGTGCATATACTGCAGTCGTCTCTTCTTGTACTTTAGCGTATGACTCACGATGATTCGGGTTTACCGAGCTAGGTGCCCAAGGATTTGTTTCAAAACCAGGGAAGAAGGCATCCATTCTTGATACGGCGTCATCAAAATTATAATCATAGTAGTAATCGGTAGTAAGATTGCTACCACCACCACTTAATTCATCTAGGAAACCACCAGTACTTGTTCTGGTAAACATGCTATCAGGAAATACTGCGCCATCAGACGCATAGCCAACTGGGCCTTGTTGTCCTGTAGTTGCAAATCGACCTTGCATTGTTTGATCGGTATAAGATGCACCAAATTTTATATTAACAAGGAAGCCATCATATGGATTTTCCCAAATACCATCAATTTGTAATTGATCAATTTCTGACTCACCACTCGTGGTGCCAAATTCGCCAAATTGTGCTTCATAATCGCTTGGGTTTGCTTCAGCTGCGCCGTTTGGCCAAAATAATTCAATTTGTGGTACATCGCCACCTTGATACGAGTAACTTTTCGAATCAAGATTATTAGCACCCAAAATTAAGAACGGGTTTGAGCCACTACCACTATCGGCACCATCGTCAAAGTCGTTGGTAGAATTATGAAAATCAAGCTCTAAACCAAGGTTTTCTGTTACTTGCCATTCAAGGTTTAAACCGATTGATTCAGCTTCTACTTCTGTGGTGTTTTGACGAGCAGTATGAGCATAATCGTTATTTGCTTCGTTAAAATAAACCGCTGTACCATTTTCATCGAGTTCGTACTCATTAATGTTACCGCCATAAACAAACCAAACACCAAATGCCATTGATTCAGTTGCTGTTTCTGCCTTCGATGCGGTGTAATCAACCGTAGCAACAAAGTTATCGGTAGGAGCGTATTGCAATGTTAACTGACCATTATCACGGGTTCTTTCAACATTGGAAATGTTATAGCCCAAATTACGCGGAAAGAACGTATGGCCTAGTTTATTGCCTTCTGAATCTTCTGGACGGTTATCCATTTCACCGGTTGCAGCGCCTGTTGCAACATCTGCCTGCCAACCATCAATTTGAGCGCCTTGCTGTTGAAAATCACGCTCTTGGTGAGAGAATGAAAATGCCACACCAAAGGTTTCATCAGCAAACGTGTTACTAAATATGCCTGCAATTTCAGGGGTAACATCATCGCCTTCTTCATTCGACGTGTCGTTTATTGCTTTACCTGAGATAGAATATTTTAGCCCTGGGGAGTCTAATGGGCGAGTGGTAATAATGTTTACCGTTGCCCCTAATCCGCCAGTTGGCGTGTCAGCTCTAGCCGTTTTTATAACCTCTAATGTGCTAACCCCTTCAGATGATATATTCTCTAAGTTATACGAACGAGAATTACCAGTACCGGGCATTTGACGACCATTTAAGGTGACAAGGTTAAATGATGGACCAAAACCACGTACTGTGATCTGACTGCCTTCACCATTCGCACGGCTCACCGTTACACCGGTAATACGTTGCAGTGATTCGGCTAAGTTAGTATCAGGGAATTTACCCATTTCTTCAGACGATATTGCATCTACAACACCCGAACTTTCGCGTTTTAAGTCTGAAGAGCGAACGAGTGAACCGCGCATACCCGATACTTCAATAACTTCTATGTCATCTTCTTGTACATCTTCAATAATTGCTGCTGGCGCCGTGTCTTCTGCGGCATAACTTGGTGTTACTGCCCCGGTACCTAATAACATAGATATTGTTACTGCAAGTCGTTTTTTACTAAAGTTAACTTGTTTCATAATTTTCCTACTTATTTTTTAAGTATTTATGTTCAATGTGTTAGTAACGTATGGAGCTTTTATTATTTGTTGTAGCAGCCATACGTTGCACATTAATATTCTTTATATCAATTTCTAACTGTTTCTACGGGTTAGCAATTTTGACGTTATCAACTCGATATACAGCACCATTGCCTGTATCCCATGCTGGGAAAATCATTATTACGTCGATTTCGCTAACATCTAAGCCAGCATCTGATAAATCTAGTAGAGAAAAAGTATAAGTTTGCCACACACCAGTGATTGGAGAAGCACCTTCTTGGCTAGCTGTTAAAGGCAATTCTACAGCTGTTGTTGCCCCACCTGATTCTATTTTAAACATCCAAGTAGAGTCTGGATTTGTCGGAGCAGTAACAACCTTCATTTCAAATTGAACTGCGCCAGTAGTTAGTATCGAATTTGCATCGAATGGGGTATCTCCACCGCCATCGACACCACGAGTTGTGATACCCATAACAGTTGGCGCACCTCCAATCATGAATTCAGCGGTATTGTTGTGCTCAGCATCGTCGGTTTCAACTGTAGGTGTTGAACCACCACAACAATCCCATAATGCCCATCCAGATGCCGCGGCTTCATCGAAAAGTATGCCAGCAGCTGTTAAACCTCCACCGGTGTCACCGCCACCGCTTGCCGCACTTGGAGAGTAGATTTTTACATTATCAAGACGGAAAACCGCGCCATCGCCAGTACCCCATGCTGGGAATACCATTAGTACATCGATTTCGCTAACATCTAAGCCAGCATCAAATAAATCTACTAAAGAAAAAGTATAAGTTTGCCACTCACCAGTAATAGGCGCAGCACCTTCTTGACTGCCCGTTAAAGGCAACTCTAATGCTGTCGTTGCACCACCTGACTCTATCTTAAACATCCAAGTAGAGTCTGGGTTTGTAGGAGCAGTAACAACCTTCATTTCAAATTGTACTACTCCATCAGTTAATAGTGCTGATGCGTCAAAACTAATACCTGCACCGCCATCATCTACACGTGAATTGAAGCCTATAACGGTATCACCAGATATCATAAACTCTGCTGTTGTACCATGAGCTTCATCATCAAGCTCTTCAGTAGGGGTAGAACCACCACAGCAATCCCACATAGCCCAATCGAGATTTGCAGTATCTTCAAATAATACAAGCTCTGGTAAACTAGGTGCGCCACCGTCTTGAGATATCTCAACATTATCCATGCGGTAAACTGCGCCATTACCTGTAGCCCATGCTGGGAATATCATAATGACATCAATCGCAGACAAGTCTAAGCCAGCATCTGCTAAATCAGATAAGTTAAACGTATAACTCTGCCATTCACCTGTAGTAGGGGCTGTGCCTTCATTAGACGCTGTTAATGGCACTTCAACTGCTGTTGTGCCATCACCACTTTCAATTTTAAACATCCAAACAGAGCTAGTATTGACCGGAGCTGTAACAACTTTTAAATCAAATTTAACACTACCTGTTGATTGCATTGGCGAGGCGTCAAATGTTACGCCGTCAGTTGTGCCATGACCTGGTCGAGATGTATAGCCCATAACAGTCGGCGCTTCGCCGATACTAAATTCAGATACAGCACCGTGTTCTTCGTCATCTGTTTCAACGGTAGGGGTTGAACCACCACAACAATCCCACATTTGCCATAAAGGGTTTTCAGCGTCACTAAAAATAAATAAATCTACAGGAATGCCTGTTGAAGGTGGTGATGGAATTGGCGCCGCGCCAGTTACTAATGAACCACCGCCAAGTGTTGGCGTTGCGATTTCTTCAAGATTCTCAGCATCTTTATAGTTAGCACGAACGGTTTCACAACCTTTACCCGTGTCGGGATTGCTTGCACATTCGTAGACACGAACATAATCAACTGCAAAAGTTTGTCCATTAGCAAAGGCTGCCGGATCAATGCCTGAATCATTAACGTTTTCTGGCCAATCGCCGCCAACGGCAAAATTAAGCAATAAATGGAAATATTCATCGTAAGGCGATGCATCGTAATTCGTTGCAAGTTCACCCGTTAGTTCGTCTAAACTTTCACTAAACCAGCCGCGATGTTTTAAACCTGTTACTTCGTCGCTACTGTTTAGGCGAACTTCAGAGGCCATTTGGGTTTCGTACAAGTAACCGTCAATATACCAACGTATCTCACCTTCTTGCCATTCAATGGTGTAGGTATGAAAATCGTCAGCAGGGTTAATATTATCAGCCATTGAGAATGCTTTGCCAGTTTGAGAATTAGCAGGCCAATCTTTACCATAATGTAACGTTCCGTAAACTAAAGATTCAGTAACACCTTCATCATTAATTGTTTTTAGATTAACAGATTCAACAATGTCTATTTCGCCCGAGTTAGGCCATTCACCGTAAACTTCATCTGTCGGTAGCATCCAAAACGCAGGCCAAGAGCCTTGTCCGAACGGCAATTTCGCACGCATTTCGAAGCGGCCATATTTAAAATCACCTAAGCCTTTAGTGCTTAATCGAGCTGATGTATAAGGTAATACAGCGCCTGCTTCAGCAGGTAAAGCAACAATATTCAATATACCATCGGCAACAAAAGAGTTTTCAGCACTGTCGGTATAACATTGTTTCTCACTGTTACCACCGCCATCACAATTAATTTCATGGAACCATTTACTGGAATCAATTGTGTCACCATCAAATTCGTCGTTCCATACCATTTGCCAGTCAGTTACTGGCTCTTCGATATCAACCGAGTTGAAATCGCTGTCGGTGTTTACATCGCCACCACAAGCTGCAAGACCTAAGCTAAGTCCAATACAAGTTGCGAAAATGCTATATCGGCGATTCGCATTCGTTGTTCTTTTCATTTTATCTCCCCAGAGATTTGAATTAAATAATTAGCGGTCACCTCTTAGGATGTTAACAGAACGCTAATTTAAAATTAAAAACATATTACTGTCTGAGTCTATTCTTATCACAAGCTTTAGTTTAAATAAGGGAAATGCGGTCAGATGGGACTCTGGAAAGTTGAAATGGACAAAATGATCTTTAGGTACCTATTCGGCTAATTATGTGACGTTAATGTGTCACTAGATCTAGCCGAAATTAGCCTTTATTAGCGAATTCATTCCACAATTGTTCTCTTGGTCGCAAGAGCAGTCCGTTTTAACGTGTTTTTATTGAGTTTCATTTTCCTTAGCTTATTGTCACCTTAAATAATAATGTCCGTTCTTAAGCAAGCGTTGCTGAGTAATAGGTAACAATGACATGTTTAATACAATAAAAAAAACGAGCTCATTGCTATTATTAACCTTTTGCCTTGCTTATATTTCAGCATGCTCAGAAGATGGCAAACCATCAGTTGATAGCATTCAACAGCAAGCGAGTAATAAAATTATGCAACAACCTGTGCAAAAAACGAACTCAATAGTTAATGACAATTTAGTCGTATGGGCCGTAAATGTTGGCGGTGATGCATACCTGGGTGCTGATGGTATTGCTTATCAGGCCGATACTTTATCAATGCCCGCCAAAATCGGTAACATTCAAATCATAAAGGGTGCGCAAGACAGCACTATTTATTACACCTACCGCGAAGGTGATATTTTGTTAAGTCATCGCATTGATAACGGCATGTACGACATTGTGTTTAAATTTGCCGAGCCCGAAGATATTGCGTCCGGCAATCGTATCTTTAATGTGTTTGCCCAAGGCAAAAATGTTATCGATACTCTTGATGTTAGGCAAGCAAGGGATGGTAAACATCAGTCGGCTCTCGATAGAGCTGTAAGCAATGTTGAAGTTATTGATGGCACGCTTAATATTCATTTTGAGGCCATTAAAGGCTCACCTATTTTAAGCGCTATTGTGGTCAGTAAAAAACATGTTGCAGACGATAACTGGCAATTGGTGTGGAACGATGAATTTACACAAGACGGACCGCCAGATACGACTAAATGGAATTACGATTTATGGCCTGCAAAAAAGGTAAATGACGAAGATCAAACCTATACCTCAAGAGCAAAGAATGTTCGGGTAGAGAATGGAAAGTTGATCCTCGAAGCACATAAAGAACAGTACAATGGCGCAGAATATACTTCTGCTAGATTAAATGCCAGAGGTAAGGGCGATTTTCTTTACGGTAGAGCTGAAATTAGTGCAAAAATCCCCGCAGGACGAGGTACTTGGGCAGCCATTTGGATGCTACCGAGCGACCCTTTTAAATACTCCACCAGTTGTACTGAAAATGATGACTGGCAGGGCAGTTCAACATGTGATGCTTGGCCAAACTCTGGCGAAATAGACATCATGGAACATGTTGGTTTTGATATGCAGAATGTGCACGGCACGGTTCATAATAAAGCCTATTACTGGGCAAATTGGCAACAGCGCAAGTCGAGTATTGAAGCCCAAACCGCAGATCAACAATTTCATCGTTATGCGATGGAGTGGACACCTGAAACAATCACCATATTTTTTGACAACACCCCATATTTTTTCTATTCAAATGAAGGTGCTGGCTGGGAAGCCTGGCCTTTTGATCATCCTTATCACCTTATTTTGAATTTAGCCATTGGTGGCATGTGGGGTCGAGCCGGTGGTCCAATTGATGACAGTATATTTCCGGTTAAAATGGAAGTCGACTACGTTCGGATTTATCAACAAAACAATTAAATTAAACAGTTAAAACATCTTTTTGATGTTTTAATCAACCTATATAAACATGCCTTAATTGAGGCGGGAAAAAGTATGAAAGATATTATTAACAACCAAAACGTGAGTGGCGAATTTGTAACTTTAGCGGGCGAGCGTTATTACGCCATTCGTAACTGTGATAAAATGGACCCATTTTTTATTACGGTTATCTCTAATAGTGACCATTGGTTATTTGTGTCCTCTACCGGCGGCTTAACTGCCGGTCGTCAATCGCCAGCAACCGCACTGTTTCCTTATGACACAGTTGATAAAATTCATGACAGTAGTTTGCATACTGGTAGCAAAACATTATTTAATGTCGCTACCGAGAATGGTGTATGTAACTGGCAACCGTTTAATGTTGAACAAAACGAGCGCTATAACCTGACCCGTAATTTGTATAAAAACGTACTCGGTAATAAGTTGTGTTTTGAAGAAATAAATCATGATTTACAACTACAATTTCGTTATACCTGGCAAACCAGTGAACAATACGGTTTTGTGCGTAAATGTGAAATAGAAAATTTATCGGATCGCTCGATAGCTGTTGATGTTGTTGATGGTTTACAAAATATTTTACCTGCGGGTACACCACGTTTTACCCAAACCAACTCAAGTAATTTAGTTGACGCCTATAAGTGGAGCGAACTTGATAAAACCTCAGGTTTAGCTTTATTTACTTTATATTCAGGCATAACTGATAGAGCCGAACCTTGTGAATCGTTAAAAGCGAATACGGTATTTTGTTTAGGACTCGATTCTTACAATGTGTTGCTTTCATCAATACAACTGAATAATTTTAAATTGGCAAAACCATTAGTTGAAGAAACACATAAACGAGGTATTCGCGGTTCATTCTTTATTAACACTCAGTTAGAGTTATCTGCTAAACAAGCGCAATCGTGGCAATTGGTGGCTAATGTTGAACAAAGCCAAAGTGACGCAGTGCAATTACGCCAACAGATTAGTGATAAAACCAGTATCAGTGAAGCTATTGAACATTCTATTGATATGGGCAGTGATGAACTTGCTCGTATTATGGCCTCTGGTGATGCCTTTCAGGTAACTGCTGAAGAAACTGTTTCTGTACATCATTACGCCAATGTGCAATTTAATTTATTAAGAGGCGGGGCATTTAGCAATCAATATCAAATATTGACCAAAGATTTTTCGCAAACCATTGAATTGTTCAATAAAACTGTATTTAAACGGCACCAGGAATTTCTTACATCATTAGCAAAAGAGATTAACTTTAGTGAGTTGATGCGACTGGTTGTTCAACAAGATGATGCCCAATTAGAACGTTTATGCTTTGAATACTTGCCCATTGGTTTTGGTCGCAGACATGGCGATCCAAGTCGACCGTGGAATCAATTTTTAATCAATCTTAAAGACGAAAACGATGAGCCGCTATTAACTTACCAAGGTAATTGGCGTGACATTTTTCAAAATTGGGAAGCGCTGACTTTTAGTTACCCTGAGTTTATTGAAAATGTCATCAGTAAATTTGTTAATGCCTCTACTATCGACGGCTATAATCCTTACCGCGTCACCAAAGAGGGTATTGACTGGGAAGTAGAAGATGAAAATGACCCATGGAGCTACATTGGCTACTGGGGTGATCATCAAATTATCTATCTACAGAAGATGCTAGAGCTTTCACAGCAATTTCATCCAACAAAGCTGGCTGAGTTATTACATAAACCTATTTTTAGTTATGCCAATGTACCTTATCGTATTAAGGCGTTTTCAGCCCTAGTTGAAAATGCAAAAGACACGGTGGAATATGATGAAGATTGTGCGGCATTAATTGAGCAACGAGTTGCTGAAATTGGCAGTGATGGTAAATTATTACTTGATAATACCGGCAAAGTTTACCTAGTTAATTTATTAGAAAAATTACTGGTTACCTTACTGTGTAAATTAGGCAACTTTGTTGTTGATGGCGGTATTTGGTTAAACACTCAACGACCAGAATGGAACGATGCGAACAATGCTTTAGTAGGGCAAGGTTTGTCTATGGTGACCTTGTCGTATTTACGTCGTTACATTAGCTTTTTACAAGGCTTGCTTAATGGTCAAGCTGATGATGTTATGTTATCGACTGAAGTGAGTGAGTGGTTAGACGAAACAGGATCTGCGCTGCATACCATTCGTCAACAATTACAATCAGCTGACTTAACCGACGAGCAACGATTTACCAACACCCAAACATTAGGTGAAGCGTCATGTCGATATCGTCAAAAAATATACCAACAGCAATGCTTTAACGGTCAAACTACCAAACCAGTTGATACCATAAAAACCTTGCTTGAAAATGCGCTATTTGCCATTGATAAAAGTATTGCCGCCAATGAAAGACCTGATGGTTTATATAACGCCTACAACTTACTCGAATTTGGCCAAGATAGCATTGAAGTCAATAGTTTATATCCAATGCTCGAAGGACAAGTAGCAGTACTTAGCTCCGGCACATTAACGGCCAAACAAACCATTTCAGTGGTCGAATCGTTATTTGCCAGTGATGTATATCGCGAAGACCAAGAAAGCTTTATGTTGTATCCCGACCGAGCACTGCCAAGCTTTTTAGAAAAAAACAGCCTTACAACAGAGCAAGTAAAAAACAACTCATTACTGCAACGTATGCATGATGACGCTAACTTTAGCCTTGTTGAGCAAGACAGTGATGGCGTATTCCGTTTTAATGCTGAGTTAACCAATGAGGGTGATTTAAGTACGCGAGTTGATAGTCTCAGCAAGCAATATAATTTATCTAGCGCGGATAAAAGTGAGGTGTTAGGGCTTTATGAAACGGTATTTAATCATCAAGAATTTACCGGTCGCTCTGGCGGTATGTTCGGTTTTGAAGGCTTAGGCTGTATTTACTGGCATATGGTTTCTAAATTGTTACTCGCAGTAGAAGAAAATTACTTTTTAGCGCTTGAAAGTGCTGAAGATGAACAAACCTGCCAGCAACTTGCCAGCCTTTATTACAAGGTTAGGGCAGGTATAGGCTTTAATAAAACCCCAAGTGAATATGGCGCATTTCCAACCGACCCATACTCGCATACGCCTAAGCATGCTGGCGCACAGCAACCTGGCATGACGGGGCAAGTAAAAGAAGAAATTCTTGCCCGATTTGGCGAGTTTGGTATTCGTGTACTTGCAGGACAAGTCACATTTTCCCCTTACTTATTACGTGAGGTTGAATTTATTCAAACAGCAGAGCAATTCCGCTATTTAGATATTCATAGCCAATGGCAAACACTTTTATTACAACCTAACAGTTTAGCGTTTACTTGGTGTCAAATACCTATCGTTTACGTTATTGACGACAATGTTAAACCAACCCTTACGGTTACCTTAGATGATGGTGCTCAGCAGGATATGTCAGACTTGTCATTAACAAAATTATATAGCTCTGAATTATTTAATAAAACCGGTCGGGTTAAACAATTAACGCTGATTGTTAATCGTGAACTTTTATTGAATATTTAACCTAGTTGATTCACTTTTAAAACAATAATCTGCAAGTGCGCCTAAGTAAAGGCGCACTTCGCAAGCAAATTAATCGGGAGATTAACGTGTCGAATAAATACAAAAAGTACATGTCACTGGTTGGCAAAAATTTTGCAAATGCCACATCTGCTGAGTTAAGAGCGCATGTACAGCAAATTTTAACGGATAAAATTCATGGTATTTCATTCAGTCCTTATATTGAAGGGCAAGGACCTGGAACACAAATTGGCGCTGAGCAAATTCAGCAACGATTACAAATTATCAAGCCTAATATCAATTGGATCCGTTCTTTTTCTTGTACTGAAGGTAATGAACAAATTGCCGAAATAGCCAAGCAAAACGGTTTAAATACCATGGTCGGTGTTTGGCTTGACGATAATTTAGCAAACAATGAATTAGAGTTAGAAAACGCCATTAAAGTGGCACAAGCTGGGCATGTAAATATATTGGCTGTGGGTAATGAAGTGTTATTGCGTGGTGATTTAACCGAAGAGCAGTTAATTGCTTATATAAACCGAGCGAAACAAGCATTGCCTAATGTCGACGTTGGCTATGTAGATGCATATTATGAATTTGAAGACCATCCTAAAGTTGCTGATGCTTGTGACTTGATTTTAGCGAATTGTTATCCATTTTGGGAAGGTTGCTCGTTAGAGTATTCATTACTCTATATGAAGGATATGTATCGACGTGCAGTGAAGGCTGCAAATGGTAAACGAGTCATTATTACCGAAACTGGTTGGCCTAGTGTTGGCACAGCTGAAGGTGGCGGAGTACCCTCAACTGATAATGCAATGAAATACTTTATTAATACCTATTTATGGGCGGAAGAAGAAGACATCGAAATTTTCTATTTTTCATCGTTTGATGAAGCCTGGAAAGTTGCGGATGAAGGTGATGTTGGTGCGTTCTGGGGCTTATGGGATAAAGATGGTGTATTAAAATATACCTAATTTAAACCCGCTGTTTAATTAAAAACCAGTTTCTTGCTATAAAAATCACCGCTAATTCAGTTTACACAATCAGTTGTAAACTGAATGATAAAATAATTTAAAAATGAGACACACTATGAGTTTAGTTCACGGCAATGCAGTTTGTTATTCAGGGTACCGAGATGGTCAAAACCCACGTACCGGTATTTACCCTAGTTATCAGCAAATCAAAGAAGATTTACTCATTTTAACGCATAATTGGAAATTCTTACGTCTTTACGATTGTGGTCATCATGCTGAACTTGTACTCGATGTCATTACCAAAGAAAACTTAGATTTACAGGTTATGCTTGGCGTAGATTTAGGCGCAGAAATGAGTAATCCACAATGTCCGTGGGGCGCTGATTTTAGTGAAGAACAAATTCAAATAAATAAACAAGCGAATGCTGTTGAAATAGATAAACTTATAAAACTCGCAGCAGCTTACCCTAGTATTGTCTTTTCAGTGTCGGTGGGCAATGAAGCCAGTGTTGAATGGACCGATCATATGGTCTCAGTAGAAGGCTTAGTCGCTTACGTTAAATACATTAAATCAATGATTAAACAACCTGTTACCTTTTGCGAAAATTATGTTCCATGGACTTACAAATTAGCACCGTTAGTGGCTGAATTAGATTTTATATCTATTCACACCTACCCAGCTTGGGAATATAAAACCGTTGAAGAAGCATTAGCATATACTCAGCAAAATTATGCCAGCGTGGCCAACCATTTTCCTGACAAACAAGTTGTTATCACTGAAGCCGGCTGGACTACTCAATCTAATGGTTGTGGTATTGAAACTTGGAATGCATCGGCTGAACTGCAAGCTATTTATTATCAGCAGTTAATGGACTGGACTAATGAACAGCAAATATTAACTTTTGTGTTTGAAGCATTTGATGAACCATGGAAAGGCTCAGATCATCCACAAGAACCTGAAAAACATTGGGGTCTATTTTATGAAGATCGCACCCCTAAATTGGTGATGGAACGTATCTTTCAAGTAGAACCCGTTTAAACAAACGAATAGGTAATATTTAAACGTCTCACTATCATAATAACCATCCGATTAGGCTAGTATTGAGTCGTTAAGTTGAGTAACATGAAAAAAGTGATTTTTTATAGGTCAGTAGTAGATTTATGTTAAACAACAAAAAGAGTAATAGCGATGACCAATAAGCTTACAGATAACTTCAGTTATCAATATTGGAGTTTACAATGTGGCTATTGGCTATTCATGAGTTTAGTGAGTTTATCTACTCTAACGGTATGGTACACTGACTTTAATTGGGCTAATGTTGCTCATGCTTTGTTGCAATCTGTATTCGCTATAATGCTGAGTATTCCGTTATCTTTCATTTTTATCAAAATTTGGCAAGAATCATTTAAAACACGTTTGTTTGTTATTATTAGTTCGGTATTACTGGCATCTTTAGTATGGACAGTTGCTCGTATGCAAACATTGATCATGTTGACGCCATATGAAATTTGGAAAGACTTTGGTGGTTGGTATTTCGCCAGTATCTTCATATTTTTGTGTTGGGCGGCTCTGTTGCATGGCATAAAATATTATCAACTGGTAGAGGTTGAACATCGTGGTATGCTTGAAGCTGAAGCGAATACCCAAGACGAGCTACTGAAAAGAGTTACTGCGCAAACGGATGCACGGGACGCACAAATTAAAATGTTGCGTTACCAATTAAATCCACACTTTTTATGTAATACCTTAAATGCCATTAATTCATTAATTGAGTTTGATGAAAGTAGTAAAGCCCAAAAAATGACGGTGCAGTTAAGTAAGTTTTTACGTTATTCACTCGATCATAATCCTGATGCTAAAATACCTTTAGCGAATGAAATTAATGCACTAAACTTATATTTAGAAATTGAAAAAACTCGATTTGGCGAACGTTTACAGCTCGATTTCAAGATTGATAAAGATGCGGGAATTGCCAATATTCCGAGTTTATTATTACAACCTGTTATTGAAAATTCAATGAAACATGTTATTGCTCAAAATGAAAATGGTGGCACAATAAGCTTAAAAGCCAGTGTTGTTGGTGAGCAATTAATACTGGAAATGTCTGATACAGGTTCAGGCATAAAAGTGGGTCGTAGTAAAATACAAAGCACTACGGGCCGGGGCATTGGCCTGCGTAATATCGATGAGCGCTTAAAAGTACTTTATCAAACAAATTACTCTTTTGAGTTAGATATTATGCCTGAAGGCGGTTTAAAAACTATAATTAAAATACCGTATGAACCACAAATAAATGCGAGTTCAATAACATCAAACCAAAATGCCGTGAGTTAATTAAATGACAAAACTAAGAGCTTTAATTGTAGATGATGAACCTCTAGCACTTAAACTATTGCGTTCAAAATTGGAGAAGTTTCCACAGCTTGAAGTCATTGCTGAATGTAAAAATGGCAGAGAAGCCATTGCTAAAACTATGGAGTTGGCGCCTGATATCATTTTTCTTGATATTCAAATGCCTGGCATTGATGGCTTTGGTGTCATTAAGCAACTGCAATCAGATATTGTGCCTTTAGTTGTTTTTACTACTGCTTTTGAACAATATGCACTCGATGCTTTTGATGTTCATGCGGTTGATTATATTCTTAAACCTATTGATGATGATCATATCCAAAGGGCTGTAGATAGGGCAATTGAACGATTTACTAGCGGTGAAGACTCTGATCATAAACCTCGAATTATTGGCGCTATAAACAGTATCGATGGTCAAGAAAAAATCACCCGATTTAATGAAGACGGCATTATCACATCACATAATGATAATGTTGAACGAAAAATTGTCATTAAAGACCGTGATGATATTACGTTGCTAAAACAGTCTGAAATTGAATGGATTGATGCTGCCGGTGATTATGTGTGTTTACATGCCGATGGCGTAACCCACATTAAACGCAGTACCTTGAAAAGCTTGTTGGATGACTTAGACCCAAGTATTTTTAAACGAGTGCATAGGTCTACCATTGTAAACCTTAATTTTATTCAAAAAGTTATCCCCCATACCAAAGGTGAATTCTTTCTTAAACTCGGTGAGTATGATCAAGTAAAAGTAAGTCGTAATTATCGTGATGTGATCAAAGACTTCCTAACTGATATGTAATCATTGGGTCTTATTAATAAACGTCGACGCTTTCATTTTATGATACGTCACATATTTATAAGGTAACTCGATAGGCGAAGGGTCGACAATTTCTATTGGAATTTGGTTGTTAATGCCTGCTCGAAGTGCCATTTGGGTAATGTTGACGCTAAAAGATGTGCCCATAAAAATCATTTTTTCGGCATTTTGCATCCGCTGCTCAGCTTCAGTTATACGATATAAGTCAGTATAAAATTCATCAAACAATAATACATAAGGCTTAAATGACTGATTGATAATAGGGCGCTTGCTTTGTTTATCAATATTGAACAGCTCTAGCAAAGACGGTATTAAATCTTCTTCATTAACACTATCCCAAGGTGTTGCTAGGGTATCTACCGCGTCACCTTGATGATGAAATAAGGTCATTTGGTCAAGACGACCATGAATAGCGATATAATTTTTGTTACCCGCTTTACCGTCTAAGCCATCAATGTTTTGGGTGATCAGATTTTTGTCCGCTAACCAAGTGTGCACATCATTAGGACCATGATTACGATAAGTTGCAAAACGCTGATAATACCAAGCTAAAAACTGCTCTGGGTCGTTTTCATACATGGCGCGAGTAGCCATTTCCATTGGCGTGTAATTTTTACTGCCAATAGTCCAAAATCCATCTTCGCCTCTAAAAGTAGGAATACCACTTTCACTAGATACCCCAGCTCCGGTAATGTACAAGATGTTATTCATATACAACCCCCTTAAAATGTCTTAATCCCGCCTCTTGCTCAGCCGACACGCCGGCACCTGTTATGTATAAAGTATTTGTCATAAATTTCTAATTCGTTAGCGGTAATTAATCAACTTGGTATAATTCGAATAATAGTTTTCTACCTTATTATGTATTATTTTAGCTGGTGTCGTATAATAATTTAACGCGGTGATTTTTCACCCGATTGTGGCAAAAATAATCAGGTGAAGTCAATTTAATTTGATTTACCGCTCATAAAATAACTGCTATTTTTGATTTCATGAAAGGGTACAGACATCGTGTGATGTTAAGCTAATTGAAGTCTACCAATAAAAAGGAGTATGAATGACTATTATCAGATATTGGATTATTATCAGCGTTGTATTACTTCTCAGTGCTTGTAGTAATACCAATTGGCGTACGGCGAGCAGAGATCCTGCCGGTATTGCAACTGCGCCGAGTGAAGATAGTCGAGCCATCATTGAATTTTATGCTGCTGACGCTTTTAGCTGGCGTGGCTGGTTTGCGGTACATCCTTGGATAGCAATTAAGGAAGAGAAAGCCACACAATACAGTGTTTATGAGGTTACTGGTTGGCAAGTGCAAAAAGGCTTGCCCGCAATCAGGCAATATCAAACTCTGACACCTGACAGATACTGGTATGGTTCAAAGCCTGAATTATTACTTTCTATTAAAGGTGATAAAGCCGCTAAGCTTATTCCTAAAATTCAGGCTGCAATAGCCCTTTATCCTTGGGTAAATGAATACAGTGTTTTTCCAGGTCCTAATAGTAATACTTTTGTAGCTTGGATTGGTATTCAAGTACCTGAGCTGGAATTAGAGCTACCATTTAGAGCCATTGGTAGTGGCTACGCGGATTAATACCAAGTGACATTAATACCTGATCATTTTTGCTGGTTAAAATGAATAACTACTGTGTTATAAAATTTAAAAGTAGAACAACTACTTATAAAATTTCATGCCTTGTATTTATCCCTTTTTCCTCAGCAAAAAGCAGATCACCTATTTATCTCAATTGGTATAATTTAAGATTTTTACTATAACCGTGTTAAAAATCCATGTAAAATAGCGCCATTAAATTATGGCAACAGCCGCACATCTATTACAAAGTATTATATCTGAGTTATTATGTTTGAATTAAAATTCCATACGCCTATTGAATGGGCACACGTTTGTCTTGAAGACTTCGATTCATTTTTACAAGACCATGCCGCAGCCGAGAAAAAAGCCGCGAGTATGGCTATGTCTATGCTGTCTCATTATCAAGACCGTACTAACTTAGTGCGAGCGATGACCGATTTAGCGCTTGAAGAACTGATCCATTTTAAACAAGTGTTAAAAATAATGACTCGCCGTGGTGTGCAATTGGCAAACGATGAGAAAGACCCATACATAAATCAAATACGTAAGATGTTTCGCCATACTCAGCAAGAAAAGTTTTTAGACAGATTGCTTATCGCTGGCGTTATTGAAGCACGTGGTTATGAGCGTTTTTCGTTAATTGCTGAGGCTTTACCTGCAGGCAAAGACAAAAAGTTTTACGATGACATTGCTAAATCGGAAGAAAAGCATAAAAACTTATTTGTTGAATTAGCACTAGAATACTTTGACAAAGAA
Organism: Colwelliaceae bacterium BS250; assembly: GCA_040779355.1. Classification (GTDB taxonomy): domain Bacteria; phylum Pseudomonadota; class Gammaproteobacteria; order Enterobacterales; family Alteromonadaceae; genus Thalassotalea_A. Next base: position 143,318 of record JBFONS010000010.1, on the reverse strand, counting down.
GAAGTATATCAACGCCTTGAAGAAATATTAGATGAAGAGGCGCGTATATGTGCGTCATTGCCATTCAGAGCCGCATTACACTAATTTAGTCATACTCTAGAATATTGTTGAGAATAAATAGCTAAAGCCAGTTCATCACAAATGAACTGGCTTTATTCTTCTCTGAGGGCGTCAATTGGTGTCAGTTTTGCGGCGTTATTGGCTGGATAAATTCCGGCAATTAAGCCGATTAATGCTGATATTAACAATGAGCCAATTAATACATAAATATTGATATCTACCGGCACTCCTGGCAAAGCGAACTTAGCTATGAGCAATAATATGAACACAATTAAATAACCCACTAAACCACTCAGTACCGCTAAAAATATCGCTTCAGTCATAAATAAGCGTTTAACTTGCTTAGATGAAACCCCTAACGCCCTTAATAAGCCTATTTCAGCAGTGCGTTCAGTCACTGTAATAGTCATTATTGTTGCGATACCAACGGCTCCTACCAATAGCGAAATCATCCCCAATGCAGCGCCCGCCATTTTTACAATAAACAGTATATTATCAAGGCTGGCTAACATGTCATCTTGGGTGACTATAGTGAAGTCTTCCATGCCATGGCGTTTAATAAGCTTGGGTTTTAAATGATTTACAATAGAGGTTGCGCTCAGCCCCGGTTGATAGAATATATCGAGCTCCATTAAGCTGTTGCGATTAAATAACTGCATGGCCTTGGCAGTAGGGATATACACCATGTCGTCTAAATCTTGGCCCATAAATTGGCCTTTTTCAGCCAGTACGCCAACAATTTTAAAGCGCTGACTACCAACATGAACGTATTTACCTAATGCCGATGATTGCGTGAACAACTCTTGCTTTAAATGTGCCCCAAGCACCGCAAAACTGCGCGGTGTATTTAACGAGTCTTCAGGCAAAAATTTACCTTGCGCGATATCAAGTTTCCAAGCCTTATGGGCAAATGCATTAACACCGATAATGTCGGTATAGCGACTACGGTTATGAGCTTTTACCTTTGCTGTGCCGGCAACCACGGGTACAACAAATTCGATGTGCTTTTGTTGACTTAAATACTCGCCATCTTCAAGGGTAAGAGGACGTACTGTTTTTAATAAGCCGCCAAGACCAAATGTTTCTGTCTTACCGGGTGTGATGGCGATGATGTTAGACCCAAATTGGGTGAATTCTTGTAACACATACATCCGTAAACTCTCGCCAATAGAGTTCATCAACACCACTGCGGCCATACCCGTGGCAAAACCTGCTATGGTTAATCCTGAACGTAATTTTTGTGACGATATTGATTTTTCAACCCAAACAATTAAGTCTCTTAAGGTCATATTAAAAGCCCCTTAGCGCTAACACTGGGTCGTGCTTAGCCGCTTTTGAAGCAGGTAACCATGAGAATAATAAGCCAACGCTCATCGCGACAAAAATGCTGGCGACTGTTGCCCACCAAGGAATAGTGAGTGGAAATTCAGGGTATATTTGAGCAGCTATTAAGGTTGTGCTATAGCCTATAACTAAACCAATGGTCACGCCGAAACCTACTAACAGTAATGCTTCGGTTAAAAATATTATTCGCACTTCTTTCGCGCTCGCGCCCAAGGCTTTTAATAAACCTATTTCTTGTCTACGATTTGTTACCGATATAAAGCTTACATTCATGATTAAAAAGCCGGCAACAATTAAACTAATGGCCGCAATAGCGCCGATGCTGGCCGTCACTAAGGTTAAAATGTTATTGAATGAACTCATTAATGAGTTTTGCGTTAATACCGTAATGTCGGCTTCACCTTCGTGGCGTTTTTTGATCAGCTGCATCAGTTTATTTTCTGTATAAAGCTCGGTGCCAGATTGCTTTAGCTCTAACAACACTCTAAATAATGCTGGTGAGTTAAATAAATTTTCAGCTGAGCGGATAGGAATAATGGCCATTTGGCGCATATCTAATCCCATAGATTCGCCGCGCTCTTGTAAAACACCAATAACTCGAAAGCGTTGGCCTGAAAAACGTACCCATTCACCTATGGCTGATTTAGTGCCAAATAGCTCTTGTTTTATGCTTGCACCTAATACACACACAGCCTTTGCTGGGTCTTTGGCTTTACTGGTGAAAATTTTACCATTACGCAAGCTTAATTTACGCACTGAGAAAATGTCAGTACTGCTGCCCAGAGTGATCACTTCACGGCTTTTGCCTTGATAACTGATGAGCGCGGTGCCGGCAATAATCGGAGCGGTAGCTTTAACCGTCGATATTTTTTGCATGGCAATAGCATCTTCGATAGTAAGATCGCGAGGCGTGCTGCCATACATTGGTACAGAGCCACCTGTGGTTTCTTTGCGCCCGGGTAAAACAATCATAATTTCATTGCCTAATGCCGAGAACTCTTTTTCAATAAACAGCCTTGCGCCTTCACCTAAACTGGTGAGTAATAATACTGAAGTAACCCCTATAGCGACGGCAATAAGCAGTAGTAAGGTACGCAGCTTATGCCTTACTAATGCTTGCCAACTATAAAGCCAGTTATCAGATAGACGCATTGCGTTGGATATCCTCAGTGATTTTACCATCAACCATAGTGAGCTGGCGATTGGCGCGCTTACCGATATCTTTATCATGAGTGACAATAATTAGGGTAATGCCCTGGCTATTTAATTCTTCCAGTAGTTCGATAACTTCTTTACCTGAGTGTTGATCTAAATTTCCTGTAGGTTCATCTGCAAGGATAATGTCGGGTTGAATGACCATAGCTCTGGCAATGGCAACACGTTGCATTTGTCCGCCGGAGAGTTGCTTAGGTAAGTGGTCACTGCGGTCTTCTATACCCAAGCGAGAAAATATTTCTAGTACTTTTTTCCGGCGTTGCTTAACACTTATACCAGCGAGCATTAACGGCAACTCTGCATTTTCAGCGGCGCTCAATCGAGGGATCAGGTGAAAGTTTTGAAAGATAAAACCAATATGCTCGCGCCTTAGGATAGAGCGTTGTTCTTCAGTCATAGGTAAACTGGCTTCACCTTGTAAATAGTATTCGCCATTGTCAGGTCTATCTAACATGCCAATCATGTTTAGCAGTGTTGATTTACCTGAGCCCGATGGGCCCATAATAGACACATAGTCGCCTTTGTTAATGACTAAATTAACATTATTTAATACCTGTAATTCTTGTTCACCAAGTAGGTAGGTTTTATTAATGTTGTTAATATTAATTAAGCTCACTTGCTCATTTTTAGATAAATTACTGGTTATTAAATTGCCTGTCATAGCATTACTCATCATTTGGTGTTGCATAAACGCCAGGTTTGACGCCGGTTAAGCCAACAGAACTGATAACCTTATCGTTTTCAGATAAACCGGACATTACCTCACTATATTGCCAGTTACTCAAGCCTATTGTGACCTCTCGTTTTTCAATAATATCGTCGTTATTTAAAATGAGTACGTATTGATCATTTATCACTAAATCACTCGCAATTCTTAATACTTTACTTTTGCTGTTTAAAATCACTTCGACATCGGCGCTATAACCAGCAAGTAAATGGGGACTACGATGCTGGTCTAAATCAACTTCAATAGTAACGGTGCGGGCCTGTTTCTCAAAGTCTTGCACGTAAGGAGCAATGCGGCGTAATGTTCCTGAGATTTGTTCATTGCGAAAAGCATCTAAGCTTATGCGTACTTGCTGGCCTTTAAGCAAATAAGCGGCATCAACTTCATCAATTGGCGCACTAATGTAATGACAATCATGACTGAGTAAATCAACCGCCGGTGGTGTTGGTACGCCAGGCGGAGAGGGCATAGTGTATTCACCCACTTCACCGGTTATTTCGGCCACAGTGCCAGTAAAAGGTGCGTGTAAATAAGTTTGTTCAATAATAGCGCTCATAGTGTTTACTGCCGCCTGTCTGCCTTCTACTTCAGCTGAAGAGGCTTCACAGCCCGCTTGTAAAGCTTGCGCATTGGCTATGGCACTATCTAAGGCTTCTTGTGATGTAAGTTTTTGTTTTAATAATGATGTTTGCCGCTGCGCATCTTTAAGGGCATTGTGTGCAACGATACAGGCTTGTTGTTGATGTTTTTTACTGGCGGCAAGAATTGCTTTTGTCTCGCTTAATTTGGCTTGTTTGTCTTTATTCCATAATGACAATAACAGTTCACCTTGTTGTACTATCTGCCCCTCAATCACACTAATGGTTGCTATTTGCCCACCGATAGGAAGTGACATTTTGGCTCGTTTACAAGCGGTAATAGTCCCTGCTCGAGTATTCGCAACCGTTGACTCAACAATGCCAATATCAGCAAAAACAATATCAACCTTAATTGGTTTTTGTATCGTTAACCAAAAGTACAGGCCAACAAAACAAATGATTGCTAAAAGCCATTTAAACCATTTCATCAATTACCTCTTCAAAGACCGTTAACTGCTCGTTTACAATACTTTAACGTTATTTAACTATTAACTTTATGATCTAAATTAACTTTTGTCACAATTTGTCATTATTTATCGTTAGCTAGTCACTTTTTATCGGGCAATATTTAATAAGCTAATAGCCTAACTTGGTTTTATGCATTAGGGGATAATATGGCAGCATTTAATAAAATGTTAATACAGCTTAAAAAAATAAATGGTCTTAAAGATTTATCACTGTTGAGTGATGAACAAGTAAATCAACAAGCTGTCGCGGGTAATAAAGATTTTATTCTAGAACTGTTGCGCCGTGCGGATGCTCGAGAAATTGAAGGGGATTACCTTATGGCTTGTGAATTATATAAATCGTTTGCAAAAGGCTTTGTATAAAAAACAAGTAGATACAAAATTTGCTGTTATACTTTTTACATTAATTGACTAGGATTAACTAAAATGTATAAAGTAAAAAAAATTCTAACCTTATCTATTATCAGTGCATCATTAATGATGGCAGGTTGTTCTGAGGCAAGTAATCCGGGTGTTGAAAAATCAGTAGACGCTCAGCAAGCCACAAAAAAAACCACAGAACAAGAAACATACGAAGAAATCATTGCAGAAGCAATGGTCAACCCTACAGTGGTTGAAATAGGCTCGTTAGATGATTTGTTTCATTTATTTGAATTACATCAATATGACAGTAACAGCTGGGCTAATGGTAATAGGGAAGTTCCGAGGATTTCTTTTGATGAAATTAGTGAAAGCTGGAAAGTAAATTCAGCTAAAATGACTGTCCAACAGAAAAAACAAATATTTTTTCGCTTAATTACGCCATTAATTCTTATTTCCAATGAGCGAATTTTGTTAGAGCGTGAAGAGGTGGAATCATCATCTTTAGATAGCCAAAATCTAAAAGAAATCGCCCTTAAATATCATGTTATTAAGTCAGATAAAGACGTTATGACTGAAGATATGCGCACCGCACTATTAATGCAGGTTGATATTATTCCACCTTCGCTTGCGCTTGCACAAGCTGCTGAAGAGAGTGGTTGGGGTACTTCTCGCTTTACCTCTGAGGGCAATGCATTGTTCGGTCAATGGGATTTTTCTGGTAATGGCATGACGCCTAAGCAACAACGTAAAGAGCTAGGCGATTATGGTTTAGCTCGCTTTGATAGTCCATTAGCCTCTGTTGAAGGCTATATGAAAAATATTAACACCACTGGCGCTTATCAAAGGTTAAGGGTGCTAAGAGCGCAATTACGCGCTGATGGTAAGGACATTACGGGTATGGAAATCGCCGGGACTTTAGATAAGTACTCGGAACGTGGTCAAGCTTATATCGATGGTTTAAGAGAAATGATCTCTTATAACAAACTACAAGATGTTGACGAAGCGTTTTTATCGACAGAAAAATTACTGCATTTAGTTAAAAAATAATATTTGCACTTTATTTATTAACCTTAAAAAGCCACTGTTGTGGTTTTTTTTATTTATTCGCGACTAAACCTTGAACTTTTAGCGCTTTTAGCGCCATTAATTCTTTTAAAAGTGTTAAATTTTGTTACCATGATGTAATAATAATTAACCTATTCGTATCATATACATAGTATCGGTATGAAAAGCATTGAGTAATAGTTTACATGTCTAAATTGAAAGCTTTAACGCTAACGTCTTCTCTCGTCGCATTATTTATCATTCCATCAGCATTTGCCCAAACCGAAATGTCTGCAGGTGTTGAAGCATGTATTAGCGAGAAGATTAAAACTGCATCAGCTAATACTTTAATTTCTCAAGTTCGCAAAGAATGTCAAATTGAAGTTGAAAAACCACAAAATGATCCATCACAAGGTGCTTTGTCTAGGCGTCTTATCAATGAAAGTGCCACTAAATATAACTCGCATGTTATTACCCCACATAAAATGAACTACATTTTGCCTGTGTCGGTCACCGATAATCGTAATACTGAAGTGTATCGAGCTCCTGCTCCGCTATGGTCTGATAATATTGAAGATCATGAAGCTAAATATCAGTTAAGTTTAAAAGTACCATTAAATTATGATGACATGTTTACTAAAGGTGACAGTCTTTATTTTGGTATTACCATACAATCATGGTGGCAGTTATATTCTGAAAATATTTCTAAACCATTTCGTGAAACTAACTACCAACCTGAAGTATTTTATATCACTGGTTTAGATTGGAAACCTCTGGGTTTAAATACTGGTATAGTTGTTGGTATAGAGCATCAGTCTAATGGCCGTTCGAATGCTATTTCGCGCAGCTGGAATCGTGCTTATGTAACGCTGCTTGCTGAAACTGATAGTTGGGTATTCTCATTAAAACCTTGGTATCGATTATCTGAAGATGAAAAAGTGCTATTAGAAGATGGTACATTAGACCCAGATGGCGATGATAACCCTGATATTATGGATTACATGGGGTATTTCCAAGGCGGTGTAGCTTACCAACATGAGTCATTAGAATTTAATATGATGTTTCGTAATAACTTTGCCACGCATAAAGGCGCAGTTGAGTTAGGCATGACTTTTCCATTATGGGGACGTTTACGCGGTTATGTTCAATACTTTAATGGTTATGGCGAAAGCTTAATTGATTATAATCATAATCAACAAGTTTTTGGCTTAGGTATTGCGATTACTGATATTTTATAGTTATACAGCATAGTTAATGTAACTGTTTATAAAGGTGGATTTTATCCACCTTTTTTATTGCCTAGAATCTGGGTATTATTAGTATTTAGTTTAATTTTTAAGCATGCTTAGCTGATGCTGCGTTATTTCGTCGCAGTTTATGAGTTAATGATTTGCTGTAATGGTTTATTGATTTCTATAAGCTGTTGAACAATTTATTCTGAGCTTAGTAAGAATGTTGTAGCAAAGCCCTTAGCAACCTAAAGGCTTTGTGTTATTTGATACTTAGCGGTTAAAAACTCATTTCTGGTACAATCTCAGGTACCACAAGTTCGCCTTCGGTTAGTTTGATTATTTCTTCAACAGAAACGCCAGGAGCACGTTCTAACAAATGAAATTTACCGCCTTTAATTTCAATAAAGGCTAAATCAGTAAGTACTTTTTTAATACATCCTTTACCGGTTAACGGTAGGGTACAGTTACTTAATAATTTTGATACACCATGTTTTGAAGCATGCGTCATAGTGACAATAATATTGTCAGCACCGGCCACTAAATCCATCGCGCCGCCCATGCCTTTAATTAACTTGGCAGGGATCATATATGAGGCAATATTGCCATTTACGTCAACTTCAAATGCACCGAGAACCGTTAAATCAACATGCCCACCACGGATCATCGCAAATGATGTAGCGCTATCAAATAATGATGCCCCTGTCGCCATCGTAACTGTTTGTTTGCCAGCATTAATTAAATCCGCATCTATTTCATCTTCAGTGGGGAATGCGCCCATACCCAATAAACCATTTTCTGATTGCAGCATTACTTCAATATTATCAGGTACGTAGTTAGCCACTAAGGTTGGAATACCAATACCTAAATTTACGTAATAACCATCTTGTAATTCTTGCGCAACACGTTGTGCTAGTTGTTCGCGAGTTAAAGCCATGTTCTTCTCCTTAAACCGAACGCACAGTGCGTTGTTCAATACGTTTTTCAAACGTACCTTTAATTAAACGATTAACGTAAATGCCTGGGGTGTGAATTTCATTTGGATCTAATTCACCGGGCTCTACAATTTCTTCTACTTCAACAACGGTAATTTTACCTGCGGTTGCCGCCATAGGATTAAAGTTGCGGGCTGTGTGGCGAAATACTAAATTACCGTAACGGTCGGCTTTCCATGCTTTAACAATAGCAAAATCACCAGTAAGACCTTCTTCAAGGATATACTCACGGCCATTAAATTCTTTTACTTCTTTACCATCCGCTACTGGCGTACCAACACCTGTAGCAGTATAGAAACCAGGAATACCAGCACCACCAGCACGCATTTTTTCAGCAAGTGTACCTTGTGGTGTCAATTCAACTTCTAATTCACCGGCCATCATTTGACGTTCAAATTCAGCATTCTCGCCAACATAAGAGGCTATTATTTTTTTAATTTGACGGTTAGGCAGTAATAAACCTAAACCAAAGTCATCAACACCACAGTTATTAGATGCAACCGTTAAGCCTTTAGTGCCCATTTTTTGAATTTGGGCAATTAAACCTTCTGGTATACCGCATAATCCAAAACCACCAGCGATAACGGTCATATTGTCAGTAAGTCCTGCCATTGCTTCTTCATATGAAGCAACTACTTTATCGAAACCTGCCATTTTAGCCTCTTTATTTAATTAGCATTATGCATAATTAATTTATTTATAAATTAGAGTTAATACTTTATTTGTGCTTAACCTTAACAAAAGATACAGATTACACAATTAAATAATTGAAATTATGATTCATATTATTCTAGTTATGGAAATAATAATGAACACTTTCAGTCGCAATTACATTTTACTCTGTTTAACTTTCTATTTTTATGGATATTAATTCAATAGCTTAGAGAAACAAGCTGATTTTAAAGCATAAAATTCTTACATTTAATATTAAATTAAACCATGACATATGCTATTTTAGCGACATAAAAAAACTTTAATTGCATGTGTATGCAATTAACTGCGGTGTTTATCGCAACGCTATTTAATCTAATAAGAGCTGTAATTATGAATTTAACATTGACCGAAGAACAACAAATGATCCAAGACATGGCAAAGAAATTTGCTGAATCTGAGTTAGCGCCAGTGGCTGCTAAATTAGATGAAACAGGTGATCAACAAATTTTTCAGCACAATTTAAAGCAACTTGCCGACTTAGGGTTTATGGGTCTCAATGTTAATGGTGAATATGGCGGAGTTGAAGCTGGCGCTGTCGCATTTTCACTCGCGATTACTGAAATAGCCAAAGCATGTGCATCTACGGCGGTAACAACATCAGTAACTAATATGGTTGCCGAAGTTATTCAAGCCGTAGGTAACGAAGAGCAAAAGCAAAAGTATTTACCTAAAATATGTTCTGGTGAATATTTAGCCGGAGGTTTTTGTTTAACTGAAGCTTCTGCGGGCTCCGACCCTGCCGGCATGAAAACTAGCGCATTAAAAGATGGCGATGACTACATTTTAAATGGCACCAAGATATATATTACCAGTGGCACTATTGCTGGAGTCTTTGTTGTTTGGGCAGTGACTGATCCAGAAGCCAGAAAGGGTAAAGGTATCTCATGTTTCTTAGTTGAAGCAGGTACGCCAGGCATGACTATTGGTAAGAGCGAAGAAAAAATGGGCCAAAAAGCCTCGCCAACCAACGAAGTACATTTTGAAAATTGCCGTATTCCTGCATCGGCGTTAATGGGTAAAGAAAATAAAGGCTTTGCCATTGCTGTGGGCGAATTAGCGGGAGGCCGTATTGGTATTGGCTCTTTAGCATTAGGTGTTGGTTTAGCGGCTATGGACTATGCCCGTGACTTTATCAAAGAGCGTAAACAATTTGGTCAACCATTGAGTAACTTCCAAGGTTTACAGTGGATGGTGGCTGATCGATATACTGATTTAGAAGCCGCAAGGTTATTATTAATGAGCGCTGCAAGCACTAAAGAGCAAGGTTTACCGTTTGGTAAAGCGGCTTCTATGGCCAAGCTGTATGCATCAGAAAAAGCCAACCAAGCATGTTATGACGCGCTGCAAATGTTAGGCGGCGCAGGTTATATTAAAGAATACCCGCTTGAACGTTTAGCACGCGATGTACGCATTACTTCTATTTATGAAGGTACTAGTGAAATCCAAAGAGTGATCATTGCTCGAGATCTATTATCTTAAAATTAAGAACGATTATTTAACAAGTTATTACTGTAAGCTAAGTTTAATCATGTGAAACAGTGCGAAAATTGCCAATACAATTGCGATTGTCGTGCTGTTTTTATTTATAGAAACATACATAAGAGATACCTATGACAACCGAATTAATCATTGCCGATTATCAAAACCAACAACACTGCCAAGATTTAATTTTTTTGCTTAATAGCTATGCACAGGACCCAATGGGCGGCGGCGAACCACTATCTGATTATTCGCAAGCTAATCTTTGTAAGCAACTCGCAAACCGTACAAATGTGGTTACTATCCTTTGTTATGTTGATGGTAAACCTGCTGGCCTTTGTAATTGTGTTGAAGGGTTTTCTACCTTTAAAGCTAAACCACTATTAAATATACATGATATCGCTGTAGTCGCTGAATTTAGAGGCTTAGGGTTGAGTCATAAAATGTTAACTAAAGCACAAGCTGTTGCTGTTGAACGAGGCTGTTGTAAACTGACTCTTGAAGTTTTACAAGGCAATGAAGTGGCTAAAAAGAGTTATCAGAAGTTTGGCTTTGCAGGTTATGAACTTGATCCAAAACTTGGCGGCGCGATGTTTTGGGAAATGGTGCTTTAAATCTTATCATTACAAACACCTTTGTTGTATTAACTGAGGTGTTTGTAAATTATCGATCGGTTTAAAACGAAATAGACTTGCGACCAGAGCGTGGGTTTATTTTATTTTTAGAGTTATCTTCTGCAACCGCCTTACCTTTATTTGGCGGATTTACCTTAGGTGATTTACTGCCTTTATTTGCTTTTGACTTAGCATTTGACTTAGTACTCGCTTTTGCAGACGATTTATTACTGGCGCTTTTATTATTTGGCGTTTTGTTAGTCGATTTATTTCGCGCAGCTTCTTTGCCAGGTTTTTCAAATTGATTAGTATCAATATTTTGTTCATCGGGTGTAAAGAATGCACCATCTGAGTTACTTACTTGGTTGTCTTCTTCAACAGCCGGTGTTTCTTCGGCTAAAATTGGCATGACAGCTTCACCATCAAATTGCACAATATCTTCAAAGTATATTTTTTTACGCTTCTGGTATTCAACTTCACCGTTAAGATAAACGTAACCTTCGCTAATAACCATTTTGGCTTCACCGCCACCGCTAACAAGGTTAGCGATTTTTAACAGCTTACATAACTCTATAGGCTCTTGTTGTATTTCAATGGCTAAAACTTCAATTTCCAATGTTTTTCCTAAACGAAAATATTTAATGCAGCTAGTTTAGCACGAACCAAATAGAGCAAGAATAAAAATGTGAATTAGATTTTAGCTGTTTGCTATCAGAAAAAGAAAAACGCCCAGGGGAGTAGAGCGTTTTTCATATTGGTATCACATTAATAGCTACGAATTAATTGACAGATCAGGTCGTAACTAAAATAGGATTATTAACTTATTATTAACTTATTATTCAGGACTAGTGATAAAGCTTACATTAAACGTTTGAACTTCTACTGAAGCCAAATCAGTAATACTTGCTTGTCCAACTTTACTTGCCATATGGTCTGCAGTTTTTGTAGCACCGTGATTTTGAGCAAACGTTATTATGTCTTCACCATTACATACCACACCTAGTGCGACTGTTTTTTCATTTAAACGATATTCTGCAAGAGTTGCTTTTAGCTTCGATGTTTTATTGCTCATTGCGGCTTTACAAGTGTCGACAAGTGCAGTTTCCATATATGATGACATATTGCCAGCCATTGAATTAAAGCTTACTAAACTCGCGCCAGTTAAAAGTAATGTTGTAGTAATCGTAGTTAATGTTTTCATAATGTTATTCCTATCCGTTGTGTGCTATTTAAATAAAATTGTTTTCTTTAATAACTAGACGCGACAAAGTAGATATTTAGTTGCATTTTATTTTGCCAGGATGTAACAAAGTATTTCGTAGGAATTTGGTTTTAAGCGCTTAAATACATGTTAACAGCTGATTTATATGGAATATTAATTTTTTCCTATCGTTACAGTGAAATAAACTTTTACATTCAGAGCAATAAATTCTTTAAACTTTAGCTTTAATCATTAATTTTCTTTATCAACAGACAAAATTTAAGAGGGTAAATTTGAAATTAGCCGTTTAAATGACTTTGTTCTATACAATTTGTACTAAAAAACAGCATACAGACAAATAATCACAAAATAAATCAAACTTACTGTTGACAGTTTTTTACCTATCCCTATAATACGCAACCACAAAGACTGGACGATTAGCTCAGTTGGGAGAGCATCGCCCTTACAAGGCGAGGGTCACTGGTTCGAGCCCAGTATCGTCCACCATTCTTTGTTTTAAGTGATTTTACTTTAGTAAGTTCTATCTTAAAATGAATTGTTATGTACAGTCTTTGTAGTTTTGATTTGAAATTTGTTTGGACGATTAGCTCAGTTGGGAGAGCATCGCCCTTACAAGGCGAGGGTCACTGGTTCGAGCCCAGTATCGTCCACCATTCAAGTTTCACTCAAAACATGTTTCACTCACTGGACGATTAGCTCAGTTGGGAGAGCATCGCCCTTACAAGGCGAGGGTCACTGGTTCGAGCCCAGTATCGTCCACCATTCTTTTTTTATAAAGGGATTGTGGAAGCGAGTGAAATAATAGTATTTGGGAGAGCATCTCCCCCTAATACAAGAACGCGAGGATAACGGGTACAAGCCCAGTATCGTCCACCATTCTTTTTTTATAAAGGGATTGTGGAAGCGAGTGAAATTAGTATGTTGGAAGTTAGTGAAGTAATAGTAAATAATATCCCGGACGATTAGCTCAGTTGGGAGAGCATCGCCCTTACAAGGCGAGGGTCACTGGTTCGAGCCCAGTATCGTCCACCATTATTTTGTATAAGGGATAGCATCGCCCCCTAATACAAGAACGCGAGGATAACGGGTTCGAGCCCAGTATCGTCCACCATTATTTTGTATAAGGGATAGCATCGCCCCCTAATACGAGAGCGCGAGGATAACGGGTACAAGCCCAGTATCGTCCACCATTTTCTTTTAACCTTTAAAAGAAAATAAAGACACAGTTCAAAGTAATATCCCGGACGATTAGCTCAGTTGGGAGAGCATCGCCCTTACAAGGCGAGGGTCACTGGTTCGAGCCCAGTATCGTCCACCATTCTTTTTTCAAATTAAATCTAAATTTATTACTTATTGCTTATCGAATTAGGTTCAATATTTCATGCTGTCTGTCTTAAAGTAAAAACATCGCCCCCTAATACATGAGCGCGAGGGGCACTGGTTCGAGCCCAGTATCGTCCACCATTTCTTATTTCAAACTAAATCTAAATTTATTGCTTATTGCTTATTGAATTACGTTCAATAATTTATGCTGTCTGCATTAAAACACCTAGCAAGCGCATTTTTACAAATGCAATAGGCACCTAGTTCGAATATAAAGAGTAAAAAAAAGCCCTAAATACTATGGAGTAGTATTAGAGCCTTAATTCGTTAGATAAGTGTAGGCGTAGCGGTTTACTTTAAATTTTTAATACCACTGATTGGTGTTTTGAAAAAATGTAAATCGTTATCATCTTCAGCAGGAAGAGCTCCTGCCTGAATATTACATTGTAAGGCAGGGAATATAAGCTTAGGGTTTGCTAACGTTGCGTCACGTGCTTCACGTTTTTCAATGTATTCAGCTTCGCTCACATTCATAGAAATTTGAATGTTTGATGCCTTTTGTTCACGCACCGTTGTTAAATATTTTAACTCCCGCCCGCCCGGTTGATAATCGTGACAAATATATAAGTTGGTATCATCATCTAATGCATAAATTTTTTGGATTGATTGATATAATAATGCAGCATCACCACCTGGAAAGTCACAGCGAGCTGAGCCTGAATCGGGCATAAATAATGTATCACCGATAAAAGCATTTCCATCAATAACATAGGTAACACTATCCGGAGTATGCCCTGGGGTTGCTAACACTGTAAATTCAAATTCACCTAACGTTAACTTGTCACCATTCGATAATAAACGGTCAAATTGAACACCTTGGGTATTAAAGTTCTTTACTAAGTTAAAGATAATTTTAAAAGTTTTTTGAATGCCTGTTATGCCTTTACCTATACAAATTTCGCCACCAACTTTATTTTTAATGTAAAACGCAGAAGAAATATGATCAGCATGTGCATGAGTTTCTAAAATATAACGCACATTAAGTTTATTGATATGGATAAAATCAATCATGCTGTCGGCAAATTTACAATCAACAGAGCTTGCTAATGAATCGAAATCAAGCGCGGGATCAATAATCGCGCAGTGCTTGGTTTGCTCATCAAAAACAATATAACTAATGGTGAATGATGCAGGGTGAAAAAAATGCTGTATTTGTAAACACATAGGGACTTCCAATGACTACTTAGTTCTAACTTATATTAATTGGTTATATTACTATGCGGTAGGAATATTTAAAAGCCCAGGTAATAAATAGTAATAAATATAAAGTAAAGATTTACATACCCTATGTAAATTTGTTTGAATATAGCTAAGTTAATTTATATAGAGGTTAGTTGTGCAAACTAAGCCAGAAGAAGAACAAGAACGCTTGGTAATTCTCGATACTGAAACTACAGGTATTGATCCAAGACAAGGCCATAGAATTGTTGAGATTGGTTGTGTTGAAATGATCGATCGTCGTTTAACTGGCCGTAGTTATCATGTTTATATTAACCCACAAAAAGAAATGGAACAGGAAGTTATTAATATTCATGGTTTAACCAATGAATTTTTAGCGGATAAAAAACTGTTCCACCAAGTCGCTAAAGAATTTATTGATTTTATCCATGGGGCAGAGCTTGTTATCCATAATGCTAAGTTTGATATTGGCTTTATGGATCATGAATTTGCTTTGATGCGTCAAAACCTAGCTAAAACAGCAGATTTTTGTACTGTAACGGATACTTTAAAAGTATCTAGAGATGAATTTGGCTCACCAAAAACATTGGATTTCTTAGCTCGGCATTACCGTGTTGATAAATTAGTCGATCGTACTTACCATGGCGCGTTAATTGATGCTCAATTATTAGCCTTTGTTTATATAGAGATGACACGTTACCAGAGTAAATTAAATTTACAGCAAGGTGATGGTAGTGAAAACGGCGATGGTAGTGAAATTAGAAGACTGGTTAACGATAGACCTGCATTAGCCATTATTGCCGCTACAGAAGATGAATTAGTTGCGCATGATGAGCGTTTAGCGATTATTGAAAAGAAAGTTGGCAAGTCAATGTGGCGTGGAGAGGTGAGCCAAGAGTAAACTTTAGCGATAAATTCTGGTTGATTTGTCGTTAATTCCCTCAGATTGTATGACAAATGCGCAGTCAGTACTTTTTGTTCATTTTAATGCAAAAAAATAGTTGACTCAATAACATCATATCCGTATTATCCACCCCGCATTCAACGACTTGTTGTTGAATTGATGACTTAGGTGCGGAGTGGTAGTTCAGTTGGTTAGAATACCGGCCTGTCACGCCGGGGGTCGCGGGTTCGAGTCCCGTCCACTCCGCCAATAAGTTACCTTAATTAATCTTTGATTTATTAATGGTAACGAATCTAAATCATCAAGTTTGTATTCCTATGCGGAGTGGTAGTTCAGTTGGTTAGAATACCGGCCTGTCACGCCGGGGGTCGCGGGTTCGAGTCCCGTCCACTCCGCCAAGTTTACAAACAATTAAGAAATCTCTGCGGAGTGGTAGTTCAGTTGGTTAGAATACCGGCCTGTCACGCCGGGGGTCGCGGGTTCGAGTCCCGTCCACTCCGCCAGTTTCTTAAACAAGTCAAATTTTGCAAATGATATTGCGGAGTGGTAGTTCAGTTGGTTAGAATACCGGCCTGTCACGCCGGGGGTCGCGGGTTCGAGTCCCGTCCACTCCGCCACATTATTTGCTAATACAGGATCCAGAATACAGAATAAATCGTGACTCCCAGTCCCGGTTCACATATCCGCCACATTATTTGCTAATACAGAATACAGAATACAGAATGCAGAATAAATCGTGACTCCTAGTCCCGGTTCACATATCCGCCACATTATTTGCTAATACAGAATCCAGAATCCAGAATACAGAATAAATCGTGACTCCCAGTCCCGGTTCACATATCCGCCACATTATTTGCTAATACAGAATACAGAATCCAGAATGCAGAATAAATCGTGACTCCTAGTCCCGGTTCACATATCCGCCACATTATTTGCTAATACAGAATCCAGAATACAGAATGCAGAATAAATCGTGACTCCTAGTCCCGGTTCACATATCCGCCACATTATTTGCTAATAAAGAATCCAGAATACAGAATAAATCGTGACTCCCAGTCCCGGTTCACATATCCGCCACATTATTTGCCTAGATAGAAAACAGAATAAAGAATACAGAATAAATCGTGACTCCCAGTCCCGATTCACATGTCCGCCACATTATTTGCCTAGATAGAAAACAAAATCCAGAATACAGAATACAGAATAAATCGTGACTCTCAGTCCCGGTTCGACAATGAGATGATTTTTGGCTCTATTAGCGTTAATTGTTGGTGACTGAATATATAGTCGCCATGATGTAAAAGTGGGTTTTCTTGGTAGTAACTCCGTAGCTCCTCATCCGTCTCTCAAGCAATCAGGAGACACTCAGATAGCCAGTTTAGATGCACCGTCATTCCACCGTGCTTTTGGGTGGGATCTTTTTCAGGTTCAAGGTAATTCTAAAGAGGCACCTATAACCACATCTTCAACTATACTTGGTTATCTATATTGAAAGGAATTCAATATAGAAACAACCAGTCATATACATTCTTTCCAATGATGCAAATACTGTTATTTATGTTGGTGATACTAGCAACCTGATCCAACGAGTATCACAACTAAACAAAACTTGCTGAAGGCTTTAGCAAGCGATACAACGTCGATAAATTAGTTTGTTTAGGTCATGTGCCTGCTTCATACGAATAACTCGCTCAAAACAGCTCGTATGTTTACCGCTTTGCGGTCGATGTTGCAGGTACACCTTGGCTCACTAAGGGATAATTAAAGTTAAATAGACTTTCTTTTCGATCGTTTGCTCGATGGTTCAGCAACAGTTTCTGATGAAGTACCTGGCGATTTACTTTTAGCTCTTTTTTTCTTTTTTGAATTTTTACTCACTGCAACTACTGTATTAATAAACTCTGCTGATTTTTTGGTGGGGTTATAAGCAATCTCAATAACTTTACCGTTATATTCGATAATATCGCCGTGGCGAATTTTTTTACGCTTTTGAACTGCAACTTCATTATTTACCAAAACACTACCTTCACTGATCACGGTTTTAGCTTCGCCGCCACCGCCAACCATATCGGCAATTTTGAGTAATTTACAAAGTTCTATAGGTTCAACACATATGTCGAAAATTGAGTGTGCAGACATGAAATACGCCTAATAATTTTAAATAATAATATTGTTAAATTCTAACATATATAACAGTATTGAATAAAACTTATATTAATACCAATTGAGATAAATAGATGATCTCGGCTTTGGCATCCTCGATAACTGCTCCTGCGTTATTCTACTTACATACATCCATGTATTAATGCGTAGCTCTAACTTCTACATCCATATAGTCGTATTTTTTACTGAGGAAAAAGGGATAAATAAACAGGTTATACGTTCCAAACATAATCTAAGTAACTACATTCAGGGAGGCAATGCATAAAATTTAGTAAGTAGTTATTCTTTTTAACCATTAAAAATGAACAGTTAACTAATCAACTTGGTATTAATGCAACAGGTAATAAAAAAGGGTATTAGTTATTTAACTAATACCCTTAATAGTCATTCAACAATTAAATCCTATGCGGCGGCTTCGCCTTTTTCTTGCTGATTTTCTCTTGTTGTTTTTGCAATTAACTCTTCATTATCAAAGTCATCAACATTAATAACTGCTTTACGCAATATTTCTGTTTCAGTGAGAAGCACAGCTTCTTCACTGGTGATGAGATCATCTTTTAGAGCTTGCTTGGCAAGTTTATCTAAATTAATAATACCGTGTCGTTTACCTGTAGCTTTGTTAATTTTATCAACTACGACTTCACAGGCGATGATTTTTTCTAATGTAAGCTCTAATTGACCTAAAACATTACCATCGGTTTTATTAATGTATTGACCAAAACCTAAGCGACTTCGTGCTGCTGATGGCGATTGCAATATACGAGCGACTTTATGATCGGTTATATCACTAGGCTTTTGTAATTTAGCGCCAAAAGGTGAAACTAGAAGTTTAAATAATTTGCCAACAACCTTATTCGGGAAGTTATTTATAAGCTCTTCAACGGCAATCTGGCACTTGAATAAACAATCTTCAACAGCCCAAATCATTAACGGCTCATCTTCTTTTTGACGGCCATCATCGTTATAGCGCTTCAACGTAGCTGACGCTAAATATAAATAACTTAATATATCACCTAAGCGTGCTGATATACGTTCTTTGCGTTTTAAATCGCCACCTAACACTGCCATAGATAAATCTGACATTAACGCTAGGTTTGAACTGAACTTAGTCATGAGCTGATAATAGCGTTGGCTTTTATCTTTAAATGGGGCACTCACGAAACGTGCTCCAGTGAACGAAAATACAATCGAGCGCATCATGTTTGATATCGTAAAGCCAATATGTCCAAATAATGCCTGGTCAAAATCATCCAGAGCCTCATTAAAGTCACTATTACTTGCCGCTTCCAATTCAGCTAATACATAAGGGTGACAACGAATAGCACCTTGGCCATAAATTATCATGTTACGTGTAAGTATGTTCGCACCTTCAACTGTTATAGCAATTGGTGCGCCTTGATAGGCTCTACCTAAATAGTTACTTGGCCCTAAACATACGCCTTTACCGCCATGAATATCCATGGCATCAATAACACAATCACGCATTTTTTCAGTTAAGTGATATTTACAAATTGCGCCAATTACCGATGGTTTTTCACCTAAATCAATAGCGCTGGTCGATAGCGTCGTGACGGCATCCATTAAATAGGCGTTGCCACCAATACGTGCTAAAGGCTCTTCAATACCTTCCATTTTACCAATAGGTAACTTGAATTGACGACGTATATGACTATAAGCACCAGTTGCTAGAGCAATTGATTTAATACCACCTGCAGACGTTGAAGGTAAGGTTATAACACGACCTACTGATAAACATTCAACCAGCATACGCCAGCCTTGCCCAGCCATTTCTTGACCACCAATAATAAAATCTAGTGGTACAAATACTTCATTACCTTGCGTTGGACCATTTTGAAATGGCACGTTTAAAGGAAAATGACGACGGCCAGTGATAACACCATCAATATCAGTTGGAATTAACGCACAAGTCATTCCTAAATCTGTTTCTTCACCAATGAGTTTATCTGGATCATATAACTTAAAGGCCAAGCCCAAAATAGTCGCAATAGGCGCTAAAGTGATATAGCGTTTATCCCAAGTAAGGCGCATACCCAGCACTTCTTTACCGTCAAACTCGCCTTTGCAGACAATACCAAAATCTGGAATTGCACCCGCATCGGAGCCAGCTTCTGGACTTGTTAATGCAAAACATGGAATTTCAATACCTGATGCAAGTCTTGGTAAATAATGGTCTTGTTGCTCTTTAGTGCCGTAGTGTTGCAATAATTCGCCAGGGCCTAAACTATTAGGTACACCAACAGTACTTGAAAGTACGCTAGAAACACTGGTTAGCTTTTGTAGCACTCTTGATTGTGCATAAGCACTAAATTCAAGTCCGCCGTACTGTTTCTTGATGATCATTGCAAAAAACTTATGATCTTTTAAGTATTGCCAAACTTCTGGAGATAAATCTGTTAACTCATGTGTGGTTTGCCATTCATCACATAATTTACACACTTCTTCAACAGGACCATCTAAAAAATTTTGTTCTTCTAATGAGAGTCTCGGCTGCGGAAAATTATGTAATTTTGTCCAATTTGGATCACCTTTAAACAATTCTGAATCAAACCAAGTTGTGCCTGCATTCAATGCATCGCGCTCGGTTGATGACATTTCAGGCATTATTTTTTGAAAGGCCTTTAGTAATTTTTCGCTGATAAGTTGTTTACGAAGACTACGTACATTCAAAGGTGTTGCAATAATTATGAACGCAACCCAGCTGAATATCCCCGTAAAATTGAATAATGTACCAATAAATAGTAATAGGGCATAGCTACTCGTAAATACGCTAAGTGACGCACGTGAATAGGCTAAATAACCCGTTAGAAAGACTGACAATGCTAGCCAAATAAAAAATTCCACATAAACTCCTTTGCATGTTTCATTCAAACCAATCGGTTGAGAGGTCTGACCACTATGTTAAGCATAGTTATAAATTAAAAAATTTTCAATAAAAAAGTTAATAAAATGTAATTATTGAAAAATTAATCAGATAATTACTCAGGTAATTGATGAATAAATTGTCAGTGTTTTTTATAATGACTTAAATATCTGATACAAAGTTTAACTTTAATAGGGATTCAAATGTGTGAATTATTGGCGATGAGTGCCAATGTGCCAACCGATATCTGCTTTAGCTTTGCAGGTTTAATGCAAAGAGGCGGTAATACGGGACCACATAAAGATGGCTGGGGAGTTACGTTTTACGAAGGCAAGGGATGTCGAACATTTAAAGATCCACAGCCAAGTTATGATTCTGAAATAGCTCGTTTAGTTACTAATTACCCAATTAAAAGTGAAGTTGTCGTATGTCATATACGTCAAGCTAATGCTGGGCCAGTATGTCTTGAAAACACCCATCCTTTTACTCGGGAGCTTTGGGGACGTAATTTTACTTATGCCCATAATGGTCAATTAGCTAACTATAAACCAATATTAGCAACAGAATCTTTGTTGGCTATTGGTAGTACCGATAGTGAACAAGCATTTTGTTGGATTTTAGAACAATTACGTCTGCAGTTTGGTAACCAACGCCCAAAAGAGCAAGAACTGTATTTATATTTGGCGCAGTTGGCAACAAAAATTGATGACTTAGGGGTATTTAATTTAATTCTCAGTGATGGTGAATTTTTGTTTGCCTATTGCTCGAATAATTTACATTGGATCACGCGCCGAGCACCATTTGGTCCAGCACAATTGATTGATACTGATGTTGCTATCGACTTTAAAAAAGAAACAACAGACAAAGATGTTGTGACAATCATCGCTACTCAGCCATTAACATTAGATGAAAACTGGCAGAAAATGGGCGCAGGGCAATGGCATGTATTCAAGCATGGCGAATCTATCTTTTCTGGTTAGTAAGCTTTTGATTAATTAAAGTTAATTAGAGTTAATTTGCTGATGGTTCAAATGATAATAGTTCAGCATGAAATTGTTTGAAATCACTTTCGATTTGATGCAACTTCACCATTAAGTAATTTAATTCAGGTGCAAACCATACATAAGTGACTTGTTTTTTACCTGGCTTCTTACGTTTTAATTTAATGGCGTCTATATTTCCATATGGCGTCATTATGTTTTCTTTACCGATATACTCATAGGTGTAATTACCAATTTTTCCTGAAGTGCTAAGTACTTCAAAACTAAAATTGTTACGGTTATTAATTAAATTAAAACGAGATTGTAGGTGATAGCTTAACTTACTTTGCAGACCTGCAGGCCAGTCGAGCTGTTTTATTTGAGGTTTTTTCTTTTTCAGGTTTGTTGCTGTTTGAGCATCTACATCAAACGACCAATGGTAGTATTTATCTTTACCTGTACCTTCACGGGCCGATTTGTAACTTTTTGGAATAATAACACCGTCAACAACTGTATTGACGGTATCTTCACGACGATGGTCACTAAAAATTAACCATTCAATGTCAGTTTTATAACTAAATTCGATGCTACCGTCGGCTAAGTTTTTAAGCCTGCGTTCAGCTTTGCCAACAATATCACCACTATGAACAATATTATATTTAGCGGTAAAGTCATCAATCTTACTGATGACTTTTGTTGGCTCTGTCGCTTGTGAATAGCTTGTAAGCGCCATACATGCGATAAATGTAACGACTCTTGTAGATATAATTTTGCCCATAATGTCACCTGTGAAATTATGGTTACAGGAATTTACTCTGCAGCGTAACCATATTTAGATAATTGCTTATTATCAAGCATGGCACATTCATCACTCATTGTTAAGCGATCTTCACAAAACCATTTAACCACTAAAGGGTAAATTCGATGTTCTTGTTCATGAACTCTAGCGGCTAAATCATCCGCTTTATCTTCTTTAAAAACAGGTACTTTGGCTTGTAAAATAACTGGGCCACCATCGAGTTCTTCGGTAACAAAGTGCACGCTTACGCCATGCTCTTCATCGCCAGCATCGATTGCTCGTTGGTGAGTATTTAAGCCCTGATATTTAGGTAATAAAGAAGGGTGGATGTTAAGCAAACGACCTTGATAATGTTGCACAAAGTCAGCTGTTAAGATGCGCATAAAACCAGCAAGAACAACTAAATCAGGTGTAAAGTGATCAATTTCTTTAACTAATTGTTGATCATAGTCTTCACGACTTGCAAAGTCTTTATGTGATAACACACAAGAGCCGATATTATCATTGGCAGCGCGTGTTAAACCATAAACATCCGCTTTATTCGACACAACACCAACAACTTCACCAGGAAGTCGTTGGGCTTTACAGTCATCGATAATTGCTTGTAAATTACTACCATTGCCAGAGATAAGGACAACAATGCGTTTAGAAACCGTCATTTTAGTTGATTTCCACTTGCTCTTCGTTATCACTTGCTGCTTGAATTTCACCAATTAACCAAGCGTTTTCGCCGTGAGCTGATAATATTTCTAAGCTTTGTTCAACTTTGTCGCTTGGCACAACAATGATCATACCAACACCACAGTTAAATGTGCGGTACATTTCGTGAGTAGTGATGTTACCTTTTTCTTGTAACCAATTGAAAATTTCAGGCCACTGCCAGCTATTGCCATCGACAACTGCTTTAGTATTAGCCGGTAAAACACGTGGAATATTTTCCCAAAAGCCACCACCAGTAATGTGAGAAAGCGCATGTGCTTTTACGTCTTTTAGCATTGCTAAAACAGATTTTACATAAATTTTGGTTGGTTCTAGTAAATGATCAGCGATAGACTGTTCACCTAACATTTCGCTAGTATCAGTGTTATTAACTTCTAATACTTTACGAATTAATGAAAAACCATTTGAATGAGGACCTGAAGAGCCTAGTGCGATTAATTTATCACCTGCAGCAACATTGTCACCAGTGATTAAGTTAGCTTTTTCAGCAACACCAGTACAAAATCCGGCAATATCGTAATCGCCTTTATGGTACATACCAGGCATTTCGGCTGTTTCACCGCCAACTAATGCACAACCAGATTGAATACAACCTTCGGCAATACCGGCAACAACATCAGCAGCAACATCAATATCAAGTTTAGCAGTAGCGTAGTAGTCTAAAAAGTAAAGAGGTTCAGCACCAAGTACTAAAAGGTCGTTTACACACATGGCAACTAAATCAATACCAACAGTATCATGTCTTTTTAAATCGATAGCTAAACGAAGTTTAGTACCGACGCCATCAGTACCTGAAATCAGTACAGGCTCTTTGTATCCGGCTGGAATTTGACAAATTGCGCCAAAACCACCAATACCACCCATAACTTCAGGACGAGTTGTACGTTTAACAGCACTTTTGATCTTTTCAACTAATGCATTACCTGCATCAATATCAACACCAGCATCTTTATAGCTTAGAGATTGTTTTTGCTCGCTCACTTCAAACCCTTAAATATTATTAAAATCGTTAAATTACGAATAATTACTTATAAAATTGTGCGTATTCTACCAGTGCTGAGCCAATGTTAAAATCTTTGTGATAAAATATTTTCAATTCTTGGTTAAATTCCTAATCTTTATGATAATATTTGCATATGAAAATGATAAAAATATCCTCAAAGTTAACTGCTTATAGCGCAGTTGTTGCATTAATGGTCAATTTCGCCGCAAAAGCCGTTGAAGTTGATGATTTATACCAAACAAAAATATTAGTTGCTTCGCAATCTGCCAGTGATCGCAACGCAGCCCAAAAAAGTGCCTTCAAAGAAGTTATTATTAAACTTAGTGGCAGCGAAGCTTATAAAATTAATGAGCAATTAAAAAGCGCTTTAAAAAATCCAAGTGCTTATTTAAATCAATACAGTTATGCACAAGAGGGTACTGAATCCTTTTTACTTGCTAGTTTTGAACAAGACAAAATCAATGCATTATTACAACGCTCTGAAGTTGGCCTTTGGGGTAAACATAGACCGTTATCGACAGTATGGCTTATTGATGAGCAAGGTAGCGAACGCAAAATTATCAGCGATAGTTCAACATCGAATGTAAAAGTTATTATGCAACAGCAAGCTAAAGTTCGTGGCATACCTATCAATTTTCCATTGATGGATTTAACCGATTCAATGCAAGTTAATATGGCTGATGTATGGGGCCGTTTTGATGATAACTTAACGCTAGCGTCTGAACGCTATTTAGCCGAGTCAGTATTCATTATGCGCATTTCAAACAGTACGCTTGTAGAAAGTCGTAATTGTGGCGCAAATTGTACTGAAAGTAGTTATGCCTTAGATTGGTCTTATAGTATTCAAGGTGATACTTATCAACAGCAGTATACAGGTAAGAGCAAAGAGAATTTAATTCGTCAGGCTGTTAATGATTTAGCCGATACATTACATAAAAACTTTTCATATACGTTTAATCAAACCGGTGAAAATTTTATTGATATTGAAATTGCTAATGTAACTAACTTGCAAAACTTCACCCAAATAAGTGAGTTTTTTACTGGTATGACACTGGTCGATGACGTCAAATTAATTGAAGTCAGTGGCGAAAAAATGATCTTTAGACTCAATGTTATAACTAATGTGGACGCGATTAAGCAGGCACTTAAGTTGGAACAAAATCTTATTGGAAATAATGATCCGTTAGCAGAAAATTCTGTCAATCAAACCATGAGCTTTATTTGGAAAGGTTAATGTTAAAAACTACACAATTACCTTTAGCTGTACACTTACCCGATGATGAAACGTTCGATAGTTTCTATTGTTCTGACGGTGGCGTTATCGCGGGGCAATTAAAAGCATTTATTAAAACCCCGACCAAAACCAATGGTTTTTATTTATTTGGTCAAAAAGGGGTGGGGAAGTCGCACTTGTTACACGCAAGTTGTGCCTTGGCATCAGAATTAAATCTTAATTCGTTATGCTTGTCATTATCTGAACTAAAACACTTATCGGTTGATGTATTAACTGATCTTGAGCAAATAGATTTAATTTGTTTAGATGATTTACACCTTATTGCCGGTGATGTTAAATGGCAAACCGCTATTTTTGATTTATATAATCGTCTTATCGAAAATAATAAACGTATTATTATATCGGGTAATAATAGTACCAATAATTTATTAATCACCTTACCTGATTTAGTCTCCCGAATTGGCTGGGGTTATACCGAGCAAATTAAACCTTTATCTGATATCGACAAAATTAAAGCCATACAATTGCGTTCTAAATTTCGTGGTATTGAGATGAATGAAGAAACTGTAAAGTTTCTAATGAATCGTTTATCTCGCGATATGAGCAGTTTAGTCGAAAGCCTAGATGTACTTGATAAAGCTTCAATAAGGGCGCAGCGTAAAATTACCATTCCTTTTATTAAAGATATTTTATTTTAACTTGTTAATACTGATATTATTTTGTCTTAATTAACTTGTCTATAAACAACAAAACCCGGCATATGCCGGGTTTTCTTTATTCGCGATTACTCTAAATCTTAATGGTTAGGTAAAGCTCTACCATGTACTTGGTAAGAGTTAATCTTCGGTCTGCGATTATCGTTTAATACTTTACTTTGCTTCTGTGATAACGACGTTGGTGAAGGACTAATATTTAAGTTATCCCACCAATCTAAACCAGGCGTCATTAATATTGGAGCCGGTAAATTAGCGATTAAATTAATATCAAATTCTGGCAGTATTCTTGTCGTGATGTACTCAGCTCTATCACTAACACTTGGTTTAGCTACTCTGCCACGTTGACCCCAATCAACAATATAACAATCATCAGCACTTTCACAGCCTGAAGTTACTGCTGTATCGCGTTGTACACCATAACGTAATGACATCATCAACTCTTCAAATAAAATGCCTAAATCTTCACGTTTACTGGTGTAATTATAAAATCCGTTTGATACATCTGGTTCATAAAAACGGGTGATATCGTCAGGTAAGTAAGCTCTTTGAATTACCGTTGCCGTTTCACCTAAAAATCTAACTGCGGCTAGGTCAGTCATTATTTTACTCTGCAGTGGAGAATAAATATCTAACGTATCAGACACTTCTGGTTTTGCAAGAGCGGCATCTAACAAGCGACTATTGCTACTATATGATTGCCATTCACTCGGTGGTAGAAAATCATTAGCATGAGCGAGCTCATGATAAAGTAAATCAGCAAGTTCATATTTAATGTCAACCAGTTCACGAGTAACTCGTTCGTTAACGGGAAAACTAAAGCTTACATATTCATTATCTTTGACATAGCGCCATGGCATCACAAACTGTAAGTCTGAACCAAAATTAGCTCGATAATCTGGCGCTTCATTAATGGTATCGCGCTCGCTTGGGGTTAACCATAAATTGTTCGGGTCTAAGTAAATTGCACCGGTCGCCGCCCAGTAAAATGAAGGACGAATATCATAAGATAAAACAATTGCCGTCGTTGCTCTTAATAAATTTTTAAAATCATTATCATCTTCATCAAACGCTTCTAAGTATTCTTTAAAACGCTGTCCCATCCAATCATGTGACACTACAACTCGATCCATAATTTGCTCAATAGACGGTGTTGAACCGTTGGAATCTGTAGCTAATAAAGGTAAAACGGATAAACGGCATGAACTGCTTAATTGATTAGAGTATACACAAGCAACGATATCATCAGCGACAGGTGAATCTGCATTATACGGATAAACAGTGGCTAATACGTCATCGTCAAAATAAGCGTCAGATGCAATTCTAAGACTATCTTCTACTAAGATTGAAACCGTGTCACTTACATTGCTGCCATCATTCATTTGAGCCGTTACTTCTAACTCAATAATTTGATCTGCATTCACTTCAGGGGCGTCAAAAATTGTTATTTCTTTGGTTATGTTATCAGTATCGAAGCTCACTGTCGGACCTGATAATTGTTGCCAAGTTATTGATTCAATATCAACATCAGCACTTACCCAAGAACGAAGCGAGACACCATTTCCTTCAATGACGCTATGGCCTAAACGAGCCACGATATCAGGAACACCCGATCCAGCAGAAATGCTGACACTATCTATAACTGATTTACCATTAGATAAATATTCAACTTCAAAGGTGTAATCGCCGGCTGCCGGCACTGTAAATGCAATGACTTTCGATTTGGCGCTTAATAAGTCAACATTTGAGCCGCTAAGTTGTCGCCAAGATAAAACCTCGATAGTATTTTCTGGGTTAAATAACATGAGTTCGACACTATCACCGGATATGATATCGGTGTCGTTATTAACTATGTTATCTGAACTAGGATCTATGTTGGCAGAGTTAGGGTCGTCACCTTCACAAGCGGTGAGTAATGTTACTGCCAGTATCAGTGCTGCATATTTCATTTGTTTAGCCTTTAACGTTATCTAATTTTTTCTAAACTTATTATTATTATTATACGAACTGTTTACTATTTGAGATGTTGTTGTTTTTCTTTTTCAAGATCAGCTTTTAACTTTGGTATTTTAAGACCTAGCTCTTGGCCTTTATATTTCGAATAATAAGCCCCGCCTAAAAACATCATGGTTGCCAGTATTAATTCTATAGCGGCATAAACTCTTTCTCCTTCTCCAACCCATAATGTGGTCAAACTATGCATAAAATAGATCAATACAATAAAGTTTGCCCAAGCAAATGTATATGGGTTGCCTTGTAACATACCCTTTAAAGGAAGGAGTAAAGGTAATATAAACATTAGGAAGGATAATGTTGGTGATAGGCCCTCACTAGGAAACAATACAAATAACCACAATGGCATAAATATTATTAAGCCAATATAACCAACTAACGAAATTATCCGTAAGTTTTTTGTAGTGATTCTTTGTGTCACAGTGTTTTTTTCTGCGTTGTTAGGCACTTCAGTATTAGGTTTCATTAATATGGCTTAAAGTAATGCTAAAACATTTTCAGGAGGACGACCAATACAAGCTTGAGAATCATTCATCACAATAGGTCGCTCTATTAATTTTGGTGTTGCAACCATAGCCGCCAATAGCTCGGCAGTCGTTAAGTTTGTATCCGCTAAGTTTTGCTCTTTATATTCAGCTTCTTTTACTCGCATTAATGCTCTAGGCTCAATGTCTAATAACGTTAGTATGTTCGCTAACGTCTCAACAGTAGGGGGTGTTTTTAAATACTCAACTATTTCAATATCGGCATTTGCGTCATTTAATAGCTGTAAGGTTTGTCTGCTTTTTGAACAGCGCGGATTATGATAAATTGTTAATGAAGCCATAGGGTACTCTTTAATTCTCTGGATAAATTTCAGTGTTTGAATGATATTTTTGCAAACATTGTTAAAGTCGTTTTAATTGATTTTCTTCTTCTTGAAATTGCAAAATTCTTGCTTTAACGCGTTTCTGCATTAATGAATTTTTATCGGCTTTATTGTGAGCCATGTGTAATTCATCAATAGCCTTTGAGTAAATGCCTAACAAGCCAAACACTTCTGCTTTTGATTCATGCATTTGCGCCAACTTATTTTCTTTAGCATAAACTTGCGTTAATAAATCATTAGCAAGGTAATTTTCTTTATGCAAAATTAGGAAATCTTGTAAAAGTGTGGTTGCTAATCCATATTTTTTTGCTTCTAATGCCGCATTGGCGTAGTTTAAAGTAACCACTTGATTATTAGGCATAATTAAATATAAATTTGCCAGCATGGCAAGCACTTGGTCATATTTCTTTTGACCAATATAAATATCAGTTAACGCATCCACGAAAAATAAATTTTGTGGTGCAGCTTTCAGCAATGGCGCTATTGTTTGTTCTGCTAATTCAAACTGTTTATCATCTAAATAAGCTATCGCTAGACCATATTCAGCTGCGACTCTTAACTGATAGTCTGATTTTTTGATACTGCTTTTAATATTAATAATATTATCTTTGGTGTTACCTTCATAACGAGCCTTTATTCTTGCTTTGGCAAGTTCAAAATCTAAGCTAACGGGTAGTAATCTACGTGGATATAGTTGCGCTCTATTACGAGCATCTGAAATACGCGAATCGGGTAATGGATGGGTTAATAACATCGCTGGTGGCTTTGATGAATAACGATATTTAGCGGCCATTTTTCTGAAAAATTCAGGCGCACCGTTAGGATCGAAACCACTATCGACAAGAACCGACATACCAACACGGTCAGCTTCTTTTTCATTTGAACGAGTGTAATTGATCCCTGCTTGCTGACCCGCCGCTATCGTTGTACTTAAGGCAGCGAAACCTGCTGTGGGATTAATTAAGGTTAATAAAACGCCGCCGATCATACCGGCAATAGTCAGTGGTGCATTACGGCTTTGCGCTTCCATTTTTCGAGCCAAATGGCGTTGGGTAACATGAGATATTTCATGTGATAGTACCGACGCAAGTTCGCTTTCAGTATCTGCTAAGGTAATTAAACCTGAATGAGTGCCAATATGACCACCAAAAAAAGCAAAAGCATTTATTTCTTGGTTGTTAATAATGAAAAACTCGAACTGATAATTAACACCTTCGGCATTTAACAGTAATCTATTTCCTAGCGTATTGATGTATTCGGTTAACACTGGGTCTTGAATAATTGGCTGTGTAGCTCTGACCGAACGCATCATGGCCTTACCGTAAAGCTCTTCTTTGTCTAACGATAAGGTGCTCACCGCCGATGTACCAATCTCCGGAAGTTGGTTTTTATCCTGCTGTGACATTGCAGATGATGCAAATAATAGTGCAGCAATACTTGCTGCAATAACTGTCGGTTTCATTTTTACGGTAAATTGCTTCATTAATATCCTAAAATTGCAACGATATATAAATTGAGAGTTTGAGAAGAAAATTGCCAAAAAGTTGCATTGTATTCAGATAAATTACCACATAAATACATTTTAATAGCCTTTAATTGCATATATTGAATGATGTAAGCGCTATTTTCAAGCTACTCATTGCTATAATGTATATTTACTGGAATGTTATTGTTACCATTTAGCTAATTACATTATTACGGTTAAATCAGCTTTAGCGTTAATGACAAAAACTATGAATAAATTAATCGAGTATGATGCTCGACTTGAAAAATGCCCACTACCTTTAGTTAAAACAAAACTTTTGTTAAAATCGTTAACCAGTGGTCAGCAAGTTAGGTTACTGTTATCTGACCCTGGCTCTATTAGCGATATTCCTAGGTTATTAACAAAACAATGTATTGAATTTAAACAACAACAAATTGATAAACAGGTGATAGAACTATTACTTGTAATTCCTGACAATAATAAGAGTAAAGATATAAATGATTGAGTATATTGCTGATTGGTATAAAGAAAAATTTTCAGATCCGCATGTAGTGTCATTGACATTATTTTTAGTCGCCAGTTTTGTCTTAATATATTTTTTTAGTGACTTAATGATGCCTGTCATTGTTGCAGTAGTATTCGCCTTTTTACTCGAAGGCTTAGTGCAACGATTTTGTAAATTAGGACTTAAGCGTAATTATGCGGTAATTATTGTTATGTTGCTGTTTACTGGCTTTGGCTTATTAACATTGTTGGGATTTGTCCCTGTGTTATGGAATCAAACATCAAATTTAATTCAAGAAGTCCCACACATGATAGCTGAGGGCAATACGTTTTTATTGGAGTTACCCGAACAATACCCTGAAATTGTTCAAGCCGAGCAAATACAAACTGTTATTGCGACTGTGAAAGATAAATTACTTGAGTGGGGACAGTTGATTTTAGAAGTATCAATTAACTCTATTTCAGATATCGTGGCATTATTGATATACCTTATTTTAGTACCATTAATGGTGTTTTTCTTTCTTAAAGATAAAACTGAGATGTTAACCAATGCGAATCGATTTTTACCAAAAGAAAGTCGATTAACATCGCAAGTTGGTAAAGAAATGCATCAACAAATTCATAATTATATTCGCGGTAAAGTAATAGAAATAATTATTATAGGTGTTGCATCAACTACAGCCTTTATATTCCTCGATTTACGTTATTCGGTATTACTTGGTGCATTAGTCGGCTTATCTGTATTAGTACCTTATGTTGGCGCTACGGTTGTCACCATTCCAGTATTATTAGTTGCCTTATTTCAATGGGGAATAAGCCCTGAATTTGGCTATGTGATGTTAGCTTATGGCATTATTCAAGTAATAGATGGTAATATTTTGGTGCCATTATTATTTTCTGAGGCTGTTAATTTACATCCTGTCGCCATTATTATCGCCGTTATTTTATTTGGTGGTTTATGGGGTTTTTGGGGGGTGTTCTTTGCTATACCATTGGCAACATTAGTAAAAGCGGTTATAAATGCATGGCCAGATACCATTATGATAAAAGAACAAGACACCGCTTGATTTGACTGAGCGCTCAAATAAAAATAATAAAGGAATAATTATGACGTCAAAAAAAAGAATTCACAAAAAGAAACCTGTGAAACATAAAAATGTAAAAGGTAAATCAAATTGGTCTGATTATATATTTTTATATACAACAGCGGTTATCGTTGTCGTAGTGCTCATTTTAGCGTTTGTGTTCTGATATTTTTGAATGTACTGCCAAGTATAGTAGAACACTCTACTTGGCTCACTAAGACACTAAAACACTAAGCTATAAAGGTCTTAAGTCGATAACAATTGTGCGCACTTGTATCTAACGCCCGCGTAATAGTTGCGAGCTTGCGAGCATCTTAATTGACAGTATTGTTATACAAGATTATTTCATCACCGGAACCAAACCCGGTGATTAAAGCCGCACGGGAAACGCCCAAAGTTGATTGATAAAGTTTCTCTGCAAAATTGCCTTCAGACGTTGTCACGATTATCGCACCAACATTATGACCAAGACCACTTAGATGGTCTTTGAATTTATTTAAAGTGATCTCAATAAGCGCTCTTCCTAACCCATTACCGGATGAACTAGGATGAATACCAATTTGTTCTAGCTCAATGATTGTTTGCTCTCTAAAGCCATTTTTCACACACCACAATATATAGCCACAGGTTTGTCCTTGAACGGATATGACATAATACACGCCTCTGGGAAATGAGTTAAAAGACGACTCTACCCATAGTTTGTGATTTGCTTCTTTTGGAAAGCATGCTTGGTATATGCCAGCGATACTTTCAATGTCCTGTTGTTCTGCTCTTCTAATTTCCATGATGATGCCTAATTTTTATATAGCGTTTAAATTATGGGCTAAATAGTTTACAAAATATTGGGGGTACGAACGCAACTTTCGTCTGTAGTTCGCTCTTTATTGCCTGATAGCATAAGGTAAACCATCACCTTGGGCCAAGTTCCTTCGCGACACCAATAGCGGGTGTAGTAGGTGACGCTAGAAAAATAACATTTATACCGGCTTTATGTTTTCCAGCAAGTCTCCCTGCTGTGAGCCAACCGGCAATACCGCCACCAACCACCACGGTTTTTATCGCTTTGTTATTTACATTTTTATTTTTTATCTGAGGCATCCATAACAGCTTCGTTTATTGCCTAAGGTTGTTTAAATGAGTAAAATATCTACTGACAGCCAGTAGACGTCTTTAGCACTATAACGATGGTTTGCGCTTAGTATGTGCCATGAATACCAACGGCAAAACGCCGACCACTATCTTCAACTAACAGTAGTTGATTGGCAAAACGGCCACGTTTGTGAACATATTCTTCAGTTAAGTTAATACCTTCAATAAAAATAGAAATATTATCATTAAGAGCATAGCTACTTCTTGCATCTACTTGTGCATACTCTTCAACAATAGTAACCCCATCGCCGTTTGATTGCGTTAACGATTGCAAAAAACGGTCACGCCAGTTGTAGGCTAAGCGAATCTGTAACGGTCCATGTTCATAAAAAGCGACTAAATTATACGAATCACTTAAACCCGTTAACGCAAATGTTTGAGTTATATCAGCCGCATCAAGCTCAGCATTACTATCTACTAATGTTGCATTCGCTATAAAACCAAAGCCGCCATCGAAAGTATGTTGTAACGCAATTTCCCAACCATCAACAATAGCCGATTCCCTGTTGTTAGGTAGCGTATTGGTAAATACCGCTGATTTATCGGTAGCATCTGGGTTATCGACATCGTCACCGGTAGAAGGATCGGTTAATAAGGTGCCATCGGCTAATTCAAAAGTAAGATCTTCTGTCGAGTTAATAATGAAGTTAGCAACGTTCTTTCTAAAATATCCAGCAGATAAGTAACTGGCGTCAGCGTAATACCACTCTAACGATAAATCTACATTGTCAGAAGTAAATGGCTCTAACTCTGGACGACCTGAACTAGAGGTTAAATTACCACCTTGGCGGGTTGTATTAATAACCGTTACTGGCGACATGCTATCTAACGTTGGACGTGTAATCGTTTGAGATGCAGCAACACGCGCAATTAACTTATCACTAATTTCTAATTTAACACTAAAATTTGGCAATATTGTTTCATAATCGGAGCTTTTATAAATTGATTTGGCTGCACCGTAGATCGGTAACATTTCTGTTTTATCAAGGATAACAAGCTCTGTAATCGGCTCATCTGTACCATCTACATCGATATCGGTTGATTCATATCGAAATCCAGCCGTTGTCGAAAGTGGCATACCCGCCAATTCAGCTTTAAAATCCAATTCTACATATAAAGACACCGTCTCTTCTGTAATTTTAAATGATTTGTTGCGTCTTACTGCATCAAAACTGATGTCATTACCTATAGCCTTTGAATAGGCTTCTAAAAAAGCAAAGTTGTCTTCACCATCATGGGCTAACCATGAAGTGGGCATGCGGCCACTACCACTAATATCACCTAAAAAATCACTACCTGCGTCAAATATATATTGAGAAAACTCAAGCATGTTCGGCTCATCTGAATAACCACAAAATGCACAATGAATACCTTCACCTTCGTTATCCCAGCGTTCAAGGCTTTTAGACTCTTCTAAGTACATTGCACCAAACTTTACGGCTGTTAAACCACTGCTGCGGTCTTCATGCCAAGTACTATCGAAGCGGAATTGATTAACGGTATCTTCAACAGCCCAACCACGGCGTAACATAACGTGCGATCGACTGTTTGCAGGACTTAAATGATCAGAAACGCCATCAGGTGTAGCCGCAGGATCATAAGCAACACCCTCTGATTCTTGTTGGCCACTATAAATGTCAGCATTAGCATTAGCAAATTCACTTGCTAAAGGAAGAATATTATTATCTACCTGAAAACGTACTCGGTTAGCATAACCAATCAGTGACAACTGATCACCACGACCATTATTTTTGTCACGTTCAGCACTTGACTGACTGATGTCAAATTGTAGGTTAAAATTATCATTCACATCCCAATCAATGTTTAGGCCTAAAGCGCTTGATTCGGTTAAACGGTCAAATTTTTTCGCGTGCATATCAGTTGCCAAACCCACTTCTTGGTACAGGTCAATAACAGTACCATTAGCATCAAGCGTTGGCCCAGCAGCACCAAAACCTTCAATGTTTGGCGCAGTAAACCAATGTCCATAAGACGTGGTATCTGTTTCAACATCAAAATCTGAGTATAGGGCGTCTGCGGTGATAATTAGATTGTCACTTGGTGCGTATTGAAGAACTAAATTAGCATTGGTGCGCGTGCGCTGTTCTGTGGTTACTTGATGATCATAATTACGTGGTGAAAAAATGTTGCCGGTATACGCTAGACCATTTTGTGTTTGTGGATTCAGTACCCCCACGTTTTCTAACCATCCATCCATTTTTGCTTGGTTCAAACGGGTTTCACGTTCTTGGTGTGTTATGGAAAATAACACCCCTAAAGTGTCATCATTAAAGTTATTGCTGATTAATGCTGAAACTTGCGGCGTAGTTTCTTCGCTATTCTCATCATAAACACCTTTAATACTACCGGCCAGTTTAAAACCACCAATAGCAAATGGACGAGCTGTATTAACATTAATGGTTGAACCTATACCACCAGATTGCATAGTAGCAGTAGACGTTTTATGGACATCTAAACGTTCAACTAACTCTGAGGCTATAGTATCAAAGCTAAACGCGCGACTTTGATTTTCAGAGGCCATTTGACGACCATTGACCAATACTGAATTAAATTGAGGACCAAAACCACGTACCGTGATTAATTGTCCTTCACCGCCTGAACGATCAATAGAAACACCTGTGATACGCTGCAATGATTCCGCCAAATTAGTGTCAGGAAACTTACCAATACCTTCTGCAGAAATAGAATCTACTACCCCCTTAGCTTCTCTTTTTGCATCCATTGAGCGAATTAATGAACCTCTAATTCCTCTAATTTCAATGATTTCTATTTCAGTTTCTTTTGTTCCTGTTTTCGTTTCCGCAACAACAGATAAGTCTGCACCTTTGTTGAGTAGGGTTAGCTCATCACTTGACACATTGTTTTTTTTATAATTGGCTATGTCATTTTTTCTCTTAAAACTTAGATCTATTAAAATGGAGAGCTGGCCATTTTCGTTAATATCTGTTTTCAAGCCTGTATCTTTAAGCATCAGTTGGAGTGCATTCATTATTGAATACTGTCCATATATTGGATTAGTGTGCTTTCCTTCCATTTTATCTATTGGGAAAAGCAACGTTATATCTGCTTGCTCAGCAAAATTTATGAGTGATAAGTCGGCCCTTTGTCTGGGAATATTAAACTTTACTTTTTTAACTATTTCTTTAGCAATAACGCAACCGCTTGAAAGACTAAAAATTAGAATAAAGAGGACAAACTGAAAATTTAAATTTTGATATTCTGAGCGTATAGATTTGTGCCATACACAAAAAAAAGATAACAAGACTTTTATTTTAATCCATAAATTATTTTTAATTTTTAAAATTAATTTTATTAAGTAACTAATCATTTTTATCTTTTTGTGATGCCTTTATTATAGTTTTATTTTTGCACATCTATTTTTAGGTGAAGTGATTCGCTTGTCTTTGGAACTTGTTAGGTCATTGTTTTGTAATAGTTTGATTGAGCCTTTTGTTTTTTTGATTAACCTGGGATTGTTATTGCTATCAAAACTTTATTACACTTCTGCTATTGATTACAAGTTTAACCCTTGCTAAATGGGTTCAGTCTCAGGCGAGAGTGTTGTTTATAATATGTTAACTGGATGTTACTGATGTACAATATACTACAGTCTGCTAAGTTTACATTTATTTGTTAAATTTAATTGGCGGATTTTTACCTTTCACTCGTCCTTTTGATATGCGAGTTAAATTGTTAGCTTGTTTTACAAAAAACAACCGTTATTGAGTGAGGCTTAATGTCGAACGATACATTATTTTATAAAACATATTTAAGTTCGAGAAAAACCATTTCTCGGCTAGTCGCTCGAATTGTGCCTCCACATGAAATTGAAGATATTGTACAAGAAACCTATGTCCGTATTTGCCAAATAGAAAATAAAGAAAATATTTCGTCTCCTAAATCTTTTATGTATAAAATTGCGCGAAATTTAGCGTTAGATTATCAAAAACAAGCCCATGTTCGACTTGTTGATGGCATAGAAAATATGGAAGCTTTAGAGCAATTATTATCTAATCATCATAAAGATGAAATGTATGACAATGCTTTAACCAATATTGAATTTTCTCATTTTTGTGAAGCCGTTAGACAGTTACCGGTTCAATGTCGTAAAGTCTTTGTATTAAAAAAAGTTTATGGTTATTCGCAGCGTGAAATCGCTGCTCAATTAAATCTTAGTGAAAGTACTGTGGAAAAACATATATCAACCGGCATGAAACGTTGTACGTTATTCATGCGTAACGCGCAAAATAAAATTAACACTGAAAGTGCGACAACTTCACCATTTTCAGCAGGAGGTACTTATGAGTAATATTCATCACATTCATAAGCAAGAAATCATTGACGAAGAAGAAAAACGTTTAGATGATGCGAGTGATTGGCTGGCAAAAATTGATAGAAATATCACTGAGCATGAAAAACTAGAGTTACAAACTTGGTTATCATTAAGTGCTAGGAATACTGAAGTGTTACTAGAGGTTGCACACTTGTGGGACAAAATGGATGATTTAAGTCGGTTATCAGATCTATTCCCAAAAACATCGCCAATTGCAGCTAAAAAACACTCGCCATGGCTAGGCGCCATGGCAGCATCTATCATTTTTGCTATAAGTATCGGTTTTTACCAAAGTGGCTTTGACTTTACTTTATTTGGTCAATCAGAGCCGTCTAGAGTTGTTGTCATGCAAATGAATTATCAAACAGTTATTGGTGAAAGTAATACCATTAACTTACCTGATAACAGCAAACTCGTTTTAAATACGAATAGCTTTGTGCAAGTGCGCTACACATCTACTGCAAGAATTATTGATTTGCAACGGGGGGAAATTCATATTGACGTTGCACATGATAAGTTAAGACCATTAAGTGTTTTAGCCAGTGGTAAAGTGATTCAAGCTGTAGGGACCGCATTCAATGTTGAAGTGCGCAATGATTTAGTAGAACTTATAGTTACCGATGGCAAAGTATTGGTCGCAGCAAGAAACAATGCCACAGCTAAAATGGATATAGACGAAGTTGCCAAAAGATTACCTCAAAGCTCTATGGCTATATCTAAAGGTGAAAAAATCGACTTGGACTTAACCGGTAATTTTAACGAAAAAATTGTTCAAGTAGACTCTGTTGAGCTGGCTGCACGTTTATCTTGGCGAAATGGTAACCTGATATTTAGAGGTGAGTCATTGGCTGATGCAATGGCTGAAATTAGTCGCTATACCGATATAACGTTCGAATTATCAGATGATGAAAAATTACAAAGTATTCAGGTTGCCGGCATGTTTAAAACCGGAGACGTAACAGGATTGCTTGAAGTATTGAGCAACAATTTTAACATTAGTTATGAACGAGTTGGCAACGACAAAATCATTTTAAATTATGGAGGCTAACTCTTTCGAACAAGGATGTTCACATTTTATTGATAAAAAACCAGCACAGACTAAAATTTAATTTCTTTATAAATATAATAAAAACAAGGATACAGTTCAGTGAATAATCATTCTACCGATGAATTTAACAATAAATTTCAAGTACAGGAAGATAAACCTAAGTCGATTTTATATGTTCTATTCATCTCTTCAGTAGCCGCCATAGGTGGATTCTTATTTGGTTTTGATTCAGGTGTGATTAATGGGACTGTATCTGCGTTAGGTAATGCTTTTAATTCCAGCAATGTTTCTACCGGCTTTAACGTTGCCTCAGTTTTGTTAGGTTGTGCGTTAGGCGCTTTGGCAGCTGGGCCGCTATCTGATCATTATGGGCGTAAAACTATCATGATCATTACTGCAGTCATCTTTGCTGTTAGCGCATTTGGCTCAGGAATTTCTGCCACTTCAGGTGAATTTATATTTTATCGTTTGTTTGGTGGCTTAGGTATAGGCGCAGCTTCTGTGTTGGCACCTGCTTATATAGCCGAAGTTGCCCCTGCAGCATTACGTGGTCGTTTGGCTACTTTACAGCAATTGGCAATTGTACTAGGTTTGTTTGCTGCCTTTTTGAGTAATTATCTAATAGCTTCTAGTGCAGGAGGCGCTGAAGGCATTTTTATGCTTGATCTTGCCGCATGGCGTTGGATGTTTTGGGTAGAACTGATCCCGTCGGTGCTGTTTTTAGTTGGTGTGCTCTTTATTCCTGAATCTCCTCGCTATCTAGTGGCTCAAGGGCAAATTGAAAAAGCACAAAAGGTATTCAAAAGAATATTGTCTGATGGTGCTAAGGAACAAGTAGAAGAAGTAAAAAAATCATTACATGGTAACAAAAAGGTTAGTATTAGTGATTTGTTTATTGAAGGTAAGAAAAAAATACACCCTATTATTTGGGTCGGTATTGCTCTTTCTATATTTCAGCAATTTGTTGGTATTAATGTTGTTTTTTATTATGGCTCAGAACTATGGCAAGCGGCCGGTTTTGACGAATCACAATCGTTATTTATTAATGTACTCACAGGTACAACGAACATAGTCTCAACTTTCATTGCCATTGCTTTAGTTGATAAAGTTGGTAGAAAACCGCTATTACTTGTTGGTAGTGTTGGCATGTTTATCAGTTTGGGTGCATTAACTTTCATTTTTGGTACCGCTGGATTTGATGATGTTGGTAAGCTCGCCTTAACAGAAGGTATGGGTACATTTGCATTGATTATGGCCAACTTATTCGTCGTGTTTTTTGGCTTAAGCTGGGGGCCAATTGTTTGGGTATTATTAGGAGAAATGTTTAATAACCGAATTCGAGGCGCAGCATTAGCCGTAGCCGCAAGTGCTCAATGGCTAGCAAATTTTACCATTACCATGACCTTTCCAATATTACTGGCTAACTTAGGGTTAGCTAGTGCTTATGGTCTGTATGCAATTTCAGCATTTATCAGCGTATTTTTTGTTATAAAATATATAAAAGAAACTCGCGGTGTAAGTTTAGAAGTAATGTAAAGCGCTAGATTTAAACGTACTTGGAGAAGCACCTTTCATCAGTTAAGTCTACTATGTGTGCCATGACATTAAACTGTTGGAAGATGCGAAATTTTGCAGGGAACTCTTTTCTCAATATGGCGATTAGTCGTTTGCATAATACAGTGACTAATCGCTAGGTCTTTTTGAGCCCAAGGCCCAAGATATAGACAAGCGTAATATCAGCCAATAAAGGCAATAGACTTTAATAGTAAGTTCTCAACAGTTTCCGCCGCATTTAATGTCAGCAAGTTAATGTTTTCACCAGGTTCTGCATTAATAGGCTCCATCGACGCGATTTGACTACTTAACAATTGTGACGACATAAAATGCGCCTTTCTGCCTTCTAATCGTCGCGCTATTATATCTGGATCCGTGTTGAGTAAAATTCCTATCGTATGATCATACGAACCGAATATTAACTGTCGGTGTTGCTTTTTTAATCCTGAGTAGGCTAACACGCAGCTTTTATTTTGGTTTTTTAAATAACTAAGTTGCTTACCAATACGCGCTATCCATGGTGCTCTTTGCTCATCTGTTAAAGGAACCCCTTGTGACATTTGTTTAATAGCATCTTCGCTGTGAAATGAATCAGCGTCTAGCAACGTCATATCAAAGTGACTTGTTATTGCATCGGCAAGGGTAGTCTTTCCACACCCCGATACTCCCATAACTACCACCAAGGTAGGTGATTTTTCTTTTTGAATCTTATTAGTTGATAACAACATAACGTCTCATTTATTAAAGATGATGGCGCAACCATGCTTAAATATTAATACACGTGGGTTATAAGTAACTATCGCATATGGTATTAATGAATTAAGTCCGGAGTGGTGTAGTTGCAATCATTACTATTATTACATAGGATGGTTGCGCAAACAAATGTGACTATTGATTATTAATAAAACAATAATTGATCTAATGAAAACGTTGAGCAATATAATTTACCTAAGGTTGTTGAAATGGATATAAGTTTATTTATCGTTGCAGGTGCGGGGATTGCCTTGTTACTCGTTTTGGTTATCGCTTTACGTGTACCTGCATTTTTGGCCTTGTTGGTTACGAGTTTATTGGTTGGTCTTTTTTCAGGATTAGAACCTGAACAAGTGCTCAATTCAATTAAAAATGGTATGGGTGGCACACTTGGTTTCGTTGCTATTGTGGTTGGCTTAGGGGCTATTCTTGGTCAAATATTAGAAAGTTCGGGTGGTGTTGAACGTATCGCCGGCAGTTTGATTAGGTCATTTGGCGCAGGAAAAGTACAATGGAGTCTTGGTGTTACCGGCTTTCTTGTGGCTATTCCGGTATTTTTTGATGTGGCATTTATTATTCTTGCCCCTTTATTATACGGCTTAGCCAATCGTTCGGGGCGTTCACTTTTATATTACGCCATTCCTTTATTGGCAGGTTTGGCTATTACTCATAGCTTTATCCCGCCAACACCGGGGCCAATTGCTGTCGCTGAATTAGTTAATGCTGATTTGGGTTGGGTCATCCTGTTTGGTGCTATAACGGGTGTACCCGCTATGATCATTGCCGGACCGTGGTTTGGTAAAATAATCGCTAAAAAAATATTCGTGCCAGTACCGGACGCTCATAAAAATAATCTCAATGAAACTAGCGATAATATAGATAACACCGCACCAAGCTTTGCTTGGGTGTCGTCTATTATTTTATTACCGTTACTGCTTATTATGCTGGCCACTACCGCACCTTTTTTCTTGGCCGACGATAGCCCGGTATTAACGGTAATAGCTTTTTTAGGTCATCCTTTTGTCGCACTCACCATAGCCACAATCTTCGCCATGTTTATTGCTCATACAAAGTGCGATTTAAGTAGCCATTCATTGTTAAAAATTGCTAATAAAGGTCTAGAGCCTGCTGGAGTAGTTATTTTAATTACAGGAGCGGGTGGAGCCTTTAAACAGGTATTAATTGACTCTGGTGTTGGCCAAATGTTGGCGTCGGTATTTATGGAAGCCCAATTTTCAGTGTTAATTTTAGGTTTTTTAATTGCTGCTATTACTCGTATTGCGCAAGGTTCAGCTACCGTTGCCATGATCACGAGTGCAGGGTTAATTGCTCCCGTGTTAGAGTTGCATCCAATGTCAGCTGCTAGCTTGGGATTATTAGTCATTGCTATTTCTTCTGGTGCAACCATATTGTCCCATGTTAATGATTCCGGCTTTTGGTTGGTAAGTCGCTACTTGGGTATGAGTGAAAAAGACACTTTAAAATCCTGGACCGTTATGACTACGTTAATTTCTTTAACGGGATTGGTGAGTTGTTTGATAATATCGCTATTTTTGTAACAATGCATTTTGGTTATTTAATTGAATCGTTTATTTAAGAGGTTACATGTCTAGTAAATCGTCAAATTTGAGTGTGCAATCACTAAATGGTCAACGTGTAACGTTAAAAGACGTTGCTAAAAAAGCAGGCGTCAGTGCTATTACTGTGTCTAGAGTTGTTAATGATTATGCTGGAGTACGTGAAAATGTGCGTGCAAAAGTAACGGCTGCAATTAGTGAACTCGGTTACATTCCTAATCGTTCAGCGAGTATTTTAGCGTCATCACGTTCAAAGTTAATTGGTGTATTAATCCCATCATTGTCAAATGTAGTCTTTAACGAGGTATTACGTGGAATTTACGAAATTGCTGGTCCGGCTAATTATCAGGTGTTATTAGCGAATTCTCATTATTCGCCCATAGAAGAAGAACGTTCAATTCGCACCTTACTTGGACAATCACCGGAAGGATTAATCGTTACCGGTGGTGAACAAACGGACACTGCTAAAGCCATGTTAACGGCATCTGGTGTGCCTGTGGTACAGATCATGGACAAAGTAGAATCACCGATAGACATCAATGTTGGTTTTTCTCATTTCGACGCAGGTGCAGCGGTAGCTAGGTCTTTACTCGCGCAGTCATATCACAAAATTGGTTTTATTGGTGCCAGAATGGATCCTAGAACCTGTGATCGATTAGCGGGCTTTAAATCTGTACTTGCTGGCGAGAACTGTCTTGATTTAAAACGTGTAATAACCAATCCACAACCCTCATCCGTTGCGATGGGGGCTACGTTATTTAGAACGCTAATGGCCGCCACTGAAGGCGATTGTGACGCCGTTTTTTGTTGTAATGATGATTTAGCCTTAGGGGCATTACATGAATGTAAAAAAATGCATATTAACGTACCAAGTGAATTTGGCGTCTGTGGATTTAACGATATTGAAATGGCAGCATACGCCGAACCGTCATTATCAAGCGTGAGTGTTAACCGATACGAAATGGGTAAGCGAGCGATGGAACTGATATTCGAGCGTTTGAACCCGTCAGAAATAAGTACCCATACCTCTGAAAATTATATCAATACAGGGTTTGAATTATTGATGCGTAAATCGACACGATAGTTATACGCCCAAATAAATGATTTTTCAATAACCTAACAATACAACCCAATGACATGCATATGTCATAACTAACTTAACCAAGGTGTTTTATGATTTTTAATCAAACTAAGCCCAATAAATTCAAACTCGTAAGCGCTGCCTGTATCAGTTTCTTAATAGCCTCTTGTGCTGATAACACCACAAACCAGACAATAGCTCAAGCAGCAAATAACCCGGCATTAAACGCAATTACAAATGCTAACGCATTATATTGCTCGCCAGGCTCAGAGCATGTGCAACTGGACTTAACTAATATAACTTTGTTTCGTCAACCCAATATTCCATTAATGTACCAAGGTGCTAATAATATAGAAGGTCCTGTGTGGTATGACGGAGCAT
Source organism: Colwelliaceae bacterium BS250 (assembly GCA_040779355.1). GTDB lineage: Bacteria > Pseudomonadota > Gammaproteobacteria > Enterobacterales > Alteromonadaceae > Thalassotalea_A. The sequence goes on along the minus strand of JBFONS010000010.1, from coordinate 99,395 downwards.
TGTATTATTCCAATATGGGCTCACATTTAGCGGATAACAATGGTTTTGAATTAAGTAATCAAACCACCATTTGGCGTTGGGTTCCTGGCAAAAAACCACACGTATGGATGAAAGATACCCAAGCAGGCACCAATGGTTTGGCATTAGATAGTAAGGGCAATTTAATAGCAACACGTCAGCTAGACGGCTCACTTTCAATGATTGACTGGCAAACTCAACAAGTTACCCCCATTGTGAGTACATACCAAAGCAAGCGCTTTAATTCTCCCAATGACCTAACCATTGATCACGCTGATACCGTTTATTTTACTGATCCAAATTGGAATACACCATCAAACATTAGCGTCGTAGATGTTCAAGGAGGTGGTCAAGCGGGCTCAACTGACCCGGGACAACGAATTTACCGCGCTACCAAAAATGGTGCTGTAAATGCAACCAAGGTCACTACCTTGGTACCTGCACTGCGTGATAAACCCAATGGCATTATATTATCGCTTGATCAGCAACAATTGATCGTTGGTGGTTTACAAGGTTTATGGGTCTTTGATTTAGATTCAGGCGAGGTTGCTAACCCTAAACAACTTTTAAATACGCCAATTGATGGCTTAGGTAAGGACTGCAGTGGCAATATTTATGTGACCACCACCCGGGAAATACCGGCAAGAAAAGATGGTCAAGTTATTGTGATCTTAGACAAACAACATAAAGAAATTGGTATGTTAAAAGTGCCAGGTATTCATATTGTTACAAATGTTGCTTTTGGCGGGGATGACAGAAGAACATTGTTTGTGACAGGACTTACAGCACCAATGGACGGTGATAAACTTCGTCAATGTGGTGACCAAACTTGTCTAAAAGCAGGTATTTATACGACCAAACTTAATGTACAAGGCTTTCCTTTTTAATTTGGTATAATTTAATCTTATTTAGCATGCTCTTTTATATCGTGACTTAAGGTTTTACGCGAACAATGCTCTTGCCGATATTCGGAAGGGCATTGATCGAATAATTTTTGAAACTGACGACTAAAATAACTATGTTCAGCAAAGCCGGTATCATTAGCAATCGTGGCAATCGCGATATTGGTTTCTATTAATAAACGTCGCGCATTTTCTAAGCGTACTTCATTAATGTATTGTTTAGGCGTTTTACCTAAAAACTTTTTAAAACGACGCTCTAAGGCACTAATCGATACATGTGTTATTTCGGCGAGTTGTTCCAAGCAAATATTTTGCATGTAGTTTTTTCGGATAAAAGCAACAGGCTCTTTTAAAGCATCCATACCGGTTAATGCTAGTGATGTTTTCTCTAAATGTCTGGTAATGCCATAAGAACCAATGGGCTTGCCTTGCTCATCTAGTAAAGGCCGTTTAGAGGTGGTAAACCAAGCAATGTCGCCTGATTTAGTATAATTCATTTCTAAACGGTTATTTACCACTTCACCCTGCATTACTTTTTGATCGTCAACATAATACTGTTTAGCAATATGCGCGGGAGAAAAATCAAAATCATTTAACCCTGTTACTTGCGCGAGTGACGTTACCCCAAGGTGCTCTAAAAAAAACTTGTTTGCATAAACAAAGCAATTTTTTTCATCTTTTACCCAAAAAAGCACGTCGGGCATAATATCGAACATGGTAATGATTTGTTTAACACTAAACTGATTTATTAACTTATCTACAGTAGCTGTCGCTACGGACGTTTTATTCATATTTTATACTTAAATGTAGATTAAAAGAGTAAGTGAAATATCGAACGTTAAAGCTCTATGAATTGGCTAAAATAAATACAACGCCGATTTTGTCTTAGATGAAACCGATTTATTCTTAACACAATACACAAAACATTCCTTATAGTAAATCATCACTTTTGGTCGGTTTTCTCTTTTTGCTGGTGGAAATTAGAATCCAATTATTAATAATGCCATGACTTTATGTATAGCATTAGATGTAGACAATAGATCTAATGCTATTCATCAAGGGCGTTAATAAATATTGCTAATGTGATGGTGAACGTTGTTTAAAAATCTGTGCTCACCTGTAAAAGCGTAGTGTAGATATTTTTCTATTTTAAAATCGGCTGTAGTTATAAAGGCTAACGATAAATAGCTTTAATTTCAGATTGACTGGTGGAAAAATAATCTTCAATCGTCTACGTATATGAGGAAAGTTAATCAGATGTAATAAAAATGAGAGAGGCAGGTATCAACGAGTTAATAACTAATTTCGTTTTTACTTTACCTTAATAAAAATAATATGGGGAAAGATAATGAATTATAAAAAGCATAAAACTTTTAATAAGTCACTACTGGCTAAAAGCATAAGTATAATGCTTGGCACAACAGTAGTGGCTCCTGTTTTCGCTGAAGAAGCTGTAGAAAACAACGAAATAGAAGTCATTGAAGTTTCAGGTGTACGAGGCAGTTTATCTCAATCAATGGACATTAAGCGTCAATCTTCAGGTGTTGTTGATGCTATTTCTGCGGTAGATATGGGTAAATTCCCTGATACCAACCTTGCTGAGTCTTTACAACGAATTACCGGTGTATCAATTAACCGTGTAAATGGTGAAGGTTCAGAAGTTACCGTTCGAGGTTTTGGTGGTAACTTTAACTTAGTGACATTAAATGGCCGTCAAATGCCCGCAGCGAATGTCTCTACCATCACAGGTAACCCACAAGATAAAGGCACAACCGGTTCAAGTCGCTCATTTGATTTTTCAAATATTGCCTCCGAGGGTGTCAGTGGTATCGAAGTATATAAAACAGGACGTGCTGCAATACCTACCGGTGGTATAGGTGCAACTATAAACATTAATACCCTGAAACCGTTAGCGCAGGGAGAAAGTAGTGCTTCTGTTGGTCTTAAGGCTGTAGATGATGAAAGTGGTGATGATGTTACTCCTGAGATAAGTGGTGTAGCAAATTGGGTAAATGACGAATCAAACTTTGGTGTGTCATTATTTGGTTCATTCCAAGAACGTGACTCTGGTAGTCGCCATATGAGTGTTGAACAATTTCAATTGCGCGAATGGGCAGATGGGGATTTATCAGATTTTACCAACCCTGGTGTTGTTGCGGTAAATCCACCTAATGTTGGCCAAATCGTTGCCATTCCAACTAACATTGGTTTAGGTATTAACGAAGATGAGCGTGAACGTACCAACGCTATGCTAACGGTACAATTTTCACCAATGGACGATTTGATATTTACGGCTGATGCAACTTATTCAAAGAATGAGCAAACGTCTACATCATTAATTGATGGCATCTGGTTTTCACAGCAATTTAACACCGTTGAATTTGATGGTAACCCTGTAGTTTCTACGCCTGTTAAGTTCTCTGAAGACATTGAAGGCGGTAAAGATTTCTTCTTCCAAAACTTAGCATTAGCAACAAAAGATGAATTAAAATCTTTTGGTATTAATGCCGATTATTGGGTAAATGATTCATTAAACCTTCGTTTTGATGCGGCGAGTTCAGAAGCGACAAGTGGTGGTAATGGTCCATTAGGGATGAACTCTGTTCGTTTTAATATGGCGGGCTCAAATGCTGGCTGGCAATCGGTTGATTTTACTCAATCTATTCCTCAAGGCAGTATAGTTATTGATGATGCAGTAAAAGGTAACAATAATGGGATTTTTGACAAACCTGATGTAGGCTCTCAAGTTTTTCAAACAGAAACATCTAATCAAGAAACTGACATTGATCAAGTGCGCTTCGAAGGTCAATGGATTGGTGATGAAATTACCGTTGATTTTGGGGTGGGCTATATTGCCACAGAAATGAGACAAACACGTCAATCTACCAGTGATGCTTTAGGTGGGTGGGGTGTGGACAATCCAGGTGATATTCCAGAAGGCTTGTTTGATCAAAGCTGTACCGGTTGTGCCTTTGAAGATCATGATACTTCAGGTGTAGAGGGCGCTGATGATGAAGCATTGCCAGCGGGTTCAACAACAATTGCTCTAGGTAGTGCTTCATTTAGTGGGGACCCAGAGACGCTTTTAGCAGCAGTTGGCCCTGCGTATGGTTTGAGTTTAGATACGCTGCCAGTGGCGTCATTTGATGATAATACCATCGAAGAAGATATTACTTCTGCCTATGTTCAAGCTTCTATGGACTTTGAAATAGGGGGAATGCCGTTAAACATCGTGGCTGGTGTACGTTATGAGCAAACTGATGTCACTTCAACGTCATTCCAACTTGTACCTCTTGAAATTGTTTGGGATTCTGATAACGATTTCTATATCACTCCTAGTTTAGATTCTCAGAGTTTGGTCGCAGAACATGACTATTCAAACTTTTTACCGAGTATTGATTTTACCCTTGATGTAAATGATGAAATTAAGGCGCGTGCTTCTTTTAGTAAAACTCTTGCGAGACCTGCCTATAATCAATTGTTTAACTCTACTACGGTAGCATCACCTGCCCGACCTACCGCTTTAGGTGGTACAGCAACAGGTAATTCAGGTAATGCTAAATTGGATCCTCTTGAATCAATTAATATCGATTTATCTGCTGAGTGGTATTACAGTGATTCAAGTGTAGTTTCATTGGGTTATTATCGAAAAGATGTTGAAAATTTCGTTGGTACAGCGCAAAAAACAACACCATTATTTGGCTTGTTAGATGCGACATCAGATGTACCAGGCACTTTATCAGGTCAAGCCGCAGACGAGTTGGCGGCGATGGGTGTTGATAATAACGAACGTAACTTATTTACCATGACAGCTATTTTACAAAATCCAACGGCATTCCCAGGTGGAGCCGCTGACTTTGAAGAAGGGCAAGCGTTTGCTGATACCGTATTTAGTGCTTATGATGTGTTTCCAGTGGCTGGAGATCCAGCATTTGGATTCCAAGTAACGAATCCTGTTAACAGTCAAAGCGCTGTTATTGATGGCTTTGAATTTGCTTGGCAACATTTCTTTGGTGATACTGGTTTTGGTTACCAATTAAATTACACCACGGTTGATGGCGATATTGGTTATGATGTTGGTGGTGCCATCAATGTTGATCAATTTGCATTAGAAGGCTTAAGTGACACAGCTAACGCGGTATTGATTTATGAAAAATATGGATTTTCAGGACGTATCGCCTATAACTGGCGTGATTCATTCTTAAGCCAAGTAAACCGTGGTTTTGGTAATCGAAACCCGGTATTTGTTGATGAGTTTGAGCAAATTGATATTAACGTTAGTTATAATGTAATTGAAAACTTAAACGTAAGTTTAGATGTTATTAATTTAACTGAAGAAGGTCTTCGTCAATATGGGCGTTCTGAAAACAATGTTTTCTTTGTCCAAGAAGGTAATAGACGTTTTGTGTTAAGTGCAAATTACAAATTCTAAGCTGTTTTAATTTCCCTCGGTCGAGTAATATTTCCGAGGGAAATTAACTGAACTTAGCCAATTTGGTAATACACTATCTATGAGTGAAACATGATGATAATGTTTCACTCATATTCATAACGTTGTTATTTTAAAAAATTTATAGTTAAACACGCAATTTTAAAAAAATAATACACAATCGAGAATGCGAAGTAAGCTTATGAGTAAGGCAACCGTCTTAAATAATATTGATCACAAAAATGTAAAGGTTGATACTCAACCTCAATCTAATCAGAATGTAAATCGTTGTTTAGTTTACGCGACTGAAATCAGCGAATTACACAAAGAATTCCCCCTCGTATTTTACAAAACCGCAAAAACTGGCCAAACGCAATTACATGCCATTTTGGGTTTAGAAAAAGATGAAAATCTGTTTGTTAAAGATAATGGTTGGACAAGTCGATTCGTTCCTGCTTTGCTCGCCAGAGGCCCCTTTAGTTTAGGTTATAAAAATACCGAAAGTGAAAGCAGCGAACAAGCCGATGCTGTTATCTGTATTGATATGACAGACCCACGTGTAAACACCGAGCAGGGAGAAGATATTTTTCTTCAGTTTGGCGGAGAAGCACCTTACCTTAATTATGTAAAAAAAGCTCTGCAGACAATTGATAGTGGTATGCAATTCGATAAAACGCTTTTTTCGCTGGTAGAATCTATGGATTTGTTAGAACCGGTGTCGATTAACATCAAGCTTAGTAATGTCGAAGAAGTAAGTTTTAGCGATTATTATACTGTTAACCAAGAAAAACTAATGAAATTGGATGGCGATAGTCTCGCCCAGTTAAACCAATATGGGGTGCTGAATTTATTGTATTTTGTGCTATCGTCAATGGGCAATTTTCAAATGCTGATGGAACTCAAAAATGCAAAATCAGCAATGTGCTAACGCTCTTCACAATAAGGACGAGCGTACATGGCAAAGGTAAAAAATAAAATACAGATACTTGCAGGGATCACACCTCAGACTATCCCTTTTGATGAGCTATTCTCGCAAGGGCAGCCCGTTATTCTAAAAGGTCTAGTTAAAGATTGGCCTTTAGTGAAAGCCGGGCAAGAATCTCCTGATCTCGTCATGGAGGAACTTCAGCGCCATGATAGTAAACGGCCGTTGCTTGTGTATAAAGCACCTGCAGAAATAAAAGCCCGCTTTGGTTATAACAAGTCTTGTACCGGTTTTAACTTTAGCAGTAACCGCTCGTCTATTGCTGAGGTTTTCGACACGATACGTAGTCAATTGACTCAGGATGAGCATGATTATCTGTATATCAATTCCCTCAGACTCGATGAAGGTTTTCCCACACTGAGTCAAACGCACCAGTTGTCTTTTGCACATCCAGAATTTAATAATAATCAGCCAATGGCTAAAATTTGGTTAGGTACAGAATCTGTTGCTGCAGCACATTTTGATCAACCTAAAAACATTGCCTGTTGTGTTGTTGGTAAACGCCGTTTTACGCTTTTTCCACCAGAGCAAGTTGCCAATTTATATCCGGGGCCATTAAGCCCAACACCTGGCGGACAGGTGGTTACGGTTGCTGATCTCAGTAACCCTGATTTTAGCCAGTTTCCCCGCTTAGAAACGGCACTTGAAAATGCTTATATTGCCGATCTTGACCCTGGTGATGGTTTATATTACCCAAGTATGTGGTGGCACGAAGTCGAGGCTTTTGATCGTTTCAATGCCATGGTTAATTTTTGGTGGATGGGAGCAAAACCTTATTTAGGCAGCCCAATGGATGTATTAATGCATGCCATGAAAAGTATTAGAGATCGCCCCGAGAAAGAAAAACAAGCATGGCGAGCATTATTTGATTATTACATTTTCGATGATGCAGAAAAGGTACGAGCACATTTACCTGCAGAGAGTCATGGTGCATTGGCCACGATGGATGAAGACCAAGCAAGGCGGATGGGCGCCATGTTACGAAACAATCTAAACCGTTAACAATGAAAAGCAAAAATAAGAGACTCACTATGCATGCAAAGACCAAGGTAGTAATCGCGGGCGGCGGCACATCGGGTTGGCTTGCCGCCTATAGTTTGGTGAATCGTCTTGGTAATTTACTCGATGTTACCCTGGTCGAGTCTGATCAAATTGGCACTGTTGGGGTTGGCGAAGCAACAATTCCTACTATGCGAACCTTTCATCGGTTAATAGGTATTGATGAACAAGAGTTTATGTCAGCCACGCAAGCAACCTTTAAATTAGGTATCCAGTTTGATAATTGGGGTCAGCAAGGTGATAGCTATTTTCATGCTTTTGGTGAGATAGGTCAGCGTTCTTGGATGGCAGAGTTTCATGAATTTTGGCTGGAAGCCAAAGCGCAGGGCTTTGGTGGTAGTCTCGATGATTATTGTCTTGAACTAAAAGCGGCCAAAGCTAATAAATTTGCCACTCAGGCAGGTAAAAAACCGATTAATTATGCTTTCCATTTTAATGCTACCGCGTATGCCGCCTATTTACGGACAAAAAGCGAAGCCGCTGGCGTAACGCGTAAAGAAGGGCTAATAGAAGATGTACAAAAGGATGGGAATGGTCATATTACGGCTCTTATTTTAAAAAGTGGTGAGCAGGTCGATGGAGATTTTTTTATCGATTGTACTGGGTTTCGTGCACTGTTAATTGGAGAACAACTAGGTGTTGGCTATGACGATTGGAGTCATTGGTTAGCTGCTGATAGTGCTATTGCAGTACAAACAGAGGCGGTAGAAGCGCCATGTCCTTATACACGATCTATTGCTCATCCTGCTGGTTGGCAATGGCGTATCCCGTTACAAAACCGCGTTGGTAACGGCATTGTTTATAGCAGTAAATTCTTGTCCGATGATGATGCCCGAAGCACCTTAATGGCAAACCTTACCGGCAAGCCACTTACCGAACCAAGACAACTTCGATTTACTACTGGCCGACGTAAAAAATCATGGCATAAAAACTGTGTTGCGATAGGCCTTTCCAGCGGATTTTTAGAGCCATTAGAATCAACCAGTATTCACCTTGTTACGACCGCATTACTGAGACTCATGAAGTTATTTCCTTTTGGCGGCAATATGGCATTACTCGCTAAGCAATATAATAGTGAAGCTGAATTAGAAGCTGAAACTGTTCGTGATTTCATCATCCTGCATTATCACTTAACCCAACGTGATGACAGCCCATTTTGGCAACATTATAAAACCATGGAAATACCTGAATCACTTGCTCATCGAATGGCTATTTTTCGAGAAAACGGCTACGTCTGGCCTGACGATGTTGGCTTATTCCGAGTAGATTCTTGGGTGCAAGTAATGATGGGACAAGGCTTGATGCCAGAACAACATCATAGAGCCGGTAGTGTTTTACCGGTTGAGGGCTTAAAAGAGCAGATGATTGCCTTAAAAAGGATGATAGAACATTCTGTATCGCAATTACCAGAGCATGCCGATTTTATTAAAAAATATTGCCCTAGCCAGGGAATGTAAATTATCAATGAATTTAAGCAACTTGATATTAGGTATTAATAAATGAAAACTCGCGTAGTTATTGTTGGTGGTGGCACAGCTGGTTGGTTAACTGCGGGTATTATTGCTGCTAAGCATTACTCAAAAGATGTGTCTACACAAGAAACTGAAGTTATTTTAGTCGAATCCCCTGATGTTAAAAATTTGGGGGTTGGTGAGGGCACTTGGCCAACGATGAGGGATACTCTTCGCCAAATAGGTATATCAGAACGTGAATTCCTTTCTTGTTGTGACGCGAGTTTCAAACAAGCCTCTAAATTTGTTGGTTGGTCGAACGGTAAAAACGAACATTATTATCATCCGTTTACCGTTCCGTCAGGCTATGGTGCTATAAGCATGGCCGAACAGTGGTCAGCAACCGATAAAACGGCTGATTTTGAACGCTGGGCGTGTGCACAAGGCGCTATTTGTGACAAAAACCTAGCACCAAAACTACCACAAATGCCAGAATATGCGTTTAGTTTGAATTATGGCTACCACCTTAATGCCGGTAAATTTGTCAAAATGCTGCATCAGCATTGCGTTGACAAATTAGGGGTTAACTATATACAAGGGCATGTCGAGCAGGTTGTTCCAGCAGAAAATGACGATATTGCTGCAATTGTATTAACGAGCGGAGAACAAATAGAGGGTGATTTATTTATTGATTGCAGTGGCTTTGCCGCTATTTTGATCGGCAAACATTATCAAGTCCCTTTTAAATCACAGCAGCATATTTTGTTTAATGACACCGCGCTAGCTGTTCAAGTGGAATATGCTGACAATGATGCTCCTATCGCTTCTTGTACTGTCGCAACGGCACAAGATAGTGGTTGGATTTGGGATATTTCGCTGCAAAACAGGCGGGGTATTGGTCATGTGTTTTCGAGTGATTTCACTAGTTTAGACCGAGCAGAAGAGATGCTGCAAAACTATGTGAAAAACGATCCATTACTTAGTTCACAAAATATCACTCCTCGACAAATTAAATTTACCCCTGGCCATAGAGAAACGTTTTGGCACAAAAACTGTGTAGCTATTGGTGTTTCAGCCGGTTTTGTCGAACCTTTAGAAGCAACCGCGTTGGTGTTGATTGAAAAATCAGCCGAGTGGCTCAGTCAGCAACTTCCTAGAGAACGCGGTGCAATGAGCGTATTGGCGAAAAGATTTAACCGTCTAACCTTACAGCGATGGCAAGAAATTATTGATTTTCTTAAACTGCATTACATACTGTCAAATCGCCGAGATAGTGAATATTGGCAGGAACATCAACAAGCGAGCTCTATTCCCGACAGTTTGCAAGACGCCTTATTATTATGGCGATCACAAGCGCCAGGACTCTACGAAACCAATGAACGCTTTGAACTGTTTTCGTCGGCCAGTAAACAGTATGTCTTATATGGTATGGGCTTTAATACAGCGCCACAGCCATTAAGTCAAAAAGAAGCCTCGCTAATAAAGCGCTTACGAAATGAAACGCTGCATAATACTGAGAAATTGCTGAGTGCATTACCGACGAATCGACAGTTTTTAACTAAAGTATTACAAAATTAAAGACGGTTTTTTATCCATCAATGCTAGCTCATTGATGTGAAATTTGGAGTCGTTCCCTTTATTAACCGCCTATTGAACTACCAAGGTAGTTCGCAATGTTAAAGTGTAAGAGTCTGTCATAAAATATACAACGCCGATTTTGTTGCATACATAACCGATTTATTCTTAACACAACACAGAGAAATCTATTTATAGTAAATAAACACTTTTGGCATGCCGTTCAAATATAGTGCCAGAGCCTATACTTCAAAAAAAAGTTAACTATTATGCGTAAAATTAGAATGGGTATGGTTGGTGGTGGACAGGGCGCTTTTATTGGCGCTATTCATCGAATTGCTGCACAACTAGATAATCAAATTGAATTAGTGTGTGGGGCTTTTAGCTCTGACCCAGCTAACTCTATTGCCTCGGGCAAAGCATTATATTTAGATGAAAGCAGATGCTACGCCTCATATCAACAAATGTTCGAACAAGAAGCACAGCTTGATGATGATAAACGCATGGATATGGTGGCTATTGTCACACCTAATCACCTACATTTTCCTGTGGCTAAAATGGCGCTTGAGCATGGCTTTCATGTGATGTCAGATAAACCCGCAACGGTTGATTTATCACAAGCGCTAGCGTTGCAAGACATTATTGAACAAACCGGTTTATTGTACGGTTTAACTCACACTTATACGGGCTACCCTATGGTGAAAGAGGCCAAAGCACGTATTAAACAAGGACAATTAGGCCAAATTAAAAAAGTAGTTGTTGAGTATCCACAAGGCTGGTTAGCCAATAAAAGTGATGAAGGCAGTAAACAAGCGGCATGGCGCTTAGATCCTAAAACAGCCGGTATTAGTTGCTGCATGGGTGATATCGGCGTTCACGCTGCTAATCTTGTTGAATATGTAACCGGTCTTGTTATTACCGAAATTTGTGCTGATTTATCGAGTAATGTTGCTGGGCGAGTGCTTGACGACGATGGCAGCGTATTACTGCGTTTTAATACCGGCGCTCAGGGTGTTTTGCTTGCCAGTCAAATATCAATCGGCGAAGAAAATGGTCTTAAATTACGCGTCTATGGCGAAACAGCGAGTATTGAATGGTCGCAGCTTGAACCAAACAGTGTGTGGATGAAATTCGCGGATAAACCGAGTCAGCTTATTCGTGCCGGTGTTGGTGAAATGGATGCTATTACGCAAGCGAATATGAGAACACCAGCAGGTCACCCTGAAGGTTACCTAGAAGCGTTTGCCAATATTTATACCCAGTTTTCATATCAAATACGCAGCAGATTATTTGGTCACACGAGTGACATTAATATCGCTGCAATGAAAGATGTTCCAGACATAAAATCTGCTATTCGAGGCATGGCTTTTATTGAGAATGTTGTGGCCGCGAGTCAGTCAGAATTAAAGTGGCAGCCGTTTTCATTAGAGCCGCAAAACATCACTATATTAAATGAATTAGATAAAGGATAGAGCGTTTTTATGGGGGATAAAATGAACAAAATCAAAGGTCCAGCTATTTTTCTTGCGCAATTTATGGGAGATGAAGCGCCATTTAATGACTTGCCTTCACTATGCCATTGGGCGGCGAGTTTAGGTTATAAAGGTATTCAACTACCCACCGATCCTAAACTTATAGATTTAGCAAAAGCGGCACAAAGTCAAAGCTATTGTGATGAAATAACGGCGATAGTTGCTGATGCCGGTTTAGTGATCACCGAGCTTTCAACTCATCTACAAGGGCAATTAGTTGCCGTGCATCCCGCTTATGATCAAATGTTTGATGGCTTTGCCCCTCAAGCGTTACGAAACAACCCTTCGGCTAGAACCAAGTGGGCGATTGACCAACTAAAGTGTGCAGCGCAAGCAAGTAAAAGGCTAGGCTTAAAAGCCCACGTAACTTTTTCAGGTGCACTGTTATGGCATACCTTTTATCCTTGGCCACAAAGACCTCCCGGCTTAGTTGAATTAGGTTTTGAAGAATTAGCTAATCGTTGGTTACCTATCCTTGATGCGTTTGATGAAGCGGGTGTTGATGTTTGTTATGAACTTCACCCAGGAGAAGATTTACATGATGGCGCAAGCTTCGAACGTTTTCTTGAAGCGGTCAACAACCATCCTCGGGCTAATATTTTATATGACCCAAGTCACTTCGTTTTACAGCAATTAGATTACCTTGCTTTTATCGATATATATCATCAGCGTATTAAAGCCTTTCATGTCAAAGATGCTGAATTCAATCCATCAGGTCGCAGCGGTGTGTATGGTGGCTATCAATCTTGGCAAGACAGGCCTGGACGTTTTCGTTCATTAGGTGATGGTCAAATTAATTTCAAAGCCATTTTTAGCAAATTGACTCAATATGGCTTTACTGGCTGGGCAGTACTCGAATGGGAGTGTTGTATCAAACATCCAGAAGATGGTGCCAAAGAAGGGGCGATATTTATTGATCAGCATCTTATTAATCCAACCGACAAAGCGTTTGATGATTTTGCTGCAGTAACCACAGACAATAATACTAATAAAAGCCTTTTAGGGCTGAAATAAAGGAACAAGACTATGACCGCTAGTAAAACAATAAGCGCAAAAGACTCATCACGGATCTTTACCATTTGCTGTTTGGCTTTGCTCGTTACTTCAATGACCTTTGCAATACGTGCTGGTATTTTAAGTCAGCTAGGTGCTGAGTTTGCGCTTAATGATGGCCAACTTGGTTGGGTAAACGCCATGGCTTTTCTCGGCTTCCCTGTTGCTATGATGATTGGTGGGGCTTTATACAATAGCCTTGGTGCGAAAAAATTATTAATTATTGCCTTTGTATGTCATCTAGCAGGATTACTACTTACTATGTCTGCAGAAGGCTTTTGGGGCTTGTTAATTTCAACGTTCTTTATTGGTTTTGCCAATGGCGCAGTCGAAGCAGGTTGTAACCCATTAATTGCTGAAACATACCCAGATAATAAAACCACGATGCTAAATCGTTTTCATGTATGGTTTCCTGGTGGGATTGTTGTTGGTGCGCTTATCTCAAAAGCAATGACCGATGCGGGTTTGGGCTGGCAATTACAAATTGCGGTGATGTTAATTCCAGCGATTTTATATGGCGTGATGACGTTAAAACAGCACTTTCCTGAGATTGAACGTATCAAAGGGTCTACCCGTGACAATGTAAAAGCATTATTTTCTCCGCTATTCATTTTTATGGCGATTTGTATGACGCTAACAACCACCGCCGAATTAGGCACACAGCAATGGATTGAACGAATTTTAGGTTCATCAGGTGCCTCGCCGATGTTAATCATGGCATTAATTACCGGATTAATGGCCGTAGGACGTTATTTTGCAGGCCCAGTTATTCATCGCCTTAACCCTGTTGGCGTACTGTTGTTTTCTGCGGTTGTTGCCACTGCAGGCATATATGCAATGAGTATTGCTACTGGCTCAATGGTCTATGTTGCCGCCATATTATTTGCTATTGGGGTGATGTATTTTTGGCCAACCATGGTCGGGTTTGTCGCCGAGAATATACCAGAAAGTGGCGCTTTAGGTATGTCGATGATTGGTGGTGCAGGCATGTTTGCATTAAGTCTATGGAACCCCGTTATTGGCGGCTGGATAGACAGTGCACGCGAAAAAGCCAATGCTACAATCGTTGCCGGCGTTGATCCTGAACTAATAGCAGGACAAAGCGTACTCGCTAATCTAGCTGTTTTTCCGGCGATACTCATTATTGCTTTTACATTTTTGTACCTTTATATGAATAAAAAGAAGTCACCGCCTGAAACAGGAAATGAAGTGACCGCTGAAATAAATTAAAGAATAAGTTAAGGGGGAGTTTGTTATGAAAAATGATAATACAATGACATCAACATCAGTAACAACCAATGAAAAATCCAGACGAAAGTTTCTCAAGGGTTTCACCAGTGTGCTTGGCGGTGTTGCTGTGGGTTCACTGTTAACGGGAAATGCTATTGCTGTTGCGATGGCCTATGTACCAAGCAATGACAGTATTTTAACTGACGGTAAAGTCTTTAATAAAAACCAATTAATGCTCCTTAAACAAATATGCTCAATTGTTATTCCTAAAACAGATACCTTAGGCGCAGCAGAAGTTGACACTCATGGTTTTATTGATAATCAACTTTTTCATTGCCACACCATAGCAGAGCAAGAAACTGCGTTAGCATTATTAACCTTGGTCGATGAGCATGCTCAACAACAGCTATCAAGTGCATTTATGACCTTAACCGCTGAGCAACAATTTCAACTATTAACCGACCTTGACCTAGGGCAACAAAGCTTCAATCAAACACAGCGTGCAGATTTTAAATGGTTGAAAAAACTCATTTGTTTTGGTTATTACACCTCTGAAGTAGGCGCGACGCAAGAATTACGATATGACCCAGTACCCGGTGGCTTTAAAGGTTCAATTCCTTATAAATCCTCAGACCCTACATGGGCAACGAAAGGTTTATTTGAGTAATAAGTGCTAAGAGGATAGGCAATAGTCGTGTGACATTGCTTTGGCTAGGCTTAATGAGTATTAGAGAATAATAATGACAGAACAAGTATATATAAATAAAACCAGTGAAGTTTATGACGCTATCGTCATAGGCTCTGGAATTTCAGGCGGATGGGCGGCAAAAGAATTTTGTGAACGTGGTCATAAAACCTTGATGATAGAGCGTGGTGGTGTTGTTGAGCATCGTAAAGATTATTCCGGTGAAAATACGCCGATGTGGAAACAAGAACATCGCGGCCGAGTTGAAAACATTTTAGTCGATCAACAACATAATATTCAAAAGCAATGCTACGCGTTTGGTAATACCACTAAACAATTTTTTGGTAATGATCGCGACCTACCTTACACCACCAAAAAAGGCACTGAATTTTCTTGGATACGTGGCAACATGTTAGGTGGAAAATCTTTGTTATGGCATCGACAAAGCTATCGTTTAGGTGAATATGATTTTAATGCCAATAAACTGGATGGCTATGGTAACGATTGGCCAATTCGCAGTAAAGACATTGAAAAATGGTATTCACATGTTGAAATACATGCCGGTATAAGTGGCTCTAAAGAAAATTTACCAAACTTACCCAACAGTGAATTTTTACCACCGTTTGAAATGATGGCGCCAGAAAAAGCAATAAAGAAGAAACTTGCAGCCTTGTATCCTGAAAGACCTTTAATTATGGGACGTACGGCCCATTTAACTAAACCTTCAGAATTACATATATCACAAGGTCGAGTTCAGTGCCAAGCTCGAAATGAATGTCATGCAGGTTGCTCGTACGGTGCTTATTTTTCTACTCAAAGTTCAACTTTACCTGCCGCGGCAAAAACAGGAAATCTACACATAGCGCCAAACAGCGTAGTGCATAGCCTTATTTATGATGAAGTCACTAATCGCGTTAAAGGTGTACGAGTTATCGACAACGATGATTTAAGCGAACGCGAGTACTTTGCTAAAGTTATTTTTGTATGTGCATCAACCATTGGTTCAACGCAAATACTGATGAACTCAGTTTCGAAAAAATTCCCTAATGGTATTGCCAATAGCTCGGGTGCACTTGGTCATTATTTAATGGATCATAATTACAATTCTAGGGCCTCTGGTGATATTGAAGGATATGAAGACGAGTATTATTCGGGTCGAAGACCGTCAGGTTTAATAATACCTAATTTCTATTACAAGCCAGATCCAAAACGTGGGTTTTTGAGAGGTTATGCTTTAAGTGCTAGTGCCTATAGAGAAGGTTGGGACTCACAACAGCACCAAGATGGTTTAGGTGTTGAATATAAAAACAAATTAAAACAGGCCGGTAAATGGCGTTTTGGCTTATCTGCACAAGGCGAAATGCTGCCAAGATTTGAAAATCAAATGCGCCTACATCCTACATTAAAAGATAAATGGGGCATTCCTCAAATAGAATTTGATGTTCGTTATACAGACAACGAAAAATTAATGATGGAAGATGCTACCGAGCAATCGATTAAAATGTTAAAAGCTATTGGCTTGAAAAATGTTTCTGGTAAGTCAACACACCGACCTCCAGGTATAGCCATACATGAACTAGGTACCGCGAGAATGGGACGTGATCCTAAAACATCGGTACTGAATGGCTTTAATCAAAGCCATGACATTCCTAATTTATTTGTCACTGACGGTGCGAGTTTTTGTTCATCGGCAGTACAAAATCCTAGTTTAACCTTTATGGCATTAACCGCCAGAGCCGTTGATTATGCAGTTAAAGAATTAGCCGCTAAACGAATATAGTACTTAGCACCATATTTGAAATATACATTAAATATAGAATTTAACAAAGTAGGAATAAAAATGAAGATATTAAAACTAATAACACTTTCAGCAGTTATTACTATGTCATGTTTTACGCAAGCACATGATAATCATAAGCCAATCAAGGTACAAACCTATCAGAACAAAGCAATACCAAAAGTGAGCGTACAGCTGTGGTCAGTAAAAAATGAACTCAAAAGTGATTTTAAAGGCACATTAAAACAACTTGCCGGTATGGGCTTTGACGGTGTTGAGTTTGCAGGTGATTTTGGACCTTATAAGGACGATGCCAAAGGACTTAAAGCGTTTCTCGATGGTTTAGGCATGCAAGTTAGTGCTGCACATATTAGCTTTAGCGCTTTTGATGATGCCCATTTTGCACAATCAGTGGCTTTTTATAAAGCTTTAGAAACCGATACGTTAATTGTCGCTTGGGATGATAGAGCATGGGACAGTTTAAAAGTAGACACTTTAATCGCAGATTTAAATAAGTTATATAGCAAGCTCAAAGCTGAAGGTTTGCATTTTGGTTACCATAATCACGAGCAAGAATTTGATGCTCATAATGGGGCAACCTTTTGGGATCATATCGCCAAATCAACCCCTAAAGACTTTGTTTTACAAATGGATGTTGGTTGGGTCACGCTTGCTGAAAAAGACCCTGTAAAATATATTAATCGCTATCCAAACCGAACATTAACCACACATATCAAAGCAAAACTACCAAGAGCAGTAGCCGCTCAAATAGCGACCAATGGTAAGCGTCCAATTGTTGGCGACGATGTTACTGACTGGGCGAGCGTTTTAAAAGCAGATATAACGGTTGGTGGTACAAAGTGGTTTGTTATTGAACAAGAAGAATATCCAGATGGGTTAACTCCCTTACAAGCGGTTAAATTGTCAAAGCAAGGTTTAGATAAGGCCATCACAGACTTATAATTCAGCCATTGTTGCGTAAAGTTCTGATATTTTAGAATGTTTAGCCAAGTATAGTGAATACTGTACTTGGCTTATTATCATTAAGGTTTTAAGATTTTAAAACATCGATAACGACTTCATGATGGTTTTTAGTTTTAAATTTATTAAATACATGTTCAATTTTACCATCTAGACCTATAAGAAAGCTTAAACGATGAATGCCATCATATTCGCGGCCCATAAACTTTTTCAGTCCCCAAACGCCAAAATCATCGGCTACTTTATGATCAACATCTGAAAGTAGAGTGAAATTCAATGCATCACGTACACAAAATTTATCCAAACGTTTCACTTCATCTGGGCTAATACCAAATACCACAGTATCTAAACTATCTAGTTGGTCTTTACTGTCTCTAAGGTTTTGCGCCTGTACCGTACAACCTGGGGTCATAGCTTTTGGATAAAAGTACACAAGAACACGTTTTTTATTGATAAAATCAGCTAGAGAAACCGCGGTACCGTTTTGATCTTGTAAAGTAAATAGAGGTGCTTTATCACCGACACTTAATGTATTCATTGGATCCCTTTAAGGTGTTTGATTTAATATGCGAAAATATAGCTCAATTCGCATGATATGAGTCTATTGTAATACCAAAACTTAGACATTTATAGCCGCTAACTTTCAATTATTCTAGATATTTTTGAGAATATCTTTGTGATAACACTTCATTGACCAAATGATTCACATTCTTTTGTGAGTAAAACTTGTGTTTGTAAAGTCTTACAAGTACCATAAACCGCAATAAATTGTAGCATCAATGTTTTGTTTTTCCGTCAATATAGGTTCTTTTAAATGGAACTATATTAGAGTTTGTACATCAAAACATTTATTCATATACAAATGAATATATAACAATAAGTTTTTTGCATTTTTGCGTACCATAATAGCATAAAGCAATACCTATAATAATTACATCAACACCAAGTTATCGTTATTTTTTAACGATATACAGGCTATATTCCTCAGGAGTTTTAATGGATCGCCGTATTATTTATCTTTCGTTACTTAGTTTGTCAATTTCTGCTTGTAGTTCAGTGGAAACACGTAAACAGGCAAATGGTGACTTCGATTATGTCGAAGCAAAATCAAGCTCTGAATTTAAAGTTCCTGCTAATCTTATCAAGGCTGAAGAAAAGCCTAAATATAAAGTTCCAGCTGTTAAAAATGATACTGGCCCAGTTGGTATTAAAGTTGATGTGCGCGCACCCGCTTTAGTATTACCTCTTGCTGCTGGTAGTCGTATTGATGAGTTTGATAAATCAGCCGCTGTTTGGTTTGATGAGGTTGATGGAGATCGTGACTTACGTGAGTTAGTGATTAAAGCAATCACTGATTACTTAGCAAGTGAAGATGTTGAATTTTCTGATGCAGACCCTGCAGCCAACGTTTGGCAATCACAATGGTTTCATGTTGAAGATGAAAGTGGTTACTTTTTTTGGAAAAGTGTCGACCTATCAGAAAGCTGGCGTTTTAAATACAGTCTAGTCACTAAGCCTCATGGCCGCACTGTAGGTTTAAATGTTGAATTAGTTGAATATATGATCACTGATGATCAAGGTTCAACGACTACTATCGATCCTATTGAAAAGCAACGAGTTGAAATGGGTATGATCAATGCCGTAACATCACAGCTTGATTATCAATATCGATTGAATAACCGTGAAGACAGACTCGCCCGTGCATCAATGGAAATTGTTACACTAGGCCAATCAGATGAGAATGAACCTGCTTATATTATTGATTATCCTGTTGAAGAATTGTGGACTTATTTACCTGGATTCTTCGATATGTATAATTTTAAAATAGTTGATTTAAACGAAGATAAATATATTTATATGGTTGAATATACTCGTGTAGATCCAAGTTTATGGGATCGAATTTGGGGTGATGACATGCCTGTTGTTGACTTCGAAGATGGTAATTATGAATTCCATTTAAAAGTTAAAGGTAAACAAACATCTTTAGTTATTTTTGATGACCAAGACAATGTTCTTGCGGATAAAGTGCTTATTGATAACTTTGAAATATTAGAGCCGGCTTTGTCTTTCAGACATTAATCGTTCAATAACAAAATATACACTAAGGCCTATTTTTTAATAGGCCTTTTCATTTCTTATTTCTTATTTTTGATTTCTTGCTGTTTATCGCCGGCTCTTGGCAACGTTTCTTTTAAGTCATTTAAGCTTTTACGGCGGATAGGATGGGCGCTGCGTCTAAGCATCGATAAGTTACCGACGATAGCGGCAATAGAAAAAACAATAACAACAACAATTATCCATGTTTCCATGATCAACTCTCTGCAATATTAGTAATGTATTGAGTGTAAATATGCGCAAGCATTGTTTGCACATCTTCTTTGCCGGCAAGGTCAGCATCGGTTATTGCTGCAGTAAGCACTTTACAAGTTAATTGCTTACTAAAAGTATGTGCCAATGGAGCATATGATAAATGCCATGGCTCTGCAGCAATACCACCACGATATTTATCATAAGGTCGGTAAAATCCGAACGTTGACATATTATTATCTAACCACTTGGTTAAAGGAGATAAAGGTCCATCCGCTTGGTATTCCCAAGGCTCCAGGGCTAACTTTTTACCTTGTAATAGTACTTCACTATACACATCAATGTCGGTTCCCCAGTGATGTCGGCTAGCACCAGGTAATGCTGAAAATAATAATATTTGTGTTATTTTTTCAGCATCAGTAAGTACGCTCATATCTACTTTTTGGTTATTACAATCAAATACATCTAACAGTCCATTAAATTTTTTATTAAAAATTTGCAGCTGTCGATCAAAAGATCTAAAACCACTGGCAATATCAATGGTAATACCATCCATTAAGGCGGCTTGTTGCATTTGTTGTAACGGGCTTATGACATCACTATGGATGCCAATATGATCACTGATATAGGTAATATGCTTATCAGTGTTGCCCGTTAATAAATCCGAGTGAATAATGTTCATATTTTAAGTAAGTAACTTCTTCATTAACAAGTAATACATCTGCACTAACTCTTCTAAGTCTTTACAGCGTACACTTTCATTAACTTTATGAATCGTAGCATTTGTCGGTCCAAGTTCAACAACTTGCGCACCAGTTGGTGCGATAAAACGGCCATCAGATGTACCGCCTGCTGTTGATGGCTGACAATCAACGCCATTCGTTTCTTTAATTGCACTCAGTACTGAATTTAACAGTTTACCTTCACCCGTGATGAAAGGTTTGCCATTAAAGGTCCACTTTATTTCATAATCAAGATTGTACTTATCTAAAATAGCGTTTACTCGGTCGATAATAATCTGATCATTAATTTCAGTGCTGTATCTAAGGTTGAAAATGGCATGCAATTCACCAGGCACAACATTAGTTGCACCAGTGCCCGAATTTATATTTGATAATTGAAAACTCGTTGGCGGGAAGTATTCGTTACCATGATCCCAAACTTCTTCACTAAGCTCAGTTAAAGCTGGTGTGGCCAAATGAATCGGGTTTTTTACTAAGTGTGGGTAGGCCACATGGCCTTGTACGCCATGAATAATCAAATCACCGGTGATAGAACCTCTTCGCCCATTTTTAACAATATCGCCAACCACATCTGTACTTGAAGGTTCGCCGACAATACACCAATCAATTTTTTCGTTGCGCGCTTCTAGAGTATCTATTACTCGGGTTGTACCATTAATGAAAGGACCTTCTTCATCACTGGTAATGAGATAAGCGATAGAGCCATTGTGATCAGGGAAGTCTGTTACGAAACGCTCAGTGGCCACCATCATCGCCGCAATAGAGCCTTTCATATCTGCCGCGCCGCGACCATACAACCAACCATCAATAATTGTTGGTTCAAATGGCGGGGTGTTCCATTTTGATTCAGGTCCAGTAGGGACTACATCCGTATGGCCGGCGAAACAAAATACCGGTTTCGCGTCACCTCGTCTTGACCATAAGTTAGTGGTATCTTCAAACACCATAGTTTCATTAGTAAACCCTAATGCATCAAGGCGAGCACATAGCAATGGCTGACAACCTTCATCTAATGGCGTAACCGATTTACGCGAGATTAAGTCTTTGGTTAATTCTATTACTGGGCTTTGATTATTCATGATTAAATATTTGCTGGTATTGGGCTGGTTTAAAACCTAAATGAAGTTGATCATTGTTTAATAGCAATGGGCGTTTTAATAATGTTGGCTGCTCTAGCACTATTTTAGCAGCAACATCTGCAGTTAAATTAGTTTTGATCTCATCACTCAGGTTACGATAAGTGGTGCTGCGTTTATTAATTAATTCAGCCCAGGTAGATTTATTCGCTAAACTCTCGAGTAATTCTGCTGTTAAACCATCTTTACGTAAGTCATAAAATTGATAGCTAATTTGCTCTTGTTCTAACCATTTAATCGCTTTTTTGACTGTATCGCAATTATGGATACCATACATAATAGTCATGTAAATCTCGTTTGTTATTAATTAAAAATTATTATTTGCATGTTATACATAGCGATTAGTCATTAATCACTAAATAATCACCAGCTCTGAGTGCGTTGACGGCATTCTCTACGCTGTCTTGTTTGATTAAAATATAATCTGTATCGAATGTAGAAATGACAAAAATACTTATTTCTTTAGCTGCTAATACGCCTGAAATATTGGATAAAATACCTGTCAGAGAAAAACCTAGCGGGCCAAGTACTTCCAAAGCTCGCCAATTTTTTTCAACCTCTAAACTATCTAGTTGGATATGCTTTGGTACCACAATTGAAAGTTCATCATGGGTTTTACCAATAAAAAAGACACTCGCTGAAAATACCGACTGGGGAATAGGTGTTTCTGGTGTAAAGCTATGAATATCTAAATATTCATCTAATAACTGTAGTGTTTGCTTAGGCATAAACGTCTCTTTCGTTATGAAGGGTATTACCGAATAAATTACTAGTGTGATACAAGTAATAAATCTTTAGTTACTATAACAAAGGCAGTTTTTTATTGGTATAGCACTAATCGCATTATTTATGTTTTAAAATAGCTGTTTCAAGACCTTAATCTAAATTTTAATGCTTATTACAATAAAGCAATGCTAAAGATCAATAATATGACGATTTTAAATAACTTTAATTTAAGATAGATATCCACAAAAGGTGTGGATAAAAGTGTGTGTAACATTTTATATGTATGTTAACTTACTGTATTGTATAGTTAATATTCAACTGTTCGTTTTTTGCCCCAATAAAGCTTATGGTTAATAACTGCTCATTTGAGTGTTTATTGTTTTAAGATGAAATTAACATGGAACTCTATGTTTATGATCCTTATATCGCAGTGTAAACCGATAAAAGATCAAATTAGTTTAACTATATACGCGCTTGTTTAATAATGGATTTTTTTTAAGAAAAATTTAGTAACACTAAAATACAGTGAAAATTGATAACAACTTTCTATTTTGTGTTATCTTTAAGGTCTATTTAATGTAAAGATTTTTTATGAATATTTCTCTCGCGCAACAGTTAAAACAGGGTAAAGACTATATTGTTCTTTGGCCAACACGGCCTGAATTAAGCCAATTTTTTCAGGAATATCGAGCTATTCTTATTAGTCGGTTTGTGTTGAAATATTGCCCGCCATTAGCACTCTTTGCACTGATATTACCGTTAATGACTTTTGGTGTAGACAAGTTATCAATAGCACTTGTATACGCTATTTTTATCGCATCGATGCCCATACAAGCATTGTTATTTATGTCAAAAAAAGCGAAGCAAAAATTACCTCTAACGCTAGCGTCTTGGTATAAACAAGCTGTTGATAAAATTAGTCAACATGCTACAGCAACTGTAGAGTATAGTTTTAGTATTAAAAATCCAACCTATAACGATTTAGCCAAACTGTTGCACTATTCTTACACAGCTAACAAAAATCATTAAATTTCTTTTTTATATAAACGGATCATAAAGTCGGCATCACAATTAAATCCTGCAGTCGCCTTTAATTGGCTGATGAGTTGCTCTGAGGTTTTAAACGCGAATGGGGTCATTGCTAATAAATTAAGTGCTTGCTCACCATTTTCAAAATTCATTGGGTAACTAATGTTATCTGCACTTACTAAAGTAAACCCTTCTAAATTCTGCTTTTCAACATTATGTTGCTTTGGTGTTTGGTAAATTAACTGTTTGAGTTGCCATAAATGATTAGCGCCGGGTGTCACCGTGAGTAAATAGCCCTGGTCATTTAACAAACGCGAAAACTCGATTGTTTTAATTGGAGCATAAATTGAAAATAACCAATCAATGGCACCATCAGCAAATGGAAGTTTAGCTATAGAGCCAACACTAAAATGACAGTCGCGATATTTTTTAGCCGCAATACGTACTGCATTTTTAGCGATATCGACACCGAAGACTTGATTATCTGCAGTTTTATGAGCCGAAGTATAATAGCCTTCACCACAGCCCGCATCGAGCACTAGCCCTGAGTCACAATGTTGTTTATACAAAGCGACTATGTTGTCACGTAACGGCTGATAAAACCCAGATTCAAGAAATGTTCTACGCGCATTGACCATTTGTTTATTATCACCTGGGTCTTTTGAATGCTTGTGTTGCACAGGTAATAAATTAACGTAGCCTTCTTTGGCTTGATCAAAGCTATGATTATTTTCACATTGATAGCTTCTATCTGATAAAACCATTGGTTTATCGCAAATAGGGCATACGTAATGGCATTGCGTCATAAGAGTCACTTTTAATTTATGAAAATGTTGACCAAATAGGGGCATGATCAGAAGGTTTTTCAATGCCTCTTAGTTCATAATCAACATCAGCTTCAATACATGTTTTGTTAAGTTTAGTTGTTGCTAAAACAACATCAATACGTAAGCCGCGGTTATCATCAAAACCACGAGAACGGTAATCAAACCATGAGTAACGCTCAGTCATCAAAGGGTGCAATTCACGGAAAGTGTCTTTAAAGCCCCAATCCATTAGGGTTGATAACCATTCGCGCTCTTCAAGTTGGAAGCTACACTTACCGCTTTTCAACCAGCGCTTAGCATTTACTTCACCAATACCTATATCTAAATCGATAGGCGATATATTAATATCGCCCATAACTACAATGTTTTCATCTGGCGTGTGGTTTTCATTTAAATAGCTCATTAAGTCTTTATAAAACTGACGCTTATATGGATATTTAGTTTCATGGTTAATATTTTCACCCTGCGGGAAATAACCATTTAATACGGTGATCTCTTCACCTTTGTCATTCGTTGTTTTAACCATGATCATACGCTTTTGCATATCTTCATCATCTGATGGGAAGCCTTTCTGTACAACAATAGCTTCCTTTTTACATAACATAGCGACACCGTAGTGTGCTTTTTGGCCATGAAAATATACGTGATAGCCCATAGCTTCTACATCCGCTAAAGGAAACGCATCATTGTGTACTTTAATTTCTTGTAAGCCAATAATATCAGGTTGATGTTTATCGATAATTGCTTGTAATTGATGAAGGCGGGCGCGTAGGCCGTTGATGTTAAATGAGATGATTTTCATATCTGATATACCCAGTAGGGCAACTGACTTAGTGTATTTTAAAGCCGGTTTGCACAATTTAATAGAATGATTTTATGGCACAGCCATGTGTATAACACATAGTATCACCATAAAATCAGTATCTAAATCATTGTTATTATTTTCGTTAAAATAATTGTAGTTTTTCAGCTGTTAAGCTGCCGTGCCACATCGTTGCTTGCTGCACAAATAAAATTTCACCGTACTCGCCATTTTAATACTCGAGTCAATCGCAATGACCTTACCTTGATGGCGTGTTTCTATTCTTTTGTGATGTATGACTGCTTTAACCTGCTAATAATTTAATGTTTTTTGGTGCATATTGATAAATAAGTAAAAAAAATACAAATATAATTAACCTTTTACAAATCAATTAACTAAAATGTAACCAAGGTTGAAATTTAGCCTAAATTGAAATTTAAGTAGCGATCTCGGTTACTTTTGTAATTGAATTGTAAACTAGGGTTTTGATTTGTTATCGAAAAACGTTAATAAAATGTTAAATAAGCAGTATAAGTTATTGTATGTAAACAATTAATTATGTAAATTATGTGTTAAGTTAGTTGTAAAATAACATTATTATCTGTGAGTAATATTTGTTATAACTGTAGGCAGATGTACGGAAATATATTTTTCTACTTATTTTTACAACAACTTAGATAAAATAATAATTGTAAAGTTGAAAGTTAATTGAAGATGGAGCGAAATTTTAATGTCAGACAATAAACCAAACCTTAAAAAAATTCTTTTAGTTGAAGATGATAGACAACTTTCAGATCTCATTAAGGATTTCCTTGTTACTGAAGGTTTTCATGTTAAACAAGAATTTAGAGGCGATACCGTTGCTAAAACCGTAGAAAATTTTTCTCCGGATTTAATTGTGTTAGATGTAATGTTACCAGGTAAAGATGGTTTTACTGTGTGTCGTGATTTACGTCCTTCATTTAGCAACCCTATCTTAATGTTAACGGCTAAGAGTACTGATTTCGATCAAGTGTTAGGCTTAGAGATTGGCGCCGATGATTATGTTGCAAAACCAGTAGAACCTAGAGTTTTACTTGCTCGTATAAATGCTTTACTGCGACGTGGTCAACTGCCTAAAGGCGGTAATGAAAAATCAGAAGTCAGCTGTGGTAAGTTACAAATC
Organism: Colwelliaceae bacterium BS250; assembly: GCA_040779355.1. Lineage (GTDB taxonomy): Bacteria > Pseudomonadota > Gammaproteobacteria > Enterobacterales > Alteromonadaceae > Thalassotalea_A. The sequence goes on along the minus strand of JBFONS010000010.1, from coordinate 72,983 downwards.
AATCGTAACTCTCGCCAAGTGTTATTAGCGGGTGAAAATATTGAATTAACCAGCCAAGAATTTGATTTACTCTGGTTATTATCAACGCGCGCAGGCGAAGTTCAAAATCGTGATTATATATACAAGGCTGTAGTAGGCCGTGAATATGACGGTATGGATCGCAGTGTTGATGTTCGAATCTCAAGATTACGTAAAAAATTACACGATTCAAATGAAACTCCATTTAGGATCAAAACAATATGGGGACAAGGTTATTTATTCGTACCAGATGCTTGGGAATAAGTAATGAATCTAGGCCGCTCCTTTTTTAGCCTATATTTTTTAATTGTTTGTTGTTTTGGTACTTTAAGTTGGTTGTTAGACGAATTTTGGAGTATGAATGTTGAACAAAATGTTGAATCTTATACTGGCTATAAAACCGTCCTCAAAGCGTTAGACGAAAAGCTTACCGAAGATGAACCTGTTGAAAATTGGCAAAATCGTATAAGTATTGCTAATGACAGGTTTGGCTTACCACTAATTATGGTTAGCTCAGCGCAAGCTCATACATTAATGCCTGATCATGATTTCATCAAGGGTGATGCTGACACTGTCTTTTATGATGATGATCAAATAACCATTTTTCATCAGATGAGTATTTATGACAAAGTGCTTATTTTAGGCCCAGTGGCTTCGCCAACTAGACCTAGAATAGAAGCATTAATACGTGTTCTTATTCTTGTTTTATTAGGTGTCGTGATCTTTTTTTGGGTTTGGCCCATTTCAAAAGATTTGGATAAACTCGATAAAACTGCGCGAGAATTTGGACAGGGTGATTTTAAAGCTAAGGTTACCGATGGTACTTCTGCGTTAGTACAACCCATGTTAAATACATTTAATATGATGGCAGGACGCATTAACGGCTTAATTGAAGCTCATAAAGAGCTCACCAATGCGGTTTCTCATGAATTACGAACGCCACTTGCAAGAACTAAATTTGCCCTGCAGGTGTTACGCGGTGCTAAAGATGATGAAACTAGAGAAAAATACGTCGATAAAATTGCTACCGATGTTGAAGAGCTAGAATCACTGGTCAATGAATTACTTGTTTATGCAGCGTTTGAAAGTGAACAACCTAATATTCGTTATAACCATTCTGATTTGCGCAAGCAAATAGCCTATCAAGTAGAGGGGTTTCAACATCAACAACATGACGTTGAATTTACTTGTGATGTTGATGAATTTTATGTCGATTTTGATGGTCATTTCATCAGTAGAGCAATGAGTAATTTAATCACCAATGCGATGAAGTATGGTAATGGTTTAATTCGAGTATCGTTACTTCAAGACGATAAGAACTGTTCTCTTATTGTTGAAGATAATGGCCCTGGAATTGATGATGATTTTAAAAATATTATTTTTGATGCGTTTTCTCGTTATGATAAAAGCCGTGGAAAAGACACTGGTGGCTTTGGTTTAGGTTTAGCTATCGTCAGTAAAATTATGCTCTGGCATAATGGTGAAGCTAAAGTTGAAGATAGCGAACTTGGCGGCGCTAAATTTATATTAAGTTGGCCTATTAATCATCTCATCTAGTATTGAAACATGCTAACCCTCAATTAAAAGCTTATTGATTTATCAATAAGCTTTTTTATTGTGCTGCATATTACTTTTGACAACAACGCTTGTATTTCCGGGCGCTCCCACACGGACACGTGTCGTTACGCGTAACCGTTCTGAGCAACTTATTATGTTTGACCTCGCCATCTAAATACTTTAATTGAGCATCTTCGATGATAAACCTGGAGTATTCATGCATTTGCCAAACTTCATTATTTGTTAAATAATCGGCACAGAATTCTACGTAATAATACTGCTGTTCGTTGTCTTTAGCACTCTCAAATGTAGACTCAGGATCAGTAGGAAGTATTTCCAATGTTAGCCAAGTCGTTTGTTCCGCCCATTCTTTGATGTCATTAATTGCGTTGTCTGGTTGCTTACTCATAGCATAAGTTTGGAAGATATATTCGCTGTCTTTAATCGCATAAGCTGAGTATCTTGAGCGCATTAATTGCTCAGCTGTTTTTGGCAGTTGCTGTTTATTGATAAATGGCTGGCAGCAACTACTAAAGTCTTTATCAGATCCACAAGGACATTTCATAGTGACAATTTTATATAGGTTAGGTGGTGATGGGCAAATTATAACAGGAAATATTTTAAAAAGTTAGGACTAGCAGCGTAGCTAATTGCACAAAGAGCAGGGCAGCAAAGTAAAGTAAATTTAAGCAAATGCTCATAACGTAGGTGGAACTACAACTGGAGAGTTAACGAATAATAAAGCCGCAGAGCATTACTATTGGTTTGTTATGAGCTTATTACTTACATTACATTACTTTGCTTTAAATCTTATATAAATGGTTAATGATATATTAGTGCAATTGTTGTTTTGCTTTATTAACGATTATGCATTGAGTGTTACCGCGTTGAGCGCAAATTTGTAATGATCTTAATTGCTGTGCGCTAAATTTTGTATCGCACAACACTACCGTAGAACAATTACCTCGTAATAATGCTCTTTGAATTTTGTCGAATTCAACGTTTTTATGTTGACCATTTACTCTTAACAGTTTGTTTTTATCTACTTGTTTAGACAGCTGTAATAAATCTTTATCGTCACTGTCTACACATAAAATCCAACGCTTATCTTGTTGCTTTGAATGGCAAACTTGTACTAGTTCATTCGCAAAAAAATTATCTTTAGTATCATCTGCAATCTTTAACCATGTATCTGAATGGTTATTTGTATGTGTAAATCCTAAACCTAAGGCCTTGTTTTTATTTGTTAAAGTGTTTTGCATTTGTACTCTCCAATTAATGTTTGCATATACTGTATGAATAAACAGTATATGTAAATGAAACGTAAAGCAAGTATTTACTGTGTTTTTATACAGTATCGGTTTGGGCCGTTATGTTTTGATTTATTTATTACCGCTAAAAGCCTAGGTGATTGTTGCTATGGTTAGCTTTTAAACGTTACACTTTATGCGCTATCGCTTTATCATTAGCGAGGATGTTATTAGTGATGATATTACTAGCGATTAGAATTTCACTTTGCTTAGGATAAATAGTTTCACCATGATGAATGAAATTGGTTTAGGTAGCCCATCAGCTTCTTTAAAGGTCTACATACAGAATCGTCCACCACTTATAGAGTATGATGAATTATCATCGACTAAGCCTATGCGAGTTGGCGAAATTGCCGAAATAGCGCAATTAACGGGAAATCATTGGCGAAAAATATTTAATGTCTATGCTAAGTTATGCTTCGAAATAGACCCGTTAACGTTTAGCTGTTGGCAACACTATAGAGACGAGTTGTTATTACAAAATCATTCGCAACATTCTTTATTGTTTAGTCAGCCGCCACACTCTTTAGTTGTGTTGAAAAATCAATGTCATGAAAATACTCAGATTAATATTATTATGGGGAAAACCTATGCGAGTGAGCTATTAAAGTTAACCACAAAAAATGCAATCACTGTCCACTGGTTAGATGAGCACTTTGCGATTAACAAAAAATTGCGTTTAATCGTCTGTCCGTATTTTGACTATCGTCAACTTTCTAATATTAAAATAACTAAATTAGTCGCTTTAATTAAATCGCTTCAATTAAAGTAACGGCTTAGATACCAAATTCTAATTAACATTAATCAAACTTTTATATATTTTTAAAATATATTGTTATAAAACAATATATTTGCACGTTTTGAGCCTATAATTAGTGCAAATAAAAATCATTGGTTGGAATCATGTTGCAAAATGCAGTCTTAGTTATAAATTGTGGTAGTTCATCACTTAAATTCTCATTAATAAACCTACAAACCAATGAGCTTTTATTCTCAGGCATCGCTGAACGATTATTAAGCTCTGAAGCGTTTATCAAAATCAATTTAAATGGCAATAAGCAGCAAAATGATTTACCTGCTCCTTTTGATCATCAAACGGCTTTATCTTGTTTAGTCGCCTTTATGTTAAAGCATAAGTTTGAACAGCAATTATTTGCAGTAGGGCATCGAGTTGTCCATGGTGGTGAGCATTATTCAGAGCCAACCTTAATTACCGCCCAAGTTAAAAATACTATTAGCGACCTTGCGCAACTTGCGCCACTGCATAATCCGGTTAATTTAATCGGCATTAACGCCGCTGAAGTTGCGTTTGCGCATTTACCTCAGGTTGCTGTTTTTGATACCGCATTTCATCAAACCATGCCGCAAAAAGCATTTATCACCGGTTTGCCTTATAAATTTTATAAAGAGCATGGCATCCGTAATTATGGTTTTCATGGTACGAGTCATTATTATGTAAGTAATCAAGCTGCCGCTCTTTTAAATAAACCAATTACTGAATGCAGCTTTATTAGTGCACACTTAGGCAATGGTTGCAGTGTTACCGCAATTGAAAATGGCAAAAGTGTTGATACCAGCATGGGCCTTACGCCTCTATCTGGTGTGGTAATGGGCACTCGTTGTGGTGACATAGACCCTGGTATTATTTTACATCTAATGGAACAACTTAATTACAGTGTTGCCGATGTCAGTAAAATACTCAATAAAGAAAGTGGCTTGTTAGGCATTTCACAAATGAGTAATGATTGCCGCACCTTAGAGCAAGCCATCATTGATGACAACGACTTAACCGCTAATCTTGCCATAGACATATTCTGTTATCGTATTGCCAAGTCAATTGCCTCTTTTGTGGCGAGCTTGTCTCATCTTGATGGTGTTATTTTCACTGGTGGCATAGGTGAGAATTCTGATTTAGTGCGCTCGCGCATTGCCCGCTCTCTACATCTATTAAATATAGAGCTGGATGCAGATAAAAATTTATCAACCCGTTTTGGTAAATCAGGAGTGATCTCAACTCAACTTTCGGCGAATTGTTTGGTTATTCCAACCAATGAAGAACAAGTCATTGCTGAGCAAACATATCAATTAATTAAGGCTGAAAAATAACATGGCAAAACGTATTATGCTTGTACCTGTAGGGTTTGGTGTTGGATTAACATCTGTCGCCTTTGGCCTACACTATAAATTACAGCAACTTGGTATTAATGTTGGTTATTTTAAGCCAATAAGTCAGCCGTCTCGAAATGTTTTATCTAATGATCAAGACTCTCCTGCGGAGTTTAGTGATTTTCATGATACTTCTATGCCGTTAAGTTATGTTGAGAAAAAAGTAGGTGATGATAAGTTAGATATCGTCTTAGAAGAGATTGTTGGTAATATCCAAAAGTTTGATCAAGAAGTCATTATTATTGAGGGTTTGATTGAAACAAGACGCCAACCTTATGCGGCTAAAATAAATGACGAAGTAGCGCAAGCTCTGTCTGCTGATATTATTTTAGTGGCCGCCCCCGATAATGATACCCCTGAGCAGTTTGAAGACAGAATTGAAGTCAGTGCAAAAACATTTGGTGGCATTAAAAATAAACGGGTAAGAGGCTGTATTATTAATAAAATGAACTCGCCGGATAATGATGACTTCGGTTTATTACCACGTGATAACGAGTTTAACACAACCTTTGATATTCAACCTTGGCTTGATTTGAACATTTTTAAAAAGACCAACTTTGAATTGCTAGGCACTATTTCTTGGGATATAGACCTAGTTGCGCCACGAGTCATTGAAGTAAAAAATTACCTGAATGCAGAAATACTTAATGCCGGTGATATGGAACATAGACGCATTCGCAGTGTTAGCTTTTGTGCACGCAGTGTTGCTAATTTAATGAGTCATTTAGTGCCTGGTCGTTTAATCGTAACGCCAGGAGATAGAACAGACATCATTATTGCTACCTGTTTATCGGCATTAAATGGTACCAAGGTAGGGGCTTTACTATTAACCAATGGATATCGACCTAATGACAGTGTACTCGAACTTTGTAAGCAAGCTTTTGAAGCCGGCTTACCGGTACTCTCTGTTCCTTGGGATACTTGGCGTACGTCTCGTCATTTAATGAGCTTTAATCCCGAATTACCTGAAGAAGATAATCAGCGTAATGATCGTATTAAACAGCATGTCGCAGATAACATTAATCAGTCATGGTTAGAAAGCTTTGTTGGTGACAAAATTACCGGTCAATTACTGTCGCCTCCAGCATTTAGACATAAACTCACTCACTTAGCTAAAGCCGCGAATAAGTTAGTTATATTACCTGAGGGTAATGATATACGCACCATTAAGGCCGCGGCTATTTGTGTTGAACGCAATATTGCCCGTTGTCAGTTGTTAGGCAGTAAAGAAGAGATATTACGGATAGCAGAGCAGCAAGGTATCGATTTACCACCGGGTTTATTAATTACCGAGCCAGACAGTGTTTTAGGACATTATGTTGAGCCTCTTATGGATTTAAGAAAACATAAAGGCTTAACTGAAATCGTTGCAAAAGAGCAATTAAAAGACAATGTCATGTTAGGCACTATGATGTTACAACTCGGTCATGTAGACGGTTTAGTGTCTGGCGCTGTGCATACTACCGCTAATACTATAAGACCTGCATTGCAGTTGATTAAAACAGCACCGGGTAATTCGTTAGTCTCTTCAGTATTTTTCATGTTATTACCTGACCAAGTACTTGTTTACGGTGATTGCGCTATTAATCCTGAGCCTAATGCCGAGCAGTTAGCGGATATTGCCATTCAATCGGCCGATTCGGCAATAGCGTTCGGTATTGAACCCAAAGTTGCGATGATAAGTTACTCTACAGGCAGTTCAGGAACTGGCTCTGACGTTGAAAAGGTTGCACTTGCGACTAAACTCGCACAGCAAAAACGTCCTGATTTAATCATCGATGGGCCATTGCAGTATGACGCGGCAATTATGGAAAATGTTGCTAAGAAAAAAGCACCGAATAGTCCTGTAGCGGGTAAGGCTACGGTATTTATATTTCCTGATTTAAATACCGGTAATACCACCTATAAAGCGGTGCAACGCTCAGCTGATTTAGTCAGTATTGGCCCTATGTTGCAAGGCTTGAATAAACCCGTAAATGACTTATCTCGAGGCGCGTTAGTTGATGATATTATTTACACTATCGCATTAACTGCGATTCAAGCAACACAGTAGAATAAATGATGATTTTATAACAAATTGCATACATTTATCCCTAACAACACAAGCCCTACAATTTAAGTTGTGGGGCTTTTTTGTAGATAATGGCTAAATAATCGTAATTTTAATCACTTATAACTTTAAATATCACGTAAAGTTCTTGCTTAATTACCTATGGCTTTATACATTGAATTTAAATAAGAATTCAATGTATGTAGTGGTGTTGGTGAATGTCAGTAACAAGTGTAGAAAATTATCAAAGTTATGTTCTTAAATTAAAATGTCCTGAACAATTAGGGATTATGGCGCGTATTTCTGGCGAGTTATTCGCTAAGGGCGCATTTATCAATAATGTTCGCCACTATGCTGATGCGCAGCAACAAATTTTTAATATGCGCATTGAATTTGATGATAGAACATTAAACGTTAGTGACGCTGAATTTAAATCATCTCTGCAAGCACTCGCCATTGAACTTGATATGGACTATCACTTAAGATGCGCAACCTACAGACCCAAAATTTTAATTGCAGTAAGTAAAGATGATCATTGCTTAAACGTACTGCTGACTAAATGGCGGGCAGGGGTGTTGAATGCCGATATCGTTGGCGTTATTTCAAATCATCAAAGTTGTCGTGCAATTGTTGAATTTCACAATATTCCATTTCATTATCTACCCATTACTAAAGCAACTAAGCCACAGCAAGAGGCGCAGATACTCGACATTATGACTCTGCACAATGTTGATTTGTTGGTGTTGGCGCGTTATATGCAAATTTTATCGGATGATTTATGTCGTCAAATTAGTGGTCGAGCGATAAATATCCATCATTCATTTTTACCTGGTTTTAAAGGTGCCAATCCTTATCAGCAAGCCCATGACCGCGGCGTAAAAATAATCGGTGCAACGGCGCATTTTGTTACCGCTGATTTAGACGAAGGCCCCATTATTGTGCAAGAAGTAAAGCCGGTTGATCATGCCACCACAGTCAGAGATATGATTGAAATTGGTCATGATATTGAAGCCACTGCTCTTGCTCGTGCAGTACGTTGGTTTGTCGAAGACCGAATAGCGATTAATGGTGAGCGTACCGTTATTCTCTAACTGAACACTATGCTGTTGGTGGACACTATTTTATAGGTAACTCACAGTTTTGTGCTGAATATTGACGTTTCTTTATTGTTTCAAATGAAGCCGTTATACTGCCAGCACTTATCATTTATTATTACCTATAAACAATGAAAAAATTAATCAGCAAACAAACGTTAATCTTAACGTGTGCATTAGCATTAAGTGCTTGTGAACCTGCAACAACAGCAACAAATTTAACGGCTAAAACGGCCACTACGCAACCGCAAGCTTCACAATCGTTAAATAATTTATTAAACGAGCATTGGCAAACCGCTAATAAAGAGCAAATATTCTTTCGAAAAGACCCTGATACGTTTCGCATGAATGGCCATTTGCCTGAATTTTCCGAGGCGGCAATGCAACGAAGAGAAGCTTATAACGCCGAGTTATTGCAACGTTTAGCAAGTATCGATATTAATGAGTTAACGCTAGATGAGCAGGTAACTTATCGTTTATTTGCTTATGAACGTAATGCCGAAGCGAAAAGTTATCAGCAATTAGATCATTTTTATCCAATGAACATCTATGCCGGCTTTCATAGCTACTTTGCCGGTGCGCCAGCGAACATGTCATTTTTAACAAAAAATGATTATGACAAATATATGATCAGCCTTGCTGATTTTCCACGTTATAACACCGAGCACATCAATAATTTAACTCAGGCAATAGAGCAAGGGCACACTCATTATTGTGAAAGTTTTGCTAAATACGATACCAGTATCAGCAAACATCTTGTTGCAGATATTAACGATAGCGTGTTTTATCAGCCATTGTTGAATATGCCAAATCGAATTAATGATGCAGATAAAACCGCATTACAAAATCAAGCGGCTAAATTAATTACCGAGCAGGTTATTCCTGAGTATCAACGATTTCACACGTTTTTTACCGAGCAATACATGCCAAAGTGTCGTAACACAGTGGGTATAAGCGCACTGCCTAAAGGTGAAGAGTATTACCAATATTTAATTGAATATTACACCACAACCGATATGAGCGCTGATGAAATCCATCAATTAGGTTTGGATGAAGTCGCTCGTATTCGCACTGAAATGAACACTATTATCAAAGAGTTAGAATACCAAGGTGATTTTAAATCTTTTATTAAGTTTTTACGCACCGACCCACAATTTTATACTGATACACCAAGAGATATGATTGAAAAAGCCAGTTATATTACCCGTAAAATGGCCGCGCAATTACCCAAGTGGTTTTCAGTATTGCCACGCTCGACGTTTGATATAAAATCGAGCCCAGACGGCGGCGCCTATTATGTTGCTTCTGATGGCAGTGGTACAACATCGGGTACTTACTTTCTTGAAACCAAAGATCTTAAAAGCCAACCACTATATACCCTCGAGGCACTAACGTTTCATGAAGCCGAGCCAGGACATCATTTTCAAAGTGCCATAGCACAAGAAGTTGATATGAGCGAGTTTCGCAAAACGCTTTACCATTCAGCCTATGGTGAAGGTTGGGGCTTATATTCTGAGAGCTTAGGTAAAGAAATGGGCTTCTATCAAGACCCATACAGTGACTTTGGTCGTTTAACCTATGAAGCATGGCGAGCATGTCGTTTAGTGGTCGATACCGGTATGCATGCAAAAGGCTGGTCACGACAACAAGCGATTGACTACTTAGCTGAAAATACCGCATTAAGTATGGCTGATGTGATCAAACAAATTGATCGTTACATTAGCTGGCCAGCACAAGCGTTGTCCTACAAAATTGGTGAAATTAAAATTAGAGAATTACGCCAACTTGCCGAAGCTAAATTAGGTAACAAATTTGAGATCAGAGCGTTTCATGATCAAATGCTCAAAAATGGTAGTTTACCTATGGCCTTGCTTGAAGAGTTAACAATAGATTGGATTGAACAACAGCTTTAATCTTATTTAACGACAGATAATCGTAAAACATAAAAGCCGACTTAATTGTCGGCTTTGTATTATTATACCAAGTCCATTAATTAACTGCTCATTTTTAATGGTTAAAATGAATAACTACAGCGTTATAAACTTTATAAGTACGAAAGCATGGATGCTGCAGGTAGAGCGACGCAGGATGCCAAAGCCGAGAACAACTACTTACTAAATTTTTTGCCTTGTATTTACCCATTTTACCTCATGAAAAAGTACGACTACATGGATGTAGAAGGTAGATCGACGCAGGATGCCAAAGCCGAGATCACTTATTTAGTGGAATTGGTATTACTCTGCAAGGTTGTGAACGACGAGCTTTTTTAGTTCACACTAGACGTTTCCTACAGGTCACTAACTCGGCAAGTTTGTTCAGCTACATGCATTACGAAAAATTATCATTTATATAATGTTTTATAATTTAACATAATACCTGATATTCCATATAATTCCCTCATTGAAGCAAACAACAACTAATTAATTAACTTTTGGAATATATTATGAAAATGAATCACGTAGGCATCATGGTTGGCGATATGGATAAAGCTGTAGAGTTTTACACGAATGCTCTTGGACTTAAAACTGTCATGGGTAAAGCTAAGGTCGAAGAAGAGCGCGAGACGGCAATCGGTAGAATGTGTATCGCTGTTTTTGGCGAAGGCTTTAAAGGGTTTAATATTGCTCACCTAGTAACAACGGATGGTATTGGTGTTGAATTATTTGAAATGAAAGAGCGAGCAGAGCGTCACGAAGTAGACTTCTCTCGCATTGGCATTTTTCACTTTTGTCTTGAAACTGATGACTTTGCAGGTGTTATTGAAAGAACTGAAAAGTTTGGCGGTAAAGTGAGAATGGACATCATGCGCTACCACCCTGAAGATGATAGTAAGACTGCCAAAATGGTCTACTTAGAAGACCCATTTGGAAATTTATTTGAGCTTTACTCACACACTTATGAAGAAACCTACGCTTCTGAATATGAGTAAAATACTGTTTTTACAGACTGGCTGCTAAATAAGGGATCTAATCGATCCCTTTTTTGTATTTGCTTGTTAAAAAACAAAACCATGAAATTATCGAAACACTTTAAATCTATATGGCTGAGTAGGTTTGTTACGCTTTTAATCATTACAAAACGTTATTATAAGTATAATGATTGATAATTTTTAAAGTGATAAGTATTCATCTAATATGCACCTATTGAATTAGCAAACCACCTTAAAAGTTGAGTACTGATTAGTTACTTATATTTTAAGCAACAATAATGTTCACAACTGCAAAGGCCATTTAAATGAATAAAATTTTACACACTATGTTGAGAGTTACTGACCTTGAGAAATCAATCGATTTTTATACCACAGTATTAGGCATGCAAGTGCTCGACAGAACAGAGAACAATGACTATCGCTATACCTTGGTATTTGTTGGTTACGAAGGCAAAGGTTCAACCATTGAACTCACTTACAACTGGGATACTAATCAGTACGATCTTGGTAATGCGTTTGGTCACCTTGCACTAGGCGTCGAAGATATTTACGCAGCCTGTGACAAGATCAAAGCACTCGGTGGTAACGTAACTCGTGAAGCCGGACCCGTAAAGGGTGGCAAAACCCATATTGCCTTTATTACTGACCCCGATGGTTACCAAATTGAATTAATTCAGTTATCTAAATAAGAGAGAAATAACATGAACAATGCACTATTTCAAACTATGCAACTCGGTAAACTCACTTTAAAAAACCGTATTGTTATGCCTCCTATGACTCGCTCTAGAGCTAGCCAACCAGGCAATACTGCCAACCAGATGATGGCTGATTATTATGCTCAACGCGCCTCTGCGGGGCTTGTTATTGCTGAAGGAACTCAAATTTCAGCTCTGGGGCAGGGCTATGCTTGGACTCCGGGTATCTATACCGCAGAGCAAATTGCTGGATGGAAAAAAGTAACCGATGCAGTTCATGCAAAAGACGGCTCTATATTCGCCCAACTTTGGCATGTTGGCCGAGTGAGCCATCCTGAAAACATCGGTGGTGAACAACCTATTTCTTCTTCAGCGTTAAAAGCTGAAAATGTAAAAGTTTTCATTGATAACGGCACCGATGGGCCAGGTTTTGTCGATGTAGTAGAGCCACGAGAAATGACTAAAGCCGACATTCAACAAGTGGTTGGTGAATATCGTCAAGCCGCATTAAATGCAATTGAAGCAGGATTTGATGGTATTGAATTACACGCGGCAAATGGTTATTTGATTAACCAGTTTATTGACTCTGAGGCGAATCATCGTATTGATGAATATGGCGGTTCTATCGAAAACCGTTTACGTTTTCTTAGCGAAGTTGTAGCCGCTATGAGCGAGGCTATTGGCGCTGATCGAGTCGGTGTTCGTCTTGCACCATTCACATCACTCAATGGTACAGTAGATGCAACACCGCTAGAAACCTACATCGCAGCGGTAACATTATTGAATACCCACAAGGTGGTTTACATTCATATCGCTGAAGTCGATTGGGATGATGCACCAGAAACACCAAAAGCGTTTAAACCTGCTGTTCGTGCAGCCTACCAAGGTGTGCTTATTTATGCCGGTCGTTACAACAGCGACAAAGGTGCGCAGGCAATTACAGCAGGAGTCACTGATATGGTTGGTTTTGGTCGCCCATTTGTCGCTAATCCTGATTTGCCAAACCGTATTAAAAATAACTACCCTTTAGCAACACATAATCCAGAAACGTTATTTGGTGGTACTGAGCAAGGACTAACAGATTACCCAGAATACAGTCCTAACTAGCTAATTTATTGCAAGGCAATGGCCACTGGCGCAACCTAATGTCGTGGCTAAAATTACTTAGCCACTACTGTTATTGCCTACCGCAATGAATGTTCGTTAACATTGAATATTACAATACTTCAGACTTACCAGTGTATGGGGTCAACTAGATAGTATTCTTTTATTTGCTGGTAGAGCTTAGGGTGTTGATGATAAAACTGTTGCGATTGTTCAAAGAATACCTCAGTAGCAACAGCAAAAAATTCAGCAGGGTTTGTCGCACCATAATAGTCGAATAATGAACTTCCCCCAGCCAACGCTTGCTTTTGTAATAGCTCAAATTGTGTAGAAAAAACTTCTGACCAAGATTGATAACTTTGCCCCTGGTTTAAGATAGGAGCGCCATTGGCTTTGCCACTTTCCTGATCTAATTGATGGGCAAACTCATGGATCACCACATTTCGTCCATCATTCGGAATTTGAGCTCCATCTAGAGTGTCTTGCCATGACAATACAACTTTTCCAAAATCCCATGATTCACCTGATAATACCTTTCTTTGTGAATGCAGAACGCCGTCTGCACTCATGCTTTTTTGCTCTTTTACAAAAGCACGTGGGTAAACAAGTATGGTTTGTAATTTAGGGTAATATTCAGTCTTTCGATTAAGTAATAATAAGCAAGCTTGTGCGGCTATGGTTACTTTTATCTCATCTGTTATTTTAACGCCGTTACAACCGATAAAGTTTTTTTCAGCCAAAAAAATCTGTATATGCTGTTTTAGCTGCAACTGCAAATCAGTCGGCATTTGTTTAAAATAAGGCATTCTTTGCTGAATAATTTTACGCCACTGCTTTTTAAAAGGCTGGCGTCTAATTTTATCGCGTTGATACTCACGCCAATGTGGCTGACCTAGGAAATAACCTATGAGAACAACGCCAATCAATACGGGCAACAGATAGGACAACATAGTGAACTTAAATTGTAAGGGTTTAATATAACGTTGTTACAACAAGGCCAAATATCAAGCTGTTCAGGATTTTTTATTCGAGTGACGGTGTCGCAAAGACTCAAACGGATTTGAGATTGATATCAGGATCTGTTATCAATGCTGTGGTTAAGATCATTGCAAGCATAGAAGGTTCAGTTTAGATAGAAAGGATACTCAATCACCAAAATAAAAAATGGCGAGAACCTCAAATTTGCTCCCACAACGTAGAGCACAGTGTCAGGCAAGTCTGTTTGAATAAACAAGCATAGAAGTAAATAGAAGGAGTATTCAGAGCTGGTTCTTACAACCGCAGGTGGCTCTTATTTTTTCCCTTAACGTAATGACAAAATACGTAATGTCGGGTGATTACATGACTTTCAATCCCTCATTGAGATGAAAAAGAGATAAATATGGAAAATATGAGGTAAAGCATATTTTAGATTTTACGAAAAAGGATGTTTATACTAACGATACTTCCTTTAATTAAATGATTAATTAACAGCTGTTTTAATCGCGTCAATATTACACAAAATATCAGCTAGGAAAGCTATGATTGCCAATTGGTTTAAATTTAACAAGGTCTCTGACCAGCTAGAAAAACTTGTTCAACAGGCATTGACTCAATACCAAAACGAATTATTTCCTGCTGGTGTTTTAGCAGTTGCCAGTAATATTGAGATGACTAAAAAGAAAGCCAATATTATTGTCACTTTTACCCTGCCTTTTCCTTGTCAAAGTGAATATCAAGCCATTGCGGAACACGTTAAGCAAGCACTAGCTGCGGCAAATGAGCAAAGCTTAGTAGAGCTGAAAATAAACACAAAAATTATCCCTGTTTTTATGCACTCATATGACGGCATTAAAAATATCATCGTTATATCGTCCGGCAAGGGCGGGGTGGGCAAGTCAACTACCACGGTTAACTTAGCTTATGCCTTGCAAGCACAAGGCGCCAGTGTTGGTATTTTAGATGCCGATGTTTATGGACCTTCGCTACCTAAAATGTTGGGGCTTGAAGGTTTGCATCCGCGCTCTCCCGATGGCATGCATTTAGAGCCGATAATTAAAAATGGCATTGCCGCCATGTCGACCGGTTTTTTGGCTGATGGCCAAGAAGCTAAAATATGGCGTGGTGCTGTCGCTAGTTCTGCCTTTGAACAAATGCTCAAAGATACCTTATGGGGTGGTGTCGATTACTTGCTTATTGATATGCCACCTGGTACCGGTGATATTCAATTAACCTTAGCGCAAAAAATTGAAGCGGTAATTTCGGTAATAGTGACTACCCCACAAGACATAGCACTTATTGATGCCACTAAAGGCATAAGTATGTTTGAAAAGATCAATATTCCAATATTGGGTTTAATCGAAAACATGAGTTATCACATTTGCCCAAAATGTCAGAATAAATCGACCATATTTGGTGATCTCGGTGGTGAAGAATTAGCTCAGGCAAAAGCTATTCCGTTATTAGGGCAATTACCTCTGGATATTAAAGTACGTGAATATGCTGACCAAGGTCAGTCGATTCAAGAGCAAAACCCGCAAGCTGATATTGCTCAGATTTATCGCTCGCTGGCGAGTAAATTAACCGCAGAGTTGTATTATCAAAAAGACAGTCGCAGCCCACATAACCAAGACTCTTAACCAAGAAATAAAATAGGGGACAGACCACGTTTAAATAATAGTTAAATGATGAGCATTTGTATGCCTTTGAATAAACGGATCAACACTCAAAAAACGGCCAAGGTTTGGTTTGGTCTATTGGTATACAAGCACCGCATAAATGCCGACTCGGAGCTTTCGCAAGAAAAAAATCGACTTCCCCTAAGCCGACTAAGCCAAAATACTGAAGGGTTCCCTTTCGTACATTGAATGCATAGCTAAGTGCAAAATAGATATGTCAGCTTTAATACTGCATTAGTCACGTTGCAGTCGCATCCGTTATATAGTTTTCCATCTCTTTATTTTAAAGCTTGACCTGTGTCCTAGACACAGGTGTAAACTATATCTAATCTATATAAACACCGTTTATTAATCTATGCTTTAGCTAGGAGGCATGCGATGAAAGTAACAGAATTTGCCAACTCAATGAATACCACGCCTGATACAGTCCGGTATTATACTCGGATTGGTCTTCTTACACCGAATAAAAGTTCTGAAAATGGTTATAAAGTCTTTGGAAAACCAGAACAGAAAAGATTAAAATTTATTCTTAGTGCAAGACAATTAGATTTTTCTGTGGAAGAAATTACAGATATTCTGACTCAAGCTGATACAGGTCATAGTGCCTGTCCATTAGTAAGGGATATTGTTGAACAAAGACTAGTTGCTACTGAAAAACAGTTTCAAGAAGCAATGGTTTTAAGATCACGGTTAAAAAAAGCCATAAATGATTGGCAGGACAAACCAGATAATGCACCAACAGGGGAAATGATTTGCCATCTTATTGAAGGAGAAGGTGATGAATAATAATAAGGAAAAAATAGTACCCTATACGTCAACACAAAAGCATTGTCGCCTTGATGACAGTCATATTTCTCACTCAAATCAGGAATTAATTATAGAAGGCGCGGGCTGCGCTAGTTGTGTCGGTAAAATCGAAAAATCATTGATGGAGGTGGCGGGAGTTAAGCAGGCAACAATGAATTTTGTCTTAAGAACCGTCACAGTTACCGGTGATGTCGAGGCTGAAAAATTAATCAAAGCCGTTGAAAGCATTGGTTATAACGCAAAGTTCACATCAGATTCAGGTGATGAACAACTGTTTGATGAAAAAGAACAAGCTGAACAGCAATATTACCAACGTTTAATCCGTCAAATGTGGATTGCACTAGGGCTTGGAATACCTTTGATGCTGTACAGTATTGCTGGTGGGCCAATGACAGTCGCTACGATATTTGAGCGAGGCGTGTGGTTTGCTGTCGGACTTTTCTGTGCTGCTATTATGTATTTTTCAGGTAAACATTTTTATGTTGGCGCCTGGAAATCCTTCATTAATCATTCCGCCAATATGGATACACTCATTGCCCTAGGTACGGGAACTGCATGGCTATATTCAATGGTTGTGGTCTTTTTTCCTATGGCATTGCCAGAAATGGCACGACATGTTTATTTTGAAGCGACGGCAATGATTATTGGGCTGATTAATTTAGGTCTCGCCTTGGAAGTTAAAGCACGGGGCCGTACCAGTGAAGCGATTAAAAGGTTGATAGGTTTACAGGCAAAAACCGCTCGTGTTATACGTGACGATAAAGAAATTGATATCACCATTGAGCAGGTCTTACTGAATGATATTGTTCGTGTTCGTCCAGGGGAAAAAATAGCCGTTGATGGCATGGTGACACAAGGTCATACCTCGATTGATGAGTCAATGTTAACGGGTGAACCCATGCCAGTTGAAAAAATCAAAGGAGATGAGGTTGTTACCGGAACACTAAATAAGTCAGGCTCTATATTATTTAAAGCAACTCGTATTGGTAAAGATACAGCCCTAGCGCAAATCATCAATATGGTGAAACGCGCCCAAAATTCAAAACCTCCGATTGGCCGATTAGCCGATATGATTGCTGCTTACTTTGTCCCCGTTATTATGATCATCGCTATTACCAGTGCGTTAGCTTGGCTTAATTTTGGTCCTGATCCAGCCATCGCATTTGCGGTGATCTCGGCAACCACGGTATTAATTATTGCTTGCCCTTGTGCATTAGGATTAGCGACACCGATGTCGGTCATGGTTGGGATAGGTAAAGCGGCAGAAGCAGGTGTGCTAATTCGTAACGGCGAAGCATTACAAACAGCTTCCAAAATCACTGCAATGATATTAGATAAAACGGGTACTATCACTGAGGGCGCGCCTAAGGTAACGGACTTTATCATTGTCGATAATACCTATAGCGACAATGATGTTTTAACGTTAGTTGCCAGCTTAGAAAGAGGCTCCGAACATCCTTTGGCGCAAGCAATCGTAGAATCTGCCATTGAGCGTGGCCTTGACTTAGAAAACGTCCGTGACTTTCACGCCATTACTGGGCATGGGGTCTCAGCCACAATCAATGCTCGGCAGTTACTTTTTGGTAATCAAAAGTTGATGCTTAAAAATGGCATTGCTACTGACGGTTTCGTTGAACAAGCGCAAGCACTTGCTGATGAAGCGAAAACCCCAATGTATTTTGCTATAGATAACAAGTTGGCGGCTATCATTGCAGTATCAGATCCCATCAAACATGACTCTATCTCGGCGATAAAGCGCCTACAAAATAATGGTATTCGCGTCGTCATGATCACCGGAGACAATAGCGCGACCGCAACAGCCGTGGCCAAAAAAGTCGGGATCAGCGAAGTTTTTGCTGAAGTGTTACCCCAAGATAAATCTAGAAAGGTGGCCGAGTTACAAGCGCAGCATGAAATTGTCGGTATGACGGGTGATGGAATTAATGATGCACCAGCTTTGGCATTAGCCAATGTTGGTTTTGCCATTGGCACTGGTACGGATGTGGCGATAGAAAGTGCCGATATAACCTTGATGCGTGGTTCATTGCACGGCCTTGCTGATGCGATTGCCATAAGCAAAGCGACGCTACGTAATATTAAGCAAAACCTCTTTGGTGCCTTTATTTACAACATTGCGGGTGTACCTTTTGCTGCGGGCGTGTTGTATCCGTTTTTTGGCATTTTACTCAATCCCGTGATTGCTGGAGCGGCGATGGCCTTTTCATCATTAACTGTGGTGAGTAATGCCAACCGATTGCGTTTATTCAGAGCGAAGGATCACTAGGAGATATTTATGTTGATGATTAATATTGTAGGATTAGTGCTTATTTCGCTAATTATTTGGTGGTTCTGGTTGTATAAACCTGCTGAGGCAGAGGTTGCTAGCGATGATGAAATTAAGATTACTGTACATAACGGCGTTTATCAACCGGCAAGAATAAAAATTAAAGCTGGCAGGCAGACCGCTATTCAATTTCTTAGAAAAGACAGCAGTCCTTGTGCGTCTATGGTGTTATTTCCTGACATTGAAATTAGTGAAGAACTACCACTTAATATAGATAAATCAGTAATGCTTCCGCCTATGGAATCAGGAGAGTATCCATTTCATTGTCAGATGCAAATGTATAAAGGCACGCTGATAGTTGAATAAGCCCATGCATTAAGTAAAATCAGTACTAATTTGAATTTATTATTTGCTTAATGCATTAATTTTTTCTGCGATATACTCAAACGATTCTTTATAGTCAGGAAAACGATTTACCCCTTCTTCCATAAAAGCGCCAGTTGTCACTTTATCGTCCCACAACAAAAAGGCTAAACTAAAAAACCATTCTATATCGGGTGTTGAATCAAGTGGTATACGTTTATAGTTAGGGTCTTCAATCGCTGCATTTGCAATAACCGTAATATCATTTTCAAATTTTTTAATTACGGCAGGCTCATTAGCATCTGCAATCGCTTTACTCACGGTTGGGTTAGCACAAGATGACAAGAAAGCGATCAATATAATCGATGTAAAAATTTTTATTAATTTGTTCATATAATTCTTTCTATTCGAATAAATTATTTAACTAATTTGCTAAATGTTGCCGTACTGCCTAATGTTTCTGCGTCTTTTACAATATGAGCTAACAATCTATCTATTGTTGGGCTGCCCGCAGCAGGTGCCGTTCCATAATGTTCTGCTGAGAACACATAACCATTAACAACTTCGCCTTCTTTAGTTTTTCCTTCGGCTTTTAAGGCCACTAATTCAACGGTATCTTTATCAATACCATATTGAACTTTTGAGCTATATCCTAATTTTGGCAATGCCAACTCTTTAATATCGGCGGGATTAAATTCTGATTTCATTGCCGCCATCATTAGGCGCTTAGCAATGGCTTCTGAAACGACATATACATGCCCAGCTCCCGGTCCTTTGCCATCAACAGAGCTAACGGTGCCAGAGCAGGCAATTAAAGTGAAAGATAATAGCGATAAGGTAATTAATTTAAATAAATTTTTCATAATACTTCCAAGTAGTTATTTTTATAGTTTGTTGCTTGCCTTGATTGTTATTCGCACAGCGCGCGGACTTTAACCAGTGCATGATCAATGTCTGAATCTGTTTCAGCCGTTAATACCGATTGTCGAGCCGCTTTACATTGCTGTGCTTGTGCTTGTTGCTGCTTAACAACATCGCTTGATGACAGCGCATCATGGCCACTTTGTTGACAAAAAGCAGAAGACACAGCGCGAACATTAGTGTGCTTTCCTTGTGTTTCTATAGCAACACAACGGCCTTCACCAATACCGCCTTCTTCCATTGCTACTTTCGTGTCTTTACCAGAAACATTGATGGTATATAAAAATACTCGACGATCACCTTCCATAATAGATGCAACAGCAAACGCTCCTGCTGCCCCACCAATTGTAGACTCGGTGTTGTTACCAATAGCCATGCCTAAGGCGCCACCAATTATTGTACTTTCTAGTATTTTTGAATCAGCCGTTGTGATCAATACCGACGATACATTTCCATAAACAATGTTATGTGCTTCTTTCGCTTGTACATTTAAAGTAAATGCTAAGCTTATTATCGCTAAATAAGTGATTATTTTATTATTCATTTTTGTCCTTAGTTAAAATTGCGAATGCATATCATTAAATGCTTGATTTACACTGTCACCATCTGACGTTAAATCATCCAAATTAGATGTATCATCAGATCTATCTAGCAAAGCATGTTCATGCTGAATACCATTGTTGTTGCTGCGAGGTTTCTTGCATATTGTTAAAAACAATTATAATAATGCAATAGCGACACCTGTGACTAATACCCTAGCAGTAACATGGTAAATGGAAGAGCTAGAGATAATAAATACCGAGGCAAACGTTGTTGTGCTATTCAACAAATTAAAAATTGATTTAATTCCACATTGGTCCTAAACATTATTAATTATTCTTGTAGATTACTCATAATAGATAAACTATAGCAGCACAAATAAAAAATTTGTATGTTGTTAACATGATAACAACATTATGTTACTTTCCACCTAAATCTATTTCGATTGAAAAAAATAAATAAAAAAATCATTTTAATCAATAGGTTACATTGCTTTAACGTTAATGTATCCAGTCTTTCTTATTCACGTTTAATTGATACATCAGGAACAAGAAAGGTAAATGGCTTGCTAACAGGACTGCTTTTAAATTGACGTGATGATCGGTAAATTGCCCCTAAATGATGAAGTGGCTAACCTGTGATTAGCCAATAGTGTTCGCCAAAAAAAAGAGCATCATATGAAAGCCCCCGTATTCAAATCCAATCTTTTTACAAAAAGTTAGATGTAATAGTAAGGGTTAAAAAACCAACGAATGCGGCCTATGGTCGCATTTACTTTTTTGAACGGTTCTAAAAAATTACGCGAAGCATTATTTTCATTAGGATACAGCCGTTTTTATATTTTAATTAAGTTAGATTCTTTTATATTAATCATTTGAATACCATGTGTTTTTTTAAAGGGCACCTGTTTTGGCTAAAGCTTTTGGGCATACCAAAAGCTTTAGCTTAGAACATGAAATAGTGACTATTCGCAGGTAAGTGAATCAACGGGTTTGGCTGTTGCCGCTTTAAATGCGACTGCCATTACAGTGACATAGGCAATAACTAAACAAAATAACGCACTAAGTAAAAAGGCGCTGTAAGGCATAGCAATACGATAAATAAAACCATTTAGCCAGTCTTGTATTAGTAGGTAAGCCAAGGGTAGAGCGAGAAGATTTGCGAGTAATACTAAACTTGAAAATTGGTTTACTAACATAAAGCATAACTGGGCAGTGCTTGCTCCGAGTATTTTTCGTATGGCAATTTCTTTAATACGTCGTTGGGTATTAAAAGCAGCCAAGCCAAATAAGCCAATAGCCGTTACTGCAATTGCAATTAACGTAAAGATATTGAGTAAATTTGTTTGTTGGCTTTCATTGCGATATGAAGCTGAAAATAAGTCTGACAACCAGTTATATTTAAAAGCTAACTTACCATCTAAGCCCAACCATATTTGTTCAAGGTCTTTGACTGTTTGTAAGCTGGCACCTGCTTTTAAGCGAATAGAGACCCAACGTAAAGGGCGTTGTTCTGGCTTAGCAGATAATATATAGGTCATCGGCGGAACAACATTTTTAGCATTAACATAATGGGTATCTTCAACTACTGCGATAATTTGATGATTGTGCAATCCTTCGTTGCCGCCACCTAAGGTCAACATTTTTCCCACAGCTTCTTCGGGGCTCCAACCGAGTGTCGTGGCTAAGGTTTGATTAATGATCAATTTCCCCGTTGAACTTTGCCAGTCATCTTTATTTTCTTGATAAGTATCATTTACATAAGCAGTAGAGAAATCACGCCCTGCTAAAATCGTAATGCCAAAGGTTGAAAAGAAATCATAATGAACAGGATTGTTACCTGTCCAAATCTCTGTCGTCATATCGTCAAGTCGTCTTACAGTGTTTGAAGTACGCGTTGATTTTGTTGGCACTGTGTGTGACATCGAAGCTGAAATAACATCCGGGTGACGTTCGACTTGGTTCTTAAAAGCAGGATAGATTTTTTCACCATAACTAACGATCAGTACATTTTCTCTTTCAAAACCTTGTGGCATGTCTTTAATATACTGCATTTGCCAATTTACAACTAAACTAGTGACTACTAAAAATGCGGCAATCGCAAATTGTATAATGATCAGAGATCGGCGTAAGAGCACACCTGACTTTGATGTTGTCACTAAACCTTTTAATACATGCGCAGGAGATAAGTTACTTAAGAAAAATGCGGGATAACTCCCTGATACCATACCGACCAAAAGCGTTAGTCCGCTTATTTGCGTGATAAAAAGCATCGAGTATGTCAGACTTATTTCGACGTTCATCAGTTGATTAAATGCAGGTAAACATAACGTTATAACGACTAAGGAAAGTAGTGTAGCGATTGCTGTTAATAACACGGCTTCAACTAAGTATTGCGTTATTAATTGCCCTTTACTCGCACCTAATGCTTTACGTACACCAACGTCTTTGCCACGGCGCATGGCAGCTGCTGTTGATAAGTTAGTAAAGTTGACACAAGCAAGTACTAAAATCATGTATGAAATAATACTGAATACATTGACCATGGCTCTACTGCCTGGTGGTATTAGGCTATAAGTTACGTTGTTATTTAAATAAAGCTCGCGCAAAGGTTCGAAAGTGATCTGACGTTTTTTATAAGACGATATACCTTTTGTCCGGCTATCGTAATAACGACTAACATCGCTAGCAACTGTTTGTATATTTGTTGTGGCTGTTATCTTAGCAAAGGTCACTGTCGCTGCGTAATTCCAGCGTTCGGCCCAATCGACTGCAGGCAATAGTTCATAGAAATTCTTCATTGGTATCAATAGTGTGGCAGGCATAGTGCTAGCCGTCGTAGTTTTTTTCACGACAGCAGTGACTTGATGATCTTTACCATTAATGGTTAAGCGACTACCTATAACACCGCTACTGCGCGCGAAATACTTAATGGCCAATGCTTGGTGTAAAACGAGACTATCAGGAGCATCAAGTGCTGTCTGAATATCACCTTCGATCAATTCAAAGTCGAAGAAATCAAAATAATTACTATCGACATAGAGACCACGCTCCGAAAATACATTTTGTTGATGTTTAACCGAAACATTATTATCTGATACTCGAGTAACAGAGTCCACTTGACTAAAGTTACTATCAAGTGCTTCAGCTAGTGCCAATGTAGTCAAAGCTTGTGGTCTTTTATCATCACGTTGTAAGTTAACACGATAAATAGACTCAGCGTCTGTAAACTGCTGGTTATAACTTTTTTGTTGGTTAACATATTGTTGGATTAATATAAAACAGGCAATACCGATAATCAGTCCAATTAATTGAATCGCACTGGTTACTTTATCGCGGCTGAAGTTGCGCCACGCAACAATTAATAATAATTTAAGCACACGCCACCTCCGCAGTAGTTATATTAATTTGAGAGGTTATTTGTTTGTCCTTGCAAATATTTCCATCGAGCAACTCAATAACACGCGTACCATAATCAACATGTTCAGGTGCATGAGTTACCATAACAATGGTTGAACCTTCTTGGTTTAGTTGCTGGAGTAACGCCATTACCTGTATCGAATTTTTTGAGTCTAAATTCCCTGTTGGTTCGTCGGCCAAAATTAGGTCTGGTTGAGTAACAATAGCGCGCGCAATAGCAACACGTTGTTGCTGTCCACCTGATAATTTCGCGGGCAAATGGTTACGACGATGAGCAATATCAACACGATGTAATACTTCATCAACTAATCGTTTTCGTTCGGCCTTTGCTACTTTGTGATAATAAAGCGGTAACTCTATGTTTTGCTCAACGGTTAATTCATCAATTAAATTAAAACTCTGGAAAATAAAACCGATATGTTGTTTTCTTAATTGTGCGCGCTGGCTTTCAGTTGATTGACCTACATTGTTTTTCAAAAACGTAAACTGCCCTTGGTCGATATGGTCTAACATACCAAGTACATTAAGTAAGGTTGACTTACCGCAGCCCGACGGCCCTAATATTGACAAGAATTCGCCTTTTTTTATGGTTAAGCTCATGTCGTCAATAGCGACAGTTTCTACTTCATCGCCGATAAATGAGCGGCTGATATTATTTAATGTGATCATAATAATTCCTTTGGCTATATGTGTATTGTTTTCGACCGACTTTTGTCGACCGATCATAGTTATTTGATTTTAAAACTCGTTTTTTTATTTTTTATTCGTTTAGTTACTAAGATTAAGTTGCTGTGCATCAGCAAAGCTGGCGTAGGAAGAAGTGATCACGCGATCACCGGCTAGCAAACCAGAAAGAACTTCAATACTTTGTGGGTTTTTTCGACCTAAACGAATATTGCGCTTACTGGCGCTCGTACCAGAGGGGTCAACTACAAATGCCCAACTTCCAGCACTACTCTGTATAAATCCGCCATTGGCGAGTAGCAATTTTGACTCACTTGATGACAAGTTAAACTTCATTTGTAAACTTTGACCAAGGCGTAACGTTTGAGCAATTTGTTGGTTTTGTAATTTGAAATCAACTTTAAAGGTGCCGTTATTGATGCCGGGATAAACTTTATTAACGATTAACTGATAACTTTGTTGGGCTGATTCAAAAGACGCAATTTGTCCTTTGGCAACGCGGCTAACATAAAACTCATCTACTTGTGCACTGACTTTATATTGGTCAATTAAATCCACTTGACCTAACCTTTCGCCATCACGTTTTGACTCACCGACTCGGGCATCTAAAAAGGTTAACTGCCCAGCTCTGGGAGCTCGAATAATTAACTTATCTAAGCTGGAGCGAGAAATAGCAAGGTTGCTTTGTAGTGTTTTAATACTTTGTTCAAGTTGCGCTAATTGTTGACTTTGTAATATGGCTTCTTTTTCTTGGCTTTCTTTAACTGTTTCTCGATATTTAATTTGAAAAGCTAATTCATCTTCCACTCGTTCAAAAGCTTGTTGTGAAATTATATTTTTTTTGATTAAGGCTTTATGGCGATTAAAATCTTTTTGTAAACGTAGTACTGAAAAATCGAGTTCAATTACATCTCGCTTAAGCGATAATTGATTCTGTTCTAGTGCTAAACGTGTATTGCGCATATTATTAATTTGCTCTGACACTTCAGCTTCTCGTGCTAGAACATTCAGTTGTAAATTTGTATTACTTAATTTGAGAATCGCTTGACCTTGTTCAACCAATGCGCCTTCTTGAACAAAAACTTCCTCAACACGTCCCCCATCAATAGTATCTATAAAAATTGTTTCTTCAGGCTGTACTAAACCACGCAAAGGTAAAAATTCAGTAAAAGTTGATTGTTTTACGGTATCTACGACTAAATTTTGTTTCTCAACGTTATACGTTTTTCCCTGCTCAATACTTGATTTGGCAATGGTAAGTACAGCGGCTGCTATACAAATAGTTAACGTAAACAATAAATAGTTACGGTAGTTAGATTTTTTTATTTTGTTGCTGATGGGCTTGTCCATAATAACTCCTGCTTAACAATGTGGTGCCAGTGTTAAGCAAATAGCTATTGAAGAAAGGAACAAAGCGGGAAAAAGAAGTGATTAGTTTGGAATAAGTTGTGACCATCTAAGTGGTCACGACTTTATGATAATATAAACAATGACTTATGTTACTATTTGTTTTTAAATATTTGGCTGTTATTACTCATTAATTACTTTTTGTTTGCATAATATCGGCCACAGATTGTTTCAACTGAGTGAAAATAACCCCTTTGTTATTTATTTGATAATCAAACGATGTTGGTAACTCTTGCCATGGAGAGATAGATTTATCTTCAAAAGAATAGTACTTAAGTTCTTGTATATTATTGTTAACATCAGATAAACAGACTAAGCCATCAGGTGTTAATGTTAAATTCAGCTGACGGTTTATAAAGCTTGGCTCACAAATTAACCCTGTTGATTGAGGGGTTTGTGTTAAATCATTCAATTTTATCACTTCATTGCTTTCATCGGCTAAAAAGTAAAAGTTCTGATTTTTGTGATCATATAGACCTCCCTGATAACCATTTGGTTTGGCGGTGAGTACTTTGGTTGTTATGTTGTACTGCATTAATTGCCAATCACTATTGCGAATAGTCGAGAATAATAAGGTGTGTTGATCCTGCCAACTGATACCGCTAATGGCTCTATTACCTAAAGCCAGTTTATTTACCTCGCCTTTATCTATATCAACAATAACAATTTGATTGTCAGCTAAAACCATAAGTTGACTGTCATCAGGTGAAAACAATAATTGAAAGAGCCTAACAGGGGTATTAAAAAATGTTAGCTGTTTACTTGTCGTGACACTATTATTCTCAGTAGGTAATGGTGCTAAATAAACTTCTGCCGTCGTTGAACGTTTGGAAACAAACGCGTATTGATCACTATTATTGGCAAGCGCAGGCAGATAATCCATTACCGAAGAGTTATCTAAATTCATCGACTGATTGTCTTTATTTGAGTCTTTAAAGTGAATGTCTCGGTTTATTAAATAAGAAACAAACGTAAAATCTTGCTTGTTGTTAATGCGCGATAATTGTTTAACCCGTGAGGTATTACTGACAACCACTGCTAATTTTTCTCCGGCCAAATTACTTTGCCATAACTCATAAGCTGGGTGAGGAGAAGGGTGCACCAGTGTCATATTGTCATGATGCCAAACGACAGCGCCCATCAAGTAAGGTAACTTTGCTGTTAGTTGCAATTTAGCTTGGGCGATATCTAGTGTATAAATACGAGTTTGAGAAGTGAACTCACTGTTTAGCATGACTAAACGTTGACCATCAGGGGAAATATCAAAAGCGTAATTTCCCTGACCACTGGTGATTGGCTGATTAATAATATCTTTTTGTTTATTGAGCAAATCGACACGAAAAATTTGATAACCATTAGCTTTTGATTGTCGGTCGTTAAAGTATAAATACTGGCCATCAGGTGAAAAAACCAAATGAGGCCAACTTTCGCCGCTACATTCTGTAATTTTTTGCCAGTTATCTTTGTTTTTAATTTCTTTTTGTTCAGCTAAAAAAATAATACAAACCTGTTTATGCTGATATAAAAAGGCAATTTTACTCTCTGTTGGCGACCATACTGGGCGAGATAACTTTCCTCTTGGGTGACTGACACTCATTTTGGAATGATCTGACAAGTTTTCAATATTAATATAACTTGGTTTACCGCTCACTACTTTGGTATAGGCAAGTTGACTTAAATCTGGAGAGACATTTGGATGTTGTTCGTCAGCTATCTCTCTCGTTAGTGGCTTTAGCTGCTTAGTGGCAATTATTTCGATATTCTGTTGAGTTGAAAAATAAAAGGAAACTGCCACTATTAATAATGTGCAATAGATCGCAAACAAGGAGAGTAACGTTTTTTGTTTTTTGTTTTTAGTGCTATTAAGTGAAGAGAAAGAAGCTGTTATGGTATTATTGTTTTCTTTGTTGGTACTTGTATGTTCCGTCGTATTTTGCTCATTGTATTGGCATTTATCATTGGCATTAAATTCAGTAACCATTCTATAGCCTTTACGCGGCACGGTAATGATAAATTGCGGGCTTTTAGGATCATCTCCTAATGCTTTTCTTACTTTTACTAGGGTACGACTAATGGCATTTTCGGTCACTAAGGTACCTGTCCAGACTTCATCCATCAACTCATCTTTGGTTATTATTCTTGCTGGGTTTTTACAAAAGAAGATCAATAAGTCATAAACTTTAGGTGCAAGGATAATGCTCTCACCATCACGGATCAGTAATTGATTCTGAGTATCTATGATAATGTGATTAAATTCGAGATAACGCAAAGTACATCCTATTAATACTGTAAATTTATTAGTTGTTATATTTTAGCTAGCATCATCATAAAGTATTTAATCAAAATAACTAATGAAAACCTTTAAAAAAAGTAAGTTTTTTTTGAGATGGATTTAATTGTAACTATTTGATTTTTATCTGAAGTCACAATTAAGTCACAAGTTTTTCCTTATTAAATCCTAACTAATCCTTTTTTGTTCATTTTTTCCAGCTTAATTGTCAGTACCTTTGTCATCGAAATATAAACAATGACTGTATAAGAGGATTACTAATGAAAGAATTAAAACAATATAAGTTGATACTAAAAATACTCCTTCCACTTTGGCTTATTTTTGCTTTTTCCACCAGTTCAAATGCTAAAGAGATAAACGATAATGAGGTTAAGGGTAAGGTGCTGATCATAATTTCGAGTGATCAACATGGCTTTTGGTTGCCTGAAGTTGTTGAACCATATAAATTGTTAGAACAAGCTGAATTTGAAATAGATATTGCTAGTCCTAAAGGAGGTAAGGGAACTGCCAGTGGTAGTACTCGTCTATCGGGCAAGGACAGTAACTGGTTTAAGCAATCTTCGTTGCCGGAAAAACTTGAACAGTCAATTGAGCTAAAACAGGTAATATCAACACAATATAGAGCGATATATTTTGCAGGTGGCGCGGGACCTATGTTTGATTTGGTTGAAAACCAAGAAGCACAAAGGGTGACTCGAGAAATATATGAAAATGGCGGTATCGTTTCAGCAGATTGTCATGGTCCAGCTGCACTTATTAATGTCAAACTATCTGATGGTACGCGTCTTATTTCAGGAAGGAAATTAACAGCAAAAGCTAACATCGAAGAGGGACGTTGGGCTAAAAATAACTACCCTTTTTTATTAGAAGATAAAATTGTTTCGCTCGGCGGTATTTATACCTCAGCAGCTAAAGGTAAAGAACATGTAATTGTAGACGGAAGGTTGATCACAGGTCAAAATCCTGCTTCGGCCGTTCCTATGACCAAGGCATTAATCCTGCATTTAACTCCCAAAGAAAAACATCCAGAGTATAAAATTCAAAACTCATTATCTAAGGTGACAGTAATATAAATATTAAGGAGTATATTCGCATAGGTATTGATGGTTCTTTTCTTTGTAGGGCCAAAATCTTAGCGTTTATATTTTTGTATTTAGCGACAATCAAAATAGTTGACATATCAGGAATAAACGCTGGATGTTACCGGAGTAAAGCAAGTTAGCTACCAAGGTTTTATCATTGAACTTCGACATCTGAAAGCTTTAATCGATAGACTGTTTTTGCATATCATCTTTGTAATGTAACATAGCCAATTTACTGTTTGTATAAGTATGATGATGCGCTGAAACTCTTGTTCAAGGAATTGTCCATCAAAGGAGGCACCATAGGTCAAGACCAATGCTCCTTGGCAAAATAGAGCTAACTTCTCGGCAATTTCGGCAAACGCGGGTGCATCCGATAGTTCATAATCTTTGATACCATGTACCTTGAAGGCTTCATGGGTAATTTGACGACCTTGGGGATTTACTAAAGTACTAAATTCTTTACCTGAGAGCTCACCGTTAACTATTTCAACTGCGGCGATTTCGATGATACTGTGAGTACTTTTTACTGACAGACCAGTGGTCTCAGTATCAATGATTACGAGGCGTTTTGGCTTCGACATTATTATTTCTTATCTAAAAGGAAATATCAAAACACCGGTAGGGCTTTTGTCAAAAATTATGCGCGTTGATTTTACTCACTTTTTGTAATTTATTTATTAACGTCACGTAATAAAAATGCGGCACTAGGCCGCATTTTATCGTTTAATCCCTTTGTTTTCGCACCTTACTTCACGTAAAAAGATCAGATTTGAGTACGGGGGCTTTCATATGATGCCCTTTTTGTTGGTGAGTAGCGGTTCAATAAACAGCTAATCTTCTTCTATTAAGGTCATAAGTGAAGTATTACCACCAGAAGCTGTGGTATCAATACTAATGGTTTTTTCCGTTAATAAACGTTGGATCAAATTATCCAAATATTCAGAACTAATCACTGGCAATATCGCACCTTGACGTTCGGCTAATTTTTCACTGAAAAAATGTTTACGGTCGCAAAGACTATCTACGACAATGCCTGATAACGCTGGGTGTTCCAACATTGTTGATAAATGACGTAAACGGGCAACTTGGAAAACATTTCTATCTTCGCCAGTCGCAATAAACTTATCTCTAAAGGCAATCGCTTCATCATAAAATAAATCCGAAACAACCGTGATCACCGTATTACCTGTTGCCAAAGCCGTTACTATAGAAAGCACCCAAAAGTGAAAGGTTACATTTTTATCGGCAAAACAGATAATATTACCGCGGTTTTCTAGGTAAAGAATATTAGACTCACCTGTTGGTCCTGGTAAGAATGTTGGCTTTTTCAATCGTTTTTCAATATCAATTAATTGCGAACGAGCCGATGTTAAGGTGCGATTTAAATCTTCTGCTAAATCATCAACAATACCGACCTGAGCAATTTTTGCGAGTAATTGACGAACACAAGAAATACGGGTATTTAACTCAGTTAAACGCCAATTTTTCTCTGCCGCATTAGCCTTGTTCATAAACAAAACCGCTTCTTTATCGGATTCTTTATCGCCATCTAAGGCTTCTACCTGTGAGGGTAACAAGTTAAATTGCTCGGCATCTGGCGTTGCTTTTTCTTTAACCAAACGCGTTAAGTAATTTGGACCACCCGCTTTAGGGCCGGTGCCTGAAAGGCCACGACCACCAAAAGGCTGTACGCCCACAATAGCGCCAATCATATTACGGTTTATATAAATATTCCCCGCGCGTGATAGCTTGGCTAAATCAAAGGCTCTGTGCTCAATACGAGTATGAATGCCCATTGTTAACCCAAAACCTGTGCCATTAATGTGTTCAATAACTTGTTCTATTTCATTGCCTTTAAAGCGCACAATATGAACACAAGGACCAAATACTTCTTGTTTTAGTACGCTAATATCCTTAATTTCATAAAGACGTGGCGCAAAAAAGAAATGCTCGTTGTCAGATACTTCGGCTGAAATTTCACATTGATACAATAGTTGACCATTGGTTTTCATATAGTCACTGTGAGCATTAAGTGCATCGAGTGCTTTTTGATCAATTACCGGACCGACATCGGTGCTTAGTTTTGCAGGGTTACCCACATGTAATTCTGCTAAAGCCCCTTTGAGCATAGTAATGACATTGTCAGCGATATCTTCTTGTAAAAATAATACTCGAAGCGCTGAACAACGTTGACCTGCAGATTGAAATCCTGAAGAAATAACATCATCAACAACTTGTTCAGGTAAAGCTGTAGAGTCAACGACCATACAGTTTTGACCGCCGGTTTCAGCAATGAAAGGCACTTGATCGCCGCCACGCTCTGCCAATGTTTGCGAAATTATAGTGCCCGTTTCAGTAGAACCGGTAAACATAACTGTTTGAATGCGTTCGTCTGGAACAATAACACTGCCCACTTGACTGCCTCTAGCTATTACTGCTTGGACAACACCCTCAGGTAATCCCACCGATTTCATTAATTCAATCGTGCGCAAGGCAATTAAACTTGTTTGTTCTGCAGGTTTAGCTAATACCGTATTACCTGTGGCAATTGCCGCAGCAATTTGTCCTAAAAATATCGCTAAAGGAAAGTTCCAAGGGCTGATACATAACACCACCCCACGAGCTTCTAAACGATCGTCTGCTTCGAGTTCAATCGCTCGCTGCGCATAATAACGACAAAAATCAACCGCTTCTCTAACTTCATCAATACCGTCTTGAGCAATTTTACCTGCTTCTTTAATACATAAGGCAATAAGCTCATCGGTATGACGTTCGAGTATATCGGCAACACGACATAATAACGCGGCGCGTTCCAATACCGGCGTTTCTGACCATGAAATAAATGTTGCTTGAGCAGTGTCGATCATTGCCAACATATTATCTTTGTCGTGATGATGATGAAAGCCAATGACTTCACTATGGTTCGCTGGGTTCTTAACCGCACTAGCACCTTTTGGTATGTCACTTTCATTCAGTTGATTGTCAGCAAACCAATTATCTAATGATGCTTTTAACGGCGTAATTCGATTAATATCAGTTAAGTCTAAACCTTTGGCATTATCACGGCCGAGACCTTTTACGTCATGATATAAGGCAATAGGTTTACTTATTTGGTTGTTATATTTATCTTTTAAACGTTGTGTTCTCTCAACTGGATCTTCGAGTAACGATTCAACCGGCTGAGACTCATCAACAATGGCATTAACAAAAGAAGAGTTAGCTCCATTTTCTAACAAGCGGCGCACTAAGTAAGCTAATAAGTCTTCATGTTGCCCAACCGGTGCGTAGATGCGACATTGAATATTTTCATTGCTCACAATTTGATCGTATAAAGAGTCACCCATGCCATGTAAGCACTGGAATTCAAAGCCTTCTTTATCATCGCCAGCAAGTTCAACAATGGTTGCCGCAGTGTAGGCATTATGCGTTGCAAACTGTGGATAGATACTATCTCTGTATTCTAATAATTTATTCGCACAGGCATGGTAAGAAACATCGGTAGAAGACTTGCGAGTGAAAACAGGAAAATGCTGATGACCATCTTTTTGAGCATTTTTAATTTCACTGTCCCAATAAGCGCCTTTTACTAAACGCACCATCATTTTTCGATCAACTCGTACGGTTAATTCACGTAACCAGTCAACCACAAAAATGGCGCGTTTTTGATACGCTTGTAATGCAATACCAAAACCATTCCAACCTGCTAAGTCGTTATCAGAAAATACTGCTTCAATAATATCAAGCGAGATATCTAATCGCTCAGATTCTTCTGCATCAACAGTTAAACCAATATTGTAGTGTTTTGCTTGCAAACAAAGCGCTTTAAGCTTTGGCACAATTTCAGCCATTACGCGGGTTTTGTGAGTAAACTCGTAACGTGGGTGAATAGCCGAAAGCTTCACTGAAATACCCGGAACTTTGCGAGGATCGTTTTTACCCGAAGCCACGGCAGCATTACCAATAGTAACTATCGCGTCTTCATAAGCTTTTAAATAACGTTCTGCATCGGCCATGGTGCGTGCACCTTCACCGAGCATGTCGTAGGAATATACATAGCCTTGTTGTTCTTTAGTGGCCGCACGCTCTGTTGCAGCAACAATGGTTTCGCCCATAACAAACTGCTTACCCATAATTTTCATGGCATAGTTCATTGATTTACGAATAACAGGTTCACCTAAACGACCGATAGTTCTTTTCAATAATCCAAAACTATCTTGTTTGCGAGTATCGGCATAATTCACCATAGAACCTGTGATTAATAATCCCCACGAAGAAGCATTAACGAATAATGAATCACTGCCTCCTAAATGGGTACTCCACTGGCCTTGAGAAATTTTGTCACGAATTAATGCATCTTGAGTATGCTTGTCTGGTACTCGTAGCAAAGCTTCGGCCAAACACATCAATACCACACCTTCTTCACTAGATAGGGAGTATTCTTTTAATAAAGAATCTATTGCGCCGTTACCTGCTTGGTCTTGACGGATTTGAACAACCATTTTGCGAGCTCTTTCCCAAGCTCTACTTCTGGCACTAACATTAACTTCTGCTAAAGGGAGAATATGATCTACCGCTATATTTTCATCAATACGATAAAATTCACGAATTTTCTGACGAATTGGACAGTCAGTGATAAAAGAACTATTAAAAAGCATGGGCTTGACCTAAAAATATGAAATAGTGTTTGAAACTATTCAAAGTTAATTACAAAAAAATTATTTGCGCATAGTAATTCAATATCTACAGAATGTGCTACTGAAATATTGTCTTTTAACAGAATTAATTACGGAAATTTATATTAATAAAGATATATTCACTTTATTCATGTTGGCATAAATATAACTATTATTTAATTGAGTTAACAACGAAACCTAATATCTTGTCGCCCGATGGCTTATTAACGTCAATTGAACTGTGCCAAAATCGGGCATATTCGTTAATGTAAACATGCACCTGCAGGCATAAATTGTTTTTTATTAAAACCACATTTTGGACGGATAATAACGGACTCTAAAATTATATTACGTTGTTAGACAAGCCTTGGTTAATTTTATGTTGCATATAGATCACATGAAAAATTGAGGTGATAAATGGGTTTAACCAAAGTTTTTCACCTTTATGAGAACCCGCAATTAAATTAATACGATTACGCACCATAATTATCCACGTGACATCGAAAACAGTTGATAAAACATGAATACCGATAGAGTTTCTCAAAATAACCGCATCATCTAGGTTAACCAAACCATAAATTAAACACCCTAATGAAAGAGTAAATAAAAGGATGGTTATAGCAACGAAAACAGTTGATATTTTGTGATCTGTATGTTGATTAATTTGCTTTGAGAAATGATAAAGTTTATATATTAGAAATGCCCCAATCGTTAGTATACAAAGAACTAACGTCTTTATTACTGAATCAGCCTCAAATATTTTCGTAAATTCTTTTTTCATTGTTCACCATAAGTGGAACTTAACGAATACTCTTAAGCAATATAGCACTAACTTAAGCGACTAAGTATATACCCGTTACCATTCAATATGCAGGTTTCAGAGTTCTTGAATGGTAACGGGTGTAGTAGCTTATAATGTTGAACGGAGTGAAAAAAAACAACTGTGTTTTCCTACTTAATTGAATTTGTTACGCCCACCCAAGCTGCTGAAGACTAATTGAATCATTCCACACCTTTGTCATATGACTAATAAGGTCACCTTCAAATTGCATTATATAAACATAATCAGCCACAATAACTTTACCCGTTGGTTCACCAGGGCCACCGGGTCCTGTTTGAGTTCCATGAAATACCGCAAAAGCAGTTACACAATGACGTTTTTCGTCGGTTGAAAAACTTTTTAGCTCATAATGACCATCAGGTATAGGCGTTAATAATCCTTTCATCCATTCTGTATACTGTTCAATATTATTTATGTCGGCTAATGCTGCGGCTTGTGCAGAAAATGTTGCGTTAGCATGGCAAAATTCTTTACATGTATCCCAGCCTTTACCTGTTTCACAGGCATCAAAAAATAATTCTGCTATATCTGTAATATTGCTCATTTTGATTTCTCCATAAAATGAATTTAAGCTTTATTACTATAGTCCACGCTATAAAATTAAACACTTAATGGCCAATAATAGGTTTATAACAGCTGGCTAAAATGTGGACATTATTGGCTCTATTAGCGTTAATTGTTGAAGGATGATTTTTCAATGAATTCTTATAGAAATTCTAGTTAATGGGGTATGAAAAATGGGATGTTCTTGTGGCAATTCCATTTAACTTGACTGTCTCTTAAGTGCCAATAGAGGAAGTAGCCACTTCATAACAAAGCTAGCTTTGACGGGCTGCTTTGCCACCATTGATGCTTTAAATTAATGCGACAACTCTTCCGATAAAGCAGCACTACAAAAGATGATAAAGTCGTTCCGATTTATCAACGTGAAGTTTGAAAAATCAATATTTAATCTTGATTGAAATTACCTAAAGCAGACATTCAATTCACATGATTTTTGTGTACTAAATATTTAATCGTTATAAGGCGGTTTGGGGCACAAACCGAGATAGACTTTATCTAGTATATTTGTCTTAGCATAAGTTTAAATTGACTGTTTAGGATCTAGAAGTGTCTTTCGTCATTCTGCTGCAATACACATTTTTCGTGGTAATAATTCATAACACCTCAAAAAGATATCTTAAATAATGACACTGTTTTGAGTTAGCTAAGATAACTCTGAAATTAAACTAAAAACATTTTGACAGATTGATGCGGATAGACGTATTATGATTGGTATTGATTTTATTTGACTATTTACCTAGGGTTAAACATGCCAGCCATTGCAAACAATATACCAAAAAGTACCATTCAATCCACTATTGAAAAGCTTATCGATAATCTCGTTAATATTACCGATGATAGTGGTGAGTTTCTGATAAAGGCTGATGATGGCACTCTTATCGATGGCAAGAGTTGGAATGGCTTTGAATGGACCCAAGGTATCGGTTTGTACGGTCTGTTTAAATACTGGGATATTACCGGCGATGAAAAAACCAAAGATATTATTGAAGACTGGTTTAATTACCAGTTTGAAAAGGGCGTGCCGAGTAAAAATATCAATACCGTGTCACCCTTCCTAACCTTGGCTTATATGCAGGAGCACACTGGTAATCGTAGTTATTTGCCTTATTTAGATGTCTGGGCTGAATGGCTAATGAAAGGACTTCCGCGCACTGAAGAAAACGGTTTTCAGCATATTGTTTTTAATTCTGTAAATAATGGCAACCTTTGGGATGACACCCTGATGATGAGTGTCTTACCGTTGGCGAAATTTGGTTTACTGCTCGATAGACCTCACTATATTGAAGAAGCCAAACGCCAATTCATGTTACATGTTAAATATTTAACCGATAAAAAGACTGGCCTATGGTTCCACGGTTGGACCTTTGACGGACGTCATAACTTTGCTGATGCGCTTTGGGCGCGGGGTAATTGCTGGATAACCATAGCTATTCCGGAGTTTATAGAACTATTGGATTTGGATGAAACCGATAGTACACGTATGTTTCTCATCGAAACGCTAGAATCACAAGTGAAGGCGCTGGCAGCAACGCAACATGAAAATGGCTTGTGGCATACACTGCTTGATGATCCCGATTCATATCTAGAAGCCTCAGCTGCTGCAGGATTTGCCTATGGTATCTTAAAAGCTGTACGCAAAGGCTACCTTGATGAAATTTATGAAGAAGTTGGCATTAAAGCAATAAAAGCTGTGCTGGAAAACGTTAGCGAAGATGGAGAATTACAACAGGTATCTTGGGGGACGCCCGTTTTTAACAGCCTGCAAGAATATAAAGATGTACCTTTAACATCTATGCCTTATGGTCAATCGATGGCTATCTTAGCATTCGTTGAATATATGAATAATTATATTTAGTCATTGGTAATGATATCTCCTACAGCTTAAAACGCGAAACTATAGATACGCCATCGATACTAAGGACTAAGAAGTCCTTGGGTTGGCGATAAAAAAAATAAAAATATAAACAGTGTGACGCAGTTGTACTTATGCTGTTATTTTTAAAAGAAAGGAATATGAAAACAATGATTAATATTGGTGTTAGAGCCCATGACTTTGGTCAAGGCAGCCCAGCAGAGATTGCAGAAAAAATTGGCCAGTATGATGTCACAAGTGTTCAATTAGCACTTGCTAAGTCATTTCCCATTATCAAAGAGCAAGCAGGTCAATTAAGTCCAGGCTTTGCCAATCATGTTCGTGATGTCTTTAAGCAGCAAGGCATTAATATTGCAGTGCTTGGCTGTTATATTAATCCTATACACCCAGACCCTGAAATAAAAGAACAGTCAATCTTACGGTTTGAAGAACACCTGAGATTTGCCCGAGATTTTGGCTGCGCTATCGTTGGTACTGAGACAGGCTCTCGTAACGCTGATTGCAGTTATCATCCAGATAGTCAAACCGAAGAGGCTTTTCTAGAAGTTGTTGAGGTCATTAAAAGACTTGCGATCACGGCAGAAAAATATGGCAGCATCGTTGGTATTGAGGGCGTTGCTCATCATCATGTTATTCATACCTATGAAAAAATGGTCAGAATGCTGGCA
Source organism: Colwelliaceae bacterium BS250 (assembly GCA_040779355.1). Taxonomy (GTDB): domain Bacteria; phylum Pseudomonadota; class Gammaproteobacteria; order Enterobacterales; family Alteromonadaceae; genus Thalassotalea_A. Next base: position 34,984 of record JBFONS010000010.1, on the reverse strand, counting down.
TTGGTTAACTCGCCAAACGTACAGATTATTTACGATCCAGTAAATTTTTTCCCGCTTGATAGTTGCCATGAGCAGGAACAATTAATGGATCAGGCATTTGCAATGTTTGGCGATAGAATTGTTGCCATTCACAGCAAAGATTATTGTCTCAAAGACGGCCTCAAAGATGGCGATTTACCTTCCGGTACCGGCGAAATGAACCATCGCTATTTAACTCAACTTTTACTTGAGAAAAAACCTTATATTCAAGTGATATTGGAAATGACATCAAGCGACAATGTTGAAGACGTTATTAATTTCATCCGCGCCACTGAGTCTTAATAGGAAATATTAATGATGACTAAATTTATACGTTTAATACTGATTTTGTTTTTGCTGCCCATCAGCACTGCATGGGCACAAGATAAAGCCGAAGATAAAGCGCAAGGGTTCTTTGAGTTTTCAGCCGTTCAGTCAATCGCAGTGCCAGTAAACACACACCTTAAAGCGCACTCAGGCGACACTCTGGTGTTGACTGATTTAGCGATGAAAGATGTATTCTATCGTATTAACGGCAAGCAAGTTTTTCGTGTTGATCAGCAAGAGGGCGCTGTTGCTAGTGTTAATCTAGCTAATCTTCCAGCCGCTTTAGATAATGTCAGCGCTACACTCATTGCCAACACACTGTATGTTGTCGGCAACGTTGTTGGTAATGGCACTGAGGTCACGCTGTTAACATTAGACTTGGCAAATGAAAATGCAAACTGGAGTTCAGTGGCGTCAATGCCGCAAGGGCTAAACGCCGACTCTGTATTAGCTGCATTGCATGACACGCTCTATGTAACCAATACACAGGCAAGCTATGCCTATAACCCAGCGAAAGATACCTGGAAAAGCATAGCGGTTGCCCCTGCAAGTATCGCCGGCTCAATTGGGTTCAGTAGTGGCGATGCCCATTTATTGTATGTTAAATCTCAACAGGCCAGCAGTGACATTTGGGCTTACCACAATGTCACCAATACTTGGTTTACCATAGGGAACTTGCCAGAAGCCATACTAGCAGACGCAGTTGTTTCAAATGGCACTGAGTTCACCATAGTCGCTGGTGAAACACTGTTAACCGGCAAGGCCGTTTTAAAAGCGACCAAATACGGTTTTTGGGATAATTTGGTTGTTGCTGTGCTGGTTATTTTGCTTATCGGTGTTGGCATCATGTTTTCCAGAAAAGAGAAAACCAGTAGCGATTATTTTCGCGCCGGACAAACCATTCCTTGGTGGGCAGCAAGTCTGAGTATTTTTGCCACCGGTGCTAGTGCTATCAGCCTAATGGCTATGCCAGCGATGGCCTATTCAGGCAACTGGATCTACTTCTCTATCGCACTGTTTTTGATTGTCATTCAGGTGCCTTTATTCGTGCTGGTTTATGTACCACTGGTGCGCCGATTGAATATTACCACCGCCAATGAATATCTTGAGCGCCGCTTTGGCCTGTCTGTGCGCATTCTTGGCTTTATTGGTTTTTCGCTTAACCAAATATTAGGACGTATGGCTGCTATCCTGTTATTACCAGCCATTGCCATCAGTTCTATCTTTGGCGTGCCGATGGAAGTCAGCATCCTGATCATGGGCGTTTGTACCACCTTTTTTGTCACCATGGGTGGCTTGGAAGCCGTAATTTGGACTGATGTGCTGCAAGCAATAATTATGATTATCGCTGTGGTTGCGTGTTGCATTTTTGCTTATCTCTCGTTGGAGGTTTCAACCGCTCAAGCTTGGGAAATTATGACAAGCCAAGATAAATTGTACATGTTTGATTTTTCTTGGGATTGGACCGCCCCGGTGGTGATAGTACTGTTCTTGAATTCGCTTGCAACGTCATTGGGTTATATTGGCGACCAAAACTTTATCCAGCGTGTTCAGTGTACCGTTGATGAGAAAGCCGCTAAAAAAGCCTCCATAGCTCAGCTGTTTATCGCAGTGCCGCTGAACTTTATTTTGTTTGGCCTTGGCACACTCTTGTTCTTGTATTTTGTCACCCGTGCCGATGTGTTAAGTCCTGCGCTCAAGGCTGATGGTGTGTTCCCATTTTTTGCTGCCTCGACGTTGCCAGTTGGCATGGCAGGTTTTGTCGTGGTCGCCTTGCTTGCCGCGACCATTTCAACGGTATCTAGCGCGATGAATAGCGTAGCAAATTTGGGTGTTGAGGATATCTACCGCCGGTTTAATCCACAAGTAACAGACCAGCAGTGTTTAAGTGTTGGTCGTTATCTAACGCTGGCATTGGGTGTGTTTGGCACCACCATGGCGCTGGTGTTGGCCAATCTTAATGATTTACAATCGGTGTGGAATTTATTCTTGATGATAACCGGCTTAGTGATTGGCCCCATTACCGGTGTTTTTGTCTTGGGGATATTTACTCGAAGTGCAAATACTGTTGGCGTTTGGAGCGGCGTGATCATCTCGGTCGCTGCCAATTATTACGCAAAAACCTATATGGATGTCCATGCAACGGTATTTATCAGTGTTGGGGTAGGTACTTGCATCATCGTTGGTTATTTGGTCAGTCGATTGACAGCAAAACCTGCCAACGATTTAACGGGGCTGACCATATTTACTGATAAAACAAAGCCTGAGCTTACCGAAAGTATAGTGCAGGCAAGCTAGAACACGTCACAAATATTACTATCAGAGCCTCATTCTCTGGGGCTCTGATACCCGTATCACATCAAAAGAAATAATTAGATATGACCTTAAGAAAAAACATTGTAGGCTGGGCTTTAGCCTAGCAAATGCTAGATTGATCACATTTTTATCAGATTAAAACCTGACCTACAAATACACCTGACCCTAATTAAATATTATATCAATAATGTTTTTTTTGGGGGGGAGATAGCCAAATACCAGTGGCGGTATTTGGCTTGTGTGAATTGAATTAACCCTCTATTTTCTCAATCTCAATGAACCTAAAGCCATTCTTCTTATTATCGATATCAAGCCAAGCTTCCAGACGCAGTGGTCCTTTATCCAGTTGAATTTCTTCGATACGCGCTTCTGACTCTTCTAGCAAAATTTGTTTTTTGATAACTGTGTCATTGAGTTTAATGGTGACATCATGCGTTTTATGCAATAAGTCACTCCAACGAAAGGTCAGGCGGTATTTGCCAGCAGTTTTTACCTCAAGATCGTAAAAGCCATTGTCACCATCAAAAAGGCCGCCACCTTGCCAGTCTTGGCGGGTTAAATTCACCGGATTTTGCAGATCACTTCCAATCCAGGTTTTAACCGGATTTATGCCGTCTGCGTTGGCATCACTTAGCCAGGCATCATAATCGGCTTTTAACTCGGCCAGCTTTTCTGGGTTGCTCGCTGCTATGTTATTGAGCTCATTTGGGTCATTGTCAATATTATACAACTCAAAGTGAGCCGTTTTGTCGCTATATTCACCTTTACGACCTACTGGTTGTGCCAGCTTAAATGCTCCTTTTCTAACGGCAATGTTTCTGTATGGTTCGGGCTTGGTGCCACGGTGAAACTGAAAGTAAAACGAGCGATCGGGTAATTCAATTGCAGGGTCAGCCAAAATAGGCGTAAGACTCTGCCCATCAAATTTCACTTTAGTTGAGACTTTAGTAATATCGAGTATGGTTGGCATTAAGTCTTCAACCGATGCCAAGTTTGTTAATCTTATTGCCGATGTTTTTGGTTGAGTCGTTTTTGACTGTTTTGTTTGTGAGAGGGGCAGTTTGATAAACATAGGCACACGGATACCATTTTCATAGATATAGGTTTTACGTCCTTTTAGGCCACTCTCCCAGAGATCACTTTGTTTATGCAGGCTAGACGTGCCGTTATCGCCGAGAAAAATAATCAAGGTATTATCTGCAATGCCTTTAGCCTTTAGCGCAGCTAAAATCCGTGTGAAATTTTCATCAATGTTGCTGATCATGCCGTAATAGCGCGATGTTTCTTCACTTAAGCCCGCTTTGCGGTAAGGATCTGCATATTTATCGCTAACGGTGAGTGGGTGATGCGGGGTGTTAAAAGACAGATAAGCAAAAAATGGTGCCTTGTCATCAGCGCTATCCGTTGCGAGAATGAAATCAATGGTAGCATCGGTAAAGATATCAGGGGCATAGCCCTTAAAGCGCTTATCAATACCATCTTCTTTTAGGATTGGATTAAAATAGGATTGACCATCTAATGGGCTGTAAGTCATGCCGATCATACCAGCTTCATGGGTTAACACGCGGTCAAACCCTTGGTCCTGTGGCCTAGCGGGTGCATTATCACCTAAATGCCATTTACCAAAAAGACCGGTTCTGTAACCGTCCGCTTTAAGGGCTTCGGCTATGGTTGTCGCTGATGGGGGTAATGTCGAGACTCCTTGCTGAGTGTTGATAACATCAGAACGCATCGCATAACGCCCAGTCATTAATGCCGCACGTGTTGTCGAGCAAACGGGCTGAGCATAAAAATTATCAAAGACAATCGCCTGTGATGCCATTCTATCTAGGTTTGGAGTGCTAACGATTGGATTACCGTTAAACCCCACATCACTATAACCCTGATCATCGGTAAGTATTAACAGCACATTCGGTCGGTCTTCGGCGGCCATGGCAGACGAGGTTACGGTGAGTAATAGCGCTAGTAATAACTTGCTGCGCAGATGAATTTTATTCATCTGGATAAGGGGAGCTTTCACAATTGATAGCCTTTAAAATTAATTAACGAATTAGTTGGTTAAGCTTGCTAGCGGCGGTGTTTGAAACCTAGGTTCTTCAACCAGAAGTTTCCATTCACCCGTATCATTATCTAGGAATTTCACATCGTCTCTGTGGTATTGCAAGGCATAGGCAACACGTGGCTGCGTGGTGTCGTTGGGGCCACTGCCGTGTACTGTTAGGCGGGTGAAAGCAATTGCATCCCCGGCTTTTACGGCTAAACTTGTATATTCTTCAGGGTCATCTTTAACCTTTAAATGCTCATCTTCGCCGGCATTGACTGCTGCTAATTGACCGAGTTTATGGGAAGCCGGAGCAACCCGGAGGCAGCCATTTTCAACGGACATATCACTCAGGGCGACCCAAATATTAAGCGAGCCAAGTGCGGGGTGATGGCGGGTATAATTATTATCTTGATGAAAATGAAATTGTCCACCACCACCACCGGCTTTAACGGCAGTGAAGGGTAGGTAACGTACAGCCTTACCGCCGATAAGTTGGCTGGCAACGGACAAAGTATTATCTGAATTAATCAAGCCATCCATCAATGAGTCTTTTAAGTAACCTTGGCATTGTCTGAGTTTGTCTGAAGTACTTTTTGCCTGAAATAATTCTTCGCGTTTTACGCCTAATTGAACTTCTAGCGCATGAAATATTTCTTCAGCCAGCGGCGCTATTTTTGATTTTTCAATAAAGTTGGGAATAACCAAATAGCCATCTTCTTGATACGAACTGATGGCATCGTTAGATAAGTTGATTTTTGGGACTACATTATTATGTTCAGTCATGCTATCTCCATAGGTGTAATTAAGTTGGGGGGGGAACTATTTTAGGCGCAGGTTGATAGTTCTAGGCTGGAACTATCAACCTACATATATGTAGGTGCCGATTGAAAACGTCTCTTTAAGTTATTAGCGTAACTCTGAAGGGCCGTAGTGATCCATATCGGTGTAATCAAGGTTTTCACCCGCCATATATGTAGGTGCAGATTGAAAACGTCTCTTTAAGTTATTAGCGTAATTCTGAAGGGCCGTAATGATCCATATCGGTGTAATCAAGATTTTCACCCGCCATGCCCCAAATGAATGCATAATTACTGGTGCCGCAACCACTATGAATTGACCAAGGTGGTGATACCACACATTGTTCGTTCGCCGTCCAAATATGACGAGTTTCTTTTGGATCGCCCATAAAGTGACTCACCGCTTGGTCTTCAGCAAGGTCTAAATAAAGATAAGCTTCCATACGTCTGTCGTGTTGATGGGCTGGCATGGTATTCCATACACTACCAGGTTTAAGTACCGTTAAGCCCATTTGCAATTGACAGGTATCCACCACACCGTTGATCATAAGTTGGTAGATTGTGCGCTCATTTGATGTTTCCTGTGAGCCTAAGTTTAAAACTTTAGCGTCAGCCATGCCGACTTTTTTATTGGGATAAGATGCATGGGCAGGGGCCGAGTTTAAGTAAAATCGTGCTGGTGTTGCCGCTGCATTACTTGAAAAAACCACTGATTTAGTGCCTGAGCCAACATATAAAGCTTCTTTGTTATTTAACTCAAAGGCTTCTCCATCTACGGTTACCGTGCCAGTTTCACCGATATTGATGATACCCATTTCACGTCGGTCGAGAAAGTACTGAGCTTTTAACGGGTCAATACTGTCAAGCGTAACTGAAGCTGCTTTTGGTACAACGCCGCCAACGATATAGCGATCATAGTGGGTGTAAACCAGTTTTATTTTATCTTCTTTAAATAAGCCCTCCATTAAAAAGGCTTCTCTAAGTTGTGCGGTATCGAAATGCTTGCCTTCATTCGGGCCTACGGCATATTTGGTGGTGTATTCTACTGACATTTATTTTAACCTTATCTATAAGTTAGTATCGGGATAACAACATCAATGATGATTGGTATAAGCCCATTTACTTTATACCCTAACAGTAAAACAGAGTAATTCACACAAAAAAATCAAGTTTAATCTAAAGTGGTCATGTACAGTCACTAAGGTGTTACTGAGAAATTGTAAAAAGTAATATCTATCTTGTGTAGAGTAATAGATACAATATGTTTTGATGATTTTAAAAGTCTTTTTTTTGTGATTGTTTTCGATTGAAATGATTGACGGTGAGACTTGTTGTCTTTAATGTATATGGAAGTAAAGCGTTACTCGAGTCTATTCATGTCATATAAAAGAACCTTAAAAATGAAAAAAAAACCTCTTCTTATAATGGTGTCGCTATTGCCATTTTTACTTATTTCCATAAAAGCGTCATCATTTGTTGTTAGTGATAATAGCGCAGTTAACGATCTTTTAAAGCCGATGGTCATAAAGCGTATCTATCAGAATAATTTTGCTAATTTTGATGCAAATCATTGGTTATTGGAGGGGCCGGGGAATTACCGCGTAGCTGATAATCACTCATCTATGTATGTTGAATCTTTGGTCTGGCGGGAAATGGCCGCAGTATGGGAGAAAAATGAACGGCAACCTTTGCCGCCCGAGGCCCTTTATTATGGTACCGCAGGGCAAGTTATTGCAGAGAAGTTCTCGGAACAATTGCCAAAAATACTCAATAAAGAGGGCAATGTGGCAGGTGGTCATTTAGTCTTGTGGAATAAACAAGTGGTGTTGCCTGAATCTTATCTCATCAGTTACAACTTTGAGCCTAAAACTCCCATCGGCTTAGGGATTTTGTTTTTTAGTGCAGAGGGAATAGCTGAGCAAGATATTTTTTCTGCGGAACTGAATAAGCGTACCGGTATTTTCAGCCAATATACCAAAGGAGACATTAACTCTTACCATATATCCTATTGGGCTAATAACGCGGCTGTGGGGAAAAGAGCAAGCTGTAATCTACGGAAAAACCCAGGTTTTTATAATCTAGCTAGTGGGGTGGATCCTTCAGTTGCAAAGCTCGATTATAGCCAACAAGAAATGACGCTTGAAAAGCACCGTATCGAACTGATTAAAATCAAAAATCGAATTATCTTTTTTGTTAATGGCATACAAGTTTTCGATTATGTTGATCAAGGCATCAATGACATCTTGGATGCACAAGGTCAGCCTACTGGGAAAACCATTGATACCGGTTTTTATCACCAAGGCGGGCGTTTTGGTTTCCGTCAAATGTTATCTCTGGCAGCAGAGTACAGCGATTTAAAAATATTTTCTCTGGCAGAAAAGTAACTATCCAGACCTCAGGTTAAATACTAGGCTTGGTCATAGCCAAGCCTTTATTTCCTGTTTAAGGGAAGTATTTATTCTTCTACAAATCGGCGTATTCTTGTCATTTTAGTCGTTAAGCTGTAGTTATTGCTATTTTTTTATCACCGCTACATCCCAAACCTTTGCACGGCGTGATTCTCCAGCAGGCCCTTGTACTCAAAGCACCACCACATGTTTTCCCGCCTCGCTGTATTGATGGATGGGATGTTGTTGCCCAGATGTTATGCCATCACCAAAATCCCATGGCCAGGTATTAATCTCGCCTTGCGACTCATCAGTAAAAGCAACCATTCGCCTGCTCATGTCAATAATTGTAAGCTGCATTGGCATAGAGCAAGTCCTTTATCCAGAATTAATAGGGTCAGATCAAAGTAAATTTAAGGTTATCTAATTTGTAGGATAAAATCCGATATTATGCTACATTGAATTGTGAATAAGGAGTAATATCAATGAGCAAATTTTCAATTACCATGTCAGATGACTTAGGCGAATACGTTCAAGATGCTATTAAAGCCAAATATTTTGATAACATCAGTGAGTATTTTCGCCATTTAGTACGTCAAGATTTATTACGTGAGCAATCGGATAAAGAGCTACGTTCTTTAATTGATTCAGGGCTAAAAAGTGGTGTGAGCAATGAAACTGTCGGTTCTATTTGGGCTGAAGCGATAAAAGAAAGCGTTCAATAAATGCCGCGTTATCAACTTTCTGGTGATGCTGCAAAAGACTTGCGTGGTATTGCGCAATACACGGTAAATACGTTTGGTGCTAAGCAAGCTCAACTTTATGGTGATGGTATTGAACAATGCTTTTTAGCCATTGCCGATAATCCCTTTATCGGCCGCGATGTGGGGCATATTCGCCCCAGTCTTCACCGTTTTGAACATGAAAGCCATCTCATCTTTTATATCATACGTGATACAGGACTCTATATTGTTCGTGTATTACATAACCGACAAGAACCTTCAAAACACCTTTAATCCGCTTGGTATAAGTGGGTATATACCCGTAATACTTCAAGATGCACCTTCAGCAAGTCGAGAAAGGGTTAGCTACAAGGCATTGATTGAAGAGAATAGTTATTCTATTGTCGAAATCAATAACGTAGGAGATGACCCTTTATCGGCTTGCCCGTAGGGAGCTAAGCTAGAAAATCAGTCCAGCGTTGCAATACTCGATAAGGGAATAACCATTACCCTCATATCGCGCCTTGATCTGATTTCCTAGCTTAACTCTGAAATTACATCTTGAAGTAGCACGGGTATAGAGGTTACATCAGTTGTGATTGTTTTTTCTGGCAGGGTGATGGCGGTTAAACTATTATTTCACCGCTACATCCCAAACCTTTGCACGGCGTGATTTTCCAGCAGGACCTTGCACCCAAAGCACCACCACATATTTTCCCGCCTCGCTGTATTGATGGATGGGATGTTGTTCCTTGGACGTTGTGCCATCGCCAAAATCCCATTGTTAGCTATTATTCATACCTGTTACCATCCTAGATCTTGTTTCAGAGTTTATTTATCATTTATTGTGTTCAGACTATATTATCTCACCCTATATTTTTAAACACACTTTGAATTGTTTTGATTGCTTATGATTGAATTGTTGTGTTTTTTGATTGGAAAGGGTTGTTTTTGTGGTTTAACTGTTGTAACTTGAGTTTAGTATTTAAATATAACAATCAATAAACAACTAAATAACAAATAACAAATAAAAAACAAAAGAACGAGGGGAAAGCAATGAAAAAACAAGAAATGAAACTGGGTTTATTGGCCGCAGCGGTTATAGCCGCAATATCTGGTAATGCCATGGCGCAAGAGGCTCAGGACGAACAGTCACAAAAAGCAAAAGAAGAAGCTAAGCAGATTGAGACTATTGAGGTCACAGGCGTTCGCAGCCAGCTTTCAGATGCATTATTGAAGAAAAGAATGCAAAATACTATCGGCGAAGCGATTTCAGCAGATGATATAGGTACGCTACCTGCGCTTGATCTTGCTGAAGCACTGCAGGTAATACCTGGCGTTCAAGTTAACCGTGAAAATGATGATGGTGCCTTCCGTTCAGGTGAAATTAGCCTTCGGGGTCTACCCGGTTCATTCACTGCTGTAACCGCCAATGGTCAAACATTTGCAGCGCCTTCTGGAAGCGTAAGACCTGAACAGGGTGTACCAAACCCATTCAGTGCTTTTGCATCAGGTGTTTTTGATGGTGTTTGGGTGAGTAAAAGTCAGCGTGCTGATTTAATTGAAGGGGGTATTGCCGGTACAGTCGACAAAAAACTAGCACACGCTCTTTCCAAGAAAGACGGTTTTGTTGTGCGTGCGACGGCCACCTATGAAGAAGCTATGGACGAAACTTCGCCAAACTACTTCATTTCTGGAACCAAACATCTTATTGAAGACCGTCTTGCTGTCACGTTTAAATTTGATAGGCAGGATGAAGAATTCCGCCGCGATAACATAAACTTTACCCGATATCAGGCGTTGAACACCGGTCGCTTTCCTGGCCTGGAAGACTGGAAAGCTGAAAATAACATTAATGCCGAAGATGAAGTCCTTATTCCAGGAGGTTTGCGTCAATATTCCGAGCTCCGCAGTGGCAGGCGCGATTCCTTCACCGGTAATATCGAATTTCAGGCAACGGACAACTTAAAAGTCGGTGCTGACTTGTTGTATACCGACCGTGATCTGGACATTAATACCGAGATTTTGTTGACGTCTACGCATGGTGGTACCACAGATATTACCCCAACAAGCACTCCTTTTCTTGGTTTTACCGACCCACAGAGTGGCAAGAAGAGCTATGTTCTTCCAGGCTATGACTTTGAAAACGTTAACATGAATGAGGGGCAGCGTGCAGGTAAGTTTGAACAGGAATCTAAAGGTTTATTCCTGTATGCGCAGTATGATCAAGATGACTGGGTCATTGATGTGTCTTTGGCCCATTCCGAAGCTACCTTTCTGAGAATGCAGAACAATGTCCAGACCCAGTTCCGTGCTGAAGGGGGTAGCAGAACAAATGGTGTTACCGGCTCAATTAACTCTGGCTCTGGTAATATTTCGGACTATGAGCTTTCCATATCTGGTCTCAACACCAATCTGGACGTGCCATATGCGATTAGCAGTACGCCGTATGATGATAATTTTGCCAGCTCTACCGAAGGCCCGAGGCAAAGATTCTTCTCTGCCGGTAACGAGGTTTACCGTGACCGTACAGACACAGGTTTTAATATTGATATTGAAAAAACTGTCGACCTAGGGCCTATCGACAGTGTTAAATTTGGCGGACGTTACAACGAACAGGAAATTGAATCGCATATTTTCTATATGGGTGTTGCTGGTCTCAGCACAGCAGGACTCTCAAATGATTTGTTCGCCGTACCGGAAGGCGTTAAAAACAACGACTTTTTTGGTGGTGGGGCATCAGGTGCCTTTACGGATGGCTGGCGCACGCTTGTTCCTAATGTCAACGATGCCTGGTTTGTTGACGGTGTCGATAATCCGTTAGGTTTGGCAACATCGCCACACACGGGTGCCATTTACCTGATGAACAAGAATAGCATGAACCAGCGGGGATTGGATCAATCTGGCGATACCAAAACCAAAATCACCGCGCTGTACGCTATGGCCAATTTAGACAGCGAAGTGTTTGGTCTTAACATGCGTGGTAATGTCGGTGTTCGCTATGTAAATACAGACCTTGATGGTACTGGCGTCTCGACTGTAAACGGTCAGTATGAACAAGGCACCGCTAAGAGTTCCTATGACAACTTCCTGCCAGCGATCAACCTGAGCTTTGAGCTGCAGGAAGACTTGTACCTGCGTGTTGCCTATTCAAAAGCACTTAATCGTCCAAATCCGGCTGGCTTTACGCCGGGCACTTCAATCACTGAGACCGAGTATGATGGGGAAGACCCTGACGGTCTGGGCAAAGTCGAAATTGTCCTGCCGGGAACAGACCTTGATGCCTATACTGCTGATAACTATGACATGTCTTTAGAGTGGTATAATACTGAAAGCAGCCTTATTTCTTTGGCTCTGTACCGCAAAGAAGTAGAAGGCTACTATGATCGCGAGTCATATTGTCCCCAAGACGGTGGCGGTTATGGTTATGGTACGATGGAACTCGTTGATATCGGTGGTGGTGGATTTGATTGTGTTAGCTCCGAAGGCTATAAGATGAACATATCAAAAGTTGTTAATCTTGATGAGACCATTACGATTGATGGTATAGAGCTTTCTGCTCAGCAGGATCTAAGTTTCCTTGATGGTTGGGTTAGTCACTTCGGTGTTCTTGCCAGCCTGTCACTGATTGACTTTGATGGTGAAGATGAAGAGGGTGAGCCGCTCGATATTCCGAAAATCTCTGACAAATCCTATAATATTGTCGGTTATTGGGATAATGGTACATTTAGTACTCGTTTGGCTTATAACTGGCGCTCTGAATACGCCCTGCAAGGTGCAGGCTCCTTCACAGGCATTGCCGACAGAAAGGTAAAAGAGCGTGGACAGTTTGATCTAAGTCTTCGCTATAATGTCAACGACAACCTGATTCTGAGCTTGAGTGGGTTCAATCTGACGGATGAACTGTACGAAGAGTATCAGTCTGAGAATCCTGATATGAATCGTCTGACTGCATACGACGGACGTACCTACAAAGCTAGTGTGACATATAAGTTCTAAATAAACGGGAGAGCTGACTTGGGCGCATGCGATGCGATGCGCCCCAATCATTAAACCGGTTATAAAAAAATTTATATACAAAATTGATAAAACAGCTAATAGCCCGATGTGACTATTAGCTGTTTTTTTAGATAGGAAATACTTTATGCGCTATATTTTAGCTATCTTTTTGGCTGCTCAGTCTTTATCTTGTTTCGCCCAAGCACCCTTACTCGATTTTTGGGATGAAGAGCTGCGCCTATTTTGGACAGATAGTTCAGGCACTCAAGGGGTTGATTTACCCAAGCGAAGGGACACGAATTACAAGGCAAAATTTGTGTCATTAGATCATGCCGACAAGGTTGTTGGTGATCTGAGTTTGTTGTATCAGCCAACACCAAAATCAGCGCAATTCGGCTTTGTCTCCGGGCTTTGGGGCGAAACCTGGGCTTTATCACCAAAATTCACGCTCAACCTTTGGGCTAAGGTGGAGGATAGCATAAAGAAAAAAAGCTGGGTTGTTACCTTGCTTGATGAAAACAATATTCAAGCGAAAGGCACCGTATCAGGGCTATCGGATACTTGGCAAGCTTTGTCACTTCCTCTGATCAAGCTCAAGGTAGACGCTGGTTTTAACTGGAACAAAGTACGACTGTTGACCTTTGCATCTAAATTTAGCAAGGGCGCGCGCATCCACCTTGACGGTGTGCTGTTTAAAGACAGCTCAGCAAATGCAGGAAGCCCACTCACCATAGGTGTAACCGATAAATCACTTAAGCAACGCATGGCAGAAGCGCAGCGAAACCAAGAAGCACGTGTAGCATGGGGCTTTGGCCGTTATGCGCAGCAACCCAGCACAAAACGCTTTGAGGTTGTCACGGCGTTTGCCAAAATGATGGCTAACCAAGATTTAGTCCTCGCCAATAAAATACTAGCTGACAGGCTTCGCCTAAGCTCAGAATACGATGTGTGGGATCTGTTGCTTACCCCACTTTATATACGTTTCTACTACAGTTTTTCCAATAGTCATGGCAAATATCCTGGCCGAATGACCGTTGAGAACGAAGCATTGCTACTTGAGACGCTGTGGCTGCGTACTAAGACAAAGAATGATATCGCACTGACCAAGCAGAGTACTTGGTGGATGGCAGGTAGCGAAAATCACGATCTCAATGCCAAGGCCACCTCTTTGGTGACGTCGCGCATTTTCATGAATGAGCCTGACTTTAAGGATCGTATATACCCTAACTACGGATTTGGTAGTGGTGCTCACTATGGCCGCGCGGGTTATTACGGGCCAGCAGGGGCGACTACCGAAGAAAGACACGGCAGTGGTCGCGCAGAACTTTCAGACGGTAAAGACTACAAACCCGCCGATCACTACGAGGCCTGGTTGGCCTTCTTTAGAACGTATTTCCGTGAACGTGCCGAGCGCGGTTTTTTTCTCGAGTATGGCGCATATGGCTATAGCAAGCATACCCTCAACTTTGTTGATTTGGCTTACCAATACTCGGGAGATGATGAGCTACAGACATTCATTGGTGATTTTTTGACTGTTTTCTGGGCTGATTGGGCGCAGGTGTCTATCTCTGGTATCCGCGGTGGTCCGAAAACGCGCCATCATAATAATGTCGGTGGCCCTAGTGATAAAGGCGTCGCCGATTTGATCAGTTTTCACATGGGTGGCGCCGCTAATGCAGGGATCTGGTGGTACTGGAACCTGATCAATGATTATTCGCTGCCACCACTGATATGGCGCATGATCCTTGATCGCCAGGGCATGGGTGAATTTACCTACAAAGCCCGTGGCATTGGCGAAGAAGAGAATGTTTGGCCACGACCAATGGGCAATGAGCGCTCAATGGTTGTCGATACCGATGCACGCTTTCTTAAGAGTACCTATGTGACACCGGATTACACCCTTGGCACCCAGATGGATCATCCCGCTGCGGCTCATTCTCACTTGAGCGTAGCGGGTAGATGGCATGGCATGACGTTTGCCCAATCACCTTTGGCGCGCATTGTCCCGGTTGGATTGCCAACGCTGGATCGTTATGGCAAAGCACGAGAATTTGACACTGAGATAATGCTTAACAGTGTTCATCATCAACAAACATTAATCTTTCAGAGCGCGCGTAATATCCTTGTTATAAACCCTGAGTGGTTTCCGGCAGTGACCCGAACGTCAGACAAAGCACTGGGGATCTGGTTCGGCAATGACTGGGATCGAAAGGTTGAACGGGGTGGATGGATATTTGTCCAGAAGGGTAACGCTTATGCAGCCGTTAGGCCAGTGTATTGGGACGAAGCCTATGAAAAGGAAAAGAAGATCGCAAAGACGGGCAATCAGAAATATTTTAACCGCTGGGACGACCCGGCAACCGTTAAGTTATGTGAAAATTGTTACAGTTGGAACAAAGATGCGTCGATACTGAAATTAGACAAGCCCGATATTCCTGTGATCATTGAAGCTGGACGGGTGAGTGATTTTGCCACCCTGGAAAACTTTATTGAAGACGTACTCGATAATCCCATCGCCTTGTATAAAACCGTGGTACCTGGATATCATGTCTTGGTTTATACCGGTAGTGGCAGCAAGGCCAAGGAGATTGTTTTTAACGCGAGTACCGCGGAAATTCCAAGGATTGATGGCGTACCCATTCCTTACAGTTATCCCATGACATTTGACAGTCCTTATTTGAAGTCGTCATATAAAAGTGGCGTGATAAACCTACAATTTGGCGAAGAATCACTGCAATTGGATTTCTCAAAAAAATAACTAACAAACCCCGATATTCAAAGATGTCGGGGTTATTTGTATCAATTACACTTATTCAAAGATAACAAAATGAAAAATAAACTTCCCATTGTATTAACTACACTGACTTTATTCGCTACAACATTCACTGTCTCAGCTAAGCCAGATCAGTCAGCTCAGTCGGCGCAATATCATTCGCCGATTTTACAGCAAGACTATGTTTACCAGGCAAAGGATATTGATAAACACATCTTAGAAGCTGCCAAAACCAAACAAGCGCGTATTGAATTAGCCTTTGAAAATGCTACCGGTGAAGGATTACGAGAAGCTTTTATGCCGCATTTTGCTGATTTGTATCTTGGTAAAAATTTGTCTGCGACCAATAAAACATTACTGGAACTATTCACCACCGATGATACCGCGCTACAAGAAAAATACCGCTTAAATGACCCTTGGGGTTTGGCGTTCAAACAAATTGCTTATCACCTGTACTATTCATTTGGCACCAAAAGCAAACGTTTCCCTGGACGCTTAACGCCACAAACTGAAAAAGCCTTGTTAGAATTGTTGTGGAAAAAGACCCTATACAAGAACGATATTCATATTGCCAGAGAAAGCACTTGGTGGATGGTGGGCAGTGAGAACCATGACATTGTCGCTAAAGTTAGTAGCCTGATCTCATCGCAAATATTTATGAATGAGCCGGATTTTAAGGAACGTGTCTATCCCGACCTAGGCACCGGGGCTGGCGAGCAGTACTGGTTCCATCACATGTATGGAAAAAACCGCTTAACTGGGCCACATGGACGGGCAAATAATAAGGATGGCAATGAGTATACCGCCGCTGAGCATTACTATGAATGGCTTAACTTCTTTGAAGCATTTTTTAGCGAAAGAGCAAAAAAAGGTTTTTTCCTTGAAATGGGCTCGTATGGCTATATGGCGGTGACCATGTCTTATCTTACTGATATATATGACTTGGTAGATGATCAACATCTTAAACATAAAACAGCAGATTTTCTCGATTTAGCTTGGGCAGATTGGGCGCAAGAACAATTGCATGGCGTGCGAGGTGGGGCAAAAACCCGTGAAAAGAAAGGCACCCGATGGGACGATTCTATGTACCGATTTGGCCGTTTTTATAGTGGCGGTGAAGGCGATTCTTCATCGCATTTCTTTGCCCAGTTATTGAGCGATTACCAATGGAAACCCATCATATGGCATATGGCTCTGGACCGTGAAGGTCGTGGTGAATTTTCCTCCATTCGCCGCCAGCCCGGTGAAGCAGAAGCGAAATTACCGCGTCCATTGGGCACAGAACGAAGCATGCTGGTTGATACGGAGTCACGATTTGTACGTTACAGTTGGATAACGCCAGATTACATCTTGGGTTGTCAAATGGATTATCCTCTAGCACCGCATAGTCATTTAAGCATTCAAAACCGCTGGCAGGGCATGACATTTAAAGGCGAGCAAGGCCCGCGCGTATTTCCATCGGCGTTAAAATTAGATGATTCAGGAGAATACCAGCCGTACGCCAATGGATATACACGCTGCGTGCAAGACGAAAACGTAATGATTGTCCAGCAAAGCCGAGGTTACACGATTGTTAATCCCGATTGGTACCCGAACAAATCGCGATCAAATCTTGATTATGGGGTTTATATCGGCAAAAAGGTTGAGCAAAGCGTAGAAAAACAGGGCTGGATATTTGTTGAGCACGGCGATGCATTTTTGGCGATTAAACCCATTATGGGAGAATATGCCAATGGCTGGACAATATTAAAGGACGAGGCCTCAGAGGGCTTTTATAGTGAAATCATTAAGGATAGCTATTCGTGGAGTAAAAACAAAGAGCTGATATATCTGAAGGATAAGTATGCTGGCGTGATATTTGAATCCTCTCGTCGCGAGCATTACAACACCCTGAATGATTTTATCGCGGCTATTTTGAAAAACCCCATTGCGCTAGAAAAAACCGTTGTGCCGGGATTTCATATCCTCAAATATACCGGTCTAAATGGCACGGAATTTTATTTCAATCTGGCCAATAATGAAATTCCAATGGTGAATGGCAAAAGCATTAATTATTCTCCTAAAGCCGTTTTCAATAGCCCTTTTGTACAATCACAATATAACAGTGGCGAGATTAACTTGAAAATGAAAGACATGAAGTTGAAGCTAGATTTTAACGATGTGACATTTGACCAAGCCCAGCAGAAAACCTTGTCTATCGGATTGATAGGCGACTCTACCGTTGCCAGTACTTATGGCTGGGGACCTGCTTTTTCGCCGCAATTCAATGGCAAAGTGAAGGTGCTTAACTATGCAAAAAATGGCGCAACGCTTGATTCTTTGTCGAAAAAACTGGATGTGCTGATTAAGCAGAAACCGGATTATATCCTGATCCAGTTCGGACACAACGATATGAAAGTTTATGACACTAAGGCCTACAGCAAAAAACTGAAAGATTATGTCGACAGAATTACACGTGGCGGTAGCCAAGCTATCGTATTGAGCTCGGTTACCCGTCGTAAATTTGATGAAAATGGCAAAATATTACCTTGGAATATAAACGACAGAACATTAAATGATTACGCTCAGGCGGCTGAAGCCGTTGCTAAAGCGTTAAAAGTGCCTTTCATTGATCTTAATTCAATCAGTGTTAAGCACCACAACAGCATAGGAGCAAGTGCGAGTGCGAGTGCGGTTTACAACTTCAGTGAAACTGACAAAACTCATTTTAGCAAGCAAGGCGCCAAAGCCATCGCGGATATCGTCATCAATGAACTCAAAACAGCCGTGCCAGTGCTGGGTACCTATTTGAAATGACAATGTTTTCTGCTACATTTTCTGCTATAAAAAATACCTTGAGATGGCTCTGGCACTGGCCCTTACTCAGCCTTGTTTTGATCTCAGTATCGATGGGATCATGTTATGCGAAAAACCGCGTGTTTTTGTTAGCGGGTCAATCGAACATGCAAGGCCAAGGGTTAAACAGCGAGTTGACGACACCTTACGGCGATGTCCAAAAAGATGTCAATTTCTGGAAAGGTGGTTGGGTTAAGTTATCCCCTGGATACGGTAACGGCGATGACTATTTTGGTCCGGAAGTAGCCTTTGGCAAAGCGATCAAAAACGCGCTGCCCAATGATACCATTTATCTGGTCAAGTATGCCTCAAATGGCAAAGCGCTATATGATGATTTTAAACCCTTTACTGGGATCCATTATATAAAGATGGCGAAAACATTTAATGCCGCATTGAGTGATTTGGATAACGCCGGAATCGAGTATGAAGTTTCCGGCATGCTCTGGATGCAGGGAGAAAGTGATGCCTATGAAGGACAGGCCGCCAGCTACCAAGCCAATCTCGTCGATTTTATCGCTGTAATGCGTAATGAGTTTGGCACAGCCACCATGCCATTTATCATTGGCCGTGTTCTTGATCATTTCGGCGGTAAGGTGGCGCCAAAGGTTGGGCAACAGACGAGTCCAACTCAAGCGAACATAGTGCGCACTGCCCAGGTAAGCGTTGCAAAAAACCCGCCCTTTGTCAGTTGGTTTGATACCGACAGCTATCAAGTTGTTGACCCAAAAAGCAATCCTGGTCATTACGGTACGCAGGGGCAGATTAGTCTGGGCACTGATTTTGCTATGGCAACCCTGGCTATCATTCGTCCTGACTAGCATGGTGCACTTGACACGATCAAGGTAAGACTCACAACTAATGACTTTACTGTATTAAACAAAAATGAGTGGAGAAAATCTAAGTGATACAAAAATACCGGGCAGCGTTACTGACAATTATAACTGCCACTAGCTTCTTAATGGCGGCTTGTAGCCAGAATAATGTTCAAATAAGTACTCAAGCTAATAGCCAAGAAATTGCCCAAGCTGAGACCAAACATAGTATCGAAGCGAAACCCGACTCGATTATAGAATATAAAATCATTGGCGATGTTTCTTTGTCTCTGCATATATTCAATCCGCCAAACCATTTAAAAAGCAATAAAACTCCCGCAATAGTCTTCTTTCATGGTGGTGGTTGGAAGAGCGTAGATGCTTCTGCTTTTTATCGCCAAAGTGCTTATCTAGCTTCAAGGGGCATGGTGGCCATCAGCGCAGAATATAGATTAAAAACGACACATGGCACCACACCAGCAGAGTGTGTGAAAGACGCTAAATCGGCAATGCGCTTTGTTAGATCTCATGCCAGCCAATTTGGTATTGATCCTGATATGCTGGCTGCAGGTGGGGGATCAGCAGGTGGCCATATAGCGGCGGCAACCGGGACAGTTAAAGGATTCAATGAAGACAGTGATGACTTGCGTATCAGTGAGCGACCTGATGCGCTTGTGCTGTTTAACCCGGTTTATGACAATAGCGAAAAGGGTTATGGTTACAGCAGAGTCAAAGATTATTGGCAGGCTATTTCCCCCTTGCATAACCTCGATAAAAACACGCCACCAACAGTAGTTTTTCTTGGCACTAAAGACAAGTTGATCCCGGTTGCAACTGCTCAGCATTTTCAAGCAAGCATGGTAAAATTAGGGGTGCGATCAGAGCTGCACCTCTATGAAGATCAGCCCCATGCATTCTTCAATAAAGCTAGATATTATGAGACGTTATTGGCAGCGGATAAATTTTTAACTTCACTTGGATACTTGAAGGGACAACCCACCTTGCAAAGAGCCGATAAAGCCGTTAGCGAACATTAGCGTTATTAACCTGGACACAAAACAAATGGCGTTGAAGCTAGACTGAAACTAAGTGGCTAACTAAATTCTTTTATACCGAAGTGATTTTTGAATTGAATTGAATTGAGTTGACTACTTGTGATTGCTATTGATTCTTTGTGAGATTAAGGTTAAGTTACCTATCAGAGAAAAAGCTAGTTTTCTAATTTGGAGAACAACTTAATGTTATTACGAGTTTTATTAAGCACAATAAGTTTACTGATGAGCTTTATTGTTATGGCGGAGCCTAATTCTGTAATTGCAGAACGGACTAATGTTGTGCTGATTATTGGTGATGATATTTCAGCTGATTTCAGTGCTTATGGTGGCTCCGTGCAAACACCAAACATAGATAGCCTAGCTAAAAATGGTGTGTTGTTTAATAATGCTTACACCACCGCCAGCTCCTGCAGCCCGAGCCGTAGTAGTATGATCACTGGCCGTTACCCACATAACCATGGTGCACCTGAGCTTCATATGGCTTTGCCAGCAGGGCAGCTGGTCTTCCCACAACAGCTTAAGGATGCTGGTTATTATAATGTTGCGGCAGGAAAATGGCATATGGGCGATGTCCCCAGAGTGGCTTTTGACCATATTTATGATCCCGGCTATCGGGTGGATCCCACCGGGGCTGCAGATTGGCTGCCATCTTTACAAGCACGGCCAAAAAACAAGCCGTTTTTCATGTGGTTTGCCGCCTTTGATGCCCATAGACCATGGGAACCCGATCCACTGGAGAAACCTCATGATGCTGACGAGGTCGTTATACCCGCTGGTGTCGCTGATACGCTAATCTCACGTCAGGATTTAGCCAGTTATTATGATGAAGTACGCCGTTTCGACCGCCACGTTGGTGATGTGATTAAAGAACTGAAACGTCAAGGGATTTTTGAAAATACCATTATCATAGTGACCAGCGACAATGGCCGTCCTTTTCCACGCAGTAAAACGTCTCTGTATGAAAATGGCATGAAGATCCCTTTCATTTTTCATTGGCCAAATGGCGATATTAGATCAGGCGAAACCAGTTCATCCTTGGTTAGTACCATTGATATTGCACCAACTATATTAACGGCCCTTGGGTTGGAGACGCCTCCTCAGGTGCAAGGGCTTAATATTTTACCCATTGCCAGGCAGCCTAATTTACAGGTAAGGCAACTGTTATTTGGCGAGCGAAATTGGCATACCCAGCGAGGTATAGGACGTATGGTGCGTCAAGGGGATTATGTCTATTTCAAAGATTTCACCCCAGCAAGCTATAGCTTTCAGATGGTTAATAATGCGGATCCCTCATATGCAGAATTATTACGCCTTAAAGCTGAAGGTACACTTACCCCAGAACAAGCAGAGTTATTTTCAACGGACCGAGCGGTTGAAATGCTGTTTAATGTGGTCGACGACCCTAAACAACTAAATAATTTAGCTAATAATATCGAGCATGAGCAGCTCTTGGATCATCTACGAGGAAAGCTCGTTATTTGGCAACAAAGAACGGGTGATAGCATTCCTCCGTTGGAGCAGCTAACGGTGGATCGTCACGATAGAAAAACTTTTAAGCGACTTTATAAAGAGGCTCGCCCATCGAAAGGAGTCGTTCCGGGACAAGCGGCCGGTGCGACCAAAATTAATGACCCAGGTCCATTAAAATAAGACCTGAAGTTCCCATTTTAGGGTAAAGATTAGGAATATATAAAATGAATGATTTATTTGATTTAACAGGAAAAGTGGCCGTTGTAACGGGGGCAAGTCGTGGTTTAGGGCAAGGTATGGCGTTAGGCTTGGCAGAAGCTGGAGCAGATATTATTGCCGTAGCTTCTTCGGCTGAAAATGCCGCCGATACCGTTAAAAAAATACAAGCACTCGGTCGCAAAGCTATCGCCCTTGGCTGCCAACAAGATGACGCTGAGCAGGTAAGAAAATTAGTAGAAAATAGTATTGCCGCGTTTGGACAAGTCGATATTTTGGTGAATAACGCCGGTACTATTCGTCGTGCTCCAGCAGAAGAATTTTCAGATGATGATTGGGATGTAGTGATGGAAACTAATATCAACGGTGTGTTTAGATTATCGCGCGGTATTGGTAAACATATGCTTGAGCGTGGCTCAGGAAAAATTATCAATATTGCTTCGTTGTTGAGTTTTTCAGGTGGTATCACAGTGCCGGCATACGCAGCCAGTAAAGGGGCTGTGATGCAGTTAACTAAAGCACTTGCAAATGAATGGGCAGCTAGAGGTTTGCAAATTAATGCCATCGCCCCAGGTTATTTTGCTACCGACAATACCGAGGCATTACGTGCTGATACTGAGCGTAATGCATCAATATCTGCACGAATTCCTGCCGGGCGTTGGGGCAACCCAGAAGATTTAGCAGGTGCCGCTGTTTTTCTCGCATCGAAAGCATCAGATTACGTTAATGGCCACATCATGTTAGTTGATGGTGGTTGGATGGCTCGTTAATTTAGCTCGTTAATTTAAGAAGATTTTTAAATGAAAAACATTTTTTTATTCGGCGAATGTATGGTTGAGTTGATGGCGGCTTCACAAACGAAGTCATCAAGCTGTTCATCAAACGCTTCATCAAAGATATTGAAGCAGTCATTTGCTGGCGATGTTTATAACACTGCTGTTTATTTAAAACGCACATTTTCTGACATTAACGTGCAGTTAGTGACGGCTGTTGGCAAAGATAACTTTAGCCTAGATATGATTCAAGCTTTTGAAAATGAAAATATCGGCACTGATCATGTCTATCAATCAGACAATAAAATACCGGGCTTATATGCTATTCAACTTGATGATGCAGGTGAGCGTAGCTTTACTTATTGGCGCGATAACTCAGCTGCACGACAAGTGATGCAACATATTGACGAAGATACAATAAAGTTGCTTGCTCAAGGGGATATGTTTTTCTTCTCAGGTATTTCTTTAGCGGTTATTGAACCCTGTGCTCGAGCAAATTTTTGGGCAATGATAGAAAAAATTAAAGCCGCAGGAGTCATCATTATTTTTGATCCCAATTATCGTGCCCGAATGTGGGATAACCAAGCACAAGCTAAAGTACAGTTTGAACAAGCATTTAGCTATGCTGATACGCTTTTACCCGGCGTTGATGATTTTGAACAATTATATTCAATGACAACATCTGAGGATGTTTATCATTTTTGTAAACAATACCAGTTCGACGAATTAGTCATTAAAAATGGTGAGGCAGGTATCTTCTGCTACGCCAACGAGCAAGCTTATCACTTTGAGATTACACCGGTAGAAAATGTTGTAGATACCACTTCAGCAGGAGATTCATTCAATGGTGTTTATCTTGGTGCTAGGATTGAAGGACACAACATTTCGTCGGCAATCGCTTTAGCATCCAAAGCTGCTGGCTTTGTTATTCAGCACTACGGCGCTATTGTTGAGCCAAACGCTTATCAACAGTTTATTGATGAGCAGCATCAATTGATAATATCAAAGCATTAAAAAAGAACTGCCCGAATTAAAAGTTGGTGCAAGTACCGTGCTGCGATATTGGGTATTGAAACTCGACGTCTAATTTAGGTTATTTTAAAGGTATTAAATCATGCAAAAAAATGTCAGTAAGGCAAAAAACGAATTTATCCGTAAAGCCTTTGTTATGTCTGTTTATCCAGATAAACACGAGGAATATCAGCGCAGACATGATCTGATTTGGCCAGAACTGCAATCACTATTGAAATCTCACGGTGCTCATCATTATTCCATTTTTCTCGATAAGGGGACTAACCAGCTCTTTGGCACTGTTGAAATTGAAAGCGAAGCAAGGTGGCAGGCCATTGCAAGTACAGAGCTTTGCCAAAAATGGTGGGCTTATATGGCTGAAATCATGCCAACCAATAACGATGGCAGTCCAAAATCGACCTCATTAGATGAAGTTTTTTATCTTGATTAGGGTCTGTTGACCTGTCGAGATTGTTTTAATGAAGAATACTATGAGTCTGCTTTGGAATTGATGGATGAACTGATTGAATACTATGAAGAGAAAAAACCATTAATTGCAGTGCTTTCTCTTTCCATTGAAAGATGGGAGGAAGAATCAGAAAAGCAACATTCTGTACTAATTATAATGGCCGTACAGACGTGTTGGGATGCAATACGTATTCTAATTAGAGTTTAAGGTAACTCCCCAAGTTGCCTTTGTAGATTGAATATTAATTTAGTGCCTGTATTAAATGACTTGTGCATAACAATTTACAACCCGTAACCAATCAAAATAAATCTTAAGCAATCATTTACAATCACCAATGTTACGGTTAGTATTGTGTCAATTGATAAAAATTATCTGCCAATACGACTTACTTGATATCTAGTCATAATGAAGATTATTACCTTTGCTGAAGTGCTTAACAAAATAAAGGGTTGAAATTGAAGATCGCGATACTTATTCATTTTTATTAATCACTCTAGCGTGCTAATGCATGCCAGAAATTTACATCTCAAATTCAGGAGGTATTATGCCAACAATTGCGTTTCCAAAAGAAATATTTACGGGTGAGAAGCGTTGTGCGTTATTGCCAAGCAACGTAAAAGCATACAAACTTTTAGGTGCTGAAGTCATTGTCGAGTCTGGGTTAGGTAGCACACTTCATCTTGATGACGAACAATATGTTAATGCGGGCGCCCAAGTCGTTTGTCAGCGTAAAGACTTGTTTGAACAAGCAAACATTGTACTGTCTATTCACAAAATACCAGAACAAGAACTTCCCTTGTTATCAGGCAAAACAGTCATCAGTTTTTTAGACCCATTTAATGATAATGACTACGTGGATGCATTATGTCAGCACAACATCACTAGTTTTAGTATGGAAATGATCCCAAGATCCACGCGATGTCAAAAAATGGATGCTTTAAGCTCACAGGCAAGTTTGGCGGGTTATACCATGGTGGTCAAAGCTATTTCTGAGCTTAACACGATATTACCTATGATGATGACCGCGGCAGGTACAATAAAACCGGCAAAAGTGTTTGTCATCGGGGCCGGGGTCGCAGGGTTACAGGCTATAGCGACCGCCAAGCGACTTGGTGCTGCAGTGACTGCCTTTGATACGCGTGCAATTGTTGCTGAACAAGTACAATCCTTAGGTGCAAAGTTTCTTGCCATAGACTTAGGTGAAACTGGTCAAACTGCTCAGGGGTATGCACAAGCGCTAACACCTGAGCAAATAACCATACAACAGCAAGCACAGGCTAAGTGTATTAGTGAGTCAGATATCGTTATAACAACTGCACAACTGTTTGGACGTAAACCCCCTGTCTTAATTAATAAAGACACCGTCAAGTTGATGAAGCCAGGCTCTGTAATCGTTGATATGGCAGCAGAAAGTGGTGGTAATGTTGAAGGCTCGTGCGCGGGTGAAAATGTGGTTGTAGCAGGTGTAACGGTTATTGGTACCGGTAACTGGTCAAATGGCGTTTCGCTAAATGCATCTCAAATGTATGCCAATAATTTATTTAATCTGGTCAGTGAATTTTGGCAAAAAGATAATAATAAATTTGTGATTGATTTAGATGACGATATTCAAACCAATGCAGTCATCACTCATCAAGGTGTAGTGACTAATGAAATGATTAACAAACATCGTGCAACAGTTAATCACGAGATTCAACCCATGGAGAAAGCATCATGATCGCGATATATCTTGTATTTATTTTAATGTTATCAGTATTTGTTGGTTTTGAATTAATAAGAAAAGTGCCATCAACCTTACATACCCCATTAATGTCTGGTGCTAATGCAATTTCAGGCATTACGGTTATTGGTGCGTTAAGCATTGCTGGTGGCGAATTTGGTCAATGGTCAACGTGGTTGGGGGCATTGGCTGTGCTATTAGCAACCATTAATGTTGTCGGCGGCTACTTAGTCACGGACCGTATGTTAGCTATGTTTAAGAAACGATAGGATATAAAAAATGAAAGATTTTTCACTACTGATCAATGCTGTATATGTGGTGTCAGCCATATTGTTCATCTTCGGTCTGAAATTATTGAGTCACCCATCAAGTGCACGTAAAGGTAACTTACTCTCTGCACTGGCGATGTTCGTAGCGGTTGTTGTGACGCTATTAGAGCAAGACATTATTTCCTTTGATATTATCATTGCCAGCGTAGTGGTAGGTTCAGGTATTGGCGTAATTGCGGCAAAAAAAGTAAAAATGACTGCAATGCCGGAACTTGTTTCATTGTTTAATGGTATTGGTGGCCTTGCTAGTTTAGCGGTTGCTTATGCTACGATTGCTGGCGAAACAGAGCTGTCGGTAATCGTGTTAATTGTCAGCTTTATCGCATTATTGATTGGCGCCATTACCTTTTCCGGTAGTGTTATTGCTTGGGCAAAGTTGAGTGAACGCATTATTGGTCGTCCAATTGTTTTTAAGGGGCAAGTGATTGTTAATCTTGTATTAATTGTCGCGATTGTGCTTGTTGGCTTCTTGGTTGTAACCCAACCTGAGTTGTCATCTTGGCATTACTTAGCCATTGGTTTGTCGCTGCTTATGGGAGTAATGTTTGTGTTGCCGATTGGTGGCGCGGATATGCCAGTGGTTATTTCACTGCTTAACAGTTACTCCGGCTTAGCGGCCTGTGCAGTAGGCTTTGCACTTGAAAATAATTTATTGATTGTTGCCGGTGCACTGGTAGGAGCAAGCGGTATTATACTGACCAATATCATGTGTAAAGCGATGAATCGTTCACTGGTGAATGTGTTAACTTCTGGTTTCCAGCGAGTTGTAACGAGTGAAATGAAGATTGAAGGAGAAATAAAGCCGTTAACGCCTGATGATGCTTATTATGTACTTGAAGCTGCGCAATCAGTTCTGGTTATCCCAGGTTACGGAATGGCCGTTGCGCAAGCACAACATAGCATGAAAGAATTACAACAATTGCTTGAAAACAACGGTGCTGAAGTTTCTTATGCTATTCATCCTGTTGCAGGACGTATGCCAGGGCATATGAACGTATTGTTAGCTGAAGCAGATGTTTCTTACGAACAACTTTTTGAAATGGATGACGTGAACAAACGTATTGAAAGTTTTGATGTGGCAATAGTTATTGGTGCGAACGATGTCGTTAACCCTGCCGCAAGGGAAATGAAAGGCAGCCCAATTTACGGTATGCCGGTGATAAACGCAGACTTAGTTAAAAACGTTTTTGTATTAAAGCGTGGCATGGCGTCCGGTTTTGCTGGTATTGATAATCCATTGTTTTTTAAACCTAATTGTCGAATGATCTTTGGTGATGCGAAAGATACCTTGGGCCATTTGGTCCGTCAATTTGCGGATTAGTTGTTTTTAATATCAATATAGATACGCCGAAACAGTGCTCTATTTCCCTGCGTGTACTGATGGCAGTCCAAAAACTACAGCATTAGAGGAAGTTTTTCATCTTGATTAACTACTCAAACTGCTACGTATAACCCGGTGATTGTTTTTGACATGTTTTGGTTGTTTTGGTTGTTTTGGTTGTTTTTGGATGGTACTGTATTTGAAACATAGGCTAATGTCAGTCAGATATAATGATAACGATGAAAGTAATGAATCATGACAAGTGATATAAAAATAAATACTTTGGTAATAGATATTGGTAAAACCCATGTAAAACTACATGTTTTAGATAATCTATTTTCTTCGATTTTTTCTAAACAAATGAAAAATGTTGTTGAGCTAAAAGGAGACTATCCAAGTATTAATGTTACCGCTATTTGGCAGTGGCTAGCTGACGGCATTAAAGATGTTACTAAAAACTATTCGATTAGTGCGATAAGTATTACCACTCATGGGGCTACGGCGGCTTTAATAAATAGCAATGCCCTTAATAGTGACGGACTTGTCTTACCAATATTGGATTATGAATATCAAGACATAACTGTCGCTACTGCTGAGTACGTCGATATTCGTCCGAAGTTTAGTGAAACCTACTCTCCTGATTTACCTGGTGGTTTAAACATAGGGCGGCAGCTCTATTGGCTCAAAAAAGAATTCCCTGAACAGTTTTCAAGTGCTACTGATATTTTAATGTATCCGCAATATTGGCTGTGGCGTTTTACCGGGCAACGATATGCTGAAATAACTTCTTTGGGTTGTCATACCGATTTATGGTCATTAAAAGAAGATGATTATTCATCTTTAGTTGATACCTTAGATTGTCGAAATTTATTACCTCCAATAAAGCCCGCTTGGTTTGATTGTGGTGACATTTTACCTGAGCTGAGAGCAGAGCTTGGCTTGAACGCTGACTGCCGAGTTTTCAATGGCATCCATGATAGTAATGCGAGCTTTTTACGTTATCGCCTCACACAAGGTGAAGCACCATTCACCGTTATCTCTACCGGGACTTGGACTATTTTAATGGCCACACAAGTGCCATTAGAAAATTTAGATGCTAACAAAGATATGCTGGCCAATATTGACGCAACAGGCAGAGCAATTGCTTGTGCACGTTTTATGGGCGGTCGGGAATTTGAAGCGGTATGTGAGAAATCAGACTCTTGGCTTGGTGAGCAATTCGATGAAAATGATTTACAACAAATTATAGAAAAACAAGTTTTTGCTTTACCTGATTTTAGTGACGGTAGTGGCCCTTTTGGCGGAAGATATTGTGAATTTGTTGGCGGTGTTAATCAAGTTAGCGGCATTGCACTGGCAACACTTTATTGTGCTTTGATGATCGACTATCAACTGGACATGTTAGGCGCTAAAGGAAAAATATTTATTGAGGGTGCTTTTCTTAAAAACCCCTTGTTGTGTGCGGTATTAAACCAATTAAGAGCAAAACAAGATGTTCTTTTATCAAAAGACTCAACGGGTACTGTTCAAGGCGCGGGCTATTTAACTACTTGGGATGATGTTGAATGTAGTATCGACGTTGGCCAAGCGAATAAAAGCAGCTTAACCGCGTTATCTAACTATAAAGAACAGTGGCTAAAATATGCCTTAGAGGCTTAAATCAAACAATCGTTGATAATCGCTAATTAGAAAATGAGCGGCAGTATGCTAGCTAATAGTAAGCTATAAACCTTTCCAGTTTCATTAGATCATTACAGTTGGTGGCGTTTCTTTAATGCCTGACTCATTTGAAACTATTTTCAAGTTAAAAGTAACGCTTTAACAATGTCTTACCTTATATGCTCTCTGTATATATTTATGTGAAAATTCATCTTATGCATGGTTTAGTTTGTTAGTGATTGATTTTGATTAAAAGTGATTGACTATTGTTTTTTAGCATGAGATATTAGTTTTAAGTTAGTAACGGGGAACGTCTTTTGTATTATTCGAATGGCAGATAGCGTGTCACGAATATTAAGAATATATATGCTAGGAACATTATGAAATATAATAAAGCAGAATTTAAGCACGTAAATTATCTTTGGGATGATGAAGTAGCAAAGCCTTTAACAGGGGTAGAGAGCTTAGTTTATCGCTCGAATATATTAGGCGCGGATCAACGCATTACCAATACTGGTGGTGGCAATACTTCCGCTAAAATCATGGAAACCGATCCGCTTACCGGTGAGCAAGTTGAAGTTTTATGGGTAAAAGGCTCTGGTGGCGATTTACGTACCGCTAAAAAAGAAAACTTTTCTTCTTTATATCAAGAAAAATTGGACGCACTAGACGATACCTACCAGAAATTTGACGATAAAGGCCCTAAGTCAGCCGGCGAAGATGCCATGATCCCGATGTATAAACATTGTAATTTCTGTTTAAATCCGCGCGCATCTTCAATCGATACCCCGTTACATTCAATGATTGCTGAAAAGCATGTTGATCATCTTCACCCTAATGCGGTTATTGCGGTTGCATCTTGTAAAGATCAAGAAGCGCTTACTGAAGTCATCTGGGGCGGTAAAATGGCTTACGTGCCTTGGATTAGACCTGGTTGGGAAGCGGCTTTAATATGTGAAGACATTTATGCCAATAGTGCTGACATTAGCGGTATTTTAATGGGCCAGCATGGTCACACTAACTGGGCCAGTGAAAGTAAAAGCTGTTATGAAACCTCACTTTGGGTCATTGAAACAGCAGCACGTTATATCGAAGAGCATGACAAAGGTGCTAATACCTTTGGTGGTGCTAAAGTAGATAGCCTATCGGATGAAAATCGTACCGCATTATTAAGCAAATTTTTACCGGTAGCGCGTGGTGTTTTATCTAATAAAGTTAAATTTATTGCCACCGTGCAATCTGATGAAAATGCCTTACGTTTTGTCAACAGTGTTGATGCACCGCGTTTAGCTAAATTAGGTACCTCATGTCCGGATCACTTTTTACGTACTAAAATTCAACCACTTTATGTTGATTACAATCCAGCGCAAGACGATTTTGAGACCTTAGTTGAAAAGTTAAATGCCGGTATTGAACAATACCGTGTTGAGTATGCACAATACTACAGCAACTGTAAGCGTGATGATTCACCAGCAATGCGTGATCCAAGCCCCACAGTCATTCTTATTCCTGGCGTTGGTATTATCGGTTGGGGTAAAAACAAGAGTGAGTCTCGTGTTACTACTGAATTTTACAACTGTGCCATTGAAGTGATGCGCGGCGCAGAAGCTATTAGTGAATACCAAGCCTTACCACAACAAGAAGCATTCGATATTGAATATTGGGCACTTGAAGAAGCTAAGTTACAGCGTATGCCTGCAGAGGCACCTTTAGCACGTAACGTTGTTGTCGTTGTTGGTGCTGGTGACGGTATTGGTAAAGAAACCGCCTTTCGCGTAGCGAAAGAAGGGGCTCACGTGGTATGTGCTGATTTACGTTTTGAGGCAGCACAAAAAACGGCTGACGAATTAACGGCTATTTACGGTCAAGGTATCGGCGTTGCAGGGACGGGGATTTCAGGTTGTGGGCCCGCTATAGCACTAGAAGTAGACATTACTGACCGAGGCGCCGTTAAAGCGATGTTCGATCAAATCATCATGGCTTACGGTGGTATCGACAATGTTATCGTTACAGCCGGTGTATTCTTAGCGCCTGGCCAATCAGGCATGAGTGATGACCAAATGTTTGATGTTAGCTTTGCGGTTAATGTTAAAGGTGGTTATATCGTTGCGACACAAGCGAATGAAATTTGGCAAGCACAAGGCTTGAAAGGCTCTCTGGTATTAACAACAAGTGTTAATGCAGCTGTATCGAAAAAAGGCTCGTTAGCTTATGACACTAGTAAAGCTGCAGCAAACCACTTAGTACGTGCGTTGGCGGTAGAATTGTCACCTTTAGTTAATGTAAACGGTTTAGCTCCAGCTACCGTGGTTAAAGGTAGTACCATGTTCCCACGTGATCGAGTGATCGCCTCTTTAACTAAGTATGATGTTGAATTTACAGGATCTGATTCAGATGATGAATTACGCGACAAATTAGCTATGTTCTACGCTCAACGTACTCTTACGAAGTCTCCAATTACGCCGGCGGATCAAGCAGAAGCGGCTTATTTATTGATTTCTGGACAATTAAGTAAAACGACCGGTCAAATTATTAGTGTTGATGGTGGTTTACATGAAGCCTTTTTACGCTAAGCCCTGATAATTATTTGAATAGGATTAAGAAAATGACACAACGTATAGATAAAGCATTAATTGCAGAGCAAAACGCGAAATTAGAAAGTTACTTAAAAGAAGATTACCAAGCACTTGGTAATCAATTGGCACGCAATGATATTAATATTGATGACATCACTGCTAAAGCACAAGAATTCCAAATTGCCGTACCTTCTTGGGGTACTGGTACGGGTGGCACACGTTTTGCGCGCTTTCCTGGTGAAGGCGAGCCACGTAATATTTGGGAAAAAATAGAAGACAGTGCGGTAATCAATGATTTATCACAATGTACCGAGCGAGTTTCACCACATTTCCCTTGGGATAAAGTTGATGACTTCAAAGAGTTAAAACAAACATCTGATAGCTTAAACTTGAAATGGGATTCAATTAACTCGAATACCTTCCAAGACCAGCCAGGCCAAGAGCATAGCTATAAGTATGGTAGTTTGGCTAATACCAGTGCAGCAGCGCGTGATTTAGCCATTCAGCACAACCTAGATTGTATCGAATGGGGTAAAGAGTTAGGTTCTAAAACACTAACAGTTTGGGTTGGTGATGGTTCAAACCACCCAGGTCAACAACATTTCCAAAGTGCGTTTGAACGTTACTTAGAAAGTATGAAATCTATTTATGCTGGTTTGCCAAGTGATTGGGAGTTGCATATTGAACATAAAATGTTTGAGCCTGCCTTCTACTCCACCATTATCCAAGACTGGGGTAGCAATATCTTAGCGGCAATGGAATTAGGGCCACAAGCTAAGTCGTTAGTAGATTTAGGGCACCATGCGCCAAACGTAAACATCGAAATGATTGTTTCACGTTTAATCCAATTTAAGAAGCTAGGTGGTTTCCACTTTAATGATTCTAAATACGGTGATGATGATTTAGACAGCGGTAGCTTGCACCCGTATCAACAATTTTTAATTTTCAACGAATTAGTTGATGCAGAGTACCGTAATCAGGAAGGTTTCAATCCTAACTACATGTTAGATCAATCACACAACGTCACTGACCCCATTGAAAGTTTAATGAATTCAGCAGCGAGCGTACAACGTTCATACATATCAGCGTTATTAGTTAACCGCCCTCAACTAACTGAATATCAAACGAATAATGATGCACTTATGTGTAGCAATACCCTTAAAAATGCCTTTAACACAGATATTTCGCCAATTTTAGCCATGGCGCGTTTCCGTAAAGGTGGGGCGATTGACCCAATTGCGACTTATCGTAAAGCAAACTATCGTGGCATTGTTGGTAAATTAAGACCTTCTAGTGGTGGTAATGGCTCAGGCATCGTTTAAACACAGTTAAAAAAGAATCAAATCAATAAAAATATAATAACGATAAAATTAATGTCTATTTTCGTGTTTCTGTATGAGAACAAGATAATAGACTTTTTTGGGAGAGAACATGTCAACTGCAGCAGAATTTGAAACCGAGCCGGTTTCAGCTGCTAAATTACAATCTGGCAAAACCTTTGCCGCTAGCTATGCTGGTGAGCATGTCGCGGGCACCGAATTTGTTATAGGTGCTTTGTTTGTCGCTTGGGGAGTTGGTACCGGCGATATTCTTTGGGGACTATTGTTAGGTAACTTTTTAGCGGTACTGACTTGGGCTTTAGTCACAGCGCCCATTGCAACCGATACGCGTTTAACCTTATATGCCTACCTTGAAAAAATAGCCGGACCCGGCACAATAAAACTCTACAGTGTTATTAATGGGGTGTTGTTTTGTATTCTAGCCGGAGCGATGATCACCGTATCGGCTTCAGCGGTTAAAATAATCTTTGGCATCTCGCCACAAACCACTTGGTATCCTACTGAACCGGCATTTGTTTTGGTCGCCTTAGGTGTTGGCGCTGTTGTGGTGTTTATGGCAATGAAGGGCTTTAAAAAATTAGCTGCCTTTGCAGAAATTTGTGCACCATGGATGATTTTAATGTTTATCGTTGGCGCTTTGGTATTAATGCCAACACTGGTTGATGCAACGAGTAGTGTCGCCAGTATTTCAAGCTTTGATGACTTTTTAACCGTAGCCGATCAATATATTTGGGTTGATACCGGTGGTGATATTGGTTTTTGGCATGTTGCTGCTTTTGCCTGGATTTGTAATCTAGCCATGCACGGCAGTATGGGCGATATGACTATTTTTCGCTTCGCTAAAAACTGGAAATATGGTTATTACTCTTCGTTAGGTATGTTTATTGGACATTATGTTGCGTGGATCTGTGCCGGTATTATGGGCGCAGCGGCGGCGTTATTATTAAAAGCGTCAATCACTGAACTTGATGCCGGTGTTGTCGCTTATCAAGCGTTAGGTAGCGCAGGTATTCTTGCCGTAATTATCGCCGGTTGGACTACATCTAACCCAACTATTTATCGGGCTGGACTTGCCTTTCAATCATTAAATTATAAATGGAATAGAACAAAAGTAACCATGGTAGTAGGTATCGTCACTACAATCATTGCTTGTTTCCCGTTTGTATTTACTCAGTTACTGAGCTTTCTTGGAATTATGGGCTTAATGTTGGCGCCAGTAGGGGCCATTATCGTCACTGAGCATTGGTTATTCCCAAAACTAGGATTTACTCGCTATTGGTCAAAGTATAAAGGCAATAACACCAATATGGCTGCTATGGTCACTTGGTTGTTATCACTTGGGGTAAGCTATACCTTAGTGGTAGCTGATGTATTGCACATGTTCTTTATTTTAGTGCCAATCTGGATTTTTGCGACCGTTGTTTATAGTAGTTTAGCCTCAATTATGGGGGCAAAAGAAACGTACCCAGAAGCAGCCATTGCAGAGCAAGCTGAGTTAGCCCGTAAAGAGGCTGAATTTGCGTATTTAAGCTCTCCTGCATGTTCAGCACAAGCTGCGAGTAATGATGTACCTGCTTTAGCTAAGTTAGCTAAGTTAGCTAAGTACATTTCTTGGGTTGCCTTAGCCGGCTGTGCTTATATGGGAGTAATGTCTTATGTAACACAAGATATCGAAACTATTCGCACTTGGTTAATTGCGCCAACACTGGTTTACTTTTTCACTGCTACTTATGCCTACTTAGCGCAGAATAGTCATGATGAAATACCTGTTGAAGCAACGGTCAACAACGCAGCTTAATTAAAAGAGAATCACCATGATTATTTCTGCTCCAACAGATTACCGAAATGCGGCTAAAAAGAAGTTGCCGCCATTTTTATTCACTATATCGATGGTGGCTCTTATAGTGAGCGAACATTAGCTCGTAATGTTGAAGATTTAGCTGACATTGGGTTAAGACAACGTGTACTGAATGATATGTCTGAGCTGGATTTATCTACCGATATTTTCGGTGAAA